>NZ_JBGGWC010000003.1:0-526727 GCF_041321175.1 Nocardioides candidus | reverse complement strand
TGGTGACAACGCCGGTGTCGTCTACCAGTCGCACCCGGATCACCACCCGCTGGGCCGTGGTCGAGACGTCGACTGATGAGGGCGAGGCTTCCAACCTGGAGCCGACCGGCCGCGAGGAATCCAAGGGCGGTCCAGTGACCGTGAACTGCGAGCTCATTTGTTCCATGTGGTTGGAGGCCGCGTCGGAGGCCCCATAGAGCTGGATGTTCCACGTGCCGCGGGTCGCGTTGGTGGGCATGTTGAAGATGGCGCGGTAGAAGCCGTCCTGGGGGGTTCCGGACGCGAGCGTCATCGTGGCGTACTGGTACTGACTTGAGGTAGCGGCGCTGATGGTCGCGTAGGGACTGGTGACAACGCCGGTGTCGTCTACCAGTCGCACCCGGATCACCACCCGCTGGGCCGTGGTCGAGACGTCGACTGATGAGGGCGAGGCTTCCAACCTGGAGCCGACCGGCCGCGAGGAATCCACGGGCGGTCCAGTGACCGTGAACTGCGAGCTCATTTGTTCCATGTGGTTGGAGGCCGCGTCGGAGGCCCCATAGACCTGGATGTTCCACGTGCCGCGGGTCGCGTTGGTGGGCATGTTGAAGATGGCGCGGTAGAAGCCGTCCTGGGGGGTTCCGGACGCGAGCGTCATCGTGGCGTACTGGTACTGACTCGAGGTAGCGGCGCTGATCGTCGCGTAGGGACTGGTGACAACGCCGGTGTCGTCTACCAGTCGCACCCGGATCACCACCCGCTGGGCCGTGGTCGAGACGTCGACCGTTGACGGCGTGGCCGTCAATCGAGAACCGACTGGTCGCGCCGTATCTGGGGTAGCCGCCTCGGCCGACTGAAGGCCTAGGCAAGCCGGGCCTGCTGCCACTGCGACAGCGACGACTAGTAGACGGAAGAACGGGACAAGCACTGGGCGCTCCTGGGGTCGGCGTCATACCAATGGGGAAGAACGCGCGGGTTGTACGAATGCCTTGATGAAGCACCCGGAAGGGTCCGAGGCTAGTGCTGTCTAGACCAGTGCGCAGCGAAACGTGCGAACCGACCCTGCCCCGGCCTGGGGTTGGCCCAGGTGGCGGTGGGGGACGGGCCGACCTGTAAGCCGGGTCAAGGCCCCGCGCAGGTCTCAACGTTGATCGAAGTTGATCAAACCGCCTCTGACCTGCGAAGACGTCTAATCAGGTGTTGATCGTCGTTGTCACCTATTCACGCATCTTGGGGACTAGGTGGGGACCAAGCGAAGACGCAGACGCGCAAGACGAACGATTCTCGGGACACGCTCGGCCTCGGGGGTGAGGATCACTCCATCAAACAGATTCGGCCCGGTCACCGTTTAGGGCGGCAGACCGGGCCTAGGAATCGCCTAACCAGGAGGCAAGACCATGCACGACAGTATGACCGTTCAAGACGTCCAGCGAGCGATGAGAGAGCTCACCAGGAAAGCAGCGCCGCGGGTTGCTGCCCGGCTCGACGAGGGTGACGTTCAGGGAGCCGCGCGCGAGTACCTGCTCTGGCTCGAGTCGGGAGAGGTTCGATGACCACGGCCGAGGTGCTGGGAACGCTGACGCCGACGCAGGTCGAGGCCGTGGCAGACGCGTTGGGCCTTGACCCTGCGCGTCTCCTCATGTCGATCGCGGAGGCGTTCGCACGCCCGTGACGGACCGCGCTCCGTCGTCGCGGCCGACGACGGAGCGCGGGGAACTACAGGGCGAGTAAGTTGCCGGCGTCAAGAACGCCGTGGACGGGGTCGTCGAGGACGAAGAGCGAGTCGAGCGGCCAGGCGGGCGAGAGGTTGAGCGTGATTTGCCACGGGTCTTCACCCGCACGCCGGGTGAATTTCTCGGCGTAGCCCTCGACGAAGAAGTCGACGGTCGAGCCGCCCGGGGTCTGCGTCGGCATGTTGATCAGGCGGACCTTGTCGCCGATGTCCAGCCCGGCGACGGCCTGCATCGTCGTCGTGTCGAGCGCGCTCATCGCGATCGTGATCGAAGGCACCCGCGGCCGCGGCTCACTGTTGGCGTTCACCACGGCCGCGATCAGCTGGTAGGGCTCGCCCGGGTCGGTGGCTGCGGTCTCCACCGAATAGGCGTGCTCGCCGTACTCGTCGCGGCTGGCCTCGTCGCTGTACGTCGCTGCGACCGTGCCGTCGATGTTGCGTCCATCAGCGATGTTGTACTGCGACTGACCGTCGACCGTCGGGGCGAAGTCGATCCCGACGTCCTGCGACGCGGCGTTGAGCGTCACCGCGACCGGGGCCTGGTAGCGGTCGTCGCGGTTGCGCAGGGTGAGCCTGCCAGCGCGATCGTCGTGGAGCACGCCCGCCTCGGTGGTCTCCACCTTCCGCATCAGCTCGAGGACGCCCTGCTCGGTCGAGTCGATGTGCGCGGCCGTGATCCTCGAGGTCGAGGTGACGATCTCGTCGGAAGGGATACCGGCCATGTCGGCGTAGCGCCGCAGACGGGCGTCGGTCGTCTCACCAGCGAAGCCTGTCAGCCCGGCCGCGGCGATCTCGGCGATCCGGGCCGAGCCGATGTCCGCGTCGAAGAGTGCCAGGTGGCAGATCGTCATAGTGAAGGGGAAGCCCTGCGCCGGTCCCACGAAGTAGGGGCCGACTGTGCCGAGCGCGCCGGCGGCCGAGGCCACCAGCGCGCCGTCCAGGTACAGCTCAACGGTCGCGCCGTTCTGACGAACGAACACGTGATGGACGGCTCCATCGGTGGGCGCCGGTGCGGTGCACAGGTTGAGCACGCCACGGTTGACGGTGATCTCGGCGAAGAAGTTGTCCCACTCGACGGTTAGCCCGTTCGACAGGTCTTGGTCACCGAAGACGATGCCGCCCTCGGCGCCTGCGGCCGAAACGAAGACGCCGAGGCCCTTGAGCGCGACGGGGGCGGCATCGGCTCGGAGGGCGGCGCTGTATCCGCCCGACGTCGACGCAAGCTGGAGTGCGGTGAGTGAGTCAGTTGTGACACCCTCAGCGGCTCCGAAAACGGCCGTGCTGGCCGACCCGCCGGGCTGGTCCGGATACCGCCAGGGGCGCATCGGTGGCGCCTGGGTGCCTGAGGAATCGTTGGCCTGGGTCGTCTCGGCGGGCTCAGAGAACTTGTAGTAAGCGATCAAGCTCATGCGTTGCTCGCCGCCTCGATCGCGGGCCGGTGTGCCGCAATCCATTCGAGCTCGAAACGGCGCGCGTCTGCCTCTGCGGCCTCCTCGCTGCGGAACGCGTGACCGCCGCGCAGGTTCTGCCACACGTGTCGCATCTCGTGCGCGACGGTGGCCTCGAGCGCAGCGGGGGCCATGTCGGCTCGCACAAAGATCTCCTGGAGTGGGTCGCCGGCCGCGGTGACCATGGTGAAGCCGTTCGGGATCGGCGCCATCGGCCCGACCCGGTCTGGATGGCTGGGCGCGCACGGTCGGAAGGGCACCACTGTGACGCCCTCGGGAAGCAGCTCGGCGAGCCCCAGCTCGACGGCGGCGTCCTCTGCGACTCCGAGCGCGACGTCGAGCCAGTGAGGAGTGACGTCCAAGACGGTCCGGATGTAGCCGTCGGCGCCGGGTGCGCGGAACGCGGTTGGCCTGAGTGGGTCGAAGATCATGGTTTCTCCTCGGGGCGGTGGGAAGTGGGCCGCCCCGGCTCGCACGCCGGGGCGGCCCAGGTCCCGCGCAGGTGGGTCAGTGCCGCGCAGATCATGAGAAGCGGCTCGCCACCTTCCAGTCCCGACCCGGTGACCATTCAGGAAGAGGCCGGGCGGGTGAGGTTGACGCGGGGTCTAGCGGGTCCAGCTCATGTCGCCCCAGCCGGAACTGGTGGCTTTGGGGGGAACCTCGATCGTTGCGACGACAGGATCGTCCTTGAGGCTGTTGCGCCGGCGCGGATCTCGATCGATGACGATCTGCTCGCGGACCGTCTCCGGCTGCGGCTCAGACATCGTCGGCGTCCTTGAGCGACACCCACGCGGGCAGCGCCTCGCCGGGCACGAAGGTGACCGCCAGACCAGTGTCGGGGTGGACGGTCTGGATGTAGCCCCGCGCCAGGCGCGCCGGCCGAACGACCGGCGCGCCCTTCTCCTGCGTGCGCTCGTCGGCGGCCGCGGCCAGCGCCTCGGCCACCTCAGACGGGCCGCCCATCAGACAGCACCCTGCAGCGCCTTGAACACCGCGAACGCCCGCGGGCGGGCGAGGCCGACGTCGCCGCGCCAGTGGGCCACGATGCCGACCTGACCGTTCTCCGCAAACCGCTCGGTCAAGGTCTGGATCGTGAGGTCGAGACGCTGGCCGATCAGCAGCTGCGACCAGTCGCCGACGAAGACGTCGGTCGCGCGGCTCGTCATGGTGCCCTGGGTGTAGCTCGGCACCTGGTTGGTGCGGTGTCGCGCGAGCTCGGTGAACGCCGCCGGGGCCTGCAGCGGCTGGCCGGTGGTGTCGTAGGCCTTGGCGTACTGCTGCTCGGCCTTCGGCGACCAGATCAGCGCGTTGGGCTCCTCGTTGAAGTTCCGCGGGGTGTAGATCAGGTCGATGAGCTCGTTGTAGAACGACGCCGCGGTCTGCGTGGTGCCGTTGGTGGCGCCACCGAGTACCGAGCTCGGCGCGACGGCGTTGAGCGTGCCGAGGACGCCGCGCGGGTTGGGCGGGGTCGCCAGGTTGATGGCGCCGGCGCCGGCCGTGATGCCGCCGTACAGCGCAGCGAGGTCGAGCTGCAACGCGATCGCCGAGGCGACGGCGTTGGTCACGATCTCGTCGACGTTCTCGGCGTCCTGGAACCACTCGAGCGAGCCGACCACGAGCGCACTCATCGTCTTCGCGTCGAGCGTGACGTTGTCGAAGGTCGGGTCGCTCGCAGTGATCGTCGATCCCTCGGCGCGGAAGGCCGCGGTCGGGTCGCCGGTGAGTCGGCCGATCTGCACGGTCTTGGCGTCCATCGGAACGATCTCGGCGCCGGCCTGCAGCACGGCGGCCATGTTGCGCGCCCGGTCGATGACGTCGCCGGCCCAGACCGTCGGCACAACGGCCGACCCGCTCGTGGTGGACATCGACCGGACGAGCTGGCCGAACGAGCCGTGCATGCCGACGACGGCGGCATCGCGCTGGGCGGTGCGGTTGGCGTGGTCGGCGACGATCTCCTGGTCGACGAAGCGCTGGCCGCGGACGACGGTCGCGGGCCGGTCGTCGTTGCGACGGACCCAATTCGAGCGCTGCTCGCTGTGCGTCGGACGGACGCCGTCGCGAGCGGTGGCGGTCCAGGTGCGGCCGTCGTCGTTGCGGGCGTCGAGGCCCTGGGCGTTGACGTCGCGGGCGCGCTCCTCGAGGAAGTCGTGGTAGAGCCGCTCGGCGCGCTCGACGGCGTCACTGAGCACGGTCTTGAGGTGGTCGGCCTGGCGCTGCTCGGAGGCCATCAGGCCGTCGCGCTCGAGGTTCTTGTGGCGGATGTCCTCGGACGCGGCGCGAGCGATCCGGGCGTAGATCTCCCAGTCGCTCGGTGCGCGGTCGTTGCCAAGGAAGTCGTCGGCCTCCGCGGCCGTCTTGAGCATCCGCTGCTGACCGCCGACGGTGAAGGCCGGATAGCCGTACTGGCCGGTTTCGCCGAGCTCCTTGAACGCGCGGGTGAAGGTGTGAAGGTTGATGGTGGATCGAGTCATTTGCTGCCTCCTGGGCATTGGGCGCGTGACGCGCCTCGGAAGGGGGTGGGGGATGTCGCCGTGCGGCACGGCGCCCAGCTCTACGGCGGGCGACAGGTGCTGCGATCGCTGCCCGGAGGGATCAACGATGTTCGGTGGCGACTGCCCGGAGGGATCAGCTGCCCACGAGCCCCAACACTGCCCGGAGGGATCAGCGAGTGACTCAAGATGAGGATACCGCGACGGTCCGACATCAGCCCGCCAATCCGCGAGTGTCGCTCGGGACCTCGGGATGAAGCTCGCCGCGGGCGAGGTAGTTGGCCGGGTCCCGGCCGGCCTCCTCGACCAGGCGCCGAGCCGTCGCGTCGAGCAGATCCGCCCGCAGCAGCCGCTGCGCACCGTTCAGGCCCGACCACCGAGCGTCCTCGAGCAGCAGATTGCGCACCTGGTCGAGCCGATTGACCGCGATCAAGGGCAGCAGCTCGGCGAGCGTGCCGAGCGCCCCCGCGTCGATGCAGCGCGGGCAGTAGGTGCAGGTGTCCATGAAGGGGTGCTCCTCGCGAAAAAAATGTTCGGGGATAGAGAAAGCGAGACTGGTGGGGTCCTACGGCTGCGGTTCTAAAAACCGTCACCGCTTCTTGGCGAAGGACGGTGGCGTGTGTGGGCAGGCGGTGCAGCAGGGGCCGACGAGCCTGTGACAGTCGCGCACGGTGGTGCCGCAGGTGCCGCAGGCGAAGTGCCAGGGTCGGCAGGTGCGGCACGGTCGAGCTTGGTCTTCGTCGGCCCAACCGTTGGTGCAGTGGTGGTCGGGTCGCTCGGCCTGGGTCTCATCGAGAATGGAGTCGCCGTACCGATCGAGGTGGCCCATCACGCGCTCCTCTGTCCGTCGTCCGCATGGTGGATCGGGTGGGAAGCGGGAAGGTGGCAGCAGTCGTCTGCCCAGACGTGCGCCGGTCGGCCGAGCCGTTGCTCGGCGGCCGTGCGCCCCGACCCAGAACCTTTAGGGTTCTGGTCGGGTCGGGTCTGGTCTGATCGTCCACTTGTCCACTGGTGGACAACGGGACTTGAGTCCACCTCGGCGGCCTTGGCTTTGCATCGGTCGGTGCAGAGATGATGATTGCCGACCGCGTGAAGACGCTGGCGTCGCTTGTCCTCGGCCCACTTCGACCGTGTCGCGTTCTGCTCGGCGGCCGCGATGCCGTGGGCGGTGAAGTCGGGGCAGACGTACTCGTCACCCTCCTCGGCCCACAGCTCCGAGGCAATGAGTTCCGCCCAGGCCGGGGGGATCTCGGCGGGGTCGACAGGGCAGACCAGTCGGACTGCGCGCGTCTTCGGGATGGCCCCGTCCGTGGCCTGCTCGTTGCAGTGATCGAGTGCCCAGACGTGCACGGTGAACGCGGCCGGCGAGAGGTCCAGCCAGCGGTCGTCGCCGAGGTGCCGGTGCTCGAGCTTCACGTAGGACACGCGTCCTCCTTCCGGGTTCAGGCCGAGGCGTTGGACTGGCGGGCGTCTTCGATGAACGTCTCGACGTCTTCCCGGGCGTAGAGGACTCGCCTTGTGCCGGGCACTCGGAAGGAGGCGGGTCCCTTCCCGGCGTGACGCCAGTAGCGGAGGGTCTGCGGCTCGATCCGCAGTGCAGCTGCCACCTCTTCGGTGGTCATGTAGTAGTCGGACACTCGGACCTCCTGGTCGTTGTAGTTGGTGGGAACTACAACAATGCCCTTCAATCTTCTTCGTTGTATATATTGACAACTACTACCGTTGTGCGTTGAACTACGACATATGCAGATCAGGGCAGGCAACGGCGGCTGGCACCGCGCAGCGGCAGACGAACTGGGTCTACCGGGCGCCGTCTACTACCGCGTGCAGGAAGTCGACGGCGCGCTGCGGATGACCGAGCTCTACATCGACGGGCGAGGAGTTCCGATCCAGGCCGGCGCACTGCGCCGCTTCCCCGTGCAGGTCCTCGAGCAATGGGCCGAAGCCGTGCCGACCGCCCGTGACCGGCTACGAACCGCGGCGCCCGACCTGTCGCGCTTGGCTTCCTACTTCGCGACCACGGTCGGTTCGGGGGCCAAGGGGTGGATCGCTGACTCGATGCGGGCGCAGTACCGCGACGACGTGGTGCAGCCGCCCTACGCGCGCGACCAGGGCGGGCGAATCCAGGTCGAAGAAGAGGTGAAACTCGCCCCGCCGGCGGAGGGCCTGACTGACGCGTTCTTCCGCGATCTCACCAAGGCCTACGACGCAGCCGTTGCTCAGGGCCGGCCGCCCGCCACGGCGATCGCAGAGCAGTTGCCCGGCTATGACCCGAGTCAGGCGACCACGATGCGTCGCCTCGTCGAGTCGTGGATCTATAAGGCCAGGCAGCGTGGAGTCATGCCGCGCGCGCGACAGAAGGGGAGAGTGGTCTAGGTGGCCAACCTGCAGAAGCGTGCCGACGGAAAGTGGCGGGCCCGTTATCGCGATAGCGGTGGTCGTCAGCACGCAAAGCACTTCGCTCGGAAGGTCGACGCCCAGCGTTGGCTCGACGAGGTCACCGCATCCGTGGTCACCGGGCAGTACGTCGACCCGAAGGCCGGTCGGCTCGCTTTCAGGGAGTACGCCGAGCAGTGGCGCGCCGCGCAGGTGCATCGGCCGACGTCGGCCGCCCACGTCGAGACCATGCTGCGCCGGCACACCTACCCGACGCTGGGGGATCGGCCGTTGTCGTCGATCCTGCCCAGCGAGGTTCAGGCGTGGGTGAAGCGACTGAGCACGGGGGACGGCGATCGGCCCCCGCTGGCCCCGTCAACGGTCTCGGTGGTGCACGGCATCGTGTCGTCGGTGTTCAAGGCCGCGGTGCGCGACAGGCGGATCATGGCGAACCCGTGCGAGGGCACCAAGCTCCCGAAGACGGAGCGGCGCCAGGTGGTGCCGCCGACGACCGAGCAGGTCGACGCGGTGCGCGAGGCGATGCCCGACCGCCTGCGTGCACTGGTGACCTTCACGGCTGGGACTGGGATGCGTCAGGGCGAGGTGCTCGGGTTGACGGTTGATCGGCTCGACATGCTGCGTCGCGAGGTACGCGTCGACCGGCAGCTGCTGACGCTCACCGGGCAGCCGCCGCGACTCGGGCCGCCGAAGACGAAGGCCAGCGTGCGCACGATCCCGCTTCCCCAGGTCGTGGTCGACGAGCTCGCCGCGCACCTGGCTCGCTTCCCAGTCGGCCCCGACGGGCTGGTGTTCACCCTCGACGGCGAGCCGATCACCCGCTCAGTGTTCGGGCACGTGTGGCGGCCGGCGGCTCGTGCGGCCGGGCTCGACGTCGGGACCGGGATGCACTCGCTGCGGCACTACTACGCGTCGCTGCTGATCCGGTTCGGGGAGAGCGTGAAGACGGTCCAGGTGAGACTCGGGCACGCAACGGCGGCCGAGACGCTGGACACCTACAGCCACCTGTGGCCGGACTCTGACGACCGGACACGGGACGCGATCGACAGTGTGCTCGGGGACCGGGCTCGCGCTCGTGGGGACTCTGTGGGGACTGGCGATGCCTGACAGCAGCGTTTCCGCAGGTCAGGAGGGGGGTGGGGGACGGGCCGACCTGTAAGCCGGGTTCTGTGATCGGTGACCATCCATCTACGACCGCCGTTGCCGGCGGCCTCCAGCGGCCTACCCGTGTGCTCGGGCGAGCAGCCCTCGAGCGCACACTGTCTGGCCTTGCTCCGGGTGGGGTTTGCCTAGCCGTCCCGGTCACCCGGGACGCTGGTGGGCTCTTACTCCACCGTTTCACCCTTGCCTCTCCCCGGAGGGAGGGGCGGTCTGTTCTCTGTGGCACTTTCCCGCGGATTGCTCCGGGTGGGAGTTACCCACCACCCTGCTCTACGGAGCCCGGACTTTCCTCGGGACCCGCGCCGTCTCCGGTGCGGATCACGCGGTCACCCGGTCGGCCCGTCCAGGCGACAGGCTAGTGCCTGCGCAGGGGGAGCGGCGGAATCACCGCCTTCGTGCGAAGGTTGGAGCAGCCATGAGTGAGCAGGACCTTCCGCTGCGAGCCCCGGGCATCGTGTTCCCGGGGGCGGAGGCGCGCCCGGAGAGCGCGTTCCGCACGGCCCACGACCTCCTCGAGCGGCGCGCGCCGAGCGAGGCGCTCAAGGTCCTGGAGCCGGCGTTGGAGCAGGAGCCCGGCAACCGCGGCCTGCGCACGCTCCGCGCGTGGGCCTACCTGATGCGGGCCCAGCTCGTGAAGGCCTCCGACGAGCTCGAGCTGCTGGTGGCCGACGACCCGTCCGACAGCTGGGCGCAGCACGCATTGGGCCGCGCCTACGAGCGGCAGTCACGGCACCGGGAGGCGCTGCCCCACCTCCGGCTCGCGGCGGCGATGAGCGGCGACGTCGAGCACGAGCTCGCCGTACTCCGGGTCGAGCGACTCGCCGGCGACCTCGACCGGCCGTCCGGACAGTCCGGGGCGGACGAGCGGCGGTAGGTTCTGGGCATGGCCTACTGGTTCTGTCTCAAGCACCACGCCGTCGAGCCCCAGGACGGGTGCGCCTACAAGGACCGGCTCGGTCCCTACGACACCGAGGAAGAGGCGTCCCACGCGCTGGAGAAGGCCGCCGAGCGCACCGAGGCCTGGGACAAGGACCCCGCCTGGAACGACGACGTCGAGGGCGAGTAGCAGTTGGCCGGCCTCGGACGGCGCCGGCGGATCAAGCCGGTCGCCGACGGACCGCGCGGTGACGTCTCGTTCACCCCGTTCCTCGCGCTGATCCTGATCGTCTCCTCGTTCTTCCTCTACGCGGCCAGCGGCATCGTCGCGCCGTGGTGGGGAGTGGTCGCGATGCTCGCCGTGTGGCTGGCGCTCTTCGCGACCTGCTGCCTGTCGTGGACCAAGCCGAAGCGGATGGTGTGGATCGCCGCGCTGTCCTACCCGGTGTGGTTCGCCCTGCTCGTGGGCGGGGCGTTCGCCTTCGGCTGGAAGGCCTGAGCGACCGGGCCGAGAAGGGCCCGGGACGTAGTTCCGCGGGGGCCGGGCGGAGCCGGAGGTGGCTCCAACACCTCTGCTCATGACGCCCGAGCCCCCGCAGAACCTCGCGTCGAGGACTGGTATCCCCCCGGAAGCCAGTCAATGACGTCTCCCATTGCACCCGAAAGTCTTGACGACTGTCAAGATTTCTCTGGACGTGTGGTCAGAATTTTCCTGACAAGTGTCAAGAACACGTTCTCGAGGGTCTAGGCTCGGCGCCATGCCAGGTCCCGCGGCGCGCAAGCCGCCCGCCGAGAAGTACGACGAGCGGCGACGTGCGCTGGCCGAGTCGGCCCTGATCACGCTGGGGGAGCTGGGCTACGCGAAGGCGAGCCTGCGGGAGATCGCGAACAACTCCGACTTCAGCCACGGCGTCGTGCACTACTACTTCCAGGACAAGCACGAGCTGATCGTCTTCTGCGTGCGCGAACAGAAGTCGGGGTGCGTGCGTCGCTACGACGACGTGATCGCCGGGTCCGCCACGCCGGAGGAGCTGGTCGCCGGCTTCGCCGACAAGCTGGTCGAGACACTCGCCACCGACACCGCGATGCACCGGCTCTGGTACGACGTCCGCACCCAGAGCATGTTCGAGGAGCGACTGCGCGAGGTCGCCGAGGAGATCGACGGCTGGCTGGAGGACATGGTGTGGCGCATCGTGTCGCGCTACGCGGAGCTGGCCGGCGGCGTGCCGGCGATGCCGGCGAGCGTGCTCTACGCGATCGTCGACGGACTCTTCCAGCAGGCGCTCATCGGCGTCAGCGCCGGCCGCCACGAGGTGCTGGGTGAGCTGCGCACGCTCGTGCACGGGCTGCTCCCCACCATGATCACGACCGACGTCACCCCCGGGGTGCCGACCCCGGCCTGAGGAAGCGATCGGCGAGAGCGGCGCCGACGTCGGCGAGGTGGCCGACGATCTCGTCGGTGGTCGCGTCGACCAGCCCGGAGCGCCAGGCGAGCATCAGCTCGACGAACCCTCCGATGCCGAGCACCACGTTGATCCGCAGCGCCCGGAGGTCGGCGTCCGAGCGCAGGAACGGCTCGGCGAGCCCGATCATCAGGTCGGTCGCCATCTGCACGGTGTCGCGACGACGCTGCTCGAGCACGGCGCTGCCGGCGTGGTCGCCGAAGATGATCTGGGCCCTGGCGGGCTCGTCGGCGATGTGGTGCACGATCGCGTGGAGGGCGGCCTCGAGCTGCGCCAGCGGCGATTGGTCGGCGACGGCGGTGATGGCGGCGAGGAGCATCTCGAGCGTCTCGTCGCGCATCTGGTCCCAGATCGTGCCGAGCAGTGCGTCGCGGTCGGTGAAGCTCTCGTAGAAGTAGCGGTCGGTGAGGCCGGCCCGCGCGCAGACCCCGCGCATCGTGACCGCCGCCCAGCCCTGCTCCTGCCAGATATCGAGCGCGGCCGCGACGACCTGCTGGCGGCGCTCGGCGCGACGCTGGTCGGCGCTCTTGCCGCCGTAGCGCCGAGGGGTGACCTTCGCGACGTCCACCCCTCCATCTTGACGGCAGGTGCCCTCAGAATGCAATCTGAGGGCATGCGCCAGCAGAACACCCCGCCGACGCGGGCGTCGTTGCGGAGCCACGCAGCAGCCACGGTCACCTCGCTGACCCTGCGCCCGCTCACCGCCGTCATCCCCGCCAACCCCCACGGCGTGCGCGTCTCGCGCCGCATCGTGGCCGGCAGCCTCGCCGTGCTCAGCCCGGGACTGCGGGGCAGCCGCATCGTGGCGGTGGACCGCTCGGCCACGACAGGGCCGTCCGTGCGGGGGGAGTGGGTGCGCGGCCCGCACGCCCGCCGTGACGACGCGGTCATCCTCTACATCCACGGCAGCGCCTACACGATCTGCTCGGCGCGCACGCACCGCGGCGTCACCACGCGGCTCTCCGAGGCCACCGGCCTGCCGGTCCTCGCGTGCGACTACCGGCTCGCCCCCACGCACCGGTTCCCCGCCGCGGCCGACGACGTGCGGGCGGCGTACTCCTGGCTCCTCAGCGAGGGGCACGACCCCGGCCGCATCGTGCTCGCCGGCGACTCGGCGGGCGGACACCTCGCGATCGACCTGGCGTTGCAGCTGCTCAACGAGGGGGCGCAGCCGCCGGCCGCGCTCACGCTGTTCTCACCGCTGGTCGACCCGACCTTCGAGCTCGCCGCCGACCGCGAACGACGACGGCGCGACCCGATGATCTCCGCGGCCCGCGCACAGCGGCTCCTCGACCTCTACTTCGTCGACGCGGACCGCAGCACCCCGCGGGCGGCCTTCTCCTTCGAGGGCGCCGCCGGCTTCCCCGCGACCCTGGTCCAGGCGGGTGGCCGCGAGATGATGGCCGCCGACGCCGAGGAGCTGGCCCGCGCGGTGACCGCCGGCGGCGGCCGCTGCGAGCTCGAGGTCTGGCCGGGGCAGATGCACGTGTTCCAGGCGCTCGCCCGCGTCGTACCGGAAGCCGCGCCCGCCCTCGCCCGGGCCGCCGACTTCATCGTCGCCGAGCTCGAGGCTGCCGAACGGCGCGGCTCCTTCGCCCTGGTGGAGGGGCTGTGAAGCGCACCCGCGGCACCCACGCGGTCGTCACCGGTGCCGGCAGCGGCATCGGCCGGGCGTTCGCCGTCGAGCTGGCCCGCCGGGGCGGGCGGGTGGTCTGCGCCGACCTCGACGAGACGGCGGCGAAGGAGACGGTGGTCCTGATCGAGGCCGCTGGTGGCGAGGCGGAGGCGGTCGCCTGCGACGTCTCCGACGCCCAGGCCGTACGGCGGATGTCGGCCGCCGCGGGTGCGTGGCTCGGCCGCCCGCCCGACCTCGTGGTCAACAACGCCGGCATCGGCGCCGGTGGTCGGGTCGTGGGGGATGCGCCGCTCGAGGACTGGCAGCGCACGCTCGGCGTGAACCTCTGGGGCGTCATCCACGGCTGCCACACGTTCGTCCCGCAGATGCGCGAGCGCGGGCGCGGCGGCATCATCAACGTCGCCTCCGCGGCCGGGTTCACCGCGGCCCCGCGGATGGCCGCCTACAACGTGAGCAAGGCCGGGGTGGTCAGCCTCTCGGAGACCCTCGCGGCCGAGCTCGCCGGCACCGGGATCGCGGTGACCGTGCTCTGCCCGACCTTCGTGCGCACCAACATCTTCGGCGGTGAGCTGATCGATCCCGGCGCGGCACAGCTCGCCCGGAGGATCGCCGGATGGGCCGGCTTCTCGCCGGAGCGCGTCGCGCGCACGACGCTCGACGCCCACGACCACGGCCGGCTCTACGTCCTCCCCCAGCTCGACGCGAAGGCGCTGTGGCGGCTCAAGCGGCTCGCCCCGGCGCCGTACGCCCGTGCCGCGGGCCTGATGGGCCGCTTCGCTCCCGAACCCGAGACCGCCCCCGCCGAGGAGGACCCGTCATGACCTACGACTTCGAGGCGATGCTGCAGACCATCAAGGACAAGCAGTGGTCGCTGGCCGACATCGACTGGGACGCCCCCGGTGCCGAGGAGATCACCGACGAGGTACGCGCCCGGATGCAGCCGTTCATGGCCGATCTGGTCTGGATCGAGCACGTCGGCGCGCGGGGCTTCGCCTCGCTGGCGAAGAAGGCGCCGACCCCGGCGATCAAGGAGATCTACGAGTACTTCCACGCCGAGGAGCAGAAGCACGCCAACGCCGAGCTCGCCCTGATGAAGCGGTGGGGGATGCTCGACGACGACGGCAACGTCCCCGAGCCCAACATCAACGTCAAGCTGGCGATCAAGACGCTCGACACGTTCGGCGACTCCCTGCCGCTGACGGGCCTCGCGACGCTGATCCCGCTGCTGGAGTGCGCCCTCGACGGCGCCCTGGTGAAGTTCCTCCTCGACGAGGTGCACGACCCGGTCTGCCACGAGGTGTTCCGCCACATCAACTCCGACGAGGCCCGCCACATCGCCGTCGACTTCCAGGTGCTGGAGCTGATCGGGGCCGGACCGCTGCACAAGCTCGTCATCGAGTCGGCGGCCAACCTCAAGCCGCAGGTGGTGCTCGGGCTGATCGTGGTCTTCACGCCCCTGATCAGCAAGATGCGCGACAACATCGTCGCGATGGGGCTGCCGGAGCAGAAGCTCTACAACGCGGTGAAGCGGTTCGGGTCGATCGGCGGCAGGGGCGAGCACACCAGCCGGATCCCGGCCTTCCACGTGCTCAAGGCCCAGGCCGCGATGATCATCGACCGGTCCTCTCCCTACCACCGGCTCCTCGCCGACCCGATGGTGCGGATCACCTCGTTCGTGCCCGCCAAGGTCCTCGGCAAGCCGCAGTCGTGGACCGAGGAGATCACCCACGAGCCGGTGGCCCCGTGAGCGGCCTCCCCGCCGAGCTCCCCGACGTCTTCACGGGCGAGCTCCTCCTCGGCGACGCCTGGCGCGACCACTCCTTCGGTGGCAGGCGCGTGGCGATCATCGCGCGGGGCAACGACGCCGTCCGCGTGCTGCCCGACATCGCCTGGACCGCGCGCAGCGTGAAGGTGTTCCTCGATGACCCGGCCTGGGTGCTGCCGGCGCTGCCGGTGCCGGTGGGCGTCGCGGTGCGCGCGGCGTCGTACGTCCCGGTCGCGGGGCCACCCGCCCGCCGGCTGCTGGCCCGTGCCCACCTGCGGCTCGCGGTCAGGGACCCGTGGGTCCGCCGGCTGCTCACCCCGGACGACCGGTTCGGGCCGCACCCCGCGGCGCGCGGCGACCTCTTCTACTCCGTGCTGCAGCAGGCGCACTGCACGCTCGTGCGGTGGCCGGTCTACGCCGTCACCGAGGACGCCGTGCGCTCGGCAGAGGGCATCGAGCACCAGGTCGACTGCATCGTCGTGCCCGACCCCGACCGGCTGCGCCGGATCCCCGTAGCGTTGGCCACCGCCGGCCCGCGCCGCACCCGAGAGGACCGCTCCGCATGACCGATCGCCCCGACCACCCCAAGCAGCCCGACCACGAGGTCGCCATCATCGGCGGCGGCTTCTCCGGCATCGGCGCTGCCATCCTGCTCGACCGGGCCGGCTTCGACGACTACCTGATGATCGAGGAGGGCGACGGCGTCGGCGGGGCGTGGCACTGGAACACCTATCCCGGCGTCGCGGTCGACATCCCGTCGTTCAGCTACCAGTTCTCCTTCGAGCAGATGACCGACTGGTCGCGGGTGTACGCGCCCGGCGAGGAGCTCAAGGCGTATGCCGAGCACTGCGTCGACAAGTACGACGTGCGACGGCGGACCAGGCTCGGCACGCGCGTCGTGTCCGCAGAGTTCGACGACGACGGCGAGCTCTGGCGGCTCGGCACCGCCGGCGGCGAGCAGATCACCGCGCGCCACGTGGTGGTCGCGACCGGGGTCCTCACCCAGCCGAAGAAGCCCGAGATCGAGGGCATCGGGGACTTCGCGGGCGCGGTCATGCACACGGCGCGGTGGGACCACGACGTCGACCTGCGCGGCAAGCGGGTCGCGATCATCGGCACCGGTGCGTCCGCGGTGCAGACCATCCCGTCGATCGCGCCGGAGGTCGCCCACCTGACGGTCTTCCAGCGCACGCCGATCTGGTGCCTGCCCAAGCTCGACGCCCCGCTGCCGCTGCCGGCGCGGCTGGCGATGCGGGTGCCGGGGGCCCGCCGCGCCACGCGTCTGGTGAGCCAGACGTTCGTCGAGCTGACCTTCCCGATCGCCGCTCACTTCCACGACCTGTTGCCTGTCGCGGGCGTGGGCGAGCGCATCGGCCACGGCCACCTGCGTCGCGCGGTGAAAGACCCCGAGGTGCGGGCGAAGCTCACGCCGTCGTACGCCCTCGGGTGCAAGCGGCCGAGCTTCTCCAACGACTACCTGCAGACCTTCAACCGCTCCGACGTGCACCTGGAGACGACCCCGATCGAGCGGGTCACGCCGACGGGCGTCGTCACGACCGACGGCGTGGAGCACGACGTCGACGTGCTGATCCTCGCGACCGGCTTCAAGGTCTTCGAGAAGGGCAACATGCCGGCCTTCGGCGTCGCGGGCACCGGTGGAGCGGACCTCGAGGACTGGTGGGGCCGGCACCGCTTCCAGGCCTACCAGGGCGTCAGCGTGCCGGGCTTCCCGAACTTCTTCGCGATCCTCGGCCCCTACGGCTACAACGGGTCGTCGTACTTCAACCTCATCGAGACCCAGATGGCCCACATCGTGCGCTGCCTGAAGCAGGCGCGGCGGGTGGGTGCCACCCGGGTCGAGGTGACACCTGAGGCGAACACGCGCTACTTCGAGCGGATGCTCGGGCGGCGCCGGCACCAGGTCTTCTTCCAGCCGTCGTGCTCGACGGCCAACAGCTACTACTTCGACGCCAACGGCGACGTCCCGTTCCGCGCCTCGCCCACGCTCGAGACGATGTGGACCAGCAGCCGGTTCGACCTCGACGACTACGCGTTCGCGAGCCGTTCGGTCACGACAGCCTGAGCGACGACTCCTTGTGGGCCGCTCGGGCCCCGGTCTTCTCCGACTCCACGATCCAGTACGGCTCGTCGTCGGAGGCGTTGAAGGTCTGCTTGTCGAACTGGAACTGCTGCGTCCGCTTCTCCACCGCGTGTCCGTAGGTGCGGCCCTGAGAGGTGCCCCAGGAGACCGCTGTGCCCTTCCTGATCGCCATGCTGGGTCGGTAACCGCCGCAGCGTTCGTCAACCGGGGGAGTGGGGGAGGGCGGCCCCCGTCGCGCGCCGACGGACGTACCGAACCCGCCTTTCCGGGGGGACCGTCAGGCGTGACGGATCGTCCCGGACCGACTTTGGTACGTCGGTCGGCTGTTGCCGGATGAGAGAAGATGGCGCCATGGCGTTCCAGATGACGGGCCTGCCCGAAGCCGACGAGGTCCTCGACCAGCACCCGTTCGCCGTGGTGGTGGGGATGATGCTCGACCAGCAGTACGGGATGGAGCACGCCTTCCGGGGCGGTTGGAAGGTGCTCGGCCGGTTCGGCACGCTGGACCCTGCCGCGATCGCGGCCGCCGAGCCCGAGGCGTTCAAGGCACTGTGCAGCGAGCCGCCGGCGATCCACCGCTTCCCGGGTTCGATGGCAGCGCGGCTGCAGGAGCTCGCTGCGCTCGTCGAGAGCAAGTACGACGGCGACGTGACCCGGCTCTGGTCCGAGGCGACCACCGGCAAGGAGCTCTTCAAGCGGGTGCAGGAGCTGCCCGGCTTCGGCAAGCAGAAGGCCCAGATCTTCGTGGCGCTCCTCGCCAAGCAGCTCGGCGTCCGGCCCGAGGGTTGGGAGGCTGTTGCGGGGGACTACGCGCTCGAGGGCTACCGGTCGGTGGCCGACGTGGTCGACCCGGACTCGCTGCAGAAGGTGCGGGACTTCAAGAAGGAGAAGAAGGCCGCTGCGAAGGCGGCCGCCTCCGCGGTGTGACCGCACCTCGACGCTCGCACGTCTCCTCGCACGTCTCCGCCCGCTCGATACACCGCTGTATCCGATACAGTTCTGCATCGTGACCGAGCGACCAGCCACCCGGCGCCGCGCCGAGACGCGCCAGCGACTGCTGGACGCCGCGCTCGAGGTCTTCGCCGCGCGGGGCTTCGGGAGCACCTCGGTCGAACAGGTCTGCGCCGGCGCTGGCTTCACGCGAGGCGCGTTCTACTCGAACTTCGACTCCCTCGACGAGCTGTTCCTCGCGATGTGGGAGCAGCGCTCGCAGCAGATGCTCCAGGAGCTGGAGGCGCTGCTCGCTGCGCCCGCCACCCGTCCGTCAGGCGACGCGCCCCGAACGCTGAGGGACGCGGTCGCTCAGGTGGCGGACGCCGTACCAGTGGACGACGCGTGGTACCGCGTGACGGCCGAGTTCACCGCGCACGCCCTCCGCAACCCCGCGCTCAGGCAGGTGGTCGCTGCGCGGGAGGACGCGATCCTCGCGACCCTCCTGCCGTTGCTCGACCGACTGCTCGCGCTGGTCGGGCGCCGCATCACCGACCGCGATGCGCTCGGCCCGGCCCTGGTCGCCGCCCACGACGGCACCACCGTCCAGTGCCTGATCGACAACGACCCGCGGGCTGCCCGCGCCCGCCGTACCGACCTGTTCACCGTGCTCGTCGAGCACTACACCGAGGAGATCCGATGAGTGCGGACAAGAGCTCTGACTTCCAGTCCGACGTGATCGTCGTCGGCGCCGGCCTGGCCGGCCTGGTGGCGACGCACGAGCTGGCGAAGGCCGGCCGGAAGGTGCTCGTCCTCGACCAGGAGAACCGCAACAACCTCGGCGGACAGGCGTTCTGGTCGCTCGGCGGCCTGTTCTTCGTCGACTCTCCCGAGCAGCGCCGGGTCGGCATCAAGGACTCCTTCGACCTGGCCTGGCAGGACTGGCAGGGCTCGGCCGCCTTCGACCGCCTCGACGACGAGGACGTCTGGCCGCGGCGCTGGGCGGAGGAGTACGTCGCCTGGGCGGCCGAGGGCAAGCGCGACTACGTCCGCGAGCTCGGCCTGAGGTCGATGCCGTTCGTCGGCTGGGCCGAGCGCGGCTCGGGGTCGGCGACCGGTCACGGCAACTCCGTGCCGCGCTTCCACCTGACCTGGGGCACCGGTCCCGAGGTCGTGCGGATCTTCGCCGAGCCGGTGCAGGAGGCGGAGCGGGCAGGCCTGGTGCGCTTCGCGTTCCGCCACCAGGTGGACGAGCTCGTGCTCGAGGACGGCCGGGTCGTGGGCGTGCGTGGCACCGTGCTCGAGGCCGCCGACGGGCTCGCGCGGGGTGTGCGGTCGTCTCGCGAGGCCGTCGGCGCGTTCGAGCACCACGCTTCGGCGGTGGTGGTCTCCTCGGGCGGCATCGGTCACAACCGCGACCTGATGCGCAAGAACTGGCCGATCGAGCGGGTCGGCCCGGCGCCCGAGCACATGATCTGCGGCGTGCCCGCGCACGTCGACGGCCGGATGCTCGCGATCACCGAGGAGGCCGGGGGCCGGATCATCAACCGCGACCGGATGTGGGCCTACGTCGAAGGCATCCACAACTGGGACCCGGTCTGGCCCGACCACGCGATCCGGATCCTGCCGGGCCCGTCGTCGATGTGGTTCGACGCCAACGGCGACCGGCTCACGGGGATGGCGGGTGTGCCCGGCGCCGACTCGATCGGGTCGATGAAGCAGATCCTCGCGACCGGGCACGACTACTCGTGGTTCGTGCTGACCCAGTCGATCATCGAGAAGGAGTTCGCCCTGTCGGGCTCCGAGCAGAACCCCGACATCACCGGCAAGGACCTCAAGTTCCTCCTGAGGTCGCGCGTCGCCAAGGGTGCGCCCGGCCCGGTCGAGGCGTTCAAGCAGCACGGTGAGGACTTCGTGGTCGCCGACAGCCTGGCCGACCTGGTGGAGGGCATGAACGCCATCGCCCGCGGGCCGCGGCTCGACCCGGCCCACCTCGAGCGCCAGATCGAGGCGCGCGACCGGCAGGTCGACAACGCCTTCGCCAAGGACGCCCAGGTGATGCAGATCCACAACGCCCGCAAGTCGCTGACCGACAAGCTGATCCGCGTGGCCAAGCCGCACAAGATCCTCGACCCCGAGCACGGTCCGCTCATCGCCGTACGCCTCAACATCTTGTCGCGCAAGACGCTGGGCGGGCTCGAGACCAACCTCGACTCGCAGGTGATGGGTGCCGACGGGGCGCCGGTCCCGGGCCTCTACGCCGCGGGCGAGGTGGCCGGTTTCGGCGGCGGGGGAGTGCACGGCTACAACGCGCTCGAGGGGACCTTCCTCGGCGGCTGCATCTTCTCCGGCCGGGCGGCGGGCCTCGCGCTGGCGCGCGACCTGTAGCCCGAAGGCAAAAAGAGGAATCAGGTGCTTCCGGGAATCGCATGATTCCTGTTATGGTCTGTTCGTGGCCAGCGCGACGACGACCCCCGAGGACGACCCGTCCGGGTCGTCGGGCCGGCTCTGGCAGGGTCAGACGCCCGACGCGCGCGAGGCCGACCGTCGCCAGCGGCTCGTCGCCGCGGGCATGGAGCTGGTCGGCACCCAGGGCGTCTCGGCCCTGACCATGCGGGCCGCCTGCCGGGAGGCCTCGGTCGGGCCGCGCTACTTCTACGACCTGTTCGCGACCCGCGAGGACCTGCTCGAGGCCGTCTACGACGAGACGGTCACGCAGATCCGCGAGCCGATCCTCGCCGCCGTCGTCGCCGCGGTGGCGACCGAGGGCGTCGCGGCCGCGATGAGGATCGCCTTCGACACCGCGGTGGCCGTGGTCGAGGACGATCCCCGGATCGGCCGGATCCTCTTCCGCGAGTCCTCCGCCGACGACACGCTGCGGCCGCGGTCGCAGGCCGCGATGCCGGAGTTCGTGCTGGCCGTCGTCGCCGAGGTCTTCCCCGACCGCGTCGAGGAGCTGCGGGCCGATGCGGGGCGATGGACCCTGATCGGCTTCTCAGCGGCGATCTTCGCGCTGTTCCTCGCCTGGAGCGAGGGGCAGCGCCACACCACGCGCGAGGAGTTCG
The DNA here is from genome assembly GCF_041321175.1 of Nocardioides candidus. Classification (NCBI taxonomy): domain Bacteria; kingdom Bacillati; phylum Actinomycetota; class Actinomycetes; order Propionibacteriales; family Nocardioidaceae; genus Nocardioides; species Nocardioides candidus. Next base: position 505,688 of record NZ_JBGGWC010000003.1, on the reverse strand, counting down.
TGCGTCACTGCACGGCCCTGGCCGTCGACTCGCTGGGGCTGGACATGGAGGTGGTCCGATGATCAGCCACGAGCGGCGCGGCAGCGGCGCACCGATCGTGCTCGTGCACGGCATCGGCAGCCGCTGGCAGGTCTTCGAGCCCGTCCTCGACCGGCTCGCGGAGAGCCACGAGGTCGTCGCGATCGACCTGCCCGGCTTCGGCGCCTCGCCGCTGGTCGACGGCGTCCGGCCCGGTCCGCAGGGGTACGCCGACTGGCTGACCGGCTGGCTGGCCGACAACGGCATCGAGCGTCCGCACGTCGTCGGCAGCTCGATGGGCGGCGGCATCGGCCTCGAGCTCGGACGCCGCGGTGTCGCGTCGGCGGTGACCGCCTTCTCGCCCGTCGGCTTCTGGCGCGCCCCCGGGCTGCGCTGGACCCAGTCCCTCCTCAGCGTCCTCCGGGTAGCCGCGGTGACCAGCGGACCGCTCCTCGACCGCGTCGTGGAGCACCCGGTCGGTCGGGCGGTCGCCCTCGGCAGCATGTTCGGCCACCCCACCCGGGTCAGCCCGGAGGCCGCTCGCGGCGACCTCGCGGGACTTGCCGGCGCGACGGCTTTCCACGCGGCCCGCAACGACTTCGGGCGCTACTTCGTCGCCGCCGACGGCGACCCCGGCCACCTCCCCGAGATCCCGGTGACCGTGGCGTGGGGCACGCGCGACGTCGTCCTCGTCCACCGCACGCAGAGCGCGCAGGCCCGCCGGGCGCTGCCGTTCGCCCGCCACGTCGACCTCCCGGGCTGCGGGCACCTCCCGTTCTCCGACGACCCCGTCACCTGCGCGCGCCTCGTCCTCGAGGACGCCACCCAGAAGGAGCACCGATGACCGAGCAGCTGGTCAGCACCAACCCGGCGACCGACGAGGTCGTCGCCACGTTCGACATCCACACGCCCGAGCAGGTGCAGGCGATCGTCGCCCGCGCCCGTGAGGCGTCGGTCTGGTGGCGCGACCAGGGGTACGACGGCCGGCGGGCCGCGCTGCTCAGCTGGAAGCGCCACATGGCCAAGCACAGTGCCGACCTGGTCGACCTGATGCACCGGGAGAACGGCAAGCCGCTCACCGATGCGCGGCTGGAGCTGATGCTCGCGCTGGAGCACATCACCTGGAACGCCAAGCACGCCGCCAAGGAGCTGAGGTCGGAGAAGCGCAAGCCCGGCTTCCTGCTCTCGAACTTCTCCGCCCGTCTGGAGCACGTGCCCTTCGGCGTGGTCGGCGTGATCGGCCCCTGGAACTACCCGATCTTCACGCCCAACGGCTCGATCGCGACCGCGCTCGCCGCCGGCAACACCGTGGTCTTCAAGCCGAGCGAGTACACCCCCGCGATCGCGCAGTGGTACGTCGACGCGTTCGCCGCCGCCAACCCGGACGCGCCCGACGGGGTGCTGTCGCTGGTGACCGGCTTCGGCGAGACCGGCGCCGCGCTCTGCCGGGCCGGCGTCGACAAGCTCGCCTTCACCGGCTCCGGTCCGACCGGCCGCAAGGTCATGGCGGCCTGCGCCGAGTCGCTCACGCCGGTCGTGATGGAGCTCGGTGGCAAGGACGCCGCGATCGTGGCCCACGACGCCGACCTCCCGAAGGCCGCCGAGGCGATCGCGTTCGGCGCGATGGGCAACAGCGGCCAGACCTGCGTGGGCATCGAGCGGGTCTACGTGGAGCGCGCGGTCCGCGACGAGTTCCTCGACGAGCTGACCCGGCAGGTCGAGAAGGTCCGGCCGGGCTCCGACGGCTCGGCCTCCTACGGACCGATGACGATGCCCAGCCAGATCGCGATCGTGCGCCGCCACGTCGAGGACGCGATCGCGGGCGGCGGCAAGGCCGTCGTCGGCGGCGTGGCCAGCGTGGGCGAGCGCTACATCGAGCCGGTCGTCATCCTCGACCCGCCGCACACGTCCTCCGCGATCCAGGAGGAGACCTTCGGCCCGACCCTGACCGTCACGACGGTCGAGTCCCTCGACGAGGCCGTCAAGCTCGCCAACGACACCCCCTACGGCCTGGCCGGTGCCGTCTTCTCCAAGGACCACGCCGACGAGATCGTCGACCACCTCGACACCAGCCAGGTCTCGGTCAACTCGGTGCTCGGCTTCGCCGGCATGGCGACGCTGCCGCTCGGCGGCAAGGGGGAGAGCGGCTTCGGCCGCATCCACGGGCCGGAGGGGCTGCGCGAGTTCACCCGCCCGCGCGCGATCGCGACGCAGCGCTACGCGCCGCCGATGAACCTGCTGACCTTCGGCCGCAAGCCGTGGGTCGTGCGCCTCCTGCCGCGCATGATCAAGTGGCTCCACGCCCGCTGAGAGGCCCCCACACCATGAAGAAACCCTCTGTCGCCGTCATCGGCACCGGCTTCGGCGGCCTCGCCGCCGTGATCGAGCTGAAGAAGCGCGGCTTCGACGACATCGTCGTCCTGGAGAAGGCCGACGACATCGGCGGCACGTGGCGGGAGAACACCTACCCCGGTGCCGCCTGCGACGTGCCGTCGCCGTTCTACTCCTATTCCTTCGAGCCGTTCCCGGTGTGGCCGCACCGCTTCTCGCGGCAGCCGGTGATCCTCGACTACATCCGTCACGTCGCGAAGAAGTACGACGTCCTGCGCCACATCAGGTTCGGCACGGAGGTCACGGGCGCGAGCTACGACGACGACACGGGCCGATGGACCGTGCAGGTGAGCGGGGGAGACCCGCTCGAGGTCGACGTGCTCGTCTCGGCCGTCGGCCAGCTGTCGCGGCCGTCCTACCCGGACATCCCGGGTGCGGAGACGTTCGCGGGACCGGCCTTCCACTCGGCGCTGTGGGACCATGACGTCGACCTCGCGGGCAAGCGGGTCGCCGTCATCGGGACCGGGGCCAGCGCCATCCAGTTCGTGCCGGCCATCCAGCCTGAGGTCGACCGGATGACCGTCTTCCAGCGCACGCCGCCGTACCTCGTGCCGCGGTTCGACCGGGAGTTCTCGAAGCACCACCACACGGTCTTCGAGAAGGTGCCGCTGACCCTGCTCGCCGAGCGGGCCGCGTGGTACGGCGTCACCGAGGGTCTCAGCGTCGCGTGGGTCTACTCCAAGACCCTCTCCTCGGCGATCCAGGCGATGTCGAAGCGGCACATGCGCAAGCAGGCGAAGGACAAGCCGGGGCTGTTCGAGAAGATCTGGCCCAGCTACCAGATCGGCTGCAAGCGGATCCTCTTCTCCAGCGACTACGTGCCGGCGCTCGCGCAGCCCAACGTCGACCTGGTGACCGACGCGATCAGCGAGATCACCCCGACCGGGGTCCGTACGGCCGACGGCGTCGAGCACGAGGCCGACGTCCTCATCTGGGGCACCGGCTTCAAGGCGACGGAGTTCCTCGCACCGATGTCGATCAAGGGCGGCGACGGGCGCGACCTCCACGACGACTGGCGGGACGGGGCGCGGGCCTACTACGGCATGACCGTCCCGCACTTCCCGAACCTGCTCATCATGTACGGCCCCAACACCAACACCGGTGGCGGCTCGATCATCTACTTCCTCGAGGCCCAGGCGAGCTATCTCGGCGACTACGTCGAGCACGTGGCGGCCACGGGGCGCCCGCTCTCCGTGCGGCCCGAGGTCGAGCAGGACTACGACGAGCGCATCCAGGAGCAGCTGTCCGGGAGCGTCTGGAGCCGGTGCTCGTCGTGGTACCGCAACGCCAACGGGCGCATCACGACCAACTGGCCGACGCTCGGCCGGCAGTACAAGAAGCAGGCGAGGTTCGACCCGGCCGACTACCAGGTGGCCGCCAGAGCTGCCGAGAAGGTGGATGTCTGATGAGCAAGTACGACTACGACGTGATCGTCGTCGGATCCGGCTTCGGCGGCAGCGTGACCGCGCTGCGGCTGACGGAGAAGGGCTACAAGGTCGGCGTGCTCGAGTCCGGCCGGCGCTGGGACGCGGACAACCTGCCCAAGACCAACTGGAACATCCGGAAGTCGATCTGGGCGCCGCGCCTGGGCCTGACCGGCCCGCAGCGGATCAGCTCGCTCGGCAAGTGCCTGGTCTTCAGCGGTGCCGGTGTCGGCGGCGGCTCGCTGATCTACGGCAACACGCTCTACGAGCCGCTGCCCGACTTCTACCAGGACCGCGCGTGGTCCCACATCACCGACTGGCAGGACGAGCTGGCGCCGTACTACGACCAGGCGAAGCGGATGCTCGGCGTCGTCGAGAACCCGCGCACCGGCCCGAAGGACGAGCTGCTCCTCCAGGTCGCCCGGGACCGAGGTGTCGCGGACACCTTCCACAGGACCCAGGTCGGGGTGTTCTTCAACGAGGGCCGCGAGGGCGAGGAGGTGCCCGACCCCTACTTCGGTGGCGCCGGACCGAGCCGCGCGGGCTGCATCCACTGCTCGGAGTGCTTCACCGGCTGCAAGCACAACGCCAAGAACACCACGACGACCAACTACCTCTACCTCGCCGAGAGCAAGGGTGCCCAGGTGCACCCGCTGACCACGGTGACATCGGTCCGGAAGGGCGACGACGGCGGCTACGTGGTCGAGACGGAGAAGTCCAACGGCAAGCTGCGCAAGGGCCGACGCACGTTCACCGCCGAGCAGGTGGTCTTCGCGGCGGCCGCGCTCGGCACCCAGAAGCTGCTCCACCGGCTGAAGGACGACGGCGTGCTGCCCGAGCTCTCGCCGCGTCTCGGCGAGCTGACCCGCAGCAACTCCGAGGCGATCATCGGCGTGCAGAGCCAGTCGCGCTTCGACTTCGCCCAGGGCGTGGCGATCACCTCCTCGATCCACCCGGAGCCGCAGACGCACGTCGAGGTCTGCACCTACGGGAAGGGGCACAACTCGCTCTTCGCCCAGACCGTGCCGATGGTCGACGGCGGGGCGTTCCGCTTCCTGCGGTTCCTGCTCGGGATCGTGCTGCACCCGCTGCTGTTCCTGCGCTCGCTCAACCTGCGTCGGGCCTCGGAGCGGTCGGTGATCCTCCTGGTCATGCAGTCGCTCGACAACTCGCTGACGTCCTACCGCAAGGGCGGGCTTCTCAAGACGAAGCAGGGGAGCGGTGAGCCCAACCCCGACTGGATCCCGATGGCGCACGAGATCGCCCGGCAGTACGCCGGCCACGCCGATGCCGACACCGGCAACATCGCGACCGACATCTTCAACATCCCGGCGACCGCCCACTACATCGGCGGGTGCACGATCGGCGACTCGAAGGACACCGGCGTGATCGACCCCTACCAGCGCGTCTACGGCTACCCGGGGCTCCACATCGCCGACGGCAGCGCGATCACCGCCAACCTCGGGGTCAACCCGTCGCTCACGATCACCGCCCAGGCGGAGCGGGCGATGGCCTTCTGGCCCAACAAGGGGGAGGCCGACACCCGACCCGCCCTGGGCTCGTCGTACCAGCGGGTCGCCCCCGTCATGCCGCACGCACCGGCGGTGCCCGAGTCCGCGCCGGGCGCGCTGCGCCTGCCCGCCTCGGCCTGAGAGGAATGCTGATGCCCAGGACGAGGACCACCCCCACCGCTGCCGAACGGCTCGCGGCCCTGGAACCGGCGTGCACCACGGCCGAGGCCCTGGCGCTGTACGACGACCTGCCGGCCGTGCGCCCCGAGGAGATCACCGGTCGCTACCACGGCCGGGAGCTCGCGACCGGGCACGCGATGGACGGGCTGCTCGTGCCGTCGGGCTGGTACGGCAAGCAGTTCGACTCCGTCGATGCCGTCCACCCGCTGCTGTTCTCGACGCCGAAGGGCGAGATCTTCGCCGTCGACCCGCGCAAGGTGCCGCTCGGGCTGGTCGGGAAGGCGCCGGCCGCCCTCGTCGACCGCTCGCGGGCGCTGCTCGCCGCGCTGAAGCCGGCGGTCCGCACCCGCAAGCCGCGTGCCCGGCTGCGGGCGGTCGAGCACCGTGGCGTCGTCACCGCCGCGATGGTCTACGACCACCTGCCGATCATCGACGTCTTCCGCCGGGTCGACGAGACCATGCTGCTCGGGGTGATGGACCTGCGGATCGACCCGCAGCCCTACTTCTTCATCCTCGAGAAGGACCCTGCATGAGCACCATAGCGACCATGACGGCCGACGAGCTGGCGCACGCCGGGCTGCGTCTCTCCGTCGACGGCGTGGTCGCCACGATCACGCTCGACCGGCCCGCGGTCCGCAACGCGCAGGTGCCGCGGTTGTGGGCCGGCATGGCCCGCATCCTCCGCGAGCTCGGCGACGACGTGCGGGTCGTGGTCGTGCGTGGTGCCGGCGGCACCTTCTCCGCGGGCCTCGACCTGTCCCTCCTCGACCCGGCGCAGGCCGAGGAGGAGGGCAACTTCATCGCCACCCTCGCGAGCAGTGACCAGGAGATCATCGACCAGATCGCCATCTACCAGGAGCCGTTCGCGCTCCTGTCGGACCCGCGGTTCATCACCGTCGCGGTCGTCGAGGGACACGCGATCGGCGCCGGCTTCCAGCTGGCGCTGTGCTGCGACCTGCGGATCGTGGCCGACGACGCCCGCTTCTGCATGAAGGAGCCCGCGCTCGGCCTGGTGCCCGACCTGGTCGGCACCAAGCCACTCGTCGCCGCCGTCGGCTACGCCCGTGCCCTGGAGATCTGCGCGTCCGCGCGGGTCGTCTCCGGCGCCGAGGCGGGCGAGATCGGACTCGCCCAGGTGGTGGCGCCCGCCGCCGAGCTCGACGGTGCACTGGCCGCGATGGTCGAGGCGCTCACCGCGCACCCGCACGGCGCCGTGTCCGCGACAAAGGCGCTGCTCCAGGACGCTCCCGCGCGCAGCCTGGACGACCAGCGGCTCGCCGAGCGCACCGCACAGGTGAAGCGGTTCCGGGCGCTCGCCGGACGCTGACGTGGGCGGCTACTTCGGGCGCCGGTCGATGGTGGTCCGCGCCCTGCAGCAGCGAGCGGTCGGGCTGTCCTGGGGCCAGCGCGCGCTCGTCATCGGCGCGCTGCACCCGCGGCTCTTCGTCGGCACCGCCCAGCACACGAGCCACCGGACCTCGCCCTACACGCGCCTCGGGCTGACCGCCCGGCTCATGGAGGCTGTGTTCCTCGGCAGCCGGGAGGAGGCCGACCGCGCCCTGGCCTTCAGCGCGAAGCGGCACGAGACGGTCCGCGGCACGATGGCGGTCGACGGTGGTCCCGCCCACCCCGCGGGAGCGCCCTACGACGCCGCCGACCCCGCCCTGATGTGGTGGACCGCGGCCTTCTCGCTGGACTCCGTGGAGTTCATGTACGACGCCCTGGTCGGCCGGCTGACCGGCGACCAGCGCGAGGACCTCTTCCAGGGCTTCGTGTCCTGGGCGGAGCTCTTCGGCATGCCGCGCTCGGCCGCCCCGACGTCGTACGACGACTTCCGGACCGCGTTCGACGCCTGGCTGCACTCCGACGAGCCGCACCTGGTCGAGGAGGCGCGCCTGATCGGCCGCAACATCGCCGGCACGTCGGGCTACCACCTGCCGCTGCGGCCCCTGAGCTCCCCGGCGTTGCGCACGGTGGTGCAGGGCAGCCTGCCATCGGTGGTGCGGGAGCACTACGGCATCACGTGGAGCGTCCTCGACGAGGCGCGGTGGCAGGCCGTGGCCCGGGCGAGCCGGCTCGCCCACGGGCCGGTGCCGGTGCTCGCCCGGACGCCGCTGCTTCGTGGGCGCAGCGCGGAGTTCTACAAGGTCGTCCAGCGCTCGGAGAAGGCGCTGCTGCGCCGCGGTGGGGTGAGCATCCCCGGCGTGTCCGACGTGCCGTCGCCGTACGGCTAACCCAGACGGCCGCGCACGAACACGTCGCCGTGGTGGTTGTCGAACCGCCGTGCGACGAGGTTCTCGGCGAGCGAGCTGAACGCGACCCAGCGGCGGTTGGCCGAGATGACCGGCGCGAAGCTGGACCCGTCGGCCGGCCCGTTGGTGAGGCTGAGGCTGAGGGTCGCGGTCCCGACCGCGCCGCGCTCGTCGAAGATCCCGTCACCGTCGGTGTCGCGGTCGCGCAGGTAGATCCCGGACAGGCCGGACTGCGGGGCGATCGTCGACGCGTAGGACTCGAAGACGATGATCCGGCCGTCGGAGGAGATCGACGGTCCGTTGCTCTTGTCGTCGGCCTGACGTCCGTTGCCGCCGACGCTGATCCGGGTGGTGCGGGTGGCTCCGCCCTCGTCGAGGACGCCGTCCCGGTCGGTGTCGCGGTCGATCACGAAGACGTCGCGCACGCCGTTGGTGTCGTTGGCCACCAGGTTGGAGGCCTGCGACGAGAAGGTGACGAACCGGCCGCTCGGCGTGATCGAGGCCTCCTGGCTCTCCTGGTCGGGGACCGCCCCGGCGAGGCCGCGGGTGAGGCGCCGGGTCGTCACGGCGCCCGGCTGGGTCGTCTCGTCCCAGCGGCCGTCGTGGTCGGCGTCGCGGTCGCGCACGTAGATGTCCATCGCGTGGTTGGTGTCGGTCGGGTCGAACGCCTGGCTGAGGGTGTTCCAGACGACGTAGCGACCGTTCGCGCTGATGCTCGGCATCTCGCTGGTGCTCTGCTGGTGGGTGCCGTTCGCCAGCAGTGACATCAGGGTGGTGCGGACGGCGCCGGGCTCGTCGTAGATCCCGTCGTGGTCCACGTCGCGGTCGCGCAGGTAGATGTCCTGGCCGTTGTCCGGGTCGAGCGGCGACAGGGTGGTCGCGATCGAGCTGAAGACCACGTAGCGGCCGTTGGGGGAGATGCTCGGCTCGAGGCTCGCGTTGTCGCCCTGCTGGCCGCCGGTCCCCGTGCTCATCCGGGTCGTGGCGACCGCGTCGGGCTCGTCGTAGATCCCGTCGTGGTCGGTGTCCCGGTCGCGCACGTAGACGTCGTAGGCGCCGTTGGTGTCCTCGGGGGCAAGCGCCTCGGTGCTCTCGAAGGCGACGTAGCGGCCGTCGGCGGAGATCGAGGGCGCGACGCTGCGGGCGCCGTGTTCCTGCCGCCCGTCGGTGCCGACGCTCACCAGGACCGTGGTGACCTGGCCGGCCTCGTCGAGGATGTTGTCGTGGTCGGTGTCGCGGTCGCGGACGAACACCGACGCCCGCCCGTTCGCGTCGCCGGGCACGAGCGTCTCGGCCGTCGACTCGAAGGCGACGAAGCGACCGTCGGACGAGATCGACGCCTCGTTGCGCGCCGTCACGCTCACCCCGACGCCGCCGCTGTCGTACTCGCCCAGACCGCCGTCGGTGCTCACGCTCATGACCGCGTTGCGCGGAGCGGCCACGCGGTCGTCGGCACGGCCGGCGCCGCCCGCGGACGCGCCGGAGGCGGTCGCCGGGAGGGTCGCCAGGCCCGCGCCGGTCAGCACGAGGACGGCGACCACGGCGGCGGATGTGGGCGACCTGCGCATGGACAGCCTCCTCGGGCGGAAAGTAAAGGCCCGAGGCTGCAGACCGTACCCGGGGCGGTGCCATCTCGTGGCGGATCCCCGTACCTCCGGGCTGGGTTCGGTCGGCTTCGCCCTGCGTGGCAGAATGTGACCTGCGGTCTTGACGCCTCCGGGCTGGGCCGCGCCCTACTGCTGGTCTCCGCTGTATTCGAGAGGTGTTCGTGTCGTCGAACGCACGCAAGGTCCCTGCTGAGGTGCTCGCGCATCCGTCCATCGTCGCTCTGATCGAGCGAGCCGCCCCGACGGGCAGCGTCAGTCCGGAGGACGTCCGTCAGGCCTGCGCGGCCGCCGAGGTCGCCGCGCCCCACCTGAAGTCGTTCCTGGGCCACCTGGCCGGTCTCGGCATCCACGTCGCCGTGCCCGCCGCGGGCCGCACCGCCGCGGCGACGAGCACGCGCAAGACCGCCACCGCGAGCACCGCCAAGAAGGCCGCTCCGGCCAAGAAGGCCGCCGCGGAGCCCGCGGCGAAGGCTGCTCCCGCGAAGGCTGCTCCGGCCAAGAAGGCGGCACCGGCGAAGAAGGCCGCTGCGAAGGCCGGCGCGGCCTCTCCCGCTGCAGCCGAGGTCCCCGCCGTCGGTCCCGACGGCAAGAAGGTCCTCCCCGACATCCCCGACGACCAGTTCGAGAAGGACGTCGCCGCCGACCCGACCATCAAGGCGGACGAGGAAGAGGCCAGCGCCACCTCGTCGTTCGTGGTCTCCACCGCCGACGACACCGACGAGCCCGCCCAGCAGGTCATGGTCGCCGGAGCGACGGCCGACCCGGTGAAGGACTACCTCAAGCAGATCGGCAAGGTGCCGCTCCTCAACGCCGAGATGGAGGTCTCCCTCGCCAAGCGGATCGAGGCCGGCCTCTTCTCCGACGAGAAGCTCGCCCGCGGCACCAAGCTCTCCCCGAAGCTCCAGGAGGAGCTCGAGTGGATCGCTGAGGACGGCCGCCGCGCCAAGAACCACCTGCTCGAGGCCAACCTGCGTCTCGTCGTCTCGCTGGCCAAGCGCTACACCGGTCGCGGAATGCTCTTCCTGGACCTGATCCAGGAGGGCAACCTCGGCCTGATCCGTGCGGTCGAGAAGTTCGACTACACCAAGGGCTACAAGTTCTCGACCTACGCCACGTGGTGGATCCGGCAGGCGATCACCCGCGCCATGGCCGACCAGGCCCGCACCATCCGCATCCCGGTGCACATGGTCGAGGTCATCAACAAGCTGGCCCGCGTGCAGCGCCAGATGCTCCAGGACCTGGGCCGCGAGCCCACCCCGGAGGAGCTCGCCAAGGAGCTCGACATGACGCCCGAGAAGGTCGTCGAGGTCCAGAAGTACGGCCGTGAGCCGATCTCGCTCCACACCCCGCTGGGTGAGGACGGCGACTCGGAGTTCGGCGACCTGATCGAGGACTCCGAGGCGATCGTCCCGGCCGACGCGGTCTCGTTCACGCTGCTCCAGGAGCAGCTGCACGCCGTGCTCGACACGCTCTCCGAGCGTGAGGCGGGCGTGGTCTCGATGCGGTTCGGCCTCACTGACGGCCAGCCCAAGACCCTCGACGAGATCGGCAAGGTCTACGGCGTGACCCGCGAGCGGATCCGCCAGATCGAGTCCAAGACGATGTCGAAGCTGCGCCACCCGAGCCGGTCGCAGGTCCTGCGCGACTACCTGGACTGATTGATCGCCCGAGCGCGTCGCAGATGGAGTCTGCGGACGGCGAGAAGATCAGTAACCGTTGTACGTGCTGTAGGTCGTGTCGGGTGTCAGCGCGTTGAGCCAGAACATGAATGCGACGATCGAGATCACCAGCATCGCCGCGCCGTGGCCCCCGCGGCCCTTGGACATCGCGACGATCCCGATGATGAAGCCCACGACCGGGATGAAGATGGCCGTGATGTAGCCGACCACCAGAACGCCGTCGCCCATGCCTTGGGCGCGAACCATCGGCATGGGTGCGAGCATCGGCATGGGCGCGATGTGGTCGGTCCACCTCGAGCCGTCCCAGTAGCGCTGGGTGCCGACCATCGAGGGGTGCGGGTACCAGCCTGCTGGTGCCACCTGCTGCTGAGACATGGTGCGACGATAAAACTCGCCCGAGACGATGTCCGGAGATCGACGAAAACTGCTCCGTGGACCTCAGGGGTGTCACCCGTCGCCGTGCCGATCATGCAGGCCGTACTGGGACGGGAGGACTGGTGCCCGTGGGTCCGATGTGACTCGGGAGGCGGCCCAGGAGGCTGGGCAGACCGACTGCTCCCGTCCGGTTACGGCCGGTCGAGTCGCTCCGCGACGGTCGGCCAGTCCAGGCGCTGCTCGATCGCGCGGGTCTGCGCGGCGTCGGCCGGTCGGGTGACGCCGTCGGCGCTGGTCGTCCCGACGATGCTGTAGCGGTAGTCGAGCCGGGGCTTGGGCAGCCCGGCCTGCCGGACCTGCCGGAGGCAGTCGCCCTGGCGAGCGCGGCAGAGTGCGCCGAGAGCGAGCCAGCGCGCGAGGTCCTCGTCGTCGGTGCTCAGGCTCACCTGGAGCGCGGCGGAGCGGGTGACCTCCGCGTCGAAGCGTTGGTCGAAGATGAAGTTGCCCAGGGAGTAGGCGATCAGCCGGCCGTGCCAGACCTCGGCGGGCTGGATCCAGTGCGGATGGCCGCCGACGACCAGGTCGGCGCCGTGGTCGATCAGGCTGCGGTCGAAGGAGACCTTGATGCTGTCGGGCGTGCTGGTGTACTCCAGCCCGTTGTGCGGCATGGCGACGGTGGGCAGCAGCTCGGCGTAGGTCGCGAGCTCGTCGACCGCGGCCTCCGACGGGATCCGGAACACGCCGTCGAAGCCGCAGAGCGCGAGGGGCAGGCCGCCCGATGTGGTCGAACCGTCGTCGACGGTGACCCGGACGGGCACGGTGACGACGTTGCAGACGTGGTCCAGGCGGCGGGGGTCCGGGTCACCGAAGTGCTGGATGCCGTGCTCGTCGAGGTGGTGGCGGGTCTCGGCCAGGCCGTCGCGGCCCTGGTTGCCGGTGTGGTTGTTGCCCAGGGAGAAGGCGGTGAACCACCGGGCGGCCTCGTCGAGGAAGCCGGGATCGCAGTTGAAGCTGAGCAGGCGGTCCTGCTCAGCCGCCGGCAGGTGCAGCCCGGCGACGACGGGGCACTCCAGGTTGCCGATCCACGCGTCGTAGTGGTCGCGTTCGAAGCCGCGCAGCCCGCTGAAGGGGTAGCGCGCGCCGAGGCCGCTCCGGCGCGCCTCCTGCTCGACGAAGCGCCCCCAGAACGTGTCGCCGACGAACAGGAGGTCGGAGCTCGCCGACACCGGGACCGCCGCGCGCGGGGCGGGGTCGCTCGCGACGCTGGCCGCGGACGGTGCGGGATCGGGAGCGCGCGCCGGGGTCGGCCGCGGGCCAGCGCACGCGGCGGCGAGCAGCGCCGCGACGACCAGCGTCGAGGATCGGCGGAGTGTTGTCGTCACCATCACGTGGTTGACGCACGAGGCTGCCGATCGGTTGCCGCGCCCAGCGGGAAGGGCTAGGGGGCTGTGCGCGGCCAGGGCTGCAGCTGCTCGACCTGGGCGGCGAGTGCGAGCAGGGTGGCCTCCGAGCCGGGGCGGCCGACGAGCTGGACGCCGAGGGGACGGCCCCGGGAGTCGAGACCGGCCGGCACGGACATGGCGGGCCAGCCGGCCATGTTCCAGGGCGCGGCGAAGGGCGCGTAGCGCGCGTTGGACTGGAGGGTGGCCAGCCATCCGCCCTTCGACCAGTACCTCGCCTTGATCGGCGACTGCGCCAGCGTCGGGGTGATGAGCACGTCGGTGTCGGTGAAGAAGTCCTCCGCCCGCGAGCGCCACTCCTCGCGCGGGCCCGGCTTCGGGTGCCCGCGCTTCGCCAGCTGGCGCCCGATGCCGACGTGGCGGGTGTTGCGCTTCTCGATCCTCGTCGGATCGGCGAGCAGGTCGGCGTCGAGAGCGGCGCCGGTGGTCCACAGCGCCATCGCGGTGGTGGTCATCAGGGTCGCGGGGTAGCGCGGCGTGCGCTCGGTGAGCCGATGGCCGGCAGCGCGCAGGGCCTCCGCCGTACGCCGGGCAGCCCCCACCCACTCCTTCGACACCGGGATGCCGGCGCCCGGCGCGCGGGTCGACAGCGCCAGGCGCAGGGTGCCCGGCTCGCCGATCGAGGTGTACGACGGCTCGCCGGCCAGCACGGAGAGCATCAGCGCGGCGTCGGCGACCGTCGTGGCGAGCGGTCCGTTCTCGGCCATCCCGTGCCAGGAGCCGTTGCCGAGGTCGGAGGGCACGACGCCGTAGCCGGGCTTGAGCCCGACCAGCCCGCAGCAGGCCGCCGGGATCCGGATGGAGCCCATGCCGTCGTTGCCGTGGGCGATGGGGACGGCGCCGGAGGCGACCGCCGCCGCGCTGCCACCGGAGGAGCCGCCGGGCGTGATCGCGGTGTCCCAGGGGTTCCGGGTGATGCCGAAGACGGAGTCGGTCGCGCCCCAGATGCACAGCTCGGGCACCCGCGTGATGCCGACGACGACCGCTCCCGCGGCCCGGAGCCGCTTGACGATCTCGTGGTTGCGCGGCTGCGGCGTGGGGTCGGAACCGGCGGACCCGTCGCGCATCGGCTCGCCGGCCACCGGCATGTTGTCCTTGATGGCGACGGGCACCCCGGCGAGCGGCAGCGCGAAGCGGTCCGAGCGCTGGTCGACCGCGTCGGCCTCTCGGAGCGCCGCCTCCCCGCGCACCACCTGCCAGGCATTCGTGACCTTCTGCGAGCGCGCCACCCGATCGAGCGCCGCCTCGGTCGCCTGACGCGCCGTCATGGTGCCGGCGTGCACCTCACCCACGATCGAAGCGGCGGTCGGTGCCGTCGTGTCTGCCATGGGGCCACGCTAGACCCGGGCTCGTCGGGAGTCAGCCGGCGGCCACCAGGGCGACGGCGGCACCGCAGAGGACGAGGCCGGCGCCCTGCCCGCGGTAGATGTGCTCGCGGAGGACGACTGCCGCCAGCAGGATGGTGAATGCGGGGTAGAGCGAGGTGAGCACCGCCGCGACGGTGAGCAGCCCGGACTGGGTCGCGAGCAGGAACATCAGCACCGCGGCGGTCGCGATCAGGCCGGCGACCGCGCCCGACAGCTCCGACACAGCCGTCGGCACCCAGGACTCCCGCAGCACGGCCGCGATGAGGCAGATGGCGACCAGCGAGGCGCCCTGGGCGAGCGCCAACGGCCAGAACCCGGCGTCCTCGGGCACCTGGCCGAGCGCCACGAAGAGCAGTCCGAAGCCCAGGCCGGCGAGCACGCCGTCGACGAAGCCGGTGTGCTCCGGCTGCGCGGCGGGGTCGGCCTCGGGCATCCGGGCCACCAGCCAGATGCCGGGCAGCGCCGCGACGATGCCGACCAGGGTCAGCGTCGAGGGCCGCTCGCCGGTCGCCAGGCCCACCACCACGGGAAGCACGGCCGCGCCGACCGCGGAGACCGGGGCGACCACGCCCATCCGCCCGGTGGCCAGGCCCCGATAGAGGAAGACGCTGCCGGCGCCGCTGCCGAGCCCGGCTGCCGCGCCCCAGGCGAGGTCCGCCCCGGCCGGGTCGCCGCCGCGGACGAGCGCGACGACCGTGGCGCCGACCAGGCCGCCGAGCGCGGCGAGGAAGGCCACCGGCCAGGGCGTCGTACGCCGGCTGGCGAGCCCGCCGACGAAGTCCGACAGCCCGTAGGCGACGGCGGCGCCGAGCGCCAGCACCACACCCATCAGTGCCCCTCCTGGGGACGTCCAGCGAAAAGGGCGAAGGCCCCGGACCAGTGTCCGGGGCCTTCGACGAAGTCGGTCGGGCCGGTCAGCGCTCGTCGTCCGCGGCGACGGCGGGCGTGCTGCCCAGCTTGTGCGTCTCGTCCTGGACGGTCACCGCGACCTCCTTGAGCTTGTCGCCGTGCTCGCGGGCGTGGTGCGCGCAGAACAGGAGCTCGCCGCCCGTGGCGAGCTCGACACGAAGGTAGGCCTGGGCACCACAACGGTCGCAACGATCTTCGGCGGTCAAGGGTGCGCTGGGGGCAACAGCAGTGCTCATGTTGTGCCTCTTTCTTCGGTCGGTACCGGGATCAACGTAGCGAGCGGTGCCAAGATTCCCGCTCTCCTGTGGTCCACGGCACGTCCATCCCATCACATCGGGTCCTGCGCTGATCGGGATTTTCAAACCCCGAAACATCCTTGTTATGCATTGGCGGCTGTTGGCCCATCGTGGCCCCGCCCCGGTCCGTGTCCCTGCACCGAACCTCGGCGTGTCGCAGGTAGATTCGTACCCAGGAAGACCCCGTTCCAACCCAGGTTTCCACCAGGAGCACCGCCATCACCGACAAGACCTACAACGCCGCTCACCTGCTCGTCCTCGAGGGGCTGGAGGCCGTGCGGAAGCGCCCGGGCATGTACATCGGGTCCACGGACACCCGGGGCCTCATGCACTGCCTGTGGGAGATCATCGACAACGGCGTCGACGAGGCCCTCGGTGGGCACGCCCGCCGGGTCGAGGTGACGCTCCACCCCGACGACTCCGTCGAGGTGTACGACGACGGCCGCGGCATCCCGACCGACAAGGAGCCGAAGACCGGGCTCCCCGGAGTCGAGGTTGTCGCGACCAAGCTCCACGCCGGCGGCAAGTTCGGTGGCGGCTCCTACAACGCCTCCGGTGGCCTGCACGGTGTCGGCCTGTCGGTGGTCAACGCGCTGTCGAGCCGGATGGACATCGACGTGGACCGCTCGCCCTCGCAGCAGGGCCTCTCCTTCCAGCGCGGGATCCCCGGCGTCTTCACCGGCGAGGGACCGAAGGCGGCCTTCGAGCCCAGGTCGGGACTGACCCGCAAGGGCAAGCGCGTCGGGAAGGACCGCTCGGGCACCCGCATCCGCTTCTGGCCCGACCGGCAGATCTTCACCAAGGACGCGCGGTTCGAGATCGAGGGTCTCGTGGGGCGCGCGCGCCAGACCGCCTACATCGTGCCGGGCCTCGAGCTGGTCGTGCGCGACCTGCGCGGGCCGGAGCTCGTCGAGGAGAAGATCCGCCACGACGGCGGCATCTCGGAGTTTGCCGAGGCGCTCAGCCACGGCGAGCCGGTCACCGACGTGGTCCGGATCACCGGCACCGACACCTTCACCGAGACGGTCCCGATGCTCGACGACCACGGGCACATGACCCCCCAGGACGTCGAGCGCGAGCTGACCGTCGACATCGCCGCGCGGTGGGACACCGGCTACGAGACCGAGCTGCGCTCCTTCGTCAACGTGATCGCGACGCCCAAGGGCGGCACTCACGTCGCCGGCTTCGAGGCGGCGCTGACCAAGACCTTCAACGACGCGATGCGCGCGTCCAAGGCGCTCAAGGTCAACGACGACGACGTGGTGAAGGACGACATCCTCGAGGGCATGACGGCCGTCGTCACGGTGCGCCTGGCAGAGCCCCAGTTCGAGGGCCAGACCAAGGAGATCCTCGGGACGCCCGCCGTACGAGCGTCAGTGCGGAAGGTCGTTGCCGCCCAGCTCAAGGACTTCCTCACCTCCACCAAGCGCGCCGAGAAGGCCCAGGCCAAGCTCCTGATGGAGAAGGTGGCCGGGGCGGCGAAGACCCGCATCGCGGCCCGCCAGCACAAGGAGACGCAGCGGCGGAAGAACGCTCTAGAGTCCTCGACGCTGCCGGCGAAGCTCGCCGACTGCCGGGCCTCCGACGCCGAGCGCACGGAGCTCTTCATCGTCGAGGGCGACTCGGCGCTCGGCACGGCCAAGCTGGCGCGCAACTCGGAGTTCCAGGCGCTGCTGCCGATCCGCGGGAAGATCCTGAACGTCCAGAAGGCCTCGGTCGGCGACATGCTGAAGAACGCCGAGTGCGCCTCGATCATCCAGGTCGTCGGCGCGGGGTCCGGGCGCACCTTCGACCTCGAGGCGGCGCGCTACGGCCGCATCATCTTCATGGCGGACGCCGACTCTGACGGCGCGCACATCCGCTGCCTGCTCGCGACGCTGTTCTTCAAGTACATGCCCGACCTGGTCCGCGAGGGGCGGGTGTTCTCCGCCGTCCCACCGCTGCACCGCATCGAGATCTCCAACCCGCGCAAGGGCCAGGACAAGTACGTCTACACCTACTCCGACGACGAGCTCCAGCGGAAGCTCGCGGAGCTGAAGAAGAAGAACGTCCGCTGGAAGGACCCGGTGCAGCGCTACAAGGGCCTCGGCGAGATGGACGCCGACCAGCTGGCCGAGACCACCATGGACCCGCGCCACCGCACCCTGCGCAAGCTGACGGTCTCCGACGTCGAGGAGGCCGCCCAGGTCTTCGAGCTCCTGATGGGCTCCGACGTGGCGCCGCGCAAGGAGTTCATCGTGCAGGGTGCCTACGAGGTCGACATGGAGTCGCTCGACGCCTGACGCCTGACCCCGGGCTCTCGGGCGCCCCGCCCGGGTCACACCTCCTGCGTGAGCAGCCCGGTGTCGACGTTGTAGATGAACCCGCCGACCTGGACGGTGTCGGGGATGAGCGGGTGGGCACGCACGCGCTTGACGTCGGCCTGGAGGGCGGCCTCCTGGCCGTCCGTGACCGGCAGGGTCAGCCAGGAGGTGTCCTGGCCGGTCGCACCGTCGAGCCGCTGGCGCAGCGCCGACTCGCTGTTGCTCGCCACGGCACAGCGGGTGTGCGGGACCACCATGATCCGGTCGACGTTGAGCATGTGCACCGAGATGACCAGGGCGTCGAGCGTGAGGTCGTCGACGCGACCGCCGGGGTTGCGCAGGATCTTGGCGTCGCCGGGCTTGAGCCCGACGGTGCGCAGCGGGTCGATCCGCGAGTCCATGCAGGTGACGATGGCGACGCCGGCGTGGGCGATGCCGTCGAAGCCGGACAGGTCGAAGTCGGCCGCGAAGTCGCGGTTGGCAGCGAGCAGGTCGTCGAAGTTGGCCACGCCCGGATGCTATCTAGCCGCCGGTGCGCAGGACCTCGGAGGTGTCCAGCCCGCGAGTAGGCGCCTTGCGGAGCAGCACGAGCGCGAGCGCGCCGGCCAGAAGTGCCGCGGCCGCCGCACCGGTGAAGACGGAGTGCTCCTGCACGATCGCGAGGTCGGTCAGGCCGAGATCGGGGTCGTTGACGTGCTCCACGTGCAGCCGGTGCAGGCCCCAGGTCGTGAGCACCGAGATGCCGACGAGCATGCCGACCATCCGGGCGACGACGACCAGCGCGCTCGCCAGGCCGTGGGCGTCCTGGGTCGTGGTCGCGAGCATCGCCGCGTTGACCGGGGCGAGCGCGAGACCGAACCCGAGTCCGCCGAGGACGAGCGGGATGTTGGAGGCGAAGCCGTCGAGGCTGTGCTCGCCCCACTGGGCCATCCAGAGGAAGCCGCCGGCGGCCAGCACCATGCCGACGGCCGTGATCACGCCGACCGGCAGCCGGCGCACGAGGTAGCCGCCGACCACAGCTCCGACCGGCAGCGCCACGAGGAACCGCAGCAGCACGAGGGCGGCGCCGAGCTGGGAGTCGCGGAAGGTCGTGGTGCGGGCGAAGAGCGGGATGTCGACGAGCGCGGCGATGAGCGCCCAGCCCACCAGGAAGCTGACGACCAGGGAGCCCCACGCGGGCACGGCCACGAGCGCGGACCGCGGGACGATCGGAGCGTCGGCTCGGAGGACGTGCACGACGAACGCCGCCCCGGCGAGCGCGGCGCCCAGCAGGAACCAGCCGCCCTTCGGGTTGAAGACCGCCTGCTCGGGATCGGCGCTCGCGAAGGCGAGCACTAAGCCGGCCAGGGCCAGCGCGAGCAGCGCCGCGCCGACGAGGTCGGCCTCGCGGGCCGAGCCGTACCAGCCGCGCAGGTCGACCAGCGGCCGCCGGGCGAGCAGGCACCAGAGGAACAGCGTGACGCCGGCCGCGATCGTGAGGAGACCGATCGGGGTCACCCAGATGCTGCCCCCGTCGACGTACGGGATGAAGAGCTGGCCCCACGTGAGGTCGCGCTTGAGCTCCACCGGCTGCACGAACGCGACCACGAGCGCGACGACCAGCACGGCGGCCAGCAGGAGACCGATCAGGTCGGGTCGTGGTCGCGAGGATCGCGAAGCCCCCTCCCCGGCCGGCGGCCTGGGCCCGGCCCACAGCACCCGGACCGCGACGGCGAGCAGCACGCCGACGGCGAGGTTGATCGCGAAGATCGTGCGCCAGGTGCCGAACGCCAGCACCACGGCCCCGAACAGCGGCCCCAGGACACTGCCGATCTCCTGGACGCCGGAGACGATGCCGAGAGGCAGGCCGCGGTCCTCGACGGGGTAGAGGGCGGCGACCAGCGCCATCGTCGCCGGCACGAGGCCGCCGCCGCCGGCTCCCTGGAGGAACCGGCCGATCACCATGGTCGGCAGGTCGTAGGAGATCGTCGTGACCAGTGAACCGGCGGCGAACACCACCAGCGACGCCGCGAGCACCGGCACCTGGCCACGGAGGTCGGCGATGCGCCCGATCAACGGGAGCATCGCGACGTAGCCCAGGAGGAAGCCGGACACGATGGGCGCGGCCCGCTGCAGCTCGTCGACCGGGATGCTGACCGCCGCCATCATGTCGGGCAGGGCGAGCACGACGACATAGGTGTCGACCGCCGCGAACGCGACGGCGGCGGCGCAGAAGCCGAGGAGCAGTCGGGACCGCCGGTCGGGGGCGGCGTTCATGCGCGCCTCATTCGGGGGCCGAGATCTCCTGCTCGACGTCGTACTTCTCGACGTCGATGGTGTAGGTGATGGCGTCCTCGCCGGAGAAGAACTCGCCGGTGATCTCGGCCTGGGTCAGCGCGCCGTCGCTGTTGACCCGGAACGTCGCGTCGAAGCTGTCGCCCTTGGCGCAGGGAAGGATGTTGCGCACGCTGTCGCCGGGGACGGTGCCGGTGTAGGGGGTGAGCGTCTCCTTGTTGTCCTCGCCGCCGAGCTCGCTGTCACCGGCCTCGAGGTCCTCGGTCGAGGTGAGGATGGGGGAGACCCCCTTGTCGGGGTCGAGCAGCTGGGCGGGGTCGGGGGCGCAGAAGTCGCTCGGGTCGATGTCGTTCCAGCCGAGGACCGGCACCTTGACGTAGAGGGTGCCGTCGACCGAGACCACGGGGATGTCGGAGGCGTCGACGCCCATGACGCGTCCGGCGACCTTGCCTTCGAAGGCCGGCGGATCGGCGACGATCACGCCGTCGGCGGAGGAGAGGTAGTCGCCGTCGCTCGGCTCGTCGTCGGTGCTGAGGCTGACCTCCACTCCGCTGGTGTCGTCGAGCTTCTGCTTGGCGCCCGCCATGACCTCCTCGGGCGAGACCGTGCCGTCGCCGTCCTCGTCGAGCTTCTTGTTCGAGGTGACCGGGTCGTCGCCCCCGCTGCACGCGGCGAGCGAGGTGGCGGCGACGCCACCGAGCAGGAGGGCTGCGGCGAGCCGGCGGGCGGGTGCGTGGCGTCGGGTCGTGGCGCTCATGGCGTCACCCTGACACAGACGCGGTCAGCACGGTCGCCAGAGGTCCGGCGCACGCCGCCAGCGGCTGGCTGCCCGGCACGCCGGAGCCGTCGCGCCGGCCGGTGGCCTCGGGGAGGTCCACCGGTGCGCCGCTCGCCGCCGCACCGCGGGCCGGCGCCGGGCCCGCCCACGCGAAGACCAGGGTGTCCTCGCCCTTGAGGAAGCGGTGGCACCGCACGCCGCCGGTCGCGCGCCCCTTGCCCGGGTACTCGGCGAAGTCGGTGACCTTGAGGGCGCCCGGCTCGGTGCCGGGGAGTGCCGTCGACGAGCCGGAGGCGGTCACCAGGACCGCGCCGCCGTCGTACGACGGCAGGTCGAGCGCGCCGAACCAGACGACCCGCTCGCCCCCCGTCACGCGTACCCCGGCCATGCCGCCGCCCGAGCGGCCCTGCGGTCGGACCCCGGAGGCGGGGAAGTGGAGCAGCTGGGCGTCGGAGGTCACGAAGCAGAGCTCCTCCTCGCCGGTGCGCAGCTGGACGGCGCCGACCACCTCGTCGCCGTCCTTGAGGCCGATCACGTCCCACTCGTCCCTGCCGAGCACCTCGGGGTTGACCCGCTTCACCACACCCTGGCGGGTGCCGAGGGCCAGGCCGGGTCCGTCCGTGGCGAGCGTGCAGAGCGCGAGCGCGCGCTCCCCGGTCGCCAGCGAGACGAGCTCGGTGAGCGGCACCCCGCCCTGGAGGTTGGCCTCGTTGGCCGACGCCGGGATCGCCGGGAGGTCGAGGACGCCCAGCCTGAGGAGCCGACCGGCGGACGTGAGCACGCCGATCTCCCCGCGCGCCGTGGTGCGGATCGCGGAGACGACGACGTCGTGGTTGGCGCGCGACCCTCCGGTGCCGACCGGCTCGTCGGTGCTGGTGCGCGCGAGCAGCCCGGTGGACGAGAGCAGCGCGAAGCACGGGTCGTCGGGCACCTCGAGGGAGGTGGCGGCTGCCGTGACCGCGGCCGTGCCGGCCGACTCGAGCAGCACGGTGCGCCGCGGGGTGCCATAGGTCTTCGCGACCTCGGCCAGCTCGTTGCTCACCACGCTGCGCAGCAGGTCGTCGTCGGCGAGGATCGCCTCGAGCTCCTCGATCTCGCGCCGGAGCGTCTCCTGCTCCTTCTCCAGCTCGATCCGGGAGAACCGGGTCAGTCGCCGCAGCTGCATCTCCAGGATGTAGTCGGCCTGGGCCTGGGACAGGTCGAAGACCGAGATCAGCCGCTCCTTGGCCGCCGCCGAGTCGTCGCTGGTGCGGATCACCTGGATGACCTCGTCGATGTCGAGGAGTGCGATGAGCAGCCCGTCGACCAGGTGGAGCCGGTCGGCCTTCTTGTCGCGGCGGTAGCGCGAGCGCCGTCGTACGACGTCGTAGCGGTGGTCGAGGAAGACCGTCAGCATCTCCTTCAGCCCCAGGGTGCGGGGCTGCCCGTCGACGAGCGCGACGTTGTTGATGCCGAAGGTGTCCTCCATCGGCGTCTGCTTGTAGAGCTGCTCGAGGAGCGCTTCGGGGACGAAGCCGTTCTTGACCTCGATCACCAGGCGCAGGCCGTGCTCGCGGTCGGTCAGGTCCTTCATGTCGGCGATGCCCTGGATCTTCTTGCCCTGCACCAGGGTCTTGATCCGCTCGACCACCTTCTCGGTGCCGACGCCGTAGGGCAGCTCGGTCACCACGATGCCCTTGCGCCGGCCGATGGTCTCGATGCGCGCGGTGGCGCGCATGCGGAACGTGCCCCGCCCGCTGAGGTAGGCGTCGCGGATGCCGTCGAGGCCGACGATCTTGCCGCCGGTCGGCAGGTCGGGGCCGGGGATGAACCGCATCAGCCCGTCGACATCGGTGCCGGGGTGCTTGATGAGGTGACGCAGCGCCTGCACCACCTCGACCAGGTTGTGGGGGGCCATGTTGGTGGCCATGCCGACCGCGATGCCGGTGGTGCCGTTGACGACCAGGTTGGGGATCGCCGCCGGGAGCACCGAGGGCTCCATCTCGCGGCTGTCGTAGTTGGGCCGGAAGTCGACGGTCTCCTCGTCTATCGAGTCGGTCATCGCCGTCGCCGGGGGTGCCATCCGGCACTCCGTGTAACGCATCGCTGCCGGCGGGTCGTCGCCGCCGGGCGAGCCGAAGTTGCCGTGGCCGTCGACCATCGGCAGCCGCATCGCCCACGGCTGCGCCGTGCGGACGAGGGCGTCGTAGATCGCGCCGTCGCCGTGCGGGTGCAGCCGCCCCATGACCTCACCGACGACGCGCGCGCACTTGGAGTGGCCGCGGTCGGGGCGCAGGCCCATGTCGTTCATCGTGTAGAGGATCCGCCGCTGGACCGGCTTCAGCCCGTCGCGGGCGTCGGGCAGTGCCCGGGAGTAGATGACCGAGTAGGCGTACTCCAGGAACGACGACTGCATCTCGTCGCGGATGTCGGTGTCGAGGATGTGCTCCTCGAAGTCCTCAGGGGGTGGGGGAGTCGTCGTACGCCGTGCCATGCGGTCATTCTCCCCGCCGGGTCCGGCGCAGACGACGACGGCTCGCCGTCCCGGTCAGGAGTAGCGGTGGCTCTTGGCCGTGTGCCCCTTCTCGCGGGTGCACGTGCGCCCGTTCATCGACCGGTGGCCGCACAGCTCGTCGGTCGTCGCCTCGACCGGCACCTCGGCCGCGGGCTTCTTCGCCGACCGGGCCGGTGTCCGCTTCGTCGGCTTGGCGGGCTGGCCCGGCTGGTCTGTCCTGCCGGTCGGGGCGGACGGCGCCGCCGACCGGGCGTACTTGGCTTCCCTCATCGCGCGCAGCGCGGCTTCCTTGCTCATCGGGCCTTCACACCCTGCACTTTAGGGGGAGGGTCCGACACGGGACGACCCCGCTAGATTGAGTCCGTGACGGACGGGACGCCCACCCAGGAGATCAAGACTCCTCCCGCGCACTGGGAGAGCGACGTGCTCCTGCGCGACGGGCGCACCGCGCACATCCGGCCGATCCGCTCCGACGACGAGCAGCTGATGGTCGACTTCTACTCCCGCGTGTCGGACCAGTCGAAGTACTACCGGTTCTTCTCGCCGATGCCGACCCTGTCCGAGCGCGACGTGCGTCGCTTCACCCACGTCGACCACACCGACCGCGTGGCGCTGGTGATGCTGCTCCAGGGCCGGATGATCGCGGTCGGACGCTACGACGTGGTCGAGCCCAAGGAGGCCGAGGTGGCCTTCCTCGTCGAGGACCGCCACCAGGGTCGCGGCATCGCCCAGCTGCTCCTCGAGCACCTGGCCCAGGCCGGACGCGAGCGAGGCGTCGAGCGGTTCACCGCCGAGGTGCTGCCCGACAACAGCCGGATGATCCAGACCTTCCGCGACGCCGGCTACCGCGTGGCGAGCGGGTACGCCGACGGCGTCATCACCCTCGAGTTCCCGATCGACCCCACCGACACCGCCATCGGCGTGATGCACAACCGGGAGCACGTCGCCGAGTCGGCCTCGATCCACCGCTTCTTCCACCCGACGTCGGTGGCGATCGTCGGCGCCAGCCGCCGGCAGGACACGATCGGCCAGCTGCTCGTCCGCAACCTGGTCAACGCCGACTTCGCGGGGCGGGTCTACGTCGTGAACCCGTCGGCCAACGCGGTGAGCGGCATGCCGGCGTACAACTCGGTCAACGAGATCCCCGACGAGGTCGACGTGGCGATCGTGGCGGTGCCGGCCGATGCGGTGACCGACGTCGTCCTCGACTGCGCCGCCAAGGGCGTCCACGGCCTGATCGTCATCTCCTCCGGCTTCGCGGAGACCGGCGACGAGGGCCGTCGCCGACAGCGACACCTGGTCGGGCTCTCGCGCTCCTACGGGCTGCGCCTGATCGGCCCCAACTGCCTCGGCGTGATCAACACCGACCCCACCGTCTCGGTGAACGCCTCGCTGTCCTCGGTGATGCCCGCCCGCGGTCGGGCCGGCTTCTTCTGCCAGTCCGGGGCACTGGGCTCGGCGATCCTGGAGAAGGTCAAGAACCGTGGGCTCGGCATCTCGACCTTCGTCAGTGCGGGCAACCGCGCCGACGTCTCGGGCAACGACCTCCTCCAGTACTGGGAGGAGGACGACGCCACCGAGGTGGTGATGATGTACCTCGAGTCGATCGGTAACCCGCGCAAGTTCTCCCGCATCGCGCGCCGGGTGTCGCTGCGCAAGCCGATCGTCGCCGTGCGCTCCGGGCGCACCACGCAGGGCGTGCCGATGGGCCACACCGTGCGTCAGATCTCCGCGCCGCAGGCGGCGGTCGACGCGATGTTCCGCCAGGCCGGGATCATCCAGGTCGACACCCTCGAGGACATGTTCGACGTCGCCCAGCTGCTCGCGCACCAGCCGCTGCCGCGGGGACGACGGGTCGCGATCGTCGGCAACTCCGACGCGCTCGGCCTCCTCGCCGCCGACGCCGCGGCCGCGGTCGGGCTGGTCGTCAACCGCTCCGTCGCGCTCGGCTCCGACGCCACCGCCGAGGACTTCGAGGACGCGCTCGACGAGGCGATCGACGACCCCGACGTCGACTCGGTGATCGCGGTCTACATCCCCCCGCTCAACGTCTCCGGCGACGAGGTCGCCAACGTGCTGGCAGCGGTGGGGGAGCAGTCCGACAAGCCCCTGGTCTCCTCCTTCCTCGGTGCGTCCGGCATCCCCGAGCTGCTGAGGGTCCCCGACGTCGCGGGGTCGACGGCCGGACGCGGCTCGGTGCCGTCCTACCCCGCCGTCGAGGCCGCCGTGCGCGCCCTCGCGCGCGTGGTGGAGTACGCCGTCTGGCTGCACACGCCCGACAGCGCCCCCGCCGACCCGGGTGATGTCGACCCGCCCGCCGCGCGCCAGTTCGTGCAGCGGGTGCTGCTCGACCGTCCGGAGGAGGTGCTGCTCGACCCCGAGGAGTCGGCCACGCTCCTCGGCGCCTACGGGATCGACGTCTGGCCGGCCGTCCCGGTCGCCAGCCTGAAGGAGGCGCAGGCCGCCGCGCGGACCCTGGACTGGGACGTCGTGCTCAAGGCCACCGCCGAGTCGGTCCGCGAGCGGCCCGACCGGCAGCACGTCTGGCGCAACATCGACTCCACGAGCGAGATGAAGGAGGCCTGGGGCACGCTGACCGCGTTCGTCCCCGACCCGGCCGCGGCCGACTTCGTCGTGCAGAAGAACGCACCGGCCGGCGTACCGATCTCCATCCGGTCGTTCGAGGACCCCCTCTTCGGTCCGGTCGTCTCCTTCGGCATCTCGGGCCCGATCATCGAGCTGCTGGCGGACTGGTCCTACCGGATCCCGCCGCTGCAGGAGCACGACGTCGCCGCGATGATCCGCGAGGTCAAGAGCTCGCCGCTGCTCTTCGGCTACCGGGGCGCGCAGCCGGTCGACGTCGCTGCGCTCGAGCAGCTGATCACCAAGGTGGCTCACCTCCAGAACGACCTTCCCGAGGTGAGTGCGCTCGAGCTGTCGCTGGCGCTGGCCGGCGTCGACGGCGTGACCGTGCTGACCGGCTCGGTGCGCCTCGCTCCGGTGCGCGACCCGCGACCCGACTCCTTCGTGCGGCGGCTGCCCGACGTCGGTGCGACGCTGCCCGACTGACGTGACAGGATGCGAGGCATGCCAGACCTCCGCGCCCGTGCCAATGAGGACCGGGACCGCGCCCCCGAGCTCCGCGAGGCGCTCGACCGCACCGGCTACTACCCCGAGGTCGTCGCCGACGCCGTGACCGAGGCGGTCGGCGGTGAGCACGTGGTGTCCTTCTACGTCCACCACGAGCCGACCTTCGAGCGCGACGAGGTGCGCCGTCACCAGAGCGTCATCGTGCTCACCCCGAGTCGGTTGATCCTGGCCCACACCGACGAGCACGAGGGCGACGACCTGCTGCCCGAGCCCTACACCTCGACCTCGACCGAGGCGGTCAGCCTCAGCGCGGTCTCCTCGGTCGTCGTGACCCGGATGACGACCAACCCCACCGCGGGTCCGCAGCCTCCCGTCGAGGCGGTGCTCACGATCGGCTGGGGCGCCGTGCACCGGGTCGACCTCGAGCCCGCCGGCTGCAACGACCCCCAGTGCGAGGCCGACCACGGCTACACCGGCACGCTCGCGTCCGACGACTTCTCGCTCCGGGTGTCCGCCGCCGCCGACGGCTCCGACGCGGTGGGCGGGCTGTTGTCGTTCGCCGCCTCGCTGTCGGCGCGCACACGCGTGTGAGCACCCTGCCCCCGCCGGCGTTCTGCGAGCCCGCCTACGGCGACCGCTCGCTCGGTGACATCGTGCCCGCCGTCGCCGCGGCCCTCGGGCACGCGCTCGACTCCACCCCGCGCGGCCTCGTCCTGCCCGGCGCACCGTCGTACGTCGTCTTCCTGATCGACGGCCTCGGCCACAACCTGCTGAAGCGCCACGGCGACGCGGCGCCGTACCTGTCGTCCCTGCTCGCCGGTTCCGAGGTCGGCACCGCCGGCGTCCCTTCCACGACCTCGACGAGCCTCACGTCGCTGGGCACCGGGCTGACCCCGGGCGGGCACGGTCTCGTGGGGTTCACCACGCGCGTCCCCGGCACCGAGGAGCTCCTCAACGCACTGGTGTGGGACGTCGACATCGACCCCGTGGAGTGGCAGCCGCACCAGACCGCGTTCTCCCGGCTGCAGTCCGCCGGGGTGCGGGTGAGCGTGGTGAACAAGCGGGAGTTCAACGGCAGCGGTCTCACGGTCGCCGCCCACCGCGGTGCCGAGTACGTCGGCGTCGACCGTGTCGGCGAGCGCATCGCGGCGGTGGTCGCCGCGTCGTCGGAGGCCCCGTCCCTGACCTACGTCTACGACGGCGACCTCGACTGGACCGGTCACCGGTGGGGCGTCGCGTCCAGCCACTGGCTCCAGCAGCTGGCGATGATCGACCACGAGGCCGAGCAGCTGCGCGAGGCGCTGCCGGCCGACCGCAGGCTCCTGGTGATCGCCGACCACGGCATGGTCGACGTGCCGGCCGAGGCGCGGATCGACGTCGCCGACGACGCCGACCTTGCCTCCGGGATCGCCCTCATCGGCGGCGAGGCGCGTTTCCGTCATCTCTACTGCGTGGGTGGTGCGGTGCCCGACGTCGTGGCGACCTGGCGCGAGCGGCTCGCGGACCGGGCCGAGGTGCTGACCCGCTCGGAGGCCGTCGGTCGGGGCTGGTTCGGGCGGGTCGACCCGACCGTGCTGCCCCGCATCGGCGACGTCGTCGTGGCCTGCCGGGGGGATGCCGCGGTGCTGTCGACCGAGGGCTTCCCCTACGAGACCAGGCTGATCGGCATGCACGGCTCGCTCACCGACGACGAGATGCTCATCCCGCTCCTCGTCGACTGATCGGTCTAGACCTCCGGTCCCAATTCTCCGGGTTCGGTGATGCGCGGGGCTCTTTACTGTTTTACTCCCGCGCATGACCTCCCTCTGGCCGCGCGCCACTGCCCGGGCCCTCCTCACCCTGCCGGTCGCGCTCGGTGTCACCGGTCTCGCCGCTTCACCCGCGATGGCAGCGGGCCCGGTGATCTCCAACGTCGGCGGCGTCCTGACGGTCACCGCCACCTCCGCGCTCGACCTCTACGTGACCGGCAGCGGGAGCAGCGTCAGCGTCTCCAACTCGGGCGGCGACTTCGCAGGTGCGACAGGGTCGTGCACCGGCAGCGGCAGCAGCTACCAGTGCACCGGGGTCACCCGGATGGTCGTCAACGGCAGCAGTGCGGCCGACGACGTGCTGGCCATCAGCTCGCCGGTGCCGATGGAGGTGCACGGCGGGTCCGGCGACGACGAGCTCAACACCGGTGACTCCGACGACGTCGTCTACGGCGACGCCGGGTCCGACGAGATCGGGCCGTACGGCGGCGACGACATCGTCGACGGCGGGGACGGGGACGACTGGCAGCTCCGCGGAGACGCGGGCAACGACGTCGTCAGCGGTGGCGCCGGCAACGACGACGTCCAGGGCAACGAGGACGACGACGTCGTCTCCGGTGGTCCGGGCGACGACGACGTGAGCGGCGACAACGGGAGCCACTACAACGCCGCCACCGACGGCGACGACGTCCTCAACGGCGACGCGGGGGACGACAACCTCTACCCGGGCGCGGGGGACGACGTCCTCAACGGTGGTGCGGACGAGGACACGGCTGACTTCGCCGGCTACCACGGCAACGGCGTCTCCTTCCGCGCGTCCCTCGACGGTGTCGCCAACGACGGTCCCGTGGGCGAGGCCGACAACGTCGGTCCGCTCGGCGACGTCGAGGACGTCAGGACGCCCGACCTCAGCGGGATCGAGGACGTCACCCTCGTCGGCGACGGCGGGCCGAACGTCCTGACCGTCGAGAACGCTTCGGGCGTCGTCGAGGTCAGCGGCCTCGGTGGCGACGACGAGATCGTCACCGACTACATCTCCGGCGACGACCCGGCGCACGTCGACGGCGGCACCGGCGACGACGAGATCACCGACTACGCCTCGGTCGACGGCACGGTCCTCGTCGGCGGCGACGGCAACGACACCATCGACGGCCGCTACGGCGCTGACCTGATCGACGGCGGCGCGGGTAGCGACACCATCACGGGCGGGCCGGACGACGACGCCATCGACGGCGGGCCCGGCACCGACTCCATCAAGGGCGAGGAGGGCAACGACGTCATCGAGTCCGCGGACGGCTCGGTCGACACCGTCTCCTGCGGGCTCGACGCCGACATCGCGCACGTCGACGCGGCGGACGTCGTCGCCGTGGACATCGTGAACCTCTGCGAGTCGCTGACCAAGGTGCAGCCCCCGAAGCCGGACGTCACCGTGCCCACCTCGACGAAGTACCGGCTGAACGCCCGCGGTGTGGCGACGTTCTCCCTGACCAACAACAGTGCGTTCGCCGTCACCGCGACCGCGACCGCGAGGACCACGAAGGCGATCGGCTCCGGCACCTCCACCCTCGCCTCGAACGCGAGCGGCAAGCTCGGCATCAAGCTGAGCAAGGCGGCGCTGTCGACCATCAAGAAGAAGGGCAAGCTCAAGGCGAGCGTCACCTTCGTACTCAAGGGCAACGGGCAGTCCACCCAGGTCAAGCGGTCGGTCACCTTCCTCAAGCACTGACCACGTCCTCGTCAGCCGGATGGGATCCTGGCCGAACCATTCCGCGACCTCGCGTCGTCAGGGTGGGTGACGGGGCAACCAGCCCCGCTGCTTCGGAGGAGACAGGATGGCTGCTCGGGACCGGGCTGCGTTCGCGGAGTTCGTCACGGCCAGGTCGACGGCCCTGCACCGCGCCGCCTACCTGATGGTCGGTGACGTCGGCCTCGCCCAGGACCTGGTGCAGGAGGCGTTGACGAAGACCTACGTCGCGTGGCCCCGGCTGCGCGAGGTCGGCAACGCCGAGGCCTACACCCGCAAGGTCATCACCAACACCGCGATCACCTGGTTCCGGCGCAAGGGATGGCACGGGGAGCGCGCCACGGCCGACCTCCCCGAGACGATCCACGCCGGTCACGCGGAGCACGTCGCCGACCGCACGTCGCTCATGCAGGCGCTCCAGCAGCTGCCGCCGCGGCAACGGGCCGCGATCGTGCTCCGTTTCTAC
This sequence comes from Nocardioides candidus, assembly GCF_041321175.1. NCBI lineage: Bacteria > Bacillati > Actinomycetota > Actinomycetes > Propionibacteriales > Nocardioidaceae > Nocardioides > Nocardioides candidus. The sequence goes on along the minus strand of NZ_JBGGWC010000003.1, from coordinate 475,322 downwards.
GACGACCTCACCGAGGCCCAGACCGCGGCGGCCATGGACTGCGCCGTCGGCACCGTGAAGAGCCAGGTGTCCGCCGGTCTTTCGAAGCTGCGCACCCTCCTTGGTGACGCGGTCGACGCCACCGAGTGGGACGACCTGATGCCCGCAGGAGGTGCGGCATGACCGAGAAGCTGAAGAACCTGATGGACGAGGTGACCGGCATGGTCGACCAGGACTTCGCCACCCCCGACCTCGACGCGATCGTGCGCAGCGGCGACCGCGCCGTGCGCCGCCGGCGCGTGCTCGCCGGCGCGGCCGGCGTCGCGGCGCTCGCGGTCATCGCGACCGGCACCCTGCTCGCGGGCGGCGTCGGCGACGACAAGGCGGACGTCGCCGACGACGTCTTCCCGACCGACGTCCCCCTGTGGGCCGTCGGCAGCACGCTCCACACACCCGACCACACCTACGACCTCGGGGTCGGCGTGACGACGCTGGTGCGCACCTCCGAAGGCATCGCCTTCGTCGGCAAGGACGACGCGGTCTACACCTTCGACGGCAGCCGCGTCGACCGGATCGGCTCGGCGGTCGACACCGAGAGCTCTCCGCTGGTCGGTGACCCCGAGGGCGACTGGGTCGGCTGGATCAGCAACGACGGCGACCAGCGTGACTTCGTGGCGCGCGACGTGGTCTCGGGCACGGAGGTGCGCGACGCCGTGGAGCTCGACCCGGAGGCGGAGAAGCCGCTGGACGCGGGGCTGTTCCTCGCGATCGACGGCACCACCGCCTACCACCTCGACGCACGCGGCACCACGCGGACCGACCTGAGCACGGGAGAGTCGGCCGTCGTGGGCGAGGCCGACCACCCGACCCTCATCATCTCCGCGGCGGACGGTCTCGTCGTCACCTGGATCGAGACCAGGACCGGAGGCGACATCGGCACCGACGTCGTGGACGCCGACGGCCGGGTAGTCCTCGGCCACGAGGGCGGCCGCACGGTGGGTGCCTTGTCGCCCGACGGCACGTGGGCGGCCGACATCGAGGCGGCGTCGGTCTGGGAGGTCGGCACCGGTCGGGAGGTCGGCCTCGACGCCGGGAACCAGGGCGATGCGATCGGCTACGAGTGGCTCGACGACGACTCCCTCATGGTGCTGGCAGAGGGCTCCGGTGACGCGATCAGGCTGCTGCAGTGCGAGGTCCCCGCAGGCACCTGTGCCGACGTGACCGAGCTCGACGTGTCGGGCGAGCCGCTGGCGCTCCCGTCCTACGGCCTGTTCGCCGCGATGCTGGTCGGTGGCGCCGCCACGTCCACCTCCGCCTCCGAGGAGGCCAGCGCCGTCATCCCGGCACCGTCCTCGAGCACCGGCGCCCCCTGACCTCCCGCGGCGCCATGGGGTGGAGCGGCTAGATTTCGACCCGTGGCGGAGCTGACCTTCTGGACGGGCACGATGGACGCGGGGAAGTCGACGCTCGCTCTCCAGACCAACCACAACCACGCGGCGCGCGGCCGGGTCGGCCGGCTCTACACCTCCCATGACCGGGCGGGGGTGGCGACGGTGTCCTCACGCCTCGGGCTGACGGCGGAGGCCTACGAGGTCACGGGGGACTTCGACTTCTGGCGTACGACGGTCGACGCGCTCACCGCAGGCGCGCGGATCGACTACTTCGTGTGCGACGAGGCGCAGTTCTACACCCGCGACCAGATAGACCAGCTCGCCAAGATCGTCGACGAGCTGCAGATCGACGTGTTCTGCTTCGGCATCCTCACCGACTTCCGCACCCGGTTGTTCGAGGGTTCGGCCCGGCTCGTCGAGCTCGCCGACCGCACCGAGCTGCTGCAGGTCGAGGCGTTGTGCTGGTGCGGCAAGCGCGCCACCCACAACGCCCGCACGGAGGACGGCGTGATGATCACCGAGGGCGAGGTCATCGTGGTCGGCGACGTCGACGTCCCCAAGGACGAGCCGGCCGTCGTGTCCTACGAGGTGCTGTGCCGCCAGCACCACCGGCGCGGCCTCACGGCTGCCCGCGCCCGCGCGGTCTCCCTGGCACCCGACCCGCTGCCGTTCGGCTGACCCGAGTCTCAACGTCGGCTCAACTTCGCCGCCGGGACTTCCCGGCAGGGCGGGAACGACCAGCACGATGAAGGGCTTCGTCTCCTCCTGGGAAGGTCCCGTCATGTCCGTCCTCCGTCGTCTGCCCCGCCTGCGCAGGCCCCAGCTGACCTACGCCAACATCGCGTCCACGGCAGCGCTCGTCATCACGCTCGGCACGGGAACCGCCTATGCCGCCAACACCGTCTTCTCGGCCGACATCGTCGACGGTGAGGTGAAGAACGCCGACCTGGCCACCAACGCGGTCAACACCGGCAAGATCATCAACGGCGGCGTCTGGGGCCAGGACATCAAGGCCGGCGACCTCACGGGTGCCCAGGTCGCCGACGGCGGTCTCACCGGCGTCGACCTCGCGGCCGACTCGATCGGCAACGCCCAGGTCGCGGACGGAGCGGTGGGCTCGGCCGAGGTGCAGAACGAGTCCCTCACGGAGAACGACCTGGGCACCGACTCCGTCGGTGCGACCGAGGTCCAGGACGACAGCCTCGACAGCGGCGAGATCATCAACGACAGCCTCACGAGCAGCGACCTGGCACCGGGCTCGGTGGGCGCGAGCGAGGTCAGCGACGGGTCCATCACCGGCGCGGACGTGGCCAACGACGGCCTGACCATGGCCGACATCGCGGGCGGTGGCACGACCAACGGCGTCGTGGCGTTCGGCTCGCTCGCAGCAGGGCGCTGCAACACCTACAACGTGAGCATCTCCGGCGCCACGGCGGGTGACGGTGTCGTCATCACCGCGAAGGCGCCCATGGCGACCGGCACGTTCGTCTACGGGACCAGCGTGACGGCGGCCAACATCGCCCAGATCGTCTACTGCAACCTGAGCGGGGCCACGGCCGCCGCGGTCAGCAGCCTCCCCGTCCGGATCGTCACCTTCCACTGAGGAGGGACGCGGCCGGGTCTCACGCAGGCAGCGTGAACCAGACCGTCGTACCTCCGGCGACGCCGTCCTCGACGCCGATCCGCCCGCCGTGCGCCTCGACCGCGCGGCGGGCGGTGGCGAGCCCGATGCCCGTGCCCTCGACGGACCGGTCGACGCGCTGGTGGAGCTCGAAGACCGCCTCCCGCTGGTCCTCGGGGATCCCGCGGCCGTTGTCGGTCACGGTCAGGCGCCAGGCGTCGTCGGTGCGCTCGGCGCCGATGGCGATCTCCGGGGTCCGGTCGGCCGGGGTGAACTTCACGGCGTTGGTGAGCAGGTTGAGCAGCACGGCGTAGAGCTGCTCGACGTCGCCGACCACCTCGGGCAGCGGCTTCCGGTGCACGACGGCGCCTCGCTCGTCCAGCACCGCGGAGAGGTCCGCGAGGAGATGGTCGAGGACGAGGTCGAGCTGGACGGGGCGGCGGTCGAGGGTGGCCCCGACGCGGGCGTAGGCGAGCATCGTGTCGATCAGGGACGCCATCCGCCGGCCGGCATCGGTGGTGCCCTTCACGAGCGAGACGAGACCCGGGTCGCTGGTCACGGCCGGCTCGGTCGCGAGCAGCTCGGCGTTGGCCAGAACGGCTGTGAGAGGTGACCTGAGGTCGTGGCTCACCTGGCCGGCGAAGAGCGACAGCAGCTCGTTGGAGCGGGTCAGCTCCTCCTGGGTGCGGGTCAGGGTCTCGAGCGACTGCTCGAGCTGTCGGCTGCGCAACCGCAGCTCGAGGACGTCGACCACCCGTGCCGCGACGACGTCGAGGAGGGTGACCCGGTCGGCGGCGAGCTCGTGCGGCTCGGTGTCGAACACGCAGAGCCGTCCGAACGTGGTGCCGTCGGGGGAGACGAGGGGCGCTGAGGCGTAGAACCGGACGGTGTCGATCTCTCCGGAGACGAACGGGTTCGTCGCGAACCGCGGGTCGACGCTGGCGTCGGGCGCGACCACCGGACGGGGGTCGTCGAGCACGAGGGCGCACATCGAGTCGTCCCGCGAGCAGACCGACGGGTCGATGCCTGCGGCGGCGACCTGGTGCTGGTGGTCGCGGGTGATCAGGTTGATCGCCGAGTTGGGCACGCCGCACACGAGCGCAGCCAGCTCGACCAGCGCCTGGAGGTCGCGCCCTCCAGGCTCTTCGAGCGCGCCGTAGCGGGCGATGACGTCGTCGGCAGTGGATGCGGCCACGTTCTTTACCTTACGGTGACCGGCCGTCGGGGCAACCGCAGCAGCACCCCCGTGTCGGTCGTCGTCAGCTGACCCCCGGCCGCGGCGACCAGGTCGGCCGCCTGACCGCGCGAGACGAGCCGCTCGAGGTCGGCGCCGGTGATGCGGACCTCGAGGTAGGAGGGCCGCACGAGCTCGGTGACGTGGTCCGCGTGCGGCAGGAGGAGCTCGAGCGCCGCGACGACCGGCTGCGGGTCGAGACGGGTCGGGATGGAACCGACCGGCGCGTGGGCGACGTGGTGTCCCCGCGCCACCAGCCGGGCCACGGTGTCGGCGACGAGCGCGTCGAGGTCGAGGTCGATCTCCGCGGTGGCCGACAGGTGCTGCGACGTGCTGAGCAGCTCACCGATGGCGTCGGAGAGACGATCGAGCTCGGCGACCGAGCGCTGGAGCTGCTCGGCGACGGCGGGGTCGGTCTCGGGCCACAGGGCGAGGTCCTCCAGCTCCAGGCGCAGCGCGGTCACCGGTGTCCGCAGCTCGTGCGAGGCGTGGACCGTGAGCTCGCGCTCGTGGGCGAGCAGCGCGTCGAGCTTGTCGCCGCTGGCCGCCAGCGCTTGTGAGATCTCGCGGGCCTCCGGGATCCGGTAGGAGGGCAGCTTCGGGTGGAGCTGTCCCGTGCCCAGGCCACGGGCTGCGGTCGCGAGCTGCTGGAACGACCGCGCGATCCGGGCGGCGACGAGGTAGCCGACAGCACCGGCGAGCAGGACCAGGAACAGGCCGAGCAGGACGAGCGGGAGGATCGCGGAGGAGATCTCGGAGCCGATCCGATCGCCGTCCAGCGTCATGATCACGGTGCGTCCCCCGACCTTCACCGTCGAGGAGATGTCGGTCCCACTCGGGTCGGTGTAGCCCGTCGTACGCGTGGCCTTCCCGGACGGGGACCAGACGATGATCGCCTCACCCTCGTCCGCGAGCCCGTCGAGGTACGCGGAGTCGACCTTGCCGTGGGCGGCGCGTCGTTCGGCGACCGTCTCGGCCACGAGCTCCGTGGTCCGGTCGAGGCGCTCCTGCTGCTGGTCGCGGACGAGGTCGGCCAGCACGTAGGCCCGCGGGATGCCGTAGAGCGCGACGACGAGGATCGTCAGCCCGACGAAGGCGGCGACCAGACGCTCGCGCACCTCAGCCCGCTTCGAGCCGGAAGCCGACGCCCCGGACGGTCACGATCCGGACCGGCGCCTTGCTGTCCTCGAGCTTCTGCCGCAGTCGGCCCATGGTGACGTCGAGCGTCTTGGTGGAGCCGAACCAGTTCTCGTCCCACACCTCGTCCATGAGGCGCTCGCGCGTGAGCACGGTGTCGCGCTCGGCGTGGAGGAGGGCCAGGAGGTCGAACTCCTTGGAGGTGAGCGCGACCTCGGTGTCGTCCACCCAGACCCGCCGGGCCTGCACGTCCACGCGCAGCCCGCCGGTCGCCGCCGGAGCGGCGGGCGGTGCGTCGTCGTCGGCCGGGTCGGCGCGGCCGGCGCGGCGCAACAGGGCCCGGGTGCGGGCGAGCAGCTCGGCGAGGGCGAAGGGTTTGCCGAGGTAGTCGTCGGCCCCGACGTCGAGTCCCACGACGCGGTCGAGCTCGCCGCCGCGTGCGGTGAGGATGAGGATGCCGGAGTCGTAGCCCTGGGCGCGCAGCTGGCGGCACACGTCGAGGCCGTCCATGTCGGGCAGGCCGAGGTCGAGCACGACCAGGTCGACGCCACCGCGCTTCGCCCGGGCGAGACCGTCGCCGCCGGTGGCGACCCGCTCGACGCCGTACCCCTCACGCTCGAGGGTCCGGACCAGGGGAGTCGCGATGCCGTCGTCGTCCTCGACCAGGAGGAGGGTGTGCGTCACCTCAGAGAGCATACGGATGCCGCCGGTCGTCCTTGCGCGGCGCGAGCGCCACGCAGCCGACGAGAAGCAGTACGGCGACGCCGACCGCCATGACCGCGAACCCCGTCGCCGTCCACTGCGGCGCAGCCATGCCGGGTCCGCCGAGCCAGGACGCCAGCAGCTGGCCCGTCACGACGACCCCGGCGATCAGCCCGGTCGCCATCCACACCTCCGGGGTGCACACCGCGGCGCGCCACAGGCGGACGGCGGCGGTCACCGCGGCGGCGACCACCGTGCCGACGAGAGCGATGCCGTAGCCCTCGACGTGGCCGGCGCCGGCCAGCTCGAAGGTGACGAGCGTCGCGAGGGCACCGGTCAGCACCGCTGCGGCCCGGCGCATCAGAAGTCCCTGTCCAGGGCGCCGAGCTCCGTGACGGGCGACGTCGAGCAGGCCTTTCCGTTCAGGTCGGTGACCGTCGCGGAGGGGGTCCACACCATGTTCGCCGCCGTGGCGGTGCGCAGGCCGCTGCCGGAGGCGACGGACCCGAGGGTGATGGTGACGACCGTCGCGGTGCTTCCGTTGACGGTCGTGGTCGTGGCGACCATGGTCGCGTTGAACTGGACGGTCTTGTTGTTCTTGATGAAGTTCTGCTTCAGGTTGATCGAGCCGAGCGGGACCACGGCGCCGTTGACCGCCTTGAGGATGTCGACGGTGTCGTTGTTGCCGCTGCTGCCCAGCACCGTCGCGTCGCGGAGGCGGACCACCACGGCGGTCGAGGCGCCGTTCCAGCCGGCCAGGATCGACGTCAGCGAGACCTGCTCGGAGTAGGTGAGCCTGAGCGAGTCGCTCGCAGCCAGCTTGCCGGCGGACGCCCCGTTGGTCGCCTGCACGTCGTAGGCCCGCAGCGGGCTGTTGTCGACGCGCCGGGCGCTGACCACCGTCGAGGTCGTGACGGCCCCGCGGTTGTCGGTCATGACCGCCCGCAGGTCGTAGAGACCGTCGGCGACGGCCGTGGTGTCCCACGAGCAGGTGTAGGGCGACGTGCTGTCGGTGCAGACGGGCGTCCAGCTCGTGCCGCCGTTGACGGCGCGCTCGATGCGGACCGACGCGATGCCGGCGGAGGAGGAGGCGCTCGACGTCAGGGTCACGGTGCCGCTGAGGTAGGCGCCCGGGTCCTCCATCGAGACCGAGCCCACGGTGTTGTCGACGACGCGGTTGCTCACGACGGCCGAGGTCGTGGTGTTGCCGATCGCATCGGTGGCGATCGCCCGGAACGCGTAGGTGCCGTCGGCGAGCTGGTTGGTGTCGTAGCGGCACCCGTAGGGGTCGACGGTCGGCGTGCAGAAGGTGGTCCAGGTCGAGGTGCCCGAGCGCTGGTACTGCAGCTGCACCTGGGCGATGCCCGCGTCGGCGTCGGCGGCGGTCGCGCCGAAGGACGAGGTGCCGCGCAGCGGCGTGCCCGGGTCGGTCATCGTCACGGTCGGCGCGACGTTGTCGACCAGGATGTCGGTCACCACCGCCGAGGTCACCGTGGTGAGGCCGATCGTCGCGGTCGAGCGGAGGTCGTAGGACTCGCCCTGGGTGAAGGCGCTGCCGTTGGTGTTCCAGGTGCAGGTGTACGGCGCGACGAGCAGCGCGGTGCACGTGCCCAGGGTCCTCCAGGTCGTGGTGCCGGTGACGGCGTACTCGACCTTCACGCTCGGCACGCTGATGCCCGCGTTGTAGATGGTGGTCGTCAGGCTCACGTTGCCGCGGACGACGTCGCCCGGGTCGCTCAGCACGACGAGGAGGTTGTTCGCGACCTGCGTCGGGACCTCGTCGGAGAACGCCTGGTAGCCGGCGTTGTCGGTGGCGATCGCGCGGAGGCTGTAGCTGCCGTCGGCGCCGAGCTTGGTGTTCCAGGAGCAGGAGTACGGCGCCGTGGTGGCGGTGCAGAGAGTGGTCCAGCCGGCGGCGCCGGGCGCGAAGTACTGGATCACGACGTTGTTGATGCCCGAGCGGGCGTCCGCAGCCGTGGCGGTGATGGTCACGGTGTCCTTCACCACGCTGCCCGGGTCGCCGACCGACACGGTCGGGGGCGTCCAGTCGTTGGCCGCAGCGACGGTGCTCACCGTGTTGGAGGTGGTCGCGTTGTAGCTCGCGCTGGAGAACGACGGCATGCCGAAGCCCGCTACTCCCACGACGGCCCCCAGGGCCATCAGGATCAGCGGGCGGCGTGCCATGTCGGTGTCTCCTCGTCGGTGCTGCGGTTCGGTGGGTCTTACGCTAGGGATCGGCGGGTCACTGCTCGGCAACAGCGAGCAGGTCCGACTTCAACAGGTCGGTAACAGTCGCGTCGGACTCGTCCTCGTCGGGGACGTTCCCGTCGGGGACGTTCTCGTCGGTGTCGCTCTCGTCGTCCTCGGACCGGCGGAAGGCACCGATCAGCTGGCCGAGCGCGTGGAGCGCGATGAGGGCGGCCGGGATGCCGATCACGCCGATGCGGACCTGGCGGTCGGCGAGCGCGATGAAGACCCAGCCGACGTGCGGGACGCTGTACTTCACGACCGGCTGCTGCTGGTCGACGAGCTTGAAGTGCCACGGGTCGGGCTGGGGGTTGTGGTCGCCCTGCGTGGTGAACAGGACGCCGCCGCCCTCGGCGGGCTCCATCTTGATGATGCGGTGGGTGACCAGGTCGGTCGTGCCCGCATCGGCCGGTGGCCGGTAGGTGATGATGTCGCCGACCTCGAGCTGGTCGACCGACTCCGGCTCCTCGAAGACGACGGAGCCCTTGTCGATCGTGCCGGTCATCGACTCGCCGGTGATGACGTAGCGGCTGAGCCCGAAGAGGCTCGGTGCGATCCACGCGACGCAGAACAGCGTGACCAGGAGGACCGCGGTGGTGAGCGCCCATCCGCCCACGCGGCGCGTGACGCGGGTACGGCGGCGGTGCGGGTTGTTGCTCACGATGGGCTCCTGTCGCGTGTCGGTGGCGGGGTCAGGACGCCGACGACGGCGAGGCGCTCCCCCCGGAGGAGCGCCCCACCGTCATCGGGCGGCCGGGATCACTGGTTGTAGGTCTGGCCGTCCAGCTGCACCGAGCTCCAGCTGTAGACCGCGTTGGCGACCTTGCCCTGGTCGGCGTTCGGGGTGTTGGGGTCGAGCTTGACCACGAACTTGAAGTTGTGGGTGGCGCCGGCGGCCCAGGTGCCGAGGGCCTGCTTCGTGCCGTCGGCGAGACCGCCGAAGGTGCCGGTGTAGACCGTGGTGTTGGCCGTCACGTCGACGATGTCGAGGGTCAGGTTGAGACCGGTGAAGGCGTTGTTCGAGGAGACCTCGGTCAGCGAGAAGGCGGCGGGCAGCGTGCCCGTGTTGGTCAGCGCCAGGCTGCCGTTGAGGGTGTCGCCCGGCTTCATGTTCGTGAGGTTGAAGATCGCCTGGTCAGCCTTCGAGTTCGACTGGGTCAGCGTGCCGGCGGTGACGGAGCTGATGGTGTTGCCCGAGGTGCTGTCGAAGGTCGCACCCGAACCGACCGCGACGGCGCCGGCGGCAGCGAGGGTGGCGAGCGGGATGAGGATCTTCTTGGTCTTGTTCTGCATTGGAATGGCTCCTTGTGAGGTTTCCGCAGCAGTTCCGCTGCGATGAGTTCAGGTCGTTTTCCCGATGACCAGAACGTTATGGAGACCAGATCCACAGGCAGGCAACGCGAAGGACTCAGCCGGACCACACTCAGGAACCAGGCATGACATCCTTCGCAACATGTCCGACCTCAAGATCCCGCGCGACCGTGACGACGACTACGGCGTGGCCGCGGTGAAGGCCCGCCAGGAGCTGGTCCGCGACCGCACCGGTTCCCCCCTCGAGCACGTCGCGAGCCACTCGCTCGACCCCGCGACGCTCCCCGGGAACATCGAGAACTTCGTGGGGGTCGCCCAGGTCCCGATCGGTCTCGCCGGCCCGTTGCTGGTCAACGGCGAGCATGCCCAGGGGGAGTTCCTGGTGCCGCTCGCCACGACGGAGGGGACCCTGGTGGCGTCGTACAGCCGGGGCATGAAGCTGTGCCGCGAGGCCGGCGGCATCACGACCACGGTGCTCGACGACCGGATGCAGCGCGCGCCGGTCTTCAGCTTCGAGAGCGCACGGGAGGCCCGGGCCTTCGGGGAGTGGCTCGACGCGAACTTCGAGCCGATCGCCGCCGCCGCGCAGACCACGACGTCGTCGGGCAAGCTGCTGGAGATCCAGCAGTTCTCGGTGTCCAAGCTGCTCTACACGCGATTCAACTACTCCACCGGCGACGCGGCCGGCCAGAACATGACCGGCAAGGCCACCTTCGCCGCGTGTGCGTGGATCAAGCAGAACTACCCCGGGGAGCTGCACTTCCTCCTCGAAGGACAGTTCGCCACCGACAAGAAGACGTCGGTCGTCAACATGCTGCACACCCGCGGCAAGCGGGTGGTCGCCGAGATCACCCTGCCGGCCGCGCTGGTGGAGGAGCACATGAACGTCTCCACCGACAAGCTGTGGGCGGCCCGGCTGCGCGGTCAGCTCGGCTCGATCATGTCCGTGACCAACAACAACGGCAACCACTCGGCCAACGGCATCACCGCCGTGTTCATCGCCACCGGGCAGGACGTGGCGAACGTCGCTGAGAGCTCGGCGATGTACGGCTTCACCGAGCTGCTCCCCAACGGCGACCTCTACGCCTCGGTGACGCTGCCGTCGCTGATCATCGCGACCTACGGCGGCGGCACCGGACTGGCCACCCAGCGCGAGTGCCTGGAGGTGATGGACTGCTACGGCAGCGGCAAGGTGCGCAAGCTCGCGGAGATCATCGCTGCGACCGTCCTGGCCGGCGAGCTTTCGCTCGGTTCGGCGGTCGTGGCCGAGGAGTGGGTGCAGGCCCACGACGACCTCGGCCGCAACCGCCCCTGACCCGGTCGGCGGGTGTGCGCGTGACGGGGGCGGCTACGTAAGGTGCATCACATGCACCCGATGCTCCTCGCCAGTGACCTGCCCTACCAGCTGCCGCGCTTCTCGGACTTCACCGACGACGACTTCGCGCCGGCCCTCGACGAGGGCATGGCTGCTCAGCTCGAGGCGGTCGCGGCGATCACGGCCGATCCGGAGCCCGCCACGTTCGACAACACCGTGGTGCCGCTGGAGCTGAGTGGCGAGCCGCTGGCGCGGGTGCTGCGCATCTTCTCCAACAAGGCCAGCGCCGACACCAACGAGCAGGTCGACGAGCTGCGGTCCACCTACGCCCCCAAGCTGGCGGCGCACACCGACGCGATCGCGCTGGACCCCGCCCTCTACCAGCGGCTGCTCGCGGTGCACGAGCAGCGCGGCGCCCTCGACCCGGAGGCGCGCTACCTGGTGGAGCGCTACGTCGTGGAGTTCACCCTCGCCGGCGCCGCCCTCGGCGACGACGAGAAGGACCAGCTCCGCAAGCTCAACGAACAGCTCTCCGCCCAGGAGGCGGCGTTCGAGATCACGTTGCAGGCCGACACCAACGACCTGGCCGTGGTCATCGACGACGAGGCTGACCTCGCCGGCCTGACCGCGGGCGAGATCTCGGCGGCAGCTGCTGCCGCTGCCGGGCGCGGGCTCGAGGGCAAGTGGCTGCTGACCCTGGTGCTGCCGACCGCGCACCCCAACCTCGCCTCGCTCACCGATCGCGACGTCCGGCGCCGGCTCTCCGAGGCGCAGCGCTCGCGGGGGAGCCGGGGCGGCGCCCACGACACCCGGCAGACCGTCCTCGACATCGTGCGCATGCGCGCCGAGCGCGCCCGGCTGCTCGGGTTCGCCAACCACGCCGAGCTGGTCACGACGGACAACACGGCGGGCACGCCCGCCGCGGTGCGCGACATGCTCGGCAAGCTGGCGCCGCCGGCCGCGCGCAACGCGCGACGCGAGCAGGAGGCCCTCTCGGCGCAGGCGGGCTTCGCCGTCGAGGCCCACGACTGGCCGTTCTACGCCGAGCAGGTGCGCGCGGCGGAGTACGACGTCGACCTCGCCGCGCTCCGGCCCTGGTTCGAGGCCGAGCGGGTGCTCCACGACGGCGTCTTCTTCGCCGCCGGGAAGCTCTACGGGCTCACCTTCGCCGAGCGCGACGACCTCGAGGGCTACCACCCCGACGTGCGGGTCTTCGAGGTCAAGGAGGAGGACGGCACGCCGGTGGGCCTCTACCTCCTCGACCTCTACACGCGCGACTCCAAGCGCGGCGGGGCCTGGATGAGCAGCTTCGTGGACAGCTCCGCGCTGACGGGGACCGAGACGTCGGTCGTCTACAACAACCTCAACGTGCCGAAGCCGGCGCCGGGCGAGGCGACGTTGCTGACCTTCGACGAGACCCGGACCTTCTTCCACGAGTTCGGCCACGCTCTGCACGGGTTGCTCGGCCGCGCGACCTACCCGCGCTTCTCCGGCACGGCCGTCTTCCGCGACTTCGTCGAGTACCCCTCGCAGGTCAACGAGATGTGGATGCTGTGGCCCGAGGTGCTCGCCAGCTACGCGGTGCACCACGAGACGGGGGAGCCGATCCCGGCCGACGTGGTGGAGCGGATCGAGGCGTCCTCGACCTTCAACGAGGGCTTCGGCACCAGCGAGTACCTTGCCGCCGCGCTCCTCGACCTCGCCTGGCACGAGCTCGGTCCCGACGAGGTCCCGACCTCGCCCGACGACGTGCTGCGCTTCGAGGCCGATGCCCTGGCAGCGGTCGGACTCGACAACCCCGCTGTGCCGACGCGGTACTCGACGCCGTACTTCGCCCACAGCATGAGCTCGGGCTACGCGTCGGCGTACTACTCCTACATCTGGAGCGAGGTGCTCGACGCCGACACCGTGGCGTGGTTCAAGGACAACGGTGGCCTCACCCGCGAGAACGGCGACCTCTACCGCAAGTACGTCATCGGCATCGGCGGCACCAAGGACCCGCTCGACTCCTACGCGGAGTGGCGCGGTCGGCCGGCCCCGATCGAGCCGCTGCTGGAGCGTCGCGGCCTCGCGGAGTGAAGATCCTCCGGAAGGTGGAAGCGCGGGCGTCGGACGTACTGTCGATCGCGGTCTGAGGGGATTCGGGCTGCTCGACGACCGAGGGCTTCGCTCGCCGAGTAGGAGCGAGCGCAGCGAGCGACGTATCGAGACGCCGTAACTGGCGCGGGCGGCGGGTCAGCGGCGGGGATGCACCCAGAGGATCTTGTCGACGCCCGAGTGACCGCCGCCGCCGTTGGAGGTGGTGATGAGCAGGCCGCCGCGGTAGGTGGTCACCCCCCGGATCCGGCCGTAGTCGCCGTGCAGGCGCGCCGGTGCCCAGGTGCGGACGAGGTGGCCGGAATCGTCGAGCTTGACGAACATCAGGCGCTCGCCGGCGAGGCAGCCGACCGCGAGGGTGCCGGACAGGGCGCCCCAGCCCCTGCCGGACACGAACGACGCGCCGGAGGTGGCGATGGTCGGGTTGCCCGAGCGCCAGCGGGCCGGCCACTGCTTGCCCGGCAGGGCGAAGTTGGTCATCGGCGGCGACTCGTCGTAGTGCGGCCCCGGCTGCCACCCGTAGTTGCGACCGCGGCCGAGCAGGTTGATCTCGTCGTCGCGGTAGGTCCCGTGCTCGACCGACCACAAGGTGCCGTCGGCGCGCTGCGCCAGGCCCTGCACGTTGCGGTGGCCGTAGGTGAAGATGTAGCGCTTCTTCTTGTTCTTCGCGTGGCGCCACGGGTTGGTCGACCACGGGCGGCCGGTCTCCGGGTCGAGGCGCAGCGTCTTGCCATTGAGCGAGCGCAGGCTCTGCGGGTTGCGGGTGACCGCGGCGTCGCCGGTGCCCACGTGCATCGAGCCGGCCTTGTCGATCAGCAACCGGCAACCGCCGTGCCGGCCCGTGACCGTCTGGATCCCCTTGATGAGCAGGTCGGGATGGGTGGCGGCGGACAGGTCGGCGTTGAGCCGCCACGCGATCACCCGGATGTCCTTGTGGCCGCCGGGCAGCTTCCAGCCCTGGCAGGTGTAGATGCGGTGGTTGGTGCTGAAGTCAGGATCGATCTCGAGGCCGAGCAGCCCGGTCTCGCCCGAGACCCACACCTTGTTGCTGGGGAACTGCACGTGGTGCAGGTCGGCGTCCTGGTCGATCAGCGTGAGCGTGGCCGAGTCACGCTGGGTGAACAGCAGCTGCCCGCCGCCGATCGGCCGCACGTCCCACGGCACGTCGAGACCGCGCGCGATCGTCTTCACCCGGAGGCGGGGCACCGCACGGCGCGAGGTCGCGTCATGGCGCGGATCCTTCTCCTGGATCCGGGTCGCGTGCGACGAGCCCTCCCGGTGCGTCGAGGACGCTGAGGCCGGGTGGATCGAGAGTGCGGACAGGGCGAGGGCGAGGGCGAGGAGGGCGACGGGGGCACCGAGCTTGCGCATGCGCCCCACCGTACGTCCTCAGAAGGTGTGTTCGGGACCCGGGAACGCGCCGGACTTCACCTCGGAGTCGTAGGACCGCGCGGCGTCGAGGAGGACCGAGCGCAGGTCGGCGTACTGCTTGACGAAGCGAGGCATCCGGCCCGTGCGCAGGCCGAAGGCGTCCTGCCAGACGAGCACCTGGCCGTCGCACTGGTTGCCCGCACCGATCCCGATGGTGGGGATCTGCAGCTTTTGCGTGACCTGGGCCGCGACGTCGCCGGGGACCATCTCCATCACGACCGCGAAGGCGCCTGCCTCCTGCACCGCCTCGGCGTCGCGCAGCAGCCGCTCCGCGGCGTCGCCACGTCCCTGGACGCGGTAGCCGCCGAGGGCGTGCTCGGACTGCGGCGTGAAGCCGATGTGGGCCATCACGGGGATCCCGCCACGCGTCATCCGCTCGATCTGCGGCACCATCTCGACGCCGCCCTCGAGCTTCACGCAGTGCGCGCCGCCCTCCTTCATGAACCGCACGGCCGTCAGGTAGCCCTGCTCCGGCGAGGCCTGGTAGGAGCCGAAGGGCAGGTCGCCGACGACCATGGCCCGCTCGACCGCGCCCGAGACGGCGCGGGTCAGCGGGATCAGCTCGTCGACCGTGATCGGCAGCGACGTGACGTTGCCCAGCACGTTGTTCGACGCGCTGTCGCCGACGAGCAGCACCTCCACGCCGGCCTCGTCGAAGACCTGTGCGGTCAGCATGTCGTAGGACGTCAGCATCGAGAACCGCTCGCCGCGCTGCTTCATCTCGTGCAGGTGGTGGGTCCGGATCCGCTTGATCGTCGGGCCGTACGGCGCCGTCGTCTCCTCGCTCATGGACCAACGCTAGCCCCGGATCGTCCGGGAGGGAGGTGTGCGCTGTGTCACCCCGCGGCGTCGGCGGCCGCCTCCAGCTCGGCGACGACGATCCTGCGCATGCCGAGCATCGCCCGGGTGACCGCGCTCGCCCGCCTCGGTTCCGGGTCCGAGGCGAGCTCGTAAAGCCGAGTGGGGACGATCTGCCAGGACAGCCCGTAGCGGTCCCGCAGCCACCCGCACACCGACTCCTCGCCGCCGTCGGCGAGCGCGTCCCAGTAGTAGTCGACCTCGGTCTGGTCGCGACAGCTCACCGAGAACGACACGGCCTCGGTGAAGCCGAAGTGCGCCGGTCCGCCGTTGATGCCCCGGAAGAGCACGCCGTCGAGGACGAACTCGCCGGCCATCACCGCGCCGGGCCGCCCGTGGCCGGCCTCGTCGTAACGGGCCAGGTGCCCGATCGAGGAGTTCGGGAAGATCCCGGTGTAGAACCGGGCGGCCTCCTCGAGCTGGTCGTCGAACCACAGGCAGGGCGAGATGCTGGACGCGAGGGTCATGTCGAGGTGGACCGGGCGGCGCCGCCGTACTCATCGGCGGGGGTTTCCCTAGACTCGACGTGTGGACTTCTACTCGGCCTACGCCCACGGTTTCGCGAGGGTCGCCGCCTGCACGGTGCCGGTGGCGGTCGCCGACCCGGCGACCAACGCCGCGCGCACGCTCGAGGAGGCCCGGGCGCTGAGCGAGCAGGGCGTCGCCCTGGCGGTCTTCCCCGAGCTCGGGATGAGCGGGTACGCCGTCGACGACCTCTTCCTCCAGGACGTGCTGCTCGACGGGGTCCGTGGGGCGCTCGCCGAAGTGGTCGAGGCGTCGGTCGACCTGCTGCCGGTGATCGTCGTCGGAGCCCCGGTCGCCCAGGGCAACCGGGTCTACAACTGCGCGGTCGTCATCCACCGCGGCCGGGTGCTCGGGGTGGCGCCGAAGTCCTACCTGCCCAACTACCGCGAGTTCTACGAGCGCCGCTGGTTCGCGCCCGGTGACGACGTGACGGGCACGATCGTGCTGGCCGGCCAGGAGGTGCCCTTCGGCGCCGACCTGCTGTTCGAGGCCACCGACGTGCCGGGGCTGGTCGTGCACGTCGAGGTCTGCGAGGACATGTGGGTGCCGGTGCCGCCCAGCGCCGAGGCCGCCCTGGCCGGCGCGACCGTGCTGGCGAACATCTCCGGCAGCCCCATCACGATCGGCCGCGCGGAGGACCGACGGCTGCTCGTGCGGTCGGCGTCCAGCCGGTGCCTGGCGGCCTGTCTCTACGCCGCGGCCGGACAGGGGGAGTCGACCACGGACCTCTCGTGGGACGGCCAGACGATGGTCTACGAGCACGGCGAGCTGCTCGGGGAGACCGAGCGGTTCCCGGAGGGGCCGCGCGCGACCGTCGTCGACGTCGACCTCGACCGCACCCGACTGGAGCGGCTCCGCACGGGGACGTTCGACGACAACCGCCGGACGCTGGCGCCGGAGTTCCGCACGGTCGAGTTCGAGCTCGGCCCCCCGACAGGCGACATCGGGCTGCGGCGCAAGGTCGACCGGTTCCCGTTCGTGCCCGACGACGCCGAGCGGCTGGCCCAGGACTGCTACGAGGCCTACAACATCCAGGTGTCGGGGCTCGAGCAGCGGCTGCGCGCGATCGGGGACCCGAAGATCGTGATCGGCATCAGCGGCGGCCTCGACTCCACCCATGCCCTGATCGTCGCGGCGAAGGCGATGGACCGGCTCGGCCGCCCGCGCACCGACATCCTCGGCTTCACCATGCCGGGCTTCGCGACGGGCAGCGCCACCAAGTCCTACGCGACCCGCCTCGGC
This sequence comes from Nocardioides candidus, assembly GCF_041321175.1. Lineage (NCBI taxonomy): Bacteria > Bacillati > Actinomycetota > Actinomycetes > Propionibacteriales > Nocardioidaceae > Nocardioides > Nocardioides candidus. The sequence goes on along the minus strand of NZ_JBGGWC010000003.1, from coordinate 458,232 downwards.
GAGTCGCTCGGCATCACGTTCGCCGAGATCGACATCCGGCCCGCGGCCCAGCAGCTGCTCGCCGACCTCGGCCATCCCTTCGCCGACGGCGAGGAGGTCTACGACATCACGTTCGAGAACGTCCAGGCCGGTCTGCGCACCGACTACCTCTTCCGGCTCGCCAACCACCGCGGCGGCATCGTGCTCGGGACGGGCGACCTCTCCGAGCTCGCCCTGGGCTGGTGCACCTACGGGGTCGGCGACCAGATGTCGCACTACAACGTCAATGCCGGCGTGCCGAAGACCCTGATCCAGCACCTCATCCGCTGGGTCATGCACGCCGACCAGTTCGACGACGCGACCAACGCGGTGCTCGGCGAGGTGGTCGAGCAGGAGATCACCCCCGAGCTGATCCCGACGCGCGAGGACCAGCTGCCGCAGTCGACCGAGGCGTCGGTGGGCCCCTACTCGCTCCAGGACTTCACGCTCTTCCACGTGCTCCGCTACGGCTACCCGCCGAGCAAGATTGCCTTCCTCGCGTGGCACGCCTGGCACGACGCGGAGGCGGGGGAGTGGCCGCCCAACTTCCCTGCGGAGCGCCGCGCCGACTTCGACCTCCCGACCATCCGCCGCTGGCTCGAGGTCTTCGTGAAGCGGTTCTTCTCCAGCCAGTTCAAGCGCTCGGCCCTGCCCAACGGGCCCAAGGTCAGCGCCGGCGGCACGATGTCGCCGCGCGGCGACTGGCGGATGCCCTCGGACGCGAGTCCCGCCGCCTGGCTGGCAGAGATCGACGCGAACGTCCCGTAGCCACGGTCGCCGCGCGAGCGGAGCGAGCCTCGGGACCGGGCCGACCCGGCTGGCTCTAGGCTGCAGCCATGGGCAAGCAGGAAGACTTCGTACTCCGCGCTCTCGAGGAGCGTGACGTCCGGTTCGTTCGGCTGTGGTTCACCGACGTGCTCGGCTTCCTCAAGTCGGTCGCGGTTGCTCCTGCGGAGCTCGAGGGCGCCTTCGCGGAGGGGATCGGTTTCGACGGCTCCGCCATCGAGGGCTTCGCCCGGGTCTACGAGGCCGACATGCTGGCCAAGCCCGACCCGTCCACGTTCCAGATCCTTCCCTGGCGCGGCGAGGGACCGTCGACCGCCCGGATGTTCTGCGACATCGTGATGCCCGACGGCTCGGCGTCGTACGCCGATCCCCGCAACGTCCTCAAGCGGACCCTCGGCAAGGCGGCGGAGCAGGGCTTCACCTTCTACACGCACCCCGAGATCGAGTTCTACCTCTTCAAGGACGACCCGCAGCCCGGCGTCGAGCCGGTGCCCATCGACCGCAGCGGCTACTTCGACCACGCGGCGCACTCCGACGGCTCCGACTTCCGCCGCGAGGCGATCACGATGCTCGAGCAGATGGGTATCTCGGTGGAGTTCAGCCACCACGAGGCCGGTCCCGGCCAGCAGGAGATCGACCTGCGCTACGCCGACGCACTGTCGACGGCCGACAACATCATGACCTTCCGCACGGTGATCCGTGAGGTCGCGCTGAGCCAGGGCATCTGGGCGACCTTCATGCCCAAGCCCTTCACCGAGCAGCCCGGGTCGGGCATGCACACCCATGTCTCGCTCTTCGAGGGCGACCAGAACGCCTTCTACGAGGCCGGCGCCGAGTACCAGCTCTCCAAGGTCGGGCGCCAGTTCATCGCCGGTGTGCTGCACCACGCCGGTGAGATCAGCGTCGTGACCAACCAGTGGGTCAACTCCTACAAGCGGATGATGTTCGGCGGCGAGGCGCCGTCCTACGTCTGCTGGGGCCACAACAACCGCTCGGCGATGATCCGGGTCCCGATGTACAAGCCGCTCAAGGGCGTGTCGACCCGGATCGAGCTGCGCACCATCGACGCGGCCTGCAACCCCTACCTCGCCTTCGCCGCCGTCCTCGCGGCCGGGTTGAAGGGCATCGAGCAGGGCTACGACCTCCCGCGCGAGGCGGAGGACGACGTCTGGGCGCTGAGCGAGCGCGAGCGGCGCAGCCTCGGCATCGCCCCGCTGCCGAAGAACCTCAACGAGGCCATCGAGATCGCCGAGCGCTCGGAGCTGCTCGCCGAGACCCTGGGTGAGCAGGTCTTCGACTACTTCCTCCGCAACAAGCGTGCGGAGTGGGACGAGTACCGCGGTCAGGTCTCGGCGTTCGAGCGAGACCGCATGCTGCCCGTGCTGTGAGCGCGACCCGAGCCCGTCGATGAGCGTCCTGGTCGTCCAGCACGAGGACGCCTGCCCGCCCGCCCGGTTGGGCAGCTGGCTGGAGGAGGCCGGCGTCGACCTCGACGTACGACGGCCGTACGCCGGCGACGACCTGCCTGCCGACCTGTCCGGCCACGACGGGCTGGTGGTCCTCGGCGGCGCGATGGGCGCCAACGACGACGCCGACCACGCCTGGCTGGCGGCCACGCGCGAGCTGGTCCGGCAGGCGGCGCGGGACGGCGTGCCGACCCTCGGGGTCTGCCTCGGGCACCAGCTCGTCGCGGTCGCGATGGGCGGGACGGTCGACCGCAACCCGCACGGGCGCCAGATCGGCGTGCTCGACGTGGGATGGACTCCCGACGCCGCGACCGACCCGCTGCTCGGCGGCCTCGCGTCGCCACGCCGGGCGGCCCAGTGGAACGAGGACCTCGTGCTCGCACCGCCGCCCGACGCCGTGGTCCTCGCGGCGACGCCGGCGGGGGAGATCCAGGCGCTGCGCTGCGCACCGACGGTGTGGGGCGTGCAGTGGCACCCCGAGGCCACGCCGGAGATCCTGCGCACGTGGGCCGCCCACGAACCCGGCCCTCGGACCGACGAGGCACTGGCCGCCACGGTGGCCGCTGACGCCGAGCTCGAGCAGTCGTGGCGGGAGCTGGGGAGCGCCTTCGCGGCTACCCTCACCGCATGAACGGGGCGACGCTGCGCGGGGAGCTGCTCCGGCTCGGCTTCGCCGAGCCCGACCGCGCACTCGAGGAGCTCGCGACGCTCGGCGACCCGGGCCAGGAGCTGGTGGCGATCCTGGGTCGCTCGGCCGAGCCCGGTGCGGCGCTGAGTGGCCTCGTACGGCTCGCCGACGCGGTCTCCGACCGCGACGCGCTGCTCTCCGCGCTGGCCGCGGACGAGGGGACGGCGATGCGGCTGCTGTCCATCCTCGGCGCGAGCGTCGCGCTGACCGACCACCTCGCCGCCCACCCCGACCACTGGCAGGTGCTCACCGACCCCACCCTCGGCACCACCCGCCCCGCGGCCTGGGCGGTGCGGGCCGAGCTGATGGAGGCCGTGGGCGCCGACCCGACCGCCGACGTACCGGTGGCGACGCGACCGGAGGCCGAGGCGGTCGACGCGCTGCGCGTGACCTACCGTCGGCTGCTCCTCCCGCTCGCGGCCCGGGACCTCGCGCACGGGCTGGGGGTCGACGACACGGCAGCCGAGCTCGCCGACCTCGCGGCCGGCACCCTCGACGCGGGGCTCGCGGTGGCCCGCGCCGCCCTCGGCGAGGAGGCCGCCGAGGTCCGGCTCGCGGTCATCGCGATGGGCAAGTGCGGTGGGCACGAGCTCAACTACGTGTCCGACGTGGACGTCATCTTCGTGCACGCCCCACGGGACGCGACATCGTCCGACGCGGCCGGTTCTTCGAGCGACCAGGAGGCCGCGGCGGGGCGGACCGCCGCGCGGCTGGCCGCCCGGCTGATCCAGGTCTGCTCCGACCACACCTCCGAGGGCACGATCTGGCAGGTCGACGCCGCACTGCGCCCGGAGGGGAAGCGGGGAGCCCTGAGCCGTACCATGTCCGGGCACCGGGGCTACTACGAGCGGTGGGCCGAGGCGTGGGAGTTCCAGGCCCTTCTGAAGGCGCGACCGGTCGCCGGCGACCTCGCCCTGGGTCGGGAGTTCGTCGAGATGGTCACGCCGATGGTGTGGTCGGTGGCCGACCGCGAGGGCTTCGTCGACGCGGCGCGGGCGATGCGCCGCCGCGTGGTCGAGCACATCCCCGCCAAGGAGGCCGACCGCCAGCTCAAGCTCGGCGTCGGCGGGCTGCGCGACGTCGAGTTCGCGGTGCAGCTCCTCCAGCTCGTGCACGGTCGGGCCGACGAGCGGATCCGGTCGCAGGCCACCCTCAGCGCGCTCGCCGAGCTGACCAGCGCCGGCTACGTCGGGCGCGACGACGGCGACGCCCTCCACAACGCCTACGCCTTCCTTCGGCAGATGGAGCACCGCATCCAGCTGCACCGGCTCCGGCGCACGCACCTCGTCCCCGACGACGACGTGTCGCTGCGCCGGCTCGGCCGCAGCCTCGGCTTCACCAAGGAGCCGGGCGAGCGCCTCCTCAAGACCTGGCACCACCACCGTCGCGAGGTCAGCCGCCTCCACCAGAAGCTCTTCTACCGGCCGCTGCTGTCGGCCGTCGCGCGGATCCCCGGCGACGACGTACGCCTCTCCTCCGAGGCCGCGCACGCCCGCCTCGCCGCGCTCGGCTACGCCGACCCGGGCGCCGCCCTCCGGTCTCTCGAGGCGCTGACGGCCGGCGTCACCCGCACGGCCAACATCCAGCGCACCCTGCTGCCCGCGATGCTGCAGTGGTTCGCGGAGGGTGCCGATCCCGACGCGGGCCTGTTCGGCTTCCGGCGCATCAGCGAGGCTCTCGGCAGCACCCCCTGGTTCCTCACCACCCTGCGTGACGAGGGTGAGGTCGCCGAACGGCTCGCCCACCTGCTCGCCACGTCGCGCTACTGCTCCGACCTTCTCGAGCGGGAGCCGCAGGGCATCAAGTTGCTCGGTGGGGAGTTCACGCCCCCCACCGCCGAGGCGATCACCGAGGAGATGCTCGCGACGGGCGGCCGGCAGGACGACCTCGACGCCTCCGTCAGGGCCATCCGGGCCGTACGACGGCGCGAGCTCCTCACCACCGCCGCCGGCGACGTGCTCGGGCTGATCGACGTCGCCGACGTCGGCAACGCGTTGTCGCGGATCACCGACGCCACACTCGAGGCGACGCTGTCCACCGTGGGCCAGTCGGTCCTGCAGCAGCGCGGACTCGACACGGCGCCGACCCGGATGGCGATCGTGGCGATGGGGCGTTACGGCGGGTTCGAGCTGTCCTACGGCAGCGACGCCGACGTCCTCTTCGTGCACGATCCCGAGCCCGGGGTCGACGCCCAGGTCGCCGCGACCTACGCCAAGGCAGTCGCGGAGGAGGTACGACGTACCCTCGCCCTCCCCGGCGGCGACCCGCCGCTCGTGGTCGACGCCGACCTCCGGCCCGAGGGCAAGAACGGCCCCCTCGTCCGCACGCTCGACGCCTACGCCGCCTACTACGCGAAGTGGTCGAAGGTGTGGGAGGCCCAGGCCCTCCTCCGCGCCGACGCCGTGGTCGGCGACCCCGGGCTGCGGGAACGCTTCACAGCGCTGATCGACCCGCTGCGCTACCCGGCCGGCGGGCTCTCGGACGACGACGTCGTCGAGGTACGGCGCATCAAGGCCCGTGTCGACACCGAGCGGCTGCCGCGCGGGGCCGACCCCACGATGCACCTGAAGCTCGGCCGCGGCGGCCTCGCCGACATCGAGTGGACCGTGCAGCTCCTCCAGCTGCGCCACGGCGCCGAGGTCGAGGGGCTGCGCACCACCCAGACGCTCGCCGCGCTGGAGGCCGCGGTGGCCGCGGACCTCGTCGCGCGCGACGACGCCGACGTCCTCAGCGAGGCCTGGCGCCACGTCAGCAGGGTGCGCAACGCCGCCACCCTCGCCCGCGGCAAGCCCGTCGACCAGATGCCTCGACCCTCCCGCGAGAGGCGAGCCGTCGCCGGCATCCTGGGCTACCAGCTCGACCAGTCCGACGCCATGGTCAACGAGTACTTGCGGGTCACCCGGCGGGCCCGCGCCGTCGTCGAACGGGTTTTCTGGGAATGAGTGATTACCGCCCAGGGTGATGACATCTTCGTGATCCGGGTGTGTAATGATGGGAGAGTCGGGCCGTGGCCGACCCCCCCAGAGGCCCGGGCCCGACGCTGATTTTTTTACCTGGCCGAGCGTGTCGCCGCTTCCGGGATCTCGCCGGCCTTCGGCCGCCGGTTCGCTCCGGTCGCTCGTTCCTCGCTCCCTCCGCTCCCCGTCGTCCGGCGTCCGGCCTCGACCCCGGCGGCGACACGCTGCCGGCCGCTCGGTCGTCGCGTAGCCCGAGCAGCCCCCCGTTCGTCGAGTAGCCCGAGCAGACCCCCGGCGGCACCACAAAATCTGATCGACCCCCTGCCGGCTCCAACGGCAGGGGGTCGAATCTCCGGGTCGGGGAACCCGGGCGGGACGTGCGCTTCGGCGTTCGGCACTGGTGGGGGGAGCACAAGTACCGGTCGCGCGTCACGCGTTGGTCGTCCCGATGAATCAGACGGTAGCACGATTTGACTCACGGCTGTGACGGAATATGACAAAGTTGGTCACGCCCGACGACGACCCCCTGCAAGGAGACCTCCGATGCCGAAGAGCACCAAGATCGCGATCGCCTCGATCGCCGTAGCGCTCACCGCCGCGCTCGGCGTGGCCGCACCGGCCGACGCCGCCAAGCCGGCCGACACGCAGCGGGTCTACGACTGCTGCTGAGACCTCACAAGCCGGTCGGCACCTGGCGCGTCACGGCGCGACGGGGGGTCAGGCCGGAGGTGGCTGCCGCGCTGCGGTAGGCCTGGCGCGCACCGTCCAGGTCGCCCGCGTCCTCGAGGAGGTCGGCGAGCTCGAACCACAGCTGCGCGACCGAGCGATCGGCGCCGGCGGCCGTGAGCACGTGCATGGCCTCGACGTAGGAACGGTGCGCCCGATCGGGGCTGCCGAGCGCCGCGTAGGCCTGGCCCCGGACGACGAGCGCCTCGGCGCGGGCCCCGGGAGCGCGGCCGCCGACGGATTCCTCGACGAAGGCGAGCGTCTCGAGCGCGCGGTCGGCGTCGCCGGCCAGCACGTAGGACTGTGCGATGCGGATGTCGGCGCCCGCGATGTCGACCTCGCTGGCGCTGGAGGAGACCATCTCCGCGCGGGCGCGCGACAGGTGCATGAGCGCGTCGTCGATCGCCGGCGGGTCCATCTGCAGCTGCAGCTCACCGAGCAGCGCGCGCAGGCGGGCGAGGTTGCGGCTGTCGCTGCCCTCGGTCAGCAGGGCGAGCGCTCGCGAGGCCATCGGCGCGGCGGTCGACACGTCGCCGCGCTGCGCGTGCACGAGGCTGGCGTTCCAGTAGGCGCCGGCGCGGGCCCGCGGTGAGGACAGCTCGTCGGCCCGTCGTACGGCGTCGGCACAGATCCGCGCGGCCTTGTGCAGGTCGCCGCGCCGGATGTAGGCGCCCGCCAGGTTGACGGCGAAGAGGACGCCCTCGTCGCACTGATCGAGCCCGGCCGCCCGGATGCGCACCTCGAGCCGCTCGCCGACCTCGATGGCGAGGGCCAGGTCGCCGGTCTCCTTGTAGCAGCGCACCAGGGCGATGCCCGCGCTGATCAGCGCCGGGCCGGCGGCCGATCCGACGAGGGTCTCGAGCTCGTCGATGGCGCCGTCGAGGTCGCCGAGGCTCTCCAGCGAGCGGGCCAGGAGGTAGCGCGCGCGGTCGGCGAGGTCGTTGAGGGTCGCGGCCTCGGCCACGGCGAGCTGCTCCCGGGCCTGTCGCTCGGCGTCGACCGCCTCGCCGTTCTCGAGCGCGAGCTCTGCGTAGTCGAGCCCGAGACGCACCTCGTCGTACTGCTGGGCCGTGACGCCCTGCAGGAGCTGCTGGACGGGGATCTCGAGCCGGGACGCCAGGTCGGTCAGCACGCGGAGGTTGGGACGACGGGTGCCGCTCTCGATGCGCGAGACGTAGCCGACCGAGATGGCCTCGCCCGCGAGGTCGGTCTGGGTCCAGTCCTTGGCGAGCCGCGCAGCGCGCAGCCGTGCGCCGAGGACCGCCAGGTCGACGGTGCGGAGCAGCTCCGCGTTGCTTGCGTGCATGTGACTCATTGTGACGACCAACGGACGATCGCGGGCGAAGTCACTGCGAGTTGTCAGATTTTCTTGGCAAGGTCGTCGCCTCGGGCGGCCCTGTCCGGTCCGCCGCGGCCCGTGAGAGGCTCGGTTCCGTGCGCTTCGGACTGATCGGCACCGGACCGTGGGCGCAGCGCGCGCACGGCCCCGCCCTCGCGAGCACGCCCGGCGTCGAGCTGGCCGGCGTCTGGGGACGGTCGGCCGAGCACGCCGCGAGCCTCGCCGAGACCCTGCACGTGCGTGCGTACGACGACGTGGACGACCTGCTCGCCGTCGTCGACGCCGTGGCGTTCGCTGTGCCACCCGAGGTGCAGGCGGACCTCGCGGTCCGCGCCGCGCGGGCCGGGCTGCACCTGCTGCTTGAGAAGCCGATCGCGCTGGAGCCGTCGGCGGCGTACGCCATCGAGGAGGCGGTCGCGGCCGCGGGCGTGGCATCGATCGTGTTCCACACCGACCGGTTCATCCCTCAGTCGCGGTCGTGGTTCGACCGCGTGGCAGGCACCGACGGCTGGCGCGGGGGCTGGTTCCGCTGGTTCGCCGCGCTGCAGGAGCCGGGCAACCCGTTCGGTGCGTCGGCCTGGCGTCAGGAACGCGGTGCGCTGTGGGACATCGGTCCGCACGCGATGTCCACGCTGACCGCCGCGCTCGGCCCGATCGAGTCGGTGCGGGCCACCGGTGGCGGCGCGGACCTCGTCGCCCTCACCTTCACCCACCGGTCGGGTGCGCTCAGCACGGCGACCCTCACCGCTTTCGCCCCCCTGCCCGCATGCGGCTTCGAGGCCGCGGTCTGGGGCGAGCACGGCGTGCTGCTGATGCCGCCTCGGCCCGAGGACGCGGTGCTCGACGCGCTCCGCTCGGCCGCCCAGGAGCTGGTCGCGTGCGCGACCACCGGCGAGCCGCACGCGATCGACGTGCGGTTCGGCGCTCACACCGTCCGGGTGCTCGCCGAGGCCGCGGGCCAGATCGTCGCCGGGCAGTCCTAAGTCACCACGACACGGGTACCTGTCGGCCATGACCAATGACGTCCGCGCCGCCACGGCGACCCCCGTCCAGAAGGCCGCCCTGCTCGTCGGGGCCGCCTTCCTCCTCGTCGGCATCCTCGGCTTCGTCCCGGGCATCACGACCGACTACGACCACATGGAATTCGCCGGCCACGAGTCCGGCGCCCAGCTCCTCGGCATCTTCGGGGTGTCGGTGCTGCACAACATCGTGCACCTCGCCTTCGGCGTCGCCGGACTGCTGATGGCGCGCACTTGGGGCGGGGCGCGCACCTTCCTCCTCGCCGGCGGGCTGATCTACCTGGTGCTCACCGTCTACGGCTGGGTCGTCGAACGCAACGGCGACGCGAACTTCGTGCCGGTCGACGACGCCGACAACTGGCTGCACCTGGTGCTGGGCGCTGCGATGGTGGCGCTGGCCCTCGCGCTCGGGCGTGACCCGGCGCGGGTGCGTCCGTAGCCTGCTCCGTCTCGCTGGCTGTCCCCGCCCGGCTCGGCCGAGCCGGGCGAGGGGTCAGCGACCGCTGGCGTCCCGGGCGGCACGGTAGGCGGGCGCGCGCAGCCGCTGCACCCAGCGGTAGAAGGTCAGGTCGGGCAGCGGGTTGCGCACCGGGTCGAACGAGATGGCCGGGTCCGGCCCCGACGTTTCGCTCAGGTCGAGCCGGCCGAACGTGACCCACGGACCGGCCGGGGAGGCCCACATCAGCTCGAAGGCCGGCCGGGCGGGGCCCGGCAGCTCGAGGTCGGCGACGGGACGTGCCGCGATCAGCACCGGACCGCGAGGACCTCGGTAGGGGAGCAGGGACGTGAGCGCCCGGCGACCGGTACTGCGCTCGGGCAGGAGGACGAACCGGCCGAGCCGTCCGAGGCCTGTGGTGGCGAGGAGCAGGTCGGCGAAGTCGTGGTCACCGGTGGGGATGCGGACGGCGAGGCCGTGGATGTCGGGCAGCGGACGCGGCAGGCCGACGGCCCGCGAGAGCCGGACGAGCACCTCGTCCTCACCGGCGGTGTCGAGCCACGTCGCCCCTGACGGTGGCTGCCCGCCGGTGCGGACCAGGCGGCCGACGAGCACGTCGCCGGCGGGATGGAGCGGTTTGCGCGACGGCCGCGTCCACGCGAGGGTGCGGGACGCTCCCGCGAGGACCTTGCCGGCCGCGGACGACGCGGTGCCGGCGATCTCGGAGGCGACAGGAGGTGTCATGGCTGCCCGGTACCCCGATCGCCTGTTAACGCACACGTAACACGTGTGGTGGACCTGTTACGCCCACGAAACCTCCTCCCTCGACCCTGGTTCGGTTGCCCGGCGGCCGGCCGTCGGGCCGGACCGTGAGGTGAGACCCGATGACGTCGTACGTCGCTGCCGCCCCGACCGCCGCGGGTGACACCGCGTGGCTGCTCGCCGCCGCTGCCCTGGTGCTGCTCATGGCGCCCGGACTGGCGTTCTTCTACGGCGGCATGGTCCGCTCGAAGAGCGTGCTGAACATGATGATGATGGTCTTCGGCGCGCTCGCGGTGGTCACCGTGGTGTGGGTCGCGGTCGGCTACTCGATCGCGTTCGGCGACGACGTGGTGGGCGGTCTCTTCGGCAACCCGGCGCAGTACCTCTTCTTCGACGGACTGGTCGACGTCGGCAGCGTCGAGCTCCCGACCATCCTCTTCGCGATCTTCCAGGGCCTCTTCGCGGTGATCACGGTCGGCTTGATCGCGGGCGCGATCGCCGACCGCACCCGGTTCGGCACCTGGCTCGTCTTCTGCGTGGTCTGGACGGTCCTGGTCTACGCGCCGGTCGCCCACTGGATCTTCGACTTCAGCGCCGGCGACCACGTGGGCGGCTGGATGGCCAACAAGCTCGGCGCCCTCGACTTCGCCGGTGGTACGGCGGTCGAGATCAACTCCGGCGCGGCGGGACTCGCCGCGGCTCTGGTGCTGGGTCAGCGGATCGGCTTCGGCCGCGACCCGATGAAGCCGCACAACCTCACCCTGGTGATGATCGGCGCCGGTCTCCTGTGGTTCGGCTGGTTCGGCTTCAACGCCGGGTCCGCCCTCGGGGCCAACGGGTTGGCCGCCGTCGCGTTCGTCAACACCCTGCTCGCAGGCTGCACCGGCCTGCTCGCGTGGCTCGCGGTGGAGCGGGTCCGGGACGGCCACGCCACCTCCTTCGGCGCGGCCTCGGGCGCCGTGGCCGGCCTGGTCGCGATCACCCCGTCGTGCGGCACGGTCATGCCGGTCGGGGCGATGGTCGTCGGGATCGCCGCCGGCGCGACCTGCGCGCTCGCTGTCGGCCTCAAGTACCACTTCGGCTACGACGACTCCCTCGACGTCGTCGGCGTGCACCTGGTCGGTGGCCTGGTCGGGACCCTCCTCATCGGCCTGCTCGCCTCCGCCGACGTCACCTCCGTCGACGGGCTCCTCTACGGCGGGGGAGCGAGCCAGCTCGGAAAGCAGCTGGTGGCAGCCGGCGTGACCCTGGTGTTCTCCTTCGTCATGACCGCCGCCATCGCGTGGGTGCTCGAGAAGACGATGGGCTTCCGCATCCACGAGGACCACGAGGCGTCCGGCGTCGACCTGGTCATCCATGCCGAGACGGCGTACGACCTGCACGTCGCCGCGGGTGGTCGTCCGCACTTCGGCGGCCACGGTCCCGGCTGAGCCGACAGGACCGGCGGGAGCGGAGCCGCGGCCGTCTAGGGTCGGGCCATGACGATCGCGTCCGGTCCGGTCATCCAGGTGTGCTGGGTGGTCGAGGACATCGAGGCAGCCGAGACCTTCCACTCCCAGCACTTCGGGGTCGGGGCGTGGTTCCGTCTGCCCGACATCAGGTTCGGACCCGACGAGGTGACCCTGCACGGCGATCCCGCCGACTTCACCGTGCACGTGTCGATGGCCTACGCGGGCGACCTGCAGCTGGAGCTGATCCAGCCGGTGTCGGGAGAGTCGATCTACACCGAGCACCTCGCGCGCTCCGGGCCCGGCCTGCACCACATCTGCTTCGAGACCGACGACCTCGACGCGGCCGTCGACCGGGCGCGGGCCGCCGGGCTCGACGTGCCGCAGCAGGGCGTGATGGGCGGTGGGCTGATGTCGTTCGCCTACGTCGACGGCGCGCGCTGGGGTGTGCCGTACGTCGAGCTCGCCCAGCTCAGCGACGGCATCCGTGATCTCTATGCCGCCATCAAGGATCCCCGGTAGCACTTGCTACATCGCGCTCCGGCCGCTGCTCGCCGTCGTCGACCGCGACTTCAGCGTCCTCGGCACGCACCCCCACCTGACCTGGGTCAGGACCGCGAGCGCGCGTCGTCCTCTCCTCGACGCGTGGTCAGCGGGGCGTCAGCACCACGATCGGGAGCGGCCGGTCGGTGCGTGCGCGGTACTTCGCGAAGGTCCCGCGGTTGGCCTTGTTGCAGAGCGCGAAGAGCCGCTCGTAGTCCGGGGCGTCGGTGCGCAGCACACTCGCCACCGCCGGGATCCGGCGGACGCCGACCTGCAGCTCCACCTCCGGTTCGGCCTCGAGGTTGAGGATCCACGCCGGGTCCCGGCGGTGGCCGCCGTTGGAGCCGACCACCAGGCGCCGGCCGGCGTCCTCGGCGTAGACCAGCGCGGTGGTGCGGACCTGGCCGGTCCTCCGGCCGGTCGTGCGCAGCAGCAGGGTCGGCATCCCGGCCAGCAAGCGGTGACCGATCACGCCGCGGCTCTTCTCGTAGACGGCCTGGTGGAGGTCGAGGGTCTTGAGGAAGACCGTGCGCCGGGTCGGGACCGAGGGGAGCTTCATGACGCGAGCATCCCAGCCGTTCCTCCGATCGGGCTATTCCCAAGGGCGGGGGGCCGGGCCATCCTGGCCCGATGGCGCAGACCGCTCCCGAGGGCGCACCGCAGGATCCCAAGAGCATCGCCGTCCCGCTGACCGCGTTCGCGGCCGGTGCTGTGGTGGCGATCCTCCTCGGTCTGTTCGCCCGGGCCCACGACCCGACCCTCGACGGCACGACGACGCTCGGCTTCAGCACCGTCCTGGCGATGAAGTCGGCGGTCGCGGTGGTGATCGGCGTGCTGGCGGTCGGCCAGCTGGTCGGCGCGCTGTGGCTCTACGGGAGGCTCGGCATCACGGCGCCTCGCTGGCTCGGCGTGGCGCACCGGATCTCCGGCACGGTCGTGGTGCTGCTCACCGTCTTCGTCGGCTACCACTGCCTGTGGTCGCTGGGCTGGGAGAGCGGGGTCACCGACGACGGCTACCACGTGCCGGCGCGCACGGTCGTCCACGAGGTGCTCGGGTGCACGGTGTTCGGCGCGATCGTGGTCAAGGTGGTCGCCGTGCGGTCGCGGCGTGCGCCGGGCTGGTACCTGCCCGTCGCCGGAGGCCTGCTGTTCACGTTGCTGGTCGCGGCCGTGCTGACCTCGGCGGGCTACTACATCGACGACCACGGCTGGCCCAGCTGATCGACGCTCGCGCTGCATCGCGCTCCGTGGCGATCCTGCGAGCGGGCGGTAGCCGCGTCCCGACCCGGGAGTCGGCAGGTCACGGTGTGACGCGCGGCGTCACGCCTCAGGGGTGAGAACCAACCCGACCGAGGAGGCAACGATGCCCAGCGCCAACAAGATGACCACGCCCGTGAGCGTGGACCTGCCCGCCCTGCAGGGCAGGTACGCCGAGCTCGACGACTACACCGTCGGCTTCGAGAGCTACCCCGAGGACGTCGACCCCGGCCCGCTCTTCGCGGGTCTGCCGGACGACCGCTGCCAGTGCCCCCACTGGGGAGTGGTGCAGAGTGGCCAGGTCACCTTCCGGTGGGCCGACCACGAGGAGACCTACGGCTCCGGCGACGCCTACTACGCCGCGCCCGGCCACCTCCCGCTGCTCGCCGCAGGCACCAGCCTGGTCGAGTTCAGCCCGACCGACGGCCTCGAGCGGACGATGGCCGTCATCGAGAAGAACTTGGCGGCCGCGTCATGACCGCCGCGACCACGGCGCCGCTCCCGGCGGTCGTCCGGGGCAGCGTGGACCGGTTGGTGGCGTTCCTCGAGACCGGTGCGACCGAAGGGCTGTTCGCGCCGGACGTGTTCGCCGACGTCAGCCTGCCGCACTGGCGCGTGCAGACGCAGGGCGCGCAGGCCCTCGTGAGCTCGAAGAACCAGCTGCACCCGCCGGCGGGACGCACCCGCATCGAGAAGGTGCTGGCGGCCGAGCACGGCTACGCGATCAAGTTCGAGGAGCGGTGGGAGGACCAGGGCCAGCAGTGGTACTGCAGGGAGGCGGCGATCGTCGACCTGGACGACCAGGGCCGGATCGCGGAGTTCCACTACTACTGCACGGGCGACTGGGACGAGGCACTGGTGGGCCGGCACGCAGAAGCAGTGACGCTGCTCCGCCCGTGATGCCACGATGACCGACATGGACACCGGCGAGGTCGACGCCCGCACGAAGGCGGCGCTCGACCTCGCCGGTACCTATGTCTTCGGCACCGAGCCGGGCCGCATCCCCGCGGTGCTGTTCGAGGCGTACGACGGCACCGACGCCGATCTCGACCGGGCCCTGCTGGGCGCCGCCCTCGCGCGGCTCTGGGCGTATGCCGGCGAGCGCAACCGAGCGGCGCCCTTCGCGGCGGCAGCGGTCAAGCACGCCGAGGCGACCGGCGACCCGGTCGCCCTCGCCGGGGCGCTCGACGCCGCGCTCGCCACGCACTGGGGGCCCGACGAGCTCGACGTGCGCGTCGACCTCGCGGGCCGGCTGGCCGACGTCGCGGCCCACCTGGCCGACGTGGACGCCCGCACCCGGGCCCATCTCTGGTTGCTCACGGTCGCGGTCGAGACGCTCGACACCGCGGGCCTCAACCGGCAGATGCGAGCTCTCGAGCGCCTCGGCGAGGAGTCGGGGCGCGCGCTGTTCTTCGCCGCCACCCGTCGGCTCATGCTCGACCTGATGCGTGGGCGCACCGACACGATCGCACCGCTCCTGGCCCTGGCCGCCGACCACGCCGGCGAGCTGCCCGACGGGCCCATGGTGGTGAGTGCGCTGACCGGCTACAGCGCGGCCCAGGCCGGTGATCGCAGCCCCAGCATCATCGACGGCGCTCGGGCCGGGGAGGCGCTCGCCGAGGTCGAGGGCATCCGCGAGATCACCGCCGAGATCGCGTGGCTCTACCGGGAGCTGGGACTCGCCGACGACGCGCGCCGGCTGGCCTCGACCTTCGACAGCCGCACGCTGACCCACCTGCCCCGCGACCACAACTACCTGCTGGTGCTGCAGCTGCTCCTCGACGTCGCTCTGCACACCGACCTCGACGAGCTGGTGGCCACGATCACCCCGTTGCTGATGCCGTACGCCGGCCGCGCCGTCGTCAACTCCGGCGCGGTGATGTTCCACGGTGTCACCGACGACACGCTCGCGCGGGCCAGCGAACGGCTCGGCGACGCCGAGCGGGGCGCTGCCCTCCGGGAGAAGGCGTTGGCGACCTACCGCCGGATCGGCGCGACCTGGTGGCGCGAGCGGTTGGAGGCCACCTCGCCCCCGAGTGCGGCGCTCCCCACGGCGTCGACCTCCACCACGATGACACTGCGGCCCGGCCCGGCCGGGGTGTGGCTGGTCGGCCGCGCAGACCAGGAGACCGCCGTCCCCGCCCGGCGCGGGCTCGAGCACCTGCACGCCCTGCTGTCGCGGCCGGGGGTGGAGGTCGAGGCGCTGCACCTCGCCGGCGGGGCGACCACGGTGGAGCAGGCCGGACTGGGGGCGGTCGTCGACACGCAGGCGCTGGCGGCGTACCGCCGTCGGCTGGGCGAGATCGACGGTGAGCTCGACGCGGCCGACGCATCGGGCGACGCCGCCCGCGGTGAGCGGCTGACCGCCGAGCGCGACGCCCTGCTGGCCGAGGTCTCGGCGGCAACCGGGCTCGGCGGCCGCGCCCGGGTCGTCGGGAGCGGCGCCGAGCGCGCGCGCGTCACTGTCCGGAAGGCCGTCGCTGCCGCGCTCGACGCGATCCACGGGGCCGACCCGGTGGTCGCGCGCCACCTCACGACGCACGTCCGCACGGGGTTGCGGTGCAGCTACGTGCCCGATCCGGACGCGCCCGTCGAGTGGAGGCTGTGAGTGCGGGTGCCGAACCGCGAGGCCATCAGCGGCAGGAGCGGTACGACGGCCAGTGGCACCACGAACATCCAGCGGTTGCCGGCCGTCTCGGCCACGAGCGCGATCGTGAAGGCCGCCAGCAGGTACCCCGCGTAGTTGGCGAGGTTGACCCGCGCGATGGCGGTCGATCCGCCCTCGACGTCGTGCACCGCTGCGGCGACGTAGGAGAGCGGCGGCACGAGCGCCAGGCCGCCGCCCAGCAGGGCGAAGCCGAGGTAGACGACGGGCAGGCCCGGCGCCCACACGATCAGTGCGACCGCCAACGTGCTCACCGCGCCGCAGGAGCGGACCACCCGCACCGCACCGAAGGCCGCGACGAGCCGGTCGCCGACGAGTCGGACCAGCAGCAGCACGAGCTGGTAGGCGGCATAGGCGATGGGCGCGGCGCTCTTGCTGACGTCGAGGCCGTCGGTCAGGTAGATCCCGCTCCACACCGACGTCGCCGAGTCGGTCAGCCACATCGCTGTGGTCGGCACCGCGATGAGGAGGATGGGCAGCCACGGCACGCTCGGGGCGGACCGGTCCGCGCCGGACGCGGTCGCGCCGGCAGGCTCCTGGGGCAGCAGGTCGCCCATCAGCACCGCGTTGACGGCCAGACCGACGACCGCGACCAGTGCCATCGAGGGGAGGAGCCCGAGGTCGAGCGCCAGCGTGGCCGACGCGAGGACCGCGCCGAGCACCGCGGCACCGCTCCACATCGCGTGGAAGCCGGTCATGATCGGGCGGCCGTAGCGGTCCTGCACCGCGACGCCCTGCGTGTTCATCGCCGCGTCGACCGCGCCGAGGAAGACGCCGTAGACGCAGGTGGCGACGACGAGGAGCGCGACGTCGGGCATCAGGGCGGGAAGCACGACCGTCAGCGACGCGAGGGCCGAGGCGTGGCGGAGCGCGGCGGCGCTGCCCCGGCGACTCGCGTAGTGACCGGCCAGCAGGGAGCCGAGGCCCGACGCCACCGCGACCGCCGCGAGCAGCAGCAGGATGTGGGCGTCGGTGAGCCCGAAGTCGTCCTTGACCTCCGGCAGGCGGGTGGCGAGCGAGGCGAAGGTGAAGCCTTGGACGGCGAAGCCGGCGAGCACGGCACGGCGGGCCGCGCGCGGCGGGGTCGTCATCGTCCGGCCGGCCCGAGGACCCGGTCGAGGTACGGGTTGGCGAACACGCCCGTGGGGTCGAGCTGGTCGCGCAGCGCGACGAAGTCGGCGAAGCGCGGGTAGCGCCCGGCCAGGTCGGTCGCGGTCATGTCGTGCATCTTGCCCCAGTGCGGCCGTCCGCCGGCCGCACCGAGGATGTCGAAGCAGGCCTGGAAGAACCGCTGGTGGGGGAGCCGGTGGTACTGGTGGAAGGCGATGTAGGCGACGTCCCGCTCGTGGGCGGGGGAGAGCCACATGTCGTCGGCGGCGCCGTAGCGCACCTCGAAGGGGAAGGCGACGGGCTCGTCGTGCGCCTCGATCCAGGCCTTGAGCTCGCGGAGGACCGGCACGAGGGCCGCGCGCGGGACGGCGTACTCACCCTCGCGGAAGCGCACGTTGCGGTGCGACGCGAAGACCTTGGAGGACAGGTCGGTGAAGCTGCGGTCGGAGATCGCGCGGGTGATCGTGCGGTTGAGGGCCGGCACCCGGCCGGGGAACCGGGCGCCGATGCGGCACAGGGTCTCCAGGCCGAGGTTGGTGACGAGCTTGTCGTCGACCTCGCGTCCCCACCAGCTCAGCGGCGCGAGCGGGGCGTCGCCCGGCAGCCGCGCGAAGCGTCGCGTGAGCGCGGTGTCGGTCCACGGGAACCAGAAGAACTCGAAGTGGTCGTGGGCGCCGGCGAGCTCGTGCGTGCGGTCGAGCACCTCCCCGAGCGGCATCGCCGCGTCGTGCACGCTCAGCGCGAAGAGCGGGACGGTCTGGAGGGTCACCTTGGTGACCACGCCGAGAGCGCCGAGCCCGACCCGGGCCGCCGCGAAGAGCCGCGGTCGCTCCTCGTCCGAGCAGGTGACGACCGAGCCGTCGGCGAGCACGAGCTCGAGCCCGCGGACCTGGTGCGAGATCGAGCGGAAGCCCGCCCCGGAGCCGTGCGTGCCGGTGGAGATGGCGCCCGCCAACGTCTGCCGGTCGATGTCGCCGAGGATCTCCATCGCGAGCCCGTGCCGGGCGAGTGCCGGGTTGAGGCGGTGCAGCGGGATGCCGGCCTCCACCGTGACCAGGCCGGTCGCCGGGTCGACGTCGAGCACGCGGTCGAGGTGGTCGAGCCGCAGTTGCACGCCGGGCGCGACGGCCGCCCCGGTGAAGGAGTGTCCGGCGCCGACCGCCTTGACCGCGAGCCCCTCGCTGACGGCGGTCTTCACCGCCACCGCGAGGTCGTCGGCGGTGCTCGGCACCTCGACGCGGACCGGGCTGGCGGTCTCGGTGCGGGCCCAGTTGGTCCAGGTGGTGCGGTCGGTCACGGGGGCTCCTCTCAGCGGCTCCAGCATGGGGCGCGAGACCGAGTAGGTCAAGTGTCCTGGACAACCGTCCTGGCGCGAGTCATGCTGGTCCCATGGAGACCACGACGCTGCCCGCCCTGACCGCGGTGCGGCCCGGGCGGGCCGCGGTCGGCGCGCTCGACGAGGCGACCGCGCGACTCGACCCGCCCTTCGCCGCGCTCGACCTCGGCGCCCTGCGCGCCAACGCCGACGACCTCGTCCGGCGAGCGGGCGGCAAACCGGTGCGGGTGGCGTCGAAGTCGGTGCGGTGCCGCTGGGTGGTCGAGGAGGTGCTGCGCCTGCCCGGGTACGCCGGCGTGCTGGCCCTGACGCTGCCCGAGGCCCTCTGGCTGGCGGACCGCGTGGACGACGTCGTGGTCGGCTACCCGACCGCCGACCGCGCGGCGCTCGCGGCGCTCGCCGCCGACCCGAGGCTCGCTGCGCGGGTGACGCTCATGGTCGACTCCGTCGAGTCGCTCGCCTTCCTCCGCGCTCACCTGCCGGCCGCCGCCCCCGCCATCAGGATCTGCCTCGAGCTCGACGCGGCGCTCCGGATCGGACGCCTGCACCTCGGCGCGCGGCGCTCGCCCACCCGCGACGCGGGCGCGCTGGGGGCGCTCGCGTCGGAGGTCGCGGCGGACGCCCGGTTCCGTCTCGTCGGGGTGATGGGCTACGAGGGCCAGATCGCCGGTGTGGGTGACGACGGGCCGGACCGGCTCCGTCGCCTGCCCACCCGTGCCGTGCAGGCCGCCTCCGCATGGGAGCTGGCGCGTCGACGTGCGGCGGCGGTGGCCGCCGTACGGTCCGTGGCCGACCTGGAGTTCGTCAACGGCGGCGGCACCGGCTCGATCGAGCGCACCGTGCGCGAGCAGGCCGTGACCGAGGTGGCGGCGGGGTCCGGGCTCTACGGTCCCGCGCTCTTCGACCAGTACCGCGCGTTCACGCCGGCGCCGGCGGCGTACTTCACGACCGCCGTCGTCCGCCGGCCCGCACCGGGCATCGTGACGGTCCAGGGCGGCGGGTGGATCGCGTCGGGACCGGTCGGCGCCGACCGTCAGCCGGTGCCGGTGTGGCCGGAGGGTCTCGCGCTGACCGCTGCGGAGGGTGCCGGGGAGGCGCAGACGCCGCTCGTGGGCGAGGTCGCCGACCGGCTCCGCCTCGGCGACCGCGTCTGGTGGCGCCACGCCAAGGCCGGTGAGTTCTGCGAGCGGGTCTCCTCGCTGGTCCTCGTCGCCGACGGTGCGGTCGTGGGCTCGGTGCCGACGTACCGCGGCGACGGGCACGCGTTCCTCTGACGGCCCTCTCGAGCGTTGGGAGCGCGACCTAGACTCCGCGGAGTGATCCAGGTCGTCGGCTACCTCGGCAGCCTCGGGGCGGCGATCATGTGGATCCCGCAGGCGGTCCGGGCGGCGCGGCACCGTCACGACCTGGCGGCGCTCGCCGGCATCAGTACGACGGCCTACGCCTCCGCCGCGGTCTTCAACGCCCTGCTCCTTGCCTACGGCTGGCTCAGCGATGCGGGCCCGGTCGTCGTCGCCGGCGCGGTCAACCTCACGTGCGCGACCGCAATCGTGACGGTGCTGGTGGGGGCGCGGAGGACGGCGACGTGATCGTGCTCGGGTGGCTCGTCGGCCTGGTCGACGTCGGCCAGTTCCTGCCGCAGGCGCGCCACACGCTGCGGCTGCGGAAGGACGCCACCGCCATCCGCGGCCTCAGCGTGTGGACCTGGACGATCGCCACGCTGCAGGGCATCGCCTGGGTGGTCTACGGCTTCGCCGAGGGGCTGCTGCCGATCGCGGTGCCCAACCTGGTGATCACGCCGATCTGCGCCACGATCCTGGCGATCCGGCTGAGCCACCGCGCCTCGAGCGGCTGAACCGCTGTCGCTCGCTCAGTCGCCCGGCCACTCGCCGGTCGCGCGCTGGAACGCGCGCGCGCCGCCGCGCTGGATCGCCGCCTTGACCGTGGCGAACACGGCGCCCTGTGCGGCGGCGGCCGCGAGGATCTGCGGCCAGGAGTACTCCGACTCGAGAGCCTTCGGGGCGTCGGGGCTGTTGGTGGGACTCGCCCGCTTCCACACCTGCTTGAACAGCTGGCCGGCGACGACGCCGCCGATGATGCTGCTGGTCAGGCCGACGGGGAGGTAGAGGATCTTGGCCGGTTTGCTGGCCGGTTGCTCAGCGGGCACGGCGCTTCCTCCGGACGAGGAGGCCGATGCCGGCGACGAGCACGACGACCGCGCCGATCGGCACCGCCGGCGGCGTCGCACGCACCTTCTCCTTGGCCCGCGTCTTCACGTCGAGCCGGTGGGTGAGCTCCTCGACCGTCTCGCCGACGGCGTGGCGCAGCTCCTCGATCTCGGCCTCCAGCTCGGCCCTGGTCTGTCCCTGCTCGGTGCTCATCGGTGTCGAGCCTCCTTCACCTCGGCGACGTCGGCCTTGACGTTCTCGATGGCGCGCTCCGGCACCGGCGGGCTGCCCTCGGCGACGTTCTTGCGGCCGTGGAGCGCGACCACCCCGGCGGCGGCGAAGAGCACGCCGGTCACGATCAGGGCGGCGGCCCACGCGGGCATGGCGAGGTCGAGCGCGAGCACGGCCGTGGCGACGAGGGTGCCGAAGCCGAACCAGGCGAGCACGCCCGCCGCTCCGAACAGTCCGGCGCCCAGGCCGACTGCCTTCGCCCGCTCGGTCACCTCGGTCTTCGCCAGGGCGATCTCGTCGCGGATCAGCTGGGTGCTCTCGGCCGAGAGCCGCGCCAGCAGCTGCGCGGTCGACGCCTCGGACAGGTCCTCGTGGACTGGGGTCGCTGTCGTCGTACTCGCGGGTGAGTGCACTGTGTCGGTCATCCGTCACCTCCGGGATCGGGGTCCGTAGGAGCAGTAACCCGATCCCCCGAGGGGATACCCGCGGGCCTCAGCCGGCCAGGACCACCCCGAGCACCAGGGCCGCGACCGCGGTGAGGCCCGTCAGTGCACCGAAGACGGCAAGCTGCGTCCGCGACCTCGCCCGGATGTGGGCGTACGCCGTCAGGCCGGATGCCGCGACCGCCACCAGCTTGAGCGTCAGCACCAGCCTGTAGCTCCCGGTCGCGTCGTCGGAGGTGACGGCGACGTTCCATGCGCCGGTGAGCACGAGCACGCCGAACGCGGGCCACGCGACCCGGTTGAACGCCCGCGCCGCCCGGCGGGGGAGGTCGGGGTCGCTGCTGCGCAGGACGGGCAGGAGCGCTGCCAGCGTCAGCTGCCCGCCGACCCAGATCGTCGCCGCGAGGACGTGCAGGCTCAGGCGCAGGGCCTCGGTGAAGTCAGCCACGGGCTGAACGTACCCGTAGGGGCGGGCGCCCTAGTACGGTCGGCCCATGGATGCTGACTGGCGAGCGGAGACCGTCGACAAGGTGCGTTCGCTCATCGTGAAGGCCGCCCCCGACGTCGAGGAGGAGGCGAAGTGGCGCAAGGCGTCGAACCCCGACGGCGTGCCGACGTTCAGCCTCGACGGGATGATCTGCACGATCGAGACCTACAAGGACAAGGTGAAGGTCACGATGGCCAAGGGCGCCTCGCTGCCCGACCCGACGGGCCTCTACAACTCCAGCCTCGACGGCGCCACGCGGCGCGCCATCGACATCTTCGAGGGCGAGGAGATCGACGACGACGCGTTCGTCGCCCTCATCCGCGCCGCCGTCGAGCACAACCGGTCGTGAGGACGGTGCGGCGATGAGCGAGCAGCGGCACAGCGACGACGAGCTCGCCGGCTTCGAGGCCGAGCGCGCGCGGCTGCGCGAGGAGCACCTGCGGCCGCCCGGTGAGCGACCCGCGTCGACGGCCCGCGGCGTGCACCACACCGCGCTGATCAGCAGCGACGTCGAGACGACCATCCGCTTCTACCAGGACCTCCTCGGCTTCCCGCTGACCGAGCTGATCGAGAACCGCGACTACCCCGGCTCCTCGCACTTCTTCTTCGACATCGGCAACCAGAACCTGCTGGCCTTCTTCGACTTCCCCGGTCTGGGGGTCGGGCCCTACGCCGAGGTGCTCGGCGGGCTGCACCACATGGCCATCTCCGTGGAGCCGGAGCGGTGGGACGCGATCGTCGCCCGCCTCACCGAGGCCGGTGTCGACCACGTCGTGCACAGCGAGGTCTCGGTCTACTTCCAGGACCCCGACGGCGCGCGGATCGAGCTCATCGCCGACCCGCTGGGGGAGATGTACGGCACGCAGGTGCTGTGACCGCTCGTCTGCCTGTCAGGTGATGGTGATGCCGCCGTCGACCGCGATGGTCTGACCGGTGATGTAGCCACCGGCGTCGGAGGCGAGGAAGACGACCGCGGCCGCCAGCTCGCGCGGGTCGCCCTTGCGGCCCATGGGGAGTCGGAGCGACATCGAGTCGAGGTAGCCCTCGGGGTACTGCTCCGTCATCTCGGAGGCGAAGAACCCCGGCGCGATCGCGTTCACCCGGATGCCCTTGCGGCCGGTCCACTGCTGGGCGAGGTCGCGGGTCAGGCCGATGAGTCCGGCCTTCGAGGCTGCGTACGCAGCCTGGGGGAGGCCCGCGGTGGTGATGCCCAGGATCGAGGAGATGTTGATGATGCTCGAGCCCGGCTGCATCACGCGGCCACAGGCCTGCGCCATCCAGTAGCAGCCGTTGAGGTTGACGTCGATCACCGAGCGGAACTGCTCCGGCGTCTCGCGGGTCGCCGGCACGGCGGTGCCGATGCCGGCGTTGTTGACGAGGATGTCGACCCGGCCGAGCTCCTCCATCGCTGCGGAGACGAGTGCGGTGCAGGCGTCCGGGTCGGCGACGTCGGTGGCGACCGAGACGCTGCGGCGGCCGGCCCCCTCGACGAGCGCGGCCGTGTCGGCGAGCCGGTCGACCCGGCGCGCGCCGAGCGCGACGTCGGCCCCCGCTTCCGCGAGCGCCTGCGCGAACGCGACACCGAGGCCCGAGGACGCACCGGTGACGACAGCGACCTTCCCGTCGAGGCGGAACATCTGATCGATCGACATGGCTGTGATCGTAGGCGTGCCGGCCCACCGGCCGGTGGCCGTCCACCCGCGGGACGTGACAAAACAAACAGTCACGCCGGACTGTTTCTTCGCTAGGGTGCCGCCATGACGCTGGATGACGAGCGGCCCGTGGCCGACGCAGTGGCCGGACACGATCGACAGGTCCGCGCGCAGGTGCTGGTCGCGGCGGAGCCGAGCCGGGTCCGCGACGTGCTCGGCGACCTCGGCCGGCTGCCGGCGTGGATGGAGATGCACGGCGGGTGGCGCGGCACGCCGCCGACCACCGCCGTCGAGGGGCTGGCCTTCGTCGAGCAGGTCAAGATCATGGGCATCCCGGCGGAGGTCGCCTGGACGGTGACCCGGGCGACCGACGACGAGCTCACGATCGCGGGCGAGGGCCCGATGGGCATCGAGCTGGTCCTCGCCTTCGGGTTGGAGGCGGGCGACGGCCGGACGCTGGTGACCCTCGACTGCGGGTTGAGCGGCGACCCGGTGCGCGGTCCCATGGGCGGTTCGGTGTCCTCGAGCGTCGGTGAGGCGCTCGACGGGTCGCTGGCGGCGCTGGAGCGCCTCGTCGCCTCCGAGGTCGAGGCCGGCCCGCGCGACGGCGGGACCGTCCTGCACCACGCGAGCGGCGCGCGGCTCGACCCGCGCACCCCCGTCATCGTCGGCGTCGGCCAGGTCGTCCAGCGCACGCCCGACCCCGCCAAGGACCCGGTCGCCCTCGCCGTGGAGGCGTTGCGCGCCGCGGGCGAGGACGCTGGCGCGCCCGACCTCCTCTCCGGCGCCGACGCGGTCTACGCCGTGGCCACCGCCTCGTGGACCTACCGCGACCAGGCCGCCCTCGTGGCCGAGCGGCTCGGCGCCGCGCCGCGGGAGACCGTGCAGTCCGCCCGCTTCGGCGGCGACGCCGGGCAGGCCCTCGTCAACGCGGCCGGCCAGGCGATCGCCGACGGCGACGTGTCGGTCGTGCTCGTCTGCGGAGCCGAGGCGGGCGCCACCCTCGCGGCCGCGCAGAAGCAGGGCGTCGAGGTCGCTTGGCCGCAGCAGGACGCCGACGTCGCGCCGACCCGCGTGCTCGGCAGCGAGCGCGAGGCCAACAACAAGGCCGAGGCCGACGCCGGGCTCGGTGCTCCGGTCTACACCTACGCCCTCATCGAGTCCGCGCTGCGTGCCCGTTCCGGCGCCTCGGTCGAGGAGCACCAGGCCCTCGTCACCGAGCTCTGGTCGCAGCTGTCGGGTGTCGCGGCGGACAACCCCTACGCCTGGCAGCCGACCGCGATGACGGCGGAGGAGCTGCGCGACACCGGCGAGCACAACCGGCCGGTCTCGTCGCCGTACTCCAAGCTGCTGTGCGCCAACCTCCAGGTCGACCTCGCGAGCGGGCTGGTCATGACCAGCGTCGAGGCGGCCGAGGCCGCCGGCGTACCCCAGGAGAAGTGGGTGTTCCTGCACGCGGGCGCGGCGGCGTACGACGAGTGGTTCGTCTCGGAGCGCGGCGACCTGACCGCGTCGCCGGCCATCCGGACCATCGGCAGGACGGCGCTCGCCGACGCAGGCCTGACGGTCGAGGAGATCGAGCACGTCGACCTCTACTCCTGCTTCCCCGCGGCCGTGCAGATCGCGGCGCGCGAGCTGGGCCTCCCTGTCGCCGACCCCGCGCGGCCGCTCTCGGTCACCGGAGGCCTGACGTTCGCCGGCGGGCCCGGCAACAACTACGGCGGCCATGCGGTGGCCACGCTGGTCCAGCGGCTCCGCGAGGACCCGGAGTCCTACGGCCTCGCGACCTCGCTCGGGTGGTACCTCACCAAGCACGCGATCGGCATCTACTCCGCCCGGCCGCCGGCCCACCGCTACCGGGCGCGCACGCCCGTGGTCGCGCCCGAGCCGACCCGGCCGGCGCTCGTCGGCCACGAGGGAGAGGGCATCGTCGAGGCCGCGACCGTCCAGTACGACCGCAGCGGACGGCCGGAGGCGGCGATCGTCAGCGTGGTCACGGCCGCCGGCGGCCGCGCGCTCGTGCGCACCACCGACGAGGCCGTCGCGGCCGAGCTCGCCGGTGCCGACCCGATCGGCTGGCGGTTGAGCGTCGCCGGCACCCAGGTCACCGTCGAGGACCGCGAGCGACACCCGGTGCCGCCCTGCCCCGAGCCGACCGTGCTCGTCGAGGACCGTGGGCGGGTCCGGGTGATCACCCTCAACCGGCCGAGCCGTCGCAACGCCATCGACCTGGCGACCGCACAGCTCCTGGAGCGGGTCGTCGACGCGTTCGAGGCCGACGACAGCGTGGGCGTCGCGGTGCTGACCGGCGCCGGCGGCACCTTCTGCGCAGGGATGGACCTCAAGGCCGCGGCGATGGGGGAGTTCGCCATCACCGAGCGCCGCGGTCCCCTCGGCATCGCGGGACTGCCGATCACCAAGCCGGTGATCGCGGCCGTGGAGGGCCACGCGCTGGCCGGCGGGTGCGAGCTCGCGCTGGTCTCCGACCTCATCGTCGCCTCGACGGACTCCCAGCTCGGCATCCCGGAGGTCAAGCGCGGGCTGGTCGCCGCCGCCGGCGGGGTGCTCCGGCTGAGCCAGCGGCTGCCGCGCAACGTCGCCGTCGAGCTCGCCCTCACCGGCGACCCGATGCCGGCGAGCCGGATGGCCGAGCTCGGTCTGGTCAACCGGCTCGCCGAGCCGGGCGCGGTGCTCGACGCCGCTGTGGAGCTGGCCGAGCGGATCGTCGTCAACGCGCCGATCTCGGTCGCGGTGAGCCGGGAGATCATCGAGCAGGCGCCGGGGTGGAGCCGCGAGGAGGAGTTCCAGCGCCAGCTCGACCTGGCCACCCGCGCGGTGCTGTCGGAGGACGCTGCCGAGGGTGTCGCCGCGTTCGCGGAGCACCGGGCGCCGGTCTGGAAGGGCCGCTGAGCGCGGACCGACCGCTAGGTTCGGGGTGTGCGCCGACTCGTCCTAGGGATGCTCGCCGTGGCGGTGGTCCTCGACATCGCCTACTGGACGCTGTGGTTCGCCGACCGTGACTCGATAGCGAGCGAGCACGGCCAGGCCTACTACGACTTCGAGAACGCCTTCCCGCTGGCCGACTTCTGGCTCGGCGTCGCCTGCCTGGCGGCTCTCGTCACGTTGCGACGCAGGCGGCCGGCCGCGCTGCTGTGGCTGATCTGCTCCGGGGCTGCCGCGCTCTACCTGGGCTGCATGGACCTGCTCTACGACCTCGAGCACGGGATCTTCGCGAAGGGGTTCGGCGGCGCGTTCGAGGCGGTGATCGTCGCGCTCACCTGGATCTTCGCGGTGACGGTGCTGTCGTGGTCGTGGCGGCACCGGGTGCAGCTGCTCAGCGGTGCCGCGTAGCGCCCCAGATCGAGAGCACCTGTCGCGGCGCGCTGACCACCATCCGATGGCGGGAGGGGTGCGCGCCGTACTCCGCCGTGAGCGCAGCGCCGGCGAAGTGGTGGTTGAACCAGCTCGTCATCGTGCCGTGGCACACGCCGCCGCAGCTCAGCGACGTGCGGGGCAGACGCAGGGCGCGGGCGACCTGACGGGAGAACCGCCTGCTCTTGGTGAGGGTGTCCACGCCGTTGAGCGGCTGGTGGAAGCTGATGATCCGGTGCGGCCGGATGCTGCGCAGGAAGCGGATCATCGCGCGGGTCTCCGGCTCGGACCGGGCGTGCGGGCCGGACTCGTAGGACCCGTCCAGGTCGGCCCAGTGGTAGGGGAAGTTGCGGTTGAGGTCGACGCCGCGGGCGTTCTTGCGGGTGTGGTGCGCCAGGCCGTCGGGGTTGTAGGTGGGCAGCACCCACAGGTCGATCCCGTGGATCGGCCGCCCGTCGCGCAGGCTCTGCAGGATCAGCCGGGGCCGCGGCTCGTCGCCGTGCATCGTCGCGACCAGCAGCACCTTGGTCGTCCCCGGCTCGCCGAGGTGCCAGGCGACGATCGGCCGGCCCTGGACGGAGTGACCGATGACCCGCTTGCCGATCACCGCCGGCCGGTCATCGGCCGCGACGTGGCTGGCGTGAGGGGCCGCAGTCACGGGTTCGGCGGTCACCAGGACCGCGCTGACGAGCAGGGTGGCGATGAGGATCCCGAGCCGCATGCCGCGACAGACTACGCTCGCGCGCGTGCACTACGTCGGAGTCGACCTCGCCTGGGGTGAGCGCAAGCCGACGGGCCTCGCCGTCGTCGACGACGGCGGTCACCTCCTGCACGTGTCCGCCGCGCGGTCCGACGACGAGATCGTCGAGACGCTGACGCCGTACGTCGAGGGCGACTGCCTGGTCGCCATCGACGCCCCGCTGATCGTGGTCAACGCCGAGGGCAACCGGCCGGCCGAGGCGGCGCTCAACAAGGACTTCGCGCGTTTCGACGCGGGCGCGCACCCGTCCAACACCGGGAAGCCCGAGTTCAGCGGGCAGCCGCGCGGCGCGCGGATCGCCGCCCGCCTCGGGCTCGACATGAACCCGCGCTCGGGCCGCTCGCGACGCGCCATCGAGGTCTACCCGCACCCTGCGACAGTCGCGCTCTTCCGGCTCGGGCGGACCCTGAAGTACAAGAACAAGCCCGGTCGCGACCTCGAGCTGCTGCGCGCCGAGCTGCTGGTGCTGCTCGGGCTGGTGGAGGGCCTCGGCGCGGCCGAGCCGCCGCTGCTCGTCGACGGGCACCCCGGCGGCGACGTGCGCACGTCTCCCTGGCAGGCGCTCCGTGCCGACGTGGAGACGGCGACGCGCAAGAGCCAGCTGCGGGTGGTCGAGGACCAGGTCGACGCGGTCGTCTGCGCCTACGTCGCGCTGTTCGCCGCGCGCGAGCCCGGCCGCACCACGACCTACGGCGACTTCGAGACCGGCTACATCGTGACCCCGACCCTGCCGCCCGACCACCGCCCGGCGCCGCGCGGCGCCAAGGGAGCGGTCGTCCACGACCCAGCGGCGGCGGTGCGTGACTACGGCCGCCTCCAGCCCACGCTGCAGGTCGCCACGGAGCAGTTCGTCGCCCTGGTCACCTCGATCCTCGACGAGGCCGGCATCAACTACCTGACGGTGACCGGCCGCGCGAAGTCCGTCGCCTCGTTCGCCGCCAAGGCGGCGCGCACGGTCGACGGACGGCCGGTCTACCCCGACCCGCTGCGCGACATCACCGACCAGATCGGGCTGCGGGTCATCACCTACGTGCACAGCGACGTGCAGGCCGTCGCGGACCTCCTCGACGACCAGGTGGTCGTCCTCGACGACCGCGACCTCGGCGAGGAGACGGCAGGAGAGGGCCGGTTCGGCTACGCCAGCCGTCACCTGCTCGTCGGCCACGAGCAGCTGGAGGGGCGCCAGGCGCAGATCCAGATCCGCACGGTGCTGCAGCACGCCTGGGCCGAGTTCGAGCACGACATCCGCTACAAGGGGTCGATCCCGGCGGAGCACGTGCCCGACTTCGACCGTCGCTTCACCCTTGCCGCCGGTCTGCTCGAGGTCGCCGACCGGGAGTTCTCCACGATCCGCGACCGGTTGCGCGAGGGCGTCGCCGAGTCGGCGCCGCTCGCGCCCGACGACGACCCGCGCCTGACGCCGCGCGAGCTGGCCGCGTTCCTCGCGGGCCAGTACGCCGACTCCGACTGGTCCCGCACCGACCACTACGCGTGGATCTCCGGGCTGGTCCTCGAGCTCGGCATCGGTTCGCTGGCCGAGCTCGGCGACGTCGTACGGGCTGTCGACGGTGAGGCCCTGCGGGCCGCCATGGACTACCGCTACCCGCCCGGCGCCGTACGTCGTCTCGACGACGCCCTGCTCTGGGCGTACGGCGACCGCTACGTCGACCTCACCGGCAACGCCCACCGCGCGCCGGCGCTGCGGGCACGGCTGGCGAAGATGCGGGCCTGAGCGGGATCGCTCAGGGGTGCCCGGTGATCGGGTCGAGCACGCAGTCGAGGACCGCAGGGAGGTCGGTGCACGACGGCGCCGGGTCGGTCGGTGGGCTGCTGGGCGGCGGCGTGCTCGGCGGGTTGCTCGGCGTGTGCGAGGGCGTGTGCGTCGGCTGCGACGGCGAACCGGGGTCGGTGCTGTCGGGGGCGCTCGGGGTGTCCGACGGGAGGTCGACGACGTCGACCGCGGAGTCGGTCGGGAGGTCCGAGACGTCCGACGGACCGGCGTCGCGCGTGCGCCGGTGCTGCGGACGCACCGGGTCGCCGGCGTGGTGGACGCGGTGGTGCTGGAAGTGGTGCGTGGTCTCGCGCTCGACCTTGGGTGGCGACTTCTTCGCGTCCTCGCCGCTCGACGCGAGGCTCCAGCCCCAGGCGCCGACCACGACCGCGACGACCACGATGGTGACGCCGCGGCTCAGCCACGTCTTCCATCTCTTCACCATGCGCGCTCCGATGTCAGGTACCGACCGCAGCACCGTATCGCTGCCGAGTGATCAACTGCCCGGACACCCCCGCGTCACGCCTCGCGGCGCGCGCCGGGTCAGGCGTTGGCGGTGAGGGCGCTGACGACCTTCTTCTGCACGTCGAGCGCGAGGTCGAGCAGCTCGTTGGCCGTCGCGGTCACCTGGTCCATGACGTCGCTCGGCGCGGGGACGAGGTCGGCGACCCTCTCGAGTCCCGGAGCCTTGTCGCGGACGGCGCCGCGCGCGGCGTCGTAGAAGGAGTCGGCGGCGCCGACCGCCTTGGCGAGGATGTCCTGGCCCTTGCTGGTCAGGCCGTTGAGGTCGGGAACGTCGGGCATAGCTGCTCCTGGGGGTACGGGGTGTACTGGTCAAGGGCACCACCCCCGACCCCTCCGCCTCAAGTGGGCGGGGGCGTGTGTCCCCTCACACCCGGTCCGCATCGGCACCTCCGGGAGGCCGCCGAAAATACTTCCGGGATCGATGTCGAAGGCGGAGGATGCCCTTCGACGTACGGGTGAATCGGCCACCGAGCAGCGGTCGGCCCTGAGGATGAGGAGCGAGCAATGCCGCGTTTCATGGGTTTCGTGAGGATGGAAGAGGGTGGCGGCATGCCGCCGCAGGCGCTGTTCGACGCGATGGACACCTACATCGGTGAGCAGGCGCAGCAGGGCCACTTCCTCGACGGCGGTGGCCTCTACGGCACCGAGGACGCCGTCAACTTCGTGGTCCGCAAGGGCGAGACCACCCGCGTCGACGGCCCCTACGCCGAGGCCAAGGAGGTCGTCGGCGGCTGGGCGCTGCTGCAGTACGACACCCTCGAGGAGGCGGTCGCAGGGCAGCAGGAGTTCGCCGAGCTGCACGCGAAGTACTGGCCCGAGTGCCAGATGGTCGCCACGCTCCGCCAGATCTCCGACGAGGCGCCGCAGCCCGCCGACGCCTGAGGCGTACGACGTCGGCGACCGTGCGGCCGGCCGGAGGTCACTCCTAGGCTGGCCGCATGGTCCCTACGGCGCCCACGACCGCGGACGCGATCACCGCCACCTGGCGGGCGGAGTCCGCGCGGCTCGTCGGCGCCCTGACGCGGATGACCCGCGACCTCGACCTGGCCGAGGACCTGGCCCAGGACGCGCTCGTGAGCGCGCTCGAGCAGTGGCCCGCGCACGGCATCCCGGCCAACCCGGCGGCCTGGCTGATGACCACCGCGAAGCGCCGCGCCATCGACGGCTTCCGGCGCGCCGACAACCTGCGCCACAAGACCGAGGAGATCGGTCGCGGCCTGAGCGAGGAGGACGGCATGCCCGATCTCTCCTCGCAGGTGGACTTCATCGAGGACGACGTCCTCCGGCTGATCTTCCTGTCCTGCCACCCCCAGCTGAGCGCCGAGTCGCGGGCCGCGCTGACGCTGCGCCTGGTCGGCGGCCTGACGACGGCGGAGATCGCGCGCGGCTTCCTCGCCGCCGAGTCGGCGATGGGGCAGCGGATCTCCCGCGCGAAGAAGACGCTGAGCGAGGCGCGGGCCGAGTTCGAGCTGCCCGTCGGCGCGGAGCGGGAGGCGCGGCTCGACGACGTGATGGCCGTCGTCTACCTGATCTTCAACGAGGGCTACACCGCGACCGCGGGCGACGACTGGATGCGCCCCGAGCTGACCAACGAGGCGATCCGGCTCGCGCGGATGCTGGCCGAGCTGATGCCCGACGAGCCCGAGGTGCACGGCCTGCAGGCGCTCCTCGAGCTGCAGGCGTCGCGAGGAGCCGCCCGGGTCGGCGCCGACGGCCGCGCGGTGCTCCTCGACGACCAGGACCGCAGCCTGTGGGACGAGCTGCTGATCCGTCGGGGGCTGGTCGCCCTCGACCGTGCCGAGCAGCTGGCCCGGCGAGGCCTGCCCGTCGGGCGCTACTACCTCCAGGCCGCCATCGCCTCCCGGCACGCGCGGGCGGCGACGGCGGAGGAGACCGACTGGGCCACGATCGCGCGGTTGTACGACGTACTCGCCGAGGCCGCTCCGGGCCCGGTCGTGGAGGTCAACCGCGCCGTGGCCCACGGCCGTGCGTCGGGGCCGGCCGCCGGCCTCGCGGTCCTCGACGCGCTCCCCGAGGGTGCGCTCGCCGGCTCGCACCTGCTCCCGAGCGTGCGCGGCGACCTCCTCGCCAGGGGCGGCCGGCCCGCCGAGGCCGCCCTCTCCTTCCGGGAGGCGGCTGCGCTCACCCGCAACGAGAGCGAGCAGGCGCTCCTCCTCGGCCGGGCCGAGGACTGCGAGAGGGCATCCTCGGGCTGAATCGCGGGTACCGCCGCTCCGTGACCACCCCTGGCCAGCACCCTGCGCCCATCCCCGACTGGCCTGCCGGGAGCGAGTTCACGCTGGGTGTCGAGGACGAGCTGCTCCTCGTCGACGAGGAGAACCACCTCCTCGGGGCGTCCGCGGCGCCACTGCTGGCCCGGCTCCGCGCGCAGGCACCTGCCGACGGGGTGGTCAAGGGCGAGATCTTCGCCGACGAGGTCGAGCTCGAGACGCCGGTCTGCGCCGATGCCGAGGAGGTGGCGCGGTCGCTGGGCGGGCTGCGCGGGTCGCTGGTCGAGCAGGGCGCGCGGCTCATGGCGGCCGGCGTCCACCCGGCGGCCGACATCGGGACCGCGGCGCTCACCCGGTCGCCGCGCTACGACCTCCTCGCGGCGGAGTTCGGAGGTCTGCTGCGGACGCCGACGGCCGGCTTCCAGGTGCACGTCGGTGTGCCCGACGCTGCGAGCGCAGTGCTGGCGTTCCGGGGTCTCCGCAACCGGTTGGCTCTCTTCCGGGCGCTGGCCGCCGGGTCGCCGTACTGGCACGGCCGGGACTCCGGGCTCGCGTGCGTCCGGCCGGCGATCCTGAGGTCCTATCCGCGCACCACGATGCCGCCGGTGCTGCGCAGCTGGGACGACTACCTCGACAAGGTCGGCCGGGCGATCTCGGCGTCGGAGGTGCCGGACTACACGTACGTGTGCTGGGAGCTGCGTCCGCAACCCCGGCTCGGGACGATCGAGGTGCGCGTCATGGATGCGCAGCACTCGCTGGCGACCGTCGCCGGACTGGCCGCGCTGGTGCAGGGCGTCGCCCGCTGCGCGGTCGAGGACCCCGACCCCGACGACCTCCCGGAGGAGTACCTGCTCGACAACGACTTCCGGGCCTGCCGCCACGGTCTCGACGCGATGGTGCTCGACAGCGACGGGTGCCGGCGACCGTTGCGCGAGGTCGCGGCGACCGCGGTCGCCGGTGCGCGCCGCGTGCTCGGCCCGGACGGGCTCGCGGGGAGCCTCGACGTCGTCGACGACCTGCTGACGCGGACGCCGGAGCCCACCCGCCAGCGCCACCTGTGCGAGGGGCGCGGGATGGCCGCACTCCTCGCCGACCTCGCGGCGCGCACCATGGGCAGGGGCTAACCCGCCCAGGCGGTGGTCGTCACCTGCGCGCCGACCACCTCGACCTCCATCCGCACCTCGTGCTCGCCCTTGGCGAAGAGCCGGTAGCGCCCCTCGCGCAGCTCCGGGAAGACGAGGGACGCGACCGAGCCGGTGAGGACCGGACGGGACACCACCGCGACGTGTGCGCGGTGATGACCCCCGTGGTCGTGGCCGTGGTCGTGGTCGTGGCCGTGCCCGTGGCTGTGCTCGTGACCGTGGTGGCCGTCGACGGGCTCGATCTCGATCTCCGTGCCGAGCAGGTGCTCCGGCATCGTCACCACCAGCGCCCCGACGTCCCCGCCGATGTCGAGCAGGACTGCACCCTGCCCGGCGTACCGGTTCTCGGCCTCCGCCTGCGTCGCGGTGCTCATGACGCCTTCGTCGTGCCGGGCTCGGTCTGGTAGCCGCCTCCCGGCAGTCCGAGGTAGGGGAAGTGATTGAGGAGCTTGGCGTTGGTGTTGGACGTGCCGTCCTGGATGGCGCTCGTCGCACCGTCCGGGGTGAACGACGGGTCGACGAGCGGGATCGTCAGGCCCGCGATCGCCCGCAGCTCGATCGTCACGACGTCGTCGTCGATGCGGCGCCCGTTGGGGAAGCCGGCCGCGTCCCCGGCGACGAGTCCCAGGTCGTTGGGTGACTCCGACGGAGGGATCGCCACGTTGAGCCGCAGCATGTCCGCCGGGGTGTCGCCCGTGTAGTTCTGGAAGCCGGGCACCACGCCGGTCGGGATGCCCGTGAGCAGGATCGCGTGCAGGTCCGCCCGGGGCTTGTCGTAGGCCTTCAGGTTCGGGAACACCCCGGGGTAGAGGACCGGCAGCAGCCCGGCGAGCTCGGGGTGGTTGACGTACTGCTCGTACGCCGCGTCGCCGGCCGGCGGCTCCACGTTCCACTTGTCCTTCGAGGCCATCGGCACGACGACCTCGTTGAAGAGCGGGTTGCCCAGCCGGGAGACCTGCTGCCAGGGCCCGACGCCGACGTACGTGCCCGAGGCGGCGTCGAAGACGCGTGACTTGCGGCGGCTCGCCGTCGCCCACACGCCGATGACGGACTTCTTCAGCATCGGGTCGTGCGGTCGCGACCCGTCCCGGGTGAGCTGGTCGATCGGCACCTGGATCGCGATCGTGTGCACGTTGTAGGACTGGACGGCGTTGCGGCCGTTCATCTCCGGCATCGAGATGAGGTGGGCCTCGTTGAACGGACGCAGCGCACCGAGGTCGAAAATGCTGCCGAGGTCGACGTGGAAGGCGTCGGCACGCTGGCCGGCGAACACCTTCTTCCCGCCCGGCAGGTTGACCTTCGCCTGGCGGGCGACGGCGGCGTAGTCGGGCAGGCTGCGCGGCCCGACGTTGACCGGCGGGCAGGGCAGGTTCTTGCCGAGCACCCGCTTCTCGCCGTCCCGCACCTCGGTGACGGAGTAGTACTGCGGCCGGTTCCACGTCGTGTCCGCGATGTCGGAGATCGGCCCGGTGTTGTAGAGGAACGTGTTGGGGTTGCGCACCTCGGTGTGGAAGCGGAACTGGTAGGTGAGGTCCGCTGCGGGCCGCCGGTCGTTGTTGACGTGGATCTCGTACAGCACGTCGTCGCCGAACTCGTAGAAGTTCGGCCCTCCGTCCGGCTTCTGCAGCGGGATGAAGTTGGCGATGAGGGTGACCGTGTCGGGTCGGTCGGGGCTGACGAAGGCGTAGACGTCGGTGCCGTCGGCCACGGGGTCCTTGGAGATCTCGGGTGCTTCGCGGTGGGACGACATCACTTGCCTCCCGTCGCCGAGAGGAGCCGCGCCACCAGGTCGCGATCGCGCACGGTGACCTCGCGGTCGCCGGACATCAGCACGAGCTGGTCGGAGGCCGGGTCCTCGATCCAGGCGACGACGGGCTCCTTGCCGTGCGTCGACGGGCCCCGCTTCGACGGGCTGGAGGCGTCCGCCGACGTGATGGTCAACCCCACGGTCCCTGCTGCGACGCCGCCCGCTCCCGCTGCTGCCGCAGCCAGGAACTTGCGCCTGCTCGTGTCGTTCATCCGAACCTCCCTGTTCCGGGCGCGGCTCGTGTGACGCGCCTCACAGCGTCTTCGGAGCCGCTCGGCGAACGGATGGGTAGTGCTCGATTTCACGTCCGCGGCGTTGGTGGCCGAGCGCGCGAGGGGTGGTTGGATCTTCCTGCGATCCCGCCCGTTGCTAGCAGGAGAAGTTGCGTGACGACCTACGAAGAGACCCTCGCCGAGTGGAACGAGCGGGAGGCGGTCGCCGAGGCAGCGATCCCCCTGATCGGGGCCCTCCACCGCGAGAAGAACGTGACGGTCCTGCTGCACAGCCGGTCCCTGGTCAACAAGGACGCGGTCCGCATCATCAAGACCCACCGGTTCGCCCGGCGGGTGAGCGGGGAGGAGCTGTCGGTCCAGGACACCTTCGCCTTCCTCCAGGCGGTCAGCGACCTGGACATCGGGTCGGTGAAGATCGACCTGGCGCGCCTGCACGCCGCCTACGCCGCCGACGCCCGCGGCCTGAGCATCGCCGACTTCGTCGCCGAGGCGCTCGACGACATCGCGGGGGACAACAAGCCCGCGGGAGCCGAGCCGCGGGACGTCGTGCTCTACGGCTTCGGCCGGATCGGCCGGCTGGTCACCCGGCTCCTCGTCGAGAAGACCGGCGCGGGCAGCGGCCTGCGGCTGCGAGCCGTCGTCGTCCGCGGCGGGGGAGAGGGCGACCTCGCCAAGCGGGCCTCGCTGCTGCGGCGCGACTCGGTCCACGGCCAGTTCAACGGCACCATCCAGATCGACGAGGCCAACAACGTCATCGTCGCCAACGGCACTGCGATCCAGGTGATCTACGCGGGCTCGCCCGACGAGATCGACTACACGTCGTACGGCATCGACGACGCGATCCTGGTGGACAACACCGGCGTCTGGCGCGACCGCGAGGGCCTGGAGCGGCACCTGCGGCCCGGCATCGCGAAGGTGCTGCTGACCGCGCCGGGCAAGGGCGACATCCCCAACATCGTGCACGGGGTCAACCACCTGGGCGTCGACCCCGACGAGCGGGTGCTGTCGTGCGCATCGTGCACGACCAACGCGATCGTCCCGACCATCAAGGCGATGGACGACGAGTTCGGGCTGGTGCGCGCGCACGTCGAGACGGTGCACTCCTACACCAACGACCAGAACCTGCTCGACAACTACCACAAGGCCGACCGGCGCGGCCGGTCCGCGCCGATCAACATGGTGCTCACCGCCACCGGCGCGTCGTCGGCGGTGAAGAAGGTGCTCCCCGACCTCGAGGCGTCGATCTCCGGCAACTCGATCCGGGTGCCCACGCCCGACGTCTCGATGGCGATCCTCAGCCTGCAGCTGAAGAAGGCGACCGACCGCGCCGAGGTGCTCGATCACCTGCGGCGGACCTCGCTCGAGGGCCCGCTCAGCCGCTGCCTCGACTTCACCACGGCCAACGATGCGGTCTCGAGCGACTTCGTCGGCTCGCGCGCGTCTTCGATCGTCGACGCCAACGCGGCTCTGGTCGACGGCGACCAGGCCATGCTCTACGTCTGGTACGACAACGAGTTCGGCTACTCCTGCCAGGTCGTGCGGGTCGTCCAGAGCATCTCGGGCGTGGAGTACCCCACCTACCCGCTGGCGTAGCTCCGGCTGCGGGTCGCCGTACGCACTGGCCGACCTGGCGTCGTCGATGAAGGTCGTCGACCCGCGCTTCTGGCGCGGCCCGCGCCGGCTACGCGTGCGCCGCGGAGCTGGTGGGCGGCCGGTCCAGCACGGTCGGCACGAACTCCATCAGCTGGAGGCGGCCGTCGAAGGTGCGGTGGTCGATGGTCTCGAGGGCGATGTCGGGCCAGCCCGTGTAGAAGTGCTCGCGGCCCGACGCACCCGTGACGACAGGGAAGACGACGACCCGGAACCGGTCCACGAGGTTCGCCGCGACGAGCGCCCGGCACAGGCTGAGGCTGCCGATGGTGCGCAGGGGAGTCTCGCCGTCCTGCTTCATGGCCCGCACCGCCTCGACCGCGTCACCGCGCACGAGCCTGGTGTTGGCCCAGGCGAGCGGTTCGTCCAGCGTGGAGGAGAACACGACCTTGTCGAGGGCGGTGAGATCGCTCAGGTCCTCCTCGCCCGACTCCACGAACCCCGTGAACAGGCGGTACGTCGTCGCACCCATCAGCGTCGTGCGCGCTCGGGCTCCGTCCTCTGCGAGCCACGCGAAGTAGTCGGGCCCGCCCAGGCCCCACAGGCCCGGCCAGCCCTCCGCCGACGAGAACCCGTCGAGCGACGTGATGACGTCGACCATGAGCTCGGCCATGTGCTCCTCCTCCGTCGTCGTCCTCCGACCCTGCCTCGCCGAGGGCCGGGCCGCAACCGACGGGTGCCGCCGCGGAGAGGTCGACCGGAAGCGGTACCGAGGGACCGCTGATCGGTACCCGAGGCCGAGCTGGGTCGGCCGGCCGCTGCCTAGCGTCGAAGGCATGCGCTGGACCGCCGCTGCTCTTCTCGCCCTCTACTCGTTCTTCGTCGCCCGGCTGACGCTCGCCGAGCCGGCTGCCGGCCGCCCGGTCTTCGACCTGGCCGACTACTGGGCCACCCACCTCTCGAGCGGGAGGATGGACTGGAGCGAGACCGAGGTGCTCGCCAACGTCGCGTTGTTCGTGCCCGCAGGCCTGCTGCTCGCCGTCGTGCTCGGGCGTCCGCTGCTGGCGGCTGCCCTGTGCGTCCTCGCGTCGGCCTGCATCGAGCTCGCCCAGCAGCGTTGGTTCCCGACCAGGGTGCCCTCGGTCGCCGACGTCGAGCACAACGCCCTGGGCGCCGTCATCGGCGCCGGGCTGGCTGGCCTCCTGCCACGCCGTCGCCCCATCGGCCGGCCCGGTACGTGGCCTTGAGCTCCGGCCGCGGCCCGCGGACGTAGATCAGCGCCCCGACCAGTGCCCGGAGCCAGAAGCCCACGATGGCGACCGCGACCACGATGCCGCCGGGGGTGGACCCCTCAGCCACCTGTCCTCGTGCCGGACCTCAGCACCGGCATCTCTGCCGCAGGGCTCCACCCGTGGCCCAGCCGGCGCCCGGTGAGCGTGATCCACCGCAGCCTGAGCCACGACTCCTCCTCGCGTGTGACCCAGTGCGGCGGTCTCGGTGATCGCTGCTCGTCATCGGTCAGGTCGTCGGCGCACAGTCGCTCGCCCACGCCGCGCGCGACCACGGACCAGCCGTGCCACCGTTCGTAGTTGACGTCGTCGACCTCGAACACGAGGTGGGCGCCGCCGGCGTACCGGTCGAGGAGGGTCCCGGGCGCGGTGCGCACGAGCACCGCGTCGCCGGCGACGGTGTAGTTCACGGGGACGATCTCGGGCCCGGTCGGCCGGCTGAGCACCATCCGACCGAAGACGCCGGCGCGGAGCAGCATCGCGCAGTCGTCGTACGACAGCTCGTGGACGTGGGACACGGCGTCATCCTCGGCCGCGGCGGGCCCGGGACAACGAGCCCGCCGCGGCCTCGGGGACCACGGCGACGTTCGTGTGGGTCCGCTCCAGGACGGCGGTCGCGACGGCGCTCGACAGGTGGCGAGCGACGGAGTCCGTCGGGTGATGACCGAGGACGACCAGGCTGTGGCGGTCGGCGATCGCGGACACGGTGTCGGCAGGGATCCCGTGCGTGACCTGGACGCCGACCCGGACCTCGGGGTAGCGCTCGCCGAAGCCGGCGATGGTCTCGGCGACCCGCAGTCGCTGCCGCTCCAGCCCGGGCTCGTCACGGCGCGCGAGGTCGGCGCCGTCACCCACCGCCAGGTCGTCGAAGAACGAGTGCAGCACCGTGAGGGGCTGGTCGCGCAGGGAAGCCTGGCGGAACGCGAAGTCGAGGACGGGGAGGGACTCCGCGGTGCCGTCGGCTCCGACGAGGACCCCGTTCTTGACGCGGAGGTCGGTACCCGGCCGGCAGACGACGACAGGGCACCCGGCGTGCCTCGTGACGAAGGCGCTGACCGACCCCAGCACCTTGCTCCCGACCGGCCCGCGTCCGCGGGACCCGAGGACGAGGAGGTGGGCGTCCGAGGCGAGATCGATCAGCGCCGAGCGTGCCTCGACGGTTGCGGTCGAGGCCGCCACGGCGATCCCGGGGCGGTGGCGGGAGGCGAGGGCTGATGCCTCGTCGGCGATGTCCTGGGCGCTCGCGAGCAGCTCGTCCGGCGGATAGACGTAGGCGGGACCGGGCCAGCTGCCGACCATCGCAGGAGTCTGGCGTGCAGCCGTGAACACGACGAGGGGCCGTCGCTCGAGAGCCGCCTGCTCGGCGGCCCACTGGACGGCTCGACGGGCGTCGGCGGATCCGTCGGCGCCGACGACGATGCTTCCTGGCTGGATGTTGTTCATGCCCTCAGCCTGGGTCTCGCGGCGCGGCCCCGGTACGGTCCGAGTCCCCGGAACCGGCGGGACCTATGGCCCCTCGCGGACAGGGTGCTCGGCGCGAGCCTGACCGGCCGCCCGCTCGTCACCCGACGAGCACGTCCGCGAGCGGTCGCCTCGGGGTGCGAGGCAGCTCGCTGCGGCCGATCGCCTGCCAGCCGATGCGGACCAGGATGTGCGGTTGGAACGCGCCGCCGAGGACCGCGTCGCGCAGCTCGTCGCGCACCGAGGAGACCTCGATGGGAAGGCTCATGGGCACGGTCGACAGACCGTGCCTGGTCGCGTGCAGCCACAGGGCGCTGAGGGCCTCTCCCGTGCGGAGCCAGGCCATGGGGTCGTCGGAGACTGCGCCGAGCACGATCACCCCGTCGCCGCCGTCGAGCAGGGCGCGACCCTCGACGACCACGCCGGGGGCGAATCGCGCGGATGCCGGCCCCGGGTCGGCAGGCAGTACGGCGACGGGCACCCCGTCCGACCCGTGCCGGCCGACCCAGCGGCGCTGCTCGGCGGTCGGACCGGGATCGACGGCGCGCAGGAGGTGTGCGCGCTCGGAGAGGAGCTCGAGACGGAACCGGGTGCCGGGGTCGGTGACCGACAAGGCGTGCACCCCGTGCGGTCGCGCTTGCGCCGACAGCTCGTCCAGGAGCTCGCCGGGCACGGGCCACGACGTGAATCTCCGCCGGTCGGTGCACCGCTCACGGAGGAGTGCGATGTCCTCGGCAGCGGTGTCGGAACGCTGGCCGGGGGAGAGCAGGACCTCGGCAAGCAGGCTGCTCTCGACGCCCTGGGGGAGTCGGACGACCTCTGCCGCCAGACCGAGAGCCCGCGCTGCGACACGGAGGTGGTCGAGGGCGGCGCCGCAGCTGATCACCAGGTTGCGACCGAGCGGGTCCTCCTCCTGCAGCAGGCGGTCGTCGTCGCCGTACAGCAGCACCCGGTCATCCTTCGTCCGCCAGGCCCACGGCTGGGTGTTGTGCACGCTGGGCGCCAGGCACGCCAGCTCGATCAACCTGTGCAGCACGGGTCGCGGGATCACGAGACCCGGACCTCGAGGACACCGGGGACGGTCCGCGCGAGGAGCGGCGCGATGGCTCGCTCGGAGACGTCGGCGGGTCCGGTGAGGTCGACGATCCCGCTGCTCACCTCGACCAGCCAACCGGCGAGGCCGCAGGACGTCAGGAAGGCGTCGACCTCCCTCTGGAGGCTCTCGTCGCTGCGCGCCAGGGTCCGCACCACATCGCGGCGGCTGATCATCCCCACGACGTGCTGGTCGCGATCGACGACGGGGAGGCTCTTGATCGTCGTCGAGGTCATGAGCCCGACCGCCGTCGCCACGTCGTCCTCGGGCCGGATGGTGACCGCATGGGGAGACATCACCTCGGCGACGACCTCCGGGAGGCCGAAGGGATCCCTGACAGGGGGGAGGAGGCGCTTCATCCGTGGATCCGCCGGCACCAGCTCGCGGATCAGGTCGGCCTCACTCACCATGCCGACGATCACGCCGTCGTCGTCGACGACGGGCAACGACGTGACACCGTTGTCGTCCAGAAGCCTCAGAGCGGCCTTCAACGTGGCATCCGGGCTGACCGTGACCGGACTCGCGGTCATCACTTCTCCGACCAACATCGCTTCGCACCTCAATCTTGTCGCGTGGTGCGAGCCTGGCCGGGATCCTGCGGCCACCCCAGGGGCAAAGGTCCTTGTCGTGGAAGGCCTTTGATCTGCTGTTGCGCGACCGCGGGGGGTCTAGCGTTGCTGCCATGAGCGATGCGCCCACCCCCTCACCGGCGACGATCCGGATCTTCCTGCTCGACGACCACGAGGTGGTGCGGCGGGGCATCCGTGAGCTCCTGGAGAGCGAGCCCGGTTTCGAGGTGGTCGGGGAGTCCGGTCTGGCCGACGAGGCGAGGAGGCGGATCCCGGCGCTGCGGCCCGACGTCGCGATCCTCGACGGGCGCTTGCCCGACGGGTCCGGCATCGACGTATGCCGCGACATCCGATCGCAGGACCCGTCCATCGCAGCGCTGATCCTCACGTCGTACGACGACGACGACGCGCTCTTCTCCGCGATCATGGCCGGCGCGGCCGGTTACGTCCTCAAGCAGGTCCGGGGCAACGACCTCGTGGACATGGTGCGCCGAGTGGCAGCGGGCCAGTCGACGTTGGATCCGTCCGTGACTGCACAGGTGCTGGAGCGGTTGCGCAACGGCCCGCCGGTGGACAAGGAGATCCAGGCGCTCACCGAGCAGGAGCAGCGCATCCTCGAGCTGATCGGGAGGGGCATGACCAACCGGGAGATCGCCGGCGAGCTGTTCCTGGCCGAGAAGACCGTGAAGAACTACGTGTCCTCGCTGCTGGCGAAGCTCGGGCTGTCGAGCCGCACGCAGGCGGCGATCTT
The DNA here is from genome assembly GCF_041321175.1 of Nocardioides candidus. Classification (NCBI taxonomy): domain Bacteria; kingdom Bacillati; phylum Actinomycetota; class Actinomycetes; order Propionibacteriales; family Nocardioidaceae; genus Nocardioides; species Nocardioides candidus. The sequence continues at coordinate 416,101 of NZ_JBGGWC010000003.1, read as the reverse complement.
CGCGGTGAAGCACGAGCGGCCCTCCGGCGCCTGAGATGGCGTCGTCTGCACCGGGCAGCGGCCCCGGCTCCACCGACCCTGCCCTCGAGAAGGCGGACTTCGAGACGCTCGTGCGTGAGGTCGAGGCGCGGATGCAGGGCGCGCTCGACCAGCAGGAGCGGCTCCGGCTCCTCCTCGACGCGGTGGTCTCGATCGCGGCCGACCTCACGCTCGACGGCGTCCTCTCCCGGATCGTCGCGATCGCCAGTCGGCTGGCCGAGGCCCGTTACGCCGCGCTCGGTGTCCTGGGGGATGCATCGGACAAGCGGCTCCGCACGTTCATCTACCACGGGATCACGGAGGAGGAGGCCGTCGAGATCGGGGACCTGCCCCGCGGGCACGGCCTGCTCGGGCTGCTCATCGACCGGCCCGAGCCCATTCGTCTGCACGACATCGCCGAGCACTCGGAGTCCTACGGATTCCCCGCGAACCACCCGCCCATGCACTCCTTCCTCGGGGTGCCGGTGCGGATCCGCGACCAGATCTTCGGCAACCTCTACCTCACGGAGCGGCAGGGTGGCACCGACTTCACGAACGACGACGAGGAGATCGTGGTCGCCCTCGCCGCCGCCGCGGGGGTTGCGATCGAGAACGCGAGGCTCTACGAGGAGGCGCGACGGCGCGAGGCGTGGCTGCGGGCGACGGCCGAGATCACCGCCCTGCTGTCGGGCACCCACACCGCGAACGCCCTCCAAGCCATTGCTGACCACGCCCGCGAGGTGGCCGCGGCAGATGTGGCGTGGATCGTCGCGGGGTCGTCCCCCGAGGCGCTGAGCGTCCGGGCGATCTCGGGCGTCGATGCGGACCCCGACGAGCTGGCGTCCCTCCAGGTGAGCAACGCGGTCGGAGGGCGCGTCGTCGAGTCCGGTGAGCCGATCTCCATCCCCGACGTCGCCCAGGAACCGGTCAGCGTCGCCGGCCTGTCCGCGTGGCCGGTGATCGGCCCCGCGATCGTGGTGCCGCTCGGCGCGACATCGAGCGAGATCCGCGGCGCGCTGGCACTCGGCTGGAGCCCGGAGAACGCCGACCAGCACCGCGCCGTGGGCTTCGAACTGCCCTCGAGCTTCGCTCGTCAGGCGGCCCTGGCCCTCCAGGTGGCGAGGGCTCGCGAGGACCAGCAGCGTCTCGCCGTGCTCGAGGACCGCGACCGGATCGGTCGTGACCTGCACGACCTGGTGATCCAGCGGCTGTTCGCGGTGGGTCTCGGCTTGCAAGGGACCGGCCGCCTTTCCGACCGCCCCGAGGTGGCGAAGCGCCTGGACCAGGCCGTCGACGACATCGACGCCACGATCAAGGACATCCGCCGCACGATCTTCGAGCTCGGGTCCTCGGACTCGTCCGACGACGTACAGGCAGAGGTCAGCCGCCTCGTCGATCGCGCCGCGGCGACCCTCAAGTTCCGGCCGAAGCTGACCTTCGAGGGCCCGATCCGCACCTTGGTCGCTGCCGAGCTCGTCCCCGACCTGCTCGCGGTGCTGGGCGAGGCCCTGTCGAATGCCGCCCGCCACGCCTCTGCCTCTTCGGGCGAGGTCCGTCTCGTCGCTGGTGACGAGATCGCGCTGACGGTCACCGACGACGGGCGGGGCATGCCGGCCGACGCCATCGAGAGTGGCCTCGCCAACATCCGGCGCCGGGCGGAGAAGCGTGGCGGCACCCTGACGATCGAGTCCAGCCGAGGTCGAGGGACGCGCCTGCGCTGGTCGGTGCCGCGCCGCTGAGCCCCCGCGTCAGGAGGGGATCAGCCGCCGACCGCTGATGACGTCGGGAGTGATCCGCAGGACGTAGGTCCGTACGCCGTCGACCCAGGGTCGAGGCTTGTCTGCCGACGTCACGAACGGCGCCTCGCGGGTGGCCCGCCCGCGGACCACGATCGACCATCCCGACTCGGTGTACCCGTCGAGCTCGTCCACCTCGAAGGCCACCCGCCCGTTCGTCGCCGCGCGGGCGATCGCGCCGTAGGCGGACGTCGCGATGAGGACGTCCTCGCCGGACATCATGTAGTTGACCGGGAGCACGTCGGGGCCGGAGTCGTCGGCGAACGCGATCCGACCGACGCACTGCGAGTGCAACAGGCTGAGGGCCTCGTCCCGAGTGAGGTCGCGAAGCTTGCTGCTGAACCAGTGGTCCTTCATCACCGTCTCCTTCTGTCGACCCCGACCGCTTGGCCGAGGACTGGGCTCGCTCCCACCCTCCGGCACCGACGGCGGAAGGGGACCGGCCATTCGTCGCAGGTGGGGGAGTCGAAGGTCCCGATGTCGTGCCTCGGGCGACTCGAACGTCCTTCCGTCGACAGGACCTTCTGCCTGTCGAAGGCCTGTCCCCAGGCCCTGATGCCCGGCCCCGGTGCGGTGCCAACGTGGAGCCAACGCGGAGGGCGCCGGCCCACCGCAACGGAAAAGGAGTCATCATGCGCTCGGCGTTCGACAAGCTCATCTCGTGGACGGGTCTGGCCCTTGCCGCCGTCCTCTTCACGGCCGGCGGTCTGTTGACCTGGGCCAACATCTTCATCGGCGACCAGGTCCACGACCAGCTGGCCATGCAGGACATCACCATGCCCGCGGGCGACGCGCTCGCCGACCTGCCGAAGGCGGACGCCAAGGCGCTCGAGCCCTACGCGGGCAGCACCCTCGACACCGGCGCAGAGGCCAAGGCCTTCGCCGACCACTACATCCTGGTGCACATGAACGCCGCCAGCGACGGCCGCACCTACGAGGAGGTCAGCGGCCAGTACATCGCCCTGTCCGACGCCGACAAGGCCACGCCCGATGGCCAGGCCCTGGGCCAGCTGCGGCAGACGCTGTTCATGGGCGACACCCTGCGCGGCCTGCTCCTCTACGGCTACGCCTTCGCCACGATCGGCACCATCGCCGGGATCGCCGCCTATGTGTCCTTCGGGGCCGGCGTCGTCCTGCTGGTGCTCGTCGCGCTCGGCCTCTGGCACGCCCGTCGGGCCGAGAAGCCTGCCGAGCGCCTCGTCGCCGAACGGGTCGTCCAGATGGCCTGAGCGATGACGACCCGATCTCCCGGTGTTCCGATGGACACCGGGAGATCGGTGCATTTCTGCTGCTCGTCGCTCAGTGCGAGGCAGGTCGCCGACACCTGCCCGTGGCGATCACCGGCTGGCGAGGGCGAGGAGCACCACGTCGAGCAGCGCGATCGCGATCGCGGCCCGGAAGGGGGCTCGACCGCGGCCGCCGAGAGCGAGGGCGGCCAGCAGGAGGACGAGGCCGAGGACACCCCACGCCCAGGCCGCCGGACGACCCGGAGGACCGAGTACCGACGCTGCCGACGCGGCTGTGAGGAACAGTGTCGCGACGAGCCGGGCAGGCCCGGCACCCAGGCGGTGCGGAAGACCCCGCACGCCGGTCGCCACATCGTCGGCCAGGTCGGGCACCGCGTTGAGCAGGTGCGCCGCCACGCCGAGTCCCGCCGCGGCGCCGACCATCCACCAGGGTGCACCCGACGGCGTGGGGCCGGCCTGGAACACGACGACAGGGAGGGCGCCGAACGCGACGGCGTACGGCAGCCACGACAACGCGGTGGCCTTGAACCAGAGGTTGTAGGCGTGGGCCGGCCCCACCCCGAGCGCCAGGTGCAGCAGCCCGCAACGCCAGCCGGCGGCGACCGACAGGGCCACGCAGGCGAGGCCGGCGACCCAGAGCCAGGTCGTCACCAGCCGGGCCGGCAGAGCACCGGTGGCGATCGGCTTGTCGCTGCGCCCGACGGCCCGGTCGCGAGCGACGTCGGCGAGGTCGTTTCCCCAACCGACCGTCAGCTGGCCGGTGAACACGGCTGTCACGAGCAGCGCGGTCGTCAGCGGTGGCACGTCGCGGGTCGCGGCCAGCACTCCGACGACGACGGTGACCGCGAGGCCCGGACCGATGTGCGCCGCGGTCAGCAGTGCCGCGACGCGGTTGGTCGCCGGGTGCGCGACCGACGCTGAGGTCATCAGGCAGGGTACGACGTCAGGGCTGCTGCCGGCTGCTCACCGGGCCCTGTCGGACAGCGGCTCGCAGCTGGGCTGCGACCGAGCGCGGGCGGAGCACCGACGTGCGGTCCGACGCTGCTCCACGCATGCCGGCGAGCGTCTCCTCGAAGACGGTCTGAGCATCGACGGTCGGCACCCAGCCCAGCTCACGGCGCGCCCGCGAGGTGTCGAGCAGCGGGAGCCCGAAGGCCAGGTCGAGCCAACCGGGGTCCACCTGCTGGAGGCGAGCGTGCCACGCCGCCGACATGAGGGGGCGGAGTACTGCTGACGGCACGTGCAGCGGCCGTGCGCCGAGTGCCTTCGCGATCCGATCGGTCGTCAGGGGCGGCTCCGCCGCGAGGTTGAACGCACCCGTGGCGCGCCTCAGCAGGACTTGCTCGACCGCTGCCGCAACGTCGTCGCTGTGCACCATCGGCACCCGGAGGCGGCGGTCCATCGGCAGGACGGGGAGCCAGTCGAGAGCGGCGGCGGGCACGAGCCCGGGCACGCCGTAACGGAGCAGAGCGCTGCCTGCGCTGCGCTGTCCCACGATGCCGGGACGCATCCGGGTCACGACGGGGCTGCGGCCACTCGCCTCGTGCGCGTCGAGCATCCGCTCGGCCGCCGCCTTGGTGCGGCCGTACCAGGAGCTGGCGATGCCCTCCGTGGGCCAGTCCTCGGCGACCGGCTCGTCGTCGACCTTCGCCGAGTAGGCGCCGATCGAGGACATGTGCACCAGGTGCGGCACCTGCTCGGCCGTCGCCGCCTCGATCACACGCCGGGTGCCGTCCAGTGCGAGCCTCTCCAGGTAGTCCTGGTCATGAGACGGCTGGAAGCCCCACGCCAGGTGGATCACGGCGTCGGCACCGGCGAACGCCGCGCGCAACGCCGGCGCGCAGCTCTCACGGGTGAGGTCGACGGCCACCCACGTGACGTCGGGGTCGGTGTAGCCCGCGTCCGGAAGACGGCGGGCCAGTCCGGTGACCTGGTGCTGCCCGGACCCGGTGAGCCGGCGGAGCAGTGCGCTACCGACGTTGCCGGTGGCGCCGGTGACGGATATGCGCACAGCTTCTCCAGGGTCGACGGTCCTGCTGTGTTACCCGGGCGCGCACCTCCCACACCGGCGCGGGAGACGAAACGTCGTCCGGCAGCCCTCGGACGCACGTGGTCGAGGTCAGGACCCGCCGACGGGCGTACCCAAGTGGTCCTGAGACGTCGTCCCGAGCGTGGAGCTCAGGGCGATCTCGGACTTTGGTACGTCCGTCGGCGCGCAAAGGGCGACAGCCCGCCCTGCTGGGCGCGTCAGCCGTCGTCGTTCTCGATGGTCGCCGCGCCGACGTCATCGGAGATCACGGCGCCGACCGGCGAGGAGAGCCGCAGCAGACAGGTCTCGTCGGCCTCCGGCGCCGTGTCGCCGAGGACAGGCACGGAGACGGTCTTGGTGGTCTCGCCGGCCGCGAAGGTCAGTACGGTCGCCGGCACGGCTGTGTAGTCGGATCCGGCGGTCGCAGTGCCGTTCGCGGTCGCGTAGGTGACCGACACGGGCTCGGTCGTGCTGCCGCTGCGGACGACGGTGAAGGTCATGCTCCTCGACCCGGCGTCACCCTCCTGGACCACTACGTCACGGACGGCGAGGTAGGCGGGTGCGTCATCGTCGACGATGGTCGCGACCCCGGTGTCGTCGCTGATGATCGCGCCCGTCGGCGAGGACAGGCGGAGCCAGAAGGTCTCGCTCGGCTCGTCGGTGGTGTCGCCGAACACCGTGACGGAGACCGTCCGCCTCGTCTGGCCCGGGTCGAAGGTGAGCACCGTGGCGGGGATGGCCGTGTAGTCGGTGCCTGCGGTGGCCGTGCCACCGGTGGTGGCGTAGCTGACACTGATGGCCGCCGCACTGCTGCCGGACCGGCTCACCGTGAAGGTCGCCGTGTGGCTTCCCGAGCTGCGCTCTGGGGTCGAGATGTCGCTGATGCTCAGGTACGTCGCCGGGTCGTCGTCGATGATCGTCGCCACGCCGGTGTCGTCGCTGATGGTCGCTCCGACCGGGGAGGTCAGGCGGAGCAGGAACGTCTCGGCCGGTTCGTCGACGGTGTCGCTGACGACCGTGACACCCACCGTCTTGCGGGTCTCTCCGGCGGCGAAGGTGACGGTCGACGGGGGCACGCTGGTGTAGTCGGTGCCCACGGTCGCGGTGCCGTTGGCCGTCGCGTAGGTGACACTCGCCGGGGCCGAGGTGGCGCCCGACCGCGTGATGGTGAACGTGACCAGATGACTGCCGCTGTTGCGCTCGGTGGTGGTGACGTTCGCGACCTTGAGGTACGTGGTCGGATCGTCGTCCGCGAGAGTGGCGAGACCGGTGTCGTCGGCGATGGTCGCTCCCGTCGGGCTGCTCAGCCGGAGGCTGAACGTCTCGGCCGGCTCGTCGAGGGTGTCGGACAAGAGAGGCACGCTGACGGTCGTCGCTCTCTGACCTGGGGCGAAGGTGAGCGATGCCGGCGCGAGCGCGGTGTAGTCGGTGCCGGCCTGCGCCGAGCCGTTGCTGGTCGTCCGGGTGATCGTCGTGGTGCCGCTGGTGTCGCCGGAGCGCGTGATCCGGAAGGTGACCGACCCGTCGCTCTCCTTCGCCGACACGTCGGCCACCGAGACGAAGGTGCTCGGTCCAGGCGACGCGGTGCCATCGTCGTCGACGATCGTGCCGACTCCCGTGTCGTCGCTCAGTGTTGCGCCGACCGGGCTGCTCAGTCGAAGGAGGAGGGTCTCGTTGGCCTCGGTCGCAGTGTCGCCGAGCACCGGCACCGTCACCGACTTGCTCGTCTCGCCCGCAGCGAAGCTCAGCGTCGTCACCGGCAGCGCGGTGTAGTCGCTGCCTGCGGTCGCGGTCGCGTTCGAGGTCGCGTAGTGCAGCGACACCGGTACCGCCGTGTTGCCGCTGCGAGTGATCCGGAACCTCATGTCGGTGGATCCCGCGCTGCCCTCGGTCACCACGGCGTCGGCCACCCCGACGTAGGACGCGGGGTCGTCGTCGGTGATCGTCGCGACGCCGGTGTCGTCGGCGATCGTGCCGCCGACGGCCGTGCTCAATCGCAGCAGGAACGTCTCGTCCGGCTCATCGGTGGAGTCGCTGTCGATCGTGACCGCGATCCTCTTGCTCGCCTCACCGGCCGCGAAGCCGAGCGTGGTGGTGGGGATCCCGACATAGTCACTTCCGGCGGTCGCACCGCCGTTCGAGGTGGAGTAGTTGACGCTCACCGGGGCGGCGGTGCTGCCCGAGCGGGACACGGTGAAGCTCACCGTGTGGGTGCCGGTGTTGCCCTCCGGGGTCGAGACGTCACCGACGGTGAAGGAGACCGCGGGATCGTCGTCCACGATCGTCGCCACCCCCGTGTCGTCGCGCACGAGGGCGCCGGCGGGCTGGCTCAGGTGCAGCAGGAAGTACTCGTCGGGCTCGTCTGCCGTGTCGGGCACGATCGGCACGCTGACGGTCTTGCTGGTCTCACCTGCCGCGAAGTCGAGCTCGGTCGACGGGAGCGCCGTGAAGTCGCCGGGCGCGTTCGCAGATCCGTTGCTGGTCGAGTACCTCACCGAGACCGGCTGGGAGGTCCGTCCGCTGCGGGTGATCCGGAACGTCGCGACCGGGCTCCCGCTGCTCCTCTCGGTGACGGAGGAGTCGCCGACCGCGAGGTAGGTCGCGGCGTCGTCATCGGTGATGGTGACCACTCCGGTGTCGTCGCTGACCGTCGCACCGGTAGGACTGGTCAGGCGCACGTTGAAGGTCTCGTCGGGCTCGCCCAGGGTGTCCTCGAGGATCGGCACCGCGACGGTCACGCGCGCCTGGCCCGCGGCGAAGCTGGCCGTCGTGGAGGAGAGTGCGGTGTAGTCGGCTCCGGCGGTCGCGGTCCCGTTGGTCGTGGTCACGCTCACTGACGCGGCGGTCGAGGTCGCTCCGGTCCGGGTGAGCGTGACGGATGCCTGGGTGGCGGACTCGCGCACGCTGACGTCGCCGACAGAGATGTAGCTCGGCCGCGGCTTGACGACCAGGGTGTACCAGGTCGCGTGGGTGGCGCCGGCGCCGGTCGCGGTGAGCTTGATCGGGTAGCTGCCCGGCAGGGTGTTCGTCGCGGTGTGCAGGGTGAGCGTTGTGCTGTCCCCGGTCGAGACGGTGGTGCTGCTGAAATCGGCGGTGACCCCGGTCGGCATCCCGCTCGCCGACATCGTGACCGGCTGGGCGGCGCCGTGGGTGATCGCGGTGTCGATGGACGTGTCCCGGTCGAAGCCCGCGGTGACCGCAGCGGTCCAGGTGCGCGCCGCGAGGTCGAAGTCGTCGGCGGCGAGCCCGCAGCCGGGTACCGCGAAGGATCCGATCCTGGTGCGCCAGTTCTTCCGGCCGTCGGTCGCGTGGTACTCGTTGACGTACCAGAACGTGCACTCGTCGGCCGGGTCCACGCGCATCGCGGTGTAGTCGCCCCAACGGTTGCGCGGCGAGGTCTCCTGCGTCTGCGCCCCGGTGCCGTCCACGAGGCTCGTCTCGGTCGCGGTCATCAGGCCCGGTGGGTCGTCGGCCTGCCGCCCGGTGTAGTACGCCGAGGGATGGCTCGTCGGGCTGGAGATCGAGTAGCCCAGTCCGATCCCGCCGGACTGGTCCATCGCGACGCTTCCCATCCACCGGTAGTTCCCGTCGGGCGCGTAGGTGCCCTGCTGGTAGACCTGCGGGTCTCCCTGGGCGTTGAGCCGCAGCTCGTACCAGCGCGGCCCGACCGACGAGCCGCTCACGATGCTGTGCGTGACCACCCAGGACTGGTGGCCGCCGAAGTTGCGGTAGGCCAGGCGGTACATCAGCCGGTCGCCGATGCCGTCGACCGACGGCGCTCCATCTTGGGGGATGCAGTTCGCGCCCGAGCAGGTGCCGGCGTACGGCGCCACCGCGACCTGTGTCGGTCCGGTGAAGGTGGTCGCACCGGGATCGGCCCAGTCGACGTGGAAGCGCCAGGCGTTCAGCGACGTGCTGGAGGCCGTCAGTCCGAGCACGAGGTCGGGGGCTCCCGCGGGAGGTGGGGTGCCGTCCACGTCGGAGGGCATGAGGCCGCCGGTGCTCGTCGTGAAGCACTGTTGGGTGGCCTGGTTGCCGGCCAGCATGCTCGCGCGGTCCAGTGCACACACCTGGCCGCCCTGGAAGCCGCCGTCGGCCGAGTCGAACATGTTGTAGCTGATGTAGTAGGCGTCCGGCCACACCCCCACCTTCGGGTAGTCGGGGAAGCCGGCGTACTCGAACGCGTACCTGTGGTAGGCGCCGGTGGGGTCGGCGGTGGCCGAGACCGCGACGCACTCGTCGTACGGCCCGGTCGACGAGCCGACGTTGGCGAACTGGCTGATGATCCAACGGTCGGCGGCGGCGTCGTACTGCACGATCGGGTCGCCGTCGTTGTCGACCTCGCACGCGCCACCGAAGCCGGCGAACACCGTGTTGACCTGAACGGGCCCGTACGTCGGCGTCCCGTTCTTGGCGAACACCGCAAGATCGGTGTTGACGACCTCGACGATGTCGTGGGGCCCCACCGCGATGTTCGGGTCGGGCGGGAACACCGGCGGGGTGTAGGTGCCCTGGGGTCCGGTGAACCCGTCGCCCACCCCTTCGAAGTTCGCGCCCGCCACAGGTGCGATGGCCGCGCTCGTGGCCGGTCGACCCTGGCGGACCTGATCATGGCGGGCCGCGTGTCCGTGGGCGAGCACGTAGTCGTCGACCCGGTCGTGCGACTCGGGGTGTCCGTCACGGTCCGGGCCGTCGCCCTCCTCGCCCTCGTCACTCTCACCGTTGCTCCGGGTGCGGGGGGTGCGCAGCGAGGTCAGCGCACTGGACTCGTCGTGGGCCACGGCGGCAGTGGTGAGTGGGTGCCGGTGGCGGGGGGCGGCGGGTGTCGTGGCGGCGGATCGGGTGGTGGGCTCAGGCGAGCGGGTCGCCGACGGCACGGCGAGCGAGAGCGCGACGCCGAGGATGAGCAGCGCCGCGAGGCGGCGCCGGACCGTCCCAGAGGACATGACTTCGGTATATCAACGCGTCGCGGCCGACCGTGCGGCTTTCAGGAGATTCTTGGGGACGGCGGGCTGCTGCTGGCGCTCGGCGGGCCCACGGAGCCGAACGGGAGAGGGATTCGCCGCGCCGGGCGCACGCTACGGCTCGATCGTGGCTTTCCACAGCTCGACACCGGCCCCAGGGCTGGAGTCGCGATAGTAGAGCGTCCCGTTGAAGGAACCCAAGCCCGAGGGCACCCCGTCTCCCGCGGGACCCGCCACACCGACCGGGACGGTGCCGGCGGCGGTGCCGTCGGAGCGGACCAGCTGGTCGTAGGGCCTGCTCTCGCTGGTGTTGAAGGAGGTGAGGGCATGGAAGAAGAGATGGTCGCCCACGACGGTGAGCTCGGTGGGCGAGCTGCCGCCGCCGTTGTAGATGTCCTTGACGAGCACCGTGCCGGCGAAGGTGCCGTCGGAGCGGTAGAGCTCGGTGTTGCCGTCGATCGTCGCCTGGAAGTAGAGCTCGTCGTGGAAGGCGGTCAGCTCGCTCGGAGCCGAGCTGCGCTGCAGGTTGATGTTGCGGACGCGGCGGGTCCCTGTCGTCGTGCCGTCGGAGCTGTAGAGCTCGCGATCTCCGCCGACGTCGGCTGAGAAGAAGACGCGGTCGCCGACCGCGGTGAGCTCGTCCGGGTTGCTCGGACTGCCGGGGAACGTATCGAGGTCACGCAGCATCCGGGTGCCGGCGGCGGTGCCATCGGTCACCCACGGCTCGCGGTTGTAGCTGCCCCTGCTACCGGTGAAGAAGAGCAGGTTGCCGACCACCGTGAGCGCTTCGGGAGCCATCGGGACCGCAGAGACGGGGACGGTGCCGGTCCGGGTCCCGTCGCTGCGCCACAGTCGGACGCCGTACTGGTCGACCGCCCTGAAGTACAGCCCGCCTCCCCAGGACGTGAGGAAGCTCGGGTTGCTGGAGCCGGCGGCATGGGTGGCTCCTTGGCTGAGGATGTTCGCGACGCGGCGGGTGCCCGCGGCGGTGCCGTCGGAGACGTAGAGCTCACGGTCGTCGGCGGGCTGCAGGCCGCTGATCGGGTCGGGCTGCTGGCCCACCTGGGCCGCGAAGAACAACCTGCCGTTGACCTCGGTCAGCTCCGCGGGCCAGCTGGCCGCGTTGGGGTTGGAGTCGGGGTTCGGCACCCGGTTGATGTTGCGGACCCGGACCGTCCCAGGTCCAGTGCCGTCGGACTTCCAGAGCTCGCGGTCGCCGGTGCCGTCGTCGGCGGTGAAGAAGAGCGTCGAACCGACCGCGGTGAGCTCCTCCGGGTTGCTGCTCATGGTCCCGGGGTCGATGTTCTTGACCATCTTCGTCACCCCGTCGGAGGTGGTCTTCCACAGCTCCCTCCCGTACGACGGGTGGTCGGCGGTGAAGAAGAGCGTCGAGCCCACGACCGTCAGTCGTTCGGGGCTGGAGGAGGCGGCTCCCGGGGCGATCTCGCGCGCCACACCCGTCTGGACGTCGCCCGGGGCCCCGAGGGCCACAGGGGCCACCGCAGCAAGAACGAGCGCAGCCACAGCCGCAGCGATCAACAGGGACGGACGCTTCAGACGAGCCGGCACGGCTGTCTCCCAACTCCTTGGCGAGCCCCGAGCGCCACGGGAGTTGCGGCATGGCTCTGGCCCACCCTCGCGGAGATCTGGATCCGCGTCTGCAGAAGTCGGGAATTCGAAGCCTCGAGCTCGGCGCGCTCAGAGGCTCTCGGGCTCAAACGCTCACTGCGTTGGCTGGGCCCGTGCGCGGCGGTGGCCCGGACACCGAGGCAGCGCTGCCCCATGGCTGCGACAGAGTGCACACCGTTGCGCGAATCGGGGTGCGCAGTGTCGTAGTCCGCCCAGGCGTCCGGCGTGATCGTGATCACGTTCATCCACCGGAACCTGAAGGACGTGCGTCATGGGAACACTCACCACCCTCGAACCCGGGGCATCGCTCGAGGAGGCGGTCGCGGTCGTCGACCGCGACGGAGGGGTCATCGTCAGGGACTTCTTCGACGAGGCCACGCTCGCGGAGCTCCGCGGCGAGATCGATCTCGCCATGGCAGCGACGCCCTGGGGGCAGGACGACTTCTCCGGACACCGCACGAAGCGTCTGTACGGGATCTTCCAGCACACGAAGCACGCGGCGACCGCGGTGCGGCATCCGCTGTACGCCGGCATCGCCAGCCACTTCCTCGAGATCCCGCAGAGCGGGTACTTCGGCGAGGACCGCCTCGAGCTGACCCCCACCTACAGCGTCGGCGTCAGCTCCATCATCGACATCCACCCGGGGGAGGGGGCGCAGCCGCTTCACCGGGACGACGGCGTCTGGCAGTGGCGGCATCCTGAGGGCTACCGCCAGGCGCGCGTCCAGATCATGGTGGCGGTCACCGACTTCACCGCCGACAACGGCGGCACGATGTCCTTGTCCTCTCACCATTCGGCGTGAGGCGCGACGACGGCCCGCGGGCGGTGCGTACATCGTCTGACCTCATCGTAAGCCCGAATCCTGATTTCGGACCCGGCGTCTTTACCCCGGGCCTCGTCAGGGGTCAGGCGCTCGGCATTGCCCAAGCCCAGCCTGCCACCGTCGTCACCCGCTCGTCTCTCTCCTCGCTCCGCTGCCCTCCGCTGCCTCACTCGTTTCCACCGGCCCATCGCCACTCGCTGCACTCCGTCCGGCGCCCCTCCCGCTACTCCTGCCTCTCTACCGCCTCCTCGCCTTCACACGTGTGCAGATCGAGGGGGTCTGTGGAGAGAAGCGCGCACCTGGGGTCTGTGGAACGGAAGCGGCCGTGACGGTCTCGATACGCAGGATGTCCGCGGGCAGCGGCTATCAGTACCTGCTGCGCAGCGTCGCGGCGGGCGACGGCAATCGCCCGCTGTCGACGCCGCTCACGCGCTACTACTCCGAGGTCGGCACGCCCGCGGGGAGGTGGATGGGGGCGGGCCTCAGCGCCTTCGGCGGAGGACAGCTGATGGCCGGGATGACGGTGACCGAGGACCAGCTCGCCCTCCTCATCGGCATGGGCCGCGACCCGATCACAGGCGAGCAGCTCGGGCGAGCGTTCCCGACCTACAAGCGCCTGGCCGACCGGATCAGTGAGCGTTTCGCCGCGCTCGACCCCGAGATGACCCAGGACGACTGTGCCGCCGAAAGATCACGGATCGAAGCCGAGGAAACGGCTCTCGGCATGCGCCATGCAGTCGCGGGTTTCGACCTCACCTTCAGCGTTCCCAAGTCCGTGTCGGTCCTGTGGGGTGTCGCTGATGCCGCCACTCAGGAGCGAGTCGTCGCGGCTCATCGTGCTGCGGTCGCGGAGTGCTCGCGTTCTTCGAGCGCGAGGTCGCCGCCACCCGCGCGGGCATCTCGGACAGCGACGGTGCGGTCGCGCAGGTCGGCGTCGTCGGTGTTGCGGCGGTGGCGTACGACCACTTCGACTCCCGCGCTGGTGACCCGCAGCTCCACACCCATGTCGTCGTCTCCAACAAGGTCCTCACCCAGATGGATGGACGTTGGCGCAGCCTCGACGGACGACCCGTCTTTTCGTCCAGGACCGGGCTGTCCGAGCACTACAACGCACTACTCGCGGACCGGCTGTCTCGGGACATCGGCGTCGAGTGGGAGATGCGGCAGCGCGGAGCTGAGAAGAACCCGCGGTGGGAGGTCGTCGGAGTAGGCGACGATCTGATCACCGAGTTCTCGAGCCGAGCCCGAGAGATCGACTTGACGACCGACGAGCTGATCGCCGAGCACGTCGCACGACACGGCCGTCAGCCCTCTGACAAGGCCGTTGTCGAACTGCGCGCCCAGGCGACCCTCGCGACGCGTCCACCGAAGCAGGTCCGCTCACTCGCCGATCTGACAGCGGAATGGCGCCGGCGTACGTCGGAGAAGGTGGGCACTGACGCCACTACGTGGGCTTCGATATTGCTGGGCGCCAGTGGACTCCCGTTGAGGGTCGACGACGTCCCGCTCCGGGCGCTCCACGCTCTCGCTGCCGATGTTGTCGCCGCCGTCAGCTTGAAGAAGTCCGTGTGGAACCACTGGAACCTGATGGCCGAGGCGTCGAGGCAGACGATGGATCTGCGCTTCGCGACGACTGCTGACCGCGAGGCGGTAGTCGCCATGATCGTTGACGAGGCGCAGGGCCAGTCGGTGGCGCTGACCCCGCCGGAGATCACGATCAGCCCGGCTCGATTCCAGCGCGAGGACGGGACCAGCGTGTTCCGGCCGAAGCACTCGGTGAAGTACTCGTCGACGGCGATCATCGAGGCCGAGGAGCGGCTCTTGAGGCGCTCCGAGACCCGGGGCGCGCCGGATGTGCGCTCGACCGTCACCAGCCGCGTTCTTGCCCACTCGAAGGGGCAACTGAGCTCGCAACAGCGGACGGCGCTGGAGAGCATTACGACCTCCGGCCGGAGGCTCGATCTCCTTGTCGGTCCGGCCGGCGCCGGCAAGACGACCGCCATGCGGGCGCTTCGTTCGATGTGGATCACCGAGCATGGCCGGGGGAGTGTGATCGGTCTGGCCCCGTCGGCCGCTGCCGCTCAGGCGCTGGCGGACGATCTCGGGATCGCCTGCGACAACACGGCGAAGTGGCTGACCGAGTTCGACCTGGGCCGGACATCCCTCAGTGTTGGTCAGCTCGTGATCGTCGACGAGGCCACGCTGGCCAGCACCGCGACGCTCGACCGGATCACGGGCATCGCCGAGGCGGCCGACGCCAAGGTGCTGCTCGTCGGTGACCAGTACCAACTCCAGTCGGTCGAGGCGGGTGGCGCCTTCTCGCTTCTCGTGGACCGGCGTACTGATGCCCCCGAACTCACAGAGATCCACCGGTTCATCAACCCGTGGGAGAAGCACGCGTCCTTGGCTCTGCGCCGCGGCGAGGTCGAGATCATCTCCACCTACGCCCGCCAGAAGCGCATCCGTGAAGGCCTGACCGACGAGATGCTCGACGAGGCGTACGAGGCATGGCGAGCCGACGTGCTGGACGGCAAGGCGAGCATCCTCGTAAGTGAGTCGGCCCGCGCCGTACGCGCACTCAACGAGCGCGCCCGCGCCGACCGACTGCTCCTGGAAGGTGCTGTAGACGGACGCGAGCTCGAACTCGGTGACGGCTGCCGCGCATCCATCGGCGACGTTGTGATCACCCGGCGGAACGACAGGACCTTGCGTACGTCCGCTGGTGGATGGGTGAAGAACGGCGACCGGTGGTTGATCGCCGACATCCGGCGCGACGGCTCAGCCGTCGTCAACCGGGTCGGCCCGCGGCGACGTGGGAAGGCGGTGCTTCCACGCGAGTACGTGGGGGAGAACCTTGACCTCGGGTACGCCGTCACCGCGCACCGAGCCCAGGGCGTCACCGTCGACACGGCACACGTCGTCGTCACCCCGACAACGACGCGGGAGAACCTCTACGTCTCGATGAGCCGCGGTCGAGAGTCCAACAGCGCGTACGTCGCCCTGGATCAGCCCGACGACAGCCACACCACGCCCGAGCCCGACGACGTCACGGCTCGAACGGTCCTGTTTGGAGTCCTCCAGCACAGTGGCGCGAGCCTCGGCGCGCTCCAGACGATGGAAGCCGAATACGCGTTGTACGGCGGCATCGACCGCCTCGCCGCCGAGTTGGAGACGATCGCGGCCGACGCCCAGCACGACCGCTTCGTCGAGTTGTTGGGCCGGTCAGGTCTCTCCGCCGAACAGCACACCGCGGTGGTCACCTCTCCGGCCTTCGGGCCGCTGACTGCGGCGCTTCGACGGGCCGAGGCGTATCAGCACGACCTAGAAGGGCTCGTCCCTCGTGTGGTGAGCCAGCACGGCCTCGGCGACGCCGACGACATCGCCGCCGTACTGCGCTACCGGGTCGACAAGACTGCTGCTGGAGTGCCTCGCGGCTGCCCGCTTCGCCCCCGACTGATCGCCGGCCTCATTCCGGAGCCGCTGGGGGAGATGGCCGCTGACGACCGCCAAGCGATCGATCAGCGGAAGGCTGTGATCGAGGCCCGCGCACGCGCGCTCGTCGAGATCGCTGTCGGTGAAGACGCTCCGTGGATTCGACGCCTGGGAGAGCGTCCGGTGGATCCGGCTCAGCGCGAGCGCTGGTTGCTTGCGGCCGCATCCGTTGCTGCATACCGCGATCGCTACAAGATCGTCAGCGGTCTGCCCCTCGTTGGCAGCACCGCCAACAACGCCCAGCATGCCGACCGTCAACGAGCGCAGGTCGCTCTGCGGGAAGCAGTCGCGCTGTCGACTGTCAGCGGCAGTGAAGCCCGCGCCGTTGGGGTCGACGTCCGGGCCATCTCGGGTCCATAGCCCGACGAGCGCACTCGTTCTCCACAGGAGGCGACCTCAGGGGCCGGCCAGCGTCGATCCCGGCGTACTACGGAATCTGATCCGTCAGAAAGGGCGTCCCATGATCGTGCTTCTTGCCCTCCCCGTCATTGCCGCGGTGGCCCTCGCGCACCGCTGTCTCTTGCTTTACGCGCCGTCGAACGTCCTCATTCGCCGAGCACGAGCGTCGCAGCGGCGGCCCGGGACGGTCGCTGCGGTCCTTGTCGTGGCAGCGGGGGCGCTCGTCGCGATGAAGGTGGTGGCGGACGCGGTGGTGGCTGGCGCGCCCGACTGGTTGAACCTTGTCGTCCTCGTGCTCGCCTGGGACGCGATCAAGATGGGATGGCTCGCAGTGCTGGAAATCGGCACACTGCTGGCGTGCGGCGCTCGCCGGTGTTCCCCTTCCAAGACCCTGCGTAGTCCGGCCTCACCCCTCGGCTAGTTCACGCAGGATTGCGGACGATCCGCGCGAGTTCACTTGAAGGATCGGTCGTCCTCCACGGTGGTCCTTGATGAAGTTGGTGGCCGCATGCTTCGCTGACGCAGCGACCATGACGAACACATCGGCGTTCGAACTGAGCGCTGCGAGTTGCTGACTGCCGTCATGTTCAGAGGTCGTCCGTACGTCGATGCCTGGAATAAGCCGCCTAAGCACTTGGGCTGCGCGGGTAGTCGCGGACGCCGTCAGTGAGTAGAGCACAACGACGGAACCCTCAAGGTGGCGGTAGGGCGCAGCGGGGTCTGCATCGGCAGCGTCGAATTCGAAGTCGTCGGGCAGGGTGGTTGCCAGTTCGTCGGCGACCAATCGAAGTCCCTCAATGTCGGCGAGACTGAGACCAGAGCGCACGGGCCGCAGTACGTCCAATGCGGCGTAGAACAGTCGGGTCTTCGCGTCGAGCGCGACTGCTTGCGGGCTGGCGGTTGCGGCCTGGAGTACATCGACGGTCCAACTGGCAGTGACGGCTGAGGTGCCTACTCGAACGATGTCTTCTGTCCACAGCAGGGAGGCGGCCAGGGTCTCTGGCCCGGGACCGGCAGCGGCCATGTACTCCAGGAGTGCGACCGTCTGCAGGCGGATGCCCGCAGTGTTCTTCTCGCTGACGGCGAAGCCCGCAAGAACCCGCTCACAAAGTTCGCCGCCATCTGGGCCCGCGAACAGCGACGAATGCGATGCCATGAACGCGCCGCCGTGGTCTCCGAGACGAGCCAGGGCCTCTTCGTCGAGCGAGGCGAGGCAGTTGGCGACAGTCGCCCGGTCGAGCGGGGCCCAATCGGCGCAGACGCTGAAATCGACATCCAATCCCACCGCGTCGTTCGCTTGGAGTGCATCGAACCACCCAAGCCATCCAAGGAGTCGGTGCGGGGTCAGGAAGTCCGCGAGCCATTCAAGATCGGCTCGCACAACGATGTCGTGATCGCTGGACTCTGCCTCGAGTCCCGAAGCCTCGACGAAGGCCGCGACTTCACCGGCGAGATGCACGTCCTCGAGTTCCCTAACGCACCCGACCAATAGCGCAGCCGTCGTCGTCGATGGCGGCTCGGCCAGACCCGCGACGATCGCGGCAGCGAACTCTCCTTCCTCGATTAGTCGGTGGAATTCGTTGGGCGGTGTGACGTCTGGCTTCGGCGAAGGGGCTTCAGGAAGCGGCTGAGTTGATTCAGCGCTAGGCGTGATCAGTCGGCGGAGCGTGTCCGCCAATGCCGGCGAGATGGACTGAGCCTCATCAGCCAACCGCTCAAGAGCGCCAGTTGTGGCGCCGTTAAGTCTGGCTAGGACGAACTCGACAACGAGCGCCCGCCGGCTCCCTGCGATGCCTCCTGTCATGAGAGTGCGGAGGCGAGCGGGGATTCGCTCGGCAGCTTCGATCAGTGATGTTTCGTCGCCGGATGCATCGGCTTCTTCTAGGTAGCGCTCGTAGACAGCGAACTGCAGCAGTCGAGTGATCCCGAGTGGGCGCCGCAATTGGAGGACGTGCTCCAAGTCCCGGTCGGCGAAGATCGCGGCGATATCGCCGAGCCCGGCGTGTACGCGCAAGCGCAGGAACGCGAGGTTCGAGTGGTCGAGATCGGCGAAGGCTTCGAGTTCACGCAGGCATGCAAGGGCGATTCGCCGATCCTGAGCACCGATGGCGTGGCCTAGGTCGTCGAGCACCTCCACCGTGGTTCGAGGCGCGTCGAACTCAGAACGGGGACGCTTCCACACCAATTTCGACAGAACGAGGAGTGCATGGCGGACCTCATCGCGAGCCTTCCCGCTGCCGCGCGGCAGCACCTCAAAGCGAAGCGGAGGCACGGCGTCGGCGGCGAGCGCCGTGTCAAACGGATCCAGCGGGTACAGTCGCCCGCGGCTCCTAGGCAAGTCACTGAACGTTGGACCCACCCAGGCATCTAGGAGCGTGAGCAGCTCCTTCTGCTCTCGCTTCGTAGGAGCGAACCCGTACCAGTACAGGTTGCCCTTGGTCGATCTCGGAAGGAACGCGATCTGCCCGCGTCGAATGGCATCTCGCCAGTTCTCGATCGATGCCTCATGTTCTGGCTGCAGGCGGGCCGGCTTGATGTCGTTGCCCGGACCAAAGAATTCGTCATCCTGCATGACCGGCACCTTCGTAGAGAGCGTTGTAAGCGATCCGCGTCTCCGCGATGACGTGGGGGTCGTGCGTCAACGTCACGCCCTCGGCGTTGACAGACTGCCCGAAGTAGGTGAAGTTCATCGAGCCTTGGAGATGGAACCGGTCACCCAGGATGCCCTTGTCGTGCAGCTTGGGATGGATTCGCACCGCCGGCTTGGCGCCGAGGCCACCGACGTTTTCGAGTCGCTGCCGCGCAACGATGTTGCTCTCGACGTCGCGAGTCAGAACGCGGACGTCGCTCCCACGACGGGCCAGCTCGATCAAGACCTCGGTCAGGCGAATCCATCGTGATGGGAGACCCGGCAGCACCGTCTTGAACTGGCCTGCGGTGTTGTCGATTACGTCGATATCGGAGATCCAAGGCGACAGAACCCAGAGTTGCCCGGAAGGCACCAGGAGTTCTGTGACCAGCAGGGTCTGCATGAGGTCATTGAGAATCCGCGTCTGCCCGCGGCCTCCAGTCGTAATCCGTCTCATGCCGACACCTCGGCCAGTTCGAGGGCGACGACGACGTCGCCGTTCGCCCGGTGGTCGACCTCCACGACTCGCGGATAGACATTGAGGTACTCGGTGACTACGGGCTCGACGCTGACGTCCACGAGCAGATCCGCAAGCTCTCCGGCCTGATCGGGAGTGGCTAGGACCTGCGCCGACCCCGTGCGTGCCAGGGCCTGCCGGACTCGTACACGGCAGTCGCTGGTGAGGGGGAGCGGGGGATCGCCCGCTGCAGCGAGGGACCGCAGCACGTCGGGTGCCGCGGGCAGGTTCTCTGCGAATGGATTCCACGCGTTCAGTTGTTCCGCACGGAGCTGCCATCCGCGTGGCCACAGCATGCTCTGGACCGCATCCATTCGCTGGCGCTCCCCGCCTCCACCCGCGAGGACGAGACCAGCATCCAAGTCGGCGCGATCACGCATCAGATACGCCCAGGTGCGAGGCGGGATCTCGACGCCGAGTCTTTGCTCTTCTGCCTTCCACTCGGTCGTCACTGTCGACAACGCCAGGTCCGTTGCTGGGGTCGATCCTGGCCGCAGGACGCGACTCGCAAGCGACGACACCACCGACTGTTCGGCGCCGTAGATGCCCGATTGGCGAAGGCCGTCCCGGATCCGCCCGAGCGCCTCGACGCGCGTTGCCTGATCAGGTGCAGATCGAAAGTCGTTGACGAGGCCGGACCATGTTGCGTCCGTTGTCACAAGGTCGATCACCCGCTGAAGGTGGCTGTCAACGAGTTCGTACGTGCTTGGCTGAGTAGCCCGGAGAAGGAGCCGAAGGAGTCGCCTGGGATCGGGGCGGACGCGTGCTGCGAGAGCTTCGATGAATCCACCACCGCCGATCGAGGATTCGGACAACCAAATCTCGCCGGCCCGCGGCTTGCCGCTCGCGTCGTAGCCCGGCTCGATGTCAACGATGACGCTGTCAGGATCGTGTTCCGGGCAAATCTGTCTGGCCGCAGCGAGCGTCGCGTGGCCAAGCGTCGAAAGCGTCCGCTCGCGGAGCCACCGATTGAATGCGGTGGGCTCTGGAGACCAGTACTGGGGCGCCAGGGCGTCCAGGCGGGACGCGATGGCCGGGTTCTTGAGTGCCTCCTTGAGCCGGGCGCCCATGCGTGACAGCACCGCGGACTCTGACTCGGTCACGCTCGACGCCCTGAACATGGCGTCGAGCGTTTCGTCGAGTTTGACGTCGAACGAGTCGTGGATTGATGCGAACGCCTCCGCGAGGGTGCTCTGGTCACGTACCGCTGTGGTCAGCAGCATGGCCTCGAGGCATTGGTGCAGCCAATCGATTCGGAAGCTGTTCAGGAAGCTAAGCAACTCGTCGTCATTGAGTAGGACGTGCTTGAACCAGGCACTGCGCAGAGCCGGAAGGAGGTCGGCAGGGACGTCGATATCCGCGGGCAGGTCCACTCGGATGCGCAATCCGTCTACGTCGAAGGTGGACCCCATCGCTGCCGGTTGGCCATGAATTGCGAAGCGCGATCGTACACGTTGCTCAGTGCCGTCCTCCAGGTTCAGCGTCGCATCAGCGCTCACCGCAGCACGGTGGACGTTGACGTGAGCGTTCTGAGCATGCAGGAAGAAGCGAGCGTCGGTGATCAGGCGCCCGACAGGGTCACCCGATGGCACGCGGATCACCAGGCCAGGCCCCGTCTCGATGAATTGCGATCGCCATTGCATCGTTGCGTTGGACGAGTCCTTCACTGCTTTCGGGGGGAGTTCGACCAACACCTGATCTGGACGTACCACTGTTGTGGTCGTCGGTGTGCCGTCGATGTCAATGGTGCACGGTTCCTCGACCCCAAACACGGGCAGGAGCGCCGTGAGTTCAAGCACGGGTTCAGCAACGCCGATCGGAACGGGGATCCAGTGGCGGTGCTCGAGATTCCTTGTTGCGAAGCGGCGTGAGACGCGACCCGGTGCGTACTCGCGGAGCATCTGGCCGAGGCCCATCGCCTGGAGTTCCCGGTTGGTCTCTCGATCCAACTGGGGCGGAATGCTCACGAAGGTCTCGGGCAACGCGAGTTCGCTGAAGAGGTTCATCGGGAAGAAGTCGGGCAGGGGATTGCCACCCATGAGGTCGCGAAACTCATGCACTCCGGTGGCATCAGCCACTCCCCAGTTGTGGAGGAGGCGGCGGCGCAATGTCGGGATCGCCTGGAGCAACAGTGGCCTCGGGGGATGCCACAGGACCTCGTTGGCCTCTGCGTCGGACAGGCCCAGTGCGTTCTGCACCCACGTGCGCAGGCTTCGCTGACGATCCGGGTCTCGGAGGGCATCGTTCAAGATCCCAACGGCCTTGAGTTGAGTCTCGCGGCCCGGCTTGGCGAAACTGTCGGCCGGCTTCAGGCCAAGGGCGGTCCAGCCGATGGTCGTTTTTGGGATGCCCTGTTGCCGAAGCTGACTCGTTAGCCAATCGATCATCGCGATAGTGGCTTGCATGCGCAGTACAGCTCGGTTGCGGATCGGCAGGACGAGATCAGGCAGGACGGGATCAAAGAGGGTGTCCCACGACTCGTAGGTCGCGCGGTCGCGGCCGTAGTCGGAGAGCACGACCGCTGTGTACGGCCGCATGGTCCGCTTGCGTCCCGTTCGACCCTTCCGCTGAAGGAAGGCGGCCACTCCGCGAGGTGCCTTGTGCTGAATGACAACACCGACGTCTGGGTCGTCGAAGCCGACTTCGAGTGAGGCTGTCGCAACAATCAACTGGCTGTCGGCGGTAACGCCTGAGTCCTGGGACGTGGTTCGACTAACCCGCAGGCCTTCGCCGACAGTCGCGAACTTGTGGCCGATGACCATGGGCAGATCCCAGAGTTGACCGGCGCGACGCTGTTGCGTGACATCGCCGCCGTTCGATCTGGCGCGCACTGAGGCGAGAGGAGCCTTGAAGGACTTGGGCTTTCCGAATGCGTATCGCTGCCCCTCGGCGTCGAGGAGGTACGAGAAGAGGCGGTTTGTGACATCGAGGTCGTCCGTGAAGACGAAGGCTTTTGTTCCGTAGATCCCGGATGAGATCCGACTCGCCGGTTCATCCTGCGCTCGCGGGAGCAGCATCGATGTCTGGATGGTCGTGGACAGCACGGACGCGCCGCTTGTGGGATCGCTGCGGAGCGCGAGCAGGTACTCCGCGCCCTCGTACTCCAACTCGTCGGCATCGGGCGCAATGCTGGTGACGAGTTCGTCGTCGACCCCGGTCAGGTCAGCCATATGGCGGATCGGGTTCGACAAGGTCGCAGAAAGACCGACGAACGCAATAGGGGCTTGAACGCTGTGATGCCACCGGCGGAGAACCATTGCGGCCTGCGCACCGGTGGTCCCGTCGTAGGTGTGAATCTCATCGAGGAGCATCATCCGAGGCTTCTTGTCGACCGGTACGTCGATGCCCAAAGGCCGTGTGAGATTCAGGTCGGAGAGTCCGCGATTGAGCATCTCGGTCGTCACGAAGAGTAGGTCGGGGGGCGAGTTCTGCATGGACTGACGGGTGAGGACGACCTGGTCCTGTCCAAATGCGCGCCTGCAGGTCGCGCAAACCAGGCGCTCGACCCCCGCATCGATGTCTTCGTTCGGCCAAACGAGCTCGCCCCCGCATTGGCCCACGCCATCACCGGGACAGCGCATCTGAGGCGAAGCCATGCCATGGGGGCGCTTTCCCCAACCCCGGTAGGGGAGCCGTACGTTCTTCGCGTTGGTGGGCGTGCTGCCGTAGAGGGCGCCGATCGTCATCGATCGTCCAGTGGACCGCTTCCACAGATCGTCGAGTCGGCAGGCGTGGGCAAACGCCGTGTCCAGTTGATCCTTCAGCAGTTCGGTTCGGGGATATACGGCTAGCGCGCGCGTCCATGCGGACTGGTCCGTGATACCAGCCAGATAGCTGAACGCAGGAAGGTAGAACGCGTTTGTTTTACCGCTTCCGGTTCCAGCAGCTACGACGGTGGCCGTTGTGGTCTGACTCTGCAACGAGGTCAAGATGTGCCTCGTAGCGCGGGCTTGAAACCCCCCGAGGAGGTCATGCTTGCCCTCGCGTTGAGTCATGACCTCGAGGACGTCGCGATAGGCATCGACGGGGCCGACGACCCCGTCGATGGCAGTGGTCCAAGGCTGATCTCGCTTGGGATAGAAGCGGGGGCGGCGTGCGTACCGGAAGTCGGAGATCAGGTTCGTGCCGGATTGCCAGGTCTGGCCTAGGAACGTCTGCCGGAGCCGCGCCACCAAGCGGATAGTCTCGCCGTTGCGCGTACGCCAACGGGCAGGTGACGAACTCGAGTCGTGGACCAGCAGTGCCTGCGTAGTCATCGCCTCGATGATGTCGTCGGGCCCCAGGTCCCACTCATGACTCGCGGCGAGCTCATCGCTGATCACCTTGCGGAGTTCATCTGTGCTGAAACCACCGTCGACGACGCCCCAACACAACAGTGGATCCTCGAGCGACTCAAGGCAGTCAAGGATTCTGGTCAGCAGGGTCGGATTCATTGCAGCCTCACCTGGAACCGATCGACGATGCCGAGGGCCCTTAGTTTCTCGAGACGCTCTGGCGTAAACCATGTGAGCGGGACCCCAGGTGGTTCCTGAGATCCAACGATGCCCTCAGCGATATCTGGATCTACGACGTCGCCGATCTGTTCGCCGCAGCGGTGGATGGATTCGATGGTGTCACGGTACTTCTGGACCGCGCCGCGGTCCGGAATCTGCCTGCTGGTCACGGCGAGCAGGCGGGCGCGCGCGGTCTCAAGTGCGTCGCGCAACTCTTCCACGTCGACGCCGCCGTGCGCCAGTGCATCAATGAGATCGCTATTGATCGCGGGCGGGGGTTGACTGACATACGTCTGCCACGCGCCGGAGACGACCGCGCGTAGTTCTCTGGTGTACTTCTCCGCCGACCGGACCCGTTCCTTGGCGAGGTCGAGATTCTGATCCATTCCCAGAGTGGGCACCTCGGTTGCCAGCGCACGAAGACCTTCGGCCACCTGGGCCGCATCCTGTTCGCGGCCCGCTGGAAGGTCGATGTCGAGTTGCGCGACCTCACTCAGCGCGACGTTCAGCGCGGGCAGTTCAGCCAACGCCGGTGCGAGGCGTGCACTGAGATCTGCAAACTGTCCTGTCCGGACTTTGACCTGGTGTTCGTCATTGGCGACTTCGGCGTGGGCACGCAGATCCTGGATCGTGCTGCGCAGGGTCATGCGAGTTCCTCTGCTCCGGACGAATCGTCGCTTGTTGGGGGACAGATCGAGTCGGCCATTGCCGTGAGGTCGGCGACCAGTTGGTCACGGGCCTCAGCGTATTCGCGCTGGACATCAGAGGGGCTGCCGTTGCCGAGACTGTGCTCGAGCAGTCGCACGGTTTGACGGGCCATCCTGTGCCAGACACCCACTCGCCGCGCTGACTCATCCCAATCACCATTGAGGACCTGAAGCTTCTCCTCAACACTGAGTTGGCCCCAGCGACTCAGCTGAGCGAAGGTGGCCTCGACCTTTCGCTGGTCGGTAAGCCGGACGGCCTTCGCTGCGGTTTGGAGTTCGGCTGGATTGATCCCGCCCGGCAGCGCGCCCGCCGCAGCTCGCTCGTTCACGAGAACGAGAAGCTCTGAGGCAACGTCTGCGAGGTCGCCACCGAGGTCTGAGAGATCGGGAACGAGGTTCCAAGCTTCTGCGTGCAACGAGTCGATCGACGCGAGGCGCGCCTCGATTGTCGAGACCGAGGATCTGATCAGGTCGGGCGTCTCGGCCGGCCAGGGTGCGCCCGCGACCCCACTTCGGACGACCTTGGCTACCTTGCTGAGGTCCAAGGCAAGGGGCTTGCCAGAGCCTTGGCTGAATGAGGCGTGCCGGAGCAGTCGCTGCTGGAGTTGGCCGCGGCCGACGCGAGTGACGCTGCTGCCGCTCCGAGCACCTTCCACCAAGAAGCTGTGGAGGGTCCGAAGGCCCGGCCGCGACTCGAGATCCGGGCGGTCAGGGACCGGGGCGAACATGGCCCGGATCCGACTAGTGGTGTCCGACTTGAAGGCGTCAGCGATTCCGAGCCCTCGCGCGATGCTGAGGAGTACTTCTACGAGCCGAGCCAATTCGGTGTCGTTGTCGGGGCGCTGCGGAGGGAGCAGTTTGCTGCCCACCCTGGATGCCCATCTATCGATGGCAGTCTCGGTGAGCCTCTGCAGTCGCTCTCCATCCGGTACGTCTGCCCAGTTGTTCTTGTTATTGGCCCACGCGAGTGCGCGAAGAGCTCGCATGTCGTCCGGGTTGGATCGGTCCATCGGCAACACCGCGTCAGCGAGCTTCGCTTGGCTGAACTCGACCATCTTCCCCTCGAAACCTGGCGCTAGGGCCTTGTCGTTCCCCCACAGGCTGTCGCCGCCATATCCGTCCTCGAACGCGAGTCGCTGTCGAACCGCCTGGAAGACGATGTTCCGCAGATCGTTGATCTCGCCTTGCAGGATGTTGCCGGTTGCGAGCCAGCTATCGACAGCCTTGACGAGTTGCGGGTCTGGAGCGACTGGCTGCGGAGTCGGAGTGGCAGTAACCGAAGGCTTGGCGGGCAGCGTCGGACGGGAGTCCGGTTTGGGTGGTCTTGCATCGCCGAGATTGTCGACCGGTGGGACATCAAAGGCGTCATGGATCGTCGGAGGGAGATTCTCCGCGCCCGGCCCCGAGCCCCAAAAACGTACGAGGCGGATGCGACGCTCGGAAAGCTCCTCGTCTCCGGGCGACCGCAGTTTGAACTGGTCTTCGATGTTCGCCAGGCGGTCGCTTGCGCCGCCACGGAAGTCGTTGGCAAAGCCTTCGCTCGGGAATCGACCGTTGTTGATCTCAGCCTGGTCACGATGAAGGACCGGGCGGAGGACACGCGTCAGTACGTTGCGAGCGACGAAGCTGCCGTCGGAGGATTGACTCTTGATTGCACGGTCGAGGGCGGCTTCGTTGAACGGGAAGAGGCCGTAGCCGTCAACCTCGCCGAAGGATGAGTGGCAGGCCGCGTTGACAGGACACTGCTCGCAGGCGTTGGGCACCTCGTCTTCGCTCGCATGTGCTGCGTCGAGCTCCGATGCCCCGACTCGAACAGCGTTGAGGTATCGGCTGGCGAATCCTGTCGGCTGGAAGGCCGCGTGGATTCCGTCGGGTAGGTCGAGGTCGAACACTCGGTACGTCCGCGTATAGACCGTCTCTGGCATCTGGTTGATGAAGTAACCGGTCGTGACGGCCATGACGACGCGCATCGGACAGAGCTTCTGCGCCTCGGTGGAGATGAGCGTGATGGCATCAATGAGGCCACCCTGAATCCCCTGGAAGATCGAGAAGTCTTCGATGAGCACAAGCAGTTCAAGGCCCTGCTTGTCCAACTCGACGCGTACGTCGATAAGGATCTGCTTGAGGTCGTCACCGCCCACGCCGAAGACCTCGCTCACAGATGGACCGAGTTGCTCGTTGATCATCTTGGCGGCGAGTTCACGGAACGAGTGCTCACTCGTGAGTGCCCCAGCGACCTCGCGAGCCGCTTGGCCGGCCCGGTTGACGTCGTCCACAGAGAGATTCAGGTCCTC
This sequence comes from Nocardioides candidus, assembly GCF_041321175.1. Classification (NCBI taxonomy): domain Bacteria; kingdom Bacillati; phylum Actinomycetota; class Actinomycetes; order Propionibacteriales; family Nocardioidaceae; genus Nocardioides; species Nocardioides candidus. Next base: position 389,064 of record NZ_JBGGWC010000003.1, on the reverse strand, counting down.
GGGGGTGAACCCGAAGGCGTCTTCCTTGTCCTCGTCGCCCTTCCCGGACAACTTTTCGCGCACCAGGCGGGCGATTGGCCCGTTCTGGTCAAGCAGTCGGCTCCGAAAGACGTCGTCTCCAAAGAGGGCAGGAAGGCCACCGGCAGAGGCGAGATAGGACCGGAGTTCGATCTCCTCCGGGGATCCATCGGTGCGGTTGCCCCGCGTCTCGATGTTCACCGCAAGGGCGTTGCGCAGCTTCAGTTGCGCAGTCTTTTCATCCGCAGCAGCGTCGACCGCGGTCGCCACCTTGGACCGGAGTTCGTCGGCCCGTTCGCCGCTCGCGTGCTCAAGAATCAGTTCGAGGATCCCGCGCAAGGACATGCGGTGCTTCGGGACGAAGATCAGGCGGGTCGATTCCTTGGTTTCCAGATGAGCTCGTAGCCATCGAACGAGGTGGGACTTGCCGGTACCGGACTTACCGAGGATCGGGATGATCGGTTGGTCCGCCGGCTGCTCCTGGACAGCGCGAAGCAGGGCTTGTTCGTCAACAACGGCGCCACCGCGGGCGCTGTCTACTCGATCCCGCTGTGTGATGGGGATCGTGCTGTGTGTGGCGAGGAAGACGCCGTCCGACGTACTTTCTGCCTCGACAGGGATGATGGCTGAAGCCTCGTGTGCGTCCCAGCAGGCCGCTGGCAGGTTGCCGCGCCAACTCACTTCTTTCCTCCATGGTTCACGATGGCGTGCGTTTGGCGCGCGGCGTCGAAACGGGACAGGCGGATGCCTTGTGCGTCCGGGAGCGTCTCGAATCGGATCCGTCCGCGATCCTCGAGGATGCGCAGTGCCTGTCCGACCGAACTGTCCGCGCAGTCGGCGAGGATGCCTGGGTCGGGATCGGCTCCAAGGAGGGCCACGAGTCCGGACCGCATTGACCCACCATGAAGGACGGGGAGCGTTTGTCCGATGCGCGCCAACAGGTCGTGGATCGGGAGACGTTCGGCGGGCATCGTTCGTAGCGCGTCCTCCACCGCGGCAACCGGCAGTGGAACCACGCCGGTCCGATCCTTCATGACTGACGGGGTCGCCAAGCCGAGCGCGACAATCCAACGCGACGCAGCCACCCAACGCGTGTCATTGACGATGGCCCACGATTCACGATCGGTTGTGCCGAACTGCTCAGACTGGAGTGTCTGCAGATTCTCGGTCCAAGACAGCGGCTGCCCCAACGCGTCCTGTGCCAGCACCCAGGTCAGGGCTCGGTTGAGGTCACGCGCGCCGCTCGTGTGTCCGTCGCCGAGTTGCGTTGCCCAGACATCGCCATCTCGGCCGAGGTCGAATACGCGGGATTGCAGGAGTCGTCGGAACTCCGGAGGGTCGAAAGGCGCCTTCCGAGCGGGAACCTGAGCACCCAGTTGGAGAGTTCCGTCGGGATTCGTCTCGAGCACGTTGATGGCGCGCAAGGAGGAGATCGTGTTCTTCAGTCCGCCAGCGGCCTCGGCGCCGGGGTTCAGCCCATCCGGCTTGAAGGCGGCGATTAGGTCGTCCTCGGTTGGCGAACGTCGTGCGTCGAGGAGGTAGTTCACGATGGCGCGGCCGAGGCCAGGCAATGTGCGTGGCGGGTTAAGTACTGCCATCACAGACTCCTAAGGAAGTACGACAACGTCCAATGCGGGAAGCGAATGCTCTTCACGGGTTGGCCCGGATATTGAGGGTCCGGCGTATCTTCCGGGAGTACGACGATCCGAAGGGAACCCGCCTCTCCAGCAAGCCAACTCAACTGTGGCGGATCGGTCGGATCTAACAGGATCAACGTAGGGATCGGGAACGTTCGGGGTGGGCCCGCAACGATTGGATCGATGGCGACCAGTCCCTCGGGCGCAGTGCGGCCTGCCTGAGCCACAGCCCTCAAGTTGGCCACACTCGCAGATGCCAGGATTCCTCGGACCCCGTGTGTCACTGCTTTCGTGACAAGTTCGGCAAGATGGATTCGGAGGTCTCCCTCGGGATAGGTCACCACGAGCGTCCGGCCCGTTGCGGCCATTGCCGCAAGCGTTGCACTTACCTCGCGCTGGAGCTGGGGGACCGATGCCTCCTGCACGATCGGGCGCGCGGCCCGCAAAGATGGCTCGTGGACGTGCGCGGTGGCGGGACACCCCGAGCACGCGGGCGCCACGACCTGGTGAGCGTGCATCGCGCCAACGTCTTGGTACTCGTACTCCTCGCTCAGGATTGAGCCCCAGCATTCGTCCAGTCGGAACATGCGCTCGATCCGGTCGCGCGAGTCAGATTCTGAATCACGGATTTCCCGTCGAACCCGATCGATCGCGCGCAGGACACTAGCCTCGTCAACATTCGCAATGCCCGCGCGGATGCGCACGGTGGCGAGCTTCACGTATTTGGACCACGCAGCATCGACTCGCTGCTGCCAGTCAGCCTCAGGTTCACCTTCAACGCGCTCCAAGGTGGGCGGGGGAGTGTCGACAATGTCGAGTACCCCGGCCCTCTGCAGCAGGACCAGCGTGTTGCGGTTCCACAGTTGGTTGCTGTCGGAGGCATATGAGAGCCAGGGCGGGACGGTGCTGGTGTCCACGACAAGTTCGCGGCGTGATGGGTCGGCCGAGATGCGCGCCGTACGCATCGCGTCCCATCGACCCCAACTCTTCCTATCGCCAAGAACGGTGGCGTTCTCGATGCTGCGACCCTCCTGGGCATCGGTGGTGCTCGGCAACCAGACCGATACAGCCGCGTGACCGTCGCGGCCTCCGCGGCCAACTTCTTGATAGAAGCGGTCAACTGAGGCCGGCACGCAGGCGTGGATGACAGAACGAACGTCGCTCTGGTCCACACCGAGGCCGAACGCGCTAGTCCCCACGACGACATCGACAGATGTGGGGCCGGTATCACCCGACCATGCCCGCAGGATCTCCAGTCGGTCGTCGGCGCGCACATCTCCATGGAAGACGGCCGTGCGGCCAAATCCCGCGTCCCGCAGTCGATTTGCGAAGACGTCGGCCGACTCCTTCTTGGTCGTATAGACGATCGCCGGTCGTGGAAGGTGATGGAGCGCATCGACCACTCGCTCGAGGCGCGATTCGGGGACGGCAGGAGGGGCAAGCAGGTAACGGATCTCAGTGCGAAGGTAGGTAGAACCTACGAATAGAGAGGTTCCGGATCCGGCGAACAGTTCGTCGTTTAGCAGCAGGCTCTGTCGCGAGAGCGTAGCTGTCAGCAGTTCCACATGGGGCGGCTCTACCCCCTGCGCACGAGCGACCTCTCGCAACTCGGCGACCAGGGATGCGACGACTTGAAACTCGGGTCGGAAACTCAAGCCCCATGTGCGCACGAGGTGTGCCTCGTCGATCACGACATGGCTCAGATCACCCCGGGCAGCCAAGTGCCGAAGAGTCTGCGCCAACCCGGTGACGAGCGCCTCCGGAGAAGTAAAGAGCACCCTTTGGGTGCCCTCGTACAGACGCCCCTTGATCGCCTCCTTCTCAGCAGCGGCACGATCGCCGTAGTAGGCCAACTCTTGAGGAAGGCCCTGGCTCGGAAATCGCTGGTGAAGTTGGCGCTCTTGGTCCAGAGCCAATGCAATGGTTGGCACCACGACGACTGTCACTCCAGTACGGCGGAGTAGTCCGGGCGCGATGCCCACCAGGGATTTCCCTGTCCCGGTGGGTAGCACCACGTGGAGCGTGTCTCCGGCAGGGGCAAGCGCTGCGGTCCGGACGGCACTTGCCTGGCTGCGCGAACGATAGGTCTCGATGCCAGAAATCGCGGACACAGATGGATCTGCCGGCACAGCCATGTCATGCCGGGCAGAGGTGGACACGCGGCCCTTGGGCCCCACGAAAGGGTCAGGACTCGTGCAGGCCAAGTCGATCCAGCGCACGTCGCCACGCAGCCAGTCTGGCGCCCAATCGTGGCCAAGCGTGATGCGGTGCTCGTGCAAGCCGAACTTGGTGACATCGAGGTTCGCTCGAAGAAGCGCCTGCACCGGAACGCCTCGCTCGTCAAGGCGAAGGATCAGGAAACTATTGGACTGACCGGTAGTTCCTCGACGGTGACGCAGTACCTGGCCCAGGAGTGCGGCAACATCACCAGCGATCGCGGCACCCGGCATCTCCGAGAACCACGCATCCACCAGTCGGCGGTGCGGGCCGGTGAGAAGGTCACGGTTGTCGGTAGCACCAGCCAGATGGGCGGCAACTAGGTTCCACTGATCGGTCATGTCAGCTCGTCAGGGATCGACCGGACAGAACAACGATGCCGGTGCTGTCCAGCCGGAGAGATGGTGCCGCCACGGCGGCGGACATAGCTCGGGCGATGACTTCCTCGCGATGGAGTTCTTCCTCCAAGCGTGCGAGTTCGGCTCCTGTCGTGCGCATGGCTCGGAGACGCAGTTGCGACAGACGCGTTGACGAGTCGCGGGTGGCGATCGCGGCAGCGCGCTCGACCGCAGAACGCACTTCCTGGCGACCGCGGACCAACTGCTGCGCAGCTCCTTCTGCGGATCGCCAAGACCGGGCCCAGTTCCCTGCGGAAATGAGTTCGAAGGCCTCCGTGATCCTGACACGGTTTAGCGAGTAGTCGCCGCCGGCACGATCCGGGCCTGGCTTCGTATAGGGGGCGGACACCGCATCGAGGTGCGACTTGGACGTCAACTCCTGCGCGCCGGATGTCATCCATACGCTGACGATCATGGGAGGGAAGATCCCATCGGCTCTCCGCGTCAGCGCACGCTGATCCATGCCTGCACTGAGCGTCACGAGTTCGCCCCGAGGATCGTTTGCGGTCTGCACCTTGAGCGGGTCGGCCTCGACCGCGTAGTCGAACCGATACAGAGGAGTGTCGTCACGGCTCCATTCGGGCAGCCAGCGCCACATGCCAAAGGCTCGGCCACGATCGTCGTGCCAGAGGAAGTCGCTGACGGCATCGACGAACGGGTCCCCAAACCGATACAGGTGAACGTCCTCGCGGGCGAGGGCCACCTCCCGAACAAATGTTCCGACGTGTCCCTTCAACGGCAGGAAGTCACGAACGAGACGCGAGGCAGGGATCAGTGGAATCTGTGCCTGCTTCCCCGGTAGGCGGCCGAGCGCTTCATAACTGCCCAAACCGGTGGCTGGGTTGCCCTTCCGTTCGAACCGAAGGTTTCCAGCGACGCTATTGGCAGCAAGTAGGTCGTCGCTCACCTTCGCGAAAGCTGACGCTTCCGATTCGACGTCTGCGATGCGCGCGTAAACGGAGCGCTCGTCGACGCTGGTCTCGAGACTGTCGAGCGCATCCTGTTCGCGGACGCGCTCGATCTCCGCGGCCAACATCTCTCGCACCCGAGTCACCGCGGAGGCGACGCCGTCGACTCCCAGTTGGAGGAGAGTCCGCCATGCTTCGTCGGTTGCGTCGTCTACGGCTTGCTGAAGACTCGCGACAGAACTGTCGAAGATCCCGAATCCGTCCGACAGGATTCTTTCCCAGGCCATGGCGAAGGTGTTGTCCGCGTGTCCCGAAAGGACATACGACCGCCACTCTCCCGTCCCTTCGGGCGACCACCGGTCACAGCGACCGATCCGCTGCTCAAGACGATTCGCTGAACTCGGAAGCCCCAGATGCACCAGAACGTTGGCGAACTGGAGGTTGCGACCCTCTTCCGCCGATGAGTCTGCGACCAAGACCGCGGCCGTGCGGATTGCTTCGAACGAGCGGACTGCGTGCTCGTTCTCCTCGCTACGTTGGGTTGTCACATGGAGGAAGACCGACTTGTTGCCGAAAACCTCCTTGAGTTCCTCAGCCACTTCGATGGCCAAGCCAGGCGTGGGACAGAAGACGACAGCACGCTCGTGCGACGTCATGAGTTCGCTGAGGGCGTCAGCGAACGGGCGACTGACGGTGGTGCGCCGATCGACGTAGCTCATGTCTTGCTGGATCCGCTTCAACGCTGCGACCTCCTCAGGGCCGACCGCTGTATCGGTGCGATCTGACGCCCACGCCTGAAGCGCGCTCGGATCGAGACTCGCCGCGGCTGCCTCGGCGAACGCGCGTCCGGCGTTGGTCAACTCCTCCGGGTCGCCTTCGGCAGAGGCCAGCGCCTGCTCCCGCCATCTATCGAGAGCCTCTGTGACCTCGTCAGCCGCGACCGATTCCAGCAAAATTGGCTCGGGGGTGCGACGACCGGATACACGGTAGGTGCCCTCCAACGCCGTCGTACGCCGGGTCCGAAGCATTCGTCGGTGGACGCGGTACACCTCGGCAACGTGCGTGCGCAGTGCCTGGATGAGAGATGCAGTCTCGTCTTTGTCCTGTGCGGCCACCGACTCGCGGGCGCGCGCAACCAACTCCCCGACCTCGGCGTCTTCTGGGAACGACGCTTCGACCTCCGACAGGCGCCCCTTCAGGAGAACTCCTGGGAGGTTGGGTTGAAGTCCCAGAAAGACGCGGCCAAGGCTGGCGCGAGCTTCCAGGCGAGATCGCAGTTGCTCGGCCGTTGTATCGGCGTAGACCGCGGGATCAAGCAACTTGAGCATCGCCAGGAAGGCGACCTCGTTGTGCAGGGCTGGTGTCGCAGACAGCATCAACAGGCGCGGACTGGCAAGGGCGATCTCACGAAGCCGCTCAAAGCGGAAGGCGAGGTCGGGATCCGTGCTGACTGACATCCGCGCAAGGTTGTGTGCCTCGTCGACCACGACGAGGTCAGCCGCCTCCCAGATCGACGGGTCGTCATCACGGCTGAAACGGACGTGCGCCCGGGGGAAGTCCTGCACCCGGACCTTCTGGGTCAGCTCCCGCCTCCACTGGTCGAGCAGGAACGGAGGCAAGATCAGTTGGACTCGTAGATCGGGGTGGTCCAGCAGCATCTGGCGGATGATGATTCCAGCCTCGATGGTTTTGCCTAGCCCGACTTCGTCGGCGAGGAGGTAGCGCTGGACGGGGTCCTGCAGAACGCGCCAAGCTGTCTCGACCTGGTGGGCGTGGAGTTCGATGCAGCTGGATAGTACGGCTCGCATGCCGTGAGCCGCCGAGCGCTGCTGAAGGATGCTGCGCAAGTACGGAAGACGCAGTTCCGCGAGCATCGGCGACTCGAGCATGCCGGCTTCCCCGAAGCCGACCGGATCCGCCAAGGGCTTGTTCCAGCGGACGTGTAGTCGCTCCTCAGGGACAAAGCCCTCCCATTCGTGCCCACGGACGTAGATATCGTTGTGCTCGTTCGCCTCGATGATCCGTCCGGACCGCCATCGGTCATCCTTGTCCTGCCAGAAGACTCGAAGCTCGGGAGACAGGGCCAGCCGCGTGAGGCTGGCGCGTGGGACGGCCTCGCGGTAGCGGGCGGATGGTGCAGGCCCAGGCGCATCGAAGTACTCGAGGACGAGGTTGTCGCCCTCTCGCGCCACGAGTTTCCCGGGGCCGAAAGTGTTGGCCGAGGACACGAGCAAGTCGCCACGGCTGAGTGCCTTCGTTCGGCGTCCCGCAGTCGGTGCTGGCGAGGCCTGTGCGGCCGGCTTCTTGCGTGGCTGGCGCGGCTTCGGGGCATTGCCTTCCGCGTCGCGCGATCCGCGGCAGCGCGGGAACTGCGAGCAGCCCCAGAACGCCTGCCCCGCGTTGCGCCCTCGAGAAGCAAACTGCATCACCATCGGAGAACCGCACAGGGGGCATGTCACCCCAGTCGTCATGCCGATCCCCGCTTCGCCCTCACCCCACAGAGGCTAGTAAAGACGTCCGACAGTTCGTGGGTGGTTGGAGCAATCCAACGCTTGAATGTGTCAGCGCAGAGCGCGGAGCAGGTGACTCGTCAGGAGCCTCACGTCGTTCGGCGTGTTCTGGATGCCGTTCCAGCGCCGCGCCTGCTCAGGGCCAAAGTCCCAAGTCCCTGAGGTCCACGCGCAGTGCGTCCGGAGAGCTTCGATCTTCTTCTCGATATTGAGCCCCGGAAGTTCGGCGGCAGGCACGCCATCGGTCAACTGATCCATTACATAACCCATGGCCTGGATGCCAGCGCCGTGCGTGAGTCGCGACTTCGTGGGAGGCAGGTCCCAAGCCTCCGGGAACGTCACAGCTACCACGGTCCAGAAGTAGTTGAGGTGTAACAGCATCTGGTCGACATCGCCAGTGCCGTCGATAGGGTCGCGGTACTGATAGAGCGCGCCGTCGTAGAGGCTGTTCTCGATCATCTTGAGGACACTGTTGTCCTTGATGTAGCCGTTCGCCATCGTCGGGGTGGCGATACGAGTTGCGAACGGCTGACCGTCAGCTCGGCTGCCGAAATTCAGTGCGGAGAGCACGCGCGCGGGCAGTTGCTTCTTGGCATAGGCGGTCGGAAGGTGGCCCTCGGTGTCAGGCAGGAGTTCGTGGATGAGCCCCTTGGGCAGTGGCTTCGTGTTGTTGACGAGGATGAACTGCGAGCGCTGCTCAGCTTCACCGCGCGCAATGAACCCGACGGCCGCCACCGCAAACTCGGCAAGGTCGGCGTCCCGGATCGCCGCGCTGCGCTGCTGACCATCGACCAACCAGGCCGGCTTCTGATCGTCGGGAAGCGACTCATCGACAGGGATCACGAGTTCGCCTGTGGTGACGAAGGCCAGCGCGCTTCGTCCGGCAGTTGCCTCAAAGGTGACTCGCTCATCAAACGCGAGGACGACGGCGTTCGGAAGCATCGCTCCATCAGACTCGAGGTACCTCCGGATCGCCCGGATGTGGCTCAGAACCTCGGGACGCTGGTAGCCCTGAAGCTCCATGTCGTCACGGTGAACGCGACTCACAGTCGTGAACTCGTGGATCCGCTTACCGTCTACCCCGAACGCGAAGATGGCCTGCTCGCCCTGGCGAATCTTGAGGGCGGGGAGTCGGATCTCGTAACGGTCGGCCATGGACGAAACCCTAGGTGTTGGCGTCTGCGAAGTCGGTAATCGCAGTGCGGCTGTGGACAAGTTGCCCCATCTGGTGCCTGAGGACCGAAAGGTTGTGGAATCCCCGCCGCTTGTTCCGCTCCGTACCGCGGAAGATCGCGACCTCCACGCCGTGCTCCCTGCAGATAGAGCAGGGGCAGCGACGCCAGGGCGCGGCTTCCAAGGTCTCGGCGTACGCGTCGAGGTACGACTTCTTGCTCTGGCACACGACTTCGTAGGCCCCCAGTGCGTCCAGGCAGTCTCGACGCCTCGCAGACGTGCCATCGAACGCACGAAGTGCCTTCAGCGCCTCACGCTCAGCAGTGAGTGCATCCTTTTGGCTGACGGCGCCCGCCAGGATCGCCCGCTTCAGAGTGGGGTTGCCGTCGACCTGTGGCACGCGGATTGCCACGTACGCTCGCTCGCTCGTGTGATAGTTCTTTCGGTCGTCCATGAAGGCCTGCCTGAAGGCTGACGTGCTGTCGAAACTCGTGACACCCAGCTCTGAAAATCGGTCCATGGCGGCTATGCGGGTGATCCCGAGCAGGTGGAGTTCGGTGCCGGGCTTGAGGACGGTCGCGATCTGTGTCAGGCAGGCCAGGATCTGGTCAGTCTTCAGGGGCACCATGCCGCCCAGCGCGATGCGCTTGTAGCCCATCTCCTGAAGGGCCCGGACGCTGTCGGCGTAGCTCTTAGGGCTCCAACCTTGTGCGGCGCCGACGGGCTGAACACGACTGTGGCGATCACTCGTGAGCGAGATGAACTCATCGGCCAGACGCAGCGTGAGTTTCCGACGCTCGACCCACTCGGGATCTGCGGTCTTGGGAGTTGCCTCGGGCTCATAACCAAAAATCACGTGGTCTGTGCTCACCCCGGCGTCGAAGTCGCACTCCTCGTAGAAGTCGAGCGTCTCAGCGGCCGTCACAGGCGGGACGGGTTCGTCGATGTAGTTGAACGCGCCGTTGTCGCCAAGCGTCTCGACCCCCGGGGGCAAGCGGAAGAATCGATGGACACCCATCCGGTACAGGCGAGCCCGCTGCGCTCCGGAGTACTTGCCGGCGCCCTTGATCGATCCATCCACGATCGACTTGCTCACGAGGATCCCGTGGTACGGCGCTTCAGCCAACACCTCGTGGGCGTACCTGTCGTCGCGCTGCCGCACGCGGTGGGCCGGATACTCGTCTCGCATGAAGTCGTAGGCCGGACTCACCAGGTCCTGACTGTCGGGAAAGAAGAACCTCACTTCCGCCCCGTCCGCTCGGCGAGGTACGTGCGTACGAGGTAGTTCGACAGAGCGCTGATGTGTCGTGGCGTGTTCTGCAGGTCGTTCCACGCAACGCCGAGGTCTTCCCAGGTGCCGTCTGTCCAGCGGCACTTGGGAGCGATGAGAGCCAACTCTGTTGCCGCCCGCTCGCGGGCTCGGGGGTCGTCGTCTCGTACGTGGGTCATGACGCGGTCCATGAGTCGGCCCATGGCTCGGATTCCGACTCCGTGCATGAGGCGGCTGGCAGTGGGGCTCGCTCCCCAGGCCTCGGGGAAGGTGTCGTGTACGGCGCCCCAGTAGGCGAGGAGGACACGTCGGATGCCCTCGGTGTCCGTGGTTCCGCTTGCGATATTCCGATAGGGGAAGAGGACTCCAGACGGGGACTCGACGGACTCCCTGATCGCCTCAACGAGGCTGTTGTCGGTGACGACGGTGACCTTCTTGTCGTCTGCAGGCGTAGATGCTCGTCGGATGAGCCCGTGGAACGGCGAATCCGCGTCGTGGTTCAGCATGTCAACCAGAGCTGACGGCAATTGCCTCGTCGCCATCCGTGCTGATGGAACCCGGGAAATCTCTGGGAGCAGTTCGGTGACCAGCCCAGTCGGGAGCGGTTGAACAGTGTTGACCCGCAGGAACTGCTCTCGTTGAAGTTCGAGCGAAGCCGCGACGAACCCTGCTACCGGCACCGGAAGGCGGCGGTTCTTGGTTCGAGAGAGTGCGAGGCTTCGCTGTTGCCCATCCACGATCCAAGCTGGCCGCGGTCCATCGCCGTCCGGAGCTATCGGGATCTCCAGCGTCCCGGCAACAGCCAGCCCATCTGTCGTGGTCGGCCCGCGGCTCGACTTGAACTTGACCTCAGGCGGCAACGCGAGGATCAGTCCGTTGGGGAAGATGGGATCCTCCGAGTCCAAGTACTCCTGGATCTGCTTCACGTGCTTCTGTTTCTCTGGACGCTGATATCCGATGAGCTTCCCTGCCTCATCCCGACCGATACGCGCAACGTCCGCGACCAGGTCGACCTCCTCGGCTGCCAACGTGAACAGGTAGAGCGGAGTGTCCTCACTCTGAAGCACCTTGAGTGCCCGGCGTACAAGCCACTTCGGATCCGTCATCGAGCCACCGCCTGCTGAAAGAGAGTCGAGAATCGTCGTTGCTCGCATGCCATGCCCGCCTCGCGAAGAACCTTGAGCGCGCTTGTCTTGGAGATGGTGGGTTGACGCACGCGGAGCTCGCTGACGAAGGCAAGCACCGCAGAGTCAGACATGGGCTTGCGATCGAAGACCTCGTGATGCCGCCTGTCGCGCGCCCAGGTTCGCCACCTGTCCCGAGCCGCACTCGTGAATGGATCCTCCCCGTCGGCCAAACTCAGCCACTGCGTTGCGGAGCGAACGTTGAGGCTGGTGACGGTGCCGCCGAGCGCACGCCGCAATGATCGGTCCGGGGGGACGCGTACGTCATCGCTAATCTCCTTTGACCCGCCAAACACCAGCACGTCACTGGGGGAGGTCGCCTCGAGCATCTGCGGGCCGACAACGCGTGAGTAGGCCTCAGACAGCACCCAGATCGCTCGTGCTCCAGGAGCGACGTCGGCATGGGGGAGTGCGCCCCACCAAGTTTGAGACTCGAGAAAGGATGCGCCGACTGAGTCGGCGTGACCAGGACTGAACGTCGCGGCGTACGCGGGAGCCGGAGTGGAGACGTGCTGAAGCCCAAGCCCTGCCGAAGCCACGAACATCGTTGGTTCGTACCCGAGGCTCGTGGCCTTGATCGCAAGGGCACGAACCTGACTCCACGTTTCGCCGCCGTACAGGTCAACGAGGGGGCGGCGGTCCGTCGCTCGTGCGAGGCTGTCCCGCCATACCCGGGCGCGAGCGCCCACCTGTCCCTTGGGAAGATTGCGGACCATCAACTCGTCATCAGGGGTCGCCGACTTCCTGTCAGTGCAGGTGACGATGATCGTCAGTTTCTGTCGCGACATGGCCTCACATGCTCCGAAACTACGTGTTCGTTTCAGCTACTCTATCGTGTAGTTTCGACAGCACGGGGCAAGAGGCCCGATCGACCGACTGAAGAGGGTGTTGGACATGACGCGGAAGGCCATCGTCCTGCTGAGCGGGGGCCTGGACTCGACCACTGTGCTCGCTATCGCGAAGGACCAGGGTTTCGAGCCATACGCCCTGAGCTTCCGCTATGGACAGCGGCACGAAGTCGAGCTCGCTGCGGCGCAGCGCGTCGCTGAGGCGGCTGGTGTCGCACGACATGTGGTTTGCGACATCGACCTTCGCGTGTTCGGTGGATCTGCGTTGACCGCGGATGTCGATGTGCCTAAGCACGACTCGGCGGACGAGATCGGCGACGACGAGATCCCCATCACCTACGTGCCAGCTCGCAACACCGTGTTCCTCTCGTTCGCGCTGGCCTACGCCGAAGTGGTCGGAGCCACCGACATCTTCATCGGAGTCAACGCCCTCGACTACTCCGGATACCCGGACTGCCGCCCCGAGTTCATCGCCGCTTACGAGCAGATGGCCAACCTTGCTACGCGTGCCGGCGTCGAGGGCAATGCACTCAAGATCCACACGCCGTTGATCAACCTCACCAAGGCTGAGACGGTGGAACTCGGGGCGAAGCTTGGCGTCGACTACTCACTCACGTTGTCCTGCTATGACCCGGACGAGGACGGCCGCTCGTGTGGCCATTGCGACTCCTGCCTCCTGCGTCTCCGCGGCTTTGCGGATGCTGGACTTGCTGATCCGGTCAGGTACCAGGAGGCGACTGCGTGACCTACAAGGTCAAGGAGATCTTCTACACGCTCCAGGGCGAGGGCGCGCACGCTGGACGGCCGGCGGTCTTCTGTCGATTCAGTTCGTGCAACCTCTGGACCGGCCGAGAAGCCGATCGTGAACGAGCGATCTGCAAGTTCTGCGACACCGACTTCGTCGGGACCGATGGAGAGGGCGGCGGCAAGTTCGCTGATGCGGATGCGCTGGCAGACGCCGTGGCAGCGAAGTGGCCAGTGAATGGGGGAGGACGACCGATGGTCGTCTGCACGGGTGGCGAGCCCCTGTTGCAGTTGGACCCTGGGGCCGTCGCGGCGCTCCACGATCGTGGCTTCTACGTCGCCGTCGAGACGAATGGAACGGTTGCACCGCCTCCCGGCATCGACTGGCTCTGTGTCAGCCCCAAGATCGGGTCCGATCTCATCGTTCACAAAGGAAACGAACTCAAGTTCGTTGTCCCGCAGGGCGGAGTCGACCCAACGACGTTCGAACACCTGGACTTCGAGAGCTTCCGCGTGCAGCCGATGGACGGCCCGGACGCGGCCGCGAACACCGAACTGGCCGTGAAGTTCTGTCTTGATCATCCGCTGTGGCAACTGAGTCTGCAGACGCACAAACACCTAGGAATTCCGTGACCTACACAGCCGAGATCTACCGGGAGTTCACCTTTGAGGCAGCTCACCGGCTGCCAAATGTCCCTGATGGGCACAAGTGCGCCCGACTTCACGGACACTCCTATCGTGTCGAGGTCCATGTGGCTGGGCCGGTGGGAGAGAGCACCGGCTGGGTTCAGGACTTCGGCGACCTGAAGGTCGCCTTCAAGCCCCTTGAGGACCAACTCGACCACCACTACCTCAACGACGTAGTGGGTCTTGAGAACCCGACCAGCGAGGTGCTGGCGAAGTGGATCTGGGATCGGTTGAGCGTGGACCTTCCCAACCTCACCGAGGTACGGGTTCGCGAAACCTGCACCTCTGGCTGCATCTACCGCGGGGAGTAGTCAAGTGCCTCTGCCGGACATTCAAGACCAGGTGGACGAGCGGGGAATCGAGCTCGACCGCGTCGGCATTGCCGGGGTGCAGTATCCGGTTCGCTTCAACGACGGCTCGACCAAGCACGCGGGGATTGCCACCTTCGATGTGACCGTGACGCTGCCGGCAGAGCGGCGCGGCACGCACATGAGCCGGATGGTGGAGATCGTCCATGACGAACTCCAGGATCTCGAGCCCGAACGGCTCCCTCAGGCACTCAAGGTCGCGGCAGACCGCCTCGACGTCGACCGGGTCCAGGTCGACGTCGCACTGCCGATGGCGTTCCTGGTCCAGGCTCCGGCGTCTGGGAAGGAAGCGTGGCAGGTCTGTGACGTCGAACTTGCAGCGAGGCATGTCGCCGACCAGACCGAGCTCGCGGTCACCGTCGGCACGGACGTGACGAGCCTCTGCCCATGTAGCAAGGCCATCAGTGACTACGGAGCCCACAATCAGCGCAGTCGGGTCAGTCTCACCACGGTGGGACGAGATGAGGACATCTACCCACTGGACGTCGCCACGGCCTTCGCCATGATCCGCTCGGTGGGATCCAGCCCCGTCTTCCCCCTCATCAAGCGGCCGGACGAGCGGGTCGTCACCATGGAGGCGCACGACCACCCAGCTTTCGTCGAGGACATGGCTCGCGACCTCTCGCACGTCTGCCGTGAGCGCGGTGTCACCCACGCGGTAAGCGTCCGCAACTTCGAGAGCATCCACAGCCACGACGCGGTCGCGAGTCTGACCTGGACGCCTCCAGCGGCCCAAGTCTGAGGGCGTCATCTAGCCGAAATCGGAGTGCACGACCGGCCGTCACTCCTATGGTGTCGGCATGCCCGAACCCGCCTCTGAACTCGTGGACCTTCTCACCGACAGCGCAGAGTCCAGCCACGAAGACCGCCTGTACGAGCTAGCTAACACGATCTCGAACATCGTCAGCAGTTACGACGACCCGTACGACGCGTTCGCGGAACTGGTCCAGAACGGATTGGACGCCGTTGCTGCCCGGGCGGAGTCGGAGGACGATTCCTTCGAACCCCGGCTCCAGGTCGAGGTCGACATCGAGGGCAGGACCTTGGTCGTCCGGGACAATGGCACGGGTATCAGTTGGGCGCACCGGAAGCCGGCAGTCCGCCCGAACTACTCGCTGAAGCGACGGCTGGGCCAGCGCTCTTCTCGCGGCGAGAAGGGCGCTGCCCTCGCATTTCTTCAGTTCGGACACGCCGAGTTTGCGTTGGAGACTCGGAGTCCTGGCGAAGACGGGTGGACGTACCGCGTGCGCAACGGAAGGGCGTGGTTTGAACAGACCGTACGTCTGCTCGAGGACGATCGCCCGTTCGAGGAGAAGAGTTCGGAGTTCCCCCCGTCCGACTTTGAACTGACTGCGGCCGCCGAGGGTGACGGCTTGGAGTGGGGCACGGCGGCGACCGTTGTCTTCGCTGACGACCGCCTCAGGGATCTTCTCGGAGTTGAGGACAAGGCTGCGTTCGCTCGGCTCGAGTACATCCTGCGCACTCGGACGGGGATCGGATTCATGATCCAGGACGGGGATCGAGACGAGCTCTCGGGCTGGCAAGCGCGTCTCCAGGTCGGCGTGAAGTGCGGTGCGAACGATAGGCCGCTCGTCACTGGATTCCTCTACCCGCATGAACTGGCCAAGCGCAACGGTCCTCGCAAAGCGTCGCTCCTGACATCAGCGTCGAAGAACAACGAGATTCTCTATGAGTGGTTCGACCGGAAGTGGATCAAGAAGTATCTGCCCCGGATCGCTGACAACCCGAAGCACATGGCGGTCATCAAGCGCTTCGACGTGTGCGGTTACGTCGCGTACGCGCACATGAACAGTTGGTACGAGGACGTGACCCAGCGGCACCTAGGGCTCCCGGAGGACTCGGACGACAGCGCCCTGGCGGAAGCCCTCATCCAAGTGAACGGCGGCTTCCTCGTTGGCGTTCGCGATTTTCCGACTGGCCGGCGGAAGAGCTTCCTCCACCGATCGGGTGCTGAGCACAAGAGTCGAACTTTCGTCTGTATCAACTTCTCGGGCGACTACAAGCCTGACTACGGGCGCAAGAACTTGTCAGCCGACGCACACGCCTTGGCCCTTGATCTGTGCAAGGAGTTGATTGCGTTCGCTGCCGGCAAGTCCGGGCAGCTTCTGCGGGGAAAGGCTCAGTCCACTCATTCTGCCAAGGACAAGGCTGGTGCGGAGGAGGCGCTGAAGGAGGACGCCAAGAGGTTGAAGGACCGCGGAATCTTGGTGGTCTCCGGGGAGTCGTCGCTCCGTCGCGCGCCGGCCACTGAGACGGAGGTCGTTGCCGAGTTCCTGAAACTTGTCGCGATGGACGCACTTCCAGGCTTCTCCGTCTACGGCCTGCTGGCGCGCGGCATGCTCGACGGCTACTTCGACTACGGACTACCCATCGGCAAGGGCGCCTATGACGTGGAAGACTGTCCGTTGGGGGTTGGTTTTCCAGAAGGCAGGGACGTCCGATACGACGGGCAGTGGATGGAGTTCAAGATCAGCTCGGATGGCTTGACCGACGACTTCAAGCGCAAGGCAGGCGAGCCCGGCAAGAAGTACTTCGGCCTAGTCGACCTGTTGGTATGCGAGTCCGTGGACTCAGCAACCGATGACTATGACGTCCTTGAACTCGACGACGAAAACTACGACCAGCGAAAGTTCTTCGGTGTGACGCACTTGCTACGTACTGCCGGTAACGACGAACACCAGGTGCAAGTCATATGTCTTCGTACCGTCCGGGACGTACTCAAGGAGCAGGGGGTTGACGACATCGAACTGCCGAACGTCGAACCTGTCGAGGAGGACTGAGTTCAGGGTGGCTGACTTTGAACTGATCTGGGCACGGATCAAAGGTTGCGCTGGCGCGGTGTTCCACACCGCCCAGGGATTGCCTTTCACCTATCAGGTTCCGGGCGAGTACCTCGTGGTAAGCCGAGATGGTCGTGACATCAACCGGTCGCTCTCGAAGACGAACTTCAGGCGCGCGACGGAGCAGATGCCGGTAACGGGGCCGGCGGGCCTCGAAGGACGTCAGGGGGCGTCGTACACGTGGGCCATCCTCAGCGATGAAAGGGTCCGCCCCGCGGCCTGGTAGCCCGTCCCGCGACCCGGCGGTGTTGAGGTGAAGTCACGGCGAGTTCGATCTTGACAGGCTTCCGGGCCACGCCGGCGTGGTCTGGACCTGAGGACACACTGGGGCCACACGAGGACGAAAAACGACCCCTGACGCTGGAAGACGTTGGAAGGTGTCTTCGCAGGTCAGGGGCCGTTTTCAGGCACTCAGCCGGTGGGCGTCACCCACGCGGGACTAAATGTCGTAGTACTGACTGACTGACCCATGCTGACCTGCGCAAACGTCGAGAACGGCTGGCGATTTGTACCGGATTTGTAGCAGGCTACCTCGTGATGCGGGCGCCCTGCGACGACGCAGCCTGCCTAGATTGGTCTAGAAGTCTGCCGCTTTCTAGATACCCACAGCGCCGGCGATGCCCAGCTGCGGGGACGTCCGCAGGCGTGGATGCATCGCGATTAATGAGGAGTGTGCGGCCCTGCGCCTGCTCGGTCAACCGCCGGTGCAGCACCGACCCGGCACCGATCCGCCGGCCGAGGGCCGCCGAGATAGAGACCGAAAGACTGGCAGCTCTTTGCTTAACCGATGAGCGTCTCCTTCAACTTGCCGAGCAGGGTTCGTGGCTGCGGGTCACGGGCCGTGCTGTGCTCGACGTGGTTGCGGCGGCGTGCCTCCAGTTCCAGGCGGTGACCGACGCGGGCTGCTGGTTCGTCGTAGCCGCTGGCCAGGCCAGCGGCGAGGGCCATGACCGCCCAGTCGTTGCGAGCGGTCCTGCGGACAGCGTGAGCAACTTCTTCGGTGGGTGGGTTCTGTTCAAGCTCGTCGATGACCATCCGTACGCCCCAGTAGATCCAGTTTGCGTGACGCCATGCCTCGATGACGGCCTCTTCGCGGTCCTCGGGATCATCGACCAGGCCGCGTTCCAGCGACGCAACCAGGCGGGTGTGCCACCGCAGTAGAAGAGCGTTCGCGAGGTCTTCGACGCCGTCGAAGAAGGTGTCGATACCGTCGATGTGGGTGGGGATCCTCCCGTCCTTGCGGGCAAGCATGTCGTCGATGACCGCGTGCAGGACACTTGCGCGGCTCGGCTTCGGTTCGTCCTTCATGTTCTGTGCTCCTTTGCTCACGAGGTGGGGATGCGTCACTGCACGGGTAGCGAGGCGTAGCCGCGAATGGGGCCGGAGTGGAGCCGCTTCGCGGCGGGCATATCTGGATGCCAGGTGAAGGTCCGGTGGTTCAGCAAGGCATGGAGTGCGACCCGTGTCTCCATGCGTGCAAGGGCCGCTCCGAGGCAGAAGTGGAGTCCCCGTCCCAAGGCGACCTGGCGCCCGGGTTGGCGGTCGACCTTGAACTCGTCGGGGCCGGGAAACGCGTGCTCGTCACGGTTGGCGGAGCCGAAGAGGAGCAGTGCCGTTTGCCCGGCGCTGAGTGTCTCGCCGTGGAGGGTGATGTCGCGTGTCAGGGTTCGTGAGAGTCCTTGGACGGGGGAGTCGTAGCGGAGCAGTTCTTCGATGGCCGAGGACAGGACCGCCGTGTCGTTCGCCATTCGCGTCCGGTCCTGGGGACGTTGGGCCAGGATGACGACACTGTTCGCGAGCAGGTTTGTGGTGGTCTCGTGGCCGGCGACCAGGAGGAGCAAGCAGAAGCCCAGCACTTCGTCGTCGGAGAGTCGCTCGCCGCCGACGTCGGCCATGACGAGGTCCGAGATCAGGTCCCTTTTGGGCGCGTTGCGTCGTTCAGCGAGGAAGCCGGCGAAGTACTCGTAGATCGATGCGGCTGCTGCGATGCCGTCGCGGGCGCCGCTGAGCGGGTTCGACTTAACCAGGGTCGAGGACCATGCCCGGAACTGGTCCCGGTCCTCGGCTGGGACGCCCATCATTTCGGCGATCACGATCGCGGGCAACGGTCCGGCGAACTCGGCGACGAAGTCCCACGGTCCTTCGGGAACCTGTTCGAGCAGGTGATCGGTGGTTCGCTTGATCGCGGCCTCCATCAAGGCGATCCGCCTGGGGGTGAAGCCCCGGCTGACCAGGGCGCGCAGCTGGGTATGTCGCGGCGGGTCGGTCATGATCAGCATCGGCAGGAACAGCTCTGACTGGTCGATACCTGGTGGCGAGGGGAAGATCCCCTTGGCCGAGGAGAAGGTCTCTGGGTCTGCGAGGGCGGAAGAGACGTCGTCGTAGCGACTCAGGACCCAGGTGTTCGCGCTCTGAGCCCAGTAGGCCGGGGCTTGGTCGCGCAGCTTCGCGTAGATCGGATATGGGTCCTCGTGGACGTTCGGGTCGAACGGGTCGTAGGCCCCGTTGAACCGGGTCATTGCCGTTTCCTCTCAGCTGGAGCTGTCATCGCTCACGCGGATTCGTTCGTGCTGATCACCGGCGGCCGGGTGGGCCACCAGTTGTGGTTTTCGAGTAACGCGGCGCTGGAGGGGACGACCAGGGTGCGGACGATGAAGGTGTCCAGGAGGAGCCCGGTTGCGACAGCGAACCCGGTTTGGGCCAGGCCATGGACCGAGGAGCCGATCAGGGCGACGAAGGCGCTGGCGAAGATGACGCCGGCTGAGGTGATGACGGGTCCGGTGGCGGTGACGGCGTCAGCTACGTCGCGCCGGGTGAGGGTCAGGCTGCCTTCGCGCATGCGGCTCATCAGCAAGATGTTGTAGTCGGCGCCGACCGCGACCAGGAGGACGAACGCGATGACCGGCACGTTGAACTCGATGTATTGGCCCATCAGGTGCTGCCAGAACAGCGTGGTCAGCCCAAGCGCGGCGGCGCAGGACAAGATCACCGAGGCCAGCAGGTAGAGCGGTGCGAGCAGCGACCTGAGCGTGAGAATCAGGATGAGCAGCACGATGAGGAGAACGAGACCGACCACGAAACGGGTGTCGTGGTCCAGGTAGTCCTGAAGGTCCGCTCCCAGCCCACCGGCACCCGTCGCGAGGACGTCGGCGTCCTCCAGCGTGGTGCCGCGGATGGCTAGTGCAGCGGCATCGCGGGTGACCGCGTAGCGAGCGACACCGTCGACGCTGAGGGGGTCGGTCTCGCCGATGATCTGGATGCGGGCAACCTTGCCGTCGGCGCTGAGGAACGTTGTGCGGGCCAACGCGAAGTCCTTGTTCTTCAGGGCGCTGGCGGGGAGGTAGAAGCCCCCTGCGTCCGCGGAGTTGGCCTGGTCATGGACCTCGGTCAGGTAGGTGCCGGCCTCGTCGAGGCCGTCGGTGAGTTGGGAGGTCTCGGCGGCCAGTTGGTTGATGCCGGGGCCGAGACCGCTGGTGCCGTCGGCGAGATCCTGGATGCCCGCGGTGAGCTGGGCGAGCCTGGTTCGGAAGACCCTCTGCCCGTCTGCGAGCTGACCGCTGCCCCGTTCGGCACGGACGAGCCCCGCGTGAAGTTGGCGGAGCCCGTCGGCGAGGTCGCCTTGTCCGTTCGCGATGCGTAGGGCGGCGTCGGCCGCGTCCTGGAGGCCGCCGAGGAGCTGGTTCTTCTGGGCTTCGACGATCTGCTTCAGACCTTCTCGCGCCTTCTTGCAGACTGGGTCGACCCCGCAAAGGACGTCGTTGGCGAGCGCCTGCTGGATGGCCTCGAGGCCCTGCACTCCCTGGGCCGCCTGGTCGTGAGCGCTTTGGAGTCCGACGGCGAGCTGGAGGGCACCGTTGGCGAGTTCTCGGGCTCCCGAAGCGGCGGTGTCGGTCTTCGTGGCCGCGGTTCCCAACCCGTTGTTGAGCTCGGTTAGGCCGCGGACGAACTGATCGACGCCGCTCACGGCCTGAGCGCTGCCCTCAGCGAGCTGGTTGGCCCCCCGGTCGATCTCGGCGGCCCCGTCGCTGAGCCGGTTCAGCCCGGGCTGGGCACTGGTGAGCTTGCGGTCCGCCTTGTGCAACCTCTTCGCCAGCGTTGCGAGCTGGTTGCTGATCCGTGCCTGGGACAGCGGCCTCCCGGCGGGCTGGGTGATGCTGCGCACCGAGCTGACCCCGGGGACCTTGGCGATGGCGCGGCTCAGCGTGTTGAGGCTGGCCAGGTCCCTCGGGTTGCGCATGTCGTGCTTGGAGGTCACCAGGATGTAGTCGGGCAGCGTCTCGTTGGAGGCGAAGTGCTCGGTGAGCGCGGCGTTTCCGATGTTGCTCGGAGTGGTCGAGGGCTGCGCGGCGCGGGTGTCGAAAGACAGGGTCATCGTGGGCAGGAACGCAGCCAGGATGCCGAGGAACAAGACGCTGCCAGCCAGGACGCGGCCGGGTCGCGCGGCGACTAAGGTGCCGACCCTGCTCCACGGGGAATCGGGGCGGATCGCGGGTGCCGGTCCGATCCTGGCGCCGGTCCAGGCGATGAGGACTGGGGTCAGGGTGAGGCTGGCGGCCAAGGACACCGCGACCGCGATCGCCATCCCAGGGCCGGTCGTGG
This sequence comes from Nocardioides candidus, assembly GCF_041321175.1. NCBI lineage: Bacteria > Bacillati > Actinomycetota > Actinomycetes > Propionibacteriales > Nocardioidaceae > Nocardioides > Nocardioides candidus. The sequence goes on along the minus strand of NZ_JBGGWC010000003.1, from coordinate 367,642 downwards.
AGAAGATCCCCAGCTTGGCCGCGATCAGGGTGCTCGCGCCGAGGATGACGGTGGCCGCCGAGGCCACCAGCGCGGTGCCGATGCGGGTGGTTGCGGTCTGAATAGCGTTGCGGACATCTCCGCTGTCGCGGTATTCGTCGCGGAACCGGCTGATCAGGAACACCGAGTAGTCAGTGCCGGCACCGAGCACGATGGCCATCACGAAGGCCGAGGTGTACGAGGACAGTGCGAGGCCGGACTCACCCAGGATGGACAGCACACCTCGGGTGCAGACCAGGGCGACCCCGATAGTGGCGAGCGGTATCAGCACCGTGACCAGGCGCCGGTAGATCAGCACCAAGATGAGCACCAGCAATCCGACACTGATGAACGTGATCGTGTCCGAGGCGTCATTGACCGCTGTCGTCAGATCGGCCACCGTCGCCGGGTCCCCGGTGATGTGAATCTCCGTCCCGGGAGGACCCTGAGCGTCCTCCACGATGCTGCGCAGCAGCGCCACGTCCTCGTTCGACCGGGGCGACCCGACGGGTGCGCTCAGCCCGACCGGGATGTAGGTGGCCTTGCCGTCCTTGCTGGTCAGCGCGGTACGCAACTGCGGTCGCTCGAGGTAGTCCTGGACCTCGACCACCTCATCGGGGTGCGCATCGAGCCCGGCCACAATGCGCCGGTACGTCGCGCCGTCGGCCCTGCTCAACCCGTCGTCATTGACCAGGACGATGAACGCGTAGGCCTTTGCCTCCCCGGTGCCGAAGGCTGAGTCCATCGCCTCCAAACCGCGCACGCTCGGCGCCCCGTCCGGCAGGAACGCGGTCGTCCCGCGCTCGACGACCTGTTCCAGGCTGGGCGGAATCAGCATGAGGCCGGCACTGAGGGCGACCCAGATCGCCACGGTGACCGCAGGGAACTTCAGGGCGAAGCCGGAAAGGCGCGCAACCCCGTTGCGACGGCCGCTCTGACCCAACGCCATTCCATACTCCTAGTCACCGAGATTAAACTCAGAGTACAAACCTGTAGCATGAAACGCTAGACTAACCCGACTCTAGGAGGGTCAATGAGGGAATTGCCGGTCCAGCTCGCGACCAAGCTCTACGGAGCGGCCGAGCTCATTGCCGATCAAGGGTTGGACAACACCAAGATCGACGACATCGCCGAGGCCAGCGGCGTGCCCAAGGCGACGTTGTACTACTACTTCACCGGCAAGGAGGAGATCCTCGCCTTCCTACTCAAGGACCTTCTGATGGCGATCGCAGGGGACGTTGCCGTGGCCGTGAGTGGGGAAGGACCGGCCAGCGAACGCCTGGCCGGTGTCGTCCGCGCTCAACTAGGCGTGATGCTCCGCAACCCTGCCCCCTGCCGGGCCTTGGTCGGCGATCTCGGACGAGCCACCCGCCTACCCGAACTCGCAGCGGCACTCAGCGCAGCCTTCTACGAACCGGTCGAGAAGCTCCTCCGCGAAGGGGCCGAGGATGGCTCCCTGCGTCCGGCCGAAGACCCCATGTCCGAGGCCGTCATGATCTTCGGAACCGTCACCGTCGCCGGTCTGATGGAGGCCATCATGGGCGCCCACCGGGAGATGGAAACCATCGCCAACGGTGTCGCCCGACTCCTCCTGGATGGCTTGTCCCCACGCACAACCGACGCGACTGGCGCTTCATGAGCAGCGAGACCTTCGACTCCCTGTTGGCTGGGTGGGACCAAGTACAGAGCCGCCGTCAACCGGAGGGGACAGTTCTGCCCTCGCACCACGACCAGTGCCTCGGATGCGGGGCCGAGAACCCGCACGGCCATCACCTGGTCGTCACGCGTGACGGACCGAACGCGGTGTCCGCCACCCACACCTTCGATGCCCGTCACGTTGGCGCACCCGGCATCGCCCACGGTGGAGCGGTGGCCACCGTCGTCGATGACGTCTACGGGTTCCTCCTGTACTCCACCGGAGACCTTGCCGTGACCCGCAAGCTCGAGGTCGAGTACCTGCGCCCGGTACTCCTCGACGTCGAGTACACCCTACGAGCGACGCTCGCGGAGCGCGCCGGACGCAAGATCCGCATGGCAGCCACCATCGAAGACAGCACCGGGCTCCTGAGCGCTCGCTCAAGCGCCCTCTTCGTCACCGTGGACATCGAGCACTTCAAGAGCAACGGGCGGTCCTGATGACACGCGCGGAGCGACAGGAGCACGCACGATGGTCGCTGTGGAGTCTCGACTTAGGTGGGTCTGAGGCTCCGCCGGAGCGCCACACCCGCGCCCTCACGCTTCCGTGTGCATCGCGGGTCCGAGATTCGACCAGTGTCCATTTCGCGTCCGGATTGGGTCCGTCCCACTCGGTACTCGACGGGTATCCTGAGACTGGAAGCGAGGGCGAATCCCCCACCACACCGAGCGAATCAGTAGCTTCCGGGCCGAATCCGTAGTAGCCGCGATGGCGTCCAGAGGCCTACGGTTCAATCCTCGTATCGGCTTGGGGTGGGCAGCCGCTGACCGGAGGGTGTGCTGGTTCGACCACGTGGTCGGCCTTGTCAGCCGAGCGCAGCCAGGATGGATCGGATCGAGCGTGACGTTGCACCAGGCGTCCCGGGTGCCCGACGTGTTCTTGCCGAAGTTGCTCGCGGTTCTCCCGTTCGCGGGCATGGAGGCCGACTCCTCGCGTGACCGTCAAACCGATGAGCATCGCCTTGAACTTGTCGAGCACGGTTCGCGGTGGTGGCTCGCGGCCCGTGTTGTGCTCCATGAGGTTGCGCTGTCGCGCTTCGAGCTCGAGACGGTGGCCAACTCGAACCGCTGGTTCATCGAAGGCGCTGGCCAGTCCGGCTGCGAGGGCCATGGCGGCCCCATCGTTGCGGGCCGTCGCGCTGACGGCGTGAGCAATCTCGCCGGTGGGTGGGGCGTCAGCCCCCTCGACGCGGCGCTGGGCGACCCTGCCGAAGCCCCCGGCTCCGGCGCAGAGCCGGGAACCATCCCACCTGCTGGGTCGAACCATTTCAACATCAACCGTCGCCCCGGGCGCCGGGGTCGCATTCGGACGCGGCATCCACTTCTGCCTTGGCGCTTTCCTGGCCCGCCCCCGTTGTCCGGATCGTCCTGCTGGACATGATCGCCGGCGCTGTCGGCGTTGCCGTGGCGAGCGCCGAGGACCGCGGACCGCGGACCCGGCTCGAGGCAGCTGTCGTAGAGCACCTGGGAGTGATGCTCGAGCCTCCGTTCCTGTGTCGGGCACTGGTCGGCGACCTCGGGCGCGCGACTCGGCTGCCTGAGCTGGCGGTGGCCTTGCGGGCTGCGTTCCACGAACCGATCGAGCAGTGATTGGCCGACGCTGTGTCTCACGGGTCGCTGCGCCAGGCCTCCGACCCGGTCGGCGTGGCGTTGAGTGTCTTCGGTGCCATGCCCGTCGCTGGCCTCACAGCGGCGGTGGAGGGGCCATCCGATGATCCATCCGCAGACGCAGTGCGTTTGTCCGCGGCGATCAGCGAACTGATCTTCGACGGCCTAACCACGGGTCCCGTCGCGGTGAGTACGAGCCCGGTGACGGACCGTAACCAGCCTTGATGAGCTCCTCGCACCTGGGTCGAGGAATTCGGCCCGCATGAGGACGGCGCTCAATGTCCGCAGCACCACAGCTACTTCGTCGCCTGCGGAGCCGACAACCCCCATGGCCGCCACCTCGCCTCTCAGCGTGGGGGAGAGGAGGTGAACGTCGCGCTCCTGAGATCGTGCGCGGCGGTGCAGTGGCCATGGTTCTCGTCGATCTTCTCTGGATGCTGCTGTACCTCATTCCGGCGGTGACCGGGAAGCTTGCAGTGAGCTACCACTGACCGGTCATTCTCGGATCAACCTACGATCGCTGCCAGGGTCGTCCAAGCAGAGGGACGCAAGCTATACGGCCGAGCATCCGCGGCTCGATCACGGTGCCGGATGGCAATGCCTTCGTTGGCCCGGCCGCGTTCGCGGCCTCTGCTGCGGCCCCGGTGCCGTTGCCGAGTCTTCCTCCGACGTTGCGGACCTCGCGCTGGATTGGCGAGTACGTCGCGATGCGAGCTCGCCATTGCTCGGCCAGTTGGGGATCGACCCGCTCTGCGCACGGAATGAGTCGTGAGGTGAGCCGGCGTGACCGCTCAGGTTGGTTGCAGGGCGGCTGGCTCGTCCGTTGACGGAAGGTCCCCAAGGCCTCGTGAGGACTAACTTAAAGGTCTCCTGCCGTCCTCAGCCCGGCTGGCGGCGACCCGCCTGGCGAAATGCGCTGGGCGACTGTCCGGTCCAGCGTTTGAAGGCGTGCGAGAAGTTGGTCGTGTCGCTGTAGCCGAGATCCTTGGCGATCTGACTAACCGTCAGGGATTGATCGAGAAGACGGACGATGGCCCGCTCCCGAAGCAGGGACTGCCGCACATCACGAAAGGTGGTGCCCTCATCGTCGAGCCTTCTCTTAAGGGTGCTGGCGGAGACGCCCAACAGCGCCGCGACGTTGTGGCTGGTACCGCATCCGGGGTCCTCCTCGACTAGCCGCCTCACGCTCTCCGTGAAACTGACGGCGCTGGATCGACGTTCGAGGGTGCGGCGAAGCTCTGTGATGGCCAAGCGGTACGCGACCGGGTCGGGAAAGCGACACGGAGTCTGCAGGGTGTCGACGGGGACGTCGATGAACGACGCGTGAGCCTCAAAGACCAGACGTCCGGCGAAGAGGTCGGCGTTTTTCCGCGGGATACGGGGGGCCTTCCACGACAAGTGCAAGCTGACTCCGGGCAGCCCGCCGGTGAGCACGTCGAGCAGCCGGAGGAGTGCCGCGCCACCGTAGGTAATGACCAGACAATCGAGATCGGCATCGCCGGTGTGGCCGGTGAGTCCCACGGTCAGACCGAGTTGACCATGGTGAAAATGGGGACGCAGGGCACTAGAGATGATTGGCAGGAACCGCAGCAGCTCGAATACCTCAGAGACAGATCCTGCGCTGACCAATGGCAGGCTTAGCGGACCGAACGATGTCAGTTGAGCCTGCTCGGCGAAGGCGAGTCCGAGAAGGGTGGCAGTCTCGTGGTCGAGGTCGGGATAGACGTCGCGGAACCAGCGGATCGGCACCTGGCGGTCGCCTTGGACCAGCTCAGGCTCTGAGATCCCCTGACGGCCGATGAGCCGACGGAAGTGAGCGACCGCCTCAGGATCGAGGACATCGCTGTTTAGGAGCTGGATCAAGGCCAGTGGGGGAACTCCCGGCTCGCTGAACCTCACATCGACTCCTGAGCCAAAATCACAACTTCCTGACCCGGGTGACCATAGCCACAAGGGCACGCGATCGCCAAGACTCGAAATACGTTCGAGTTAGGAGTGTTACGCCCATGTCAGCTGTCACCTTCATCTCCCACGACGGCGAGAAACGCGAGGCGCCGCTTGAAGATGGCCGATCCCTCATGCAGGTCGCGGTAGACAACATGATTCCCGGCGTGGACGGCGACTGCGGCGGGGAGGCCGCGTGCGGCACGTGCCATGTCATCGTCGATGACCAGTGGGTCGACACGGTAGGCCGATCGGGACCGGTCGAGGAGGAGATGTTGGCCATGAACCCCGAGCGCGAGCCGACCTCGCGACTCTCGTGCCAGATGGCCGTGAGTGAGGACTGGGACGGCTTGGTCGTCCGTCTGCCCGAGTTCCAGATGTGACTGTCGAGAGGAAGGACCCCATGACCACGCTGAACAACGTGACCGGACGCGCCGCCGAGCGAGCCCAGACCATCGTCCCTATGGAACTGCAGATCCGCGGGGCGCATCTGTACGACAGAGCCCGTCGCTTCGTGACGCGGACCAACGGTCACAAGATCTTCGTCGAGAAGCCGATCCCTCCTGTGGAGGAGGTAGCGCTCGCCGAAATCGACCTGAGCAATCCTTTTCTCTATCGCCAGGGCAGGTGGCAGTCGTACTTCGAGCGGGTTCGCAACGAGGCGCCCGTGCACTTCCAGGCGAACAGTCCCTTCGGTCCCTTCTGGTCCGTCACCCGGCACGCGGACATCATCGCGGTCGACAAGGACCACGAAACCTTCTCGGCCGAGCCGTTCATCATCATCGGCGAGCCTCCTCGGTTCATGGAAGTCGCGATGTTCATCGCCATGGACCCGCCGAGGCATGACCGTCAGCGGGCTGCGGTCCAGGGCGTCGTGGCTCCGAAGAACCTGCGCGAGATGGAGGGGTTGATCCGCACCCGCGTTCGGGAAGTGCTCGACGACCTCCCGGTCGGCGAAACCTTCAACTGGGTCGACCGGGTGTCGATCGAGCTCACCGCCCGGATGCTGGCGACACTGCTGGACTTTCCCTATGAACAGCGACGCAAGCTCGTTGAGTGGTCAGACCTGGCCAGCTCGATGGAGCAGGCCAATGGCGGTCCCTCCGACAACGACGAGGTCTTCCGCGGTTTCGTCGATGCGGCCCGGGGGCTGAGCGCTCTGTGGCGTGACAAGCAGGCGCGGCTCGCGGCGGGGGAGGAGCCCGGCTTCGATCTCATCACGATGTTGCAGAGGAACGAGGACACCAAGGACCTGATTGACCGTCCGATGGAGTTCCTCGGCAATCTAGTTCTACTGATCGTCGGGGGCAATGACACCACGCGTAACTCCATGAGCGGCGGCGTCCTCGCACTCAACCGGTTCCCCGACCAGTTCGAGAAGCTGAAGGCGAACCCCGAGCTTATCCCAAACATGGTCTCGGAGATCATCCGCTGGCAGACGCCTCTGGCGTACATGCGCCGGGTGGCCAAGAAGGACACGATCCTCAACGGACAGTTCATTCGCAAGGGCGACAAACTGGTGATGTGGTACGCCTCGGGCAACCGGGACGAGCGTGTATTCGACCGACCCGACGACCTCATCATCGACCGGAGCAACGCGCGCAATCACATCTCCTTCGGATTCGGTGTCCACCGGTGCATGGGCAACCGTCTGGCCGAGATGCAACTACGGATCCTCTGGGAGGAGCTGCTTCCGCGCTTCGACAAGATCGAGGTCGTCGAGGAACCGGAGTACGTCCAGTCCAACTTCGTGCGTGGGATTAGCACGCTGATGGTCCGGTTGACGGCGAAGACGGACGCGTGACCCGGGGGAGAGCGCTGGTCGTTGGGGCCAGCCACGCCGGCGCCCAGTTGGCGGCCAGCCTCCGCCAGGAGGGATGGAGCGGCGAGGTCGTCGTGATCGGTGACGAGTCGGCACTGCCCTATCAGCGCCCTCCTCTGTCGAAGGGATATCTTGCCGGCACGAGCACCCTGGACGAGCTCGCCATCCGCAGAGCTGAGTTCTATGACAAGCACGAGATCCAGCTACTCAGAGCCACCGTCACGAAGATCGATCGCGCAGCCGGACGCGTCGTCCTGAGCGACGGGGAGACTCTTGCCTACGACGGTCTCGGGCTCTGCACCGGCGGACGGGTTCGCCAACTCTCAGTGCTCGGCGTCGATCTCCCAGGGGTCTTCTACCTGCGCACGTTCGCGGACGTCGAGTCGATACGCGAGGCCGCCCTCCCCGGTCGCCGTGCGGTAATCGTTGGCGGGGGCTACATCGGCTTGGAGACCGCCGCGTCGTTACGAGCCCTCGGTCTGGAGGTGACGGTCTTGGAGGCCGCCGACCGCGTTCTCGCGAGGGTGACAGCGCGCGAGGTCTCCTCGTTCTACGAGCGCGTCCACCGCGACGCCGGAGTCGAGATCCGAACGGGTGCGGTGGTCGAGGCCATGGCCGGTGACCACGTCGTCCGCTCGGTGGTCCTGTCCGACGGCGAGCACGTCCCTGCCGACCTCGTCATCGTCGGTGTGGGGTTGGTCCCCAACACCGAACTTGCCGCCGAGGCGGGGCTGCAGGTCGAGGACGGGGTCGTGATCGACGACCTCGCCCGGACTAGCGATCCGCAGATCGTCGCTGCGGGTGACTGCGCCATCAATCATATGGCTCGGTACGGCCGGCTGGTGCGATTGGAGTCGGTGCCCAGCGCCGGCGAGCAGGCCAAGACGGCAGCGGCCACGCTGTGCGGCAGGGAGCGGCCCATCTCGGCATTGCCCTGGTTTTGGTCCGACCAGTACGACCTCAAACTGCAGATCGCAGGAGTGAACACCGGCTACGACGAGATCGTGCTGAACGGTGATCCAACCCGCGATCGTGACTTCTCCTGCTATTACCTCCAGCACGGGCGCCTGCTCGCGGCGGACTGTGTGAACCGTCCCCGTGACTTCGTGATGGCCAAGCAGATGATCAGCCAGGGCATAGATGTCGAGCGGGCCGAGCTCGAAGCTTCCGTCGGCTCCTGACGCCGGTCGTCCGGTCATGCCGGACACCCGGCCCTCCTGGTGAGGAGCACGGACCGGCGCCGAGTGGCTAATGGATGCTCACCGCGCGGTCGAGTACGGCGAACGAGATGGTCCGAGTGTCGCACTCGCGACAATCGGCTACGATTTGTCTGTGGTCACGCCGTTGAGAGAGTCCTATCGCGCTCACCTGCGTCAGCGCGTGTTGGAGGCTGCGTACGTCGAGACCGTCGAGAAGGGGTGGGACAAGGTCAGGGTCGGACACATCGCCACTTCGATCGGCGCCCCGCGCGCAATGATCTACAAGGAGTTCGGCGACAAGCAGGGCTTGGGGGAAGCTCTGGTCCTCCATGAGGCCGAACGATTCTTGGCGGGAATCAAGAACGTCCTTACTGAGTTTCCTGTGGACGCCGCGGGCGGGATTCAGGCCTCGGTGCGCTACACCCTGGCCGAGGCCGAAAAAAGTCCGTTGCTGCGCGCTGTGTTGGTTTCGCACCGGGATTCGGCGCTCGATTCAGGGACGTTCGACACCCCGAGCGGCATGCTGCCCCTGATCACAACCTCCAAACGACTCCTCGACGTTGCGAGTGACACCTTGGCGACGTGGCTGCACGGGCAGTTCCCTGAGCTTGACAGTGTTGATGTCCAGGACGCGACCGATGCCCTCGTCCGCCTCGCTGTCAGTCATCTCGCGCTGCCTGGTGCCGACGCCGAGACCACCGGGCGACGGATCTCTGAAGTGGCCTTTCGGTATCTGGGACTGCTGAGGACAGACGGTGGAGGCGGCGAACCGGCCGCTCGTCTGGTTCGCTAACCGTAGCTGCGGGGATTGTTCCCCATCCAGGTTCCAACGGGGCCTCGACGTCTTCGGGCGGTGGTAGTCGCGGGACAGTGCGCCTCGTGTCCTTCGGTGCGGACGCTGCTCGACGGCTCGAGCTGTTCGTAGGCGACCCGTCGAACCCCGGATGGTGGGGGATCAAGCCGTTGCCCCGTCACTGATCGGTTTTTGTGAATTCATTGACATTTTTTGATGATCTGTCGCAAACTGTGCAGGCGATCATATCTTGTCATCCAAGCTGATTCGCACCGTTCTCGATTGACTCTGTGGAAGTTCCACCCGATGGCAACCCGCCTTCGTGGGGAGAGGACGTCAGCGCACGGCGCCGCGCACCCGATGGCCCGCTGTGCGGGCAGGTTCGACGGATCGTCGCCCGGTGCCGCCAACCAACAGGCCGCGCGAGGTGCGGTGTCGCTCGGACGGGTTATCGCCGCTCACCCAGCAGAACTGAGGTCCACGTATGAGTACCGCTCCCGAACTCACGCGGAAAGCCCCACCGCGCGGGCCCGGTCCCACGGGTATGTCCCCGGGGTCGCGGACGATGGCGAACGACGCGCTACGCGGCACGCTGCCGTTCATCGCCCTGTCGACCATCGGTGACTTCTACACCTTCGCTGGCAGGGTCGTGAAGACCCTGTGCACGACGCGGTTCCGGTTCCGTGAGTTCATCTCACAGGCCTGGTTCATCACGACCGTCTCGTTCGCGCCCGCGCTGTTGGTGTCGATCCCGTTCTGCGTCGTCATCATCTTCCAGGTCAACCAGTTGCTCATCCAGATCGGCGCCGTGGACCTAGCGGGCGCGGGCGCCGCGGTCGCGGTGGTACGGGAGATCGGACCGATCGTTTCGGTTCTTGTCGTCGCTGGCGCCGGTGCGACAGCGATCTGCGCCGATCTTGGGTCACGCAAGATCAGGGAGGAGATCGACGCGATGATGACTCTGGGGATCGATCCGATCGAACGACTCGTCGTCCCGCGGGTGGCCGCGTCGATGCTGGTCGGCCTGGCGCTCAACGGGATGGTGACTGTGGTCGGTCTCGTCGGCGGCTACTTCTTCTCCGTCGTGCTCCAGGGCGCCACCCCGGGCCTTTATCTCTCCGACCTGACACTGCTGGTGGGGTTGCCCGATTTCCTCGCCTCAGAGGCGAAGGCCGCGATCTTCGGACTACTTGCCGGCCTCACCGCCTGCTATCTCGGTCTCAACGCGAAGGGCGGGCCGAAGGGCGTGGGCGAGGCCGTGAACCAGACCGTGGTGTTCGCATTCATGCTGCTCTTCGCCGCCAACAGCGTCATCAGTGCATTGTTCCTCCAGATCAAGCTGGGAGCCTGAGATGTCCCAGGCCTCGCGACATTTGTTCAACCCGACGAAGTCATTGCGCGACCTCGGCGACCAGCTGCGCTTCCATGGCAATGCCTACGCGCACATGCCTCGGGCGATCAGGCACTACCCGAAGGAGGTCGTCCGGCTTCTCGCCGAGGTCTCCCTCGGCACCGGAGCACTCGCCCTCATCGGCGGGACCGTCCTCGTCATCGGGTTCCTCACCGCCGCCTCCGGCATCGAGGTCGGGCTACAGGCCTACACCTCGTTCGACAACATCGGCGTCTCCACGCTGTCGGGATTCTTCTCGGCGTACTTCAATACCCGCGAGGTTGCCCCGATCATCGCCGGCATCGCGCTCACCGCGACCGTGGGCGCCGGTTTCACCGCCCAGCTCGGCGCAATGCGGGTGAGCGAGGAGATCGACGCGCTCGAGGTGATGGCCGTCCACCCGGTGCCATACCTGGTCACCACCCGGATCATCGCGGGGCTCATTGCGGTCGTTCCGCTCTTCGCCATCGCCCTCATGATGTGCTGGCTGGCGACGTATCTCGTGGTCACGGTCGGGTACGACCAGGCGCCTGGTACCTACATGCACTACTTCGACACCTTCCTCATTCCCAGTGACCTGTTCCTGGCCATGGTCAAGGTGGTGCTGATGGCGCTGGTCATCGTGTCCATCTGCTGCTACCACGGCTTCCGCGCCTCGGGCGGTCCCGCAGGGGTGGGCAAGGCGGTCGGCAAGGCGGTGCGCTCGGCCCTGATCTGCACGATGTTCATCGACCTGATCTTCGCCATCGCTATCTGGGGTGGACCGTCGGTCCACATCGCGGGGTGAGCGCACGATGACCACTTCGCTGGCCAAGCACCCGCACCGGATCGACCGGCAGGTCGTCTACGGCGTGATCTTCCTGGCGCTCATCGTCGGACTGATCGCGGGCACGATCGCCAAGTACCGCGGTGCCTTCGACGACACAGTCGAGGTCACCGTCCAGGCCGACAGGGCGGGCCTGACCCTCTCACCGGGCGCACCGATCAAGCTGCGCGGCGTCGAGATCGGAGCTGTCGAAGACATTGTCACCGACGGCGAGCAGGTCACCATCACCTTGGAGATTGATAGCGACAAGGTCGACCGGGTACCGGCGGACCTCACCGCCCAGATCGTGCCCCCGACAGCATTCGGCGCCAAGTATGTCCAGCTCACGCCGGTGGGGGAAGGCAGCGACGAACGGATCCAGGCGGGAGCGGTGATCCCGGCAGACAGGGTCACCGTCGAAGTTGACGAGGCGTTCGAACACCTCACCCAAGTGCTCGACGCGGCGCCCCCAGCCGAGGTCAACGCTGCACTCACTGCGGTCGCGGGAGCAGTCGACGAGCGCGGCCAACTGATAGGCGACCTGATCTCCCAGACCGACGCCTACCTGCGTACTTTCAACCCATCGCTACGAACGCTGAGCGCCGACCTGCGCGTCGCCGACGACGTCGCCGACGTCTACGAACTTGCCCGTCCTGACCTGGTCGCCACGCTCAGCCAGACCGGCACTGTCTCCCAGACCCTGGTGCGCCAGCAGGCATCCCTACGGGCTCTGGAACGCAGTCTCACCGGCTTCAGCGTCGAGGCCGACACAGTGCTGCGCGACTCCGAGCGGAGCCTGGTCACCAGCCTCGAACTTCTGGGCCCGGTCACCAAGGTGCTCGAGCGCTACTCACCCGAGCTGCCCTGTGTCCTACTGGGCCTGGCTTCGGCCAACCAGCTCGCCGAAGACGCCGTGGGCGGCACGCACCCAGGCATCACCACCATCACGCGCATCATCCCTGGCCGCGCCCCCTACACCTATCAGGAGAACCTTCCGATCGTCGGAGATGACAGAGGTCCACGCTGCTATGGCCTGCCCTACGTGGACGCACAAGAGGCCGAGCAGCAAGTTCCACACTTCCAGACGGGTGCCAACCCTTACACCGGGCCCCAACCCACGCCCGACCAGGCTGTCTTGGACACCCTGCTCGGCCTCATCAACGGAGGGACGCAGCTCCGATGAGCCTCAGCCCGCAGAAGCGCAAAGAGCGTGGCGACCTGATCAAGTTCACCGCGTTCCTGACGATGGCCGCCGTCTTCACGCTCTGGGTCGCCGCCGTTACCGGCGAGATTCGGCCCGGTGACCGCGAGACCTACCATGCGGTCTTCGACGACGTGTCCGGTCTGGCGGTCGGCGACGAGGTGCGGATCGCCGGTGTCGACGTCGGAAAGGTTCGAGAGATCGACGTCCAAGCCGACAACACAGTCCTGGTGACGTTCGACGTTCGCAAGGGTCAACAGTTGACGACGGGGACCCACGCAAACATCCAGTACCGCAACCTGATCGGCGACCGCGTGATCCAGCTGACCCGCGGTGACAAAGGCGGCGACGAGGTACTCACCGTCGGCGGCACCCTGCCGGCGACCCAGACCGCATCGGCCCTCGACCTCGACAACCTGCTCAACGGCTTCAAGCCGCTCTTCGCAGGGCTCAGCCCGACCCAGATCAACGAACTGTCCGGACAACTCATCCAGGTGCTTCAGGGTCAGCAGTCCTCGGTGGCCACGCTGGTCAACCACGTCGCCGCGTTCACCACGACAATCGGTCGTCGCGAGGAGTTGATTGGTGAGGTCATCCGCAACCTCAACAGCGTGCTCGGCACCGTGAACGACCGCAAGAAGACCCTCGGGCTGCTGATCGACCGGCTCGACGCCCTGCTGACCGGCCTCGACAAGCAGGACACCCAAATCCTCGACGCCGCCGCAACAATCGGTACCTTCGCCGACCGGACCTCGACCCTTGTTACCCGGGCTCGTGGCGACCTCCGCGCCGATCTCCAGGGACTAGCCGTCACTGCCCGCGGGGTGAACAAGAACGCCGACACCCTCGAAGCGGTCCTCAACAAGCTCCCGATCCACTACGACAAGCTCCAGAACACCGCGTCGTACGGCAACTTCTTCAACTTCTTCCTCTGTGGCGTCCGGATCCAAACCGGCCTCAACAACGAGCAGTCGATCCTCACGCCGTGGGTCTACTCCGACGCGCCGAGGTGCAAGCAGTGAGCCGGCCGATCACCGCGGACCGCCTCGCGATTCGCGGCATCACCGGCACGCTGATACTGGTGGCGGTGGTGATGGCCGCGATGAACATCAACAAGCTGCCGCTCATCGGCAACAACGACGTCATCAGGGTGGAGTTCACCGAGGCCGGCGGCCTCAAGAGCGGCGATGCCGTCATGATCTCGGGCGCACAGGTCGGCAAGATCCGAGAGGTCGGAATCGACGGCGACCATGTCGTCGCGACGATCGCCCTTACCGACGAGTCAGTCAAGCTCGGCGAACTCACCGAAGCGCGGATCATCACGGTCACGTTGCTCGGTCGGGCCGCGGTGGAGCTCGAGCCACGCGGCACCGGCGAACTCGATGCAGGAGACACCATCCCAGCGGACCGGACCTCCTCGCCGTACAACCTGACCTCGACGCTCAACCAGCTGACCGATACCACCGCAGCCATCGACAAGTCGCAGCTCGCGGCCGCACTCGATCAGGCGGCGTCGACCCTCAACGCCTCCAGCCCAGACCTTGGCCCAGCGCTTGAAGGCATCACGGCGCTCTCACTCGCCATCTCCTCCAACGACGACGAGCTGCGTTCTCTACTCGCCCGAGCCAACGGGGTGACCGACGTGCTCGCCAGCCGCGACGAGCAGATCGCGTCACTGCTCGGGTCAGGTCGCTCCCTCCTCGCCGAGCTTGATGCCCGACAGCGGGTGGTGACCAGCCTCCTCGCGAGCGCGCGAGAACTGTCCGTGCAGTTGAGGCTGTTGTTGAGAGACACCGACGACGTGCTCGCTCCGGCCCTTGACGAACTCGACAGGCTGGTCGACCTGCTCAACAGGAACCGGAGGAACCTCCAGGCCAGCATCACTGGGCTCCTCGGCTACGCAACCGGCTTCAACGAAGCCGTCGCCACCGGACCTTGGTTCGACGCCTACATCCAGAACCTCACCTCGCCGTCCACGTTGGCCCCGATCCTGTCCGGAGTAACCCCATGAGAAGTCTCGTGTCTGGGCGCAGGGTCCTCACCCTGCTGATCCTCGTAACGCTGGTGCTCAGTGTCGTCCTGTGGAACCGCGACTCCAGCCGCACCAGCCTGCACGCCTACTTCGCCAGCGCGGAGGGCCTGAACGTCGGTGATGACGTCAGGGTACTGGGCGTGAGGATCGGCGAGATCACGAATATCGAGAACACCCCACAGGGCGTCTACGTCTCGATGACCATCGACTCGGACCAGCCGATTCCAGCTGACGCCAGCGCCGCGATCGTGTCGCCCAGTCTCGTGAGCGGCCGCTTCGTGCAGTTCGAGCCGGTCTACACCAGCGGCAAGAAACTCGAGGACGGCGCCACCATCTCACTTGAGAACACCGCAGTACCGGTCACCTTCGATGACGTCAAGCAGCAACTGACCGACCTCGCCACCACTCTTGGCCCGAGCGAGAGCAACCCGAACGGCGCCCTGTCCGAGGCGATCACCGCGATCGAAAAGGGCCTGCGGAACGGCAACTCGACCGACCTGCGCCAGGCGATCACCGAGTTGCAGCACGCTGCGACCGCGCTGTCCGATGGCCGCTCCGACCTGTTCACCACGATCAAGAACCTCAACACGTTCACGAAGAGCTTGGCCCTCAATGACGCGGCCCTACGCGGCTTTACTACTGAGCTCGACGATGTCAGTGGCGTCTTGGCGGAGAACCGCACCAACCTCAGCGGGGCCATCCGCGACCTCGCCACCGTGCTGAACTCGGTGGAGCAGTACCTCACCAAGCACCGCGGCCGGATCAAGGAGTCAGCGTCCGACCTCAACGTCCTCGCGGCCACGCTCGCCGACCGTTCCAACGAACTCGCCGGCATCCTCCATGTCGCCCCTTTCCCGATCGTCGGCCTCAGCAACACGGTCCAGAACGAAGCCATTACCGGACGAGCCACACTCAGCGGCCTCGACAACATCGCCCAACTCGTATGCGGAGCCATTCTCGGAGTCGGCGGCACCAGCGAACAGTGCACCACCGCGATCCAACCGCTGCTCGGATTGCTCGGCCTCAGCACGGTCGGGGGCACCGAATGATCACACGCCCCTTCGCGACGCCAATGCGCCGGTTCGCCGTCACGGTCTTGGCCGGCGCGCTGCTCAACTCCGGCTGCGCTGTCCAGCCGAACGACAACACACTGCCCGGCCAGGTCGCCATCGGCTCCGACGGCTACACGGTCAAGGTGCACTTCTCCCAGATCGAGAACCTGGTCCCTAACTCCACTGTCCAGAAGGACAACGTCGTGATCGGCACCGTCGGTCAGATCGACGTCAAGGGCTGGGAAGCCGTGGTAGAGATGCATCTCCTCAAGAGCGTGCAGCTGCCCACCGACGTCATCTTCTCCATTGGCCAGAAGACTCTTCTCGGCGCTCAGTACGTCGAGGTTTCAGTCCCCGACAGCAGCGACCTCGGCGCCAAGAGTGGTAGGACCGAACAGGTCACCCGTGCCTCGGCTCATTCGCCGGACGCGATGCTGGAGGACGGCGACGTCATCGACGTGGACCAGACCGGCACGTACCCGGCGACCGAGCAGGTCCTCGGCGCGGTCGCCCTATTGCTGAACAACGGCGGCCTCTCGCAGATCAGCACCATCACAGGCGAGCTCTCGACCGCGCTCCGGAAGAAGGTCCCGGACGCTCGAGCCCTGGTCCGGCACGCCAACGACCTGCTTGCCGTCCTCGACTCCAACCGGAGCCAAATTGTGGCCGCGTTGCAGTCACTCAACAACCTGGCCAGGGGGCTGCGTGACGACCAGGACTCGATCGCTGCAGCCATCGACCGGATTACGCCGGGCCTCGAGGTGCTCGAGACCGAGCGGACTCGCTTGGTTAGCACGCTGACCCTGGTCGGAAGGGCCGGCGACCGTGCGGTCCGCGTGATCCGTGCCAGCGAGACCGCGCTCCTGGCGAACCTCGACTCACTCGGCCCGATCCTGACCAACATCGGACGGGTCAGCGAGTCCCTCCCCGAGGCGCTCAAGATTGCAGTCACCATTCCATTCCCGGCGATGACGACGACGAACATCCTTGGGGGCGACTACGCCAACCTTTTCGCGACGATCGACCTCGGTGCAACCGCATTCGCCGAGAGCTGGCTCGGCGGCCTTCCTCCAGCTCTGCAGGCCGGTGACCCGATCGAGAACCCCCTCGCTCCGACACCTGACCCAGGGGCAGGCGACGATCTCGGGTCCGCGGATTCGGACGCCAATGACGACGACGGCGCGCCCCCCACCCCGACGCCTACTCAGGAACCGACGCCCGGCTGCCTGCTCACGATCTTGGGACTTTGTTAGGAACGCCGATGCTGCTCACTCCACTCATCAAGCGCCAGCTCCAGATCTTCGCGGTTCTCGCGACGGTCGCGCTCGGGTACGCATTCATCCACTACGCACGGGTTCCCGCAATGCTCGGCATTGGCGTCTACAACATCACGGTCGACTTCGAGGACGCCAGCGGGCTCTACCCCAGGGCCGCCGTCACCTACCGCGGCGTCAATGTCGGCGTGGTCTCCGACCTCGACGTTACCGGCGACGGCGCGGTTGCCACGTTGCGAATCGACAACGGCACGGACATCCCAGCCGGGGTCTCAGCCGAACTGCACAGCACTTCTGCGATCGGCGAGCAGTACATCGACCTAGTCGACCCGGTCGATAGTGAGAGTGGCGGTGGCGGTGGCGAACGCTACTTGGCCGAGGGCGCCGCGATCCCTCAGGACCGTTCCGTGGAAATGCCACAGATCACGCCAGTCCTCGACTCGGTCAACCGTCTGCTGGAATCGGTCCCGAAGGAGAAGACGAAGGCTGTCCTGTCCCAGCTGGATGAGGGCCTCGGAGGCTCGGGGCCCGAGCTTGGCGAGCTCGTCGACTCCTCCGGCAAGCTGCTGACCGAGGCTCAATCGCAGATCGACGCAACGACGTCCCTGATCGCCGCGCTGCAGCCGGTGCTAGAGACCCAGTCGGAATTGGCGCCCGAGACGCAGTCGTACGCCGACGCGCTCAACAACCTAACCCGGGCGTTGGCCAGGAACGACAGCGCCGACATCAAGGCGCTGCTGGAAGAGGCCCCGGCCGGACTCGATGCCGCCACCGCTACCGTCACTGACCTCCAGCCGGTGCTGCCGATGATGTTGGCAAACCTGACCACGAATGCCGAGGTGCTCAACACCTATCTGCCTAACGTCAAGCAAATCCTCGTTCTCTACCCGTCCCTGGTCGCCCGACTCCAAGCGGCAGTGAACCCGCGCGCGGGCAAGGGCGACGTTCAGCTCGACCTACGGGCTGGAGTCAACAACCCCCCGACCTGCCAGACCGGGTACCTGCCGGCAGGAGAGCGCCGTAGTCCGAGAATCACGACCACCCGCGACGTGAATCGGCTCGCGCACTGCGAGATTGCGCCAGACAGCCCGACCGCGGTACGCGGTGCTCGCAACCTGCCCTGCCCGGACTCAGGCGACCGAGGGGCCCTACCAGAGGAGTGCGGCATCACCTTCCGCGGCGGGATCTGGCCCGATTCGAGCGGCACCGTCGCCTACGACATCGCCGTCGGACGCAGCGACGATTCGGCGCCGCGAGATGTGACATCGGGCCAGCAGGCCGACGAGGAGGATCTCTGGAAGATCCTCGTGCTGGCGCCGCTGGAGAGGAGCTGAGATGGGCGAGCGACCGAAACTGTCCCTCGGGCACGGCAAGAAGGGCACTGACGCACCGATCACCCTGCGGGCTGCGGTGGTGGCCGTGATCGTGCTGGCCCTGTTCGGATTCGCGGGCGAACGGGCGCTGTCCTGGCAGGACTCGCGGAACCAGCTCGACGATCAGAAGGCCGCGGCCGCAGCGGCGAGCGCCGAGGTCGAGGGGCTGATCGACATCAGCGGCTCGACGTCTGAGAAGGACATGGCTCGGTTGCTCGACGGCGCAACGGCGGACTTCCGCTCCGAGCTGGAGGGGCAGGCCACTCGCCTGCAGAAGTTGCTGGCCGACAACGAGGTCAAGGCCACCGGCGAAGTGGTCTCGACCGGCATCGTGAAGTTCGCAGACGACAAGGCAACAGTCATCGTCGCCGCCACCGGCACAGTGCAGAACCGAAGTACGAAGGAGGCCGAGCCGCGCAGCTACCGGCTGAAAGTCGACCTGGTCCGAAGCGACGACAAGTGGCTCGTCTCGGGATTGGAGTTCGTGGCGTGAGCACCGACGTCGAGCGGGAGGTCAAGGACATGGAAGAAGAGGAGGCGCGGGAGGGCACTGCGAGCGGGACAGCGCCTGGCGTGGGAGGGAGGATTCGCCTGGCCGCCGTGGGGCTGGTTCTGTTGTCTTCAGTGGCTGCGGTGTTCTTCGGGTTCCAGGCACACCGCGCCGAGGCCGAGGCCAATGCCAGGACCGACGCTCTGGTTGCCGCTCGGGAGCGGGTGCCGAAACTACTCAGCTACGACGCCTCGACACTCGAAACGGATCTCGAGAACGCACGAGCGCAGACGACGGGCGACTTCGCCGCTGACTACGGCGAGATCCTCGACGCGGTCGTGAAACCGCAGGCAAAGGCGAGAAAGATCAGCACCACCGCCATGGTCAGCGCCGCCGGCGTGGTCCGCGGTGACAGCGAGGAGGTCGTCGTCCTCCTCTTCCTTACCCAAACTACGACCTCTGGCAAAGGGGGCACCACCGTCGCCGGCAGTCGGGTCGAGGTAACCATGACGCCGGTCGACGGCGGCTGGAAAATCGCCAGCCTCAAGCCGGTGTGACGCCTACGCCCACGACCTTGGTTGGTCCGGTTCATCGCTCGAGAACGGGGCCGCACCGCCGTCACCTCGATGACCTTGAGAACGTCGAGGCGAGCCGGTGTTGACGCACCGAACCCGACAGGGTCGAGTCAAAAGTGATAAAAATGTTGTTCCGTAGACAAATATAGATTGCGTGTCTACAGTCGTGGTGTGCCGTACTCCTGCCGAGGTGAGCCGCGCTCGCGGCAGCCCCGACGTGGTGCCGGTGACGGAAAGGAGATTCAATGTCGAAGGTCCTCCCCGTGGCTGTGCCCAAGAGGCGCGACCGGCTATCGTCGGTGCTCCTGGCGCCGCTTCCAGCTCGAGTGGACGCGGCCCTGCGTGGGGTCGGTGGTCAGTGGCCAGTCCGCGAGCTCGCCCCCGCCCCCGCAGGTTCCAACCTCAAGCCAGTTCAAGGGACCGTCGGAGTTCCACTCCTCGGTCACACCTTGGACTACATCCGGTTCGGATCGGACTTCACGCGTGCCAGGTATGAGCGACTCGGGCCGGTCTCCTGGATGGGCGCCTTCGGCACGAAGATGGTGGTGGTGGCCGGCCCGGAGGCCACCCAGGAAGCGCTGACCACCAAGGCGAAGTCCCTTTCTCAGGACGGGTGGACCTATCTCATCGATGCGTTCTTCCACCGGGGCCTGATGCTGATGAGTTTCGACGAGCACAAGATGCATCGACGCATCATGCAGGAAGCGTTCACCCGTGACCGGCTCTCCGGATACGTCAACCAGCTCGGGCCGGCCCTGGAGGCCAGCGTCCCCGGGTGGGCCACCGGCAGGTCCACGCGCATCTACCCCCTGCTGAAGAGTCTGACGCTCGACGTAGCAACGGAGGTCTTCATGGCAGGGCGCGGCGGAAGCGAGGACACCGACGCCATCAACGAAGCCTTCGTGGCTACCGTGCGTGCCGCGAGCTCGATCGTGCGTTTCCCGCTTCCAGGCACTCGGTGGCGAGCCGGAATCCGTGGGCGAGCTCTCCTAGAGGCCTACTTTGCGCGGCACCTGCCGGAGGCACGCAGTGGCCAGGGCGGTGATCTCTTTGCGGGCCTGTGTCATGCGCGAACGTCCGAGGGCGAAACCTTCACCGACGAGGACGTCGTCAACCACATGATCTTCTTGATGATGGCGGCCCACGACACCTCAACGATCACCACAGCGGCTGCCGCCTACTTCCTGGCCAAGCATCCGGCGTGGCAGGAGTGGGCTCGGGCTGAGTCCGACCAGCTGGGTGAACGGACCCCGGACATCGACGACCTGGAGTCGCTGACGACTCTTGATCTGGTGATCAAGGAAACGTTGCGCCTGGTGGCACCCGTCCCGATCGTGATGCGCAAGACGATCGAGGACGTCGACATCGCCGGCCACCACGTCCCAGCGGACACCCTCGTGGCGGTGGCACCAGCGGTCAACCACTTCGACCAGTCGTGCTGGGCCGACCCCGACACCTTTGACCCCGCCCGGTTCAACGAGCCGCGGCGCGAAGACCAGAATCACCGCTTCGCGTGGATCCCCTTCGGTGGAGGGGTGCACAAATGCATCGGTCTCCATTTCGGGACACTTGAGGTCAAGGCAATCCTGCACCAGATGCTTCGCAACTACACGTGGACGGTCCCCGGTGACTACGTAGCCAGGTGGGACAACACCTCGCTACCCATCCCTGTGGACGGGCTGCCGATCACCTTGGAGCGCAGATGAGCCAAGCGCAGGCGGCGCCTTTGGGGGCGACCGACTTCCTCGACATCGAGCATGAGTCCGTCCGGGAGTTCACCGCCGCCGCGATTGGGGATGCGAGCTCCGACCGAGACAAGGCGAAACGGCTCTTCGCTGCCGTCCGCGACCGAATCTGGTACGACCCCTACACGGTGTCGGACGACCCCGCCCACTACCGAGCGAGCTTCGTCCTCGAGACCGGGCGTGCCTATTGCGTCCCGAAGGCGGTGCTCTTGACCGCAGTGTGCCGTGCCGCAGGCATCCCGGCGCGACTGGGCTTCGCTGACGTCCGCAATCACCTGCAGACCGAAGCATTGCGAGCGCTCATGGGCGGCACGGACCTGTTCGTCTATCACGGCTACAGCCATCTCTACATCGACGGTCGGTGGTTGAAGGCAACACCCGCGTTCAACACTGAACTGTGTGCGCGGTTCGGCGTACCGCCGGTGGATTTCGACGGCGAACGCGACGCCCTTCTGCACGCCTTCGCCGCCGACGGGTCCCTGCACATGGAGTACGTCCGCGAGCGCGGCGTCTTTGACGACCTGCCCCTGGACGCGATCCTGACTGAGCTTCAGCGGACCTATGGACCGCGCATGCTTGATTCCACTCACGCGATCGCCGACGCCTTCACCGAGGTATCCACCAGCAAGCCCCAGCCCGACGGCATCGCCCGCGGGTCCGACTTACCACTGGAGGCCCCATGAGCACGACGACCACCGCAGGCGCTTTGGACGTGCGCAACCCAGCCGACGGCCGCCTGGTCGCAACCGTTCCCGTGGATGATCCCGAGACCGTGAACCGCATCGCGGCCGACCTCCGCGGCGCTCAGGTCGGGTGGGCCGAAGCCGGCCCTCGGGAACGCGCAAGGTGGTTGCATCGATGGCGGGGCTGGATCCTGGCCCACACCGATGAGCTCACCGACCTGCTGCAAGCCGAGACCGGCAAGGTCCGCCCCGACGCCCTCGTGGAGACGACGGCGTCCTGCGAGTTCATCACCTACTACGCCGACCACGCCGAAAGGTTCCTCGCCGGCGACAAGGTCAGGTCGTCGGGCTTGTTGAGCCTGCCCAAGCGGCTGTCAAAGACCTACCATCCCTACCCGGTGGTCGGACTGATCACGCCGTGGAACTTCCCCATCACCCTCTTCCTCATGGACGCAGCGCCCGCGCTGGCTGCGGGGTGTGCGGTCTTGGCAAAGTCCTCGGAGGAGACGCCACTGACCTGTGCGCGGGTGGTCGAGGGCTGGCACGAGATCGGCGCCCCTCCCGTTCTGGCCCACGTCGTGGGTGCCGGGGAAACGGGTTCGGCGGTGGTGGACGCTGCTGACTTCGTGCAGTTCACCGGTTCGACAGCCACCGGGCGCGCGGTCGCGATCCGCTGTGCCGAGCACTTGAAGCCGGTGAGCTTGGAGCTGGGCGGCAAGGATCCGGCGATTGTGCTGGAGGACGCCGACCTAGCTCGTGCGGTGGAGGGGATCGCGTGGGGCGGTCTGTTCAACGCGGGTCAGGTCTGTATCTCCGTCGAACGGGTGTATGTGGTCTCTGAGATCTACGACGAGTTCGTGGCCCGGCTGACCGAGCGGGTGCAGTCCCTGACCCAGGGTGCGGCGCGAGGAGACGACGTCGGCGCGATGGTCACCTCGCGACAGGTCGACATCGCCGATCGCCACGTCAGCGAGGCGGTGGCGGCCGGTGCGCAGGTCCTGGCCGGCGGGAACCGGAGTGCGGTCGGGAACTACTACGCCCCTACCGTCCTGGTCGACGTCGACCACACGATGACCTGCATGACCGAGGAGACCTTCGGCCCCACAATCCCGGTGATGCGGGTGGCCGACGAAGAAGAGGCCATCCGCCTAGCCAACGACTCGACATACGGCCTGTCCGCGACGGTGTGGACTCGTGACCACACACGCGCGCATCGCATCGCGCGCCGCCTGGACGCGGGTGCGGTCAACATCAACGACGTCTTCAGCAACCTCTTTGCCACGACGCTGCCCCACAGTGGCTGGAAGGCCTCGGGTATCGGTGCCCGGCTCGGCGGTGCCTACGGGCTGCACAAGTACTGCCGGGTCCAGGCGGTGACCGCGCCGCGCATCCCTGTTCTGGCACGAGAACTCACCTGGTACCCGTACACCTCCCGGCGTACGGCCATCGCCGAACGGGTGTTGCGCGCGGCAGCCGGCCGCGGCCTGCGGCAACGCCTCGGCCTGAACAAGGAGAACAGCAAGTGACAACACCCACCTCTAAGACCACGAAGACCGTGGCGATCACCGGCGGAGCCCGCGGCATCGGCTACCAGACCGCGAAGGAACTGATCCGACGAGGCCACCGCGTCGCGATCGGCGACGTCGACGAAGCCCGACTCAAGGAAGCCGCCGACGAGCTCGGAGTCACCGTCTTCACTCGCCTCGACGTTACCGACCCCGACTCCTTCCGGAGCTTCCTTGACATGGTCGAGGAGGACCTCGGTCCGCTCGACGTGCTGATCAACAACGCGGGCATCATGCCGACCGGGCATGCCCACGAAGAAGACGACGTGGTTACGCGGCGGCAGGTCGAGATCAACGTCCTGGGAGTCATCTTCGGGACCAAGCTCGCCCTCCAGCGGATGCTGCCGCGGCGTGCCGGGCACATCATTAACACCGCCTCGTTGGCCGGCGAGCTGCCGGTGCCTGGTCTGGCGACCTACTGCGGCACCAAGTTCGCTGTTATCGGGTTCACCGAGGCAGCCCGCCAGGAGTACCGGAAGTCCGGGGTCCAGCTGTCCACGGTCCGGCCCACGTTCACCAACACTGAGCTCGTGGCGGGGACGGCTGGAGCCAAGGGTCTGCGCAATGCTGAGCCCGAGGAGATTGCTCGCGCCACGGCCGACCTGATCGAGAGCCCGCGTCCGTTCGTGCGCGTCACTCGCCTCGCCGGCGGGATGGTTGCGGCGATGAAGTTCGTCCCCGGACGCCTCGCCGTCGGGCTCGGCTCGGCGCTGGGCACGGACTCCGTGTTCCTTGACGACGTCGACCTGGGGGCGCGTCAGGCCTATCTGGACCGAATCAGAAGCAACTGAAACCGTCCTCGACCCAATCTCCCGAAGATCGCAAAGGAATCTACATGCCCCGTAAGAAGCTGATCCCGGAGTACCCCCACCGGATGGGCGGACATTGCGGGTCAGGCGCAATGCGGGATCTTCTGCACTTTCACGGTCTGGGTTGGGACGGTCCTCCCGACGAGGGCCTGGTCTTCGCCCTCGGCGGTGCCCTGGGGTTGTCCTACCTGCGATCGAGTGACCTCGTTCCACCGCTGTACCTGGTGGGACGAGGCGCCGATTTCGAAGTCGACCTACCCCGCCGGCTCGGCGGGCAGGTCCAGGTACTGGCCACCGACGATCCCGAGGAAGGATGGTCCTGGGTTCGCGACGAGGTCGATGCCGGCCGACCTAGCCTGGTGTGGGGCGACATCGCCGAACTGCCGTACCTGCGGGTCCAGCTGCAGATGAGTCGGCACGACATCGTGGTCATCGGCTACGACGAGCCCAAGGGCATTGCCTTTGTCGTGGACAATGACCGCGCCGAGGTGCAGGAGGTCCCACTCGACGCCCTAGCTCGGGCGCGCTCCTCGACGTCGTTCCCGCAACCGACGCGCCACTGCACGTACCGCATCACCTGGCCACGCTCCCTTCCCGACGTTGCCGGTGTAGCGGCAGCAGCGTTTCGCCAGTCCGCGGACAACATGCGCCAGCCGTCAGGGGCAAGCATCGCCGATCCCACCGCAGCAGGCGGTGCCGAGGGCCTGGCCGCCGCCGCGGAGCTGGCCGCCGACGTCTCGACCTGGGCCGACCTCCCCGAAGACGAACTGGCGACCCTCCTATTCAGCCTTGGCGCCTTCATCGAGAAGGCAGGCACCGGTGGCGGGCTGTTCCGGCGGTTGCTCGCCGACGGCTGCGGGGAGGTCGCACGGCTCACCGGTGACCCTGCCACTGCCGCGCTGGCCGACGTCGCCGCGCAGTGTGCCCAGATGTGGACCGACGTCGCGCGCGCCGCGGTCCGACGCGACGCTGAGGTACGAACCAGAGCCGATGCCGTGGCCTCGGCAGCCAGTCGGCTACCAGGGCTCGAGTTGCGTCTGGCCGAGTCCCTGGAACTCGCCGCAACCTCCTTGACTACCCACGATCACTGACCGCCCGCCGTTGTCCCGGTGCCTGACCATCCCCTCTGGTTCGCTGCCCGACCGGAGGCACTCACGAACAAAGGAATGCCATGCAGAGCACGATGATGAACGTTCCGTTGACGACCACGGCGATCCTGCGCCACGGCTCGAGCGTGCACGGCTACGCGACCGTGCGGACCTTGCAGCCCGACGGGACCATGAAGGTCGGCACGTTCGCTGAGGTCGGACGCCGGGCCGCTCAGTTGGCTAATGCGTTGCGCGGTTGCGGGATCACGAGCGATGAGCGGGTCGCGACGTTCATGTGGAACAACCAAGAACACGTCGAGGCCTACTGCGCGGTGCCCTCGATGGGCGCGGTGCTGCACACCCTCAACCCTCGGCTCACCTCAGAACAGCTCGTCTACATTGGCAACCACGCCCAGGACCAGGTCGTCATCGTCGATGGCAGCCTGGCCCCCCTCCTGGCACCCGTGCTGCCGCAGATCACCAGCATGCACACCGTCGTGGTGACCGGCGACGTGGACCTCGCCCCGCTGCGCCACGACGGGGTCACAGTCGTGGGCTACGAGGAGTTCATCTCCGCTCAGCCCGAGACCTTCGACTGGCCTGAGATCGATGAGCACTCGGCAGCCGCCATGTGTTACACCTCCGGCACCACCGGCAACCCCAAGGGCGTGGCCTACAGCCACCGGTCGACCTACCTGCACTCGATGGCGGCCTGCGCCGCAGACGGACTCCGGGTCACCTCCGATGACCGCATCCTCACCATCGTGCCGATGTTCCACGCCAACGCCTGGGGTCTGGTCTATGCCGCACTCATGGCTGGCGCCGACCTGCTCATGCCCGAGCGGTTCTTGCAGGCCGAACCGCTCGTGCAGCTGATCAGTGCCCAGAAGCCGACGATCGCGGGCGCGGTCCCGACGATCTGGAACGACGTCCTGAACTTCCTGGAGTCAAACCCGGGCCACGACGTCTCTTCCCTCGGCTTGGTCGCCTGCGGTGGCTCCGCGGTGCCCCTGCACCTGATGCAGACCTTCGAGGAGAAGTACGGCGTCCAGATCGTCCAGGCCTGGGGCATGACCGAGACCTCCCCGTTGGCCGCCATCGCACGTCCGCCCGCCACGCTCGAGCCGCGGGAGCGATGGCGGCTGCGCGCCACCCAGGGACGTCCGGTCGCAGGAGTGGAGCTGAGAATCGTCGACGACGCGGGCCACGAGCTGCCGCACGACGGTGAGACGGTCGGTGAGCTGCAGGTGCGCGGGCCCTGGATCACAGGCTCGTACTTCGGTGAGGAGGATGACGGAGAGAAGTTCCAGGACGGCTGGTTACGCACCGGCGACGTCGGTCGGATCGATGACCGAAGCTTCGTCACGCTGACCGACCGAACCAAGGATGTGATCAAGTCCGGCGGGGAATGGATCTCCTCGGTCGAGCTCGAGCTGCTGCTCGCCGGTCACCCCGACGTGCTCGAGGCGTCCGTGATCGGGGTGCCGGACGAGAAGTGGCAGGAGCGTCCACTGGCCGTGATCGTCGTGCGTGACGGTCGGGAGCTCAAGCCTGCTCAGCTGCGCGAGTTCCTCGAGGGCAAGGTCGCCAAGTGGTGGCTCCCGGAGCGCTGGTGCTTCATCTCCGAGGTGCCGAAGACATCGGTCGGGAAGTTCGACAAGAAGCGCTTGCGCTCCCTGCACGCCGACGGCGAACTGGTCGTAATCGAGCTCGATCAAAATCATCTCTCCACTCGGAGATCTGGGTAGGACGGAGCAGAGAAATGACACGCGTGGCGGGAGCTCACGACCCCGGCGATCATCGCGCGAACGACTGCATCGGCGAAGAGGACGCCCAGGACGAGGGGGGAGTGATCTCCCGGTGGACGACGCACCTCGCCGGCCAGGACACGGTGGAGATCGGCCAGAGGCTGCCACCGCACTCCCCGGAGTGCGCCGGGTGTGGGCCAGAGAACCCCGCTGGCCTGCATCTACGTGTGGTGCGCACCGAGACGGGCGTCGAGGCGGTCCACAGCTTCTCCGACGTCCAGGTCGGTGCCCCAGGAATGGCGCACGGGGGCGCCGTCGCCCTCGCCTTCGACGACCTTTTCGGATTCGCCCTCTACACGGTCGGATCGCTCGCCGTCACACGAAGCCTCACTGTCGACTACCAAGCGCCGTTCCGGCTGCACCATCCCTACACATTCCACGCCCACGTCGCCGAACGCGAAGGACGTCGGCTCCTGCTCCATGCTGACGCCTGGGACGACACCGGCCGGAAGACGGGTTCGGCGGTCGCCACCTTCGTCGTGGTCGGGCCCCGACACTTCGTCGCGAGCACCGAGCCAAGCCCTGGCAAGAGCGATTGCCGACCGTCAACGTGACGCCCGATGTCTGCCTGCGGCGCCTCCACCACGCTGGGATTGACCGTTCGCGACGGCGACGTTCAAACGGAAGGTACAAGGTGCACGAACATGTCCGCGCACTTTGTCGGCAGGCAGTTCTGCAGACGCTGTGAGGCCACAGGGAATGCGGTCTCGGTGGGGCGCGGCGTGGTGGGTCGCTTATCTGGTCTGCAAACCGGTGTTGATGGTTGTTCGACGTCGCGACTGGCGGGGACTCGAGCAGATCCCTGCGCGTGGCGGGGTGGTGCTCGCCGTGAACCACGTCTCCCACGTGGACCCGCTGGTGATCGCTGAAATGGTGCTCGCACTCGGCAGAACGCCGGCGTTCTTGGCCAAAAGCAGTCTCTTCGGGGAAGGGATCGTGGGGTGGTGGTTCCGCGCCGCCGGACACGTTGAAGTGAATCGCGACCACGGTACGGACGGCTTCCGCGCGGCTTTGGCGGCGCTTCGCGAGGGTGCACTGCTCGTGGTGTATCCCGAAGGATCGATCACCAAGGATCGTGACGGCCGCCTGATGGAGCTGAAGACCGGCGCGGTGCGGCTCGCGCTCGAGTCGGGAGCTCCGCTCATTCCGGTAGCACAGCGGGGTGCCCAAGAGATCCTGCCGGCCTACAGTCGCCGCCCGCGACTGTTCAGGCGGCCGACGGTCACCATCGACATCGGTCGGCCCCTGAACCTGGACGACCTGAGGCAGCGCGGATCTATGCCAGTCGCGGTCCGAGAGGGTACACGTCGGCTGGCCGAGACTCTGGCGGACATGGTGGACGGGCTGGTCGGCGAGCGGGGCGGGGATTAACCCGCTCGCATCGGTGTCCCGGGAACGGGCGCCCGTCTCGATCAGCGGCCTACCGGTCGAGACAGCGATGACCTTGGTGCGTCGACCAGGGCCCGCGATGCGCGGTGCCTCGGCCCATGCTCGCTGCCCCTCAGCGACGCCCCGGAGGCAAGTCAGAGTTCGGCCGGGTACAGGGGCCCAGGACCGACGTCAAGGGACTGTCAGGTGTCCAACAGGGGTGGGTGCGCTGGCGCTGAGGCCCGGACGCGGGACCGTTTCAGGTCTCGTCAAGATTGGGCCCGAGCGGTGCTCGTCGCTAGTCGCACCTCAGATCAGTGGGGCTGCGGCAGAGAGCGGGCGATGATTTCTTTCATGATCTCGGTGGTGCCGGCGTAGATCTGGCTGATCCGCAGGTCGGTCCAGGCGCGGGCGATGGGGTACTCCTCCATGTAGCCGTAGCCGCCGTGGAGCTGCAGGCACGTGTCGGCGACCTGCTGTGCGCGCTCGGAAGACCAGTACTTCGCCATCGCTGCGGTCGGGATGTCGAGTTCGCCCTTGACGTGCAGGTCAACGCACTCGTCTATGAAAGCGCGGGTTACGCGGGCCTCGGTGGCCACCTCGGCGAGCTTGAACTTGGTGTTTTGGAATCCGAAGATCGGTCGGCCGAACGCCTCGCGAGACAGCGTGTACTCGTGGGTGATGTCGAGCATCAGGTCCATCGACGCCGCGCAGCTGATGGCGACGATGAGGCGCTCCTGCGGGAGTTGCATCATCAGCTGGATGAAGCCCTGACCTTCTTCTGTGCCGAGCAGGTTGCTGGCGGGAACGCGTACGTCGTCGAAGAAGAGCTCGCAGGTGTCTTGGCCCTTGAGGCCGATCTTGTCCAGGACCCGGCCACGGCGGAAGCCCTCCGAGCTGGTCGGCACGACGATTAGTGAGACGCCGGTCGCCGCCTCCGCTGGGTTGGTTTTGCAGGCAAGCAAGACCATGTCGGCGTGGTAGCCGTTGGTGATGAAAGTCTTGGCCCCATTGATGACGTATTCGTCGCCTTCTCGGATCGCCTTGGTCTTGATGCCCTGCAGATCCGACCCGGTGCCGGGCTCGGTCATCGCAATGGCGGTCACGACCTCGCCGGACGCCATCTTGGGGAGCCACTCGTGCTTCTGCTCCTCGGTTCCGTAGTGCAGCAGATAGTGGGCGACGATGCCGCTGTGCAGCGAGGCGCCCCAACTGCTGTCGCCGATTCGGGCCTGCTCCTCGATGAGGATCGCTTCGTGGAAGAAGTTTCCGCCGCCACCGCCGTACTCCTCGGGGATGGAGGCGCAGAGCAGACCGACCTCGCCGGCACGGGTCCAGAGTTCGCGATCGACACGCTTGTTGGCGATGAAACGCTCGGTGTTGGGCTTGATCTCTTTCTCGCAGAAGGTGCGGGCGAGATCGCGGAAGTCGTCGAGATCCTGAGTCATCCAGGGTGAACGGCGGCTGGGCATGAGTCCTCCGAGGGTGCGTGGGGTGGCGGGTACAACATGTACCACCCTACGGGTACGATGCGTACCCGCGCCAGCCCCGTGGGCTAGATTGCACCATGTGGATCTCGCGAAGTGGGTGGACACGGCCGTCGTACGCCGGTCGACGGCGCATGAGTCCCACCGTGCGCCACGACGCGAGCAAATCGTGGTTGCCGCGGCTGCCGCGATCGAGGAGTGCGGCGCTGGGGTAGGCACGGCCCAGATCGCTGATCGGGCGGGTGTGGCGCGACCCCATGTCTACCGCCACTTCGACAGTAAGGACGACCTCGAGAGCGAGGTGCTGCGATTCGCCGCCACCCAGCTCATCGAGGCCGTTCGTCCCGCGATGCGGCAGAGCGGTACAGCGCCGGTGATTATCGAGGGTGTGATCGCGGCCGCCGTGGGGTGGGCTGAGGAGCACCCGAACCTCTACCGGTTCATGGCTGCCCGTCAACAGACCAAGGCAACTCATCGGGCTCGGCTGGGGCGCACGCGATTCCTGGGGGAGGTTGTGGTCGCCGCATCGGCGTACTTGCGCACCTCTGAAGCCCAGGTCGACCCCCCTGACGGCGTCATGGCGGGGCTGATGGGCATGGTCGACGCCGGCATCATCTGGTGGCTCGACCACCACGACGAATCTCGGGATGAGGTCGTCACCCGGATCGCCCACCAAGTCTGGTTGGTCATGGGTGACCTCGCCCAGGGCCTGGGGCTCGCGATCGACGACGACAGTGTCCTGACCGTCCATGACGACCGACGGTCAGAATGGACATGACCCTTGGAGTTTGGTGTCCGGTTGTCTGTGTACGCATAGGCAATGCCGTCTCGTGCCCTCACATTGAGCGAAGATGCGCCGACCCACCCCGCCCAGGCTGCGAGGGTGTGGGTGAGCTCGCGGAGGGCGGCGCGCACTTCGCTGGCGGCTCGGAGCGGCACCTCTCGATGCTTGGCCGTCTTGTGCTGGCCGATGCGATCCGAAGAAGCGACGAGGTCAAACCCAGCTACACGCACCGAGCCGAGTCACATGTAGTAGGCGTATCGCGGCGCCGGGCGTTCGTTCGGGCCGAGGTGCTTCAGGATCCGGCCGATCGAGTCAGCTGTGCGCAGCGTGATGGGCACACGTCCGTCGAGTTGGGTGGCGTTCCAGTTCATCTTGGAGAGCGCGAGCAGCTCAGTCGCGATCTCGGCCGCACTCGACTGCACGTCGACAAGGCGGAAGGGGAGTGCCGAGGGCACGTACATTCCTGGGTACGTCCGGTAGAACGGGACGCTCCCACGGGTATAGAGCACGTGCCGGGCGTCGGTGAGCGACAGGAGCGTGCCCCGCAGGGTCGTCTGCTCACCTTGCCGAAAAAGTCGGGCCGAGTCCTCGCGCGGGATCCAGACGAGTTCGAGCATCGCCAGGCGCTCCGCCTCCGCGGCGGCGTGGAAGCCCTCTAACTCGTCAGGCGTGAACGAAGAGGTCTTGTGCAGCATGACCCGCGCGGGTGCCGTCTTGTGTTCGGTGCGGTACCGGGCCAGCGACTGCTCCAGTAGGTCCTTGGCGTCGTCACCGGTGAGGTGTGGCTGTCGGTCGTCCTTCGATTGAGTGGCCTGCGCGCCGCGCACGATCACGCCGTCGCCGCGCTCGTTGAAGACCTGCGCCACGCTCGTTGAAGACCTGCGCCACGCTCGTTGAAGACCTGCGCCACGCTCGTCTGCAGTGTTTCGTTGTCGGTGCTTCGGTAGAAGGCGACGCCGACGTAACAGGTCGTGAGGTCCTGGACGTGGCGGGTCATCCGCCATGGCACGCCGCCGGCCTTGTAGTACAGCGCCGTGTGCAGGTTCCAGGCCTTGGTCGCCTCGTCCTGCTGGCGTCGCCTATCGCGGCCCTTTGGCTTGTAGGTCGGGTCCCAGGTCTCGCGTCGAATAATCTGGATGGGACGACTACCGCTCAGCGAGCGTGCCTTCAGCAGCTCGTGGAAGTCGAAGCCGATAGACGCAGCCTTTGGTTGCTCCCACGGTCGGTCAGGATCGGTCTTCGGCTCCTCGCGTTCCGGCAGATCGTCGGGACGGCAGACGATGATCACGTCGCAGTTGGGTTCCTCATCGAGCGTTCTCAGCTCGGCCTCGTACAGTTCGACGCCCTTCTGCACAGCCTGCAGCGGACTCAGCGTTGCGATGTTCTCCAGGGCTCGTTTGTCGAGCGTGCGCTCCAGCCGCCCGTTCCAGATGATCGTCGAGCGGAAGCCGACGCTGGTATGGAACCCAGGAAACGGCAAGTAGAGGTGCGAGAGCGGGCTTTCTTTGGGTGCAATTGGTTCGCGGCAGCGGTCGAGCCATGCCTTGACCCCGTCGATGGCCTCCTTGGTGCCGACGATGCCGATCTGGATCGTCCGGACCCCCGTAGTGCTCAGGTCGGCCGGACCGTAGTTGTTGATGCCGCTACGTGGGTCGATGTGGCGGCTGCCGTTGCCGAATTCCAGGTCCGGTTCTTCGATGAACGTGAGTTTCATGCCGTCTCCGCCAACTCCCCGTCAGCCAGAGGATCGGTCGGGTCCGACGTCTCCGCTCCGCGCTTCCATTTCGCCTCGTCGATGCCGCGGTCGGTGTCGAAGGTGACGAGTTTGCCGAAGTCGAGGATGCGCTCGCGTTGGCTGAACAAGCTGTCCTGGCCGCCCTCGCGACCGGCGAGGATGGCGGCCCACATGCGGGTCTCTCCGAGCACTGCGGGGTTACGTTCGAGCCGCTTGATGCCGCTCAGATACTGGGCTGTGAACCGCGACTCGCGGTAGCCATCGATCGAGTAGTAATAGTCGGGCGTCAGAGCGCAGAACCACTCGTCGTCGAGGTTGAGGAACTGCCACTTGAGGCCGGCGTGCTTGTAGTAGCTGACCTGCGATGGGTTGGTCTTCTTGGCGTACGGCTTGAAGACGGAGCGCCAAGGGGTGGCGCTGGTGTTCCAGCTCCGTGGCGACAGATCGTCGGTGGCGCGGAAGTAGAGCATGTGGCGCTTGCCGTGGAAGGCGCAGTCGTCGCGGAGGTCTTGCCGGAAGGCGTTGTTAAGTAAGCGCACCAGTACTCGCTCGCTGTCCGGGCTGCCGTCGAGCAGTTCGCCGGTGGCCTCGATCGTCGGGTCACTGTTCACCGCGCCCGCCAGCGCGGTGTCCTCGACGGGACTCCACGTCAGCAGCCGACCGCCGAAGAGGGTGAAGTCGTCTCGGATGTCGAGTCTGCTCTCGCGCTGTAGGTCGTAGACCTTCCGGGGGAGTGTGACCGCGGCGTCGTACGCCCAGAACACCTCGGGCATCGACACAGGCAGCAGGTTCGACTCCAACGTTTCATCACGCAGATCAGCGACGGGCGTGTGCGCGCGGCCGTGAGGATCCGCAACCGCGAACAACCGGTCCGAGACATCCCGTTCAAGGGACATGGTGATCTTGTTGAAGTCCACACGTCCGCTGGCGCGACGGGCGGGATCCGCGAAGTAGGACTGGATGTGCACCCACCAGGCTTCACCCCGCTTGGGGTGTGAGCAGACCAGCAGGACGGGCATCGAAGACTTCATCCAGTAGTCCAGGTCGCGCTCGTCGCAGTCGTAGTGGAACCGGTTGGCGGTCTCACCAGGGAAGTCGTTATCGCTGGCTTTGCTCTGCACCTGGAGGTGGCAGTTGCTGACTTCACCCGTCACAGGGTCGCGCAACTCGATCGTGCCATCGATCCCGGCGTCGACTGTGCGCTCGTGCCAGACGTGATCCATGGCGCTGACCCGCTGGTGGATAAGGGCAATACCAGCATCGCCGATGTGCGCGCTGCGACTGACCTGCTTACCGCTTCCCACCGGTCACCTCGCTTCTGCCGAGGAATCTGGAGCGCCCCGGCTCTTTGAGGGTACGAGTCACCTCCGACAGACCGAGGCAGGCGCGGTTCAGAGGCCGGTGCTACCTGCGGGCGTCCGGATATGAAGTGGCCCGCCCACGCCCACCGAGCGCGCACAGGCGGAACGCCCTATGGAATCAGCGGACGTGTCGCAGCGCCTCCTGCCCATCGGGGCTATCACGTAGGTCGCTCAATGATGAGGAGATTCGCGGCGGCAGGTCCCCGCATGCTGCGACTAGTGTCTGTCAGCGATGGTTTCCGGAATCGACCCCTCAGCGCTGCGCGCCGCTCGCGAGAAGGCGGGCCTGACCCAGCATGAGCTGGCGCGTCTCGTTGGTGCCGCCGGTGGGGAGCGCATATCTCGCTGGGAGCTGGGCGCATCGGTTCCTCGGCCGGATTTCTTGGTCAAGCTTGCTAGAGCCCTCGACATCCCGACCGTTCGTCTAATTCACATTGAGGGCGAGGTTCCTGATCTCAGAGCACTGCGTTTGAAGGCCGGGCTGACGGTGCCCGAGTTAGCTGCGGCCGTCAACGTGGCTGTGCCGACCTACTACGCCTGGGAGCAAGGCCGTTGGACCCGACTCCCAGCAGCCAGGCAGCTTGAGAGTCTCGCGCGTGGGTTGGGGGAGACAGTTGACGTCGTCGCCGCGGCCTTCCAGGAAACCCGGCAGCAGCGTCTTCGGCGCGGGTAGGTTTAGCGCCGTAGACGGGGGCGCGCCTGGCGCCGAGTTGACCGTAATCCACAGGGAGATATTCCTCCGGAAAAGTCCGCATGATTTGTGGTCCCATTGACCTGGATGTTCGGTGCGTGCGAGCGCTCAGTCCCATCGGGGGGATTGGGCCACGCAACCACTTCCGGTCAGGACTCGGGCGATGACATCTCGGAATCGGTCAGCTGTGGATAACGATTCTCCTGATAGAGATGCACTAGTGTTTTTCTATCGAGTCGGGCTCGCGATGACCGCTCCCGGCACGTCTTGACACGTAGGTGATCGAGACAAGAGAGGACTCGGGGATCCATGTCGATGAACACTGCTCAACAAGCACGGGACGAGGTTGGCGCCTGTATCAAGGCACCTCCCGACCACAATCATTTCCCACGGCTGAGGCGCCGTCGCAGGCGTTGGGTTCTGGCACTCTGCGCGGCTCTTGTCGCTGCCGGCGGCCTGGGGACCGCGTTCGCGTTCACCTCGGTTAACGACACCCAAGAGGTCCTGGTCGTCAGCAACGACATCAAGCGTGGCGAGACCATCGAGGCCGGCGACCTCGCCGTCGTGCGGGTCAGCGTCGACCCGGCGTTGACCCCGGTCCCCGGCAGCCAGAAGGCCGAGCTCGAGGGCAGCCGTGCTGCCGTCGACCTGTGGGCCGGCACTCTGCTCACCGCGCAGGCAGTCACCGACAACCTGGTGCCGGGGGAGGGAGAGTCCCTGGTTGGCATCAGCCTTACTCCCGCGCAGATGCCGTCAGAGCCGCTCTACGGCGGCGACTTCGTCCGGATCGTCACCACGCCCGGCGACCAGGGCGAGATCACCGACAGGGAGCCGGTCACCATCGAGGCCACCGTCGTTGGTGTTAACCGGGTCGAGGAGACGGGGGAGACCGTCGTCGACGTCGCGGTGCCCGAAGCCGAGGCGGCCGAACTGGCTGCCCGGGCTGCCACCGGACGGGTCGCACTCGTCCTGGACGCCCGGGAGCGCTGAGGCATGGCGGTGATCGTCCTGGCCTCCGCGAGCGGTTCGCCCGGCGTGTCCACCACGGCGCTCGGGCTAACCCTCAACTGGCACCGACCCGTGCTCCTGGTCGACGCAGACCCGACCGGATCCTCCTCGGTCTTCGCCGGCTACTTCCAGGGCGCCCAGGAGCCGACCGGCGGCCTGATCAACCTCGCTCTCTCCCTGCGCGAGGGAACGCTGGCGGACGCGCTGCCCCGGGAGACGCTGCTGCTGGACCCCGAGGCGCCGGCCGAGCGGTCTGCTTGGTTCCTACCCGGCATCCGGGCCCACGAGCAGGCCCCCAGCTTGCTGCCCCTGTGGGAACCGCTCACCGAGCAACTGCGCGCCCTCGACCGCAACGGCCAGGACGTCATCGTCGACGCCGGACGACTCGGCCTCGCCGGCTGGCCCCAGCCGCTGATCGCTGCCTCCGACCTGACCCTGCTCGTCACCCGCAGCTCTCTGCCGGCCCTGGCCGGTGCCACCAGCTGGGCCAAGACCCTGCGGGCACAGTTCGCCGCGGTCGGTGGGCTCTCCCGTCTCGGGGGACTCCTCGTCGACGAGGAGCGACGCTGGCCCTCGCTTCCCACCGGCGCCCGAGTCCGGCCCTACACCGCACGCCACATCGCCAAGGCCCTCCAGATCCCCGTGGTCGCCTCCGTGGACTGGGAGCCCGAGGTGGCCGAGGTCTACTCCCACGGCGCCCGCAAGCCACGCAAGTTCGAGTCCTCCGGATTGCGGCGCGGCTACCGGGGCAGCACCGCCGCAATCCGGTCCATCCTCGGCGCCAACCAGGCCGCCCTCGCTCCCACGAACGGAGGCCACGCATGAGCACCAACGGACACCACCCGGAGACCAACGGCCGCGACCCGCTGCGCGCAGACGAGTGGCTTGAGGCCCGCCATGCCGCGAACCGTGAGCAGACCTCGCCGTTCGCCCGAGGAGGCGGTTCCAACGGCACCCCGCCGCTCCCGCCGGTCGTCGAGGCCGACGACCCGACCTCGCTGCCGATCTTCGCCGGCGCCTGGACCAGCGAAGGCGAGGGCCAGCTGCCTGGCCGCGCCCGCTCGGAGTTCAGCCTGCGCCCGCTTGTGGCGCCCGCACCGGACGAGCACCAAGACACCCGCGGCACGGATGGCGAGGTCGAGCTGGACTGGGAGCTGATCGCGCAATACCGCGCTGAGATCTCGTCGCGACTGACCGCCCGGCTCGACAAGGAAGGTGGTCGGGTCACCGAGCAGGACCGCGAGCAGATGGGCCTCGACGTCATCGAGGAGCTCATCAAATCCGAGGCCGAGACGTTGGTCTCGACCGGCCGTCCGCCGTGGACGAAGGACCACGAGAAGGCACTCAAGTCCGCCCTCCACGCCGCCCTGTTCGGGCTCGGCCGCCTGCAGCCCCTGGTCGAGCGCGAGGACGTCGAGAACATCATCGTCATCGCCCGCGGCCCGGTCTGCTCGGTGTGGCTCGAGCTGGTCGACGGCACCCTTGTGGAGGCCGCCCCGATCGCCGACTCCGAGGACGAGCTGCGCGAGTTCCTCTCCGACCTAGGCGCACGGCAGAACCGGCCCTTCACCGAGGCCCGGCCGCACCTGGACCTCCGGCTGCCCGGGGGAGCGCGGCTCGCGGCCGGCTCCTGGGTGATGGCCTACACCTCCGTCGTGATCCGTCGCCACAGCATGCGCGAGGTGTCGATGGACGAGATGGTCTACGACCGCAAGGCGTGCAGCGCGGTCCTGGCCGACTTCGTCGCAACCTGCGTGCGCGCGGGCAAGAGCATCGTCGTCTCCGGGGTCCAAGGCAGCGGCAAGACCACTTGGGTCCGGGCCCTGTGCTCGTGCATCCCGCCCTGGGAGATGATCGGCACCTTCGAGACCGAGTTCGAACTGCACCTGCACGAGCTCGTCGACCGCCACAAGATCGTCCACGCGTGGGAGCACCGCCCCGGATCCGGCGAGGTCGGCATCGACGGCCGCCAGGCCGGTGAGTTCAGCCTCGAGGAGGCCATCCACCACTCCTTCCGGTTCAACCTCGCCCGCCAGATCGTCGGTGAGGTCCGCGGCCCGGAGGTCTGGAACATGCTCAAGGCCATGGAGTCCGGGCCGGGCTCGATCAGCACCACCCACGCCCGCAGTGCCGAGCACACGATCGAGAAGCTCGTCTCCTGCGCCATGGAGAAAGGCCCCCAGGTCACCCGCGAGCTGGCAATCAGCAAGCTGGCCGCCGCGATCGACATCGTGATGTACCTGCGCTCGGAGGTTGTCGCCAATCCCGACGGCACCTTCCGCAAGCAGCGCTGGGTCGAGGATGTCCTGGTCGTCCAGCCCAGCATCGACGCCGCCAGGGGATACGCCACCACCCCGATCTTCGCCCCTAACCAGCTCGGCCAGGCCGTCGCGACCGGCAAGCTCGACAACTTCCTCGCCCAGGAGCTGGCGCGGCATGGGTTCGACCTCGAGGCGTACAAGGCCGAGTCCCAGGCCAACCCGGGGGTGGCCACCTCATGAGCACTGCGTTCCTGCCCGCCGTCTTCGGGGCGCTCATCGTCATCGGTCTGATCGGGATGGTCTACGCGCTAATCCCCGCGCCGCCCGCGCCGCCGCGGCCCGCCCGGACCGTCACCCCGTTCGGGCGGCTGGGGAACTGGTTCGGCCGGCTCGACCGGCGCACCCGGATGCTGATGGTCGGCGGTGCCGTGGCTGGCCTCCTGGTCGCGCTGGTGACCGGCTGGGTGATCGCGATCGTGCTCGTCCCGGCCGGGATCGTCGGTATCCCGCTGTTGCTGACGCCCCCGCCGGCGGCCGCGAGCATCGAGAAGCTCGAGGCGCTCGAGGAGTGGACGCGGTCCCTGTCGGGCAAGCTGACCGCCGGCCAGTCCCTGCGCTCGGCGCTCATTAAGTCCCTGCAGTCCGCGCCGGCGCCGATCGAGCGCGAGGTCGGACTGATGGTCTCCCGGTTGTGGAACAACACCGCCAGCACCGAGGACGTGCTGCGCGCCTTCGCCGAGGACCTCAACGACTCCACTGGCGACGTCGTCGCCAGCCAGCTGATCCTTGCCGCCAGCGGCCGCGGCCAGGCCGGACTGTCGAAGGCCTTGGACGCCCTCGCTGAGACCGTCGCCTCCGACGTGCGCGCTCGCCGCCAGATTGCCGCCGACCAGGCCAAGCCCCGCACCACGGCCCGCACCGTCACCGTGATCACCCTCGGTGTGCTGGGCATGCTCGCCTTCACCGGGGACTACATCGAGCCCTACGGGTCCCCGCTGGGCCAGGTCATCCTCGCCGTCCTGCTCTCGGCCTACGTGGCCACGCTGCTGTGGATGCGCCGGATGGCTGGCGCCAAGCCGCTCCCGCGGTTCCTCGACCTCCAGGCCCGCAACGCCCACCGCGCCGCCCAGCGCACGGCACCGGGCGAGAAGGAAGGAGCGCTCGCATGACCGGCCTGCAGATCGCGCTCGCCAGCGGCACCCTCATCGGACTGGCCCTCGCCCTGCTCGTATGGCGCCTCGCGCCCTCCGACCCCGACCTGGTCGACGCGCTGGACCGTCTCTCACCTGACCACGTCGTGCCCCGCCGCAACACTCCCGGCCTCGACGTCGACACCGGCGCCGGCTCGGCGGTCGATCGGATCGGCTTGTGGGCGATGAAGAACCTGCCCGGCGGCGCCTGGGCCCACACGCCTCGCCAGGACCTGGCCATCCTGCAGATCAGCGAGACCCGGTTCCACGGCGAGAAGGTCGTCTGGGCACTGCTCGGCCTGAT
Source organism: Nocardioides candidus (assembly GCF_041321175.1). NCBI lineage: Bacteria > Bacillati > Actinomycetota > Actinomycetes > Propionibacteriales > Nocardioidaceae > Nocardioides > Nocardioides candidus. The sequence continues at coordinate 328,484 of NZ_JBGGWC010000003.1, read as the reverse complement.
CATGCCGCCGCTGCTGGCCGCCTTCTTCACTCTGATCGGCCTTCCGCTGCCGTTCGCCATTCCGACGCTCGGCTCGCTGGCCCTGGCAGCCCTGTTCTGGTTCATGCCCAACTACAACGCCGCCGACGACGCCAAGAAGGCCCGCATCGAGTTCAGCCGCGCCCTGGGCGCCTACATCGACATGGTGGCCACCGGCGTCCGCGACGGATCCAGCGGCCAGCAGGCGCTGCGCTCGGCAGCCGAGGTCGGCGACAAGTGGGTCTTCAAGCGGATCGAGAGCGAGCTGCGCCGCGCCCGCTACATGACCCGCGCACCCTGGGACTCCCTGCACGGTCTCGCCGACGAGCTCGCCGTCCCCGAGCTCGATGACCTCGCCGACATCATGCAGCAGTCCGGCCAGGACGGAGCCCAGATCTACAACAACCTCCGGGCCCGCGCCGCCGCACTCCGGTCGGCGATGCTCAGCGCCGAGGTCGGCAAGGCCAACGCCACCTCCGAGCGCATGTACATCCCAGCCAGCCTGCTCGGCATCGTCTTCATGGCGATCCTCGTCACCCCCTCCCTGCTCCGTTTCACCACCTGACCGACCTAACACCGACCCCAAAGAATCAGGGTCACCCAGACCGCAAACCGAACAACCAGGAAGGAAGAACCCCGATGTTGAAGCTCTTCATCGCCCTCCAGATGGCGGCGCTGACCTCGCTCGCCTCCCTCGAGGACCGCGTCACCCGGCAGCGCGACGAGCGCGGCTCCGTCACGATCGAGCAGGTCCTGTGGGCCGGCGCCGTGATCGTCATCGTCGGCATCGTCGTCGCGGCCATCAAGTTCTTCGTGACCAGCGAGTCCGCCAAGATCAAGTAGGCCGCCATGTTCGCCAGCCTCCACCGCCGCAGCCGGGACGAGCGCGGGTCGGTGACCATCCAGATGGTCTTCCTGATGCCCGCGCTGTTCCTGCTGATGTTCCTCGGCCTCCAAGGCGCCCTTTACTACCACGCGAAGCAGGTAGCGCTCGCGGCCGCGCAGGAGGGCGCCCGTGAGGCAGGCAGCGAGACCGGCACCCGCGACGCCGGTGTTGCCACGGCGAACACGTTCCTCCACGACGCCGGAGGCTCCGACGTGATGACCTCCACCAGCGTCTCCGGATCACGGACCACGACCACCGCCACGATCACCGTCACGGGCAAGTCCATGAGCGTCATCCCCGGCTGGCACGTGACCGTCACCCAGAGCGCCAGCGTCCCGGTCGAGAGGCTCACCGAATGACCAGGCAGAGGCGGACCAGCGCACGCCGCCGGCGCCGGGACGAGCGCGGGTCGGTGGCCATCGAGGCCGCGATCGGCGTCCCGGCCTTCGGCCTGTTCGTGGCGATGATCATCCTCGGCGGCCGCGTGGAGATCGCCAAGCAGTCCGTGGACGCAGCCGCCTACGAGGCGGCACGAGCGGCCTCCATCGAGCGGACCCAGAGCGAGGCCATCACCTCCGGCAAGTCCGCGGCCACCAGCAGCCTGCACGACCAGGGCCTGCAGTGCACGACCACCAACATCACGATCAACGCTGCGGCCTTCAACGCCCCGCTGGGAACCACCGCCCAGGTCACCGCCACCGTGACCTGCAAGGTCGACGTGGCGGACCTGAGCATCCCCGGCCTGCCCGGCACCCGGACGATCACCGCCACCGCCAGCAGCCCCGTCGACGCCTACCGGGAGCGCCGATGATGACCGCCCGCATCCGCAGTCTCACGACGCGGCGCTCGCGTGATGAGCGCGGCTCCATCAGCGTCTGGTTCGCCACCGCAGCACTGGCGATGATCATCCTCGTCGGGATGGCCGTCGACCTCGGCGGCAAGGTCCACACCCAGCAGCAAGCCCGCAGCGCTGCCGCCCAGGCCGCCCGCACCGGCGCCCAGGAGGTTCAGGGCTCGACCGCAGTCCGCGGCGAGGACCTCCGCGTCGACCTCACCGCCGCCAAGACGGCCGCCATGGACTATCTCCGCGCCGCCGGCGTGGAGGGAACCGTCCGTGTCGTCGACGGCGACACCCTGATCGTCACCACCACCGACACATACACCAGCAAGTTCCTCGGGATCATCGGCCTGGACACGATGCAGGTCACCGGGGAGGCGTCCGCGCGGCTCATCCGCGCCGAAGGAGGCATCGAGAGATGACCACGCCCACCCATCCCACCCTGGGCCAGCGGCTCACCGGCCTCGCAGCCTTGGTCGCCGTACTCGGCATCGTCCTCGGGCTGCCCGCACTATTCCTCGCGATCAGTGCCAGCCCAATCCCGGGCCACGTCCCAACCCTGGACGGCATCAAGAATGCGCTCATGGCGCCCGACGACGGCACCCTCGTCCTCGGCCTGTTCAAGGTGATCGGCTGGGTCGCGTGGGCCTTCATGGCGCTGAGCCTGGTCGTGGAGGCCATCGCACGGCTCCGCAAGGTCCAGGCGCCCCGGCTGCCGGGCCTGGGCCGGCCGCAGGCTGCAGCACGCGGCCTCATCGGCCTCGCCGCTCTGCTGTTCATCGCCGCGCCCATCGCCGCCCAGACAGCCACGATCACCACGGCCGCCGCGGCGCCGGTGACGGTGGGACATGTCAACACCGGTGCCGCCGACCAGGCACCCGCCCAGCAGGACGTCAAGGTCGAGACGAAGCAGGAGCGCCAGCGCAAGACCGTCGACCACGCTGTGAAGCCGGGGGAGAGCCTGTGGTCGATCGCCGAGGACCACTTCGGCGACGGTGCCCGCTACAAGGAGCTCGTCGAACTCAACCGCGACCTCCTCGGCGCGCAGCCGAGCTTCCTCGAGCCCGGTTGGGTACTCAAACTGCCCGCGGTCAACGGCGGGGCACCGGCGCACGACTACACGGTGCACGCCACTGACACCCTCAGCGAGATCGCCCAAGAGCAGCTCGGCGACGCCGACCGCTGGCCCGAGATCTACCAGGCCTCCACCGGCATCACCCAGCCCGGCGGGGCCCAGCTGACCGACCCCGACGTCATCGACGTCGGCTGGAAGCTCAACATCCCCGGCGCCGAGCAGGGGGGCAGTCACGACGACACCCGGCACCAGCAGCCGCGCGACGTCGAGCCCGAGACGCCCGCCAGCCCCGAGGACCAGCGGCCCGTCGACCCGCCGGCCGAGGAGGAGCCGCCGGTCGCCCACGAGCCTGAGGTGCCCGAGGTACCCGAGACGGCCGTGCCCGACGCGCCGCCCCAAGCCGAGGAGCCGGCGGCGCCGGCCGCCGACGTCGACCAGGTCGACGACGCTGACGACTCGATCCTCGACGCGCCGTGGGTCCTCGCCGGTCTGACCGGCGGGGGCGTCCTGCTGTCCGGGGCGCTGCTCATGGCCCTGCGGTCCCGCCGCCGCGCCGGCTACCGGAACCGGACGCCCGGCCGCGCGATCGCCGCGCCGCCTCCGGAGCTCGCGCCGGTCGAGATGACCCTGAACGCCACCGGTGCCGCGGCCGCGGCGACCGTGGAGTTCGCGGACGAGGCGCTGCGCCGCCTCGCGGCCGCCGTCGGCGCGCAGGGCACCATGATGCCGCCGCTCGCCGCCGTGGAGCTCGGGCACGGCAAGCTGACCCTGCACCTGAGCGCGCCGGCCGCCGTCCCGGCGCCCTGGGTGGGCAGCCCGGACCAGACCCACTGGCACGTCAGCACGGACACCGCCGTCGACGAGCTCGGCCCCGACACAGGGAACGTCGAGCCGCCCTACCCGCTTCTGGCCACCATCGGCATGAGCGACACCGGCGAGACGTGGCTGCTCAACTGCGAGGAGCTGTCCACCCTCACCATCAGCGGCGACCCGACCTACGGCCGGGACTTCGCCCGCCACCTCGCCGCGCAGCTGGCCGTCAACCCGTGGTCGCGCCGCGTGCAGGTCGACTGCATAGGCGTGGCTGAGGAAGCCGTCGCCATGGACGAGCGGATCAGCTACTACCCGACCGGAGCAGCCGGGTCACCCGCGACCGCGGAAGCCCTCGCGGCCGCCGTCACCACGGTCGACCGGGCGAAGCGACACGACACCGACGCGTCCACGGCGCGCACCGGCAGCGTCGACGACGACACCTGGCCCGCCCGGATGCTGTTGCTCGACGCGGCGGCCGGAGACCCCGAGGACCTTGAGCAGCTGCTGCAGCTGGTCACCAACCACGTCGGGCAGTCCGCCACCTCCATCGTCGTCGCCGGCGGACGCCCCAATACACCGGGCGCCGTCCTGCACATGACGAACACCGGCCGCGTCGTCCTCGAGCACGCCGGCCTCAACCTCATCGCCGTCGGCCTCACCAGCGACGAAGCCCGCGGCTGCGCCCTGGTCTACGCACAGAGCGAGGTCGCCGAGGACGTCCCCGTGCCGGTCGACGAGACCGTCACCGACGGCTGGGAGGCCTACACCGACCAGTCCGGGGCACTGCGCCGCGAGTACACCCTGCCGCGCAACACCCCCGCGGACACCGTCGACGAGCCGCTGTCCTCCCTCCTGGAGGGCGACGACGAGGACTACATCCGTCAGAGCGCGATCGTGCAGGAGGACCTCGAGACGCTGGCGCCGAAGGTGCCCGAGCACGTCCGAGCCGAGGTCGAGCAGAGCGACCCCACTCTCGACCAGGACATCGCCGACTGGTTCTCGACCGACTGCGACCGTCCACGGCTCAGCCTGCTCGGTCCGGTCACCGCGCGCACCCACGGCAAGGCCCTGGCCAAGCGCAAGCCCTACTTCACCGAGCTCCTCGCGTACTTGGCCCTGCACCGCAAGCACGGAGCCACCCGCGAGGAGATCGGCGAGGCATTCGGGATCACCCCCGGCAAGGTGCGCGATTACACCAACACCGTCCGCGAATGGCTGGGCACCAACCCCACAAGTGGAGAGCCCCACCTGCCCCACGCCGACAAGGCCCCTGCCACCAAGCTCCGCGGCGTCAACGTCTACCAGGTCGACGACGGCCTCCTGGTCGACCTTCACCTCTTCCTCCGACTGCGCAAGCGCGGGCAGGCCCGGGGCGGCGCGGAAGGCGTCGCCGACCTCTGCACCGCGCTCGAGCTGGTCGGCGAGGCGAAGCCGTTCAGCCAGCTGCGTGAAGGGGGATGGTCTTGGCTCGTCAACGAGCCCGACCGCGTCGACCTCATGGCTTCAGGCTGGATCGCCGACGTCGCCCTCATCGTCGTCACCGAGGCTCTCGCCGCAGGCGATCTGGTCAAGGCCCGCTCCGCCGCCTACGTCGCCAACCGGGCCGACCCTGACGGCGAGAGCACCCGCCTGTGCCTGGCCCACGTCATGAAGGTCGAGGGCGACCAGCTCGAGGCCGACCGGATCCTCCGCGAGGAGATCTGCAACCGGTCCGACGACGTCGACGCCCCCATGGAACTGTCGGAGCGCACGAAGACCGTCATCAGTACCCACGGCTGGCTCGCGAGCTGACTCGGGAAGGGAGCACCAGCACATGACCACCTTCAACCAGGAGCTCACCGGCCGCTACGTCGCGGCCGGCGGCGACCGCCCCGACCTCGACGCCCGACGCGTCGCCAGAGCCGTCTTCGTCCGCGACACCGTCCGCACCCTCTACGACGCCGACAAGCGATTCGGCATCGACCCCGCCGACAACGGCTCGCTGGCCGAGCTCGTCGACGCCGCCGAAGAACACCTCGAGCACATCGCCACCGACGTCAGCCAGCGATAAGTCATGGCGCCGCCCAACACAGGAGGAGACACCGCATGAGGAAGCACCACTCCGCACTCGGGGGAGTGGCCCTCGCCCTCGCCCTCACCCTCACGGGCTGCTCGGACGACGGCACCGACCCCGAGGCCGAGGACAGCCCGACCGCTACGCCGAGCTCGAGCCCGACGAGCACTGCGCCGACGCCGCAGACCCCCGAGGAGAAGGCGGCGGCCCAGCTGGCGATGTACCTCGAGGTACGCGACCTCGCTTACCGGAAGCGGGACATCAACTTCAAGGCGCTCAACCCGGTCGCGACCGGTGAGGAGTTTCTGCAGTTGCAGCACACCGTCGCGAGCATGATGAATGAAAACGTCACGGTGACCGGGGAGTACGCACACACTCTCGACGAGCCGCGGAATCGCGGGACCTCGATTCTGATCATCGACTGCGAGGACCGCACCAAGGTCACCTGGAAGAACGACGGGGCGATCCGGCAACCGGACTTCACGGACCCCAACGGAGACCCGCTCCGCAACCCCGCCCCGGTTGAGTACACGCTCGTCAAGGACAAGGGTGCTTGGAAGGTCTCCGACTCGGACCTGCTTTGGGACCAGCCATGCTGAGGAGACTCATTGCCCTCTTGGTGGCGTTGGCAGGGTCGCTCGTCATCGTGTTCGTCACCGCCTCCGCCGCGAGCGCTGACTGCACAGCGGACCCGGTGACCGGCGAAGTTGTCTGTGACGACGAGGATGGCGGCAACGATGGCGGTGACGGCGGTGACACCGGTGGCTCGTCGACTTGCTCGACCTCGGACGGTAGGGAGATCCCGTGCACTGGCCCCGGCGGGTCGGTATGGAGCAGCAGCCATCAGTGCTGGGTCGGCGACGTCTGGGATCCGGGTGGGGAGGGCCCACTGCCGCCCCCTGGACAGACCAATGAGGATGGTGCGTGGCACATCTGCTACTGGCCGCCCCCAGGCTCCTCATGGGATCCGGTCTGGATCCAGAACGGCACGGTCACGATCGACCCGGTGGTTCTCGCCACTCGCGCGATCGCGTCGATGGACCTGGATCCGATCAGGATCGGCATCGTTCCCGAGCCTGGCCCCAACCGGGTTGGACTCGTTGGTCTGCCGGTGTGGATGTGGGTCGACAGCCCGACCGATGACACGTTCGGACCGATCACCGCGTCCGCCAGCGAAGGGCCGGTCTCGGTCAGCGCCACCGCCAGCGTCTCCAGCATCGTGTGGAACATGGGCGACGGCACCAAGGTGACCTGCACCGGCAAGGGGACGCCGTACGCCGATCACTACGGCAAGCAGGACTCCCCGACCTGCGGGCACCGCTACGCGAAGATGTCGACCGACCAGCCCGAGGGTGCGTACCAGGTCACCGCGGCCAGTCACTGGGTGGTCGAGTGGACCGGTGGCGGGCAGTCCGGAACCATCGAGTTCGACCTGGCCACAGAGCCCCTCCCGATCCGCATCGGGGAGGCCCAGGTGCTGACCCAGTGACCCTGTACTAGCCGACCGACCACCGACACAGGTCCCCGTCCTCACAGCAGCAAGAGGACCTGTGTCGTTCGCTGCCCGAGCGCGCCCCGAGGCACCGGGCCCGCCGAGCGGAGCTGCTCGTGCTGCCGCTGCTGGACGTGAAAGAGCCCCAGGCGTCTCGGGTCACCTGGGGCTCGTGAGAAGTAGAGCATGGGGTGGCTCGCCTGCGCTGATGAATAGAAGATCGCGCGGACCTAGACGCTCGCCGTCGGGGTGCCAGGTGGCCCGTCACGTGACCTGGGTGCCGCCCTCCTGGCGGTCTGGGGTCCGCCGATCTGCGAGCTCGCCCTCGACACAGCGTGGCCTGACGGCCGCGTGGTCCGGCAGGGAGTCAGGCGAGGATGCAGTCGGCGAGTGGGGCGCGGAAGCGCTGCGAGAGCACGGATCTGAGTTGGAGGAACAGTGACACGTCGCCGGGGAGCACGTGAGCGACAGCTGCGCTCAGTACTGCTGCCGCCTCGGGGATGTTCAGGCAGGCGATGAGGTCGGCTTCGTGCTGCTCGACGAAGACCTCGTCCTTGATTGCCTTCATCGCGGCGGCAGCGCCACGGATGACAGGGTCGAGAGCGGCGGGGTGGGGGCTGGTGTCGAGCTCGTCGTCGAAGGCGGTCCAGTCCACGCCCGGCGGACAGGGGTGGGGAGTGCTGGCCAGCTGGTTCAGGACCAAGCCGAGTCCCAGTGTGCGCTCGTTGACCTGCAGATCGTGCTCGATGGCGGACACCATCTCGGCCGCGCTGGCGACCGTCAGACGGTTTGCGGTGGCTGTGAGGCCCTCACGCATCATTCGCGCTACTGCGTCTCGTTGTTCGGCACCACTGTCGGCGTAGCGCAGAAGGATGCGTAGCGACCGGTCCAGGTTGAACGCAGAGGGCGCATCCAGTACGTGGAGCCCGTGAGCCAAGATGCGGCGGCTCCAGTTCGGCCATGCGCGCGCCATACCGTCGTCGAGGACGTCGAGAGCTACCTCGGGGCCGATCGGTAGATGCGACCCGAATCGTTCGGGAGCTTCCTGGTCGACCGTCTCGATGAGCTCGACCACGGCCTGGTGTTCGTGGGCGCGAGGTTCCGCGAACATCTTTCCTGTCGCGAACAACCAGGTGTTGCGCCAATGTGGGCTGGGGGCCAGGAGACGTAGCCGGTTGATCAGGGTCTCAAGGGGCGCGTCGCTGATTCGCCGGGCCGCCATGAGTTCTTGGAGTGAACGCACGTCGAAACCGAAGCCGTCGTTCCGGGGCGCGATCAGGACCAGTCGCTGTGTCGCAGACCTAATGATCGAGTCCAGGACGTCGGAGTGGTGCCCGTCGGGCTTGAACTCGGCGTCGTTGAGGATGTGCCAGACGATTTCGCGCAGCTCCGGCTCTGTTAGGACGGCCGTGGAGTGGTCGGCCGTCTCGCTGCGCTGTTGAAGCACGAAGCCGGCGCGCTCGTGAAGCTGGTGGATGAACGGCTCGTACTTGGTCAGGAGCGTGCGGACCATCGTCGGTTTGTTGCGCTCTCGTCGTACGACGGTGTCGTAATAGCTCCAGAACAGGCTATACCGGTCTGGTGCGATGGTCCCGGCGCCGTCGACGATGATCGAGAGGATGAGGACCTGCAGCGGCGTCCGCAGCAGTTTGACGAGGTTCTCATCCTGCGCAGCGTTCCGAAGGGCCGTGACGACCTTGCCGATCCGCTCCTCGTCGCCGCTAAGGCGTACTTGGGCGGCCTTAGTTCCAAAGGCGACGGCCTCAGCGGGTGTCAGGTCGTCGAGTCCGACGGTTTCGAACGACGTCGGGTCGATGTTTTCGGTGTAGCCAACCGGGCGGGTCGTGATGACGGCAAGTAGGTCGCATCGGTCCCCCTCTGCGTTGTTGACGAACTCCACGACGCGCTCGATCACCGTGCGCCGCGTCTCTGGCTCGGTGACCTCGTCCAGGCCATCGAATACGACTAGCCAGGGCCAAGCGCGCAGCCAGGAGGTCAGCGTGGCGGGAGTGACGGTGCCATGGTTCGACTTCTTGCTGATGTGTTCGGCCACGTATCGCATCAGCGATTCGTCGAGCTTGTGGCCTCGTTCCTCCGCGTAGTCGGCGAGGTCGATGCGCAGCGGCCAGCGCCGGTGCCGCGGGAGTTGGTGCCCCAGCCTCCGCAGCACGTCCTCGGTCCCGGTGATCACGGTGTCGTGGTTGGCCGCTAGTGCCGTGGAGCCTTTGAGCGCTGCAACCCGGTATGCCTGCACGATCAGCTTGGAGATCGTGGTCTTCCCGTTGCCCGGCTGGCCGGTGAGGACGATGTGGCGCGGCCCGTCCACAGCTGTGATGTCTCGGGCTAGGAGGTTGTCTCCCCGCTCGAAGACATGCCGCAGCACGGTGCTCCTGTGGCCTCCGCCCGGGAAGGTCACGGGGAGATCGATGGCGACCTCGTGCACCGGGATGCCGCGGTTTTCGCGGTCACCGGCGTCGTCGAAGTACACCAGCCCGTCGGAGAGGAGTTCGGTGCGTGCCTGGTCGAGCAGAACCGGTTCGCTGTCCTTAACGGCGATGTTGCCCGTGAGCTCAGAGATGAAGGTGAAGACGTCGCTGGCAGTCAAGAAGGCGTCGAACCGGCGGCGCACGCCGTCCTGCGTGCTCAACAGAGCATCGAGCTGGTTGCCGTCCCAGAATCGGATCGTCTTGATGTGCGCGATCCGCTTGCGCCGCTGGACCCTATCGAGAATTGCATCCTGATCGTCGATGTCGCGGCTGGGGTCGTTGAGCCTGTCGCGGTAGGCCCTGATGTTCTTGCGGATGGCGTCGTGGCCGCCCGCGTTCTGAACGGGCGTGAGTGCGACGTTGGTGATGAAGACGAGCTGATCGGGCAGGGGATCGCGCGGGTCCTTCTTATCCCACTCAGCCCAGGCGTCGAGTTCCTTCTTGACCTCTCCCCACAACCACGAGGCATTGGTGGTCTCCGAGTCGGAGATCTTTTCGTGGTGCTTGACCTGGAAGACGGTGTAACCGCTGAAGGTGTCTGCTGAGGACTCGAGTGCTGAGGCGAACTTCAGGTTGCCCTCGAAGTACAGATCGCGGCCGCCGTCCTTGCCAGCGCCCATGACCTGGACACCTGGGCCGAACTCGGCGATCGCCAGCGCAGCGGCCATCGACTGAAAGGCACCGGGGCTCAACAACTGCAGCTGGTGCTTCACGGACGACTCCACTGTTCGACGGACGGCTCAAGGTAGCAACGCGCAGCGACACGGCGTGGTCGAACCGCGCGGTCACCCGTCCGCCTGTCACCAGGGCGCTGCCGCGGAGCGAATCCCTACCGGTTCGGTGTTGTGGAGGTAGGTGCGTCGCGGTTGGAAATGTTCGGCGCATCTCGACAAACAGGTGTCGAGATGCAGCGAAGATTGACCGACGTTCCGGTCCGATCGTTGATGAAGTGAGTGCCATCCAGGGTGGCCGTCAAAGTAGGTGCGCCGATCTGCGGCCTTATCAGCATCAGCGCACAGATCGTCCCGTCGGCCCCCGAGGAGGTTGTCGAGGAGGTCCCAGCGCGGCAGGACACGGAGCGCCCGCCGTCCCCGTCGTCGGCCTCTAGCGGCGACTCGTCCACCTGATCAACGCGACGACGTAGCGCGCTACCAGGCCGACCACCGCCCTGACCGCCATCGACCCGTTGGTGGGGGCGTCGGCGACGGTCTGCGCCAAGGGGATCCGCTGGTCCCCGTGGGCCACGAGCTTCTCGTAGACGCAGGCGGGGCTGGTGGTGGTCTGAACGTGCTCGAGTCGGTGGGTGGTCAGGCTGAAGCGGAGCGGTCCGGGCTCGCCGAACTTCGACGGTGCCACCACGAGCGAGACGAACAGTGCCAGCTGCGAGGCCATGACCGAGGCCGACAGCATCGCCACGTTCTGCTTCCCGGGCACGGGCTGGCCGGACCTCTCGATGTAGGTCGGGTCATCGAACAACCCGAGTCGGTCTCGGGCGACTTGCGCGGGATCGAGCTGGCCGTTGCACTGCAGGCAGGGACGGCCGGGTCGGACGATGTGGGTGCGGACTGTGGCGTTACGCATCTGCCCGGTCTCGAAGGTGTCGATCCCGATCCCGCCGTCGATGACCGGGATCAGGTCGGTGTACGCGATCTGGTTGAGGACGGCCCTGGGCCATGGCCGGTCGACGCAGGAGAAGATCACGTCGTAGTCCAGAACCGTGCTCTGGCCCCGGGTGCTGGTGACGTCGAGCTGGTGGCGGCCGAACTCGAAGGAGGCGGCGGTCGCCGCGCTGCGGCACGCTCGCTCGGCGACGTCGACCTTGGGGACCCGGAGCCGGGCGTCACGGCGGGTCGCGGCGACCAGGCGGTCGCGGTTCACCTCCTTGACGACGTCGAAGTCCATCACCGCGACCTTCTCGATCCCGGTCGCGGCCAGCCGGATAGCCACGTCTATACCCACGCTGCCGGCACCGACCACCAGGACACGCAGACGCGCCATGTCGGCCTGCGGGCGCTCGCCCCATGCCGAGACGGTGCGCAGCTGGCTGGGCATCGGGGCTGGGACCGGGACCAACCGGTCGTTCCAGCTGACCTCGAGCCGTGCGCCCAGGACCCGGACACTCTCGGCGTCGACGTGGTCCACGGCGCTTCCGGCGGCACTCCAGCGGCGGGCCGACCACGTGTGGTCCTTGCCGGCGAGGGTTACTCCGACCAACGGCTGGCCGGTGACCTGCTCGACCAGTTGGGCATAGGACGCCTCGGCGTCGGCGTCGAGGTCGCTGAGCTCCTGCCAACCGCGGCCGCCTGGGTGGGAGTGGAGGATCACCACGCCCAGACCGAGGTTGCGGGCTTGGCGTGCGACTCGCAGGACGTACCGGCCGGTGACGCTGGCGTTGCCGTGGACCTTCCGCTCTCCCTCGAGGGGAAGGCACGCGTCGCGGAGCAGCGCCGTGTCGCGCTCGGCACCCGTGGAAGGTGCGTACATGGCCAGGCAGAGGTCCTCTTCGCCGTCGGAGCGGAGCAGGTGCCGCGTCAGGGTCTCGTCGAATGCCTTGGTCATCGCGACCGAGAAACGCCGCGGGGTCATGCGGTAGCTCCGGCGATCACGCTGCGCACGTGGGAGAGCCAGGCCATGCCGTGGTTGATCTCCTGCGCCCAGCCCTTGATGTCGCGGGAGTGACCGACCCAGCCGGGGTGAGGCGAGGCCCCGGTGTTCGACGCCGGGATGGTGACGTCGGCTGGGAGGTGCACCCAGTGGGGCGGGGTCGCTGGCCACAGCTGCGCCTCGGACTCGGCCACGCCGCTCTCGACCGGCTGGCCGGCGCGGGCACCGTGGGTGGGAGTGAGGGTGTAGGTGAGTAAACCGTGACGGAGCACGGGTGCTGCGCCGAGCGCTTCCAGGCACCTCACCATGGCGTCGATTCCATGCTCCATCCCGGCCTCCTCAGGCCACCGGGGCGCTGGCGCGCACCGTGACGAAGTCGTCGCCGTCCTGGACGATGACCTGCTGGTCGTCCTTGAACGCCTCACCATCGCCGTGCAGCTTGGCCAGGTCGTACATCGCCGGGTCCAGGCCCGCGAGGGTGAGGATGGCGCCGGCGGTCTGGTGCTTCTCGCTCACCGTGAACTCGACGTTATCGACGGTGAAGGTGATGGTTTGGGGCGGCTTCTTGTCGTTGGTCATGACTGTTCTCCTCGCTGACTTGCTCGTGGTTGATTGCTCGTACGCATGGGTGATGTCGTAGGGCACGGTGGTGCGGGGGTGAGGCTGGTCTACTTCTCGTTGCGGACGCCCTTGTGCTGCTGCGGGCTGCCGTTGAGGATCCGGCCAGTCTTCGAGTCCCGCTTGAACCAGGTGCCCTTGACCTTGAACTCGCTGCGTCCCTTGACCGCGCCGACGCGGTGGCCCTTGCCGGTGTTCTTCGCCATCTGTGGTGTCGTCTCCTGCCCGAGAGCCGTCGGGGCGGTCCCGGCGTCCTCTCAGCAGGTAGTCGAGGCGGAGGCGAAGCCTGTTAGCGGCACTCCTCGCACAGGCCGTTGACGAGCAGGTTCGGGCGGAACATCAAGAAACAGCCGCCAGCACACATGATCAGCTCGTCCTGCTGGCGCTCGCAGCGACACTTTCCACACTCCGGGCAGTGCGCCTCGTCGCAGGTCGGGCACGGGTATCCACGGACCTTCTGAGTCTGCCCGCAGCAGTGGATCTCGCGTTCTGGCCGCTGATCGAACTCACGCGCCATGTTGGGGTGGAACCTTTCGGCGCCCCACAGGTCAGTGTCGGCGAGCACGGCGATCCACCGTCCGCGGACCTCGACGGCGTCGAGGTAGATGTCGGCCCGCTCGCCCCACGGCATCGCCCAGAAGCTGCGCCTCCGGATGGATCCGCCCGCGCGAACGTGGTGGAGCGGGTGGCCAGCCGGGACGTCCTGTCCGGGCCACGGGTAGACCTTGGGCCAGCCCCGTTCCGGGTCTGGGCGGATGCTCGCGTAGGCCACGACTGCCGGATCCGGGGGGCCGGGGTGTTCGACGATCACCACGGCGCCGAGCCCTGGCAGTCGCGCGGCGAGGGCGATCGCACACGCGGGGATGCTGGCGTTGCTGTGCTCATAGAGGTCGAGGACGTGCCGGGCCTGCACGGGCCCGGCCTGGACGACCTGGTCGATGGACGACTGGGTCAACAGCAGCCGTTGGGCGATGCCGTCGCAGACCGTCTCGAGCTCCTGGTTCGGGTCAGGCTGCTCGAAGAGCCAGTCGTAGACCGGCGGGGTCTGGGTCACCAGCCAGTGGCCCAGTTCGTGGGCCAGGGTGAAGTTCTCCCGGCGGCTGTAGGGAGTGGGCGCAAAGAGAATCACCCGGTCCTGGAGGAAGGAGACGCCGTCGCAGGCCCCGCCATCACCGCGTCGCTGCGCGAGGTGCGGGGCCTGCTGGACCTTCAGGTCAAGTCCGTCGCGGAGCACCGTGATCGGGTCGGCGGCGAATCCGACCCGAACTTGCGGCGTGAGAACCGCGAGGGCGGCCTCGACGCACTCCTCGATCGTTCTCATTGGCCCTGGTTCGCCTCCAGGGCGCGGACGAGCTCCTCCACCGACGCCAGCATCTGCTCCTTGTCGGGCTCGTCTCCACGGTGAACCGTGGCCAGCATCCGTGACCGCAGGGCCGATACCGCCATGGTTGGGGACATCCGTTGGATCTGCGCGAACCGCTGGGCGAGGTCACGAAAGCGTGGTGTTGCTGCGACATCCTCGGCCACCGCGCGGAGCGTGTTTGGCTTCGGCTCAGCCTTTGCAACCAGACGATCAGGGTCGATGCGCACCTCTTCGGCGATCGCCTTGATCAGCGCCGGGGGAACGTCCGGCGCGGCACGTGTTTGCCACCGGAACACGTCGGCGGTGTCCACCTGCCACCCGCGTGCACTCAGTCGGGCCGCCAACGCCGTGGGCTTGACGCTGCTTGCCTTGCAGGCGCGCACGAGAGCGGCGGCGTCGAGCTGGAAGCCGGGGTCCGGCACCACGCCCAGCATCGCGGCGACGGGATCCTCCTCCAGGGGAGGGGCGGTGTGTGCTGCCTCCCACACCAGGTCGCCGGCATCGAGCAGCGCCCGGATCTGCTCGCGCTGGTCGCCGTCGAGTCGCATGAGCATCTGCTCGCGCCGCGGGCCAGGTGGTTCTTCCAGCAGTTGCTCCAGCAGTCGGTCGGTCTCTTCGTTCATAGGTCCACCTCCTTCGCCCCCAAGATCTTGATCAATTCCTTCCTCGCCTTCGCCGAGATCTGCCTGACCCGGGAGCTGGACACCCCGAGCTCGTCGGCGACCTCCTGGGAGGACCGCTCCAGCCCCGCGCACTGCCACAGAACGTGGGCCGCCTGGTGGTCCCATGCCTCCAGTTCGACCAGCGCATCCTGCACGGTCTGCACCCTGTGGTGACGTCCGATCAGCTCAACGACACCGGAAGCGGGGTCGTCTTCGACCTGGTCGCCGCCGTGCCGCTCGTCCTCGAGGGGGGTGGCCTCGTCGATCACGAGCTGTTCGTGACGGTGCGCGGCCGACTTCCACAGGTCCCGGATCTTGTTCTGGACCGCTCGGACCAAGAACGCCTCCCAGTTGCGCACCTCCTGGCGTGGTGGGTTCTTGACCATCGACATCATCACCTCACCGATCACGTCCTCGGCCCGGTTGTGCCGATCGGTGCGCAGCATGCCGAAGGCGACGCGGTACATGGTTTCGCGGTGCTCCAGGTACACCGCAGCGAGGTCCGGGCCGACACTGGGCGCCTCGGCCTTTGATGCCTGTTGTTGTGGTTCCATTCTCAACCCCTCGAGGGCCCTCGGATCTCGAATGCTAGTTCTGGCAGGTAGTCGAGGCCGGCACTTCGCCTGGTAACGCCAGGCACGTCGTACGCGTGACCCCCCCGGGCGTTGGGCGGCGTTGGGCAACCCGGGGGCTGTCGTTCGACGCAATGCCCCGAACTTGCTGGTCCGCGTGTCGCGAATGTCGGCCGCGTTAAGTCCAGCGGCCCAGTGCTCTTTGAACAAGATTCGAGTTGTTCAACGTTCGCTGCATCTCGACAACAGGCCTCGCGCCACCCTGGTCAAGAAGTTTCTGCAACTTTCGGGGGGACGCCCTCTGACCTGCGGAAACGCGCGTCCCCCCTCTGTGTCCCCCTCCAAATCAGGGGTTTGGGGGACGGATGCGGGGACGCCCGCTCGCGACCTTTCTGCCGTGCACAGCCACGGACGAAAGGAGCGAGTGCGATGAGTGTGGGTGACCAGCTCGGCCTCGACGACAACAGCGAACTGCTCGACCAGGCCCGCCAGAAGTGGCCGGCCTGGGTGGCCGCGGATCCACGGCTTGGAGTCGTCGAGGAGTTCGAGGACCTCCGGGCCTGGCTGCCCTCGGTGGGCAGCGCAGCCTCTGACGAGGTCCTCTTGGCGCTGGCCATGCTGGCGGCTCCCGATGGCGGCGACGACATCGCCGCTGCGGCCGCGCTCGCCAAGTGCCTACTGCCCGGCGCGTGTCGGCTGGCCGGCTGGCTGAGCACCCTCCCTCCCCGCGAGGTCTTTCGCGACAGCCAGCCCGTCGCGGCAGGCTCCTGGTCGGCCGTCGAGCGGATCGACGAGCTCGTGGCCTCCCAGCTGTGGATCGAGGTCCGGACCTTCAAGTGGCGCCGGCTGCGCAAGGTTGCCGCGAACATCCTGATCAACACCCGCGTCGGCGTCCTCCGCGAGGTCGGTGACTTCTTCTACGTCTCCCGGGCCGACCGCACGTGGGCGAACACCACCCTCGTGGAGTCCTTCTCGTCCGGCGACTTGGCCGACGGCGACGCAGGAGCGTGGAGCGCCGCCGCGATGCCGACCGAACGGGTTGCCGGCGCCCTGTTCCACCGTCCCGAGATCCTCGCCGACGCCGGTCCCGAGCAGGAGGAGCCGTCGGCTACCGAGGAGCTCCTCGAGCTGTTGGCGTGGGCCTGCGAGAACCAGGTGATCAGCCCGGCCGACCGGTACCTGCTGCTGTGCCTGGTCGACGAGGCCGACCGAGTCGAGACCCGCAACCTCGCTCGCGGCTACGGCGGCCTGCTCAGCAACGAGGTGTCCAGCCGGGTCGCGCCGCGGGTCGGGGTGTCCGAGGCAACCGTCCGTCGCCACGGCTCGCGCAGCATGCGCGCCCTCGCCGCGGCCGTCCCGAGGAAGTTCGGCCATGACGAATGACCGCAATCGTGATCGCTCCCACCGCCCCACGACACATAGGCGACTGGAGGTGGTGAAGCCCATGACAAACACCCAGGACGACGGCGAGTGCCGGACGCCGGAGAAGATCGCCGAGCTGTTCGCGATCGCCGGTCGCGAGATCGAGGCGATCGAGCAGCTCACCGGCTGCGTCGCCCAACTGCACGAAGTCCAGGCCGCCAAGGCAGAGCTGGCAAGCCTGACACCGGCTGAGGTCCGTGCCGCGCTCAAGTTCCGCCGCGGCGGTATCGGGGAGGCCAAGTGAGCACCCAGACCTCGAGCCGCCCGGTCGGCGTCGACGAGCTCAAGCGAGCCTGGGACGCCGTGAACGCCGGCGAGTTCCGCGCCGGCGCCGGCGCCGGCACCGGCAAGGGACCCCGCGGCCGCGGCACCGCCGCCGCGGGAGGCTGGTCGCCAGCCGTGGGGGAGCACACCATCGCCGTGTTCGGATGCGCCGGGTCGGTGGGAGCCAGCACCATCGCCCTGGCAGCCGGCCTGGCCGCCGCCGCCCCGGTCAGGGTGATCGAGTGCTGCTCGGTCACCGCCTCTGGTCTCGCCGCGGCAAGTACCGCCGAGCTCGGCCTTCACCCGACCGACTGGCGTCAGGGCAAGCGCGACCACGTCCTGCTCGAGCGGGCCAGCGAGGTCCTCGCCGGCGTCGACGAGATCCCGCTGCCGATCGACGCAGAGAACGAGACCCAGCTGACGATCCTCGACGTCGGCTGGGAAGCCGGTCAGCTGCTGGCCACCGACTGCTGGCTCGCCGAGGCCGTCCGCACCGCCGACCAGATCGTCCTGGTCACCACCGCCACCGTCTCCGGGATGCGCCGCGCCTCGGTCGCGCTCGAGCTGCTGGCTAACCACTGGCAGCCCGAGCAGATCGCCCTCGCCGTGCGTGGGCCGCGCCGCACGAAGTGGCCCCGGGGCCTCGAGCACGCCGGCGGCCCCGCCGTACGTCGCGTCCTGGTCGCGGACCGGTGCGTGGAGATCCCCGAGGACCGCGAGCTAGCGGTCAACGGCCTGGACTCCCGGCCCGTCCCGGCCCCCCTCATCTCGGCAGCCCGTCAGCTGCTCGAGCCCGCCCACCTGCTCACCGACACCAGCGAAAGCGCCTGACCCGCACCGGGTCAGCAAACCCAGAAAGGAAGTCCACCCATGGACGTCATGACCGCTCTCCTCCCGATGGCCGCCCAGGTCTGCCCGAAGGCGCCGCCGGGTGCCGTCGGACCCACCAACGAGATCACCAGCTACGTGCTTTGGGGCGTCATCGTCCTGTTTGGCCTCGGCATCGTGATCGCCATCGGCGCGATCATCGCCGGCCGCGTGTTCTCCCTGCCGCACGCCTCCAAGGTCGGGGTGATCTCGGTGGTGGTCGTGTTCGCCTGCGCGATCGCCTACCTGGTCCTGCCCGGCATGCTCAACGGGATCCTCGGCAAGGGCTGCATCTGATGCGGCGCGCAGCCACGAAGAAGGCCGAAGGCGCCACGGAGTGGGGCCGGCGCCGCCTGCTCGGAATCCTGGTCGCCGCCGTCGTCGTGGCTGTGCTCCTGCTCGG
The DNA here is from genome assembly GCF_041321175.1 of Nocardioides candidus. Classification (NCBI taxonomy): domain Bacteria; kingdom Bacillati; phylum Actinomycetota; class Actinomycetes; order Propionibacteriales; family Nocardioidaceae; genus Nocardioides; species Nocardioides candidus. Next base: position 310,048 of record NZ_JBGGWC010000003.1, on the reverse strand, counting down.
TGGCCTCGCCTACGCGGTCTACCTGGCCGTCGCCGGGATCGGCGAGGAAGCCAGCGCCAACACCGACGTCGCCACCGGCGAGACCGATCGGTCGACGGTGGCCCAAGGTGCCGTGCACCGCGACGAGGTAGCGGCCGAGCCGATGCTGGCGGTTCCCGAGAGCGCCGCCTTCCCGGCCGAGACCACCAGCGCCAAGGCGCCCGTCATCAAGGTCCCGGCTGGCAACGGTGTGAACGGACCGGCGTTCGTGATGACCGGGTTCCCGCACACCCCCGAGGGCGCGATCGGCCAGCTCGCGCAGGTCGACCTCGCGGTGCTGCAGTCGATGAGCCTGACCACGGCGGCGGAGGTCTACAACGCCTGGGCCCTGCCCGGCGGGGTCCGCGCCGAGGAGTGGTGGATCACCGCCAGCGTCCGGGCCTTCTTGACCAGCACGGGAATGGGCGAGGTCAAGGACCCCAGCTCCTGGGTCTCCCTCGAGCCGGCCGCCGCGCTCGTGAAGGGCACCGACGGGCCCGACTGGACCACCGTCTGCGTCCTGATGAAGGTCACTGCCTCCTACAAGCAGGAAGGCCAAATCGCCTTCGCCCACTGCGAGCGCATGCAGTGGGTCGGCGGCCGCTGGATGGTCGCCCCCGGCGCCCCGCCCGCACCCGCCCCCGCGACCTGGCCCGGCACGCAGCTGGCCCACGAGGCCGGCTGGCGCACCTGGTCGACCGACGACACCACTGACCCTGACCACATCGAAGGGGACCACTGATGAAGAACCTGACGACCGGCAACGACGACTCGCGGGCAACCCTGGTGCGCATCGGCATCCTGGTGGCGATCGCCTGCGTGGTGGCCACCGTCGTCTGGCTCGGTGCTCGCACCCGGGCCGACGACGACTCCGGCGGCCCCGACGCCACCGGCGGGGGCAACTCGAGCCAGACGGTCGAGAACGCATCGGTCGAGCAGGTCGCACCGGACACCGCGCCGGTCGACGGCGTCGTGATCCCGATCGGCGACGACCAGGTCGACGGCTACCCGACCGGATTTCCGGCCACCGACCTGGGCGCCGTGGCGCTGCAGGTCGAGCTGGCCAAGGCACAGCTCGGGTTCGACTACGACCAGGCCGTCACCGTCGCCCGCCTCTACGCCAACCCCGAGGACAAGGCCGTCTTCGAGGAGCGCTCCCGCGCCGCGGTCGCGCTGCGCCGCCAGCAGGCCGGCGTCGCGAAGGAGGGCGACGTGCCCGCCCCCGCGTCGTACGCCGTCACCCCGGTCGCCTACACCCTCGAGGAGCTCGACACCGGCTACTACGCGGTGAACCTGCTCAGCTACGTCACCCTCACCACAGCCGGCGGCCAGGTTAAGGACAGCCTCTACGCCGGCACCCAGCTGATGCGGTGGCTCGACGGTGACTGGCGACTGGTCCAGGGCAGCGAAGCGGACATCGAGCACCTGGTCTCGGAGGGCCAGCCGCAGGCGGTGGCGCCCGGCACCCCCGAGTTCGAGAAGGCCGGCTGGATCCGGATCAACGGAGCTCCCCAGTGAGCACCGTCATCACCGCCGTGCGCGGGGCGAGCCGACTCGGCATCGCCGCCCTGGCGCTCCTGGTGCTCACCACGGTCCTCGGTGCTGCCTCAACCCTCCAGCCTCCCGCCGCAGCGGCCGGCGAGCCGGCCGCCAGCACGACGCACCTCGCTCCAGTCGCCCCGGTGGCGACCAGCGGCACTTGGCCGGCCCGCAAGCTCAAGATGGGCTGCCCGGGGCCCGACGCCCTGTGCGATCTCGGCGGCGACGCCGTCGACTGCGCCAAGGACCCGATCGATTGCGGCAAGGACGCCGCCGGCGATGTGAAGGACGGTGCCGGCGACCTTCTCGACGGCGCGGGAGATCTTCTCCCCGACGGCTGCGGGATCCTCGACGCGATCTGCGGCAACATCGGCGGACTGCCCGGGCTTCCGGGCGTCCCTGGGCTGCCCGGGATTCCCGGTCTGCCGAACGTCGGTGACCTCTTCGGCGGCGGCATCCCCGGGCTGGCCGACATCCCCAACCCGTTCGAGGCCATCGGCGACGTCATCGCCAAGGCCGCGGCCGACGCCTGGACCGCGGCCATGCTCGCGATCTGGAACTCCGGCCTGTTCGTGCTGCGCATCGTGCTCACGTTCAGTGAGCTGTTCTTGACTCCGGACCTGAGCGCCGACGGCCCGGGCAAGGACGTCTACGCCTTCACCCTGTGGCTGGCGCTGGCCCTGGTGGTCATCTTGGCGATGATCCAGCTCGGCGCCGCGGCCTTCAAGCGCGAGGGCAAGAGCCTCGCCCGGGCCTTCATCGGGTCCGGCCAGTTCGTCTTGGTGTGCGCCTGCTGGTTCGGGTACTGCGTCATGATCATCGCGGCCTGCGGGGCGCTGACCAAGGCGCTGATGAAGTCGCTGCTCAAGGTGCAGACCTGGCCCGACTGGGACCCGCTCGGCGGACTCGGCATCGACGACATCACCGACGCCGGCGTGGCCACCGCTCTTGCCTTCCTCGGAATCCTCCTGTGGCTGGCCGCCATCGGGCACGTCCTGGTCTACCTGGCACGTGCGGCGTCCCTGCTGGTGCTCACCGCCACCGGGCCGCTCGCGGCCGCCGGCCTGGTCTCGGAGTTCACCCGCTCCTGGTTTTGGAAGTCGCTGCGCTGGTTCCACGCCGCGGCGTTCACCCCGGTGCTGATGGTGATGGTGCTGGGCATCGGCGTGCAGTTCGCCAACGGAGTCGCCGCTCACCTGGCCGAGGACACCGCCAAGGCGTTCGGCACCGCGCTGCCGGCCGTGATGACGATCCTGATCAGCGTCGTTGCCCCGCTGTCCCTGTTCAAGCTCCTGGCCTTCGTCGACCCCGGCACCCCCAGTGGCGCGTCGTTCCGCCAGGGCATGGCCATCCAGGGCGGCCTCCAGGGCCTGCTCAGCGGCGGCGGCGCAGGTGGCGGCTCGTCGGCTGCGTCGAGCACCGACGCCAACGGCCGCTCCTCGGGCGAGCAGAGCGCCGAAGCCTCGACCGGCGACCGGTTTAGCAAGTCGACCCAGGGCGCCCTAGGCAGCTTCGGCCCGGTCGGCCAGGCCCTGTCGACCGGCATGGGCTGGATCAACTCCGCCGGCGCGAAGGCGACCTCGCTGATGTCGGACGAGTCCAACCAGGCCGGTGTCGGCCAGAGCATCTACGGCCCCGACTTCAGCGGCCTGGGTGGACGGCAGTCCGGTGGCCAGCCCGGCGGCCAGGGCGGGACCCACCCCGGGTCGCAGAACGGCGACCAGAGCGACGAGGACTCGTCGATGCCGACCCCGCCCACGCCTCCTGCGCCGCCCACCCCGCCGACGCTGCCGACCGGCGGCGAACTCGGCGGCGGACCCGGCGGCCAGGGCGGCGGAGGAGCTGACGCCGCTCCCAAGACCCCGGCCGCCGGCGGCGGGGGAGCAGCAGGAGGTGCCGGCGGCGCCGGCGCGGCAGCTGGCGGCATCACACCGGTGGCGGTGTAACCGATGCGCCGACCGCCCCACCTCGAGCGCCGATCGACACCCACCGACCTCACTGGCCAGAAGGGAAGCCGACGATGACCACCTACGCCGACTACCAGCGCGACCGCATCGGCTGGTTCTTCGGCCTCTCCGGAGGCCAGCTGATGTTCCTGGCGCTGGCCAGCCTGCCGGCGTTCTGGGCAATCAGCCGCGGAGCGTGGTTCTCCGCGTTTCTGTTCGCCCTGGTCTGGGTGTTCCTGCTGGCCATCACCGTGATCCCGGTGCGCGGCCGCTCGGCCACCGGCTGGGTGTTCGCCTCGACGATGTACGCCGTCGGCGGCCTGTTCGGCTGGACCTCGTTCCGTGCCAAGGCCACCCAAGGCCGCGGCGACGACGTCGACACCCCGGACCTGCCCGGGGTCCTCCAGGGCGTCCAGATCCACGACGGCCCGCCGCACGGCTCGCAGCTGCAGCGCGTAGCGATCATCGAGGACCACGCCATGAAGACCTGGGCGGTCACGGCCTCGATCGTGCACCCCGGCATCGGCATGAAGGACACCGAAGAGCGCGCCCGCTACGGCGAGGCCCTGGCCGGGCTGCTCGACGTCGCCGGTCGCACAGAGAAGGTCGACGAGATCCTCTTCATGGTGCGCACCGTCCCCGAGGACGGCGCCGAGCGCGACCTGTGGGTCCACCGCCACCGCCGCCCCAACGCCCCGGAGCTGTCGGAGGTCGTCAACAGCGACCTGGCCCACGGCCTCACCCAGGCATCGGTGCGCACCGAGCAGTTCGTGACGATCCTGGTCCCGGAGACGCGGATCGCGAGGTCGGCCAGAGAGTCCGGGGGCGGCTTCGAGGGCCGCTGCCGCGAGCTCTACCTGCTCATGGCCGAGATCGAGGCCCAGCTGCGCGGCCCGATGGGGATGACGACGGTGCGCTGGCTCACCAGCCCCGAGCTCGCGCTGGCCTGCCGGACCGGATTCGCCCCCGGCGACCGCGCCGGCATCGTCGAGGCCCTCTCGCTGCGGGAGAAGGACCCAAGCGTCAACGCCGACGTCCCGTGGGCGATGGCCGGCCCCTCGGGTGCCGACGCCGCAGTGCGGCACTACAGCCACGACGCCTGGAACTCGGTCAGCTCCACCATCAAGCTGCCGACCCGCGGCGTCGCGATGGGTGCCCTGGCACCGATCCTCACCCCCAGCGAGTTCGGTGAGCGGCGATCGTTCGTCGTCGCGTACCCGATCGTTTCCCAGACCAAGGCCGACCGGCAGTCCGGCAACGCCGAGTGGGCCGCCGACCTGGCCGAGGGGATGAACGAGAAGCTCGGCCGCAAGACCCGCGCCAAGCAGCGCGACGAAGCCCACAAGGCCCGCGGCCTGGACGCCAAGCTGGCCCGCGGCAACTCGCTGACCCGGCCCTACGGCGTGTGCACGGTCACCGTCCCAAAGTCGATGCGGATCACCGAGTTCGGGCGCCGCCTGGACGCCTCGGTCCGACGCGCCGGGTTCGCACCGCTGCGCCTCGACCTCGCCCAGGACGTCGGGTTCGCCGCGTCCACCATCCCCCTCGGCACGAGCCTGACCCGGAGCGGAGACGCCTGATGACCACCACCCGCCGGAACCGCCGTGGCGGCCGCGACATGGCTGCCCTTCTCTCCGACTTCGGGCACGACCTGCCCACGATCCCCACGCTCGCCCCGGAGGCCAAGGAGCCCCGGCTCTTCCGCTACGCGCCGCGCCGCGGTGCCACCCGCCGCGGCCGAGGCTGGGCCGCCGCCACCGCCCCGGCGATGGCCTGGCGGATGACCAGCGACCAGGCCCCGGTGTTCTGGCCCTTCGTCTCCGCTCCCGCCCTGCCCCCGACGGGCGCCCAGATGGGCGTCGACCAGCTCTCCGGCGGCAGCTTCTACTGCGACCCGTTCGGTTGGGTGCTGCGCGACGACGTACCTGCGACCAACCCCAACATCTTCCAGTTCGCCAAGCCGGGAAGTGGCAAGTCCGGCACCACCAAGGCGTTCTGCACCCGGATGATGCCGTTCGGCTACCGCACCCTGGTCACTGGCGACGTCAAGGACGAGTACGAGTCGCTGTGCCGCGCGCTCGGTGTCGAACCCTTCGTCATCGCCCCCGGCTTCTGGGCCCGGGTCAACCCGCTGTCCATGGGGCCGCTCGGCGACGGGTGGGAGAAGCTCTCGGGCGAGGAGGCGCAGCGCCGCGCCACGATCATCTTCAAGCGGTGGCTCGTCCTGGTCCGAGGCCTGGTCGGCAGCATGAAGATCGACGACGAGCGCCGGGTGCCGTTCGGCCCCGACGAGAGCGACGTCGTGCGCAACGCGCTGGCGATCCTCACCGGCTACGCCGCCGGCAACAGCGTCCTGCAGGAGACGACCATCCCGCGGCTGTGGGACCTGCTGCGCAACCCCACCGAGGAGCTCGTCCGGGCCTGCGAGTACGCGAACACCCGCCAGTTCCTCGACGAGACCCGGCTGCTGCGCAACGCGCTCGGCGAGCTGGTCACCGGCACCCTCGCCGGCCTCTTCGACGACTTCACCAACATCGAGGTCGACTGGCGGGCCCCGATCCAATCGTTCAGCCTCTCCCGGCTCGACGGCCTGGGCGATGAGGCCGTGGGCATCGCGCTGCTGTGCATGAACTCCTGGGGGCGTGGTCTGCGGGAGATCGCCGAGCCAGGCGACCTGCGCATCGTGGTGCGCGACGAGGTCTGGAAGCAGATGCGCCTCGGAACCGCCGCAGTGGCGAGCTTCGACGCCGACCTGCGCCTCTCACGCGGCATGGCCGGCAAGGGCGGCGACATCCAGTTCTGCAACCTCCACAAGCCCTCCGACCTGCTCTCGGTCGGCGACGCCGACTCCCAGGCCGCGATGATCGCCAAGGACCTCCTCGAGCTGGCCGACATCAAGATCCTCGGTGCCCAGAAGCCCCGTGTCGCCCGCGAGCTCGACTCCATGCTCGGGCTCGGCCCGATCGCCCAGGACCTCGTCTCCGGGTGGGCCATGCAGGACAAGGGCCGCGCCCTGTGGTGCATCGGCGACGCCACCTACAAGGTCCAAACGGTGCTCCACCCGCTGGAGAAGAAGCTCTACTACACCAACGAGGCCATCGAATCCGCCGCCTGAGCGCGCGCGACCTCGGGACTGACCTGTCATGAAGAAGCTGCTGCTCGCGGGACTGCCCGTCCTGATCATCTTCATGGGGCTGCCGTTCCTCGTGACGCTGATGGTGGTGATGACGACCACCGCGGCCGCCGAGTGCCGCACCCAGAGCAGCCAAGGCACCGTGCCTACCGAGCTCGGTGACCTCGGAGCCATCGACGGCCCGGTGGGCGGCCCGGTCAACGGCAAGATCACCATGGCGCAGGCCAACATCCCGCGCCGCTCCGGCCTCGACGGGTTCCGGGCCTCCATGCCCAAGGTCCTGTCCCAGAACCCCGAGTTCGTCACACTCAACGAGGCCAGCGGCTGGAGCCTGGAGCAGATCGAAGCCGCCACGCCGGGCTACTCGGCCTTCCGGGTGGCAGCCCCGGCCGGCACCGGCACCGAGCAGGCCATGGGCAACGTCGTGCTCTGGAAGAGCTCGACCTGGACGAAGGTCAACGGCGGCCGGGTCCAGCTCGTCGACGACGACAAGACATTCTACGACGGGCGTCCGGTCACGTGGGGCCGCTTCGCGACATGGGTGATGCTGCGCCGCGCCGACGGCTCCGTGGTCTCGGTGGTCTCCACCCACCACATGACCAACCCGCACCGTTGGCCGAAGCAGCACGGCAACCCGCCGCTGACCCGGCCCCAGCAGTACGGCGCCGGAATGGACATCCTGCTGCAGCTGCGCAACTCGCTGGCCGCCCACGGTCCGGTGCTGATCGGCGGCGACATGAACACCCAGGCCTCCTACACCGACATCCCCTGGACGGCGGCCGCGAAGATGAAGGCCGCCGGCTACGGATGGCACAACCACGGCGTCGACTTCATCTTCTTCCCGCACCACCAGGGCGCCCGTCTCGAGCAGGGCTGGGACGGCACGATGGTGTCGGATCACCACTGGCTCTCGGCTCGCATCGCGATGAACGGAGCCGGCCCGGAGAGCGCGCCTGAGACCACCACCACGACCGACGGGATCGTGCCCGCGGCGACCACCGCCCGGACGTCCGCCGAGCCGCCGGCCGGCGACGTGCTCGCCCAGCTGATGCGGCTGCGGTTCGCGTCCAACTACCCGACCATGACCGCCGAGCAGGCCCGCAACGCGATCACCATCGCCCAGGTCGCCCGCGACCTCGAGATTCCCCGCTACGGGCTGCAGATCGCGATCGCCGCCGCGATCCAGGAGTCCAAGCTGGTCAACCTCACCGGAGGTGACCGCGACTCCGGCGGCCTGTTCCAGCAGCGCCCCTCGGCCGGCTGGGGAAGCCGGGCCGAGATCACCAACCCCGTCCTCGCGGCCCGCGCGTTCTTCGGCCAGGCCCAGCACACCGGCAACCCCGGCCTCCTCGACATCCCCGGCTGGCAGAACATGCCGCTCACCCAGGCCGTGCAGGCCGTCCAGGACTCGGGCTACCCCGACGCCTACGCCCAGTGGGAGGACGTCGCCGGCGACATCACCGATCTGCTCGGCGGCGACCTGCCGGACCTGCCCGACGACGGCTCCACCACGAACGTCGCCAACTGCCAGGGCGAGACCGTCAACCCCATCACCGTCGGCACCCTCAACCTGCTCGGCGCCGGCCACACCGACAAGCCGGGGGAGCGGCCCGGGTACGACACCTGGGACAAGCGACTGCCCGGCGCCATGCGCACGATCGAGAACGCTGGCGTCACGATCGCCGGCCTCCAGGAGGTGCATGGCCCGCAGGCTCAGGCGCTGGAGAACCAGTACGCGGCCAAGTGGGGGATCTACCCGGCCAGCGGGAAGGCACAGAACCGGGTGATCTGGGACCGCAACGAGTGGGAGCAGACCGACGGGCGCCTCGTCGACATCCCGTACTTCGGCGGCAAGGACGTCGGCATGCCCCTGGTGCAGCTGACCTCGACGACCACCGGGCAGGTGATCTGGGTCTGGAGCATCCACAACCCGGCCAACACTCAAGGAAACGCCGCCGGGCACCGCCAGGAGGCGCTGCGCCGCCAGCTGGCCACGATGACCGAGCTCGCCGGCACCGGCACCCCTGCGGTGATCCTGGGCGACTTCAACGACGGCAAGGACGGCAACAACTCCTCGCACTGCGCACTGACCCCTGAGCTGAGCAACGCCTTCGGCGGCTCTGCCGACCCCTGCAAGAAGCCCAAGCAGGACGCGCCGATCGACCACGTCTACGGCGCGAACCTCACCTGGGCCAGCGCCGCGGTCGACACCAGCACCCAGGCCAGCAAGATCGCTGACCACCCGCTGGTGACCGCCACCACCGCCAGCAGCAGCGCTGGGTGCGCAGTCGACTCCGACACCGCGAAGGCCAAGTACAACCTCGGCCCGGTCAAGCCGCAGCTGACCCAGCTGGTCAACATCCTCGGCCCCATGTTCGACATCAAGACCGTCGGCGGCTACCGCGAGAGCGCCACCGACCCCAACGGCCACCCGGCCGGGCTCGCGGCCGACTTCATGGTGCCACTCAGCGCGGCGGCCCGCGCGCAGGGCGACCGTCTCGCCGCCTACGCCAAGGCCAATGCCCAGAAGCTCGGCATCGACTACATCATCTGGTACCAGCGGATCTGGTCGGTCGCCCGCGCAGGCGAGGGCTGGCGGCCGATGGAGGATCGGGGGAGCGCTACCGAGAACCACCTCGACCATGTTCACATCAACGTCAAGCCCGGCGCCTCCGTCCAGCCGGTCGGCCTCGAGGGCGCCTCCTGCGACGAGGTCGTCTATCCGGTGCGCGCGCAGTACGTCGGAACCGACAACCACAACTGGCACGAGACCGGCGCGTACTGGTCCAAGTGGCACACCGGCACCGACTTCTCCGCACCCTGCGGAACCACCGTCTACGCCGCCCACGCCGGCACCATCGAGATCGACACCACCCAGCGTTCCTGGGCTGGGCCGCAGCTGGTCAAGGTCACCACCGGCGCCGGGTCCCTGACCACGTGGTACGCCCACATGGCGACCGTCAGCGTCAGCCGCGGCCAGACCGTCGCAGCCGGCGAGCCGATCGGCCAGATCGGCAAGGAGGGCAACGTCTCCGGCTGCCACCTCCACTTCGAGGTCCACCTCAAGAACGGCTTCATCTACGGCCCCGACAACGTCGATCCCTCGGCTTGGCTCGCAGAGAACGCATCACGCCCGAGCCGCGCCGTGTGATCGCACCGGAGCACTGACGGCACATAGGTGACCAGCGAGGCCCAACGACCCACGACCGCCTGGAGGTGGCGAGACCGATGCAGCGTGAGCGACGACGAGACCCCTACCCGTGGACCTGGGAGATCCCCGTAGCGGTGGCCTTGGCGACCCTGTTCGTCAGTGTCATCGGCATCCAGCTCGGACGATCAGTCGCCAATCTGCTCGCCGGCGCCGGATGGACATGGCCCGACGCCAACGCCGGCGCGTTCCCCTCACCCATCGGCACCGCCTTCTGGACCAGCCTTCCTGGCGTCCTCGGCGGACACGCCGACGCCGGGCTGCCGAGCCCCACGTCCGACGGTCTGGCTGGTAGCGGCCTGGTCTGGGTCAGCCTCGCCCTGGCCGAGGTCGCGCTGCTCACCGCGACCATCTGGCTCGGCGCGCGGGCCTACCAGCGCTGGGGCCCGGGCCGCATGCGAGGCATGGCGACCGCAGCCGAGGCCGAGAAGCTGCTCGGCGTCACCCGGCTCCGCAAGGTCGCCGGCATCGTCCGCCCGGACCTCTACGGCAAGCACGCCGCCGCGACACCGGCACCGGTCCAGCGCACCGCCGGCGACCTCACCGAACAACCCGGCCCGCAGCTGGGCCACGGCCTCAGCCCGTGGCTCCTGGACGGCCGCCGAACGAAGGAAGACCGATGAGCAACGAGACCCCACTGCACGGGAACCCGTCACTTCGCACCTGCGGCCGCCGTCGGAGCGGCATCAGCTGTCGCCGCCGCGGACACCGGCCGGTCCTCGTCGAGCGCCACTACTACGTGGCTGCCGGCCAGGTGGAACTCCTCTGCGAGGCGCGCGACCTGCTGTCCGACGCCTCTTTCCCGCTCCTCGGTCGCCGAGCAGAAGAACGCCACGGCCGTGCGGTGATCTGCCGTCGCTGCCTCGCCCCGAGCGGGGACACCGTTCTCGAGGTGGCGCGATGAAGCTGAGGTTCGACCCCTGGGACGTGGGCTGGCGCATCGGTGATGCCCACGAGCCGCGAGGCGGCGAGCTGTGGGTGCCGTGGGACCGCACCGCCGGCGTAATCGGCCCGCAGGGATCCGGCAAGACCCTCGACCTGCTCACCCCTGCGCTGCTCGGCGCTCCGGGTGCCGCCCTGGTGACACTGACGAAGGTCGAGGACCTGCTGCTCAGCCTCACCGAGCGTTCCCGCGACGACCGGCCCTGCGTGGTGCTCGACCCCTTCGGACTGGCCGAGGGCGTCGTCGACGAGCTGATCTGGGACCCGATCGCCGGCTGCGTGGACCCCAAGGTCGCCGAGCGGCGCGCCAAGGCTTTCACCGCCGGCACCGTCAAGGGCGCGATCACCGGCGGCACCGGCGACGATGCTGCGCGGTTCTACGCCGCCGAGTCCGCGAAGGTGCTGCAGGGCTACTTCCACGCCGCGGCGCTGACCGGTAGGACGCTCGAGGACGTGCTGCAGTGGGTCGCCAACCCCACCGCAGCCACCCAGCCGATGGAGATCTTGCGGCGGCACCCGCACGCTGAGCCGTTCTGGCACGGCCTCCTGCACGGTGCGCTGAACGGTGACGACCGCACCGCCGGCAACACCGTCACCACGGTGCAGCAGGCGGTCTCGCTGTTCTTCCAGGCCGACATCCGCCGCCGCTGCATTCCCAGCCCCGGACGTCCCGCCACCGACCTCGCCGACGTGATCCGTCGACGCGGCACCATCTACCTGCTCGGCCGCGAAGACCCCTACGCCTCGGCCAGCCCGCTGATGACCGCCGTGGCCGAGCACGTCTTGGACACCGGCCTGCTGCTGGCCAACAGCTCCCCGTGGGGCGGCCGGCTGTGCCCGCCCCTGGTCTCGGTGCTCGACGAGCTGCCGTCGACCGCGCCGCTTCCGACCCTCCGTACCCGAATGGCCAACGAGCGCGCCCTGGGGCTGTCGTTCATTTGGGCCGCCCAGACTCGGCCCCAGCTGACCAGCATCTTCGGTGAGCACGAGGCCCGAGCACTGCTCGGCCTCACCAACGCCCTGGTGATGTTCGGCGGCTCCAAGGACGTCGCCTTCAACCAGGAGATCTCCGACCTCCTCGGAACGGTCCGCATCGGGCGGGTCACCCACTCCACCGGCGGAGCCAGTGGCGGTGGGCGCAGCTTCTCCGGCGACGACATCCCGATCATGCGGCCCGAGGAGGTCCGGCAACTGCCCGAACGCCAAGCTCTGGTCGTCGCCGAGAACGGCAAGCCGATCATCGCCAAGCTGCACCGCTGCGTCGAAGGCAAGGCAGGGGAACGCCTGCTGGCCGACCAGCGGGCGCTGCGCGAGCGCCTCACCATCGACCGGCGCATGGTCATCACCCCCGAGGCCCGAGCCACCGCGGCGCTCGTCGAGGCACGCCGTCTCGGCTTCGTCGACGACGAGACCGACCACGCAAGGAGTGAACTGTGACCACCGAGCAGCAGACCCGCCGGACGGCACCCACGCTGATGGTCTTCCCGTTCCCCGTCCCCGGGGACCACGTCCGGCTCGCCTACCGCGAGCTCCACATCGCCATCAACGGCACCGAGGAGGAGAAGAAGGCCCTCGGCAACCACGGGCTGCTGTCGCGGCCCTGGGAGCCGGCAACCTGCCTGGACCCCGAGCTGCGTCACGACCTGTGGGAGTGGCTCGAGGACGTCGTGATCTGGCTCAACCGCGAGTACACCTGGGACGTCTCCGGGCTCATCCCCAGCTGCTGGCCTCTGCACCCGCACCTGGTCCACGAGATCGCCGTCCTTGCCGACCAGCGCCGGCGGGCCGGCCTGGCGATGACCAGCGACGCGCTCGAGGAGTGGCACCGCTACTGCCTTCCGGCGTTCACCGACCGGATGCGCAACAGGCTGCGCACCCACTGCGACGACGAGCACAAGAGCTGGCCGGCCAAGCCGCGCCACAGCGAGCACCTGGCAGACGGCAGCCGACAGCGCCGCGAGAACACGTTTGCCCAAGACATCGACGCTCTGCCCGTCAACCGGCGGGCACACGAAAAGTCGCCGGACGGTCCACCGCGGCTCGGCCTCGTCGACCTCGACACCGGCGAGATCCACGACGACGAGCTGGGCGGCGCTCAGCCGCGCACCCGCACCGAGAAGGGACCCCGCGAGTGATGCATATGAACGAACGCTCCGAGGCCATCCGCCGAGCCCAGCGCGCCCTCAAGGCTCTCGGCGAGCACCCGCGCTCAAGCAAGAAGGAGCTCGGCCACGCGCGCGAACACGTCAACGCCTGCTACTCCCACGGCTCGGGTGAGGACGTGTGGAACGCCGTTGCACAGGTCGAGGCGATGGCCGATCGCCGCTACGGCGTACCGAGCACAGAGGAGCAGCGTCAGATGGTCGGGGCGACCGAGGACCTCGAGGAGCCTGCGACAGCCGCCCGCGGCCGAGTGGCCGAGGACCGCGCAATCCCGTCGACGTCGACGACCCCAGGCGTGGAGCTCGCGCCCGCTGCATCGCCATGAAGTGGGCACGACGGGCTCAAGACGGCGTCAGAACGCCGCTGAGAGAACGGAAACCCTGCCAGCGGGTAGTCACACACCGCTTCGTTGTGGGAGAGCCATTCTGAGCGTTCTCGCCCCGTTGACCACCCAGGCGTAGAACTGATGCTGGATCAGCTGACCTCAGCGCTCCTCATCGTGGTGGCTATCGCCTACCTCGGCGGAGCCGTTCTGTTGATCGTGGCGCTTGCCAAGGTCCTGCTCGCCTGGTCGGTCAGCTGGCGCACCAGTGGGCAAACCAGCCCCCGGTCGAAGTCATGCTGCAGCAGCGGGCCGCCGCGGCGATGGCCGCGGTCGCCGCAGTCGCGAACGTCCCGCCTCCGGCAACCGACGTCGTTGCGATCCTGGGCGCCCCGGTCGCCGGGGAAGCCGATGCGACCGCGGGCGATGGTGGTCTCGCGGTGACCCGCTTCCGGGCTGGTCGTCCCCCCACCGTGGTGTTCGCGCGGGCCGCGCTCACCGGCCTCAGCGTCGGCGCGGTGCAGAGCCTGGCCGCCCACGAGCTCGGCCACGTCATCCGCCGCGAGCGCAGTTCGGCGGCGGCGCGGTACTCGTGGCTGGTCGGTTACCTACTCCTCGTTTTGGCAGGCGCTGGTCTCACTGCAGCTGCTCTTGTGGCCTCGCCCCAGCTGGCCGGCCCCTCGTTGCTGGCCACGATGAGTGCGACCGTGGCGTTTCTCGGTCTCCGCTTCACCTTCGACCGGCGCGAGGAGGCTGCCGCCGATCTCTTCGCCATCGACCTGACTCGCGACCTGGACGCAGCCGCGGAGCTGATGCGGTTCTACGAGAAAAGCCTGGCGTGGCCGACGCCCGACGGCGGCCCCGCGTGGTCGCGGCTGGAGCGGCGGTGGTTCGCAACCCACCCCGAGCCGCAGGCGCGGCTCGCAGCCATGCGCCGTCGCCTTAGGTGACTTCTCGAACGCGGCGGCGAAACACCTCTGGTAGCAGCCGGGCCGACCTCGTTGGCCCGTTCAGCGGCTGGCAGCCGACGTAGTCCATCCGGTCGGCTGCGGCCTGGGTAGACCCTGGCTTCTTCGCTGCGTGAGGATGACGATCGTGACTCCAACCGATCTGGGACCAGTTTGGCGGCAGCACAATTGCTCACGTAAGCACAGGACCTTTCTGACGATGGCGAAGTGCATCTGGAACGACGCTCCGTGGGTCTCCGGCGAAGGAGCTATCGCGTTGGTGGCGTGCAGACCTTCTGGGCCTGTCAGGTACCGGCACGGAGCCGTGTCCCTGCACCAGACGGCTGATAGTGCATTGGAGGCCAAGACGTTGATCGACGAGACCGGCTGCGGAGGCCGCTGTCACCGCGACCACAGGCTCGTGCAGCTGGTCTTACCGTGACGCCAGCCTGCGGGCTTCCGGAGCGGGTCAGCGGCGAGGGGTACCGCGGCCGGGCGGCCGCGGACGGTTCACGTCCTGCCGATCTCGTGCCACGCCCGGCGACTGGGTCGGCGCCGGGGTGCCTTCGCCGGTGTCGATCGGGATCTCGAGGCGGGACACGATCCGGTAGCGCAGGTCACGCGCAGGGCTGTCGCCCAGGGGCTTCTCAGCGACCAGGCCGCGCGTGGCGGCGCCGACGTCGTGACCCTGCTCGTGGGCCTGCTGCAGCATCGCGGCGGTGGCCGGCCAGTCGCCCTGCTCGAGCAGCCGCGGGTCGAGCTCGCGAGCCAAGGTGGCCCACCGCTCGGCCGGGGTCTTCTCGGCCGCGGCCGAGAGCCGTGCGCGAACCTCGCTGCTCTTGTGGAGCTCGGCCAGTGCCGCCTTCCGCGGGTCGGCATCCCAGGTCTTGATCGCGTCGCGCAGGTCCCGCCGCGCCTGCAACTGGGAGAACTGCAGCCGGGCCCGGACCTGGTTGACGCCCGGCTCCCAGGCGCGGCTGGGACGTGCCGAGATGACCCGCATGGCGGCCAGATGTGCCTGCTCCGGGGCGAGGTTGTCCAGCCGCTCGGTGAGCAACTGGTCACCGAGCGAGCGGAAGGCGGGCT
The DNA here is from genome assembly GCF_041321175.1 of Nocardioides candidus. Lineage (NCBI taxonomy): Bacteria > Bacillati > Actinomycetota > Actinomycetes > Propionibacteriales > Nocardioidaceae > Nocardioides > Nocardioides candidus. The sequence goes on along the minus strand of NZ_JBGGWC010000003.1, from coordinate 294,744 downwards.
GGCCGCTGGCCACCGCGGCAGTGAGCGCGGCGGGCCCGCGCTGGGCGAGCAGGTCGGCGGGGTCGAGGCCGTCGGGGAACCGCGCGAAGCCGGGGTCGAGGCCGTGCGGGGTGAGCATCCAGAAGTCCCGCTCGGCCGCGACCTGGCCAGCGAGGTCGGCGTCGGTGGCCACGATCGGGTCGCGGCCGACGGCAGCCAGCTGGGCGGCCTGCTCATCGGTCAGCGACGTGCCGAGCGGCGCTACGCCGAGGTAGAGGCCGTGGCTGGCGATCGTGACCGCCACGGCGTCCATCGGGCCCTCGACGATCACTGGGACCGCACCCTCGGCGAGCAGTTCGTCGACGACACCGAATAGCTGGGCGCCCTTGTGGAAGAGCGGGGTGTCGGCTGTGTTGAGGTACTTCGGGCCGCCCTTGTCGGCGTCGGTGAGGTCGGGCCGGCGGCGGCCGACGAAGCCGAGCACTTCGCCCTGGTGGATCACCGGGAACATCACGCGGTCGCGGAACCGGTCGATGAGGCGACCGGTGCTGGCCTCGGTGGCGACGCCGGTGGCCACCATCTCGGCGTCACTGACACCGCCGCCGCGCAGGTGGTCGACCAGGTTGGTCCACCCGGCTGGCGCCTGACCGGGACGGAACCGCTCGTCGCCGGCGAGGTCGATGCCGAACCGTCCGGTGAGGTAGTCGCGGCCCCACGAGTCGGTGAACCGGGCCTCGAAGAAGGCCTGTGCCATGTCGTTGATCTCGAGCATGCGCTCCCGCGTGACGGGGGAGGACTGCCACTCCTCGGCCCGCTGGTACATGACCCGGAGGTCGGCGTCGGTGGGCTCCAGTCGGCTGCCGCCGAGGTCGCGGATGTAGGCGGCCAGAGTCAGGTCGGGCTCGACGAACTGGTCCTCGTCGACGTCGACCAGGTCGCCGGCGTCGACGTCGACCAGGGCCTCGGCGGGCGCGTCGACCAGGTGCTCGTCGTACGGGCCGCGGTCCTCGGCGAGCGGCCAGTCGGCCCAGTCGGTGTCGGTGGCGTGGTCGACGAGCGTCGCCGGGTCCGGCTCGATCCCGTCCCACAGGTCTGCCGGCGGCTCGTCGAAGTGGTACTCGTGCGCGTGCTCGTCGGGAGCGGTCTCCAGCGCGATGGAGGTCCGCCAGACCAGCGCCTGGCACTCGTCGACGCCCTCCCAGCCGTCGCTCGGCATCGCCCGGCCGGCACCCAGCAAGGCCTCGACCTGCCAGCCGCGCTGCACGCCGTGGTCCACGTTCGACACCAGCGCGGGCCACCAGGTGCTGGCCTGGATGCTCGCGGCGCGCTCGGGACCGAGCAGATCCGCGAGTCGCGGAGTCCACTCGGTGGTGACGCTCTCACCGTGGGAACCGTCGCCGATCTGGGAGGCCACGGCCGGGGTGAGCTGACGGGCCATGCGCCACCACACGGCCGCCGCGGCGTGCTCGTCGGGCAGCGGCCCGGCCGGGTGGTCGGCCGCGGTGGCGGTGCGCAGCAGCTCGTGGGCGGTGACGCCCGCGCGGGACATCGCGGCCAGCCGCTCGGCGAGCAGCGGGGTGAACTCGTCGTCGCGGACCTGCGGGGCCAGCGAGTAGAGCAGCTGGCGCCATTCCTTGAGCGCCGGCGTGTGGTCGCCGGTGACGGCGCGGTTGAGCCGTCGCTGCCAGGTCGCGGAGGCCCTCTGCAGCTGCGGTGCACCGGTCGGTCGCCGGTCGTCGACCGGGACCTGGATGGCGGCCCGCCAGACCTCGACGTTGGCGACCGTGGCGGCCTCGGGCCGCAGGCCGTTCTGGGCCCATGCCGGCAGCGCGGCATGGTCGGTCGCCCGCGCGCGGACCTGCTCGGCGAGGTCGGTGACCAGGTGCGCGCGCTGAGCGAGGTAGGCGCCCCAGTGCGGATCGTCGGCCAGCCGGGGCGGCACCGCAGGCATCCACGGCAGCGGGCCGGCGCCAGCGTTGCGCAGCCCCGAGGCGTCCAGGCGCCAGTCGAGGACTGCGGCGCGGTCGTGCGCGCTCTCCAGCTCCCGGTCGCCGGCGGCACCCCGGAGCGCGTCGACCGGGTTCTCACCTGCCGCACCGAGCAGCAGCAGGTGCGCCCGCAGGGTCGGCCAGGCGGCCTCCTCCGAGAGGCCGGGGACGAGTGTCTCGACCGCGTTGTCCAGGGCGTCGACCACGTTGACCGGGGTGCCGTCGGCGCCGGCGATCGTGTCGTGGCGCAGCAGGTCCTCGGCCGCGACGTAGAGACTGTCGAGGTAGCGCTGGGAGGCCTCGCCGAGCCGGGTGGCCGGGTCGGCCTGCTCGCGCAGCAGGCTGGTCGCGGACCGCTGGGTGTCGTCGCGCGCCAGCATCGACTCGAGGATGTCGGTCGGCGTGAGCGGCCGGACCAGCGTCGGGTGGATCACCGAGTGCGGGTCGCCGTCGCCGACGACCTCGAGGTAGAAGTGGTTGGCGTCCGCGCCGCGGGTCATCATCGTGTAGAGCTGCTGGCGCGACTCGCTGCCGGTGGCCAGGCCGTGCATCGTGTCGGCGGTGACGCCCTGGGCGGTGTGCACGGTGCACGCGTAGCCGAGCTCGGTGGACCGTGCGACGTAGTCAGCGGGCAGCCGCACGGTGCGGCCGTGCTGGGTGTGCTGGACCGTGAGCTCGCCGCCGTCGTGGATCTCCAGCACGTGCCAGCGGTCGCCGTTCTTGACCCAGTCGGTGGCCGAGGTCCGCAGGCGACGGTCGTTCTCGCGGGTGATGATCAGCTCGCCGACCGAGGCCTCGTTGCCGTCGGCGAGCCGGCAAACCGGGCCAGTGGCGGCGACGTCGGCCGGGTCGATCCCCTCGAGCCGGTGGGCGCGGGCCTGCTGGTTCAGCTCGCTGACTAGGTCGCGGGTCGGGGCGAGCATGATCGAGTCCAGACCCTCGGCGCGGTCGGCCTGCCAGGCCGCGAAGACGTCCTCGGTCATGGTGGCCAGGTCGCCGACGTGGACCCGGTCGCGGTCGAGGTAGAAGCCGAGCGACTCGGGCTTGCCCTCGCGCAGCGCGAGCGAGGCGGCGCCCTCGGCGGGGTCCTTGAACCGGACGAGCTCGGTCAGCTGCAGTGCTCCATGGGTGGCGCGGATGTCGCGCAGCACGCCGCCGGCGCCGATCGCGGAGAGCTGCTGGTCGTCGCCGATCAGGCGGACGCTGCCGCCGCGCTCGAGGATGTAGGACACCGCCGTGTCCAGCGAGAGGGTGTCGGCCATGCCCGCCTCGTCGATGACCACGAGGGTGGAGGAGTCGATGCCGGCGACCCAGGCGGGCATCGCGGCTCCGGTCTCGCGGGCCTGCTCGAGGGAGTGGGTCAGCTTGGCCAGGGTGTCGGTCTGGGTGTCGATCTGGGAGCGCAGGGCGTCGGCGGCCGCCGCTGAGGGAGCCAAGCCGATGATGGTGCCGCCGCCGTCCGTCCAGGCGCTGGCCAGGGCGCGCATCGCGGTGGTCTTGCCGGATCCGGCGGGCGCGATCGCCAGCTGGAGCCGGGCGCCGGAGGTGGCCATCTCGCGGACCAGCGTGGCCTGTCCGGCGTTCAGGGTGATGCCGTTGGCGGTCGACTCGAGCAGCGCCAGGTCGACCGAGGATGCCTCGACGGCGTACCCGTCGTGGCGGCCGGCGGCGTCGACCAGGCGCTGCTCGGCGGCCAGGACCTTGCCCGAGGTGAACAGCTCGGCGCCGCTCTGGGTGTAGACCGAGGCCCCGTCCGCGCGCCGCAGCTCGGACGGTTCGCTGATGGTGTCCCACGGGCGGGCCATGCTCACCGAGCGGCCGTCGAGGACCTCGCTGACGAGCAGGTCGACGACCTGGGTGACCTGGTTGGTGGGCACGTTGGCGCCTCGGACCTGCCGCTGGGCTTCGGCGTAGACGTGCCAGTACTGCCAGGTGCTGCGGCCTCCCTCCATCGTCGCCACGATCCGGTCGGTGGTCTTGGCGAACCACGCCGAGTCGGCTAGCGACCGCGCTGCGCCCTTCGGGTTCAGTGCGCCGTGGACCATCTGCTTGACCCGCTGCGGGGTGCCCAGCACCTCGATGGCCTCACGGCTCCAGGTCTCGCGCTGCTCGGCCAGCGAGCGCGGCTCGTGCTTGGCCTCGCGGGTCTCCAGCGTCGCCTGCTGGGACAGCTGGATCGTCTCCACCGGTGTGGGAGGCCGCCCGTGGGTGGCCTGGAACGCGGCCGCGAGGACCTTGCGGCGGTCCTCGACGTTGGCGCGGCGCTTGGAGAAGCGGCGGTTCAGCTCGGGGTCGACGCCGACGATCTCGCGCACCGGCCGCTTGCGGGCGTCCTCGTTGGGCCGCTCCTCGAACCGCACGCCGAGGGCGTCGACCAGGTGCCGCTCGAGCGCGGTGTTGTAGGTCTCCGAGGCCGAGACGACCGCCTTGTGCAGCGGCCGGCCGTCGATGGCCAGCCACTTGCCGTCGAGGGTCTGGACCTTGTTCGCCACCGCGACGTGGGTGTGCAGATCGGGGTCGCCGGCGCGGGAGTCGCGGTGGGTGAACGCGGTGGCGACCAGGCCGCGGACGTCGACCTGGCGCACGCCGTCGGTGGCCCGGCGGGTGAACAGGGCCTTGGACTCGATGAAGCCTAGGGCGTCCTTGATCGCCGCCTGGTGGGCCCGCTCGATCACTGCGGCGGTCTTCGGATCGGCGATCGCCCATAGCACCGAGACGCTTTTGACCGGGGAGAAGGTCAGGTCGTAGCCGGCCACCGCGTTGGTCTTCGGCCGGGAGTGCTTGGCGATCGCGGCGGCCAGCTCGCGTGCGTCGGCGGGTTCGCGGCCGTGCTCAGCACGGAAGAACTCGGTGCCGACCTCGGTGCGGACCTTGGCCCGGTCGGCCGCGGGGACCGGCCAGTCACCCGGCAGGCCGGCGGCCTCGTTGAGGGCCGCGATGCGCTTGGCGACCTCGATCCGGAACGGGCTGATGTCGTTCTCGTAGACCTTGTACGGCGTGCCGAGCTGGCGGGCCGTCTTGTAGTCCGCGTCAGTCGGCCGGTCGACGCCACCCCCGTCGGCTGGGCGGCCGATGCGCAGGTCCAGGTCCTTGGTCTGCTGGGTGGCCAGCGGGTGGTGACCGGAGCCGAACAGGCTCTGCATGTGGTCGGCGGTGACGATGTCGCCGGCGTCGAGTCCCTCGAGTCCCTCCATGCCGGAGCCGAGCCACACCCCGGGGGTCTCGCCCTTCTCGGTGTAGTAGCTCGCCAGTCCGGTGTGGCCCTTGTCGGTGGCGTCCATCGCTGCGACCTGGCGGGTCAGGTAGTCGTACCCCGACCCCGCCGTCAGCTTGTGGAGGCTCATCGTCACGGTCACCTACGTGCGCGCGGGCGGGCTGTGCGATCACTTCCGGCCAGATTTCTGGTGTGTTCTTTCTATTCGGCAGACCGAGAATGCAAGAGGTGTGTGGCACGTGGGAGGTCGCGGAAATCTGGGGGGACGCTGAGGGGCGTGGGTGACGGCTCGGGCGTCGGGTTCGGACTGGCTGAGGTGGGCGGGGCTGGCTGGGGTCGAGATTGGCGGATTCGGAAGGTTTCTTGGCCGGTGGTGATCGCACGGGGATCGGGATTTGTCGTAGGTGACTGTTCAGAGTCCATGTCGACACGAGTGAGGACCGGATGAGTCAGCAGACGATCAAGCAGCAGGCGCGGCGTACGGCGCGGGAGATGGCCGGGAAGCGGCGCAAGGAGCGCGAGGAGCGCGAGCGCCGGGTGATCGACCTGGCCGAACAGGTCATGGTCGCGATCGGTGAGCGCGACGCGGCGGTGGCCGAGACCGAGAAGCGCGCTGGGGATGCGCTGCGGGAGTTGACCGAGGTCGAGGGGCTGTCACTGAGCGAGGCGGTCGAGTGGTGCGGCGAGACGATCACCGTGCGGGAGGCGACGCGGCTGCGGCGACTGGCCGCACCGGACGGCAGCGCGGAGGCTGAGGGCGGCGCTGCCGTCGAGCGGGAGCCCGACGCGGCGGCTGGGAACGGGGGAGCGGGTGCCGGTTCGGCGGCTTGATGACGCCGGCCTCGCGGCGGTCGCGGCGGCGCTGGCGGACCCGGCAGTGATCACGCGCTACCGGGCGAAGGTCGCCACGGTGCCCGGCAGTGAGTGCCTGTGGTGGACCGGGGCCGTGGCTGGCCGGTCCGAGCGCGAGCGCACCGACGGCGGTGGCCATGGCCGGTTCTGGTACGCGCCGGGGCGGGTGATAATCGCCCACCGGTTCGCGTACGCGGTCATGCACGGCGTGGACGCCCTCGCGGAGGCGCGGCTGCTCGGGCACCGCTGTCACAACCCTCTGTGCCAGCGGATCGCACCGGAACACGTCGTGGTCTCGACGGCACGCAAGAACCGGCAGGAGTGGGCTGTCCAGCGGCGACTGCTCTACAGCCCGCTGGCCGACCCGCGTGGGCCGCGTCGGCGGGCGCGAGAACTGCGAGACCTGGCGCGTGAGGACCCGCAGCTCGTAGCCGACGACCTCGCGCGGCTCCAGGAGTTGCTGCGCGAGCAACTGACCCTGTGGTGACCAGTCAGACGCAGAAGGCCGCCCGCGCCGTCGAGGGTGCGGGCGGCCTTGCGGTTGTTGGTCAGGCTGGCTCGCCGTCGAGGAGGCGACCGAGCGTCTCCCACAGGTCGAGGTAGCCGTCCGCATCCTCGGGCGACTGCTCGCCCCACTTGGCGTGAAGAGCGCGGATGCGGTCGAGCCGGTCGAGCCGGTCGAGCAGCGCGATGCGCGCGGCGGCCATGGACTCCACGTCGGCGGCGTGGCCGGTGGTCTTGAGGCCGAGCCGGTGATCGTGGCCGGTGTAGTAGGCCACGAGGATGTTGTCCGGGATCAGGGCGTCGGTGGCGGTGGCGCGGATCTTGTCACCTGCCGGAGTCCACGGGCCGGGGGTGGCGCGCTCCTCCAGGGCGCGGAGCGTGGCGTCGTCGCTCATGTTGGCTGGTCCTCCCGCGCGGTCGCGACGGCGAGGTCGAGCCGCCCGGATGCGGCGGTTGCCACGGCGGTGATCCGGGCGGCCAGCGCCCGCAGCTCGGCGGGCGTGCCCTGGATCGCTACCAGGTCGTCACCGGCCAGCGTCAGGACCGGCTGGCGGTGCTCACCGGCGCCCACCCAGTCCTCGCCGGGGGTGAACACCTGGACGCTGGTCTCGCGGGCTGCCAGCCACTCGATGTGCGCGCTCACGGGCTCACCTCGGCGGGTGCGGTGCCGATGAGGCGGCGGAACGCCGCCACGTCGGACTCCATGGTGAGCAGACGCCGGTGCTGATCGTCGGCTTGTGCGGCGACCTCGGTCAGCACCTCCCGCAGGCCGTCGAGGAAGGCGACAACGTCGCGGGCGCTGAGGTCTCCGCGTGGCGGGATCGGCACTCGAAGGTCAGCCGCGTAGGGAACTGCGTTCATGGCTACGCGGATGGCGCGCTGGTCGTCCGCGCTGATCATGGTGCCGGTCGGGTCCGGCTGGGTCTGCTCGGTCATGACTGCTCCTGTTCGGTGGTGCGGTGGGCGTACTCGGCGTGCAGGGCGTCCAGAGCCATAGCGACGCTGGACAGGGCGGCGTCCAGGTGGGCGCGGGCGGTCTCGGGGGTCCAGCGGCGTACGTCGCGCAGCCGGTGCTCGATGACGATCAGGTCGCAGGCCGTCTCGCTGAGGGTGTGCTGGTCCTTGGCGGCGCTGGCCTCGACGTCGGCGGCTGCGGCGGTCGGGGTGTTGTCTCGCTTCGCGATGGTGACGAACTGGTTGAGCGGCAGGGTGCGACCGCCGAGGACCAGGGCTGCGATGTGGACCTTGCGTCCCGCGCGGCCGGGCTCATCCACGGTCACGGTGGTGATAGGGAACGCAACGCCGGTGTCGGGGTCGACCAGCGTGTCGGTGGGCCGGAGTTCCCATGCGCGGACCTGTTCGGTGGCGAGGTCGGTGTGGGTGGTCGTGTTGGACATGGCTCCTCCTTCGGTTGGGCCGGTGGCGGGCCCGGACTCGGGGTCTCAGCCCGCCACCGGAGGAACTTGGCGTGACGGTCAGGCCGGGGCGAGCGCGGTCCAGGCGCGGCGCTTGATCCGGTCGGGGTCATCGCTGGTGAGAACCCGCGTGGCGCGGGCGGCGTGCTCGTCGCCCTTGGTGCGGACCGGGGCGTAGTGGTCGACGTACTCGGCCACGGCCTGGTAGCCGGCCCACGCGGTGTCGCGGATGCCTGCCTGCGTCTCGGCGTCGGAGAACAGCCAGTGCAGCCGGGAGCGGCGACGGCGCTCGGTCTCGCGGACTCGCTTGGTCGCGTTGCCTTCGGTCTTGCCGAACGTGGCGTCGATCAGGGCGTCGAACGCGGCGTCGGTCATGGTCTGCTGGATCAGCCGCTCGGCCTCGACCTGGAACGCGTCAACGTAGGTGAACGTCAGCCCGAGCGTGTCGCGGGCGGCCTGCACGGCGGCCTTGGCGTTGCGGGTGTGCCGGATCGAGAACGACGACTCGTGGTTGCGCAGGGCCGCGCTCTGGGTGTTCGCGCACACGACGCGAACCGGGGTGACGAGGATGCGGAACGCGCTGGACCCGTCGTGGCTGTTGAGCGCGGCGATGTTGAGGTCGACGCGGTCGGTGCCGCCGACCGTGAGCGAGTCCGGCAGCTGCATCGTGATGAACACCTGCCGACCGCCGCGCAGCGACCCGGCGGTGTCGAAGATCGCGCCCGACTCGTCGGCCAGCAGGTTCAGGAACTCGGCGTGGTCCTCGTTCTGCAGCGGGGTGTAGCCGCCGCCGACGACGCCGAGCGCCTCGGGTGCCCCGGTGAACGGGTTGGTCCGCACCGTGGCGAAGCCAGGGACCTCGATCGCGGTGACGCCGCCCTCGCTGACCTCGGCAGTGGTGAGCGGCAACTTGCGGACGTCCCAGCCACCCAGGTCGCCGAGCCTCATGGCCTCCTCGGCGGTGAACGCGCGGTCGCGGACGGTAGTGCCCAGGCGGTGCCAGGCGTCCTTGCGGGCGAAGACGGCTGCGGCCTGCGTGCCGTGGGTCTCGATCTCGTGTGACATGTCGGGGTCCTCCCGGGTAGCGGATCAAACGAACTGAGTTCATTCTATGGTTTCTATTCCACTGAGGGCGGTTCTCCACAGGGAGAACCGCCCTCGGGGGGAGGGGAGCCGATCAGGCGGCGCTGTCGCTGGCCTCGGCGTCGTCGCTGTCGTCCTCGGTGCTCGACTGCGGCTCCTCGCCGAGCAGGATCCGCTCGACCTCGCTGGGCTGGTAGCCCCACTCCACGAGCGCGCCGAGCACGCGGGCGTCCCACGCGGTCGGGTTGCGCCACGAGTGCTTGCCGGTCGTGGCCTCCCACGCCGCGACGACGGCGGCGAGCGTGGTCATGGTCGGAGCCTTCGGCGTGCTCGCCTTGGTGGCGATCTTGTGGCACTCGTCGTGGCCAGCGCCGTAGTAGCCGGTCGGGACGTCGATCCTGAGCAGCGTGAAGAGCATCGGGTGCCGGTGGTCCATGGCCTTGCTCAGCGAGTGGTGGCCGGTGACGACGGCCTCGCAGATCAGGGCCTCGGCACCCTTCGGGGCGGTCTTGCGGGCAACGAGCGTCGCCAGCCACTCCCGGCGCACCGTCTCCGCGCTCGCCCACGCCTTGTTGTTGGCGATCACGCGGCGGCGCTTCTCTCGCCGGGCCTCGGCCTCCTCCTCGCTCTCGCCCTCGTCCCCGCTGTCAGTGGTGGTGCTGCCGGACCCGCCGCCGCGACGACGCAGGCCGGAGGAGTCGAGGTCGGTGACGACCCAGACCGGCACGTACTGCTGGTAGGGCTCGGCGGGCTCGTAGTCCTCGGCCTCGTCGTCGGTGCCGTCCTGGCTCTCCTCGTCGTACTCGTCCTCGGGGTAGACCCACTCCTTGACGACGTGGACGCGAGCGCCGGGAACGTTGGGCCACTCCTCCTCGGGCAGCGGCTCGTCCTCGGCGGTGACCAGCCACTCGATGCGCAGCACCTCGTCGGCCTCCGCGACCTCCTCGGCGCTCAGCGCCGGCAGGCCCTCGGCGCGCAACCGCTCGACCTCGGCGGCGTCGGCCTCGCGCTCGGCTGCCTCGTCGCGCAGCCGCTGGGCCTCGTGTGCGAGCGAGCGCCGCCACTGCTTGGTGTTCTCCAGGCGCTGGACGGCGTCGGGGTCGTGCTCGAACTCGGCGAAGATCGCGGCCTCCTCCAACGTCAGGTCACCGGAGTCGAGCCGGTTGCGGGTCTGGTCGGCCTTGGTGACGGCCAGGGCGGCGTTCACGGTCGGGCGGTCGATGCTGGTGCGCTTGGCGATCTGTGCGGCGCTCACGCCGAGCAGGGCCAGCTGCTCCACGCCTGCGACGATCTCGGCCTCGCGCATCCCGGCGCGGTGGATGTTCTCGACCATCTGGTCACCGATCCGGTCGGCGTCGTCGGGCTGGGGCACGACGCGGGCCGGGATCAGGCCGGTGGGGGTGCCGACCTCGGCAGCGGTGACGGTGCGGCGCTGGCCGCGCAGCAGGACGTGCTGGCCGTCCTCGTTGCGGTAGACCGTGACGGCTTCCAGCACGCCGCGCTCCTTGATCGACTTGCGGAACTCCTTGTGGTCGGGGCGCAGGTCGGTGCGGACGTTGGTGCCGATGATGATGTCGGCGGGGTCGAGGTGCGCGAACTCCTCGGCCTGGACGGCGGTGGTGGCCTCGTCGTCGGCGGTGTCGGCGGGGGTCTGGATGGTGTCGGTCATGCTGCGGTCCTCCGTGCGTAGAATAGAAAGAACTGACAGGACTAAGTCTCCCAGCGGGGACCGACGTCTACCGGGCCACAGGGCGGACCTGTGGAAAGGTGGGCACCCGGTGAGGGTGGGTATAACCCCGCGTCACCGGGGCGCGGACTCCGCTGCGGCGGCGCGGCGCAGCTGCACCTCGTAGCTGGCTGGAACGGAAGGAATCGAGCGAGGGTGAGAACGGCTGCGCAGGGCCCCGACCGGGAATGCAGCGGCGTTGGTGTTAGCCGCTGCAGCTCGACGCCGGCGGCCGAGACCAGGGGAGTGGCCAGGTGAGGAGCCAGACCACGACCCCGGTCGGGATCTACTGGAAGCCCGGCGTGTGGGATCTCGCCCGCTCGGCCTACGTCGCCGACCTGGACACCGCCGCCGACTCGCCCGGCTCGTTCGTCGGCTGGCTCGCCCAGGCGCTCGAGCTGCACGCCCGGCGCTCACCACAGCAGCGGGCCGAGCTCGCTGCCGCGGGCGAGAACCATCCCGCCCTGGTCAGCGTGACCCGCAAGAGCTTCAACAAGAAGCACGACCTGCCGGCCTCGACCATCGAGGCGGTCGAAGACGCACTCGTGGCCGACCGCCAGGAGCTCGGCCGGATGCTCGCCCGCTCCGCGTTCACCCAGGAGGCGGTGATCGCCGCGGCCGAGGACGCCCGCCGGCGGCTGGGCCGCGACCTGCCTCCGCCCCCGCAGAAGCTCAGCAACCGGCCGCCGCGGCGCCGAACGGCCCGGTAGGTCAGCCGGGCGCCGGCAAGGGTTGCGTCGGTGCCGTCGCCTAGCGTGCTTCTCAGCGACCCGATCCGGTACCCGAGAGCCGGTCGGGGCGCTTCTTTGCGCCCTCGTTGATCGCCCCGGACTCCTTCGCGGACCTAGGTGACCGCGGGGCCAGGCCTGCGTCCCGCCCCAACCGAGGAGGAACGCATGTCCAGCTCACCCCGCCGCGATCGCTGCGGCGCATCTGTCAGGGCCGTCCTGGCTACCCTCGCTGCCGTCCTTGCCTCCGCACTGTGCCTGGCCCATGCCACACCCGCGGCCGCGGCCGAGCCGGTCGAGGACATGGGTTGCCGGATGGTCATCTGGGCCTCCGACAGTGTCTTCGACACCTCCTACGCCCTCGACGGCATGCGGCACACCTTCCGCGGCTGCCTGGTCAAGCGCGGCTCGTCGACGAAGTCCTCCCGAGCGCTCAAGAACCGGCGGTGGCGGCTGAACAACCACCTGGCCAGCTCGGAGTGCAGGGTTGGCGACTACCACCTCTCCGGCGTCAGGCGGACCACCTACAAGGGGATCCGCGTCGTCGTCTTCAAGTACCGCTTCGACTACCTCGTGCCCTGCTGAGCAACCCCGCGCGAGCACGAGCGGATCCGAACAAGTTCGGCCGAAGTGATCGCTGCCGGACCCCGATGGGACCTAGGTGACTGCGGGACCGATCCGAACGTCTCGCAGTCACCTAGGAGGAAGTCATGTGCACCACCGTCACCTTCGCCGGCAACCTGGCTGAGGCTCCCGAGCTGCTCTACACCCGCGAGAACAAGCCGTTCGTCAGCTGCCGGGTCCTGGTCAACCGGCGCGTGCAGAACGACGAGGGGGAGTGGGTCAACGACGAGCCCACCGCCCACAACGTGCAGATCTTCGGCTCGGCCGCCACGCACGTGCACGACAGCTGCGGTTCCGGCGACCCGATCTTCGTCCACGGCCTCGAGCGCGCCGCGAGCTGGCCGGACAAGGAGACCGGGGAGAAGCGCACCAAGGACGTCGTGGTCGTCGACAACCGCTTCGGCGAGGTCGGCGTCTCGCTCAAGTACGTCTCCGCGCGCATCGAGCGCGCCGCCCGCCCCGCCCAGGCCAGCTGACCGCGCGGAGGTTCCAATGGATCTCGTCGTACAGTCCCCGGACGAGCTGCTCGCCGCAGTGCCGCACGTCCTCGGTTTCAAGCCCGAGGAGTCGATCGTCCTCGTACCCTTCCGGCCGGGCCTGCCCATCACCCGCGTCGACCTGCCGAAGACGGCCGCCGACCGCGAGGAGGTCTGGGACGCCCTCAGCGGCCCCTACGCCCGCCACGCCCGACCCGGCTCGCGCCTGGCGATCCTCTGCTTCACCGAGGACCGCCGCAGCGCCGAGCTGGCCAGCCAGCATCTGTCCAACCACCTCGACACCGTGGGCATCACCACCCACATCCGGCTGTGGGCCGACGGCGAGCGGTGGCGCGAGTTCAACACCGGCCAGACCGGGTTGCAGACGCCAGCGACCGCCGAGCGGATCGCGGCCGCGACCGTGCTGACCGGCGCCGCCCAGCCGGCCGCCAGCCGGGCCTCACTGGCCGCGTCCATCGTCGGTGACCGTGAACCGATCGCCCAGCTGATCCCCGCGGCCCGAGCCGCGGCCGCGGGCAGCACTCCCGCCGTCGAGCGGGACTGGGCACTGGACCGGCTCGAGCAGTTCCACACCGACGGCAACCGGATCTCCGACGTCGACGGCGCACGGATGCTCGTCGCGCTGGAGACGATCAGCACCCGCGACGCGCTGTGGGAAGACATGAGCAGGGAGAACTACACCTCCCACATGGCCCTCTGGAACGACCTCACCCGACGCGCCCCCGACGAGGTCCGCGCGGCGCCGGCCTCCATGCTCGGCTTCGCCAGCTGGCTGCACGGCGATGGCGCCAAGGCCTGGTGCGCCCTCGACCAGGTGCCCGCCGACCGGCCCTACTCCATGGCCGCCATCGTCGCCTCGGCCCTGCAGAACGGCATCCACCCCCGCGAGTGGGACCGGTACCAGACCCAGATGCGCGAGATCGCGGCCGAGTTGGACGAGTCCTTCGTCCCCAGGCCAGCCGGCCACCAGCGCGACATTCCGGGCACACAGCACGGCACCGACCGCCCGGCCCCGAGCCGCTGAGGAGGACCCCGATGAAACACGACAACGACACCCCGGTTCAGCAGCAGAGCGCCACCGAACGACAGCTCCGCAGCCTGGTCATACCCGAGCCCGCGGCCTACGCCCCTGACAAGCGCCTGGACGTCATCCACGAACCCGACCTCGACCTCCTGTGGGGAGGCCAGGAATGACCACGCAGGACGACGTCGACGCCGCGGCGCCGGACCGGCTCGCGCGTCAAACTAAGCAGCGTCATCGAACCCGGGGCCTTCGCGTCACCGGCCAAGCCTGGGTGGTGGGGCCCCTCAGAAGGGCGATGTGTCCTGCGCCTATCCTCGAGACCGCTGGTCTCTTGCGGCTCACCGGCTAGCCGAGCCGAAAATGTCGGTCGTTGCCGCCATGATGAGCAGGGTTGGGCATGAGAGAGGCGGCGCGGTGGTATCGGCTGGGTCTGGGCGACTTCTGGGGATCCTGCGCCCGCAGATCAAGACCCGAGCTCGGGTCCGCAGCCTGGCCGAGGTGTACACCCACGAGCGTGAGGTCCAAGCCATGCTCGACATGGTCTCGGACATGTTCCCGAGTGCGGAGGCGCCGGGGAACCATGATCGGACGTTCTTAGAGCCTGCATGCGGTTCCGGCAACTTTCTCGAAGAGATCCTGCATCGAAAGCTGTCGACGGTCACCACCCGTCGCTACGGTCGCGGTGAGAAGTATGAGCACCGGGTGCTCCGGTGTCTGGCCTCGATCTACGGCGTGGACATCGACTACGAGAATGTCATGGAGTCTCGCGATCGCCTGCGGGCGGCGATCGCCTCTCACCTCGACCGGGACATGAACACCGTGGCCCCGACCGAGGGGCTGGCACTAGCGGTCGAGGCCATCCTGGAGTCCAACATTGTCGTAGGCGACTCGCTCAACGAGCCGCACAAGGTCCCCTTGGTTCACTACCGGCCCACGAAAGTTGGGTTTTTCCTGCGCGAGTGGACTTACCTGGAGGAAGGTGAAGACCCGGGGCAGCCAGACCTGTTCGGGATCCGCGAGATCGAGCGTCGACGCGACCGCGAGCCGATCCACTACAGCCTGCTGACACAGCACCCGGACCCGTATCCCGGAGTACTGCCATGACGACTGCCATGACCACTGATCCTGCCGTGCCGGAGACTCGCGACGATGGGCCTCCCAGTCGGCCAGAACGTGACATCCTCGACTGCCTCGCGCAGCTGTCGAACTCCAACGTGCCCACGCCGCCCGTCCTCGCCGAGCAGATGCTGAACCTGCTGCCCGCGGAGGTGTGGGCACGGCCGGACTATGTGTGGGTAGACCCGTTCTCGAAGTCGGGGATCTTCCTGCGCGAGGCGGCCTCTCGGTTGCTGGACGGCCTGGAAGACTGGGAGCCGGACTTCGAGAAGCGCCGCGAGCACATCTTCCGCAACATGCTCTACGGCTGCGCCACCATCGAGATCACCGGGGAGGTTTCTCGGCGCTCCCTGTACTACAGCCGAGACGCAGCCGGACCGGAGTCCGTGCTCAGGTTCGACGACTCGGCGGGAAACGTTCCCTTCGTCCCCGCCAAGCACGACTACGGCCCAGGCGGTCGCCGCAAGCGGTGCAGGACTTGCGGCGCCTCGAAGAAGAAGGTCGAGCGCGGTGACTCGCGGGAGAATTATGCCTACGCCTTCATCCACGGCGCTTACCCGACGGAGGAGATGAAAGACATGAAGTTTGACGTCATCGTCGGAAATCCGCCTTACCACCTCGAAGACGGCGGCCATAACAACTCCGCGACGCCGGTCTTCCACAAGTTCGTGGAGAAGGCTATCGAGATGAACCCGCGCTACCTGGTGATGATCACTCCGTCGCGCTGGTTCAACGGCGGCAAGGGGCTGAACGGGTTCCGTGGCCGGATGCTCCAGGACCGTCACATCAGACGACTGGTCGACTACCCGAAGTTGTACGACGCGTTCCCTGGGGTGAAGATCCGCGGCGGTGTCTCCTACTTCTTGTGGGACCGTGACCACGACGGGGACTGCACTGTGCAGACCATGTGGGACGGCGAGCCGATGTACGAGCCGATGACCCGCGACCTGGGCGAATGGGACGTGCTGGTGCGGTGGAACCGTGCTGTCTCGGCGTTGCGGAAAGTGCGTGACTATCGGGTCAAGGGCAAGCCAGAGCCGACCTGGGCTGCCCGCGTGTCACCGATGAAGCCGTTTGGGTTTCGCACCTACTTCCACGGACGGGCAACCAGGCGTGGCATCAAGGATCCGGTGAAGTTGTACGGCTCCAAGAAGATCACCTGGATCGACCGTTCGGAGATCCTCGTCAACAACGCGTGGGTCGATGACTGGAAGTTGCTGATGTCCCGCGTCCAAGGCACCAGTGCCGCCATCGAACGCCAGTTCCTCCCGCGCCCGATCATCGCTGGCCCCGGCGAGGCATGCACCGAAACCTATGTGGTCGCTGGCAGGTTCGCGACCAGGCAGGAGGCCGAGTACGCGGCCAGCTACCTGCGGACCCGGTTCGCCCGGTTCCTAGTCTCGGCACGGAAGGCCACCCACGACTCCGCCCGCGACGTCTACGCCTTCATCCCGCAGGTTTCGCTCGACCGGGTGTGGACCGACGCCGATCTGTACGAGCGCTACGGACTGAGCGAGGCCGAGATCGAGTTCATCGAGTCCCACATTTGCGAACTGGCCGCGGAGTAGCCCGTGACGGTTGAGGACCTGCCCGCCGACATGGTCGATGAGGGGCTGCTGGTCGATGACGTCGAAGAGAACGTCGCCACCAGCCCAAGCACGCCGCGCCGGATCTACGCGTACACCCACATCGGTTACAGAGACATTCCTTGGGAGCGGGAGACGCCGGCTGGCACCGTCAGTGGAGTCGGTCGAATCAAGGTCGGCACCACCACCCGCCCCACGATGGTTCGGATCCGGGAGCAACTGATCACCTCCTTCCCCAACCTCGAAGGCGTCGAGGTCCTCCTCGACGAAGAGGCAAAGCGGGAGAACGGCACCTACTTCGGCGACGCGCCGGTGCACCGAGCCCTGAAAGACGCGGGCGTCCGCCGGTACGCAGGGGAGTGGTTCGAGGCCACGCTAGATGAGGTCAAGGCGTCGATCGTCGCCGTCCGGCACGGCCAGGCACTGATGCCGGGCAGGACACTTGACTTTCCGATGCGGCCCGAACAAGACCAGGCGGTCGCTGTGACCGCTGGCTACCTGACCGCGAACGCCAAGAGCAAGACCGGACGCGCGACACGGTTCTTGTGGAACGCCAAGATGCGGTTCGGCAAGACCTTCTCCACCTATGAGCTGGCGCGCGAGATGGGCTGGCAGAGGGTCCTCGTGCTGACCTACAAGCCCGCCGTTCACTCCCAGTGGCGCGACGACCTGACCATCCATGTCAACTTCGACGGCTGGCACTTTGTCGACCGCGATGCCGACGCCGAGACGATGTCCGCGCTGGCCGCAGGTGACGAGCCGCTGGTCTGGTTCGCGTCTTTCCAAGATGTCATGGGTCGCACCGACGAGGGCACGGTCAAAGACCGCAACCAGGTGCTGTACGACATCGCCTGGGACTGCATCGTCCTCGACGAGTACCACTTCGGCGCATGGCGCGAGAGCAGCCGAGAACTCTACGACCCCGTCGAGAGGGCACTCGCCGAGATCGAGGAACCGCGGGACGGGGTCACCGAGGCCGACCTCGGGCTGCGTTCGGACAACTACCTGTACCTCTCAGGCACTCCCTTCCGGGCTCTGAGCGACGGCGAATTTCCCCCCGAGGCGGTCTACTCCTGGACCTACACTGACGAGCAGGCCGCGAAGGCTGGCTACGACGGCCCTGACCCCAGCCCGTACGCCGATCTCCCCACCATGGAGATGTACGCCTACCAGATCTCCGACCAGACCGCCGGTCTCGCTACCGAGGTCGGCGCCGACGCGTTCAGTCTCTCGGAGTACTTCCGCGCCACCAAGGTCAAGCGTGGTGCCCGCGCCGACGCACCCGGCGCGTACGAGTTCGAGAACCCCACCCAGGTCTCGGAGTTCGTTGAGATGCTGCGTGGCAAGTTGGTCGGGAACATCAAGACCCTCCTACGGGGTAGCAAGGATGTCCGCTGGCCGTATGAGGACGCCACCCTCAAGAAGGCCGCCAAGCACTCGGTCTGGTATCTGCCCGACGTCGCCGCCTGCTACGCCATGCGCGACATGCTGGCCGATCACCACATCTTCTCCGAGTACGAGATCGTCGTGGTCGCCGGAACGACCTCTCCGACCGGTGCCGCCGCGAAGCCACTGGTCACCAACGCAATCGCTCATGCCGTCCAGGATCGCAAGGCTGGGACTATCACGCTGACCTGCGGGAAGTTGATGACCGGGGTGACGATCAAGGAGTGGGGCGCGATCTTCATGCTCCGCTCCCTGCAGGCCCCCGAGTCCTACTTCCAGGCTGCGTTCCGGGTCCAGTCACCATGGTCCAGCAGGGAGACCGGCGACAAGCTCGTCGTCCACAAGCCAACCTCCTACATCTTCGAGTTCGACCCGAACCGCGCCCTGGGGTTGGTCGCTGATTACGCGCTGCGCATGGCCGCCACCGGCCCCGAAGGCGAGACCCGCACGACCGTCTTCGGCAAGCTGCTGCGCTACCTGCCGATCTTCCGTCTCGAAGGCGGAACCATGGCGCCGCTCGACGCCGACGAAGTCCTCGACATCGCCACCTTCGGCGTGGGCGCCAAGGCACTCGCCCGGCGCTGGAACGACGCTGCTCTGGTCTCGGTCAACGAGTTCACCATGAAGGCGCTCCTCGACCACCCGGACCTGGTGGACGCTCTCTCGCAGACCGAGGACTTCACCAATCTGGCCCAGTCGGCATCCAAGATCGTCACCGCCACCGACGTCCTCAAGAACGCCCGCCGTGAGAAGAGAGACCTCGACCCCGACGAGAAGAAGGAGGTCGACGAGGCCGCCAAACTGCGCAAGAAGGTCCGCGAGGCACTCCAGAAGTTCTGTGCGAAGGTGCCGGTCTTCATGTACGTCACCGACTACCGCGAAGAGTCTCTGGTCGACATCATCACCGCAATCGACTCCGACCTCTTCACCCGTGTCACCGGTCTCACCGTCGAGGACTTCCAACTCCTTAACCGG
Organism: Nocardioides candidus; assembly: GCF_041321175.1. NCBI lineage: Bacteria > Bacillati > Actinomycetota > Actinomycetes > Propionibacteriales > Nocardioidaceae > Nocardioides > Nocardioides candidus. The sequence goes on along the minus strand of NZ_JBGGWC010000003.1, from coordinate 275,987 downwards.
CTCGGCGTCTTCAACGCCGACCGTCTCGACTCCGCGATCTACCAGTTCAAGAAATTGGAAGAGAAATCGCTCCACTACGCCGATGGAGAATCCGCCGCTGTTGCTCGTCGGAGGATCGGGCTGTGGGGTCGCACCATTGAGGACGACGGCGAACCAGCCATTGGGGATGACGAGGCGCGCGTCCCCGCAAGCCCATAGCCCGGCCCAGCCGTCGCCGGCTCCCGCGTGGGCGCGTTCGGTGATGGCGCTCGCCGAAATTTCCCAGGGGCGCTCGGCAGAACTGGGGAGCTTCAGCTGAGCGCCATCAACGCAGTTCGTCCCGCAGGGCATGTCGATGTGCTCTGGGACAATCAGAAGGTCTCATAACGGTGCCGACTCGAAGTCGATGCGAGGCTCGGAAGCGCGCCACTGACCCAGCGCGCGTTGAGCCAGCTGGTCCTCCAGACGGCTGGTCGGCTGCCGGCGGCAGTAGGCGATCTCCATCGGATCCTCTTCTCAGATTCCGTGCGTGTCGGCGCCGGTTGATCACGGAGCGTCGGGGCGAAGAGGGGTCAATTTTCGACCGGCGTTGACAGTGCGCAGATCGGATGGTCCCTCGTTCCCGGCGAGGGGAGCCGGAGGACGTTGAGGCTTCGCCGGGAGGCCAACGCGGGTTTCTAGTCTCCGTGGATCGACGAGGGCAGCGGTTGTGTGGGAGCTCATGTGGCGATACTCGAGCTTGCTGCCCTTGCGCAGCGGGCAGAATATCGGGCTTCCAGTTGCCACCTATGAGGCGTAGCCATGAGCGGGACTCTGTCCTGTGGACGGCGCCGTCCTGTGCCGCAACACTCCAATCTGACCTTATCGAGAGGGACCGGAAGGCCGCGTGCCGAACATCGCGTGAGGCTCTCGAACCTCATGACCCATGCACCAACCCGAACCAACAGGCAACGTTCCTCCCCCCAGACCGTGCAGCGCCGCGACCGCGGAAGCGGCGATCGCGGCAGCACTCGTGGCACTACTGGCTGCACGGATCGCCTCCGAGACTGGCGCCGGGACAGGGACCATTCGTTCGGCGAGGATATCGGCGGGGGAGACCCAGACGACGTCGCGGCCGGAGGCCGGCGCCGTTGCCAGGCCGGCCTCGACGTCGTTGTGCGCCCGGCGGGACAGGGCCCGGGCCGGCCCGATGAGGTTGGGTGCGTCGGCCTTCTCGGCGACGACCACCGCGAGCTCGGAGCCGCCCTCGATCGCGCGCAGCGTGGCGGGCACGGCTTGGGGGAGCGCTGGGCGTATGGCGATGACCTCTGGGGTAGCGAGGACGGTCTTGTCGTGGGTGATCTGGCGATACGCGGCGCGAACCTCCGCGGCCGCGCGAGCTAGCGGCTCCTCGAGGCGGGCTCCTGGGGGAGCGAGGTCGCCCCAGCGGCTGGCTAGATTGCTCCAGGACCGCCCTGCCTCGGCGATGGCGGGGATCAGGCGGTCGGAACACGCGAGCACACCCGCAGTTGCGGCGGCGTCGACGAGGACCATGCTCGCGCCGGCGATGAGCCCCTGGGTGCGGGTGATCAGCAGGACGTTGGACGGTTCGAGATCCCGGGCCAGCGCGCGGTGGGTCTGGATGTCCCAGTTGGCTAGTGCTTGCGCCAGCCGACTGGGGTCGTCGACGGGTCGCATCGCCTCGCCTGCGAGGGCTTGGGTGAATCGGTCGGTCAGGTAGCTGCGGGCGGTGTTCTCGCAGGCGGACATCCGGTCGACCCAGACGCCGGTGGGTGCGATCGCGTAGGGGGAGTGGTGCTGTGCCAGGTGGATTTGGCGTCCGGCGCTGCGGGCGTCGTTGACGCGGTCGCGGCCGTGCTCATGGAGTGCGACGTTGACGGCGTGGGCGGTGAGGTAGAGGCCGTGCATGATCCGGGTGCGTGCTGCCTCGAGGTCGCGGTGAGCGGCGGGCTGCTCGTGGGGGATCTCGGCGCCGTAGCGGCGAACCAGGGCCGCGGCGTTGAGGAAGGTCTGGGTCATCTGGTCGATGCGGGGGCTGGTCGGACCTTGACCTGGCCACGCCGTGCGGCCGGAGAGGCTGGTCTCGATGGTGGCGGCCTGGGCGGAGAGGCTGGTGATAGGCCGGTCGCGCTCGTCGACGCCAGGACGTCGACCGGGCAGCGATACCCACAGGTCCTCGGCGGCCGCAACCATCGTCGGCCAGCTGCGCAGCAGGGTGCCGGCAGCGTCGCCGTCGACGTCCATGAGGAGCTGACGTGCGAGGTAGTCGACGTCGAAGAGCATCTCGCCGACGCTGCGCACGTCGCGCGAGGTCATCGGGATCTGGTTGACGTCGAAGAGCGCCTCGTCGATGTCGGCGTACGCCAGGCGTATGTCAGTAGCCAAGGCCGCGGGCTTCCCGGATGAGGTCGCACAGGTCGAGGACCAGCTGGGAGCCGTGCACCAGGTCGGGCCGGTGCAGCGGCAGGGGACGGGTCAGCTCCTCGGCCTTGGTGAGCAGCTGCAGCGGCGTGCGCTCCTCGAGCTCCTCGTCCGCGTCGACGTCGGGCAGCACGTAGTCGTCGGGCAGCAGGGCACTGGCCTGGGAGTGCGCGAGATAGACGCCGAGGCCGAGGTCGTGCAGCGGCGAGTCGGCGGTAGCCCGGTCGGCGTCGCTCCATACCTGGTTGGCGGCCTGGTGCAGCAGGAGGGCGATCGAGCCGAGGCGGTCCCAAGTGCCGTCAGCGTTGAGGGTGTCCACGGGTGTTCCTTTCGGTTGGAGGTCGGTCTGGCCCATGAACCCACGTCCGGGTCGGTCCTCGCTGCGCTGAGCGGGGGCTGTGGATAACTCGGGGTCGTGTCGGTGGCTGGGCACAAACTGGTCTCGTTCGCCGATGTCGTTCGGCGGTTGCCGGACGATCACCGCGAGCAAAGTCAAGAGATTCGCACTAGTGCTGACAAATGGAGGAGGGTCGTGATGATGAGGTTCCCGATGACCGTGCTGAGGGTGGTGACGCTGGCGCCGGCGCTGCTGGTGAGCTTCGTCCTCACCGTGGTGGTGTGCGCCCTGCTCCCGCCGGTCCTTGGCCTGGTGGCGTTCCTGGCCGCAGCTGGTCTTCTCGTTGCGCTGGCGATCGGCCAGCTCGAGGTGCCGGCGATCGCGGCGCTGACCAGGTCGCGGCCCGCGACCGCAGCTGAGCTCCAGGTGATGGCGCCCGTGCTCGCCGAGCTGGGCGGCCGCGGCGTCGACGTCGGCGCGCTGTTCGTACGCCGGCGTCAGGGGCCGAGCACCCCGGTGGCGGTGGCAATCACGGATCGCGCCGTAGCGGTCAGCCCCGGACTGGTCGACGCCACCTACCGCGGGGGAGTGACCGTTGCGGAGGCGGCGGCCGCGATGGCTCATGCTGTCGGCCGGCATCGAGCGGTCCGGCCGCGGCTGGAGCTCGCTGTGCTGGCGGCGACGGCGCCGTGGCGGCTGGTGGTCGCGATGTTCCGAGGCGTGGGCAGGGCCTTCGCCTGGCTTCCGTTCATGCGGTTGGCGTGGACGCTGCGGGGTGTCGTCGGGGTGATCTGCATCGTGCAGTCGGTCGCTGAGGGCCGGGCGGCGCCGGGGATCTTGGGCGGCGCGGTGATCGCCCTGACCTACCTGGTGCCGGCGGCCGGCCGGCGGATCGAGGCACGCTCGGAGGCCGCGGACGACGAGCTGGTGGTCTCCCTCGGCCTGGGTGCCGTGCTGGCTGGTCTGCTTCGGCGTCATGGGCATCCGATGACGCTCGAGCGGCTGCAGCGCCTGGAGACGGTCGTTGAGCAGCCTGAGCGGCCGCGGCTGCACCTGGTGCACGGCTGACGAACGCTCTCGTGCCGCTACAGGTCCGCGGGGCTACTCGTCGTCCTGGAAGCCGGACGTGGAGTGGTGTACGCAGCCGCGGCCGTTGCCCTGGTGCGGCTTGTGGTTCATGCACGGCAGCGACCCCAGCTTGTGGGAGCAGTCGACCCAGCGGACCGTCGTGCGGCCGGGGCTGTGGCTGGTGTCCGCTGATGCGAGTGCGGTAGCCATCGCGACCCTCCTAGCGGCGCGGGCCGCGGCGGCGGCCGAGCTGGGGTCGCTGGTAGGCGGCCGTGTCGGTGTGGTCGTGCTGGCGGCCGGATCGGTGGACCTGCGCGATCTCGGCGTCGGGGGAGGGGCCGGTGTCGGCGGCCGCGGCCAGGGCGGCGGCCTCCTCGGTGGCCCTGATCTCCTCGGCGCGCTGCCGGGCCTCTTCCTCGAGCGCGGCTTCCTCGCGAGCGTCGTCACTCATGTGAACTCCCATGGATCCCGTGGACCGGCACCGGCTGCGCCAGTCCTTGGTCTCCTAAGTGCGACCCGGGGGTGGGAGCGATCACTTCGGCTGATCCGTGTTTGCGCTCCGGGCCGCTCAGGCCGGCTGCGCAAGCAGCGTGGCGCCGAGCAGCTGCGCGGTGTGCTCGAGGAAGGCCAGGGATCCGTTGGCGCCCGGCCTGTCGCAGCACGGGTGGGTGTCGAAGCCCGCGTCGACGACGATGCGGTGCAGCTGGCCACCGCAGGCACGACATCGCCGGCCGGCGTGGGTGGGGCAGTGGTCGACCGCCACGGCGCAGGCAGGCACGCCGCGGGCGGCGGTGAGCTCACCTGGTGGTCACGGTCCCAGTCGCGTCGCTGACGCAGCAGCGCGGCGGTCTGTTGCCACAGCCCTTGCTCGAGGTGCGCCGACGCCGTACGACCGAGCGCCTGGTCGGCCGCGGCCTTGAGCAGCTGCTCACCGCCGTCGAGGACTCGTTCGTCGACACCACGGGCGTAGCACCACCGGGCCAGCGTCTTCGCGGCCATCGTCAGCTGCTCGTCCACGACCTGTCTCCTGGCTCTCAGCATGTGCCCCAAAGGCCGCGCTCAGCGCCCTGGGCATCGTCGGCGGCCGCGGAGTACGACTCTTCGCGGGCGAGCGCCTGGCCGGCTTCGTAGCGGCGGGCGGCACCGCCGGCCAGGAGCTCGCGGGCAACGTCGCGGCCGTCGTGGTCGACGTAGCGCAGCAGCCTGTCGTAGCGGTCGCGGTTGGGCTGGGCGGTGTCGGTGACGAGCTCGACGGTGCTGCCGACCGGCGCGATCTCCTCGAGCAGGTCGGTTGCCTGGTCGGCGTAGCACTCGGCCGGTTCCGGTGGGTGGGCGACTTCGGGGGCGTCGATGCCGAGCAGGCGTACTCGGCCGAGCTGGCGGCCGCCGTGGGTCTCGACGCGGATCGTGTCGCCGTCGACGACCGCAGTCACACGCACCTGGGTGGTCGTGCCCTCGGCGGGGTCGTGGCCTGTCTGGGCTCCGGGCAAGGCGGCCTTGATGCCGCCGGCGGTCAGCGCGACGATCGCGGCTGCGGCCAGGCCGATCAGGGCCTTCACCTGGCGACCCTCAGCTGCGCACGCTCACCGGCACTAGGGATCGCACGCTGCTGCTCGCGCAGCCCGGGGGAGCGGTAGCCGCTCTCGGGGACCTGCTCGTCGAGGTCGACCAGGCCCGCGTGTGTGCTGGCGGGCTGCCCGGGGAGATCTGCGGCGATCTTCGCGGCCAGGTCCCGCAGCGGCGGGGTCTTCTTCTCGATGCGCCGGGTCGCCTGCAGCACCGTGGTGTGGTCGCGGTCGAAGTGGCGGGCGATCGCGGGCAGGCTGTGGCCGTGCTGGCGGGCGGCGGTCATGGCCACCGCACGGGCATCCGCGGCGACCCGGCTCCGGTCGGCACCCAGGAGGACCTCGGGTGTGGTGTTGAAGGCCGCGGCGGCCGCCACCACGGCGAGCTCGACCGGGCCATCGGGCTGGAACGTCGAGGCCGGCGGCTGCTGGTGGAGGCTGACCACGTTCTCCTCGCCTCGGGGGAGGCGGGCGGTGTAGCGGCTGTTGACGTGCTCGCTCACCCGGGCCGCGGCGTCGGCCAGCCGGGCCGTTCGGCGGTGCGGCGGACGGCATGGATCACCGAGCCGTGGTCCTTATTGAAGTGCTCGGCGATCGCCGGCAGGGACAGGCCGGTCTCGCGGGCGGCGGTCATGGCCACCGCGCGGGCATCGCTGATCGGTCGGCTGCGCTCGGCGCTGAGGATCGCTTCCGGGGTGGTGCCGAACATCGGCGCTGCGGCGTTGATGGCCAGCTCGCACACCCCGGCGGGCCCGGTTGTCGACGCCACAGGCATGCTCTGGTCGACCTGGACGATCAGCACCGTCACCAGGGATCGCAGCTGCTCGGCATCGAGCGGTGCGATCAGGTCGGCGACCTGGTCGTGCTGGCCGCGGCCGGCCGCGTCGAGGATGAGGCCCGCCAGCTGGCGGCCGCCCTGGTCGAGGTCCATGACTCCCCCTACCGACTCGGGGACCTGGTCGTCGGGAGCGATGCGCTCGGGACCGGGTCCCGGCTCTGCTCGGCCATCCGACGGCGGGCGTTGTCGGTGATCTCGCTGGCGATCCCGGCCGACTCCCGGGCGCTGGCCGCGGCGTGGTCGACGACGTTGCCGAGCAGGCGCACGTCCTCGTCGGCGCGGCCGAGTTCCTTGCCGGCGGTCGCGATGCTTCGCTCCAGGCTGACCGGCTCCAGCAGGCCCAGGGCAGTGACGTCCCGGCTGGCCCGGTGCGCGGTCTCGACGTGCTGGGCGGCCAGCTGGGCGACGGGCTTGGCCAGGGCCACCATCTCGCCTACGACCGCGATACGCGGCTTGAGTTGGGCGACCTCGCTGGCGATGACGGGATCGGAGGTGTCGGCCAGGTCGAGGAGGTTGCGGGCATCGGTGACCGACTGCGAGGCGCGGTTGAGGTGCACGAACAGGTCGCGGGTGAGGTCGGGCATGTCGTTGCACCGCGTGTGCAGCCGTCCCAGGTGCTCGCCGGCGGCCTCGAGGTAGAAGGAGCCGCGCTCGGACAGCTTGGCCTTGGCCGAGTCGAGCTCGGCGTCGTCGAGCACGCGGAGAGCGGAGCCGATCGTCTCCTGGAGTTCCTCCACGACCCAGCGGGCCCTGCTCACGGCCTGCTCGGCCTCGAAGACTGCGTCGGCGGCGCTCAGGGTGGTGTCGGTGGTCATGCCGACTCACCGCCTTCGGTTTCGGGCGGGGGAGCGGTGGGGGGCGGCAGAAGTTCGCGGAGTCGATCGAGCGCAGCTAGGGCCTGCTCGAGATGTGCGCGCACGTCCTGAACCGGGTCACGGTCGGCCGCGGCGGACGGGGAATCGGTGGGCGTGCTCACGGGCAGCTCCTAGGTGGACCGGGGTCATCTCTCAGTCACCAAAGGAAGGTCGACCCGTCGGGGCGATCACCCGACGCGAAGAATTCTCAGGGCGGTGTCGGCGGACCGGGTCAGGGTTGGTCCCAGGGCATCGACTCCTGGCCGTCGTCGTCGCCCTGGCCGGTAATGTGCGCGGTGGCGTTCCGCGCGGCGTTGAGGTGCTTGTGCAGGTCGACCGCGAGACCGCGGGCCTCCTCCAGGTGGAGGCGGGCGACGCCGATCGCCATCGCCGGGTCCGACTCGTCGGTCATCGCATCCATGTTGAGCACCTGGTGAGCCAGGGCCTGCTCGAGGGTGCTGGACAGCTGGGAGAACGTCTGGGGGGAGCGCGGCCGCGAGGTCGGCGAACTCCGCCAGCTGGTCGGAGTTTCGGACGGGATCTGGTCCCGTTCCCACATCGTGGCGCGGTTGAAGCCGTAGACATTCTGGCGGGCCGCCGTCGCATGCCCGCTCGCTTCGAGCTGGTCGTTGTCGTCCACCAGGTGGCCTTCCTGCCGAGAGGTTGGTCTTGAGTCTCACGGATCTCGCCGGCGTACGCACGCCCGCCGGCGGGGGCTGTGGATAAGCCGCAGGGGTTCTCACCGAGGTCCCGGGGCGGAAGACTGAGCGGCCATGGATGACCACGCGGCCTTGTCGCACGGCGGGTAGCGCTCGCCGGCGCGGTCTCATTCAACGCTCCGGCCGACGTCGAGACATACCGGAGGCTCACCGCGGCGGTGGAAGTGCATCGCCCACACCTCGCCGCAGCTCGAGGACGGCGACGTCGACGAACTGCTCGACGGCCTGGCCGACGTCGCCCCACCGACTCCACTGGGACAAGGCGTTGCCGAACTGGAGGCAGTCCTGCGCCGTCAGGCTCGCCGCCAGCTGGCGACCATTGGGATCCGCGGGGGAGAGGCGTCCACGGGCAGCTGTGCTCCTCCACGACGTTGAGCGGAAACATCTAGCGACGCGGGCTGCCGCGGTCGGTGTCGGAAGCTGGCGGGAGCTCACGTCGGCGGCGGCCGGCGCCGAGTCGACGGGATGCCTGCTCGGGCTCCGAGGAGGCACCGACGGCCACAGCCTCGCGGATGTAGCGGTCGAAGCCCGGCATCGTGAAACGAACCTCGCCGCGGCCGGCAGGTTCGATGATCCCCTTGTCGATCAGGCGCTCTCGGGGAACGCCCAGGGCCTGCGTCGGTCGGCCGAGTTGTGCGGCGATTTCCGCCCGGGTCACTGTCGGCGTACCCGCCTGGGCCATCACGGCCATGATCTGCCTCTCCAGTTCGGTCGCGGCCGCCCACCGAGCGGCGTACATGGATGTCAGCTGGTCATCGGCCAGCGGCAGGCCGGCGTGGACCTGGTCGATGTCGAGCACGTCGCCAAGGGCTGAGGGCCGGGCCGCCTCCCACGTTGCATGAGCGAGGACCTGGAGCAGATAAGGGAAGCCTTGGGCTTCGGCTGCGACCACCTGCAGCGCCGCGGTCGTCCACGTGACACCCAGTTCGGCCGCAGGTTCTGCGACGGCGGCGGCCGCAGCGGCGGGCTCAAGCCGGGGGAGAGTCAAGAAGGTGCTGCGCTCACCGAATGTGGCGGCGTTGACCAGGACCCCTGGCGTCGACGGCAGACCGGCGCCGATGACGGCGAAGGGGTTGTCCTCGCGTCGTCCGGCGAGATTCTGCATCGTGTTGAGCAGGACCGCTGAGTCATCGCGGGTCGCTGCGTGCAGCTCGTCGACGAAGACCACGAGGCCGGCGCCGCCTCGGCTTCGGATCTGGGCGCCGGTCTCGTGCAGGAGATCCTCGAGGGCCGAGATCTGGGCGCCTCGCTGGTGCGCCCTCGGGTCGGAGCGGTCGGCGGCCGCCGTGGCGCTCACCTTCACGACGCTGGACAGGCCAAACTCGACACCGATGCTGTCCAAGCGCAGGCGCCAACTTCCCCTGTCGCTTCGGGGGAGGAAGTCCGCGGTCTCGATCGCTTTGCCGACACGGCTCACCAGGTCGGGCAGGAACGGCGCGTTGCGGCGGCAGGCCACCCACGCGGTGATGAATCCGTGGGCCTCGGCGTCGCGCTGAGCGTCGCGCAGCAGAGACGTCTTTCCGACCCCGCGCGGGCCTAGGAACACTAGAAGAGGGCCGCCCATCTCGCCATAGGTGCCGATCCGGCCCAGGTAGCCTCTGATCCTGTCCTGCTGCAGTTCCCTGCCGGCCAGGACCCGCGGAGGTTCGCCCGGGGCGTAGGGGTTGGGCAGCATCAGATCCTCCGATACATTCTGTTACACAGCGGCCTTGTGTAACGATGTGTATGCCGTCGGTCGGGTCAGCGGCCGGCGTCGAAGCCGCGTCTCGCCGCAGGACCAGCTGCCCCGGGAGCATGCGTTCCGAGTCGGCGGCGGGCCGCCTCGTCGGGACTCTCAGCTAACGGACCAATCTCTGGGACGTTGAGGTCCACGGGGCCGTCCAGCACCGCCTGCCTAGCCGCTGCGCTCAGGGACTCGGCCAGGGTCTCGATGTTGGCCGACAGCACGTGGTCGAGGATTTCGGCGATGCTCCCCGCGGAGCCGTCGAACTGGTCAACTAACTCGGCGGCTAAGCGATCGAGGACACGGTTGCCCTGGGCGGTGAAAGCGACGAGGCCGGGGGCCGGCTGCTCGGCGGGGGAAGTGCTCATCAAGTCCTCCTTGGTTAGTCACCTAAGTGAGCATGGGACCTGGGAACGATCAGAGTCGGGCGAGGCAAATGGTGGCGGACCGCGGTTCAGCGGTTCGTCAATTAGGGCTCGGGATCCGTTGAACCGGCCAGCGCGGCCCGCGATGGCAGTGCTCACCTCCATCGTTACCCGCGGGATCGGAGGTTTCCCCTGAACCTATCGGCCCTCGCGGATATGGTCGTGCGAGTGGCGCTTCCTCTGGCTCGGGGCACGCCGAACTGTTCGCGTCGGAGGGAACACACACGTAGCTCATGAGACTGAGTCGGATCGAGATCGCGAACCACAGCCGGATCAAGGACCTCCAGGTCGACGTACGGGGGCACGCAGTCATCGTTGGTGCCAACGACGTAGGCAAGACGTCACTGCTGCGTCTGCTCAATATGCTGCTCGGCAGCACGACGGCTCAGCTGTACCAACATGCCAGCGTTGCCGATCTCGACGATGCGACCGCCGAGTTGGTTGTCGACACTCATTTCGCGGAGTTCACTGACCCGGAAAGAGCCCTCTTTCCCCGGGAGATCAGCATCGACCCTGGGGACCAGTCGGAGTCGTTGCGTGTCCAGCTCGTCATCGCAGCTGACCCTGACGACGACCAAGCCATCACCGTGCGTCGATGGTTCCCTGAGGCAGGCCATGACCGGATGCCGTCCCGCGAGCAACTCGCGGCCTTCGGCTGGCGCTACCTTCCCGCGACGCGCGGCACATCGGCCTCGTCGATCGATGGTCCCAACTCTGCCCTTCAGGCGCTGCTCAAGGCGATCGATCTCGGCGCAGAGAAGTCGGTGCTGACTGGCCTGCTAGACAACTTCAACAGCGAACTTGGCTCAAGTACCACGATCACGGGACTGCGTGGCGACGTGGCTGCCCACCTCTCGAAGGCCATGCCTCGAGAGATTGCGGAGGACGACCTCTCGGTTCGCACCGCCGCCGATCCGGCCGACGGTGTGCTGGGCAGCGTCTCAATGTTTTTTGAGCGTGACGGGGAACATGTGCCGATCAGCGAGCAATCAGACGGCCTGCGGCAGCTCATGTCTATGACGCTGTTTGACCTGGCTGAAGGCACTGCCAATGTCGTTGCGATCGACGAGCCCGAGCTGCACCTCCATCCATCAAGTCAACGAACCCTGGCTGAACTGTTCAGCGACGCGGGCAATCAGAAGATCCTGGCCACGCACTCGCCATACATCGTGCAGCGGTTCGAGCCGTCTCAAATCATCGCAGTCAGCCCCGACGGGGTCTGCAACCAACTGGCCGCTGACAAGCTCACCGCGATCGAGAAGCTCCGGGCCAACTGGTGGTCGCCCCGACTACTCGAAGTTCTTACCGCCCGCTTTGCGCTCATCGTCGAGGGATCATCCGATCGCGTCCTCGTCGAGGCGGTGGCCCGACTCATGGGGGTAGGTCTCGACCGACTCGGCGCTGTCGTGTTCGACCTGGACGGCGCCATGAAGTTCCCGCATGTCTACAAGCTCATCGGCAAGTCAGGTTTTCGCGTGCCCATTCTCGGGTTGGTCGATGACGCAGAGAAGGGGAGCTGGCTGGGGCAGATCGGTGGCAAGCCGTCGGACGTTGTTGGCACGACCGTGTTCGTCTCGGACCCGGACCTTGAGGCCGAGTACTGCGCAGCCCTGACAGGTCCGGGCGTCGGACGGGCACTCATCGCGGCTGGCTACTGCAAGGAAGCTGCCATCCTTTCGACCGCCGGCGTGGCCGCCATGGACGACGTCACCGCTGAGTCGATGGCGGCGTACTGCCGCAAGGACAAGGTGGCAGCGGCAGTTGCTATCGCATCGCAGCTCGACCTGGCTACCGCCACGAAGATCACCAGCGTCCACGACATGATCACGCGACTCCAGGTGATCGGCACCGCCTGATGACCGAGGAGACCGACCCGCAACGCCTCGCGGCCGGCAGTGAAGAGCCAAACCTGTTGGTCGTCGCGCCGCCCGGCTGCGGGAAGACTGAACTGCTGGCTCTTCGAGCCGTCGAACTGATTCCGCGTCTCGCACCGAACCAGCGGATTCTGGCACTGACGTTCACGAATCGGGCGAAGGCTAACCTTGGCGACCGCCTGCAGGGGCTACTGGGGCGTGAACGTTTCCGGCGCTACGTCGCCGTGCACAACTTTCACGGTCACGCTGCCGAACTGGTGCTAGCCCACGGCCGGACCCTCGGACTGCCCGTCGCTGAACTCAAGATGCCGACAACCAAGACGCTCCGAAAGGCCCTGGAAGCGATCTCCACCGACACCGCCTCGCAGCGGTCGGCCACTGAGGTCCTTGCTGTCACGAAGCGACAGCCCCTGAGCGACGAGGAGATTCTCGCGATGCTCAGCGGGCCGGGCAACGAACTCGCCAGACAAGTCGAGCTGGACCGAATCCTCGCAAACGAGCTGCATTACGAGGATCTTCTTCGGCATGCGCAGCGCCTGCTCCTCGTTGACAAGGTCGCCAACCTATATCGACAGCACTACGGTGCCGTGCTCGTAGACGAGTTCCAAGACCTCTCACCTCAGCAGTTGGCCATTGCATTGGCGACCTGCACGACCTCGCGCACCTTCGTGGGCGACCCACTTCAGGGCATCTACTCCTGGGCTGGTGCTGAGCCCGCCAAGGTGGAGGCCGAACTTCGAGAGATCTGCGGCGATCCGATTCCACTCACGGTCTCGTACCGCTCGTCGCCGGCCGTCCTAGCCATGTTGAACGGCGTCTCCGGTCGGCTTGGGGGAGGTGAACTGCAGGCCGCGAGTCCCGAGAACTGGCCCGGCGGTGGTGCCGCGTCTGTATTCAAGCTGCCCTCGACCACCGATGAGGCCTCGTTCATCGCTGCAATCAGCGAACAGATCGTGAAGGCAGACCCGACCGCATCGGTGGGCGTCATCGCTCGGTCTGGATGGAGACGTGGCGAGATCGATCAGGCCTTCGCTGGCATGGCAGATGTCCCGTGCCGTAGGTGGGATCTTGCCATCGAGGACCCTGCAATCCTCGATCGCCTCCGGGCGGCCGTGGCTGGGATGCCCAAGGGGATCTCGTTCGAGGACGCACTCGCGCGGGTGATAGCGACGACCGACCCCAGCGATGTCGACACCCTCGAGCAGGTGCAAGACGCATTCGAACAACTCGAGGCGGTCGGCGCGGCGGGCGTCCGGTCCGCTCTGCAGCAGTTCCGACTCCGCCAGGATGATGCACCGATCGAACCGGGCGTTCATCTCTTGAACGCGCACACCGGCAAGGGACAACAGTTCGACTGGGTGTTCATCCCGGGTCTGGAGGAGCGCCACCTGCCTGATCGGCGCTCCAGCAGCGGCGCGGCTTTGGCCGAGGAGGAGCGCGTGCTACTCGTAATGCTCTCTCGGGCAAAGCATGGCGTCGTGGTGACGTACGCACAGACGCTATCCGGGATGTACGGGCCCTATGCCTCCAAGCCGAGCCGATGGCTGTCCGGGCTCGCAGCTACCGCGACCATGAACTGGGAGCAGTTGGAGGCTCATCTGAATGAGCTCTATCCCAAGCAGGAAGCTGCCAAGTGAACTTCACCCGCAGGAACGTCGAGGCACTGGGGAGCCCGGTTTGCGGCAATGTCGGATCGGTCGATTCCGTGCCCGGCGAAGGGCCGCCTTCCGGCCGCGGTCAGGACATCGCTGCGTCGGTCCAGCCAAGTTGTCTTGCCGGACTGGCGCCCGCTAGCTGTGATGCCCAGCCAGGTTGTCCAACCGGGTGATGGGTGGGAGACCGAGGGCTGAGTGGGGCCGGTGGTTGTACTGGTGTAGCCAGCCTGCCAGAGCGGCGCGTCGGGCGTTCTCGGAGTTGTAGAGCTTCTCGTAGGCCCAGCCGTCGTTCAGGGTGCGGTGGAGTCTTTCGATCTTGCCGTTGGTTTGGGGCCGGCGGGGCCGGGTGCGCTTGTGGGTGATGCCTAGGTCGGCGCAGGTGTCGCGCCATAGGTAGGAGACGTAGGGCGAGCCGTTGTCGGAGAGCACTCGCTCGACGGTGACTCCGCGTTCGGCGAACCACGCGACAGCGCGGTAGAGCACACCGACCGCGGTCACTGCGGTCTCGTCGTCGTGGCATTCGGCGTAGGCGACGCGGGAGTGGTCGTCGATCACGGTGTGCACGAAGCAGGTCCCGATCCTCGGATGCCGGTCGGCGGTGGTGAGACCAGTGCGGTTCCGGGTCGCTTGCCGGTTGCGCTCACCTTGTTCTACTCCCACGAACCGCCAGCCGCCGCCGTCGGGAATGTTGCCCAGCTTCTTCACATCGACGTGGATCAACTCACCGGGGCGCTCCCATTCGTAGCGGCGGGCAGGCTCCCCGGTGACCCGGTCGATGTGGGAGAGACGGTTGAGCCGGCAGCGGGTCAACACCGCGTGCACGGTCGAGGCCGGCATCCCGAGCTTCGCAGCGATCGGGACTGGCCCGAGGCGTTGCTTCCAGCGCAGGTGCACGATCTTGCGCATCACCGGCTGCGGGGTCTTGGCGTGCTGGGTGTGCCGGGCCGAAGTCCGGTCGACCATCCCTGCTGGCCCTTCGTCCCGGTAGCGCTGGGACCACTTCGCTGCGGTGCGCCAGGAGACATTGAAGAACTCAGCCGCTCGAGATGGCGGCCAGCCGTCATCGACGATCAGCCGCGCCAGGCGCAGTCGGTGTTTCGGGGTCAGTGCCGCGTTAGCGTGGGCCATGAAGGCCTCCTCGTGGGTGAAGTCCTAGACAGCTCCACTCCACATCCGGGAGGCCTTCACCTATCTACGGCTCGCCGTACCCGATCGCACAACGTGCCTGGGCATCACAGCTAGCTGCGGCACGGTTGCTCGAGTTCTCTGGAGGCTCCTTCTCCTGCGTGGCGCCCGGCTGCAAAGGCCGCATCCACTGCTGCACGGGTTCGCTCGGTGCTGCTGGGCATGAGATGGGTATAGGTGCGCAAAGTGAAGCCGGGGTCGCTGTGGCCGAGGTACTCGGACACGGCGCGAATCGATTCGCCGGCGTCTAGGAGCACGGAGGCGTACCAGTGGCGTAGGGCGTGCATGCCGTTGTCACGGGATTGCTCGATGCCCACATGGGCTTGGCCGGGCTTCCAGAGCCGTGTGTTGAAGTAGTTTCGGTTGAGGGCAGAGCGCTCGCGTGTGGTGAGTATGAGTCCTGCGCTCGATTTGGAGTTCGCCTGGGGAGTTCCCCACGGGAGCGTGACGCTACGTCGCGGGTAGGTCGCGAGGTGGCTACTGAGTTCCGTTGCGACGCTCTCGGGCAGGGGGACGGTGCGGGTCTTCTCGCCCTTCGGCAGGCCAAAGACGAGGCGGTTACCTCCGAACACCTTGACTTGTCGCCTGACCTCGACGACCCCGCGGAGGAAGTCGATGTCCTCGACCGCGAGCCCGAATGCCTCGCCTTGGCGTAGTCCCAGCCCCGAACCTAACGTGACTGCGATCCTGTATTGGGGCGGAAGCGCGTCGTGCATGGAGGAGACCCATTCTGACGGCCAAGGCACCACCTTGCGACGCGAAGTTGCTGGCCTTGTCACTGAACTGGCCTTGCATGGATTCTTGGCAATCATGTCGTCGTCGACCGCAGCCGAGAAGATCGCAGACACGTTGGAGAAGATGACGCGCCGGTAGGTCTCGGCCATCTCCATCGAACGCAGGAGCTTCTGAATCGTCGACGGCTTAATCTGTCGTAGTTCGAGGTGTCCCAGCGTCGGGAACACGTGGAGCCTGAGTCGCAACTCAGTCGCCTCATAGGTCAGTGGACTGAAGGTCCGGCTGTCGAGCCACCCCTCGGCATAGGCCCGAAACGAGATCCTGCCGGCGTCGACATCAAGGTAGGTTCCACGGAGCTTGTCCGCCTCAACCGTGTTGCGGAATGCGACCGCCTCGGCTTTGCGTCTGAAGGTCTTGCGGCGCTGCCGCCCCTCGGGATCTCGATAGTTCACAACGTAACGAGGGCTCCCGTCGTCCGCTGGCCTACCGGGACTAATGCTGGCCATGGCTGTCCTTGGCAGAGTCCGACCGGGTGACCAGCAAGGCTGACGCACATCTGCGGCGTGGTGGCGCTAGAACCGATTCCGGCTGAGGCTGATGGCCTCTCGGTGTCACTGATTCTCCTCGAGTTGCACCGTCCAATTGATCACGGTTGCTGCCCGCCAGCGCAGGTGCTTTCCGACACGGAAGCCGGCCGGGCCGTAGCCCGTCGTCCGCCAGGAGTAGATGGTCTGCTTGGTCACGCCAAGGTAGGACGCGACATCGTCGATGTCCCACAGCTCTTCGGCGTCGACCAGCCTGGGTGCCCGGCTGCCGCGGCCTCCGCGCCGCCGCGGCCCAAAGATTCCCGGTTCCATAGCCGGCACGTTCGAGTTCGTTGCCATCATCAAGCCCCTCCTCGCGGCGTTGACGGACATTTGGTCTACGGGCACCTATGTCCGACGGCCGCATGGGAGCGATCACGTCGGAGGAAACGATGTGACAGCAAGATGACTCGGGCATCGCGGCGGTGGTCGCCGAACTGTGCGATGCCAGGCTGGTGGCTCGGGCAACCGACCCGGGCCGCGACCTACCCGAAGAGGCCCCTGAGGACCGCGTGGCAGGAGATAGCGCTACCCAAATTTGTACCGGATTTGTAACAGACGAGCGGCTACCAACAGCAAACGCCGCCGAACGACCAAAAGGTCGCTCGGCGGCGTTTATGCAGGTCAGCGGCTGTTCTTTGCGGTCGTTCGGCGTCGCTGAATGACCGCAGCCGGAGGCCCGGTTAGATGTCGTAGTAGAGCTCGAACTCGTGCGGGTGCGGGCGCAGCTGCACGGGGGCGATCTCGTTCTCGCGCTTGTAGCTGATCCACGTGTCGATCAGGTCGGGCGTGAAGACGTTGCCCACCGTCAGGAACTCGTGGTCGGCCTCGAGGGCGTCGAGCACGGCACCGAGCGAGGTCGGGACCTGGGCGATCTCGGCCATCTCGTCCGGCGGGAGCTCGTAGATGTCCTTGTCGATCGGCGCGGCCGGCTCGGTCTTGTTCTGGATGCCGTCGAGACCGGCGAGCATCAGGGCCGAGAAGGCGAGGTAGGGGTTCGCCGACGGGTCGGGGAAGCGGGTCTCGATGCGCTTGGCCTTCGGGTTGGTGCCCGTGATCGGGATCCGCACCGAGGCCGAACGGTTGCGCGAGGAGTAGACCAGCGAGATCGGCGCCTCGTAGCCGGGGACCAAGCGGTGGTAGGAGTTCACCGTCGGGTTGGTGAAGGCGAGCAGCGCCGGGGCGTGCTGCAGGATGCCGCCGATGTACCAGCGGGCCATGT
The DNA here is from genome assembly GCF_041321175.1 of Nocardioides candidus. NCBI lineage: Bacteria > Bacillati > Actinomycetota > Actinomycetes > Propionibacteriales > Nocardioidaceae > Nocardioides > Nocardioides candidus. The sequence continues at coordinate 258,803 of NZ_JBGGWC010000003.1, read as the reverse complement.
CGGACAGGCCGCCGTAGCCGGTCTCGTCGTAGAACAGCGGCTCGCCGCCCTTCCACAGCGACTGGTGCACGTGCATGCCCGAGCCGTTGTCGCCGAAGATCGGCTTCGGCATGAAGGTGACCGACTTCTCCTGCTGCCAGGCCGTGTTCTTGATGAGGTACTTGAACTTCATCACGTCGTCCGCGGCCTTGAGCAGCGTGTCGAAGCGGTAGTTGATCTCCGCCTGGCCGGCGGTGCCGACCTCGTGGTGCGCGCGCTCGACCTGGAGGCCGCAGAGCTCGAGGTTCTTGACCATGTCGGCGCGCAGGTCGCTGTAGTGGTCGTAGGGCTCGACAGGGAAGTAGCCGCCCTTCAGGCGGGTCTTGTACCCCTTGTTGCCCTCCTCCTCCTTGCCCGAGTTCCACCAGCCCTCGACGGAGTCGATGTGGTAGTAGCCCTCGTTGACGCCGGTGGAGTAACGGACGTTGTCGAAGATGTAGAACTCGGCCTCGGGGGCGAAGAACGCCGTGTCCGCGATGCCGGTCGTGTTGAGGTAGGCCAGCGCCTTCTTCGCGATGTTGCGCGGGTCGCGGCTGTAGGGCTCACCGGTGATCGGGTCGTGGATGAAGAAGTTCAGGTTGAGCGTCTTCGACTTCCGGAAGGGGTCGACGTACGCCGTCGTCGGGTCCGGGAAGAGCGACATGTCGGACTCGTTGATGGCCTGGAAGCCGCGGATCGACGAGCCGTCGAAGCCGAGACCGTCGTCGAAGACCGACTGGTCGAACGACGAGACCGGCACGGTGAAGTGCTGCATGACACCCGGCAGGTCGACGAAGCGGACGTCGACCATCTCGACGCCCTCGTCCGCGATGAACTTGAGCAGCTCTTCGCTGTTGCTGAACATTCGTTCCTCCTCGGCCGACCTGAGGTCGACCCGTTTGGGAATCCGGTCTTCCGGAATGAGGGTCTAACGCGGCATCGTACCTACGCGACGCTGCGCGACGACCGCCTGTCCAGGAACCTACGGAGGGGCGATTTCTCAGCCATGACCAGATTGTTTCCGGGATGTAACAGGTTCGCGGGAGAGCTGAGATCGACCGTTCGCGGCCCGGTCACTAGGGTGGCGGCGATGTCTGGACCAACTGTCGGCCGACCGGCCCCCGCCCCGGGCGAAGTGCCCTTCCCGACCGCCTCCTGGGCGCGCCGGGTCCTTGCCCTGATCGTCGACTGGACCGCCTCGACGGGCCTCGTGCTGCTGCTGGTCGGCACGGACAAGTACGGCGAGACCGGTTCGCCGGCGCAGGCGATCACCCTCGGCGTCTACATCGTCGAGGCAGCCGTCTTCACCTGGCTGTTCGGCGGATCGCTCGGCAAGCTCGTGACCGGTCTGCGCGTCGTACCGGCGAAGGGCTACGGCCGGCTGTCCAACCTGGTCCCGCTGCTGCTGCGACAGGTCCTGATCGCGCTGGTCATCCCGCCGCTGGTCTTCCGCAACGACGGCCGCGGGGTCCACGACCTCGTCGCCGGCACCGCGACCGTGACCATGGACACCTATCGGATGCTGCGCACCACGGGTGTGCCGCGGCGCTGATCAGCGTCCGCGGAGGTTGCCGCGCATGCCCTTCATGCTCGTCGGCACCGGACCGCGGGGGAGCGGCACCTTCGGGCGCTGCGCGTCGAGCGCCTTGAGGCGCTGCAGCAGGTCGGTCTGCTCGGCGGGCTTCACCTGGCGCCCGAGCTTCTGCACGTGACGCACCAGCTTGGGCAGCGGCACCTGGCCGTCGCCGCTGCCGACCAGCACCTCGTGCACCGGGAAGTCGGCGGCGACCCGCTCGTGCTTCTTGCGCTCGCTGTTCATCAGCTGGCGCAACCGGTTGGGGTTGCCCTCGCCGACGAGCACGATGCCCGGAGGGCCGACGACGCGGTGCACCATGTCCTGCTGCTTGGTGAACCCGACGACCTCCTCGACCTGCCAGCCGCGGCGCAGCATGCTGAGCGCGCGGGCGCCGGCCCCGAGCTGGCCCTCCATGCGTGTGTACGCCGCCTTCTGGGCCTTCCGGCTGAAGACGATCATCATGCCGAGCAGTCCCAGCAGCACGCCGCCGATCACGGCGATGACGGTCAGGAAGACGCTGTCGCCGGGCAGCTTCCAGAAGATGAAGAAGCCGATGCCGCCGAAGACCAGGAACGCCGCGAGCATCCACCAGCCGATCGAGCGGTCGACCTCCCTGGTCATCCGGAAGGTCTCGATGATCTGCCGGCGCCGGCTCATGGTCGACGGGTCAAGCGGGGTGCTGCTGCTCATGCGTGGCTGTCCTGCATCTCTGTCTGCGACTGACGGGATTCGACCGCCTGACGGTACAGCCGACCGGCGCGGTACGACGAACGGACCAGCGGTCCTGAGAGCACGCCGGAGAACCCGAGCTCCACGGCCTCGGCCTGCAGCTCGACGAACTCCTCCGGCTTCACCCAGCGCTCGACCGGGTGGTGCCGCACGGACGGGCGCAGGTACTGCGTGATCGTGAGCAGCTCGCAGCCCGCGTCGTGCAGGTCGGCCATCGCCTGGCTGACCTCCTCGCGGGTCTCGCCCATGCCGAGGATGAGGTTGGACTTGGTGACCAGGCCGAAAGCACGCGCCTGGGTGATCACGTCGAGCGAGCGGTCGTAGCGGAAGGCCGGCCGGATCCGCTTGAAGATCCGCGGCACGGTCTCGACGTTGTGGGCGAGCACCTCGGGACGCGACTCGAAGACCTCGGTCAGCAGGTCGGGCCGGCCGTTGAAGTCGGGGATCAGGTTCTCGACGCCGGTCTCGGGGTTGAGCTCGTGGATGGCGCGCACGGTCTCGGCGTAGAGCCAGGCCCCGCCGTCCTCGAGGTCGTCGCGGGCGACGCCGGTGATCGTGGCGTAGCGCAGACCCATCTTCTGGACCGACTCGGCGACCCGACGCGGCTCGTCACGGTCGAGGGGCTGCGGCTTGCCGGTGTCGATCTGGCAGAAGTCGCAGCGCCGCGTGCACTGGTCACCGCCGATGAGGAACGTCGCCTCGCGGTCCTCCCAGCACTCGAAGATGTTGGGACAGCCGGCCTCCTGGCAGACCGTGTGCAGACCCTCGGACTTCACCAGGCTCTGGAGGGCGGTGTACTCCGGCCCCATCTTGGCCTTGGTCTTGATCCACGAGGGCTTCCGCTCGATCGGGGTCTCCGCGTTGCGGACCTCGAGACGGAGCAGCTTTCGACCTTCCGGAGTGGGCGCAGACACGTCGGCAAGAGTACTCCGCAGGTGTCCGGAGCCTCGCTTCGCCGACACCGTCCGACTACGGCACGTCGCGGCGCTGGAACGACGCCAGCGACGCGCCCGCGAACAGCACCAGACCGACGCCCAGGAACCACAGCGCGCGACCGATCGGGAGGATCTTCTCGACCTGGCAGGAGCCGTCCTGGATGCCACCGCCCGGGCAGGGTGCGTCGACGTAGTAGCTCGCCCCGTCGAGGATGATCGCGTAGACGTTGAGGCCGGGGTTCCACACCGAGTCGATGCCGATGACGGCGAGCACGACGCCGCCGGCCACGCTGGCCGCCAGGAGTACGCCGAGCGCTCCCACCGTGCTGCGGAACAGCATCGTGAGCGCGTATCCCGCCAGCGCCGCGGCACCCGCGACGCCAGCACCGCGCCACCCGCTCTGCAGGCAGTCGAGGAGCAGCCCATGACCCAGGGAGATGTCCCGGGAGTGCGCGGCGAGCGCGAGCACGCCCCAGTAGGCCGTGATGACGAGGGCACTGAACGCGGCTGCGAGCACGGTCACCACGCCGGCCTTCGCGCCCCACACGCGGGGGCGACGGGGCTCGAACAGCAGCTGGTTGCTCACCGAGCCGCTGGCCCAGTCGTGGCCGGCGAAGGTGGTGCCGGCGAGCATCATCAGGATCGCCAGCACGATCACCACGGCGACTCCCGAGCCCTCCTCGCGCTCGGAGGCCAGGTCGAGCCGCTCCCAGTAGGCGAACCACTCCGGCTGGGGGAGGATCATCTCCTCGCAGGCGGCCTCGACGTCGTCGGGGACCGGCCGGCCCAGGTTGCTCTCGGGATGGGCGATGCACTGGCGCAGGTTCCGCTGGATGTAGGGCTGCTTGGCCTCCGCGTCGGCCTGTGCCTGGGCCGAGGCCAGCTCGTCGGGCGCCGGAGGCCGGGTCTCGAGGATCCTGGCGACGCCGATGACCACCGGGATCGCGACCGCCAGCGCCAGGATGACGAGCACGGCACGACGGCTCAGGAAGCGGATCAGCTCGACTCGGAGCAGCCGGTTCATGCGACCGCCTCCTCGTCGTCACCGGCGTGTCCGAGCTGGTCGGCCTCGGTGAGCTCGAGGAAGTAGGACTCCAGGTCGGCCCGGAGCGGGGCGAGCTCGGTCAGCCAGATCCCGGCCTCCCCGAGGATCCGCGTCACGTCGGCAGGTGCGTCGGTCTCGACGTGGAGCCGGTCGTCGATGACCGTCGCCGTAACCCCGGCCCGGCCGAGCAGCGGGACCGCGGCCGCGGGGTCGGGGACCGCCACCCGGTAGGAGCGTCCGCCACCGAGCAGCTCGTCGACGGTGCCCGACGCGAGGAGCCGCCCGTTGCCGATGATGGTCGCCGACGTACAGACCTGTTGCACCTCGGCGAGGATGTGCGAGCTCAGCAGCACGGTCACCCCGGACTCACCGAGGTCGCGGATGGTCTCGCGGATCTCCCGGATGCCGGCGGGGTCGAGGCCGTTGGTCGGCTCGTCGAGGATCAGCAGGTCCGGCTCCTTCAGCAAAGTGGCGGCGATCGCGAGGCGCTGCTTCATGCCGAGGGAGTAGGACTTGTAGCGGTCCTTCTCACGGCCGTCGAGCCGCACCGTCTCGATCGCGCTCTCCACGCGCTCGGCCGGGACTCCGATCGCACCCGCCAGCAGCCGCAGGTTGCGGCGGCCGCTGAAGTTCGGGGAGAACTTGGGCGACTCCACGACCGCGCCCACCCGCCCGATCACCTGGGGCAGCCGCTTCGGCACGGGCTCCCCGAAGAGGCGCATCGTGCCGCTGCTGGGGCGCGCCAGCCCGAGGAGCATCCGGATCGTCGTGGTCTTGCCGGAACCGTTCGGCCCCAGGAAGCCGTGCACGCCTCCGGCCGGCACCGCGAGGTCGAGGCCGTGGACGGCCACCCGACGCCCGCCCCGGACACCCCGGAACTCCTTGCGCAGCCCTGCCGTCTCGATGACGAGGTCGCCCACCCGAAATCCTCCCCCTGCCCCATGTCCCACGCGGTCTCGAAGAACCAGACGATCCGATCACGACTTTGGTTGGGTCGGGTGCCGGACACGCCGCCGTGGGGGTGGCGGATGGTCAACTGGCGGCATGGACACCAAGGAAGCCCTCGTCGACTACCTCGCCGGGCAGCGCCGCGTGCTGCTCCAGAAGCTCGACGGTCTCTCGGAGCGCGACCTGCGGATGCCCCGCACCCCCACCGGCACCAACCTGATCGGCATCGTCAAGCACTGCGCCAACGTCGAGTACGGCTACTTCGGGCCGACCTTCGGCCGCGAGATCGAGGATCCGAGCGGACTGGTCTCCGACGAGGTCTGGGAGGCCGACCCACAGGCCGACTGGTACGCGACCGAGGACGAGACCAGCGCCGACGTGGTCGCGCTCTACCGGCGGGTCCAGGCCTTCTGCGACGAGACGATCACGGCGCTGTCGCTCGACGCCCCCGGTCGGGTGCCGTGGTGGGGCGCCGGCGGCGACGTCACGCTGGGCCACGTGCTGATCCACGTCATCCAGGACCTCGCGCGGCACGCCGGCCACGCCGACATCCTGCGCGAGGGCATCGACGGGTCGGTCGGCTTCATGTCGACGGGCGACAACCTGCCCGAGATCGACTATCCGGCGTACGTCGCCAGGCTGACCGCCCTGGCGGAGCGTTCCTGACGCATGCGGCTCAGGACGAGGTCGGGGTGAGGAGCTCGATCCGCGGCATCTTGCCGGGGTCGGGACGTGGCTCGTAGTCGGGAGTGGCGTCGTAGGGCTGCCAGGCGAGGAGCTCGCTGAGGTGGCGGCGTACGGAAGGGATCACCTCGGCGACCGTGACGTCACGGCCGAGCTCGCGGCTCAGGGAGGTGACGCCGGCGTCGTCGATGCCGCAGGGCACGAAGCGGTCGTACCAGGAGAGGTCGACGTCGCAGTTGAGCGCGAAGCCGTGCATCGCCACGTTGTGCCGGACGCGGATGCCGAGCGCGGCGATCTTGCGCTCGGGCCCACGGGCGTCGGCCTTCAGCCAGACGCCCGTGCGGCCGGGCACGCGCGCGCTGGTCACGCCGAAGTCGCGGCACACGGCGATGATCGCCTCCTCCACCCGCCGGACGTAGTCGACGACCTTGACGTGGTCGGGCAGCCGCACGATCGGGTAGCCGACCAGCTGGCCCGGTCCGTGGAAGGTGATCAGCCCGCCGCGGTCGGTCTCGACGACCTGGGCGCCGCCCGGGTCGGCCGGCCGGTGGTGGGGTTGGGTGCGGCGACCGGCCGTGAAGACCGGCGGGTGCTCCAGGAGCAGGACCGTCTCCGGGACGGTGCCGTCGACGACCCCGGCGTGCAGCTCGCGCTGCAGGTCCCAGGCCTCGACGTAGTCGATCGCGTCGGCGCCCAGGCCGACCTCCCGGAAGTCCAGATCGGTCACCTCTCGAGGATACGCGGCGGCCTGTGGAGGAGCGGATGCACTGCGCGGCGCCCGCGGGTAGGACTGGGGCGTGCCCGTCGACCCGCTCCCGACCCGTCACCTGCGCGTGACGGCCGCCGTAGCGTGCGCCGTCGGGATCGCCGTGCTGGCCGTGCTCGTCACCGGGCTGCTGCGCACCCACGAGGGCTCCGCGGAGGAGGCAGACCCGCCGCCACCGGCGTCGTCATCGCACCGGCTGCCACACGTCAGCCTCACCGAGGCCGCGGCCTCGGTCGCGGTGCTGCGCGACTGGGACCGGGCCCGGTCGAGGGCGTGGGCGCGTGGTGACGTCCAGGCGCTCCGGCGCCTCTACCTCACGGGTGCCGTGGCGGGGGAGCGGGACGCGGCGATGCTCCGCGCCTGGGTCGACCGCGGCCTCCGCGTGCGGGGGATGTCGATGCAGGTCGCCGCGGTGGAGCTGTGCGCCCGCACCGACCGGCGGATCGTGCTGCTGGTGACCGATCGGCTCGCCGGCGCTGTCGCGGTGCCGCGCGGCGGCGGCAGTCCCCGCGGCCTCCCGCAGGACGGTTGGACCACGAGACGGCTGGCGTTCCGCCGTACTCCTGGAGGGTGGGTGCTCGCCGCTGCCTACGACAGACCGCTGGCGAGCACGGCGGCCACGTCGGGATCGACGAACTCGTAGCCGAGGTCGAGGAGCGCCTGGGGCCGGGTGTTCAGCGAGCCGAGCACCTCGGAGGAGACCCGGCCGGCGGCGGCCTTGATGAGGGGGGACGGTACGGCGGCGAACGCCGGCCGGTGCACCGCGTGGGCCAGCGCCCGGGTGAACTCCGCGTTGGTCGGCGTCTCGACGCAGCAGAGGTTGAAGGGACCGGCCGCGGTCGGGTGCTCGCAGAGGTACGCCGCCGCGCCCACCCAGTCGCGCAGCGAGATCATCGGCATGTGTTGCCGGCCGTTGCCGAGCCTGCCTCCGAGGCCGGCCTTGAACAGCAGCCGCAGTTGTTGCAAGGGCGCGCTCGAGCGGTCCATGACCGGCGTGGTGCGGAGGAAGGCGACGCGGACACCGGCGTCGACGGCGGGCCGGGCGGCCGCCTGCCAGTCGCGGCAGACCTCGGTCATCAGCGTGTGGCCGCGGCTGTCGGCGTCCTCGGTGAGCACGGCGGAGCCGTGGTCGCCGTACCAGGCGATGGCGTTGCCGGCGACGAGGTACGGCGGGTCGGCGGCCGCAGCCACCGTCTCGGCGAGCAGCGCCGTCGTGCGGACCCGGGAGTCGTGCAACGACTGGGCCCACTTGCCGGAGTGGGGGTTGCCCAGCGTCGGCGAGCCGGCCAGGTTGACCACGACATCGGCCCCCGCGACCAGCTCACGGTCGACCTCGCCGGCGTAGGGATCCCACGGGGACTCGTTGGCGAGCGAGGTCGACCGCCGGACCAGGGAGGTCACCCGGTGGCCGCGACCCTCGAGCTCGGCCTTCAGGTGCGAGCCGAGGAAACCCGAGCTGCCTGCCATCACGATCGACTTCGCCATGGTTCCCACCCTGCCACGGCGGTCGATGTGAGAGCCTGTGGGCCGCCCGGACGACCGGGCTCGCATCGGGGAGGCCCTGGATCGTGAACAGTAGGACCGGAGTGCGGCTGCGTGCCGCCGGGATCGCAGCCCTGTGCGCACTGGCGCTGGCGGCCTGCAACGACAAGTCCGACGACCCCAAGGCCGACGCGGACCCGACGTCGGCCGCGACGTCCGACGCCACGAGCGCACCGTCCGAAGCCTCGTCGAGCACGACCTCCGCGACGACCGACGACGGGTCCGACGGCACTGCCGGCGAGAGCGGCGTGGAGGTCCTCGACCACGGCTCGGGCGACCAGCAGGTGCTCGCCCTGCACCTCACCGAGGGAGCGCGCGCGACCACGTCGATCGAGATGACGATGACCATGAGCTCCAAGGGTCTGGACCTGCCGACGATCCCGCTGACCATGACGATGTCGAGCGAGGTCCTCGAGGTCGGCGACGACCGTTCGACGGTGCGGGCGACCTACGACTCCGTCGAGGTCGGCGACGGCGTGGCCCCGGACCTCCGGGCCTCCCTCGAGCCGGAGTTCGCGATCCTCAAGGGCATCGCGATCACCTTCGACTACGCCCCGAGCGGCACCCTCCTCGACACCCGCGTCGCCCTGCCGGACGACGCCCCGCCGTCGGCGCAGCAGCTGGTCGACCAGATCTCCAACAGCCTCAGCGGCGTCGGGATGACCTTCCCGTCCGAGCCGGTGGGTGTGGGCGCCTCGTGGCGCAGTGAGTCGACGGTCGGCTCGGTCGCGGTGAACATCGACCAGACGACGACGTACACCTTGGAGGAGTTCGACGGCGAGAACTACCGCGTGAGCATCGAGGGCTCGGGCGAGGTGCAGCCGGGCTCGACCGGGGCGGCCACCGTCACCGCGGGGTCGGTCACCACCACGGGCGAGATCGAGGGATCGCTCGACCAGGTCGTCCCCCTGCACGGCACCACCCGCGCCAGCACCGACATGGTCATCGAGGCGTCCGGGCAGAAGGTCCGCACGACCACCGACATCGACATGACGATCACCACGACCGAGAACTGAGCAGGTTTCGGCCATGCGGCGGATCCGGATGCTGGTCCCGCTCGGCGCCGTCGTCGTCTGCTCGCTCGCGCTGAGCTCGTGCGACGACGAGGAAGGATCGGCGAAGGACGGGCGTCCCGGGGCGAGCGCCTCCGCCGGCGACCACGACGACTTCCTCGCCCGGACCGTGGACCGCGGCGCGGGCAGACGCCAGGTCCTCGCCTTCGAGGTGACCGCCGGGGACCGGTCGACCACGACGTACGACATCACCGTCGACGTGGCGATCGACGACCACCCGTCGGTAGCCGTCCCGCTCACCGTGGTGCAGACCACCGAGGTCCTCGACGTCGGCGACCTGCTCAGCACGGTGCGGACCAAGATCGAGTCGGTCGAGGTCGACCAGGGCCGGACGACGCCCGAGGTCGCGCGCAGTCTGGAGTCGCAGTTCTCCCCGGCGGAGGGCGCCGTCATCACCCGGCGGCTCACCCCCAGCGGCGAGCCGCTCGACATGGACTACCCCTCCGAACGGCCGGCGATGATGGAGGGTCTCCGGGCGCTCAACTCCATCCCGGGCCTGCCGATGCAGACCGAGCAGCTGTTCTTCCCGGCCGAGGCTGTCGGCGTCGGGGCCAAGTGGCGGGTCGTCTTCAGCAAGGAGTCGAGTGCGCGTCCCGCGGACACGGTCGTCACCTACCGGCTCGAGGAGCTCGACGGCGACGACTTCCGGATCAGCTACCGGATGACCGGCGACTACCCGCCGGACGTCTACGGATCCTTCGACGGCTCGGGCGACATCCGCGGTTCGTTCGCCTCCTTCGCGCCCACCTCGCTGGTGGGCGACTCCAAGGGCGAGGACAAGGAGGAGGTCGACGGCTCCTCCGTCCACGTCACCTCGCAGGCCCACTTCGAGGTGACGACCACCAGCAGGTGATCCGACGACGACGGCGGCCGTCCCGATCGGGACGGCCGCCGTCGTCGTGGTGCGTCGGGGTCAGACCTCGAACTGGGCAGCCTCCAGGCGCGCCTTGACGTCCTGCAGGAAGCGACCGGCGTCGGCGCCGTCGACCAGGCGGTGGTCGTAGGTCAGCGCGAGGTAGACCATGTGGCGGATCGCGATGGTCTCGCCGAGGTCGGGGTCGTCCATGACGACCGCGCGCTTGACGACGGTGCCCGGACCGAGGATCGCGACCTGCGGCTGGTTGATGATCGGCGTGTCCCAGAGGGCGCCGACGCTGCCGAGGTTCGTGATCGTGAAGGTGCCGCCCGACAGCTCGTCGGGACCGATCTTGTTGGACCGCGTGCGGCCCGCGATGTCGGCGATCTTCTTGGCCAGGCCCGAGATCGACAGGTCGCCCGCCTCCTTGACCACCGGGGTCAGCAGGCCCTTCTCGGTGTCGACGGCGAACGCGATGTTCTCGCGGTCGTGGTAGGTGATCTCGCCCTTCTCCATGTCGAGCGTCGCGTTGAGCGCCGGGTGCTGCTTGAGCGCGTCGATCGACGCCTTGGCGAAGAACGGGAGGTACGACAGCTTCACGCCCTCACGCGCGAGGAAGTCGGCCTTCGTCGCCTCGCGCAGTCGCGCGATGTTGGTGACGTCGACCTCGACGACCTGGGTGAGCTGCGCGGAGATCTGCACCGACTCGACCATCCGCTGCGCGATGATCTTGCGCAGCCGGCTGACGGGCACGGTCTGGCCACGCAGCGACGAGGGCGTCGTGCTCGAGGCGGCGGCGGGCGTCGAGGCCGCCGGGGCGGCGGCAGCCGGAGCGGCCGGGGCCTCAGCGGGCTTCTGGGCGGCGGCCGCGTCGAGGACGTCCTGCTTGCGGATCCGGCCTCCGACGCCGGAGCCCTTCACCGACGCCAGGTCGACGCTGTGCTGGGCTGCGAGCTTGCGGACGAGCGGGGTCACGTAGCCGGGGCCGTCGCCACCGCCCTGGGCGGGCGCGGGGCTCTCCTGCTTCGGAGCCTCTTCCTTGGGAGCCTCCTGCTTCGGAGCCTCCTCCTTGGGCGCCTCTTCCTTCGGGGCCTCTTCCTTCGGGGCCTCTTCCTTCGGGGCCTCTTCCTTGGGAGCCTCCGGCTCGGGCTCCTGCTTCGGCTCCTCCTTGGGCGGCTCCGGCTCGGACCCGCCCTCCGAGGGGGAACCCGAACCGATGATCGCGAGCTCGGCGCCGACCTCGACGGTCTCGTCCTCCTCGGCCTTGATCTCCAGCAGCGTGCCGGCGACGGGGGAGGGGATCTCGGTGTCGACCTTGTCGGTGCTGACCTCGAGGAGCGGCTCGTCGACGGCGACCTCGTCGCCGACCTTCTTCAGCCAGCGGGTGACCGTGCCCTCGGTGACGGACTCGCCCAGCGCGGGGAGGGTCACCGGCGTGCTCTCGCCGCCACCCGAACCACCCGAACCACCTGATCCACCGGAGGCCGCGGGCTCCTCGGCGGGCGGCTCGGGTGCCGACTCCTCCTCGGCGGGAGCGGGCTCCTGCTCCTGCTCGTCGCTCTGCTGCTCGGGCTCGGGCTCGGACTCGGACTCGGACTCGTCCGAGGATTCCTCGCCACCGGAGGAGTCGCCGCCGCCCTCACCCTCGTCGCCGACGATCGCGAGGATCGCGCCGACCTCGACCGTGTCGTCCTCGTTTGCCTTGATCTCCAGCAGCGTGCCGGCGACCGGTGAGGGGATCTCGGTGTCGACCTTGTCCGTGCTCACCTCGAGCAACGGCTCGTCGACGGCGACGCTGTCGCCCACCTGCTTGAGCCAGCGGGTGACGGTGCCTTCGGTGACGGACTCGCCGAGTGCGGGAAGAGTGACTTCGGTCGCCATGAAATCCTCGAGTTCGATTCGGTGTTCGTTGCGTGGGTCAGCTGTGCGTGTGCAGGGGCTTGCCGGCCAGGGCGAGGAACGCCTCGCCGAGGGCCTCGTTCTGGGTCGGGTGCGCGTGGACCATCGGCGCGACGTCGTCGGGGTGGGCCTCCCAGCCGTAGACCAGCTGGGCCTCGCCGATCAGCTCGCCGACGCGCTCGCCCACGAGGTGGACGCCGACGACCGGGCCGTCGACCTGCCGCACCAGCTTCACGAAGCCCTGGGTGCGCAGGATCTGGGACTTCCCGTTGCCGGCGAGGTCGTAGGTCAGGGTGGCCACCGCGTCGCCGTACTGCTCCTTGGCCTGGGCCTCGGTGAGGCCGACCGAGGCGACCTCCGGGCGGGAGTAGGTGACCCGGGGGATGCCGGACTCGTCGATCGCGCGCGGTGCGAGGCCGGCGATCTCCTCGGCGACGAAGATGCCCTGCTGGAAGCCGCGGTGGGCGAGCTGCAGACCGGGCACGATGTCGCCGACGGCGTAGACGCCCTCGACGCCGGTGCGGCAGCGCTCGTCGGTGGTGACGTAGCCGCGGTCGAGGGCGACGCCCTGCTCCTCGTAGCCCAGGCCCTCGGTGCGCGGCACCCGCCCCACGGCCACGAGGAGTACGTCGGCGCGGAGCTCGCTCTCGTCGGAGAGCGTCACGACGACGCCGTCGCCGGTGGTCGTGACCTTGGTGACCGACGTGCCGGTCCTCGCGGTGATGCCGCGGCGGCGGAAGGCCCGTTCGAGCGCGGCGGACGACGCCTCGTCCTCCGGCGGCAGCAGGCGGGGGAGAGCCTCGACGATCGTGACGTCGGCGCCGAAGGAGCGCCACACACTGGCGAACTCGCAGCCGATGACCCCGCCGCCGAGCACGATCGCGGTCTGCGGCACCCGGTCGAGCCGCAGCGCGTCGTCGGAGGTCAGCACCCGGGTGCCGTCGACCTCGATGCCCGGCAGGAGTCGCGGCGCGGAGCCCGTGGCGAGCACGACACTGCGGCCCGTCAGCGTGACCTGGCCGTCCTCGGTGTCGACGGTGACCTGGCGGGGACCGGTCAGGGCGCCGCGCCCCTCCACGACCCGGATGCCGCGGCTCTTGATGAGCCCGGTCAGGCCCTTGAAGAGGCGGCTCACCACGCCGTCGGCGTACTTCAGCACGCCCCCGGCGTCGACCCCGTCGAGCTTGGCCAGGACGCCGAACGTCTCTGCCTCGCGGGTGGAGTCGGCGATCTCGGCGGCGTGCAGCAGCGCCTTCGTCGGGATGCAGCCCACGTGGAGGCAGGTGCCTCCGAGCTTGCCCTGCTCGACGAGCGCGACGCTCAGTCCGAGCTGGGCGGCGCGGAGGGCACAGGCGTAGCCGCCGGACCCCGCGCCCAGGATCAGAACGTCGACCTCGTCGTCGCGCCCGGCCTCGGTCACCGCTTGTCCTTCCGGTCTGAGATCTGGGTCTCTCGGGTGAGGCGCCCATCCTTGCACCACGGGTCCAGCCAAGCGCAACGGCCCGCGTACTCGCGAGTAGTCACGCGACACGTCCTGGCCGGGTTCGTCGGGATGCTGCGACGGGAGGCTGGGTGGATGTAGCAGACTTGTCCCCATGGGCGTGTTCGACCGGTTCCGGAGGGGACCGAAGATGAGCGGGCCGGCGCGTGACGCCGCCCGCACCGGGTCGACGCGCGTGCGCGCCTCCGACAAGGTCGACGAGGCGCACCTCTTCGAGTGGGTGGGCGAGCGACGCGGTGTCGAGGGGTTCGTCGAGCCGCGGACGGCCGTCAGCGAGGTGACCCTCCTGCTGGTCGCCCACGACGGGGAGTGGACCCGGCGCAGGGTGCCGAGCGTGAAGTGGGCCCACGACTTCTGCAACAAGCACCAGGTCCCGTCCTACGACGCCGCCGTGGTCGGCGTGCCGCAGCGGATGCGCGACTACAACTCCCGCGTCCGCAAGGCCCAGAAGGCCGCGGACTACGAGCGCTACAAGCCCCGCGACTGACCCGAGGTCAGGCGAGCGCGCGCGCCAGCTCGACCAGCGTGGCCACGCCGTAGCCGGTCGCGCCCGAGGTCCAGTGGCCGGTCGGGCCACCCTTGTTGAAGGCAGGGCCGGCGATGTCCAGGTGGGCCCACGGCAGCCCGCCGGTGAACTCCCGCAGGAACGCGCTCGCGAAGAGCGCGCCGCCCCAGCGGATGCCGTCGTACTGCGCCAGGTCGGCGACCTTCGAGCTCCGGATCCGTTCGCCCATGTGCTCCGGGATCGGCATCGGCCAGGCCTCCTCGCCGGCGGCGTCGGCGGCGGCAAGCACCATCGCGACGGTGGCCTCGTCGCCGACCACGCCGCACATCCGGTCGCCCAGCGCCATCGTCATGTGCGCGGTGAGCGTGGCCACGTCGACGACCAAGTCGGGCGCGTCCTCGACCGCACGCCCGAGCGCGTCGGCCAGCACGAGCCGGCCCTCGGCATCGGTGTTGGTGACCTCGACGGTCGTGCCGTCGTACGTCGTCAGGACGTCGCCGGGCCGCATCGCCGAGTCGCCGACCATGTTCTCCGCGAGGGCGGCGTAGGCGGAGACGCGGACGGGGAGCCCGAGCCGGGCCACGGTGAGGACGGCCTGCACGACGGCGGCCGCGCCCGCCATGTCCTCCTTCATGGTCGGCATGCTCGCGGCGGGCTTGATCCAGAGACCGCCGGAGTCGAAGGTGATGCCCTTGCCGACCAGCGCCAGGTGGGTCGTCGCCCCCTCGGGGTGGTAGTCGAGCTCGACCAGGCGCGGCGGCGCGGCCGACCCCTGGCCCACGGCCAGGATCCCGCCGCAGCCGAGCTTCCTCAGCGCCTTCTCGTCGTGCACCTCGACGCTCACGCTGCCGACGTCGCCCGCCGCTGCGACGATCTCGTCGGCGAACGCGGCCGGCGTGAGGTCGGCCGGCGGCGTGTTGGTCCAGTCGCGGGCGACCGCGACGGCGTCGGCGACGAGCTGGGCGTCGTCGAAGGCGGCGACCGCCTCCTTGCGCCGCGCGGCCGGTGACAGCACCACGATCTCGGCGGGCGCGCTGGGGGAGCCGCCGCTCTTGTAGCGGGTGAATCCGTAGCCGCCGAGCCGGTAGCCCTCGAGCACCGAGCGGACCAGCTCGGGGCTGTCCGCCGGCAGCGCGAGCGCGACCGAGGCGGCGTTGGTCACCGCCCGCGCCGCGGCGCCGGCGGCCCGTCGTACGGCGGGCGGGTCGGTCTCCGCGCCGAGCCCCACCAGGACCAGCAGCGGTGACCCGATCGCACCGTTCGTGGGGACCTTGGCGACCTCGCCGGCCCTGCCGGTGAGCCCCAGCGTGGCGAGGAGCGGCGCGAGCCGGCGGCCGTAGGCGGCGGCGACGTCCTCGCCGCCCGCGGCCAGTGCCGGACCCCGCTTGCCCGTGCCCGGCACCACGCCGACGACCACGGCCTCGGCCCGGGTCTTGGCGGGGCTGGCGGTGCGGAGGGCGTAGGAGGTCATAGGCCGGAGACTAGACGCAGCCACCCGGTCCGACGCTGGGTAGGGTTTGCGGCATGCACGCCACTCTTTCGCGCTCTCCTCTGCACGACCGGCACGAGGCGCTCGGCGCGAAGTTCGCGGAGTTCGGCGGCTGGGAGATGCCGCTGCAGTACTCGGGCATTGTCGAGGAGCACAACGCCGTCCGCTCTGCCGTGGGCGTCTTCGACGTCAGCCACCTCGGCAAGATCACCGTGCGCGGCGCCGGCGCCGCCGACTTCGTCAACGCGACGCTGAGCAACGACCTGGGCCGCATCGGGCCCGGCAAGGCGCAGTACACGCTCTGTCTCGATGCCGAGACGGGCGGCATCGTCGACGACATCTTCAGCTACTTCCACGACCACGACCACGTGCTGCTGGTGCCCAACGCGGCCAACAACGGCGAGGTCTTCGACCGGCTCGTCGCTGCGGCGCCCGAGGGGGTCGAGGTCGTCAACCACCACGCCGACTTCGCCGTGCTGGCGGTGCAGGGCAGGAAGTCCGACGACGTCCTCGCGGCGATGGGCCTCCCCGTCGGTCACGACTACCTCACCTTCGTCGAGACGAACTACGACGGCAGACCGGTCGTGGTCTGCCGCACGGGCTACACCGGGGAGCGCGGCTACGAGCTGATCGCCCCGAGCGACGTCGCCCCGCAGATCTGGGACGCGATCATGGCCGCCGGCGCCGAGCACGGCATCCTGCCGTGCGGCCTGGGCGCCCGCGACACGCTGCGCACCGAGATGGGCTACCCGCTGCACGGCCAGGACATCGGCCCCTCCGTCACTCCCAACGAGGCGCGCCTGGGATGGGCGGTCGGCTGGAAGAAGCCGGAATTCTGGGGGCGCGACGTCGTACTCGCGGAGAGGGAGCGGGGCGCCCGGCGCAAGCTCGTCGGGCTCAAGGCCACCGGCCGCGCCATCCCGCGGCCCCACATGTCCGTCTCGCTCACCCCCGACGTGATGCTGGGTGAGGTCACCTCGGGCACGTTCTCGCCGAGCCTGAAGCAGGGCATCGGCATGGCGCTCGTCTCGACGGTCGTCGCCGACGACGCCGAGGTGGGCGTCGACGTCCGTGGTCGCCGCGAGGTCTTCCAGGTCGTCAAGCCACCCTTCGTCGACACCTCCGTCCGGGAGTCGTGATGAACCTGCCCGAGCAGCCCGGCGTCTTCCGCCAGCCCACGCCGTCCGAACGACCGTGGTGGTGGCGCCTCGAGGACGCCGCCGGTGCCGAGGCCGACCTCGGCTCCGCCGATGACGAGTACGGCGACCAGCGGTTCAGCAGCCAGGCCGACGCCGAGTCCTGGATCGGTGAGACCTGGGAGGGCCTCAAGGAGATCGGCGTCGCGCAGGTGACGCTCTTCGAGCTCGACAGGCTCGTCTACGGTCCCATGTCGCTGAGCGCCTGACGGCTAGTCTGACCTCGTGCAGGCCTACCTCGACCTCGTCCAGCGGGTCCTCGACGAGGGCGTCGAGAAGGGCGACCGCACCGGCACGGGCACGCTGAGCGTGTTCGGGCACCAGATGCGGTTCGACCTGACCCAGGGGTTCCCCCTGATGACGACGAAGAAGATCCACACCCGGTCCGTCTTCGGCGAGCTCCTGTGGTTCCTCCGCGGCGACACCAACGTGAAGTGGTTGCAGGACCACGGCATCACGATCTGGGACGAGTGGGCCGACGCCGACGGCGACCTCGGGCCGGTCTACGGGGCCCAGTGGCGGTCGTGGCCGGCACCGGACGGGCGCCACATCGACCAGCTGGCGCAGGTGATCGAGGAGATCCGCAGCAACCCCGACAGCCGGCGCCACATCGTCTCGGCCTGGAACCCCGCCGACATCCCGCAGATGGCGCTCGCACCCTGCCACGCGTTCTTCCAGTTCTACGTCGCCGACGGAAGGTTGAGCTGCCAGCTCTACCAGCGCTCCGCCGACGTCTTCCTCGGCGTGCCGTTCAACATCGCGTCCTACGCGCTGCTGACCCACATGGTCGCGCAGGTCACCGGCCTCGAGGTCGGCGACTTCGTGCACACCCTGGGCGACGCCCACCTCTACTCCAACCACCTCGAGCAGGCGAGGCTCCAGCTGACCCGCGAGCCGCGCCCGCTGCCGACGTTGCGGCTCAACCCCGAGGTCACCGAGATCGACGGGTTCGAGCTCGACGACATCGCGGTCGAGGGCTACGACCCGCACCCGGGCATCAAAGCCCCGATCGCCGTATGACGCCTGGAGGCGCCGCCGCAGCATCCTGCGGACTCGGAGTCGTGTGCCTCACGCCGACTCTGAGCTCGGTCTCAGGCACACGACCGCGGGTGGGCCGGCTGGGAGGCGCCGGATGACCCCCGCCGGCAAGACGGTCACCATGGTCGCCGCGGTGGCGGAGAACGGCGTCATCGGTCTCGCCGGCAAGATCCCGTGGCACCTGCCCGAGGACTTCGCCCACTTCAAGGCGACCACGTCGGGCCACATCCTGATCCTCGGCCGCACGACGCACGAAGGCATCGGCAGGCCGCTGCCCGACCGCACGACGATCGTGCTGACCCGCGATCCCGAGTGGCACGCCGAGGGTGTCCTGGTCCGTCCCGACATCCTCGGAGCACTCGAGCTGGCCGACACCCTCGACGGCGAGGTGATGATCGGTGGGGGAGCGGCGGTCTACGACGCAGCGATGCCGTACGCCGACGTGCAGATCATCAGCGAGGTGCACGCCGCGCCGGAGGGCGACACCCACTACCCGGCGTACAAGCCCGAGAAGTGGCGCGAGACCGCCCGCGAGCGGCGCGAAGGCTTCGACATCGTCACCCTGGAGCGGGTCTTCGCCTGCGGCTGACGCGGAGCGTGACCTCGTACGACGGCGTCCCGACCCCGCGGACGGGCGCGCCAACCTCGTCAGCCTGACGCCCCGCGGGACGCGACAGACCGTGGTGTGCTTCCCCGGCTTCGACGCCGCGATCACGGCGTTCCACGAGGCGCTCCTCGAGGAGGGACTGACCCCGGACGAGCTGCAGAAGTCCCTGGAGACGGTGAGCCGGGCGATGGCCATCGCATCGGATCGCTTCCCGAGGTGAGCCGGAGACGACGAGGGTCCCCGCCGAGTAAAGGAACTCTTCCGTTTTGCGGACACGGGGGCCCGGACGCCTCCATGGTGGGAGCGCTCCCTCGCCCTGTCGTCCAGGGCTCCGCAGACGAAAGGACCCCTCCATGCCCGACCGCGCCCCCCGCCGCCTCGGCGGTCACCTCCGCCGCCACAGCGTCGCCTACGTCGCCCTGATCGGGATGGTCGCCCTGTCGCCCGTGCCCAGCATGGCGGCCGGGCTGGTGACCAGCGACCAGATCGCGAACGGTGCGGTCACCCGGCCCAAGCTCGCCGCGGACAGCGTCGACGGTGCGAAGGTGGTGAACGAGAGCCTGACAGGCGCCGACATCAAGAACGGCACGATCAACCCGGTCGAGCTCGCCGACGCGGCCAAGGGCGCGAAGGTGATCAGCTACGACCTGGGCGACCACAACTTCGCGCTCGACCCCACGCTCGTCGTGCAGCTCCCCGGCACGTGGAGCCCCGCCGCCGTGGCCGCGAGCACGTGGTCGGCGACCCTGCTCTACACCGACGGCTACGAGAACGGCTACGGCCGCTACTTCGTGGTGCCGGGTGCCGGCATCGGCGGCGCGAGGAGCGAGTACAGCGTGGACGTCGACACGGACGGACGCGTCAGCATCGAGCTCAGCAGCGGCTCCGGGGAGTACTACAGCGCCGTCCACCTCTACCGGACGACCGCCACCTCGGCCCAGTCCGCGCCGTAGGCCGGGGGAGAGGGCGGCCGACTGCTCAGTCGATGCACTGGCTCCACGCACCGGCGCGCCAACCGCCGGAGTCCGTCCGCCAGACGTCGACCTGCACCCGCCTCTGCCCCTGGGGGCCGAGCAGGTCGACGACCCGCACGGCATCCTCGTCGCCCGCACCGACGTCGTCGCCGCGCACCTGGGTCCGGACCGAGGCGACCCGGCCCCAGGTGGTCGTGCGTCGCATCGCTCTCTGCAGGCCGCTCCACGTGGGCGCGGTCGCGACCACGTCGTAGTGGCTCTCGCAGTCGCCGCCGCTGCTGGTGCCCGTGGAGTCCGAGCAGGAGGTGAGGCTCGCGCAGGCGACGGCCGCGACGACCGGCCCGACTGATCGCATCATGTCCGATGGGACGCGGCCTGCTCCGGACAGGTTCCGATCACCCACCTCACCGCCGGGCGAGCTCGATGATCACGTCGGCGACCTCGGCCGCGTCGTCCGGGGACGTGCGCCACGAGGAGACGCTGATCCGCATCGCCGGCGCGCCCTGCCACTGGGTCGCCCCGCACCAGATCCGGCCGTCGCCCTGGACGGCGGCGACGAGCGCGTCGGTCGCGGCGGCGTCGTCGAGGCGCACGAGCACCTGGTTGAGCACGACGTCGTTGACGACGGCGATCCCGGCGGCGCGCAGCCGGTCCGCGATGCCGCGGGCGGTGTCGCAGGAGCGCTGGACCAGCTCGGCGACGCCCGTGCGGCCGAGGGCGCGCAGCACCGCCCAGACCTCGACCTGTCGGGCCCGTTGCGAGGACTGCGGTGTGTGGTGCATCGCCTCGAAAGCGTCGTCCCCGGGCAGGTAGCCCGCCACGGCGGTGAACGTACGACGCAGCGCGGCCGGCTCCCGCACGAAGGCGATCCCGCAGTCGTAGGTGACGTTGAGCCACTTGTGCCCGTCGGTGGCCCACGAGTCGGCACGGTCGAGGCCGGCCACCAGGTCCGCGCGGGACGGGTCGGCCATCGCCCACAACCCGAACGCGGCATCGACGTGCACCCACGCCTCGCGCGCAGCCGCCCACTCCGCGATCTCCGCGAACGGGTCGAAGGCTCCGCTGTTGACCTCGCCCGCCTGGGCGCACACGAGCACCGGTCCGGTGACCTCCGGCAGCCGGTCGGCACGCATCCGCCCCTGGTCGTCGGCGGGCACGACGTGCACCCGGTCGCGTCCCAGACCGACCAGGCCGAGCGACTTCGAGACGGTCGAGTGGCGATGGGCGCCGACCACCACGGTCAGGGGAGGAGCACCGAACAGGCCGTCCGCCTGGACGTCCCAGCCTGCCCTCGCCAGAAGGGCGTCGCGGGCCGCGGCGAGGCAAGTGGCGTTGGCGACGGTGGCACCGGTCGTGAAGACGACGCCGGTCGGGTCCGGCAGGCCGAGGAGCTCGACGAGCCAGCGCCGGGTGACGTCGTGCAGCCGCGCCGCGACGGGCGACATGACCGGCAGCGCGGCGTTCTGGTCCCACGCGTCGGCGAGCCACGACGCACCGAGTGCAGCGGGATGGGTGCCGCCCGTGACGAACCCGAAGTAGCGGCTGCCCGTGCTCGCCACGGTCGCCGGCGACCCGGCCGCATCGAGGAGCCGCAGCGTGTCGGCCACGCCGGCGCCGTCCACGGGCAGCGGCTCGTCGAAGGCGGCGAGACCGGCGAGGGCGTCGGCACCGGGGAGGACGGGGCGGTCCTCGATCGCGCCGACGTAGGCGAGCGCCGCGTCCAAGGCATCGCGGAGGGGGTCCATGCGCCAGTCCTACCACCGTCGGCGGTCGCTGGGCGCGGCCTGACAGGCTGAGCGCATGGCCGTGGAGCTGCGTGTGTTCACCGAACCCCAGGAGGGGGCGTCGTACGACGACCTCCTGGCCGTCGCCCGGACCGCCGAGGACCTCGGCTTCGGGGCCTTCTTCCGCTCCGACCACTACCGCGCGATCGGACCGGGTGATGGGCGCCCGGGCCCGACCGACTCGTGGGTGACCCTCGCCGCGCTGGCGCGGGACACGACCCGCATCCGGCTCGGCACGATGGTGACGAGTGCGACGTTCCGGCTGCCGGGCGTGCTCGCGATCCAGGTCGCGCAGGTCGACGAGATGAGCAGCGGTCGCGTCGAGCTGGGGATCGGGGCGGGCTGGTTCGAGCGCGAGCACGCCGCCTACGGCATCCCGTTCCCGAGCACGAAGGAACGCTTCGAGCGCCTCGCGGAGCAGCTCGAGATCCTCACCGGCCTCTGGTCGACGCCGGCGGGGGAGAGCTACGACTTCGCCGGCCGGCACTACCGGCTCAGCGACTCCCCGGCGCTGCCCAAGCCCGAGCAGACCGGCGGGCACGCGGGCGGCCCGCCAATCATCATCGGCGGGCGGGGCAAGCGGCAGACGCCCGCGCTGGCGGCGCGCTACGCCGACGAGTTCAACCTGCCGTTCGTCGACGAGGGGGCGACCGCCGAGCAGTTCGCCCGGGTCCGTGCGGCGTGCGAGGAGGTGGGCCGCGACCCCGACACGCTCGTCTGGTCCAACGCGCTCACGATCTGCGTCGGTCGCGACGAGGCGGAGGTACGCCGGCGGGCAGCCGCCATCGGACGCGACGTCGACGACCTGCGGACCCACGCCCTGGGCGGCACCGTGCAGGAGGTCGTGGACAAGATCGGCCGCTACGCCGATCTCGGCGCCCAGCGGATCTACCTCCAGACCATGGACCTCGCCGACCTCGAGCACCTGCACCTGGTCGCCGACGAGGTCATGCCCCACGTCTGAGGTCTCGTGAGGGTCGCTGCGCGACCTCCTCGACCGGCGGTAGCGCCGGCGGGGGTCCGCGGTGGTCTCGTGACGGTCGCTGCGCGACCTCCTCGACCAGCGGAAGCGCCGGCGGCGGCGAGCACGATCACGACGCCGTCGGGGGTCCACGGCGGCGGAGCCCCCGCGTGTGGCGATAGCCTGGTGCCATGAGCTCCGCCCCCTTCGGCACCGTGCTGACCGCCATGTGCACCCCGTTCCACGAGGACGGCTCCGTCGACCTCGACGGCGTGCAGCGCGTCGCCCGCCACCTCGTCGACCACGGTCACGACGGCCTCGTCGTCTCCGGCACCACCGGCGAGTCGCCCACGACCACCAAGGAGGAGGACGGCGAGATCCTCGCCGCCGTCAAGGACGCGGTGGGCGACCGGGCCAAGCTCGTCGCCGGCGTGGGCACCAACGACACCAACACCTCGCTCTGGCTGGCGCAGCAGGCTGCCAAGGTCGGCGCCGACGGGGTGCTCCTGGTGACGCCCTACTACAACAAGCCCGGCCAGCGCGGGATCCTCCACCACTTCCGCCAGGTGGTCGAGGCGGCAGAGCTCCCGGTGATGCTCTACGACGTTCCCGGCCGCACCGGCAGCACCATCGCGATGGAGAGCTACGCGGAGATGGCCTCGTGGGAGCCGGTGGTCGCGGTCAAGGACGCGGTCGGAGACGTGGTCCGCGGGGTGCGCATCAGGGAGCTCGGCTATGCCGTCTACTCCGGCGACGACCACGCCAACCTGGCCTGGCTCGCCCACGGTGCCGTCGGCTTCGTGTCGGTGGCGGGCCACGTCGTGGGTGACCGGCTGCGTGCGATGTACGACGCCTACCACCAGGGCGACCCGGCGGCGGCCCTCGACATCTTCACCGGCATGCTGCCGGCGCTCGACGCGATCATGGGCGTCCCGAACTACGGAGCGACGGCCGCCAAGGCCGCCCTCGAGCTGATCGGGGTGCTCGACAACCGCCGGGTGCGCTCGCCCCTGATCGCGCTCGACGATGCGGAGGTCGCCGACCTCCGCACAGGTCTCGAAGCGGCAGGAGTGCTTTCTTGAGTCACCCGCACCCGGAGCTCGGGACCCCTCCGGAGCTGCCCGCCGGCGGCCTGCGCGTGATCCCGCTCGGCGGGCTCGGCGAGGTCGGCCGCAACATGACGGTCTTCGAGTACGACGGCCGCCTGCTCATCGTCGACTGCGGCGTGCTCTTCCCCGACGAGCACCACCCCGGCGTCGACCTGATCCTCCCCGACTTCTCGCCGATCCGCGGCCGCCTGGCCGACGTCGAGGCGCTGGTGCTGACGCACGGGCACGAGGACCACATCGGCGCGACGCCGTACCTCCTGCGCGAGCGCGGCGACATCCCGCTCGTCGGGTCGGAGCTGACGCTGGCTCTGGTCAACGGCAAGATCCGCGAGCACCGCCTCAAGCAGACCTCCTTCCACACGGTGAAGGAGGGCGACCGGATCAGCTTCGGTCCCTTCGACCTGGAGTTCGTGGCGGTCAACCACTCGATCCCCGACGCACTGGCCGTCGCGATCCGCACGGGCGCCGGCCTGGTGCTGCACACCGGCGACTTCAAGATGGACCAGCTGCCGCTCGACGGCCGGATCACCGACCTGCGGGCGTTCGCCCGGCTGGGGGAGGAGGGTGTCGACCTCTTCCTCACCGACTCCACCAACGCCGAGGTGCCGGGCTTCACGACCGCGGAGAAGCGGATCACCCCCGTCCTCGACACCGTCTTCCGCGAGTCCGAGCAGCGCATCATCGTGGCCTGCTTCGCCTCCCACGTGCACCGCGTGCAGCAGATCCTCGACACGGCGGTGAAGCACGACCGCAAGGTCGCCTACGTCGGCCGCTCGATGGTGCGCAACATGGCCGTCGCCCGCGACCTCGGCTACCTGACCGTCCCGCCGGGCGTGATGGTCGACGCCAAGCAGCTCGCCGAGCTGCCGCCCGAGCGGCAGGTGCTCATCTCCACCGGTTCGCAGGGTGAGCCGATGAGCGCGCTGGCCCGCATCGCCAACCGCAGCCACAACTTCGTGCACCTCGAGGCCGGCGACACCGTCGTGCTCGCCTCCAGCCTGATCCCCGGCAACGAGAACGCCGTCTACCGCGTGATCAACGGCCTGTCCCGCTGGGGCGCCCGCGTCGTGCACAAGGGCAATGCGCTGGTGCACGTCAGCGGCCACGCCAGTGCCGGCGAGCTGCTCTACTGCTACAACATCGTCCGCCCGCGCAACGTGCTGCCCGTGCACGGCGAGATCCGGCACATGCTGGCCAACGGCGCGCTCGCCAAGGAGACCGGCGTCGAGAACGTCGTCTACGCCGAGGACGGCGTCGTTGTCGACATGGTCGACGGCGTCGCGAAGGTCGCCGGCAAGGTGGCTGTCGGCTACGTGTTCGTCGACGGTCAGTCGATCGGCGACGTGACCGAGGCTGAGCTCAAGGACCGTCGGATCCTCGGCGAGGAGGGCTTCATCTCGGTGATCGTGGTCGTCGACTCCGTCTCCGGGAAGGTCTCCGCCGGCCCCGAGATCCACGCCCGCGGCCACGCCTGGGCCGACACCATGTTCGACGACATCAAGCAGCCCATCGTCGATGCGGTCAACGGCATGCTCAGCGAGGGCAACGCCGACACCTACCAGCTCCAGCAGACCGTGCGCCGCACGATCGGCCGCTGGGTGAGCAGCACCCACAAGCGCCGCCCGATGATCATCCCGGTGGTCGTCGAGGCCTGAGGGCCTCGAGACCGACCAGGGCCCGGACGACGCAACAGCCCCCGCCCTCCTTGCGGAGAGCGGGGGCTGCTGCGTCGGTGGTGCTGGTCGATCAGCGCCTGGCGACGGTGATCGTGTAGGTGGTCCTGCTCTTCAGGAAGTCCTCCGCACCCAGGTACTTCGCGACCAGGTCGTGAGTACCGACGCCGAAGATCCGCCTCACGGTGATCTTGGCGACGCCATGGGAGTTGAGGTCGTCCATGCCGAGCTTGGTCCTGCCGAACTTCAGCACGACGTCGCCGGACGGGGTGCCGCCGTCGGAGGTGACCTTGACCTTCACCACGAACGGGTTGCCCTTGACGACCGGGTCCGGGGTGACCTTGACGACCTTGGTCTGCGTCGCGGCCGGGGCCGGCTTGCAGTCCTGGACCTTCACGTTGTCGATGTACCAGCCCTCGACGCCGTTGCAGCCGTCACGACCCAGGTCGAACCGGAAGTTGACGGTGTCACCCGCCGACGCCACCTGGCTCAGGTCGATGATCGAGGTGCCCCACGACCCGCCGACCTGACCGCCGTCGGTGCCGGTCCAGGCGTCCTGACCCTCCATCGGGTTGGTGTTGCCACCCGCGGCGGTCTCCAGCTGGTTGCCCGGGGCGTTGTAGATGTACGCCGTGTTGGGCACCTGCTCGAAGTCACCGCCGTTGACGCTGACCTTCACGTTGCCTCCGTCGAAGAGCGCCTCGGTCGCCACGTAGTGGTCGAACGAGAGACGGGGCGACTCGCCACCGGGCACCGTGATGTCCGGGGTGATGAGGCCGTTGCGGCTGGAGATGTCGTCCGCACCACCGCTGCAGTCACCGGTGGAGAGGGGGTCCGGACCGAAAGCGGTGGTGCCGCTGTGGTTCGGGGCCGACGTGGACGTCTCCCACGCGTAGCCGTGACCCGCGGGGAAGGTGAGCTCCTCGTCCTGGGTCCACCCGTCGAGGCCGGACTCGAAGTCCTCCGACCACTCGGTCTTGGTGACCTTGTCGGCGCCGCAGTCGAGCTTCGGTGCGCCCTTCTGGAGGATCGGCTGGAAGGCACACTCCTCCGACGGGTCGAGCCGGAGCTCGGTCTCGTTGATCGCCGCCTTCACGCGACCGCAGTCGGCCGGGGTGAGCCCGCCCTTGAGGATCTGCGGTGCCACGACCCCACCGTCGGAGCCGTCCGGGTCGGACGGGTTGCCGAGGGTGACCCGCTCCAGGTCGACGCCCTGGAGGTCCTCGCAGGAGGCCAGCAGGCCGTCCGCCAGGTCGGGGAAGTACGACGTCGGCGTCAGGTAGTTGGTCTGGGTCTGCCAGAACAGCCACGCCGCCTTGTCGAGCCCGATCGCGGTGACCTTGCCGGGGAGACCGTCGACCAGGATGGCGTAGGTGCGGTTAACGACACCGGAGTTGGTGTGGACGCCGCCATGGTCGTCATCGGTGCACTGGTACTCCTCGTCGGACACCTTGCCCGGGTCGCCGTAGCAGTTCGGGTTCCACATGTCGCGGATCGCGCCACCGAAGGCCGGGTCGTTCTCGCCCGACAGCCACCGGTAGGTGTCGTCGGCCGGACCGGGCACCGCGGCGATGTGGAACGAGACCGGCCCACCGGCGGTCTTGAACTTCGCGCCGTCCTCGTTGCTGACCATCACGCCGTAGATGTCGGAGTCGCCCGACATCGAGATCGGCGGGCGGCCGGCGACGCTGTCGCCGACGACGATGCCCAGGGCACCGGCGTCCTTGGCGTTGGCGGTCTTCTGGACGAACGTGCAGAGGCCGCGGTCGACGTACACCCACTGGCCGGCGATGTCGGCAGCGTTGTCGAACGGCGAGCAACCGTCGGTGGTCGTGCCACCGTCGCTGTCGTCGTCGGTGCCGACGATCGCGGTGCCGTCGACACCCGCCTGCGTGATGACCGGGCCGAAGGAGGCCGGGGCCGCGACGCACGGGCCGGCGACGCTGGCCGGAGCGGTGATCTGCATGGTGACCGGGTGCCGGGTGAACTCCGAGCACTGACCCTCGGTGCGCTTGATGATGTCGCCGGGGGTCTCGCCCTTGTCGTTGAACCGGTGGTTGAGCATGTCGCCGGTCTCGCCCCAGATGTCGGAGTAGGCCTCGTTCATCGCGCCGGCCTGCCACTGGTAGACCAGCCCGGAGGTGGACTCCGTGTAGGCGTGGCCCCACTCGTGGATCACTGTGTCGTCACTGCTCACACCGGAGCAGTAGTTGGTGGTGACGCCGTTCCAGTTGGCGTTGGGGCAGTCGATGGTCGGGTCGTTGTTGACCGTGATCATCCGGCTGCCGTGGTCGTCCCACGCGTTGTAGCCGAACGTGTTGCGGAACATCCAGTACGCCTCGCCGGTGCCGAGGACCTCGTTCTGCTGGTCCTGGTCGAGGCCGTCGGGGAAGTCCGCACCCTCGGTCCAGACGTGGTCGTAGTTGACGAAGTCGTCACCCGGGTCGTCCGGGGTGCCGTTGTCGTCGACGTAGGCCTCGTAGAGGTCGCGGTCGAGCGCGTCGTCCATCATCGACCACCGGTTGAGGTACTTCCCGGTCTGGGCGTCGAGGATGATCATGTCGCGCACGTCGTGCTTGTTCCACACCTCGAGGACCCACGCGAGCTTGGGCGCCCCGGGGATGCCGCGGGTGGAGCCCATCCGGTAGACCATCAGCGACTGCGAGCGGACCTTGACGCCCTTGACGTACGTCGTCCGGCCGTCCGCGCTCCGGTCCGTCCGGTGCCGCGACATCCGGAGCGCGGCAGCGGCTGCCTGCTCCTTGCTGACCCGCGGCGTGGTGGAGAGGTTGCCGATCGGGCTGGCGAAGCCGTTGACGGACGTCAGGTCGCCTTCCCGGTCGACGTGCGCGTTGATCTCGGCGCCGAAGACCGGCAGGCCCTGGTAGGACTGCTTGAAGGTGATCGCCCAGCCGGCCTTGTTGGCGTAGACGCTGGACTCCCGCAGCTCGCCGGTGCGGGCGCCGAAGGCGGTCCCGAAGCGGGCGAGGTAGCGCGTCGCCTTGTCGATGGCGCCCTGCCGGCCCTCAGCCGCGACCCCGGGGAGCAGGTCGGGGTTGTCACCGGTGGCGCGAGCGAAACCGACCTTCCCCGTTGCCGGGTTCGCGCGCAGGGACAGGCCGCCGGACGCGGTGTCCCGCATCTGGCTGACGACGGACGGGTCGGGCTTGGCCGCCACGGGTGCGGCCGAGGCGCTCAGCGCCGGTGGTGCCGCGAAGCCGGCGGCAATGAGGGCGAGGCCGAGCGCTGTGGCGCGGCCCCGGTTGAGATTTTTCACCGAGGATCCCTTCGAACGTACGAATTTCCGGGAGCGGTGCGCGTCAGAGCCGCACCATTCGGCACCCTAGGAGTGCGTCCGGTGCGGGTCTAGCCCCCAAAACGCAGTGATGGGCGTCACACGCTCAGCGCGGACCCACATTCGTCTCTCCCTGTCGTGATTGCTGAGAACAGAGGGGTGTTTGGGGCTGCGACACGCTCGCGTGATCCATGTGGCGGATGTGACGTTTGAGTAGGGTCAACAGCATGGCGACCCGTACGTCTTCCCCGACGCGGTCGCGCAGCCGGAGCACGTCCACCAGCCGCAGCAGCGGAAGCCGGACCAGCACCAGCTCGCGATCACGGAGTACAGCGAAGAAGCCGACCACCAGGAGCAGGACCGCGAAGAAGAGCAGCGCGTCCCGCCGGCCGGCTCCGCGCGCCGTGCGCAGCGGGCCGGGCCCGGTGTCGAAGGGCTTCTCCGCGCTCGCCCGCGCCTTGGTCGCGATCTGGCTAGGCATCGCCCACGGTGTCGGAGCCGTGGTGCGCCACGTCATCGGCGGCGCCAAGGAGATCGAGCCCGAGCAGCGTCGCGACGGCCTGGGTCTGCTGCTCGTGGGCCTGTCGTTCGTGGTCGCGGCCGCGGTCTGGTTCGAGGTCCCCGGCGGCGTCATGGACTTCGCCCGCGCGGCCGTCGCCGGCACCGTCGGCAAGGTCGGCTGGTTCGTGCCGCTCCTCGTCCTGCTCGCCGCGTGGCGGGTCATGCGCGACCCGGTCACCAACGGCCCGGCCGGACGGCAGGTGATCGGCTGGACCGCCTTCTCCTTCGGCCTCCTCGGCATCGTGCACATCGCCAACGGCAGCCCGGAGCCGGTCGCCGGCGACACCACGGTGCTGCGCGACGGCGGCGGCGCGATCGGCTACGTCGTCTCCGCGCTCCTCCTCGACCTGCTCCGGTCGGCGGCGCTCGTCGTGCCCCTGCTCCTGCTGCTCTGCTTCTTCGGCATCCTCATCATCACGGCCACGCCGCTCTACCGCGTGCCCGACCGGATGCGCGACCTCAACGACATGCTGCTCGGCCGCCACGCCCACGAGGAGGACGACGGCGGCGAACCGACGCAGCCGATCAAGGTGCGCCGCGGACGCGGCAGCGCCGACGACGACATCGACCCGCTCATGGGCGACCCGGCCTACGACACCCCGTTGCTCGCCGAGCCGACCAAGAAGCGCCGGGGTCGCAAGACGCCCGCCGCCGTCGAGGAGTCGATGGAGCTGCGCGAGCCCATCGACATCCCGCTCACCGACGACGACGAGGCCGTGCCGGTGGCCGCGGTCGCGGCGCAGGACGAGACCGGCGACCTCGAGCCGCCGCCGCACGCCCAGCTGCCCGTCCGCGTGGAGCAGCTCGCGCTGTCCGGCGACATCGCCTACTCCCTGCCGACCAGCGACGCGCTCAAGCCCGGATCGCCGCACCGCGCGCGGTCCAAGGCCAGCGACGAGGTCGTCAGCAAGCTCACGCAGGTGCTGGAGGAGTTCGGCATCGACGCCCAGGTCACCGGCTACACGCGGGGTCCGACGGTCACCCGCTACGAGATCGAGCTCGGCACCGGCGTGAAGGTCGAGAAGATCCTCGGCGTCGCGCGCAACATCTCCTACGCCGTCGGCTCCGAGGACGTGCGCATCCTCAGCCCGATCCCCGGCAAGTCCGCGGTCGGCGTCGAGATCCCCAACGTGGACAAGGAGATCGTCTCCCTCGGCGACGTGCTGCGGTCCAACGCGGCGCGCAACGACCACCACCCGATGGTCGCCGGGCTCGGCAAGGACGTCGAGGGCGGCTTCGTCGTGGCCAACATGGCGAAGATGCCGCACCTGCTCGTCGCCGGCGCGACCGGCTCGGGCAAGTCGAGCTTCATCAACTCCCTCATCACCTCGATCCTGATGCGGGCCACGCCCGACGAGGTGCGGATGATCATGGTCGACCCCAAGCGGGTCGAGCTGAACAACTACGAGGGCGTGCCTCACCTGATCACGCCGATCATCACCAACCCCAAGAAGGCCGCCGAGGCGCTTGCGTGGGTCTGTCGCGAGATGGACATGCGCTACGACGACCTGGCCAACTTCGGCTTCCGTCACATCGACGACTTCAACAAGGCCGTGCGGGCGGGCAAGGTCGAGGTGCCGCCGGGCAGCGAGCGGGTGCTGTCGCCGTACCCCTACCTGCTGGTGATCGTCGACGAGCTCGCCGACCTGATGATGGTCGCGCCGCGCGACGTCGAGGACTCCGTCGTCCGCATCACCCAGCTCGCGCGGGCCGCCGGCATCCACCTGGTGCTCGCGACCCAGCGTCCGTCGGTCGACGTCGTGACCGGCCTGATCAAGGCCAACGTGCCCTCCCGGCTGGCGTTCGCGACGTCGTCGCTCGCCGACAGCCGGGTCATCCTCGACCAGCCGGGCGCGGAGAAGCTGGTCGGTCAGGGCGACGGCCTCTTCCTCCCGATGGGCGCCTCGAAGCCGATACGGGTCCAGGGGAGCTGGGTCACCGAGGCCGAGATCCACCAGGTCGTCAAGCACTGCAAGACCCAGCTCGAGCCGACCTACCGCGAGGACGTCACCGTCGCGCAGAGCAGCAACAAGGTCCTCGACGACGACATCGGCGACGACATGGACCTCGTGGTCCAGGCGATCGAGCTCGTCGTCTCCACGCAGTTCGGGTCGACCTCGATGCTGCAGCGCAAGCTCCGCGTCGGCTTCGCCAAGGCCGGGCGGCTGATGGACATCCTCGAGAGTCGCGGCGTCGTCGGTCCCAGCGAGGGCTCGAAGGCCCGCGACGTGCTGGTGAAGCCGGACGAGCTCGACTCCGTGATCGCGACCATCCAAGGGGAGTGACATGACCGACCAGATCTTCGACGCCGACCTCATGGACGTGTCCGACGACGACACCACCACCGCCGAGGGGACCCGGCAGGACGAGCACGCAGAGCAGGCGGGCCAGGTGGAGGTACGACGCAACGTCGTCCTCTCCGGCATCGTGGGCGGCTTCTCGGCCCTGCTGATGATCGCCTTCGCCCTGCGCGCGTTCGGCGACGGCGGACCGCTCGACTGGGCGCTCTTCGCCGTCCTCGGCGCGATCACCGTGCTGCACCTGGCGGCGGTCGCCGACGGGCGGGCACCGCTGCTCGTGGCCGACCAGCACGGCGTACGCCTCCGCGAGGGTGCTGAGTGGCAGGGCATCGCGTGGGAGGACATCGAGTGCCTCGAGCACCTGCCGCGCCGCCTGCCCCTCCACGACGGCCACCTGCTCGTGGTGGGCGACAGCGGTCAGCAGCTGATCGTGCCGCTCACCCTGGCCACCCGTGTCGTCGGCATCGACCCGAGCGCCGTCAGCGACGGCATCGCCGAGCTGGCCGACGGACGTGCCGACGTGGTCGAGGTCGTGGCGGGGATCGACGACGAGGTCGAGGAGCTCGACGCGCCCGCCGACGTCAGCGAGCACGCCGTCCTCGACGGTGCCGCGGACCTCGAGCCGGCGACGCGGCCCGTGGAGCAGCTCGCCATGTCGCCCGAGGACACGGTCACGATCACCCGCCGCGGGATCGCGGCGGAGGTGGAGAAGCGGCTCCGCTTCCCCGACGGCCCTCCGGCCGGCGCGGACGACACCGACAGCACGGAGAACACCGAGACCATCGACGCGGTCGACGGCGACGAGGCCGACGAGCGCCCGCACGCTCCGCGCTCGCCGGCTCCCGCACCCGGCCGCCCGGTGATGGGCGCGGCGCGGGTGGAGGTCCAGCGCGACGGCTTCCGCTCCGGCAGCACGGGCTCGCACCCGACGATCGGCGCCAACGCGCTGCGGGTCGAGCCGACGGCGGACGCCGACGAGCAGCCCGAGGTCGAGCACACGCTGACGGTCGTGCTCGACGACCTCGCGGTGCAGCCGGCCGCCGAGCCGGTGATCGGCCCGGAGCTGCGCAAGGCGCGCGAGAACCTGCGCCTCAACGTCGACCAGCTCTCCGACCGCACGCGGATCCGCCCCCACGTCATCGAGGCGATCGAGGTCGACGACTTCGGCCCCTGCGGCGGCGACTTCTACGCCCGCGGCCACCTGCGCACCCTGGCGCGGGTCCTGGGGGTCGACGCCGCGCCGCTGATCGCCCTCTACGACGAGGAGTACGCCGACGCTCCCGTCGACCCGCGTCGGGTCTTCGAGTCCGAGCTGGCCACGGGCGTGGGCGGGTCGATCCGCGGCACCAAGGGTGGCCGCAACTGGTCGGCCCTGCTCGCCGCGGTGATGGCCGCGGTCCTGCTGTGGTCGGTCGCCCGGCTTGTGATGGACGGACCGGTGGAGCTCGGCAAGGTGCCGGTGCTCAACCAGAGCGGCAGCCACACGCAGGGCTCGAGCAAGGTGCCCGCGGTGCCCGTGACGCTGACCGCGACGTCGGGTGGGGCGAAGCTCCTGGTCCGCGACGGGTCGGGCAAGGAGATCTTCAAGGGCGACCTGCCCTACGGGCAGACGACCAAGCTGAAGGTCTCCCCGCCGGTCCGCATCTGGAGCTCCGACGGCTCCGTCACGGCCAAGGTCGACTGCAAGGCCGCCGCCCCGCTGGGCGAGACCGGCGTCGAGGTCACCAAGACGCTCGCGGGCTGCTGAGCGCCGCCCCGTCGTTTCGCCCGGGGGAGGGGCGAGCCGCCATACTGACGGGTAGTCATGACCAGTCCTGAGAGTGCCACCGCCGACCCCGCGCCGCTGTCCGTCGCGATGCTCACCCTCGGGTGCGCGCGCAACGACGTCGACTCCGAGGAGCTGGCCGGACGCCTCGCCGCCGACGGTTTCACGCTGGTCGAGGACCCCGAGCTCGCCGACACCGTCGTGGTGAACACGTGCGGGTTCGTCGAGGCGGCCAAGAAGGACTCGATCGACACCCTGCTGGCCGCCGCCGACCTCAAGGAGAGCGGGCGGGCGAGGGCGGTCGTCGCGGTGGGCTGCCTCGCGGAGCGGTACGGCGAGCAGCTCGCCGACTCGCTCCCCGAGGCCGACGCCGTGCTCGGCTTCGACAGCTACACCGACATCGCCGGCCGGCTGCGGTCCATCGTCGCGGGGGAGCGTCCGCACGCCCACACCCCGCAGGACCGCCGCAAGCTGCTGCCCATCAGCCCGGCCGAGCGGCCCGCCTCGGGTCCCGCCACCCTGGAGGCCCGCGCCCGCCTCGACTCCGGCCCGATGGCCGCGCTCAAGCTGGCCAGCGGCTGCGACCGGCGCTGCACGTTCTGCGCGATCCCGATGTTCCGGGGCTCCTTCGTGAGCCGCCGGCCCTCCGACGTGCTCACCGAGGCTCAGTGGCTCGCGACCCAGGGCGTGCGCGAGCTGTTCCTCGTCTCGGAGAACTCCACCTCCTACGGCAAGGACCTCGGCGACCTCCGGCTGCTCGAGACCCTGCTGCCCGAGCTGGCGGGCATCGACGGCATCGAGCGCGTGCGGGTCTCCTACCTGCAGCCCGCCGAGACCCGTCCCGGACTGATCGAGGCGATCGCGACGACGCCCGGTGTGGCGCCGTACTTCGACCTCTCCTTCCAGCACGCGAGCAACGCGGTGCTGCGGCGGATGCGGCGCTTCGGCGACCCGGAGAGCTTCCTCGACCTGCTCGACCGGGTGCGCGCGCTCGCGCCCGAGGCGGGCGTGCGGTCCAACGTGATCGTCGGCTTCCCGGGCGAGACCGAGGACGACTTCCAGATCCTCTGCGACTTCCTCACCGAGGCCCGCCTCGACGTGACCGGTGTCTTCGGCTACTCCGACGAGGACGGCACCGAGGCCGAGGGCTTCGGCGACAAGCACGACGACGACGAGGTCCGTGCGCGGGTCGCGCACATGACCGACCTCGTCACGGCGCTCAACGGCGAGCGCGCCGAGGAGCGCATCGGCGAGACCGTCGACGTGCTGGTCGAGGAGCTCGACACCGAGCTCGCCGGACACGTCGAGGGACGCGCGGCCCACCAGGGCCCCGAGGTCGACGGCAGCACGCTGGTGCGGGGCTGCCCGGAGGCGCGCGTCGGCGACTTCGTGCGCGCGGTGGTGATCGGGAGCGACGGGGTCGACCTCGTGGCCGAGGCGACAGGGGAGAAGCGATGAGCACCGAAGGTACGGCGGCACCGCCCGCGCAGCCGGCGGACGCCGGGAAGCCGAGCAACTGGAACCTGCCCAACGCCCTCACCACGGCCCGCATCGTGGCGGTGCCCTTCTACGGCTGGGCACTGCTCACCCAGGGCGGCGACTCCATCACCTGGCGCACCATCGCCTGGGCGATCTTCTTCGTCGCGATGGTGACCGACAAGATCGACGGCGACATCGCGCGCAAGCGCAACCTGGTCACCAACTTCGGCAAGATCGCCGACCCCATCGCCGACAAGGCGATCACGGGGATGGCGTTCGTCGGGCTCGCGATCATCATGGACACCTGGTGGATGTGGACGATCGCGATCATCGTGCTGGTCCGCGAGTGGGCGGTGACCCTGCTCCGGCTCTCGGTCCTCAAGGCCGTCGTCATCGCCGCGTCGCAGAGCGGCAAGGCCAAGACCATGGCCCAGGCGCTGGCCCTCGGGTTCCTGACCCTCCCGCTCCTCGAGGTGCACGGCTGGCTCGACGTGCCCGGCAAGGTCGTGTACGCCGGCGCGCTCGTCCTGCTCGCCCTCGCGTTCGTGCTGACGCTGTGGTCGGGCTACGAGTTCTTCCGCGACGTCTGGAAGCAGCGTCACGACATCCGTCGCAAGGCCGCCGCGGCCTGATCGGCTCGCCTGACGGGAGATCTTCCTGTCGGAGGGATGGTCTAGACCACTCCGGGTGAAATTTCTGTTTCGTCGAGAAATAGTTGCCCCAAGTTCTCGCAAAACCGTGCACGGCTCTCTCAGGTTCGTCTTAGGGTCAGGATCCTTCCCCCAGGTTCCTCGGTCGTTGCTCGCGCCCGATGGTCTTGACCCTGCTTTGCCCTGTGTCGCCCTCGTTGTCACGCCCTTACGAAAGTGCACTCATGCCTTCAGTACGTCAGGCCCTGGTGGGAGCTCTCGGCTCCGCCCTGGCCATCGCAGGTCTCTCCATCGCTCTCCCGACGCCGGCCCAGGCCAACCCCGGCGCTACCGCCCTCGTGATCAACGAGGTGTACGGCGGCGGAGGCTCCACGAGCGCGTCGGCGGCTTACAAGTCGGACTTCGTCGAGCTCTACAACCCGACGAATGGTCCGCTGTCTCTGAACGGTTTGAGCCTGCAGTACCGCAGCGCCACGTACTCCACGGGCCCTGTCTCCTCCGTGCTCGCGCTTCCGAACGTCGACGTGGCGAAGAAGTCGCACTACCTCGTCCAAGTGAGCAGCCCGACCAACTGCAGTCCGAGCTGCGGTGGAGCAGACCTCACGGCCCCTGACTTCTCCGGCACGACGCTCAACATGGCGGCCGGGGCTGGACAGGTCATGCTCGTCCAAGGCACGACCGGCGTCACGACCGTGAGCACGAGCATGCAGAGCGTCGCCAACGTCATCGACTTCGTCGGGTACGGAACGACTGCGACGTCCTACGAGACTGCGCGCACCAATGTCGCGACGGACAACACCAAGTCCACTCAGCGCAGCGTGCTCGGAGTCGACACCGACAACAACGGCGCAGACTTCGCCGCGCCCGCCACTCCGACGCCGCAGAACATGGCCTCCGACAACGCGGCCCCCGGCCTGGCGGTCACGAACCCCGGCGCCAAGTCCGGCGTGCGTGACGAGGCGATCGCGTCCTTCACCATGACCGCCACCGGTGGCAGCGGCACGATCACCAACTGGTCGGCGACCGGCCTGCCGAACGGCGTGACCATCAACGCCACCTCGGGTCTCGTCAGCGGCACGCCGAGCGCGACCTGCAGCTGCTCTGTCACGGTCACCGCGACCGATTCCGCCTCGGCGACCGCGAGCACCACCTTCACCTTCACTGTCGTCGCCCCGGTCCCGGCGACCCCGATCTCGGACGTCCAGGGCACCGGCGACCGCTCGCCGTTCGCGCCTGCCACGGGCACCGGCGCCGGTGACACCAAGACCATCGAGGGCATCGTCACCGCGCTCTACCGCACCGGTGGCTTCAACGGCATGTACGTCCAGACCGCCGGCACCGGCGGCGCCTCGGACGCAACCCCCGACGCCTCGGACGCGATCTTCGTCTTCGGCGGATCCAACCTCGTCAACATCCCGAACAACATCGCGATCGGCGACTCCGTGCGTGTGACCGGCGCCGTGAGCGAGTTCGCCGGAACCACCGAGCTCACGCCGCCCAACAGCGCCAGCGTGATCGAGATGGGCTCCCCGCTCGCCGCCGTGACCGGGCTCCAGATCGCCTACCCGACGACCGAGGCCGGCCGTGAGGCGCAGGAGGGCATGCTCCTCGCGCCGACCGACACCTGGACCATCGCCGACGTCTACTCGATCAACGTCTACGGCGAGATCACCCTGGCGACCGGCGACCACCCGCTCAAGCAGCCGACCGAGTACGTCGACCGCAGCGACACTGCGGGCATCCAGGCGATCATGGACGACAACAAGGCTCGCGCCGTCGTCCTCAACGACGCCGCCACCACCAACTTCCAGCAGAACCAGACCAACAAGGCCATCCCGCTGCCCTGGCTCACCGCCGCGAACGGTCAGCCGGTCACGAACGCCCCGCGCGTCGGTGCGCACGCCACGCTGCAGGCGCCCGTGATCCTCGAGTACCGCAACGGTCTCTGGAACTTCGAGCCCCGGCAGCAGGTCACCGGCGATTCGACCAACCCCGGATCGAATGTCATCTCCTTCGCCGACGACCGGACCGACAACCTGACGCCGCGCGACGTGGGCGGCGACATCACGCTCGCCACGTTCAACGTGCAGAACTACTTCCTGATGACCGGTGAGGAGTACGCCGACTCCGACAACCTCGTGGACCCGCCGCAGGACTTCCGCTGCACCTACTACACCGACCGGCAGAGCAACCGCATCGGCGACAACTCCTGCGGTGTGCAGCTCCTCGACGACCCCGACACCACGAAGGACGAGTCGAACGACAACAGCGGGTCCGGCCCGCGCGGTGCGGCGACCACGATCAGCCGCCAGCGCCAGGAGGCCAAGATCGTCACGGCGATCAACTCCATGGACGCCAGCATCGTCGCGCTGGAGGAGGTCGAGAACTCGATCAAGCTCCCCGCCGGCACCAACCGTGACGCGGCGCTGGCCCACATCGTCGACCTGCTCAACACCGCCGCAGGCTCCACCAAGTGGAAGTACGTCAAGAGCCCGGGTGAGGCGACCACCGCGTCGGCGATCGCCGAGCAGGACGTGATCCGGCCGGCGTTCATCTACCAGCCCGCGCTCGTCCAGCCCGTCGGCAAGTCGAACATCCTCTTCGGCACCAACGAGTTCGCGAACGCCCGCGAGCCGCTGGCCCAGGCCTTCAAGGCCACGGGCGCGCCGAACAGCGACGCGTTCGCCGTCATCGGCAACCACTTCAAGTCCAAGGGCGACAGCGGTGCCCAGCCGGCCGACGGTGACAACACCAACGACGCCTACGTCGGTGCGTTCAACGGCGACCGCACCCGCCAGGCCACCCGCTTGGTGCAGTTCGCCAATGACTTCGCCGCGGCGCACGACACCGACAAGATCTTCATGCTGGGCGACTTCAACGCCTACTCGCACGAGGACCCGGTCAACGTCATCAAGAACGCTGGGTTCCACCTGCTCGAGAGCGACCAGCCGGACGACAACTCCTACGCGTTCAGCACCCTCATGGGCTCCCTCGACCACGTGTTCGCCAACGACGCCGCTCAGGCCATGGTGACCGGCACCGACGTCTGGGAGATCAACGCCAACGAGGCGATCGCCTACAACTACAGCCGCTACAACTACAACGCCACCGACTTCTGGCAGCCGAACCTGCCGTTCGCGACGTCGGACCACAACCCCGAGGTCATCGGCATCGACGTGCCGGACTTCACGCCGACCACGACGAAGCAGGTGCAGATCGTCAGCACCAACGACTTCCACGGCCGGATCCTCCCCGACGGCGGCAACGCCGCCGGTGCGGCGCCGTTCTCGTCGGCGGTCAACGACCTTCGCAGCCAGTACCCGAACACGATCTTCGCGGCGGCCGGTGACCTCATCGGCGCCTCGACGTTCGAGTCGTTCGTCCAGCACGACGAGCCGACGATCGACGCCTTCAACGCGATGGGCCTCGACGTCTCCTCGGCGGGCAACCACGAGTTCGACCAGGGCTACGAGGACTTCGTGGGCCGGGTCCAGGACCGTGCGGACTGGCAGTACATCGCCGCCAACGTGCACAAGGACGGCGACGACCGGCTGGCCCCGACGTGGACCAAGACCATCGACGGCGTCAAGGTCGGCTTCGTCGGTGCGGTCACCGAGGACCTGCCGACGCTGGTCAACCCGGCACTCATGACCGGGGTCACCGTCACCGACATCGTCGACGCGACGAACGCCGCGGCGGCCGACCTCAAGGCCGACGGCGCCGACATCGTCGTGCTCCTCGTCCACGAGGGCTCGCCGTCGACCGACTGCTCGTCGAGCGCGTTCACCGACCCGGCGACGGTCTGGGGCAACATCGTCCAGAACACCTCCTCGCAGGTCGACGCGATCGTCTCCGGTCACACGCACCTGGCCTACAACTGCCGCTTCCCGGTCGCCGACTGGGCCGGTCACGCGGTGACCAAGCGTCCGGTCGTCTCGGCCGGTCAGTACGGCACCAACCTCAACCAGCTGGTGTTCAACTTCGACACCGGCTCGGGCGACCTGCTCGGGATCGACCAGGACATCGTCGCGACCGCCGGTGTCGGCTACGCGCCGGACCCGGCCGTCCAGCCGATCGTCGACGCCGCCGTCACCTACGCCAACAACGTGGGCAACAACGTGCTCGGCCAGACCACCGGCGCGATCAACCGGGCGGTCTACAACCCGCCGGGTGCGCCCGGCACCGAGAACCGCGGTGGTGAGTCGACGCTCGGCAACGAGGTCGCCGAGATCCAGCGGTGGGCGACCCAGCTGCCGGCCCAGAACGTGGAGGCCGACATCGCCTTCATGAACCCGGGCGGCCTGCGCAAGAACCTGGTCGTCACCGCCAACGGCAACGGCACGTTCGACGTCAAGTACCGCGACGCCGCCAACGTGCAGCCGTTCGCCAACACGCTGGTGAACATGGACCTCACCGGTGCGCAGATCAAGACCGTGCTCGAGGAGCAGTGGCAGCGCACGCCCACGGGCAACGTGCCGTCGCGTCCGTTCCTGCGGCTCGGCGTCTCGAAGGGGTTCACCTACACCTACACGACCGCGCCCGAGACCGTGTCGATCCCGCCGGCCGCGCCGGTGACGACGACCCGGGGCACGATCACCGGGATGTGGCTGAACGGCGTCCCGATCGACCCGGCGGCGACGTACTCCGTCACGGTCAACTCGTTCCTGTCCACCGGCGGTGACAACTTCCACGAGCTCGCCCACGGCAGCAACGTGGTCGACACCGGCAAGGTCGACCTGCAGGCGATGGTCGACTACCTGGGGGCCCCGGCGCACACGCCGGAGCCGGTCGACTACAGCCAGCGTGCGGTCGAGGTCGAGTTCCCGGCAGCCGCCCCGGCGTCGTACTCGCCCGGAGACACCGTGGCCTTCGACATCTCCTCGTGGAGCATGTCGAACGCGGGCGACACCAAGGACACCGACGTCGTCGTCAAGCTGGGCGCCGACACCGTCGGCACCTTCCCGCTGAACAACACGGTGGGCAACAAGCCCTACGACAACACGGGCACCGCGTCGGTCAGCGTCACGCTGCCGGCCGGCACCCACAAGGGCAAGCAGGAGCTGACCCTGGTCGGTGCGCAGACGGGGACCTCGATCCCGGTCGGCATCACCGTCACGCGTCCGACCACGGACATCCAGATCATCGGCACCAACGACTTCCACGGTCGCCTGCTGCCCGACGGTCTGGCTTCCAACCAGGACTGCAACACGGCCGGCGTCGGCTGCCCGGGGGCCCTGCTCTCCGGTGCGGTGAAGTCGCTTCGGGCGCAGAACCCCAACACGGTGTTCGCGGCGGCAGGTGACCTCATCGGCGCCTCGACCTTCGAGTCCTTCATCCAGAAGGACAAGCCGACGATCGACGCGCTCAACGAGGCGGGCCTCGAGGTCTCCTCGGTCGGCAACCACGAGTTCGACCAGGGCTACCTGGACCTCGTCGACCGGGTGATGAAGCCCTACGACGCGACGACGAACCCGTACGGCGGCGCCAACTGGGAGTACCTCGCGGCGAACGTCGACGAGCCGTCGGGTCGCGACGACCTGGCTCCCTCGTGGACCA
The DNA here is from genome assembly GCF_041321175.1 of Nocardioides candidus. Lineage (NCBI taxonomy): Bacteria > Bacillati > Actinomycetota > Actinomycetes > Propionibacteriales > Nocardioidaceae > Nocardioides > Nocardioides candidus. Next base: position 218,289 of record NZ_JBGGWC010000003.1, on the reverse strand, counting down.
AGACGATGAACGGCATCAAGGTCGGCTTCGTCGGTGCGGTCACCGAGGAGCTCCCGTCGCTGGTCTCCCCGGCCGGCCTCGAGGGCGTCACCGTCACCGACATCGTCAACGCGACCAACGCGGCGGCGGCCGACCTCAAGGCCGACGGTGCCGACGTCGTGGTGATGCTGGTCCACGAGGGCTCGCCGACCACGAACTGTGCGTCGACGGCCTTCACCGACCCGGCCACGACCTGGGGCAACATCACCCAGAACGTGTCCTCCGACGTCGACGCGATCGTGTCGGGCCACACGCACCTCGCCTACAACTGCTCCTACCCGGTGCAGGACTGGGTCGACGCGGGTCGTTCGGTCACCGAGCGCCCTGTCGTCTCGGCTGGTCAGTACGGCCAGAACATCGACAAGCTGGTGTTCACCGTCGACAACGGCACCGGTGAGGTCGTCGCCAAGACCCAGTCGCTCGTCGCGCTGACCGAGGCGAACTTCACCGAGGACCCCGCGGTCGTCACGATCACCCACCAGGCGAAGGCCCAGGCGGACGTGCTCGGCGCGCAGGTGCTCGGCCAGATCCAGGCTCCGCTCAACCGGGCGAAGCTGTCGAACGGCACCACGGAGAACCGCGGTGGCGAGTCGACGCTGGGCAACCAGGTGGCCGAGGTGCAGCGTTGGGCCACCCGCAACCCGGAGTCGGGCTCGGCGGAGATCGCGTTCATGAACCCCGGCGGTCTGCGCCAGGACATGGCGGGCACCGTCAACGGCGGCGCGCGCGACGTGACCTACAAGCAGGCCGCGGTGGTCCAGCCCTTCGCCAACACCCTGGTGAACATGGACCTGACGGGTGCGCAGATCAAGACGGCGCTCGAGCAGCAGTGGCAGCGTGACTCCGGTGGCAACGTGCCCACCCGGCCGTTCCTGCGGCTGGGCGTGTCGAAGGGCTTCACGTACACCTACGTGGAGACCCCCGTCACGGTGAACGGCACGGCCACCTTCCAGGGTCAGGTCACGGGCATGTGGCTCAACGGCGAGCCGATCGACCCGGCGGCGACGTACTCGGTCACGGTCAACGCGTTCCTGGCCTCGGGCGGCGACAACTTCCGTGAGTTCAACAACGGGACGCACAAGGCCGACACCGGCAAGGTGGACCTGCAGGCGATGGTCGACTACCTCGGCGCGAACGCCCCGTCGGGCTCGCCGCTGGCGATCGACTACAGCCAGCGTGCGGTCGAGGTGCACAACGTGGCCAGCCACTACGACCTCGGCAGCAACGTCGCGTTCGACGTGAGCTCGTGGACGATGTCGACGGCTGACGACGTGAAGGACAGCGAGATCACGGTGAAGCTCGGCAGCGACGTGCTCGGCACGGCGACGCTGGACAACACCATCGGCACCGCCATCTACGACCAGTACGGCACGGCCCACGTGGACGTCCCGCTGCCGGCGGGCACGGTCGCCGGGGTCTACGACCTCACGCTGGTGGGCGCCAACACGCACACCGAGGTGACCGTCCCGATCGAGGTCCACCGGGCCGCGACGACGGTCGACGCTCAGGACGCCCAGCAGGTCTACGGCAAGGCGGCCACCATGCAGGTGGACGTCACGGCTCCGGGCGTCGTCCCGACGGGTGGGGTCACGCTCCGCTCGGAGGGCGTGCTGCTCGGCTCCGGCTCGCTGGTCAACGGCTCGGTGTTCGCACCGATCGCCGCGAAGAAGCTCGGGATCGGCACCCACACGGTGACGGTCAGCTACCCGGGCGACGGCTCCGTCAAGCCAGGCACCGACACCGCCACGCTCACGGTGGTCAAGGCGACGCCGGCGATCGTCAGGAGCCGCACGGTGATCGAGTACGGCGACGCGGCCAGCGTGCCCGTCCGGGTGACCGCACCCGGCCTGGTGCCCGGTGGCACGGTGACGCTGTCGGTCAACGGCAACGAGATCGGCACCGGCACGCTGGTGAACGGCGCGGTCAACGTGTCCGTGGCGGCGAAGAGCCTGCCGGCGCAGGGAGCGGCCTACCAGGTCGACGTCAGCTACTCCGGTGACGAGTTCATCGACAGCGCGTCCGGCACGGTCGTCCTGGTGGTCTCGAAGGCGACCTCGACGGTCACCGGGGAGAACGTCGCCATGGCCCTCGGCGGCATCGGGCACATGGACGTGGGGGTCACCACCGCCACCGGCGTGGTCCCGACCGGCAAGGTGGTCCTGACCTACAACGGCACCACCATCGGGGCGGCGACGCTCACCGACGGTGCCGCCACGGTCACCATCCAGCGCAACAAGCTGGCGCCCAGCGGGACCTACGACGTCGTCGTGAAGTACAACGGCGACGGCTCGGTCAAGCAGGACACCGACACCGTGCAGGTGACGGTCAACTAGTAAGCGAGGCGAGGCCGGTCCGCACTGCGGGCCGGCCTCTCTCGCACCATCTGCGCGAAACGCGGATTTCACTCGCGCGGCAGCACTGAAAGTCAACGTTCAACAACTCCGGCCGCTCCCGGCCGTCCCCCGGAAGGTGTGCACATGCGTCCTGCTCGTCCCTTGGCGGCCGGAGTCCTCGGACTCGGGCTGACCCTGTCCGGCCTGGCGCTCGGCTTCGCGCCCGTGCCGGCACAAGCCAACCCGGCCGGCACCGGCCTGGTGATCAGCGAGGTCTACACCGCCGGGGGATCCGCCGGCGCGACGTACCACGACAAGTTCGTCGAGGTGTACAACCCGACGGCCGGGTCCATCACCTTCACCGGCTCGGTGCAGTACAGGTCCGCGACCGGCACGAGCACGGCGTCCGGCGTGGCCGTGATGAACAACGTGACGATCCCGTCGCACCACTTCTTCCTGGTCAAGGGCGGCTCGAACGGCTCTGACGGAGCAGCGCTCCCGACGCCGGACGTGACGTCGACCAACGTGAGCCCCGGCAACGCCGGCGGCACCGTGTTCATCTCGACCAAGACCGTCGCGACGACGCCGACCGATGCGTCCGTCGTCGACAAGGTCGGCTGGGGCACGAGCAACTCGCCCGAGGGCAGCGCCGCCAACGGCAACGGCCTGACGCTCAGCCTCCAGCGCAGCGCGAGCGGGGCCGACACCGACCACAACAACACCGACTTCAGCCCGGCCTCCCCGACGCCGGAGAACTCGACCTCCACGGGTGGCGGGGGCGGCGGCGAGCTCGCCGGCGTCAACGAGCCCAACGCGACCGCCATCGTCGACGTCGCCATGACGGACGTGGTCCTCGAGGCCACGGGCGGCACGGCGCCGTACTCCTGGACGACGAGCAGCACCCTGCCCGCCGGGGTCTCGCTGTCGTCCGGCGGCGTCGTCGGCGGCACCCCGACCGAGCTCGGCACCTTCCCGATCACGGCGACGGTGACCGACGACGCGGCCGCGACCGCCGACGTGACCTTCACCCTCACGGTCAAGGAGGCCGACGCACCGACGTCGATCGCCGAGATCCAGGGCAACGGCAGCGCGTCGCCGATGGTGGGCGACACGGTCACCACCGAGGGCGTCGTCACGGCGACCTACCCGACCGGCGGCTTCAACGGGTTCTACATCCAGACCCCCGGTGCGGACACGACGCCGGGCGCCTCGGACGGCGTGTTCGTCTACAGCGGCGGCCCGTTCGACGAGAGCACCCTGGACATCGGCGACTCGGTCTCGGTGACCGGCACCGTCGCGGAGTTCAGCACGCTCACCGAGATCAACATGACGTCGGTGTCGGCGATCGCCGACCTCGGCGACGTCGTGCCCAACACGGTCGTCCCGGGCACCGACTGCGCGCTCCCGGGCACCGGATGCCCCTCGCTCGCGGCGATCGACGCCGCGAAGGAGGAGGTCGAGGGCGAGGTCTTCCAGCCGACTGACGCCTACACGCTGACCGACGTCTACGACGGCGGGCCCTACGTGCCGGGCACCGCCACCAACTTCAACAACGTCGGTGAGCTCGGCATGGCCGGTGGCTCCGACCTCCCGCTGATCGCCCCGACCGAGATCATCGACGCCCAGGACACCACGGCGATCGCCCGGCGGACCGCGTGGAACAACGCCCACCGGGTGATCCTCGACGACGGCTCCAGCACGACGTACTGGAACACCGCCAACAACGCCACCGGCAAGGACACCCCGATGCCGTGGTACACCCCGACCAACCAGGTGCGGGTGGGCGCCGCCGTCACCTTCGAGCAGCCCGTGGTCCTCGACTACCGGTTCGGCTGGAAGCTGCAGCCGGTGCACCAGGTCACCGACGACGGTGCCGACCTGGTGTCGTTCGAGCAGAACCGGCCGACCCAGCCGGCCGACGTGGGCGGCGACATCAAGCTCGCCACGTTCAACGTGCTCAACTACTTCCCGAAGCTCGGCGTCGACTACGGCGGCTGCAGCTCCTACAAGGACCGGGCGAACAACCCGATCGCAGTGAACAGCTGCCCCGGTCTCGGGCCGCGGGGTGCGTGGAACCAGGCGAACTTCCTGCGTCAGCAGGCCAAGATCGTGAACGCGATCAACACCATGGACGCCGACGTGGTCTCGGTCGAGGAGATCGAGAACAGCCTCGTCGTCGAGAACCACAGCCGTGACGAGGCGCTCGCCATCCTGGTGACCGCCCTCAACGACGCGGCCGGTGCCGGCACGTGGGACTACGTCCGCTCGCCGGCCTCCGCATCGACGGCGACCAACAAGGCCTACCAGGACGTGATCCGCACGGGCTTCATCTACAAGCCGGCCTCGGTCGAGCTGGTGGGCGCTGCCGACATGCTGTTCGGCACGGCTGAGTTCGACAACGCCCGCGAGCCGTTCGCCCAGGCCTTCAAGGCCGTGGGTGCCGGCGACGCCGACGCGTTCGCCGTCATCGCCAACCACTTCAAGTCGAAGGGGTCCGGCACTGACGACGGCACCGGTCAGGGCAACTCGAACCCGTCGCGCATCGCGCAGGCGGAGAGGCTCTCGATCTACGCCGACGACTTCGCCGCCGCGCGCGGCGTCGACGCGGTCTTCCTCACCGGCGACTTCAACGCCTACTCGCAGGAGGACCCGATGCAGGTCCTCTACGACAGCGGCTACGAGGGCCTGTCGGGCGAGGACGAGTGGTCCTACAGCTTCGACGGCCAGTCGGGCTCGCTCGACCACGTGCTCGCCAACGCCGCGGCCGTGGACCTGGTGACCGGCGCCGACATCTGGGAGGCCAACGCCAACGAGACGGTGTTCAACCTCTACAGCCGCTACAACTACAACGCCACCAACCTCTACAGCACGGCGCCGTTCGGTGCCTCGGACCACAACCCCGAGGTCATCGGCATCGGCGGCTCGGACACGGCGGTCACCACCGTGACCGGCACCGACGTGCAGCAGGTCTACGGCAAGCCCGGCACGATGCAGGTCACGGTGACCTCCGACGGCGGGACCGTGCCGGCCGGCTACGTGTCGCTCAAGTCCGGCGGCGTCGCGCTCGGCTCGGGCGTGCTCTCCGGGGGCGTCGCCACCGCGAGCATCGCGGCGAAGAAGCTCGCCGTCGGCACGCACCAGGTGACGATCAGCTACGCCGGTGACGGCACCGCCTCGGCGGCCACCGGCACCGCGACCGTCACCGTCGTCAAGGCGACGCCGGCGATCGTCCGCAGCCGCACGACGATGGAGTACGGCGACGCCGCCTCCGTCCCGGTGAAGGTGACCGCCCCCGGCGTCGTGCCCTCGGGCACGGTGACCCTGTCGGTCGCGGGCAACCAGATCGGCACCGGCACGCTGGTCAACGGCGCGGTCGACGTGGACGTGGCGGCGCTCGCGCTGCCGGCGCAGGCAGCGGCCTACCAGGTGACCGTCGGCTACTCCGGTGACGGATCGGTCGCCGCCGCCAACGGCACGGTCGTCCTGGTCGTCGCGAAGGCGACCCCGACGGTCACCGGCACCGACACCACGATGAAGGTCGGTGGGATCGGCCACACCGACGTGACGGTCACGACCGGCACGGGCGTCACGCCGACGGGCAAGGTGGTGTTGCTCTACAACGGCGCCACCATCGGAGCCGCGACGCTGAGCGAGGGTCAGGCCACCGTCACGATCCTGCGGAACAAGCTGCCGACGGCGGGGACCTACGACGTCACCGTGAAGTACAACGGCGACGGCTCGGTCAAGCAGGGCACCGACGCCATCCAGGTGACGGTCAACCCGTAGCAGTACCCAGGAAGGGGCCGGTCCGCAGTGCGGGCCGGCCCCCTTCTGCGTCCTTGGGCGACGTCCTAGCATCTGCGCATGACCGCCCCCGAGGACATCGTCGCAAGGCTCACCGAGGTCGAGGAGACCGTGGCAGCCGCCGAGTCGATCACCGGCGGCCGCCTCTCCGCGCGGCTCACCGACGGCCCCGGCTCGTCGAAGGTCTTCCTCGGGGGCGTGGTGAGCTATGCGACCGAGGTGAAGGTCAAGGTCCTCGGCGTGCCGCAGTCGGTGATCGACGAGCACGGCGTGATCTCCGGTGCCTGCGCCGCGGCCATGGCCGAGGGGGTGCGGGAGCTGCTCGGCTCGACCTACGGGGTGAGCACGACCGGGGTCGCCGGTCCCGACACCCAGGAGGGCCAGCCCGTCGGCACGGTCTTCGTGGGCGTGGCCGGACCGGCCGGCACCGAGGTCGAGGAGCTCTCGCTCGACGGCGATCGCACCGAGATCCAGATGGCGACGGTCGGGGAGGCGATGTCGGCGCTGGGAGCCATGATGGACGTCGTCGAGGGCCGCTGACGTCCGGACGGCCGGTCGCGAAGCGGAACATCCGGGCCTCGGGTAGCGTTGGCCCCAGACCGGACGAGAGATGAGAGGAGTTGGGCATGGCGCTGTTCCGTCGGATGCTCGGTGACGTGTTGCGCGAGCGCCGCTCCGAGCTCGGCCTGACCCTCCGCGAGGTCTCCGGCGTCGCCCGGGTCAGTCTCGGCTACATCTCCGAGATCGAGCGCGGCCAGAAGGAGGCCTCGTCCGAGCTGCTCGCCTCCCTGTGCGACGCGCTCGAGGTGCCCCTGTCGCAGGTGCTGCGCGACGTGGCCGACGCGGTCGCCGTCGAAGAGGGCGCTCTCATCCCGATCGGCCAGCTGCCGACGTCCGACCAGGTCGTCGCCTCCGCCGCTTGACCGACAGCCCGTCAGCGCTGCTGGTGGGCGGCCGCCTCGAGGCGGGCGATGCGCTCCGCCATCGGCGGGTGCGTCGCGAAGAGCCGGGTCACGTCCTGGGCGCGGAACGGGTTGGCGATCATCAGGTGGCTGGCGTTCTGCAGCGGCTGCGTCGGCGGCAACGGCGCCACCTGGGTGCCGCGCTCGAGCTTGCGCAGCGCCGACGCCAGTGCCAGCGGGTCGCCCGTCAGGCGAGCGCCGTCCTCGTCGGCGTCGTACTCCCTCGTCCTGCTGATCGCCATCTGGATCACCATCGCGGCGAACGGCGCCAGCAGTGCCATCGCGATCATGGCGAGCGGGTTGGGACGGTCCTCGTCGTCGCCGCCGCCGAAGATCGAGGTGAAGGCGAGGAACTGGCCGATGGAGCTGATCACGCCGGCGACGGCCGCCGCGACCGACGAGGTGAGGATGTCGCGGTTGTAGACGTGCATGAGCTCGTGGCCGAGCACGCCGCGCAGCTCGCGCTCGTCGAGCAGCCCGAGGATGCCCTCGGTGCAGCACACGGCGGCGTGCTGGGGGTTGCGCCCGGTCGCGAACGCGTTGGGCGCGGCGGTCGGTGACACGTAGAGCGACGGCATCGGCTGGCCGGCCCGTTCGGAGAGCTCGCGCACGATGCGGTGCATCGCGGGCTGCTGCTGCTCGGTGACCGGGTAGGCGTGCATCGCCCGGATCGCGAGCTTGTCGGAGTTCCAGTAGCCGTAGGCCGTCGTGCCGACGCCGATGAGCGCGAAGATCCAGATGAAGGCCGCGTTGCCGGTGGCCGCCGAGATGGAGCCGCCCACGACGAGGAGCAGCGCGATGATGGCGCCGAACAGCGCCGTGGTCTTCAGTCCGTTGAAATGCCGGTGCACACCCATGTCAACGCGGTACCCGGCCCGGCCGTTCCCCTGCACGACGTGTTCAGGGTCATCTCAGGGGTGGATCTGAGGTCGCGTACTCAGGTGCTCGCGCCCCGCCTCACCGAGGCTGGTCGCATGACCGAGAAGACGGACCGCACGGCGAGGGAGGAGCTCGCGGCGTTGCTCGAGGCGATGCTGATCGCGGGGATCGTGGGCCTGTTCTTCGTGTTCCCCTGGTACTGCTTCGGCACCTACTTCTGCATCGAGGACTGCCACGGTCCGGCGCCGGAGGAGATCCACACGTACCGCGTCCTCGTCGGCGTGCTCGTCGTGAACATCGTGGCCCTCGGGGCGACCAGGTGGTCCCGCAGGAAGCCGGTCATCTGGGGCTGGCCCACCGTCGCGATCGCCGCCACGGTGGGTTCGGCGATCTTCTTCCAGGTGCCCGAGGTGAACTGGGCCGACGTGCTGCGACCGGACCCTCCTGCGCCGCAGAACACCCACTACGTGCCGTGCTACTCCGGCTCCCACGACTGCCCGGGTGGCTGAGGGCTAGCGGGGCTGGCAGGAGGGGCACCAGTACGTCGTGCGCTCCCGCCCCGGGCCGCCGACCTCTCCGGCGAGGACCGGCGTGCCGCAACGCAGGCAGGACTGGCGCTGACGGCGGTAGACCCAGACGGTGCCGCGGCGGTCGCCCGCGGTCGACGGGCGGCCGTAGTAGACCCCGTTGCGCAGCAGATGGTGGGCGCGCTTGAGCAGGCGTGCGGGGTCCTTGACCGCGCTGACGGGCGCCAGCGGGTGGAGGCCCTGGAGGAAGCAGGTCTCGGCGAGGTAGATGGTGCCGATGCCGGCGACCACGGTCTGGTCGAGGAGGGCCTCGCCGAGGGGACGGTCGGGGTCGGCGAGGAGCCTGCGCACGCCCTCGTCGAGGTCGAAGTCCTCGTCCATCAGGTCGGGCCCCAGGTGCCCGATCACGCCCGCCTCGTCGGCCGTCGGGAAGAGCTCGACCAGCCCGAGCGCGAAGCCGACCGCCTCGCGCCCGTCGGTCTTCAGCACGACGCGCGCCTCGTGGGCCGGGCGGGACCAGCGCTGGCCGCGTTCGTAGACCCGCCAGACGCCCTCCATCTTCAGGTGCGTGTGGAGCGTGAGCGGGGTGCCGTCGTGGTCGAGGCGGGTCAGCAGGTGCTTGCCGTGCGTGCCGGTGCCGAGCACCGTCGCGCCGGAGAGGTCGACGGTCGCGAGTGACGGCCAGCGGAAGTCGGACCTGGTCAGCACCCGGCCCTTGAGCCCTCGGTCGAGCCGCCGGGCCGTCAGGTAGACGGCATCACCCTCGGGCACCGGGCGACCTCAGCCGCGGATCCGCAGGCCGCGCGGCGTCGCCACGAAGCCCGCCGCGTCGAGCGCTGCTCGGAGGTTGCTCGGACCGCCACCGAGCAGCGGGGCGCCATCGGCCTTCTCGACGGTGAGCCGACCGAGCGTGCCCCGGCGCACGGCGGCGGACAGCGCCTCGGCGGCCGGGCCCAGCTGCTCGGGCTCGTCGCTCCACGTCAGCAGGGTGCGGCCGCCACGCTCGACGTAGAGGACCAGCGCTCCATCGACGAGCACGACGATCGCGCCCGCCTTGCGCCCGGGCCGGTGGCCGCTCTCGCCCTCTCCCGCGGTGGCGGAGGCGGGCCACGACAGGGCCGCACCGAACGGGTTGGCGGGGTCGGTCGCAGCCAGGGCGATCGCGACCGGCTTGTCGTGCTCGGAGACGTGCGCGAAGGTGCGCAGCCGGTCGACGGAGCCCGCGGTGCCGAACTGGGCGGCTCCCAGGCCCTCCACGAAGTAGCCGCGCCGGCAGCGGCCGGTCTCCTCGAAGGCCGAGAGCACGCGGTAGACGGCGGCGAAGCCGCCCGGCACCCGTTCGCTCACCACGGCACCACGCGTCACCACGCCGTGCCGGTCGAGGAGCCGCTCGGCGGTGGCGTGGGCGCGCCGGGTGGGGTCGGTGTCGATGGGGGGCAGCAGCGCCCAACGGCCCGCGGTCTCGGGCGGACCCGACCGTGCGACCCGGCCGGGGCGCGGCGCGGCCCGGCGGCTGCGATGGGCGGCTCGGCCGGAGCTGGTGAGCGCCCGGACCGGCGCGAGCGTGTCGTTGCTGATGCGCCCGGCCCACACGAGCTCCCAGAGCGCCGCGCTCAGCTTGGCGTCGTCGAGGCTGCCGACGGCGTCGCTGAGCTGGCGGAAGAACCACGCGCCGCCCGGGGCCAGCGCCGTGAGCACCTGGCGCTGCAGCTCGTCGTCGACCTCGCCCTGGAGGTCCGGCAGCGTCAGTGGCGCCTGGTCGGCCAGGTGCAGCGAGACCCAGCCGTCGCTGCCGGGCAGCGCGCCGTGGCCGGCCCAGACCACCTCGCCGGTGGCCGTGAGCTCGTCGAGGTAGGCCGGCTCGTAGTCGCGCACCCGGGACGCGAGCACGAGCGGCTCGAGCGCGGACGCCGGCACGGGTGCACCGGCCAGCTGCTCCACGGCACGCAGCACCCCGTCGATGCCGCGCAGCCCGCGACCCGACGGCGTCACCTGCTGCCAGGCGGCCGAGAAGCGTGCGAGCGCCACCGGGTCGACCGGCTCGATCTCGTGACGCAGCTTGGCCAGCGACCGGCGCCGCAGCCGGCGCAGCACCTCCGCGTCGCACCACTCGTCGCCGACGCCCGTCGGCCGGAACTCGCCGGTGAGCACGCGGCCCTGCGCCTCCAGCCGCTGCAGCGTGTGACGCACGACGGCGATGCCGAGCCCGAGCCGCTCGGCCACCTGGAGGTCGGTGAACGGGCCGTGGGTGCGCGCGTAGCGGGCCACGAGGTCGGCGAGCGGGTCGTCGACCGGTTCGGTGAACGTCGCGGGCGTGCCGGGCGGCACCGGCACCCCGAGGCCGTCACGGAGGCGGGCGACGTCCTCGACGACGGCCCACGCGTCGCCGTACGCCATCCGCACCGGGACCACCCGTCGCGTCGCGGTCAGGTCGGCCAGCCAGTCGGCGACCGGTGCGTCGTCGACGGCTCGCGCGGCCGCCTCCGCGATGGTCAGCGGACCGAGGAGGCGCAGCAGGTCGGACATGCCCTCGGCGTCGCGGGCGCGGCGGTCGGGCGCGACCCGCTGCAGCTCGGCCTCGACCTCGGCGAGCACGTCGGGGTCGAGCAGCTCGCGCAGCTCGGCGCGCCCGAGCAGCTCGGCGAGCAGGCCCTGGTCGAGGGTGAGCGCGGCCGCCCGCCGCTCGGCGATGGGGGAGTCGCCCTCGTAGACGAACTGCGCGACGTAGCCGAACAGCAACGTCCGGGCGTACGGCGACGGCTGCGTGGTCTCGATGTCGGTGACCGTGACCTCGCGGCGCTCCACCCGCGAGAGCAGGGCCTTGAGGCTGGGGAGGTCGTAGACGTCGTTGAGCACCTCCCGCACGGTCTCGAGCACGATCGGGAAGGACGGGTAGCGGGTGGCGACCTCGAGCAGCGCGGCGGCACGTTGCCGTTGCTGCCACAGCGGGCTGCGGCGCCCGGGGTCGCGGCGCGGGAGGAGCAGCGCGCGCCCGGCGCACTCCCGGAACCGGCTCGCGAACAGCGCGGACCCCCCGACCTCCCGGGTGACGATCTCGTCGATCTCGTCGGGCTCGAAGACCACGAGGTCGGCCGACGGGGGCTCGGCGTCGGTGTCGGGGATGCGGATCACGATGCCGTCGTCGGACGCGATCGCCTGGCTGCCCTGTCCGGCCAGCCCGTAGCGCTCGCGCAGCCGCGCGTTGATCGCCAGCGACCAGGGGGCGTGGACCGCCGTGCCGTAGGGGGAGTGCAGGACCAGCCGCCAGTCGCCGAGCTCGTCGCGGAACCGCTCGATGAGCAGGGTCGTGTCGCTGGGCACCAGCCGCGTGGCTTCGACCTGCTCGCGCACGTAGGTGACGAGGTTGGTGACGGCGTTGTCGTCGAGCCCCTCGGCCGCGGCCCGCGCCCGGGCCTGGTCGTCGGGCAGCACGGACAGCTCGCGGGTGAACGCCCCGACCGCGGCGCCGAGCTCGGCGGGTCGCCCGAGCGTGTCGCCCTTCCAGAACGGCAGCCGCCCGGGCACGCCCGGCGCGGGGGAGACGAGCACCCGGTCGTGGGTGATGTCCTCGATGCGCCAGCTGGTGGCGCCGAGTGCGAAGACGTCGCCGACCCGGCTCTCGTAGACCATCTCCTCGTCGAGCTCGCCGACGCGCCGGCCGGTGCCCTCGCCGACGAGGAACACGCCGTAGAGCCCCCGGTCGGGGATGGTCCCGCCGCTGGTCACGGCCAGGCGCTGCGCGCCGGGACGACCGGCGATCGTGCCGGTGACCCGGTCCCAGGTGATCCGCGGCCGGAGCTCGGCGAACTCGTCGCTGGGATAGCGGCCCGCGAGCAGGTCGAGCGTCGCCTCGTAGGCGGAGCGCGGCAGGCCGGCGTAGGGCGCCGCGCGCCGGATGGTGTCGAAGAGCTCGTCGACGTCCCACTCGTCCATCGCGGTCACCGCGATGACCTGCTGCGCGAGCACGTCGAGCGGGTTGGCCGGCACGCGCAGCGCCTCGATGCCCCCGGTGCGCATCCGCGCAACCGAGACCGCGGCGGGCACGAGGTCGCCGCGGTGCTGGGGGAAGAACACGCCCTTCGACGTCTCGCCGACCTGGTGGCCCGCGCGACCCACCCGCTGCAGCGCGCTGGCCACGCTCGGCGGAGAGGAGATCTGCAGGACCTGGTCGACCGCGCCCATGTCGATGCCGAGCTCGAGGCTGCTGGTCGCCACGACGGCCGGCAGCCGGCCGGCCTTGAGGTCGTCCTCGATCTGCGCGCGCTGCTCCTTCGACACGGAGCCGTGGTGGGCCTTCGCGAGCAGGTTGGCCGACCCGGCCGAGAGTCCCGCCTGCGCCATGACCTGCGCGGGTGGGACCACCCCGTCGGTGCTCTCGCCAGTGGCGATCTCGTTGAGCCGGGCGGTGAGCCGCTCGGCGGTGCGCCGCGAGTTGGCGAAGACGATCGTGGAGCGGTGCTCGCGGATGAGGTCGGCGACGCGCTCCTCGACATGGGGCCAGATGCTCGCCCGGCGGCGGGAGACCGACTCGCCGAGGTCGTCGTACTCCTCCACCTCCGCGCGCCCGGCGTCGGGCTCGGTCATGTCCTCGACGGGGACGACGACCCGCAGGTCCCACTCCTTGTGCGCCGGCGGCGCGACGATCTGCACGGGTGCGCGCCCGCCGAGGAACCGCGCGACCTCCTCGGGCGGCCGGACCGTCGCCGAGAGCCCGATCCGCTGCGCGGGCTGGGGGAGCAGCACGTCGAGCCGCTCGAGCGTGAGCGCGAGGTGGGCGCCGCGCTTGGTGCCGGCCACGGCGTGGACCTCGTCGATGATCACGGTGTCGATGCCCGCGAGGGACTCGCGCGCCCGGCTGGTGAGCATCAGGAACAGCGACTCCGGCGTGGTGATGAGGATGTCGGGCGGTCGCGTGGTGAGCGTGCGGCGCTCGTTGGCCGGGGTGTCTCCGGATCGGATGCCGACCCGGAGGTCGGGCAGCTTCGCGCCGACCGAGAGCCGCTCGGCCGTCTGCCGGATGCCCGCGAGCGGGGCGCGCAGGTTGCGCTCCACGTCGACCGCGAGCGCCTTGAGCGGCGAGATGTAGAGGACCCGGGTGCGCTTGGTCCTGTCGTCGGGGACGGGTGTGGTCAGCAGCCGGTCGATCGAGGCGAGGAACGCGCTGAGCGTCTTGCCCGACCCCGTGGGTGCGATCACCAGGGTGTGGTGGCCTCCCGAGATCGACTCCCACGCGCCCGCCTGCGCAGGCGTGGGCTCGGCGAACGCGGCCCGGAACCAGGTCCGGGTCGGCTCGCTGAATCCGCTCAGCGGATCGGGGTACTTCGCCACCTGAACATCCTTGCGCACGCCACCGACATGGAAGACGTTGAAGGCATGGACTACCCCCGCCTGCTCCAGACCGCCATCGACACGACCGACTGCCGCGGACTCGCCGAGTTCTACCGGGAGCTGCTGGGGGTGGAGTACCGCAAGGGCGACGAGCCGCCGACCGACGGCTCGCCCGACGACAAGGAGTGGCTGGTGCTCGTCGCCGGCAACGGTCGCCGGCTGCTGGCCTTCCAGCAGGTCGAGCGTCTCGAGCCGACGACCTGGCCGGAGCACGACGTGCCGATGCAGATGCACGTCGACATGACCGTCGCCGACGTGGAGGAGCTGCAGTGGAACAAGGCCCGCGCTGAGCTGCTCGGCGCGAAGCTGCTCCTCGACCGGTCCGACGACGAGGACGAGCCGCTCTTCGTGCTTGCTGACCCTTCGGGCCACCCGTTCTGCATCTTCGTGCGCTGAGACCTCCGGGCGAGGTCGTCCGGTCGCTACTTGGCGGGCAGCGAGCCGGCGTACGACGCTCCGCGCTCCACCCATTCCTCGAGCGCCTCGTCGGTGGCGACGTCGGCGGTGCCGACCCGCAGCCACCCGGACATCGTGCGGCCGCGCATCTCCATCGGCTCGGCCGCGGTGGTGGCGATCAGGTGCTCGCCCTCGGCAGGGTCGACCCGCACCATGATCCCGCCCTGGCCGCTCGCGGCGATCGCCATGTTGCCGCCGACCATGAACCCGAGGCCGCCGAACATCTTCTTCTCGCTGAGCTGGGGCGCCCCCTCCAGGAGGGCCCGGATGCGGTCGGCCAGCGCTTCGTCGTACGCCATGTCGGGAGCGTACGGCGGACCGGCGACATCTCGGCCACAATGGCTCCGTGCGCCGCCGCTCCACGCTGGTCACGTCCGCGACGCTGGTCGTCGTGGCCGTTGCCTGCGCGCTCGCGTGGTGGCTGCTCCGGTCGAACCCGGCGGCTCCCGAGGCCGCGCCGGCCCCGACCCCGACGGCCACCAGCTCGACTGTCGACGCTCCCACCCTCGCGCCGCTGCCGGGCCCGTGCGACCGGCCGGCCGCGCACCCGTTCACGCCGCTGCAGATCAGCATCAAGGGCGTCGTCGACGACGCCGCCGTCTACGGGGTGCCGCGCGACAGCCGCGGCGTCACGGGCGTGCTCCCGGAGAGCGACAAGGCCGACTTCGCCTGGGACCTCGGCGGCATCCGGCCGGGCAGCAAGCGCGGCAACGTGCTGCTCAACACCCACACCTGGCCCGACGGCTCGGCCCTCGGCAACGCCCTGCTCGACGGCCTCGACAAGGGCGACGAGATCCTGCTGAACGGCGGCGCCGACACGCTCTGCTACCGGGTGACCAAGCGCATCGAGGTGCTCGCGAGCGACGGCTACCCGCCCTACTACCGCGAGGACGGGCCGCCGCGGGTCGCGATCATCGTGTGCTCCGGCACCCGGACCGGGCCGGGGCAGTGGACGCACCGCACGATCTGGTTCGCGCGGCCGGTGCGCTGACCACCGCCGATCGACCTGTCCCTCCTGCACGTCGGCGACCTTCCGCCGCGTCCGGCCCGTTCCTGCGTGAAGAGGTCGCGCGCGGACGTACCAAAGCCCCGTTTCCGGCAGAGGGCGACGCTCAGCCGGGACCGGATCGGGGACTTAGGTACGTCCGTCGGCGCGTCGGTTCCTAGGCGGCGTGACCCGGCGCGGTCGGTCGGAGTTGAACCGACATGGTCCGCTCCCGCCCCATCGGCGTGCTCGCCGTCCTGGGGCTGGTTGCCGCGCTCGGTGCGCTGGCGCCCACGCCACGCGCTGTGGCGGCCCAAGCCCAGACGGTCCAGTTCACGACGACAGCACCGTCGGGCGTGGACTGGTACACCAGTCGGAACAACCTGTACGACTTCCAGTACATCGTCAGGGCGACCGCCAGCTCGGGACTTCCGGTGAGCTTCTCGATCGCTCCGGCGTCCGCAGACGTGTGCACGATCACCCAGGTCTTCTCCAACGACTCCAGCTTCGGCTCGGGAGCCGCGATCCGTTTCGACGGAGGAGGCACCTGCGCCGTGCTGGCCGATCAGGCGGGCAACGAGGACTTCCTTCCGGCGCAGCGGGCCATCCAGTCGTTCAAGATCGAGCGGGTCGAGACCCGGATGGAGCACGCGCAGGCCAGGCGTGGCCTGCCCGGCCAGCGACCCGCCAGGTTCTCCGCCAGGCTCCTGACCTGGCAGTTCATCAGCAGCTTCTGGGGCGCGATGCTGCCCTTCAGCGGTCAGCGCGTGACGTTCTCCGTCGCCGGGCGGCCGGTCTGCACCGGCACGACCGGTTCCGACGGCATCGCCACCTGCCAGGGCACGCTGCTGCGCTCGGAGCTGACCAGGCTGCGGTTCACCGCGACCTATGCCGGCACGAGCGACTACCAATCCGTCTCCGGGAGCGCGTACTTCGCCTTAGGGTGAATTCCATGCTCCCTCATCGTCTGCTCGGCATCCTCGGTGCTCTCGGACTGACGGCCGCGTTGGGCTCTGTGGCGGCGGCACCGGCCGACGCCCGTGGCCACGATCCCTCGGCGGTTGCCGACCAGCACCAGTCCCTCGACTTCACCAGCACCGCGCCGTCGGGGGAGGACTGGATCACCGGTCTGAACTGCTGCTTCCCGCAGTACGTCGCGTCCGCGACCGCGAGCTCGGGTCTCCCCGTGGAGTACTCGATCGCTCCGGAGTCAGCACACGTGTGCTGGATCCGGCAGGTCTACACCGACGACCCGTTGTTCGGGTCGGGCGCGGGGATCAACTTCATGGGCGCCGGCACCTGCACCGTGCTCGCCGACCAGCCGGGCAACGACCAGTACCTGCCCGCTCCGCAAGCCGTCCAGTCGTTCCAGGTCGAGAAGGTCCAGACGTTCATGGACCGGGTGCGCGGCAAGCAGGGACTGCCCGGTCACCCGGCCTGGTTCACGGCCCGGCTGGAGACCTGGGACTTCATCGCCAGCAACTGGCTGTCGGTCGTGCCCTTCATCGGCCAGCCGGTCACGTTCAAGGTCGCCGGCCGGCCGGTCTGCACGGGGACGACCGACTCCAACGGCATCGCCACCTGCCGAGGCGCCCTCCTCGACAGCGAGCTGCCGACGAAGCGGTTCATCGCGGTCTACTCCGGCAACCGCGACTACGCACGGACCTACAAGAGCGCGCTCTTCACCGTGAGGTGATCGGCGCTCGGGCGCCCGCCCGCGTCACCTCGGCCCGCCGGGAGCGTTGAGCATGCGTGGTCCGCTCCCGCCGCATCGGCGCGCTCACCGTCCTCGGGCTGGTTGCCGCGCTCGGAACCGTGGCGCCGTCGTCCGCGACCGCCGCCCAGAGCCAGACGATCACGTTCACCAACTCCGTGCAGTCGGGAGCGGACTGGTACCGGGGAGACTCGATCCTCGGCTTCGAGTACTCCGCGGAGGCCGAGGCCAGCTCGGGCCTCCAGGTGGTGTACTCGATCGCGCCCGAGTCGGCGGGGGTCTGCTCGATCAGCACGCATCCGCTCTTCCCGAGCGACGGCACGTGGGCACCGATCAGCTTCGACCATGCCGGCACCTGCACGATCTGGGCCGACCAGCCCGGCGACGCCGACTACCTGCCGGCACCACGGGCCACGCAGACCTTCCAGATCGAGAAGGTCCCCACGTGGATCGACCAGGTGAAGGCGAAGCGCGGGCTACCCGGGCATGCGGCGCGGTTCTCGGCGCGACTGAAGACCTGGCGGTTCGTCAGCAGCATGTGGATCGGGGTGGAGCCCTTCGACGGCGAGCCGGTCACCTTCTCGGTGGCAGGGAGGCCGGTCTGCACGGGCACGACCGGCGCCGACGGCATCGCCACCTGCCAGGGGCCGCTGCTCCGCTCGGAGCTGTCGAGGCTCCGGTTCACTGCGACCTACGCCGGCACGAACGACTACAAGTCCGTCTCCGGGAGCGCCTTCTTCATCCTGGGCTGATTCCTGGCGCCTGCTGAGGCAGGATCGGGCCATGGACCTGGAGACGCCCGAGGAGTACTACGCACGGATCGCCGCCGCCACCGACGACGAGGGCCGGCTGGCGGTCGCGGTCGAGGAGATGCCCGGCTGGGACATCTACCCCTACGAGCTCGACTCCCTGCGCATCAAGCCGCTCCAGCCGCTGGCCGACGCGGAACCGGCGCGACGAGGTGAGGACGCCGCCGACTGCTGGTGCACGGACGCCGACGCGCAGCTGCCGGTGGCCGGGATCGCGTGGCGCAACGAGCGGTGGCGGCTGGTCGTCGGCAACGACACCAAGGTTCCGGTGTTCCTGATCCTCGAACCGCTCGTCCACTGCGACCTGTCGACCGTGCCCGACGAGATCGCGGGGGAGATGGGGCAGCTGGTCGTCAAGGTGTCGGCGGCCGTCGAGGAGCTCCCGAGCGTCGCGCGCACCCAGCTCTACCGCTTCGGCGACGGCGGCGCGCACCTCCACCTGATGTTCTTCGGCCGGCCGGCGCGGGTCCTCCAGCTGCGCGGGTCACCGCTCCTGGACTGGGAGGAGAACCTGCCGGTCGTGCCCGTGGACGTGCACCGCGCCAACGCCGACCACGTCGGGCGTCGCCTGGTCGAGGCGGTGGGCGGCGAGGGGCCGAGCTGGCTCTAGGTCGCCGGCCGCCAGGCGGGGTCGCGCCCGATGAACCCGACGAGCCTGTCCTGCCAGGAGGCGTCGTCGGGGACGGGCACCCGGGCGCCGTACTGCCCGCTCTCGCGCAGCATCTGGTCCATCGGCTCCATGCCGGTGAGCATCGCGCGGCAGCGGTCCTCGTCGAGACGGACGTCCTGACCGGTCGCGCGGCCGAGGTCCCAGGAGTGCATGAAGACGTCGTTGGTGTAGAACTGCGCGACCGCCCGGGGGAGCGGCATCGCGGGGAGCCGCGGGTGGGCGAAGGCGACGTCCGCGCTGGCCGGGTCGTCGAGCACCGCCTGCACGGCCGCGGCGTGGTGCTCCCACGCACCGAGCGGGTCGTCGTCCACCGAGGGGCCGGGCGCGAGCCGGAGGTCGCTGCCGTCGGCGAGGAAGGCGGGGAACCACTCCACGAGGTGGCGTACGACGTCGCGCGCCCGCCAGTCGTCGACGGGGGAGCGGGCGTCCCACTGGTCCGGGGCGACGTTGCGCGCGGTCTCGGTGAAGGTCGCGGCGATGGCGCGGTGCTCGCCGGCCGGGTCGTCGGGGATCACGCGTCGGCTCCTTGGTCTCGTGACGGTCGCTGCGCGACCTCCTCGACCAACGACGTCAGGAGGGAGTCGAGGGCGGCGTACCCCTCGTTGACGCCGACCTCCATGCCGCTGGCCATCATCCCGGCCTGCGCCTCCATCGAGTCGACGACCGAGACGATCTCCAGGCGGGTGCGGCCGTCGCCGAGGTCGTGCAGCTCGAGCGTGTCGAGGCTGACCGCCTCCGGCATCTCGTCGAAGCCGAACGTCTGGACGATCTTGCGACCCTCCCAGACGCGGTGCACCGAGCCGTAGAAGTGCGCGACCTCCTCGCCGTCGCGGAGCGCGGTGTAGCGGTACTCGCCGCCGGTGCGCATGTCCCACTTCTCGATGCGGCACTCCATGCTCGCCGGTCCGAGCCACTGCGCGATCAGGTCGGGTTCGACGTGCGCGCGGTAGACCAGCTCGACGGGGGCGTCGAACTCCCGCACGATCCGGACCTTGGGGAGGTCCGGATCGGCCTCGATCTGCGTGCCCTGCGTTGCCGTGCTCATCCTGCTCCCTCTGCCTGGTTCCGGTCGTCGGTCCTGTCCTGCATCCGGTCCAGGAGCGCGTCCAGTCGCCGGTAGCGCTCCTCCGCCTGGGTGCGGTAGCGCTCGATCCACTTCGTCATCAGGTCGAAGACCTCCGCCTCCAGGTGCACCGGTCGCCGCTGGGCGTCCTTGCTGCGCCGCACGAGGCCCGCCTCCTCCAGCACGTTGATGTGCTTGGAGACGGCCTGCAGCGAGACGTCGTAGGGCCGGGCCAGCTCGCCGACCGCGACGCCCTCGGCCTCGCCCGCCGCCAGCCGCGCCACGATGTCGCGCCGGGTGGGGTCGGCCAGAGCGGCGAAGACCCGCGAGAGGCGGTCCTCGTGTTCAACCATGCGGTTGAGTAGATCATCCGCCGCGGGGGTTGTCAACCAGGGAGTTGAACACGCCTCACCCCTCCAGCCCGCGGCGGATCGCGGCGAGGGCGCGATCGAGCTCGGCGTCGGTGACGCCGCCGAAGCCGACCACGAGGCCGCTGATCCGGGCGGATCGGCAGTAGCTGGCGAGGGGAGCGACGTCGAAGCCGGCGACCCGGGCGGCCTCGCGGGCCTTGTGTACGGCGGCAGGCGGCATCAGCCAGGTGGAGTACATCCCCGCCGCGGGACTCGCGGGGGTGCCGTGGGGCGCGAGCGTCTCGGCGACGCGGGGGGCCCGGTCGGCGTACACGCGGCGCGCGGTGCGGACCACCTTGTCGACCCAGCCCTCGCGCAGGAGGGTGAGGAGGGCGTGCTGCGTCGGCCACGAGGGCATGTCGTAGGTCTGCTCGCGCAGGGCGACCAGCGGGGCGAGCAGTCCGGGCGGCGGCACCATCCAGCCGATCCGCAGGCCGGGGCCGACGGACTTCGACGCGGTGCCGAGGTAGGCGACGTGGCTGCGCTCGAGCGCGGCCAGGGCCGGGATCGGCGCGACGTCGTAGCGGAACTCGGAGTCGTAGTCGTCCTCGACCACGACGGCACCGCGGGCCCGGGCCGCCTCGAGGAGTGCGAGTCGGTCGGGCGCGGGCATCACGTGGCCGAGCGGGTGCTGGTGGGCGGGGGTCACGTAGGCCGCGCCGAGCCGGTCCATCCGGATCGGCTCACCCGGCGTCAGGTCGACGACGTCGCGACCCGCCGCGCGCACGGTCTCGTACGCCGCCCGGTAGCCCGGGTCGTCGACGCCGACCGCGCCGGCGGGCAGGTGGGGGAGCAGCTGGCGCAGGCCGTCGGTCGTGCCGGAGGTCAGCAGCACCTCGTCGGGGTCGACGGCGAGGCCGCGGGTGCGGGCCAGCCGGTCGGCGATCGCCGACCGGAGGGCGGGGATGCCGCGCGGATCCGGGTAGCCCCGCGGTGCCGAGGCCGCGGAGACCTCGCGCCAGGCGCGCCGCCACCCCGCTGCGTGGCGCGGGTCGATCCACGGCGAGCCCAGGTCGAGGCCGATCAGCTCGGGCTCGGCGGTGGGCCGCGGCCGGCCGCCGCCCGTGACCGTGCGCGGGCCGCCGCCCGAGGCGACGAACGTGCCGGCGCCCCGCTGCGCCGTCACCCAGCCCTCTGCGAGGAGCTGGTCGTAGGCCTGCTCGGTGACCGACCTCGCCACGCCGAGGTCGGCCGCGAGCGCCCGGGTGCTGGGCAGCCGGTCGCCGGGCTCGAGGGTGCCGGCGAGGACGAGGTCGCGGACCTGGGTGGAGAGCTGCACGCCGAGAGGATCGGGGTGGTCGCGGTCGAGCCGGACGGGGAGGGTGCGCATCGAGTGGCCTGTCGATCTGGTCGATCATTGGCCCGTGACCACGGGCCAATACAGGAGCAGGCTAGTCCCATGAGCGTGCTGTCGCCCACCCTTCGCACCACCGTCACCCGCGAGACCCACCGCGCCGTCGCCGAGCGCGGCCGGATGCTCGCTCTCCTCGGCGATGCCCTCGTCGCCCACGTCGGCGCCGTCGTCACCCGCGACGGAGCCAGCCACCCGGTCGTGCTGCCGATGGCCTATGCCGTCGACCCGGACGGTCCGGACGCCGACGGCACGCTCTACCTGCACGGCTCCACCGGAGCGGGCTGGCTGCGGACGGCCATCACGACCGACGTCTGCGTCACCGTCACCGAGCTCGACGGGCTGGTCGCGTCGCGGTGCGCCTTCGGCCACTCGATGAACTACCGCTCGGCGGTCGTCATCGGCCGCGCCCGGCTCGTCGACGACGCGCGCGAGCGGCAGCACGCGCTCGACCTGATCGTCGACCACATGATCCCGGGCCGCGCGGCCACCCTGCGCGCCTCCACCCGCAAGGAGCTGGCCGCGACCGCCGTGCTCGCCCTTCCGTTGCGCGAGGCCTCGATGAAGGAGCGCACCGGAGGGCCGGTCGACGAGGACGACGACGTCGCGACCGGTGTCTGGGGCGGCCACATCCCGCTGCGCCGGGTCGCGCTGCGTCCGGTGAGCGGCCCCGACTCGCACCAGGACGTGCCCGCCGACGTGCTGTCCCGCGCCGAGGACCTCGCGTGACCACCTCGCCCGAGTCCACGGGCGGCTCGGTCTCCGTCGTCCAGGGCACCGCGCTGACCCTCGCGGCGGTCCTCGGCACCGGCGTGATCTCGCTGCCGGCGCTCGCGATCGAGGCGGCCGGACCGGCGTCCCTCGTCGCCTGGGCGGCCCTGCTCCTCATCTCGGTGCCGCTCGCCGCCACGTTCGCGGCGCTGGGCGCCCGGCACCCCGACGGGGGCGGCGTCGCCACCTACGCCCGGCTCGCCTTCGGTGAGAGGGTCTCGACGATGGTGGGCTGGGGCTTCTTCCTCGCGATCCCGATCGGCGCCCCGGTGGCGGCGGGCTTCGCGGCGTCGTACGTCGCCGACGCGGTGGGCGGCGGACGCAGCACCGAGGTCGTGGTGACCGCCGCCGTCATCTGCGTGGTCGCGGTGATGAACTGGTTCGGCATCCAGGTCTCCGCCGGGGTGCAGCTGGCGATCGCCGGCGCCATCGCGACACTGCTGCTCGTGGTGATCGTGGTCTCCGTGCCGCGCGTCGACCCCGGCCACTTCTCGCCGTTCCTGACGCACGGCTGGTCGGGGGTCGGGTCGGCCGCCGCCGTGCTGGTGTGGGCCTTCGCGGGCTGGGAGATCGTCAGCTCGCTGTCGGCGGAGTACCGCGACCCTGCGCGCGACATCGGCCGCGCGACCTCGACGACGCTCGGCATCGTGACCGTGCTCTACCTCGGCATCGCGTTCGTGACCGTCGGCGTGCTCGGTCACGCGACCGGGCGCGCGCCGCTGGCCGACCTGCTCGCCGGCGCCTTCGGCGAGTGGGCGCGACCGCTGACGACCGTCATCGCCGTGCTGCTGACGGTGGGCGCGATCAACTCCTACTTCGCCGGCGCCTCGCGGCTCGGCGCCGCCCTCGCCATCACCGGCGCGATGCCGCGCTGGCTCGGGTCCGACATCGGCGACGGCCGTCGTACGCCCCGGCACGCGTTGTCGGTCGTCGTCGGGCTCGGGCTCCTCGTCACGATCGGCGAGGCCGCACTCGGGAGGCCGACGGACGCCACCCTGCTCGTGACCACCGGGACCTTCGCCCTCGTCTACGTGGTGGGGACGGCCGCGGCCGTCCGGCTGCTGCCCGGGGGCTGGCCGCGGGTCGCCGCGGTCGTGTCGGTGGCGGCGTCGATCGTGCTCGTCGTGCTCACCGGGTGGGCGGTTCTGCTGCCGATCGCGACCGGGCTGGCGGGGTT
Organism: Nocardioides candidus; assembly: GCF_041321175.1. Lineage (NCBI taxonomy): Bacteria > Bacillati > Actinomycetota > Actinomycetes > Propionibacteriales > Nocardioidaceae > Nocardioides > Nocardioides candidus. The sequence goes on along the minus strand of NZ_JBGGWC010000003.1, from coordinate 194,951 downwards.
GCTGTGGACCACGCGTCGGCGGCGCGGGCCGGGCTCGCCGGACCCTCAGCCGCGCACCATCGGCGGCGACACCACCGTCGCGGGACCGCTCCTGTAGAGCAGGGCCCGCCGGCCGCCGGCGCCGGTCGGCGAGCCATGGGCGTCGGTCGGCACGACGAACCCGTCGGTGCCGAGCACCTTGCGCCGGAAGTTGCCGAGGTCGGGCGGGGAGCCCCACACGGCCGCGTAGACCCGCCGCAGCTCGGGCAGCGTGAACGGCTCGGCGACGAACTCGGTGGCCAGGGTCGTGTACTCCAGCTTGGCCCGCACGCGCTCGCGCGCGTCGACGAGGATCTGCCGGTGGTCGAAGGCCAGCTCGGGTGCCTCGTCGCCGCCGGACAGCAGGTCGTCGACGACCCACCAGCGCGCGTCGGCGGCGTCGGTGCCGGCCTGCGGCTCCGGCAGGTCGGGGGCGAGCGCCACGTGCGCGACCGACACGACCCGCATCCGCGGGTCGCGGTCGGGGGCGGAGTAGGTGCGCAGCTGCTCGAGGTAGCCGGACAGCTCCTCGACGCCGGTCTCCTCGCGCAGCTCGCGCCAGGCCGCCTGCTCGGCATCCTCGTCGGGCTCGACGAACCCGCCGGGGAGCGCCCACGAGCCGGCGAACGGTTCCTCACCGCGTTCGACCAGCAGCACCGACAGAGCGCCGTCGCGGATCGTGAAGATCGCCAGGTCGACGGCCACGGCGAACGGCGGGTGCTCGCTCACAGCGCCACCCCCGCCGCAGCCATCTCCTCGAGCGCGGCCGCGCTCGTCGCCGGCGCCACGCCGGCGTGCAGGCCCTCCAGCAGCCGTACGGCGAAGCCCTCCCGCCGCGCGTCCAGCGCGGTCGCGCGCACACAGTGGTCGGTGGCGATGCCGGTCACGTCGACGTCGGTCACGCCGGCGGCGCGCAGCACGTCGGCGAGCATCGCACCGTCGTCGGTGGTGCCCTCGAAGGCGGAGTACGCCGGCACGCCCTGTCCCTTGCGGACGTGATGCGTCACGGCATCGGTCACGAGCTCCGGCGCGTAGTCGGAGCCGGCGTCGTCGGAGACGCAGTGCGCCGGCCACGTGTCGACGTAGTCCGGCTGCTCGCCCGGGGCGGCGAAGTGGCCGCTGTTGGTGCCGTGGGCGTGGTGCCAGTCGCGCGAGGCCGCGATCACGTCGTAGTCGCCCGCGTGGGCTGCGAGGTGCTCGCTGATCCGGCTGGCGACGTCGCGCCCCCCGGCCACGGCGAGCGAGCCGCCCTCGACGAAGTCGTTCTGCACGTCCACCACGATCAGTGCCCGGTGGGTAGGGGCGGATGCGTTGCTCATGCTGTCTCCTCCTGGTTCCAGGGTGTGACGTTCAGGTAGGGCGCACCGGCGGCGACCGAGTGCGCCTCGGGCGGCAGGGAGCGCAGGGCTGCCGCGGTGGCGGCCCGGATCTCCTCGATGCCCGGTGCGTGGACGATCGCTCCGGCGCGGATGGCGGGGACCTGCGCGCGTTGCGCACCGGCTGGGGCTGGGGCGCCCTCGACGGTGAAGCCCTCGCGGACGAGCAGCCCGTCGTCGTACTGCCGCCAGGCGGTCTTTTGCCCGCCGACGGAGACCTTGTCCTTCGACTTCTTCGAGACCGGGCGCAGGGGACCGCCGGCCTCGTCGCCGACCGCGACCAGCTTGTAGACCATGCTCGCGGTCGGGTGGCCCGAGCCGGTCGCGACCCTCGTGCCGACGCCGTAGCCGTCGATCGGCGCGTCGGCGAGCGCGGTGATGACGAACTCGTCGAGGTCGCTCGTGGCCACGATCCGGGTCTCGTGCGCCCCGAGCTCGTCGAGGAGGGTGCGGGCCTTGGCGGCCTCGTCGGCGAGGTCGCCGGAGTCGATCCGCACGGCGCCGAGCGCGGGACCGGCGACGCGCACGGCGGTGCGGATGCCCTCGGCGATGTCGTAGGTGTCGACCAGCAGGGTGGTCCCGGGACCGAGTGCGTCGACCTGGCTGCGGAACGCCGCCTCCTCGCTCTCGTGGGCGAGCGTGAACGCGTGCGCCGCCGTGCCGACGGTCGGGATCCCGTAGAGCCGGCCCGCCGCGAGGTTGCTCGTCGAGGCGAAGCCGGAGAGGTAGGCCGCCCGTGCGGTGGCGACCGCTGCCTGCTCATGGGTGCGCCGTCCTCCCATCTCGATGAGCGGGCGACCGCCCGCTGCGCTCACCATGCGCGCAGCCGCCGACGCAATCGCGGTGTCGTGGTTGAGCACGCTCAGCACCAGCGTCTCCAGCACCACGCACTCGCCGAGCGTGCCGCGCACCGTGAGCACCGGGCTGCCGGGGAAGTAGAGGTCGCCCTCGGGGTAGGCGTCGACGTCGCCGCCGAAGCGGAAGTCCCGGAGGTAGGCGGCCGTCTGCTCACCGACGACCCCCTGCTCCTCCAGCCAGCCGATCTCCTCGGCGTCGAAGGTGAACGCCTCGATGAGGGGGAGGAGGCGACCCAGGCCGGCCAGGACGCCGTACCTCCGGCCCTCCGGCAGGCGCCGGGCGAACACCTCGAAGACGGCGCTGTGACCGGCCGAGCCGTCGCGCACCCACGAGTCGAGCATGGTCAGCTCGTAGCGGTCGGTCAGTAGTCCGGTGCGAAGGGTCACGATGACGCTCCTTGTTGTAGTCAAGTTGACTATAACACGACAGGGGTCCTGCTCGCCCTCTACCCTTTCGCCCGTGGACGAACGCGAGCGGACCGAAGCGCTCGCGACTGAGTACGAGGAGCACCTCGCCCGTGACCGCCGCGAGCAGCGACGCGCGCAGGGCGCGTTCTACACACCGCCCGAGCTCGTCGACTGGATCCTCGATCGCGCACTGACGGGCCGCGCGCAGCGCATCCTCGACCCGGCCTGCGGCACCGGTCACTTCCTGGTGGCAGCCGCACGTCGACTCGGCGACGTCCGCGTGGTCCACGGCTCCGACCTCGACCCCGAGGCCGTCCGGATCGCCCGGCTCCGGCTCCACGCCGAGGACCCGGCCGTGCCGATGGCCGAGATCGAGCGACGCATCCGTGTCGAGGACGGGCTCACCGCGTGGGAGGGCGAGCGCTTCGACGCGGTCGTCGGCAACCCGCCGTTCCTCGGCCAGCTCAGGTCGCGCACGGCCGGCCAGCGCGGCGGCCTGGCCGCCTACACCGACACCAGCGCCGCCTTCCTGCACCGCTCGCTCGGCCTCGTCCGCCGGGGCGGCGTGGTCGCACTCGTGCAGCCGCTGTCGGTGCTCGGCGCGCGCGACGCCGGCCCGGTCCGCGAGGAGGCGTCCCGTCTGGGCGCGGTGACCGACCTGTGGGTCTCCCCGAAGCCGGTCTTCCGCGGCACGACGGTGCTGACCTGCGTGCCGGTGGTGCGCATCGGTGCGGCGGGCGGGCCTGCGCCCGGGGGCTGGGGACGGCTCGCCGCGCCCTCGTTCGACATCCCCTCGGTCGACCTGTCCGACCGCCACGGCACGATCGGCGACCTCGCCGCCTGCACGGCCGACTTCCGCGACCAGTACTACGGCCTGGTGCCGCACGTGAGCGACGGCGGCGACGGCGTGCCCCTCGTCACCAGCGGCCTGATCGAACCCGGCTCCAACGAGTGGGGGCGGCGGCCGACCCGCTTCGCGCGCCAGCAGTACGACGCCCCGGTGGTCGACGTCCGGGCGCTGGCCGCGCGCGATCCCAAGCTCGGGGCCTGGGCCGCGGGCCGGCTCGTCCCGAAGGTGCTGGTGGCCGGACAGGGGCGGGTGATCGAGGCGGTGGTGGACGAACGCGGTGAGTGGCTGCCGTCCGTCCCGGTGCTCTCGGTCGTCCCGCGCGACCCCGACGACCTGTGGCGCGTCCTCGCGGTGCTGCTCGCGCCGCCGGTGGTGGCCGACGCCGCCGCCCGCTACGTCGGCACCGGACTGACGCCCGGCTCGGTCAAGGTGAGCGCCCGCCAGCTCGCCGCCCTCCCGCTCCCCGGGGACCGCACCGCCTGGGACGACGGCGCTGCCGCCGCAAGGTCCGGCGACCTCGCCCTCGCCGCCGAGACGATGACCACCGCGTACGCCGGCGACGCCGCTGTCCTGAGGTGGTGGCTGGACCGCGCGGGGATCGCCCTGGGGTCGCCGACGTGAGCGGCACCGACTGGTCGGAGTGGCACGACGCGTACGAGCGCGCCGGGTCCACGCTCGACGAGCGTCTGGACACCGTGCGTGCGCAGGTCCGCCGCCACCTGGAGGCGACCGTCCCCGTCCCCGTGCGGATGGTCAGCCTGTGCGCCGGGGACGGCCGGGACGTCCTCGGCGTGCTGGCCGGTCGCGACGACGCGGACCGGGTGTCCGGGCTGCTCGTCGAGCTCGACCCCGGGCTCGCCGAACGGGCCCGCGCGGCCGCCGCCGCGCTGCCCGCCCGGATCGAGGTGCGACGGGCCGACGCCGCGCTGAGCGACCTCTACGTCGACGCGGCTCCCGCCGACCTCGTCCTCCTGTGCGGCATCTTCGGCAACATCGGTGACGACGACGTCCGCGTCACGATCGACGCGGCGCGGCAGCTGTGCGCCACCGGTGCCGAGGTGATCTGGACCCGCCACCGCGGCGAGCCGGACCTGACCCCGTCGATCCGGCGCTGGTTCGGCGAGGCCGGGTTCGAGGAGGTCGCGTTCGTCGCGCCCGAGCAGGCCCAGTGGTCGGTCGGCGTCCACCGGCTGACGGCCGACCCGGTCGCGCTGGAGACCGGGCGCAGGTGGTTCACCTTCTTCCGGTGACCTGCAGCGCCTCCAGCACCCCGACGAGGGGTGCCGGAGCCCGGTCGGGCTCGAGCGCGGCGGCGAGCAGGCCGGCGTACTTCTCCTTGCGTCCGCTCGTCGTGCCCCAGAACCTCCGCAGCACCAGCTCCTCGGGGCGGTCGCGGTGGAAGGGCTGGTTGCAGAGGATCTCCCAGGCGGCCAGGTCGCCGGCGGCCGCGACGACGTCGAGGGCACCCGCGATGCCGAGCGCGCGCACCAGCTCGTCCTCGAGGTCGGCGACGCAGGCGAAGCGCGGCAGGTCGCGGCCGAGGTGGGCCAGCGTGCGCTCGACGTACGGCGTCTCGCCCGCGTCGTGCAGGAGCACCACCCGTCGGTCGGGCGCAATGCCCGCCAGGTGGTGGCGCAGGTTGGTGATGCCGCCCATCGCGACGACCTCGGCACCGGACAGGTCGCGACCGCTGCGAGCGGCCACCGTGAGGAGGGCGGTGCGATCGCTCTCGCCCTCGACGAGGGCGACGGGTCCGGACATGCTGCGACGTTAATCGAGCGCGACCTGCTGGCGCGCGCTCTTAAGATCGGCCGGGTGAGCGACACCGCGTCCGGGACCACGACCAGTACCGAGGGACCACCGTCGACCGACGCGATGATCCTCGCGCGCGGCCTGCGCAAGAGCTTCGAGCAGAGCTCGGGCGCCACCTTCGAGGCCGTGAAGGGCGTCGACCTGGAGGTGCGGCGCGGCGAGGCGTTCGGCTTCCTCGGTCCCAACGGCGCCGGGAAGTCCTCGACGATGCGCATGATCGCCGCCGTCTCGCCGGTGAGTGGCGGCGAGCTGCGGATCCTCGGCATGGACCCGGCCGTCGACGGCCCGGCGATCCGGGGGCGCCTCGGCGTCTGCCCGCAGGAGGACAACCTCGACGTCGAGCTGAACGTCCGGGACAACCTCTACATCTACGGGCGCTATTTCGGCCTGCCCAAGCAGGTCGTGCGCGACCGGGTCGAGGAGCTGCTGGAGTTCGCGAAGCTGACCGAGAAGGCGCGGGCGAAGGTCGACGAGCTCTCCGGCGGCATGAAGCGCCGGCTCACGATCGCGCGTTCGCTGATCAACCGCCCCGACCTGCTGCTGCTCGACGAGCCCACGACCGGTCTCGACCCGCAGGCGCGGCACCTGCTGTGGGACCAGCTGTTCCGGCTCAAGCAGGCGGGCGTCACCCTGGTGATCACCACGCACTACATGGACGAGGCCGAGCAGCTGTGCGACCGCCTCGTCGTGATGGACAAGGGCGTCATCGTCGCCGAGGGTGCGCCGCGCGACCTGATCCGGGAGCACTCGACGCGCGAGGTGGCCGAGCTGCGGTTCGGCGTCGGCGAGCACGCCGCCCTCGCCGAGCAGCTGGGCGACCTGGGGGAGCGGGTCGAGGTGCTGCCCGACCGGCTGCTGGTGTACGCCCACGACGGCGAGGAGGTGCTGGCCCGCACCCACGAGCGCGGCCTGCAGCCGATCGCGAGCCTGGTGCGCCGCTCCACGCTGGAAGACGTGTTCCTCCGCCTCACCGGCCGGACGCTGGTCGACTGATGGCGAGCGCCCTGCCCCGGCCGCACGACCTGCCGTTCCTCGAGGGAGTACGACGCCAGGCCGACTACTGGGCGATCCTGTGGGCCCGCACCTGGCGCGGCGTGGTCGCCTCGTCGTTCCTCTCGCCCTTCCTCTACGTGCTCGCCATGGGCGTGCTGCTCGGGGGCTTCGTCGAGGCGGACCCCGACCAGCTGGAGGGGGCGACCTCCTACCTCGCCTTCGTCGTGCCCGGCCTCATCGCCGCCCACGCCATGCAGACCGCGGTGTCGGAGACGACCTACCCGGTGATGGGCATGATCAAGTGGCAGCGCACCTACGAGTCGATGCTGGCCACGCCGTTGCAGGCACGCCACGTGGTGGGCGCCCACCTCGGTTCCGTCGCGCTGCACCTCGCGGCGACCTGCGGCCTCTACACGCTGGTCATGGCGCCGTTCGGCGTGTTCGAGTCCTGGTGGGGGCCGTTCCTCGCCTTCGCGTCGCAGGTGCTGACCGGCATGGCGTTCGCGACGCTCGTCTACGCGTTCACGACCCGGCTCTACTCCGAGGAGGGCTTCGGCGTCCTCTTCCGGCTCGGCGTCTTCCCGCTCTTCCTCTTCTCCGGGGCGTTCTTCCCGGTGAGCAACCTGGGCGGCGGGGCATGGGTCGCGCGGCTGACCCCGCTGTGGCACGGCGTCAACCTCTCCCGGATGTTCGCGCTCGACAACGTCACCTGGTGGCTGGCCGGCGTCAACGTCGCCGTGCTCGTCGCGGTGCTGCTGCTCGGCTGGCGCTGGGCCGTGTCCGGGCTGGCGAAGCGGATGCTGTCGTGAGGACACCCCCGGCGAGTGCGCTGCTCGCCTCCGACACCACCGGCGTCACGCCGCTCACCCCGAGCGCCGCCACCCGGCTGCTCGTCCTGCGCAACTACACGGTCTACCGCGCCGCGTGGAAGCTCTTCCTGAGCGGCTTCCTGGAGCCGGTCTTCTACCTGCTCTCGATCGGCATCGGCGTCGGCGCCCTGGTCAACGGCTTCGAGGTGGGCGGCAAGGAGGTCTCCTACGCGACCTTCGTCGCGCCGGGGATGCTCGCCGCGTCGGCCTTCAACGGAGCACTGCTCGACTCGACCTTCAACGTCTTCTTCAAGCTGAAGTACGTCAAGCTCTACGACCAGATGCTCGCCACCCCGCTCTCGACCGGCGACATCGCGCGCGGGGAGATCGCCTGGGGGCAGCTGCGCGGGTCGACCTACGCCGCGATGTTCCTGCTCGTCATGCTCTGCATGGGCCTGATCGAGTCGTGGTGGGCGGTGCTGGCACTGCCGGCGGTGCTGCTCATCGGCTTCGCGTTCAGCGCGGTGTGCATGGCGGCGACGACCTGGATGCGCAACTTCCAGGACTTCGACAAGATCACGCTCGTCCAGCTGCCGCTCTTCCTCTTCTCCGCGACGTTCTTCCCGGTCGACACCTTCGACGGGCCGGTGCGCTGGGTCGTCGAGTGCACCCCGCTCTACCGCGGGGTCGTGCTGTGCCGCGAGCTCACCACCGGGACCGTCTCGATCGAGTCCGCGATCTCGGTCGTCTACCTTCTGGTGATGGGGCTGGCGGGCCTGGCCGTCGTACGACGCCGGCTCGACGCCCTGCTGTTGACCTGAGGAGACCCCCATGACGCGCACGAGGGCGACGCTGCTGGCCGTCGGTGTGGTGCTGGTCGTCGTCGTGGCGGTCGGACTGCTGGTCTTCCAGCCCTGGCTGCTCGTCGTCGACGACACGGTCGACGAGGCCGACGAGGTGGGCCAGGTCGTCGGCACGGCCTCCGGCGGACTGTCCCAGACGGCCTTCCCGACGCCGGCGTCCCCGTCGACCTCGGCGCCCGCCGACCCGCAGCGCGTCGAGCTCGCCGCGGCCGACTTCATCGATGCCGAGCACGAGACGTCGGGCCGGGCGATCCTCTACCTGCGCGACGACGGCTCCCGCTACCTGCGCCTGGAGGACCTCGACACCTCCAACGGCCCCGACCTCCACGTGTGGATCACCGACCAGCCCAGCGGTGGCGACTGCGGCGGCTGCTTCGGCTCGTGGATGAGCTACGACGACGGCCGCTACGTCGAGCTGGGCGGCCTCAAGGGCAACCAGGGCAGCCAGAACTACGAGATCCCCGCGGGCGTGGAGCTGGCCGCGATGCGGTCGGTCGTCATCTGGTGCGACCGGTTCAACGTCGCGTTCGGGACCGCCGACCTCACCTAGCCCGTCGTGCTCACTCGCTCGTCACGAGCTCGGCGGCAAGCTCGCGCGTCCTCGGCTGAGGGTCCGTCCGGGCCAGGTCGGCGACCAGCCGGCGCGCATCCTCCGGCCAGGTGTCGCGCGGCCACTTCCCGAGTGCCGTCAGTGCCATGTTGCGGTTGCGCACCACCGGGCTCCGCAGCCCCGTGGTGATCAGCTCGGCCCCCACGCCGGGATGGTCGCCGAGCGCCTGCAACGACCAGTCGAGAGCGGAGTGCGCGCGCCACTCGGGCCCGAGGCCGAGCGCGGTCCCAGGCCCGGTCGCGATCTCGCCGAGCGGGAGGAGGTCGCGCGCCAGTGCCGCCAGCTCGACGGCGCGGGTCGGATCGGCCTGCTGCCACGCGGCGAACCAGTCGCTCCCGAGCGGGTCGGCACGCACCCGCTCCAGGTGCGTCCGGTAGGTGTCGATCCCCAGCGCCCGAGCGGCCTGGTCCGCGCGCCAGAACTCGCCCGGCCGGTCGGACGCGAGTGCGAGGATCACGCGCTCGCGCCAGTGCTGGCGGCCGAGGATCTCCGCGCACCGCTGCTCGAACGCCTCCCGGCGGCTGGCGGTCCAGCCCCGTGCGCCGAGGTCGTCCCAGTCCGCATCACTCGCGAGGAAGTCGCGGATGGCGACGACCGCGTGGAAGTCGACCAACGTCTCCGCCCGGCGCGAGAGGTGACCGAGGTAGGCCGCCACCGCGTCGGCCCCGTCGGCGTAGTCGTGCATGTCCTCGGCGGGCCCGCCCATGACCAGCGCCTCCATGATCTCGCCGGCGGCGGTGAGCAGGTCGCGGTCGGGCTCGGGGACGCTCAGCGCCTCGAGCAGGCCGCCGGTGGTGGCCGCGATGTAGGCGAGGTACTCGTACATGACCGAGTTGCGGAAGCCGGTCCGCAGGACCCACGAACGGATCGCGGGGTCCGTGGTGCCGCGGAGCCGCTCCACGCAGTGGATCCGGCCCCACCCGTCGACGGCGGCGGCCAGCGCCCACAGCTCGCTGTCCGGGTGCTCGAGCCCGTTGGTCATCGCCACGGCGGCGTACAGCGTGAACTCGTCGTGCGCGCCGAGGACCCGTACGACGTCGACGTCCTGCCCGAGCCCGGTGATTCCGAGCAGGGCGATGCCGACCTTGACCGCTGAGCGGTCGGCCGCCGTCGTCGCGAGCCAGCGGCCCACCTCGTGCAGGGCGGCGGGGTCGGGCCGGGCGTCGGCCAGCCTCTCGATCGCCGCGTCGAGGTAGGACAGGGCGTTGTCGGCGGTCACGGCCGCGTGGACGGCGCGCAGTCGCGACCGGGTCGGGCGTCGGCACGCCTTGAGGAGGGCGGTGACCACGACCTGCGCCTGCTGGTCCCCGTCGCCGGCACCGGCGTGGTGACCGAGGACGCCGTCCATCGCCCCTGGCGCCCACCGCACCTCGTCGTCGGTGGCGGCGCGCTCGTCCGGCAGGACGAGGGAGGGGTCCTCCAGGCGGCCCACCTCGTCGAGGCGGCCACGCAGGTGCTCGTAGATCGAGGGCCGCGTGGTCATGACGGCACGATGTCACGCGACAGTGCCGGCGTCCTCCCGAATTCCGCAGCCGGCCCGACGGGCGCCGTCACTGCGGCTGGGTGAGGAGCCCGTCGGGGTCGTAGCTGCTGCGGACCTCCTGGAGCCGGCCCCAGTTGTCGCCGAAGTAGGCGTCACCCGGGTCGGCGAGCGAGGGATCGGCGTAGTTGACGTAGGCGTGCTCGCCCCAGGTCGGCGTCATGTGCCGGCGCAGCCGCTCGACGTACGACCGGGCCGGCGCCGGACCTCCGGAGGTGTAGGTCGCGGTGTACTGCACCGTCGCCCGTGCCTCGCGGTGGACGAAGGCCGTCTCGGTGGGGGCGAGGTCGCCGACGTGCCCGCCGAGCGCGTCGATCGAGAACCCCGCCTCCTGCAGGGTCCCCGGCGTCGTGGCGACCGCGGCGACGAGGTCGCCGAGGGCGCCGGACGCGGGCGGCGCGTAGGCGACGTGGGAGGTCGCGGCGAACGCCTCGCGCGCACCCGTGCCCGCATAGGCCTGCATCGCGGACAGGTAGTCGCGGGTGTGGTCGTAGCGCGCGGTCGGCCCGGTCGCCAGGATCGGCGCGAGCACCGCGTCGAAGCCGGAGGCCGGCCCCACCCAGGTCACCGTCGCCCCGAGGGTCGGGCCGTCCGGGTGGGCGGCGCCGGCGAGCAGCTTGATCGTCGACCACGCGCGTGCGTCGGCGCTCCCCATCCACGCGAACCAGGCCGGGACCACCGTCGGGGCCTGTGCGGCGGGCCAGGTCAGGTAGGTCGACACGATCGTCGGTGCGACGACGGTCGAGAAGGTCATCGACGTGACGACGGCCGTGTGCCCGCCGCCGCCACCGCGCAGTGCCCAGTACAGGTCGTCGTGGTCGTCCGGCGACGCGGTGACGACCTCACCCGAGGGGAGCACGGCCTGCGCGGCGACCAGGTGGTCGCAGGTGAGCCCGTAGGCGCGCGTGAGCACGCCGACCCCGCCGCCCAACGTCAGGCCGCCCACCCCGACGGTGGGGCAGGACCCGCCCGGGACCGCTCGCCCGCGGCCGGCCACGCCGGCGTACACGTCCGCCAGGTGGCGGCCCGGTCCCATCGTCACGTCGGTGCCCGTCCACCCGATCCCCGAGAGGCGTCGGCAGTCGACGACGAGCCGGCGGTCGCCCGCCGACCAGCCGGGATAGCTGTGACCGCCCGACCGCAGCGCCAGCGGCACCCCGTGGTCGGCCGCGAACCGCAGCACGGTCGCGACGTCCTGCGCGGACGCCACCTCGGCCAGGGCGAGCGGACGGGCACTGTCGAAGCGCGGGTTGGGGGTCACCCGCAACGAGGAGTACGACGGCGAGGCGGGTCGCACGAGGTCGCCCTCCAACGCGCGGGCCAGGGCCTGCCAGGGCACGCCCGTGGGGGTCGCCGGTGTCGGGCTGCTGGGGACGGCAGCACCGCTCGGAGCGCCGCTGCCCGGCCGGCCGGCCGGCTCCGACGAGCACGCCGTGAGGGCGCCGGCCGATCCGGCGGCGAGCAGGGTGCGGCGACTCAGAGCTGTCACAGGACGAGTGTGCCGCGTTTGCAATCGGCCGGGATCGGCGTACTGTCGAGGGTCCAGGTCGTCGACCGGTCATGGCACCCCGATCCCGGCAAGTAGCCGCACTCCTGCGGCACAGCACGAGCCGCACACGGCTCATTGAGGTTCGGGATCAATGAGGAACGACGATGCCTCGTCAGGCACCCCGCAGGTCAGGCCCACCACCCTCGACGATGTCGAGGAGACGTCCGGCGCCGTGAAACAGTGGCGCCGGCGTGGCGACGTCTGGGAGGGCCTGGTCAGCCAGGAGATCGACGGGGTCGTCGTGACCTCGTGGGTGCCGGCCCTGGTGCTGACACCCAACGACTGAGCGGCGTCTCTGCCGGAGGTTCCGGGGCGGCCCCGCCAGCACTTGTGCTGAACCGACGGGACCTGACCGAAACCCGGACCGGTCCGAGATCTCCGGCTGGTTGGGAACTACCCGGCTCCGGACCCCGCAGTCAGGTCGACGGCCGATCGGTGGTCTGGTTGTCCTCACCGGAGGACCACCGGCTGGTGAGGTCGTAGAGCAGGTTGTCGAAGGGCTGCTGCAGACCCTTGCCGACGACGAGGGTGCTCTGCGTGGCCTCCATCAGCCGGCTCGCGAGGTCGCGGAGCTTGACGTTGTGGTTCTTCGACCACCACTGCAGCATCGTGAACGCCGCTTCGGGACTGAGACCGTAGACCACCATCAGGGCGCCCTTGGCCTGCTCGATCGTGCTGCGCGACTCCGACGAGGCCTGGATCGACTTCGAGGCCTCCTTGCGCACCTCGTCCTCGAAGATGGTCGTGAGGTCGAGGAAGTAGCCCTCGATCGTCTCGACGTCGCTGTTGCGGGGGTAGCAGCAGCCGGTGAGGAGGACCTGGCGCTCGCTGCCGTCGGCCCGGATGGCGCGGTAGGAGACGGCGAACGACCCACCGTCGCGCGCGGCGCGGTCGAGCACGGCCTTCACGTGCTCGACGTCGTCCACGTGCTTGCTCGTCCGGACCAGCTCCTCGGTCGGGTCGACCGAGCCCGGCTCGCGACCGTGGATGCGGTAGACGTCGTCGTCCCACTCCCACGACTCGTCCTTCAGGTGGTAGGCGAAACGCCCCTTCGGGGGCGGCAGACCGGCAAGCACGTCGAAATAATGGCGGATCGGACCCAGCCCGGCGACGGACTTCCCGGAATTCGACCGATGTCCGTCAGGCGCCGCCGTCGGGGCGCGGCCGGGTCCCGGCTCTCGCGAGCACCGCGAGCACCCGTCGGTTCGTCGTCTCGTCGGCCGGCAGCCGCAGCTTGGTGAAGATCGAGCTCACGATCGGCTCGACGGTCTTGATGCTGAGGTGCAGCCGCTCGGAGATCGCCTTGTTCGAGAGTCCTTGGGCGATGAGGTCGAGGACCTCGTTCTCCCGGGGGGACAGGCCGGCCAGGCCTCCTGTCGCGCGGGTCTCCTCGACGACGCGCTCGAGGCTGAGCCGCACCATGACCCACCCCGCTGCGAGGGGCACGAGCGTGGTGGCGAGGAGTCCCGGCCGCGGGGAGTGGAAGGCGACCAGCCCGACGAGGAGCGCGCCTGCCGCGAGGCCGACCGCACCGACGAGCACGGCGAGCTGCTGGCGCAGGATCCCGTTGGCGGACCGCCAGCGGGCCACGACGCCGGCCACCCAGATGAGCTGGAAGACGGCGTACGCCGGGTGGGCGACGACGTCCCACGCGGCGCGCGCCATCGACAGACCCCCGAGGTCGAGGGGGTGTGGTGTGGTGACGCCGGCGGCGTCGTACTCCACGGGCCAGAGGGCCGACAGCAGCGAGCACGCCACCGCCACCGTCATGATCGCGTACGCCGTCAGCCGCCACCCGCGCGAGAGGAACCGGCCCTCGGGGAAGCACAGCACCGCCCAGGTGGTCAGCGCGAGGATGGTCGCGATCGGCCAGACGCCGAACCAGCCCCACCACCTGTCGGCGTCGCCGGCTGCGTCGTGGGCGACCTGGCGGCCGAGGAAGAGGACGCCCTCGAGCACGCCGACGGCGGCGAGGAGCAGGGCCTCGGGGTGGCGCGGTCGGAGCAGGAGGGTCCAGGCGGCGACCCCGCCGAAGGCGAGCGCGAGCAGTCCGTTGTGGAGGTTGGCGAGCCAGAGCCCGTGGGCGAAGCCCGCCGAGACCAGCGCGACGACCACCCCGAGCGCGACGAGCGGGACGAGCAGGTCCGAGGGGCGCGGCTGCTCCGTGGTCACCGGCCCATGGTGGCCCAGACCACGCCGGTGAGGCGTACAGGGTTATCCCTGGAATGTCGCCGGGGAGCACTTCCGAGGGTTTCCCCCGGAGCGCGACCGCCCCGGTCGATCGCAGCCTGAGCTCTCCACCACCGACCGAGAGGGCCCGCCATGACCGACGTCACCCACCACCTCGCCCCCGACCTCGGGACGACCGCTCCCGCGATCTCCGCACCCACCCGGCGACTGCTGGACGCCTCCCTCGTGCTGGCCCCGGCCGTCTACCTCGCCGTCGACTGCAGCTATGCGGTCCGGGGCTGGGACGACGGCACGACCGCCGCGCTCCACATCGTCGCGGCAGCGCTGTACGGCCTGGCCGCCGTGAAGCTGGTCAGCCTGGTCCGGGGGTGGCCGCAGGCGATCCTGCTCGTCGTCGCGCTGCTCGGAGTGGTGGGGAACGCCGGCGTCGGCGAGAACACCCTCCACGTCTCCCTCGGCGGCAACGACCTCTTCGACGCCGACGGGCGCGCGAACCTGTTCAAGACGATGGGCTTCTTCTTCCCGCTGACCTTCCTGGTGGCGGCGGTCGCGCTGCGGCGCCGGGCTGCGACCTGGTGGCCCCCGCTGCTGGTCCTGGGCGCGGTGCTCTTCCCCGCTGCCCACGTCGCGAACATTTCGTGGCTCGCGATCGTCGACGGGGTCGTGATGCTCGCCGCCCTGGGCAGCTGTCGCCAGGCGTTGCGGGCCTGAGCGGTCAGCCGAGCAGGCGCTCCACCACCTGGGCGACGCCGTCCTCGGCGCACGGGGGAGCGAGGTGGTCAGCCGCTGCGACGACGTCGGGGTGAGCCCCGGCCATGGCGTACGACGTCCCGGCCCAGGCGAGCATCGGGATGTCGTTGGGCATGTCTCCGAAGGCCACCACGTCGTCGGCGACGATGCCCAGCCGGGCGCAGAGCTCGACCAGGGCGCTGGCCTTGGTGACGCCCGCTGCGCTGATCTCGACCAGGCCGCCGACCGACCACGTCGCCGTGGCCGCGGTCCCGACCGCCGCGATGGTGGCGGCGCGGAGGTCGTCGTCGTCCATCCCCGGGTGGCGCACGAGGAGCTTGAGCGCGGGCACGTCCCAGATCTCCTCGAGCGGGCCGACGGGCGAGCCCTCCGGCACCCGGTACTGCTCGACGAACTCCGGGTCGCGGCGGATGCCGTCGAGGCACTCGATGGCGTACGTCGCCCCCGGCACCGTCCTCGTGATCGCCTCGGTCACGGCGAGCCCCACCTCCGGGTCGAGGCCGTGCACCGCGATCGGCTCGCGGGCGTGGGCGTCGTAGACGACCGCGCCGTTGGAGACGATCGCGAGGCCGTGGCGCCCGACGTGGGGCCAGAAGTCCTCCATCCAGCGCAGCGGCCGCGCGGTGACGAAGACGATCGGTATGCCGGCGCAGTCCGCCCGCTCGAGCACCTCCGCCGTGCGAGCGGACGGCGCGACCCGGTCGTGGGGGACCAGCGTGCCGTCGAGGTCGGTCGCGATCAGCACCCGGCGCTCTTGAGGTGCCGGGCGATCGCGTCGACGGCCTGGGCCAGCTCGGTGATCGCCCGGCTGGTCGAGGGGTCCTCGATGGCTTGGGCCTCGCTGGTCGCCCGCTGGACGGCTTCGTGGAGGCTCGCGACGAGCGCGGTGAGGTCGGTGGTCATGGCCGATTCTCTCCCGGCGGCGACGTCAGCGCCCGCCCAGGCGCCGGCTGAGGAGGGCGGCCGTGCCGGAGGCGGCGTCCGCGACCGAGGCGGCGTCGGCCTCGCCGGCCGGGTAGGTGACCGCGACACCGGCGACCGGGTGCCCGTTGTGGTCGAGCACGGCCGCCGCGACGCTAGCGAGCCCGGGCGTGACCTCGCCGTCCTCGCGGGCGTGACCACGGCGGCGGGTGTCGGCCAGGACCGACCGGAGCGCGGTCAGCGACTGCGGGCCGACGCCGGTGCGGTCGACGAACGCCGCGCGGTCCGGGTAGAGCGCCCGCACCTGGGCGGCGGGCAGCTGCGCCAGGATGGCGCGACCGCTCGCCGTCAGGTGCGCGGGCAGCCGGACGCCCACGTCGGTCACCAGCGGCGGCCGGCCGGGGGCGCGCTCCTCCAGGACGTAGAGCACGTCGCGCCCGTGCAGCACGGCCAGGTGCGCCGACTGCCCGACCTGGTCGACCAGCGCGGCCAGCGGGCGCCGGGCGATCCGCTGCAGGGGCGCCTGGCGGGCATAGCCGGAGCCGACCTCGAAGGCGGCGACGCCGACGCCGTACCTCCGCTCCTCGGGGAGGTGCACCACGAAGCCCTCCTCCACCATGGCGGTGAGGAGGTGGTACGCCGAGGACCGCGGGATCCCGACCGCCGCCGTCACCCGTTCGAGCGGCACGGGCTCGGGCTGCGCAGCCAGGAACCGCAGCACCCGCAGCGCGCGGGTGGCGGAGGGGACCTGTCCCATGACGTCAGTCTGTCGTGGACGCCTCTTCCTGTGCCTCGGACAGGCCGATGACGCCGAAGACCTCGCCCTGGGCGCCCTCCACGACAGCCATGCGGCCGAACGGGGAGTCACCGAGCTCGGCCCGCACGGAGCCGCCGAGCTCCTGGACCTTCGCCACGGTGGCGTCGCACGAGTCGACCGCGAACCAGGCCAGCCAGACGGACGGCACGCCCTCGGGCAGCATGGCCGCGGTGCCCATGCCGCCCACGCCGTCGTCCTCGCCGGGGCGCTTGAAGACCAGGTAGGTGAAGTCGTCGCTGGACATGTCGTCGAACTCGTAGCCGAACACCTCGGCGTAGAACGCCCTGCCGCTGTCGAGGTCGCGGGAGTGCAGCTCGTTCCAGGCGAGCGCGCCGGGCTCGTTGTAGACGCCCGCACCGATGTGGTTGCCGGCCTCCCACACGCCGAAGGTCGAGCCGTCGGTTGCGGTGCCGAAGAACATCCGTCCGTGCTTGCCCATCGCGGTCTCGACGTCGAACGGCTCCATGTGCAGCGAGCCACCGGCGTCGGTGACCGCCCTCGCCGTCGCGTCGGCGTCGTCGGTCGCGATGTAGGTCGCCCAGTTGCTGGGCATCTCGGGCACCGGCTTCGGGCCGATGCCGGCGACCGGACGGTCGTCCTTGGTCGCGATCGCGTAGCCGCCGGCGTCCTCGGCCGGAGGGTCCACCCGCCAGCCGAAGAGCTCGCTGTAGAACCGCGCCGCGGCCGTGCTGTCGTCGGCGCTCAGGTCGACCCAGTTGGGGGTGCCGGTGGGCCAGGCTTCGTCTCGGGTGGGCATCGCAGTCTCCTCGGTCGGTGGGGTGGGAGCCATGGTGGCGCCGACCTCCGACATCGGGCCGCCGTCCTGGGGCGCGCACCGCCCCAATTGTCTCGTATACGAGACAAGAGTGTGTCCGAGACCCTGGTCGACCGCCTGTCGGGAGGCGTTGGATGAGGGCATGGGAGACACCAAGGTCGAGGTCGGCACGGGACCCGTCTCGTTCGCAGACGTCATCGCGGTCGCGCGTGGGGGAGCGGGGGTGCGACTTTCGGAGGAAGCGCTCGCCGCGGTCGACCGGGCACGCACGGTGGTGGAGGAGCTCGCCGCGTCGCCCACGCCGGCGTACGGCGTGTCCACCGGCTTCGGCGCCCTCGCCACCCGCCACATCGCGCCGGAGCTCCGCACCCAGCTGCAACGCTCGCTCGTGCGCTCGCACGCGGCCGGCTCGGGCCCGGAGGTCGAGCGCGAGGTGGTGCGCGCACTGATGCTGCTGCGCCTCTCCACGCTGGCCACCGGTCACACCGGGGTACGACGGCAGACGGCCCAGCTGATGGCCGACCTGCTCAGCCACGGCATCACGCCGGTGGTGCGGGAGTACGGCTCGCTCGGCTGCTCCGGTGACCTCGCCCCGCTGTCCCACTGCGCGCTCGCCCTGATGGGCGAGGGCGAGGTCCGCGACGCGGCCGGCACCCTGATGCCGGCTGCCGAGGCGCTCGCCGCCGCGGGGCTCGAGCCGGTCGAGCTCGCGGAGAAGGAGGGCCTCGCGCTCATCAACGGCACCGACGGCATGCTCGGGATGCTCGTCCTGGCGATCACCGACCTGCTCCGCCTGCTCCGGACCGCCGACATCGCCGCGGCGATGTCGGTCGAGGGCCAGCTCGGCACCGACCGGGTCTTCGCGCCGGAGCTCCAGGCGATCCGCCCGCACCCCGGCCAGGCCGACTCGGCCGCCAACCTCACGGCCTTGCTCGCCGACTCCGGCGTGGTCGCCTCGCACCGCGGCCCCGACTGCAACCGGGTCCAGGACGCCTACTCGCTGCGCTGCTCGCCCCAGGTGCACGGCGCCGCTCGCGACACCGTCGGGTGGGCCGCCACCGTCGCCGAGCGCGAGCTCGCGAGCGCTGTCGACAACCCGGTGGTCCTCCCCGAGGAGCGTCGCCTGGAGAGCAACGGCAACTTCCACGGCGCGCCCGTCGCCTACGTGCTCGACTTCCTGGCGATCGTCGCGGCCGACGTCGCGTCGATCAGCGAGCGCCGCACCGACCGCTTCCTCGACAAGGCGCGCAACCACGGCCTGCCGCCGTTCCTGGCCGACGACCCCGGCGTCGACAGCGGCCACATGATCGCGCAGTACACCCAGGCCGCCATCGTGTCGGAGATGAAGCGGCTCGCGGTCCCGGCCAGCGTCGACTCGATCCCGTCGAGCGCGATGCAGGAGGACCACGTCTCCATGGGCTGGTCGGCGGCCCGCAAGCTGCGCCGGTCCGTCGACGGGCTGACCCGCGTCGTCGCCGTCGAGGTCCTCACCGCGGCCCGGGCGCTGGACCTGCGAGCGCCGCTCACTCCGTCGCCGGCCACCGCCGCCGTCGTACGACTCCTCCGCGAGGCCGGCATCGCCGGCCCCGGACCCGACCGCCACCTCTCACCCGAGATCGAGACCGCCGTCTCGCTCGTCCACTCCGGTGCGGTGCTCGATGCCGCCCGGTCCGTGATCGGAGACCTGCTGTGACCGACCCGACGACCAACCCCCGCCTGCCGATCCACGCCGCCACCGGCACCGAGCTCTCGGCGAAGTCGTGGCAGACCGAGGCTCCGCTGCGGATGCTGATGAACAACCTCGACCCCGAGGTCGCCGAGCGGCCCGAGGACCTCGTGGTCTACGGCGGCACCGGCAAGGCGGCGCGCAGCTGGGAGGCCTACGACGCCCTTGTCCGCACGCTGCGCGACCTCGAGCCCGACGAGACCATGCTCGTGCAGAGCGGCAAGCCCGTCGGCGTGATGCGCACCCACGAGTGGGCGCCGCGTGTCCTCATCGCCAACTCCAACCTGGTCGGCGACTGGGCCAACTGGGAGGAGTTCCGGCGCCTGGAGGAGCTCGGGCTCACGATGTACGGCCAGATGACCGCCGGCTCGTGGATCTACATCGGCACCCAGGGCATCCTTCAGGGCACGTTCGAGACCTTCGCGGCCGTCGCCGACAAGCGGTACGGCGGCACGCTCGCCGGCACCATCACCCTGACCGCCGGCCTCGGCGGGATGGGCGGCGCGCAGCCGCTGGCCGTCACGATGAACGACGGCGTCGCGATCTGCGTCGACGTCGACCAGTCGCGGATCACCCGCCGCATCGAGCACCGCTACCTCGACGTGCAGGCCGACTCGCTGGAGCATGCCCTGGAGCTCGCCGTCGCGGCGCGCGACGAGCGGCGCGGCCTGTCCATCGGCCTGCTCGGCAACGCGGCGGAGATCTTCCCGCGGCTGCTGGAGCTGAAGGCGCCGATCGACATCGTGACCGACCAGACCTCGGCGCACGACCCGCTGTCCTACCTGCCGGTCGGGGTGCCCTTCGAGGAGTGGCACGAGCGCGCCGAGCGCGACCCCGACGGCTTCACGAAGGAGGCGCAGGCCTCGATGGCCGCGCACGTGCGGGCGATGGTGGAGTTCCAGGACGCCGGCGCCGAGGTCTTCGACTACGGCAACTCCATCCGCGACGAGGCGCGCAAGGGCGGCTACGACCGGGCCTTCGAGTTCCCGGGCTTCGTGCCGGCGTACATCCGGCCGCTGTTCTGCGAGGGCAAGGGGCCCTTCCGCTGGGCCGCGCTCTCCGGCGACCCCGCCGACATCGAGGCGACGGACCGCGCGATCCTCGAGCTCTTCCCCGACAACGAGCGGCTCCGCAAGTGGATCACCATGGCGCAGGAGCGCGTCCACTACCAGGGCCTGCCGGCGCGCATCTGCTGGCTCGGCTACGGCGAACGCCACCTGGCCGGGCTGAGGTTCAACGAGATGGTGGCCTCGGGCGAGCTCAAGGCACCGGTCGTGATCGGTCGCGACCACCTCGACTGCGGGTCGGTCGCGTCGCCCTACCGCGAGACCGAGGCGATGCTCGACGGCTCCGACGCCATCGCCGACTGGGCGCTGCTCAACGCGCTGGTCAACACCGCGTCGGGCGCGACCTGGGTGTCGATCCACCACGGGGGTGGGGTCGGGATGGGACGCTCGATCCATGCCGGACAGGTCTGTGCCGCCGACGGCACCGAGCTCGCAGCGCAGAAGATCGAGCGGGTGCTCACCAACGACCCGGGGATGGGCGTGATCCGCCACGTCGACGCGGGCTACGACCGCGCCGCCGAGGTCGCTCGCGAGCGTGGGGTCCGGATCCCCGTGCAGGAGGGCTGATGTCCTTCGAGGACATGTGGCGCGAGCTCGCGCCCATCGGCCGCTCGGCGACGTCCGGCGGCTACTTCCGGCAGCCGTGGGCCAGCGCCGAGATGGAGCTCCGCGCGTGGTTCCGCGAGGCCGCCGCCGCGCGCGACCTGGTGGTCGAGGAGGACCCCTTCGGCAACCTCGTCGCCTGGTGGGGGGATCCGGAGGGGGGTGACGCGGTGCTCACCGGCAGCCACCTCGACAGCGTCCTCGACGGCGGTGCGTACGACGGCCCGCTCGGTGTCGTGTCCGCGCTGGCCGCGATCGACGTGATGCGCGAGCGCGGCGTCGCCCCGCAACGCGCGCTGGGCGTCGGCGTGTTCGTCGAGGAGGAGGGCTCGCGCTTCGGACGGGCCTGCCTCGGCTCGCGGCTGGCGGTGGGCGCGGCCGCATGGGACGACGTGCGCGACCTGACCGACCGCTCCGGCGTCGCCCTCGGCGACTGCGTCGAGGGCGGGGCGCCGACCCCCTGGCTGGACCGGGTGGGCCGCTACGTCGAGCTCCACGTCGAGCAGGGCCGAGGGCTGGTCGACCTCGACGCGCCGGTCGGTGTGGCGAGCGGGATCTGGCCGCACGGCCGGTGGCGCTACGACATCGGCGGCCGCGCCGACCACGCGGGCACCACCCGCATGGAGGACCGGGTCGACCCGATGCTCACCTACGCGATGACCGCCCTGGCGGCAAACAAGCAGGCCCGCCTCTCCGGCCAGCGGGCCACCTTCGGCCGCATCGAGGTCGCGCCCAACGGCACCAACGCGGTGCCCTCGCGGGTGACTGCGTGGCTCGATGCCCGCGCCGAGTCCGACGACGCCCTCGTGAGCCTGGTCGAGGCGATCCAGAAGCAGGCCGCCGAGCGCGCCGGCCGCGACGGCACCGACCTCACGGTGACGGCCGAGTCGGTGACCGCCGCGGTGGCCTTCGACTCCGGGCTGTCGGCCGAGGTGGGTCACGACCTCCCGGTGCTCCCGACCCAGGCCGGGCACGACGCCGGCGTGCTCCAGGCGGCAGGGATCCCGTCGGCCATGCTCTTCGTGCGCAACCCGACGGGCGTCTCCCACTCGCCCGACGAGACCGCCGAGACCGCTGACTGCGTGGCCGGTGTCGAGGCGCTCGCCGGGGTGCTGACGGGGCTGGTCGTGTGACGGTCCTCCAGATCCCCTCGATGGCCAACGCGCACTCGCACGCCTTCCACCGGGCGCTGCGCGGCCGCACGCAGCACGGCACGGGGAGCTTCTGGACCTGGCGCGAGCAGATGTACGACCTGGCGGGCCGGCTCACGCCCGACCTCTACTTCGAGCTGGCCCGGGCGGTCTACGCGGAGATGGTGGCGGGCGGGATCGGTGCCGTGGGGGAGTTCCACTACCTGCACCACCAGGCCGACGGCACGCCCTACACCGACCCCAACGAGATGGGGCGCGCGCTCCTCGCCGCCGCCGACGAGGCCGGGATCGCGATCCGCCTGCTCGACACCTGCTACCTCACCTCGGGCATCGGGCAGCCGCCCGAGGGCGTGCAGCGGCGGTTCAGCGACGGGTCGGCCGACGCCTGGGCCGAGCGCGTCGCCGCCTTCGACGATCCGCGCGTCGGCGCCGCGATCCACTCCGTGCGCGCGGTCCCGCGCGACCAGATGGGCACCGTAGCCGCCCTCGGCGGCCCGGTGCACGTGCACCTGTCCGAGCAGCCGGCGGAGAACGACGCCTGCCGGGCGGCGTACGGCATGACGCCCACGGCGCTCCTCGCCGAGGAGGGCGTCCTGGGCCCGCGCACCACGCTGGTCCACGCGACGCACCTGACCGACGCCGACGTGCGGCTCATCGGCGACAGCGGGTCGCTCGTGTGCCTCTGCCCGACCACGGAGCGCGACCTCGCCGACGGTCTCGGGCGCGGCAGCGACCTGCACGCGGCCGGTGCCCGGCTCAACCTCGGCTCCGACAGCCACGCCGTCGTCGACCTCTTCGAGGAGATGCGCGGCGTGGAGATGCACGACCGGCTGCGCACGGGCGTCCGTGGCCACTGGTCGGCCGAGGCGCTGCTCGACTGCGCCACCGACCACGGCTTCGCGTCCCTCGGGCTCGAGCAGTCGGGCGTCGTGACGATCGACCCCTCGAGCCCCCGGACCGCCGGTGCCGGCGGCGACGTGCACGCCGCCGTGTTCGCCGCCACCTCGGCCGACGTGACCTCGGTCGTGATCGACGGCCGCGAGGTCTTCGACGGCGACCACGCGCGCGTCGGCCGCGAGCTCGAGGCGGCGATCGGGAAGGTGTGGGCATGAGGGTCGGGGCTCGCGGCGCGGCATCGGGGTCGTGTGCCTGTGGCCGACCTCTGGGGCGTCCTGGGACACACGACTCCGCTTCGGGCGGCCGCGCGCGACGGCAGGAGCGATCCGCATGAGCATCCTGATCACGAACATCGGTGAGCTGGTGACCAACGACCCGGCGGCCGACGACCTGCTGGGCATCCGCCACGACGCGGCGCTCGTGCTCGACGAGGGCCGCGTGGCATGGGTGGGCGACGCGGCCGACGCGCCCGCGGCCGACACCTACGTCGATGCGCGCGGTCGCGCGGTGCTCCCCGGGTTCGTCGACACCCACAGCCACCTCGTCTTCGCCGGCGACCGGGCCGAGGAGTTCCGCGCGCGGATGGCGGGCGAGCCGTACGCCGCCGGTGGGATCCGCACGACCGTCGCCGCCACCCGCGCCGCCTCCGACGAGGCGCTCGCAGCCAACGTCGCGCGACTGGTCGCGGAGATGCAGGCGCAGGGCACCACGACCGTCGAGGTGAAGTCGGGCTACGGCCTGAGCGTCGCCGACGAGGCGCGCTCGCTCGAGGTGGCGTCCCGCTTCACCGAGGAGACCACCTTCCTCGGCGCGCACGTCGTGCCGGAGGAGTACGCCGGCGATCCCGCCGGGTACGTCGAGCTGGTCACCGGCCCGATGCTCGCGGCGGCCGCGCCGCACGCACGGTGGATCGACGTGTTCTGCGAGCGGGGCGCCTTCGACGCCGACCAGGCGCGCGCCGTGCTGGAGGCAGGGGCCGCAGCCGGGTTGCGCGGCCGTCTCCACGCCAACCAGCTCGGTCCGGGCCCGGGGGTCGCGCTCGCCGCCGAGCTCGGCCTCACCGCCGTCGACCACTGCACCTACCTCACCGACGCCGACGTCGACGCCCTGCGCGACAGCGGCACCGTGGCGACGCTCCTGCCCGGGGTGGAGTTCTCGACCCGTCAGCCCTACCCCGACGCCCGCCGGCTCCTCGACGCGGGCGTGCAGGTGGCGCTCGCGAGCGACTGCAACCCCGGCTCCTGCTACACGAGCTCGATCCCGTTCTGTGTGGCGCTCGCGGTCCGCGAGATGGGCATGACCCCGGCCGAGGCCCTCCGTGCCGTGACTTCTGGGGGAGCCGCGGCACTGGGCCGGACCGACGTCGGGAGCCTCGTCATCGGCGGGCGGGGCGACGTCGTGCTCCTGGAGGCGGCGAGTCACGTCCACCTCGCCTACCGGCCGGGGGTCCCGATCGTCAGCCGGGTGTGGGTAGCCGGCGCCGAGGTCAGCGCGGCTCGGCCGGGCTGAGGTCGGGCGGGGCCAGCTCGAGCTCCATGATCGCGACGTCGACCCAGGTGCCGAGCTTGAAGCCGATCCGCTTGAGCAGGCCGACGCGCTCGAAGCCGTAGCGCGCGTGCAGCGCGTTCGACGCGTCGTTGGGCTGGGCGATCCGCGCGGTCGCCACGTGGAGGCCGCGGTCGCGGAGACGGGGGAGCAGGACGTCGTACAACCCGGTGCCGAGCCCGCCGCGACGCGCGTCGGGGTCGAGGTAGACGCTGACCTCCGTCGCCCACCGGTAGGCGGCGCGCTCGGCGAAGGTGGTGCCGTAGGCGAAGCCGACCACGCGGCCGTCCTGCTCGGCGACCAGCCAGGCGTGCCGCTCCTGGCAGCCGGCGATGCGGACGGCCATCGCCTCGACGGTCGGCGGCTCCAGCTCGAACGTCGCCCACGAGGTGTCGACGTAGTGCCCGTAGATCGCCGCGCACGCCGCAGCGTCGCCGCCCGTCGCGTCACGGATCAAGAGGTCTTCCACGCGGCCCATCCTGCTTCATACCGGGTGTGAGAAGGCCCACGACGGGGGGTCTCGACTGGAGACCTGGTCTCGATTTCCGTAACGTCGAAGGCGATGAGGCCAGTTGATAACAGTGTTATCCGACCGATCAGGACCGACGATCTCGACACGATCGTCGACATCAACCAGAGCGCCCTGGAGGGCGTCGGCACGCTGGACTACGAGTCCGCGGCTCTGCTGGTGAAGAAGTCCGACCAGGCGGTCGTGCTCGATGTCGACGGTGACGTGGCGGGCTTCGTGATCACCCTGCCGATGGGCACCGACTACGACTCGAGCCGCTACGAGTGGTTCGAGGACCGCCTCGAGGACTTCGTCTACCTCGATCGGATCGTCGTCGCCGACACGCACCGCCGCCAGGGCGTCGCGTCCCGCCTCTACGACGCGGTCGAGGCCGATCTCCCCGTCGCGCTGGAGATCTACGAGACCAACGACGTGTCGCTGGAGTTCCACCGCGGCCGCGGCTACCGCCAGATCGGCGAGCTGATGCACGACGGCAAGCGCAACCTGATGATGCTCAAGGCGAGCTGACGAAGCCCGGGTCGGCGCTCAGCACCCGCAGCGCCAGCGAGGTCGTGGCCTCCACGTTGAGGAACCCGACGACCTTGCTGATGCGCTCGGGGTCGAGCGGCAGCAGGCCCGGGCTCCCGGGGACGTCCGGTGTCAGGCCGAGGTCGAGATCCTCGCGCCCGGCCATCATGGAGACGTTGAAGTCGTAGCGCTCGCGCGCACCGGGAGCGGCCAGCCGCCGTACGACGGTCGCGCCCACGCGCCGCGCCCCGGTCTCCTCCGCCCACGAGTCGAGGGCGGCGACGACCGCGAGCCCCTCGTTGTGCTCGATGTCGGCCCACACCGTCGCCATCGGCCCGGCGTGCTCGAGCAGGATCGCGGCGGTCTTCTCCCCGATGCCGTTGACGCCGGGAAGGTTGTCGCTGGCGTCGCCGCGCAGCGCGGCGTACTCGAGGTAGCGGTCCGCCGCGACGCCATACATCGCGAACAGCCGCTGGGGGTTGAGCAGCGGCGACCCGGAGATGCCGCCGTTGATGACCCGCAGCACCTTCGTGTGCCCGCTGATGTGGGCGAACGCGTCGCGGTCGGAGGTGATGATGATGCAGTCCCAGCCGTGGCGCCCGGCCCATGCGGCCCCGGACGCGTTGACGTCGTCGGCCTCGAGCCCCGGCGGGGTGATCGTGGCCATGCCGAGCGCGTCGAGGAGCGCCCCGGCGCGGTCGATCTGGTCGATCAGCTCGGGGTGCTTCTCCGCGCGCCCGGCCTTGTAGTCCGGGTAGAGGTCACGGCGCAGCGACGACGTGCGGTCGTCGAGCCCGAAGACCACCGCGTCCGGCGCGAATCCGTCGATCACCTCGAGGATCTGGCGCACCATCCCCTCCAGCGCCCACGCCGGCCTTCCGGAGCGGTCGGTGATGCGGGTGTGGGCACGGGCGTGGTGGCTGCGGTGCAGCAGCGAGGGCGCGTCGACCACCAGGAGCAGCTTGCGGTCTCGGTCGGTCACGGTCATGGCGATCGGGGCCATCGTAGGTCCTGCGCAGGTCGACGGGGGATCGGCGGCGGACTGGCAGGGGATCGTGGTTCGGTGGCCCGGATATCGGTCGCAGGTGTCGGTGGCGGTTGGGAGGATGGCTCCGTGAGCACGCCTGCGGAGATCGAGCCCGACACCAAGGACTGGACCTGGGTCCTCGAGCGGCCCTGCGCCGACTGCGGGCTCGACGCCGGCGCGGTCGACCGCACCTCGCTCGGAGAGCTGGTGCGCGACAACGCCGTCGGCTGGCAGGCCGTGCTGGCCTCCCCGCGCGCGGCCGAGCGACCGGCGCCGGCGACCTGGTCGCCGACGGAGTACGCCGCGCACGTGCGCGACGTGCACCGGATGTTCCTCGGACGGGTCGACCTGATGCTCACCGAGGACGACCCGGTCTTCGCCAACTGGGACCAGGACGAGACCGCGCTCGCCGAGCGCTACGACCTCCAGCTCCCTGCCGACGTGGCGTCCGGGCTCGCGATCGCGGCCGGGGAGGTGGCCGCGGCCTACGACGCCGTGGCCGGCCGCGACTGGGAGCGGGCCGGCACGCGGAGCAACGGCAGCGAGTTCACCGTGGAGTCGCTGGGCCGCTACCACCTGCACGACGTCGTGCACCACCTCTGGGACGTGCGCTGGGTGCTCGCGGAGGGTGCCGGGTGAGGCACACCGAGTTCTGGGCGCGGCTCGACCAGCACCTCGGGGCGGCCTACGCACGCACCTGGGCGGAGCAGCAGGTGCTCGGCGAGCTCGGCCACCGCACGCCGCTCGAGGCGCTCGACGCCGGCATCCCGCCGAAACGGGTGTGGGCAGCGGTCTGGGAGGCCCTCGACCTGCCGGCGAGCGAGCGGTGACGGCCGCGGTCCCGGCGCCGGTGCAGCCCGCCGCCGAGACCCGAGCCCTCCACCGCCGCACGGTCCGCGTGCTCGTGCTGACCCAGGCGGTCGGAGCCCTCGGCATCACCATCGGCATCGCGACGGCGTCGTTGCTGGCCAAGGACCTGTCCGGGTCCGAGGCGCTGTCCGGCCTGGCGCAGACCGCGCAGGTCCTCGGCGCGGCGGTGGTGTCCTTCCTGCTCGCTGCCGTGATGGCGCGCCGTGGGCGCCGGATCGGGCTGATGATCGGCTACCTGCTCGGGGCGGCGGGCGGCGCGCTCGCCGTCGTGTCCGGGGTCGTGGGGTCGATGCCGCTCCTGCTCGTCGGCGCGGCGCTCCTCGGGGCGGGGTCCTCGGCCAACAGCGCCGCCCGCTTCGCCGCCACCGACCTCGCCGACGACGGCAACCGGGCCCGTTCGCTGTCGGTGGTCGTCTGGGCGACCACGATCGGCGCGGTGCTCGGTCCCAACCTGACCGGACCGGCCGGCGCGTTCGCCGATGCGGTCGACATCCCCGAGCTCACCGGCCCGTTCGCCCTCGGGGCGGTCGGCATGCTGGTGGCGGCGCTCGTGGTCTTCGTGATGCTGCGTCCCGATCCCCTGCTCGTCGCGCGCGAGCGCGCCGGCACGGTCGTCGTGGGTCGGGCCGCCGGGGGCTCGTCGGCGTCGCGGGCACGCGAGGCGGTCAGGGAGCACCCCGTCGTCGGATTCGCCATCGGCGGTCTCGCCCTGGCCCACGCGACGATGATCTCGGTGATGGTGATGACCCCTCTCCACATGGAGCACGGCGGCGCCGAGCTCGAGGTCATCGGGCTGGTCCTCAGCGTGCACGTGCTCGGGATGTTCGCCTTCTCGCCGCTGGTCGGCATGCTGGCCGACCGGGCGGGTCGACCGATGGTGATGGGCAGCGGGGGACTGGTGCTCGTCGTCGCACTCCTGCTGTGTGCGTCGTCGCCCGAGGGCATGTCGTGGCAGGTGACCGCCGGGCTGTTCCTGCTCGGCGTCGGGTGGTCGCTGGCGATGGTGTCCGCGTCGACCCTGGTGTCCGAGCACGCGCCGATCGACGTGCGCACCGACGTGCAGGGCACCTCCGACCTGGTGATGGGGGTGACGGCCGCGTCGGCGGGGGCGTTGGCCGGGCTGGTCGTCGACCTCGCGGGCTACCCGGTGCTGGCGCTCGTCACCCTGGCGCTCGCGCTCGGGGTGGTCGGCGCGGCGGCACGGGCCCACGGGACGGCCCGGGCGACGGTGGCGGCGACACGCGGCGTGTCGTGAACGCCTTCGAACAGGTGTTCGGCTAGATTCCTGCGTACGACGACCGGGTGGCACGAGCCACCAAGCGTCCACAGGTACGACCCACGAGCGGATCGATCCACAGACCGAGGCGGCTGATCAGGCTGTGTCGGACCCCCGCCCTAACGTCGCCGATGTACCTGGCTCGACCACCAGACGAAGGACGTGAGGACATGGCGGACGACCGCCTCAAGGCGCTGGACACGGCGCTGCTCAACATCGAGAAGCAGTACGGCAAGGGTTCGATCATGCGCCTCGGCGACGACACCCGCGCCCCCCTGGAAGTGATCCCGACCGGTTCGATCGCGCTCGACGTGGCGCTCGGTGTCGGCGGTCTCCCGCGCGGCCGGGTCGTCGAGATCTTCGGTCCCGAGTCCAGTGGTAAGACGACGGTCGCGCTCCACGCGGTGGCCAGTGCCCAGGCCGCGGGCGGCATCGTGGCGTTCATCGACGCCGAGCACGCCCTCGACCCCGAATACGCCAAGGCCCTGGGCGTCGACACCGACGCCCTCCTGGTCTCCCAGCCCGACTCCGGTGAGCAGGCGCTCGAGATCGCCGACATGCTGATCCGATCCGGCGCGCTGTCCCTGATCGTCATCGACTCGGTCGCCGCGCTCGTGCCCCGCGCCGAGATCGAGGGCGAGATGGGCGACAGCCACGTCGGCCTCCAGGCGCGCCTCATGAGCCAGGCGCTGCGGAAGATGACCGGTGCGCTCAACAACTCCGGCACGACCGCGATCTTCATCAACCAGCTGCGCGAGAAGATCGGCGTCATGTTCGGCTCGCCCGAGACCACCACCGGTGGCCGCGCGCTGAAGTTCTACTCCTCCGTGCGGCTCGACGTGCGCCGGGTCGAGACCCTCAAGGACGGCGCCGACTCCGTCGGCAACCGCACCCGCATCAAGGTCGTGAAGAACAAGGTCGCCCCGCCGTTCAAGCAGGCCGACTTCGACATCATGTACGGCAAGGGCATCAGCCGCGAGGGCGGCCTGATCGACGTCGGCGTCGAGGCCGGCCTCGTGCGCAAGGCCGGCTCTTGGTACACCTACGAGGGCGACCAGCTCGGCCAGGGCAAGGAGAACGCCCGGCAGTTCCTGTTCGACAACCCCGACCTCGCCAACGAGCTGGAGAAGAAGATCCTCGAGAAGCTCGGGGTCGGCCCGCAGGTCGACCAGGAGGCCGGCGCCGAGGGCACCGACGACTTCGCCGAGCTCCCCGACGAGCCCATCGGTGTCGACAGCTTCTGACGGCGCGAGCGTGTCGCGCTGGTGACGTCGGTCGAGGGAGGCACACGTGAGGGAGCCGGCCACCGAGGAGCGGGATCTCGGTCCCGAGCCTGACCAGGAGTCGGTCGCGCGCAAGATCCTGCTCGACCAGCTGACCGGCCAGGCGCGCAGTCGCCACGAGCTGGCCGAGCGGCTGGCCCGCCGCAACGTCCCCGACGACGTGGCGGGTCCGCTGCTCGACCGGTTCGAGGAGGTCGGCCTGGTCGACGACGAGGCGTTCGCGCGCCTGTGGGTCGACAGCCGGCAACGCACGCGAGGGCTCGCCCGGCGCGCGCTGGCCCAGGAGCTGCGTCGCAAGGGCATCGCCGAGGAGACCGCGCGCGAGGTGCTCGACGAGGTCGACCCGGCGGACGAGGAGCAGGTCGCCCGGGAGCTGGTGCGCAAGAAGATGCGCAGCATGCGCTCGCTCGACGACGTCGTCGCCGCGCGACGGCTCGCAGGGATGCTGGCCCGCAAGGGCTACCCGCCGGGGATGGCCTACGCGGTCGTGAAGGACGAGCTGGCCGCATCCGGTCGTGACGCACCCGGGGCGGAGTAGCACAATGGCGCGCGTGACCAGCGACGCGCCGGCCCGGGAGATCCTCACCTACGAGCTGTTCGGCACCGCCGTGCGCGAGCTCGCCCAGCAGGTCGTCGACGACGGCTACGAGCCCGACATCGTGCTCGCCATCGCCCGCGGCGGTCTCGGGCTCGGCATGGGCCTGGGCTACGCGCTCGACGTCAAGAACCTCAGCGCCGTCAACGTGGAGTTCTACACCGGCGTCGACGAGCGTCTCGACGTACCGATCATGCTGCCGCCGACGCCCGCGGCCATCGACCTGACCGGCATGAGGGTGCTCATCGCCGACGACGTCGCCGACACCGGCAAGACGCTGGAGGTGGTGCGCGACTTCGTCGCCGACCACGTGGCCGAGGCCCGCACCGCCGTGATCTACGAGAAGCCGTGGACGGTCATCCACGCCGAGTACGTCTGGCGCCGCACCGAGCGGTGGATCGACTTCCCGTGGTCGTCCACGCCACCCCTGGTCGACCGTCGCGGCGGCCTGGCCCATTGAGTGCCGGTGCTTGGATAGCGCCATGACCGACACCGCTGAGCTGGTGACCGCGCTGCGCGTGCCGCCCGGCCCCCTGACGCTCTCGACGATCCCGACCGACGCGACCCCCGGGTTCGGCGGTGACAAGGCGGCCGGCAAGATCGCCCTCCTGGGCCTGGGCGAGGAGCTCGCCGACCTCCAGGAGCGGCTCTTCGCCGAGGGCACGTCCGGAGGCACCCGGAGCCTGCTGCTCGTCCTGCAGGGCATGGACACCTCCGGCAAGGGCGGCACGCTGCGCTCGACCGTGGGCCTGATGGACCCCCAGGGCGTGCGGATCACCTCGTTCAAGGCGCCCACCGAGGAGGAGCTCGAGCACGACTTCCTGTGGCGGATCACCAAGGCGCTGCCCGAGCCCGGCTACGTCGGCGTCTTCGACCGGTCGCACTACGAGGACGTGCTCATCGCCCGGGTGCGCGAGCTCGCGCCGGTCGAGGAGATCGAGCGCCGCTACCAGGCGATCAACGACTTCGAGGCCGACCTGGTCGGCAAGGGCACCCGGATCGTGAAGTGCATGCTCCACATCTCGGCCGACGAGCAGAAGGAGCGCCTGCTCGCGCGGCTGGGTGACCCGACGAAGCACTGGAAGTACAACCCGGGCGACGTCGACGAGAGGGAGCGGTGGCGGGCCTACCAGGACGCCTACGAGGTGGCGATCGAGCGGACCAACACCGAGGTCGCCCCGTGGCACGTCATCCCGGCCGACCGGAAGTGGTACCGCAACCTGGCGATCGGCGAGCTGCTGCTCGTCGCGCTCCAGGCGATGGACCTGCAGTGGCCCGCGGCCGACTTCGACGTGGCGACGGAGAAGAAGCGCCTGGCCGACGAGAAGCCGGTCGGATGACGTCCCGACCGACGTTGGACACGGTCTCGGTGACCCGCTACGTCACACCGCTGCGGGAGGGCGGCAGCCTCCCCGGTGTGGTCGAGGCCGACGACCTCGGCACCTACGTGTGCAAGTTCCGCGGTGCGGGCCAGGGACTGCGCGTCCTCGTGGCGGAGGTGATCGTCGCCGGCCTGGCCGAGCGGATCGGGTTGCAGACCCCGCGCCAGGTCGTGCTCGACCTCCGGGCGGACCTCGCGCGCTACGAGGCCGACGAGGAGGTCCAGGACCTCCTGCGCGCCAGCATCGGTCTCAACCTCGGCATCGACTTCCTCCCGGGTGCCTTCGGGTACGACGGCGACCTCGCCCCGCACGCGGCGGTCGCCGCGAAGGTCCTCTGGCTCGACGCGTTCTGCGCCAACGTCGACCGGTCCTGGCGCAACCCCAACCTGCTGCTCTGGCACGACGACCTCTGGGTCATCGACCACGGTGCCGCGCTGTACTTCCACCACGCCTGGAGTGGCGGGGTGGGCGACCCCGACCGCTTCGCCCGTCAGCCGTGGGATGCCTCCGACCACGTGCTGGGCGGCTACCGCCACGCGCTGCCGGCCGTGGATGCCGAGGTCAGCGGCTTGTTGACCGGGGACCACCTCGCCGACGCCGTCGCGCTCGTCCCCGACTCCTGGCTCGAGCCGGTGCCCGGAGCCGAGACGCCGGAGCAGCTGCGGTCGGCGTACGTCTCGTTCCTGAGCGCGCGCCTCGCCACCCGCCAGTGGCTCCCGGTCGAGGGCGCGGCATGAGCAGCCCGATGCCCTACCAGTACGTCGTCCTGCGGTGCGTGCCGCGCGTCGACCGTGAGGAGTTCGTCAACGTCGGTGTGGTGCTCTACTGCCAGGCGGCGGACTTCCTGGACGTCACCTGGCACTGCGACGCCGATCGGCTGCGCGCCGTCGACCCTCGCGTCGACGTCGAGCGGGTCTGCGACGCGCTCGCCTTCGTCGACGGGGTCTGCGCCGGCGACGAGCGCGGGGGAGCGCTGGCCGACCAGCCGCTCACCCAGCGGTTCGGGTTCCTCAAGGCGCCGAAGTCGACGGTGCTCCAGCCCGGTCCGGTCCACGGCGGTCTCGCCGCGGACCCGGCCCGGGAGCTGGAGCACCTGTTCAGCCGACTGGTCGGCTGAGTCGATCGATCAGACGGGGACGAGCTCGACGGCCCCGACGGCGTAGCGCGCCAGGATCGTGCGGGCGATCTCCGGGTGGGCACCGAGCGGCTCGGACACGGCCACCGCGCCCGCCTCGAGGGCCAGCTCGGTCGCGTGGTCGAGCAGCCGGCCCGGGGCGAGGAAGAGTGACGCGACGGCGATGTGCCGGCGACCCTCCGCGCGGAAGGCCCGGACGGCCTCGCCGGTCGCCGGCGGTGCGGCGGCGGCGTAGGCGGCCGTGACCGGCAGCTTGTGGTGCGTGCCCCACACGCGGGCGAGCCGCGCGACGGCCTGGTTGGCCAGCGGGTCGGACGAGCCGGCGGCAGCCAGCACGAGGGCGTCGAGCTCGCGCACGCGCGCGCTCTTCAGTGCCTCACGCATCCGCTCGTCGAGCACCTCGAGGAAGCGCGCCTCGAGACCGAGCACGTCGGTCGCGCGGATCTTCAGCCCCGGGTGACGCGTGGTGGCCTCGGCGATCGCCTCGGGCACGTCGACCTTGGCGTGGAAGGCCTCGTTGAGGAGCAGCGGTACGACGACGATCTCGTCGTGACCGCCGCGGACGAGCCGGTCGATCACGGTCTGGAACCCCGGCTTGGCGAGCTCGAGGAAGGCCTTCTCGATCTTGAGGTCGGGGCGCAGGGCCTTCACCTCGTCGACGAGGGCGGTGATCGTGGCGGACGAGCGAGCGTCCCGGCTGCCGTGAGCCAGGGCGACCAGTGCAGGAGCGGCCATCAGGAGCTGTCTCCTCTCATGTGGTGCGGAAGAACGGGGGGAAGAGTGCGGTGCTGCTCAGGAATGGATCCCGCACTCGGTCTTGTTGGTGCCTGCCCAGCGCCCGCTGCGAGGGTCCTCGCCCGGAGCGACTCGGCGCGTGCACGGCCAGCACCCGATCGAGGGATAGCCGTCGTACACGAGGGGGTTCACGAGGACACCGTTGTCCGCGATGTAACGCTCCACCTGCTCGTCGGTCCAACGAGCCAGCGGAGAAACCTTGACCTTGCCCTTCTTGGCATCCCAGCCGATGACGGGGGCGATGACCCGGTTGTGGGTCTCCGCCCGTCGCAAGCCGGTGGCCCACGCGTCGTAGCCGGACAGGGATTCCTGAAGGGGGATCACCTTGCGCAACTTGCAGCAGAGGTCGGGGTCACGCTTGTAGAGGTCCTTGCCGTACTCGGCGTCCTGCTCCGCCACGCTCTGGACGGGCGTGATCGTGAGCAGGTTGACCGGCAGCGTGTGCTTGACGGCGTCGGCGGTGCCGACCGTCTCGGCGAAGTGGTAGCCGGTGTCGAGGAAGACCACGTCGATGCCGGGCACCACCTTGGAGGCGACGTGCGACAGCACCGCGTCGCCCATCGAGGACGTGACGCAGAACCGCTCTCCGAACGTCGCGGCGGCCCACTCGATGATGACCTCGGCCGGCGCGAGCTCGAGCTCGGCACCCCAGTGGGACACGATCTCGCGCAGCTCCTCGGGGGAGCGGCCCTCGGTCGCCGCGCCGCGGGCCAGGCGCGCCTTGGCGGTGGAGACGCTCATCGGGTCTCGCCCCCTCCGGGACGCAGCAGACCGATCAGCTTGAGCGAGAACGCGCGCAGGCACGACCGGCACTCCCACGACCCGTGCGTGGCCTCGTGCGGCCACAGGTCGCCCTCGCCGCAGAAGGGGCAGTGGAACGGGACCGCGCGCTCGCTCATGAGACGGGCTCCAAGGCCTTGTCGCCGCGGAGCAGCTCCTCGTCGGCGCGGGCGACCCAGTCGGCGAACCGCTCGTCGTCCTTGCGGTCGGCGAGGAAGTTGGTCACGACGTTGCTGACGTAGTCGTCGAGCCCCTCGCTGGTCACCTTGTGGGCGCGCAGCTTGCGGCCGAAGCTCGCGCCCAGACCGGTGGCGCCGCCCAGGTGGACCTGGAAGCCCTCGACCTGGTTGCCGTCGTCGTCGAGCACGAGCTGTCCCTTGAGACCGAAGTCCGCGACCTGCGTGCGGGCGCAGGCGTTGGGGCAGCCGTTGACGTTGACGGTGATCGGGGTGTCGAGGTCGGGGAAGCGACGCTCCAGCTCGGCGATCAGGGCGCGCGAGCGCTCCTTGGTGTCGACGATCGCCAGCTTGCAGAACTCGATGCCGGTGCAGGCCATCGTGTTGCGGCGCCAGTTGGACGGCCTGGCGGACAGGCCGATCTCGTCGAGCCGGCCGATCAGCTCGTCGACCTTGTCGCCGGCCACCCCGATGAGCACGATCTTCTGGTACGGCGT
The DNA here is from genome assembly GCF_041321175.1 of Nocardioides candidus. Classification (NCBI taxonomy): domain Bacteria; kingdom Bacillati; phylum Actinomycetota; class Actinomycetes; order Propionibacteriales; family Nocardioidaceae; genus Nocardioides; species Nocardioides candidus. Next base: position 159,972 of record NZ_JBGGWC010000003.1, on the reverse strand, counting down.
CAGGCGGGCACCGTCGACGCCGTACTCCTCGAGCAGGTCGGCCAGCTGCACCAGCAGGGTGCCGGAGACCCGGCCCACGGTCGGAGCGACGCCGACGTAGAACTTGCCGTCCTTCTGGGGGTGCACGCCGATGTGGTCGCGGTGACCGACCGGCGCGGCGGGGGACTCGAGGTTGACCAGCTTCTTGCCGAGGTACTCGTTCTCGAGGACCTCCTGGAACTTCTCCACGCCCCAGTCGGCGACGAGGAACTTCAGGCGGGCCCGCGAGCGCAGCCGGCGGTAGCCGTAGTCGCGGAAGATCCCGGCGACGCCCGACCACACGTCGGCGACCTCGTCGAGCGGGATCCACACACCGAGCTTCTGGGCGAGCATCGGGTTGGTGGCCAGGCCGCCCCCGACCCAGACGTCGAAGCCGGGGCCGTGCTCGGGGTGGACCGAGGCGACGAAGGAGACGTCGTTGGTCTCCGGCGAGACGTCCTGGCTCGGGTGACCGGTCACGGCCGTCTTGAACTTGCGGGGCAGGTTCGAGAAGTCCTTGTGGCCGATGTAGCGGCGCTCGATCTCGGCGAGCGCCGGCGTGCCGTCGATGATCTCGTCGGCCGCGACGCCCGCGACAGGAGAACCCAGGAACGGCCGCGGCGAGTCGCCGCACGCCTCGGTGGAGTGCAGGCCGACGGCGTCGAGCCGCTCCCAGATCTCCGGCACGTCCACGATGTCGATCCAGTGGTACTGGATGTTCTGCCGGTCGGTGACGTCGGCGGTGTCCCGGGCGAAGTCCACGCCGATCTGCCCCAGCGTGCGGACAGCGGCGGGGGAGAGCAGCTTGCCGTCGGAGCGGACCCGCAGCATGAAGTAGCGGTCGTCCAGCTCCTCCTCCTCCAGGGCGCCGGTCCGGCCGCCGTCGATGCCGGGCTTGCGCTGGGTGTAGAGACCCATCCACCGGAAGCGACCGCGGAGGTCGGCCGGGTCGATGGAGTCGAAGCCGCGCTTGGAGTAGACGTAGAGGATGCGGTCCCGCACGTTGAGCGGGTCGTCGTTCTTCTTCGACTCCTCGTTCTTGTTCAGCGGCTCGCGGTACCCGAAGGCCCACTGGCCCTCGGCACGTCGCGGCCGGGGGACGTCGGTGTGCTGCGGCGGCTGGGAGTCGTAGCGCAGGTCGGCCATGGTTCTTCGAGGTCCTTCGCTGAGGGGCGCGCGTCGCGCGCGGTCGTGGTCTGGGAGCGCGGTGGGATCAGCGGGACCAACACATGCTGCTGCGGGTGCGCCCGAAGTCCACGTGGCGGCGTACCACGAGGAAGGCGTGCGTTGCAGCGGAGACCATGTCAACCAGTCTCAGACTGCGGACGGCCGGTCCACAAACCTGGATCTCATGATGTGGACGCAAGTCTCGCGATGTGGACGACTCTCCAGCCGTTCCCCCGCGTGGAAGCGCTGCGTGCGACGGACGTCACACCCGTCGGGAAGACCAAGAGCAGGGGTCACAGTGATCGGAACGCCGTGGCGCCCTACGATCTTCCGCATGAGCGACCCGGTCTCGAGCAGCCTCGTCAGCAGCGCGTACAACCAGGCACTGGAGGTGATCGCCTCCGTCGAGCCGCGCATCGCCGACGCGACCCGCCAGGAGCTCGCCGACCAGCGTGGATCGCTCAAGCTGATCGCGAGCGAGAACTACGCGTCGCCGGCGGTCCTGCTGACGATGGGCACCTGGTTCAGCGACAAGTACGCCGAGGGCACGATCGGGCACCGCTTCTACGCCGGCTGCCAGAACGTCGACACGGTGGAGTCGATCGCAGCCGAGCACGCCCGCGAGCTCTTCGGCGCTGAGTACGCCTACGTGCAGCCCCACTCCGGCATCGACGCCAACCTGACGGCGTACTGGGCGATCCTGGCTCACCGCGTCGAGGGCCCCTGGCTCCAGGACGCCGGCGTGAAGAACATGAACGACCTCACCGACGAGGACTGGGAGAAGCTCCGCAAGGAGCTGGGCAATCAGCGCCTGCTCGGCATGAGCCTCGACGCGGGCGGCCACCTGACCCACGGATTCCGGCCCAACATCAGCGGCAAGATGTTCCACCAGCAGCAGTACGGCACCGACCCGGAGACGGGCCTGGTCGACTACGACGCCCTGCGCGCGAAGGCCAAGGAGTTCAAGCCGCTGATCCTGGTGGCCGGCTACTCCGCCTACCCGCGCCGGGTGAACTTCGCCAAGATGCGCGAGATCGCCGACGAGGTCGGCGCGACCCTGATGGTCGACATGGCCCACTTCGCGGGCCTGGTGGCAGGCAAGGTGTTCACCGGCGACGAGGACCCGGTGCCGCACGCCCACGTCGTCACCAGCACCTCGCACAAGTCGCTGCGCGGGCCGCGCGGCGGCTTCATTCTCGCGACCGAGGAGTACGCGCCCAGCGTCGACCGCGGCTGCCCGATGGTGCTCGGCGGCCCGCTCTCGCACGTGATGGCCGCGAAGGCCGTGGCGTTCGCCGAGGCACGCCAGCCCTCGTTCCAGACCTACGCACAGCAGATCGCCGACAACGCCAAGTCGCTCGCCGAGGGCTTCCTGACCCGCGGCGCCAAGCTCGTGACCGGCGGCACCGACAACCACCTCGTGCTGCTCGACGTCACCTCGTTCGGCCTCACCGGCCGTCAGGCGGAGTCGGCCCTCCTCGATGCCGGCGTCGTCACCAACCGCAACTCGGTCCCGGCCGACCCCAACGGCGCCTGGTACACCTCCGGCGTGCGCCTGGGCACCCCGGCGCTGACGACGCGCGGCTTCGGCCACGACGAGTTCGACCGGGTGGCCGAGCTGATCGTGCACGTGCTGCAGAACACCACGCCGGGCACCACGAAGGCGGGCGACCCGAGCAAGGCGTCCTACAACCTCGCCGAGGGCGTGGCCGACAAGGTCAAGGACGCCTCCGCCGAGCTGCTCGACAAGCACCCGCTCTACCCGGGCCTCGAGCTCTCCTGATCGCCGACGGACGTACCGAAGCCTGATCCGGAACGGCTGCTCAGGCGGCGCCGCACCGCACGCAGAGCACTTGGGTACGTCGGTCGGCGAGGTCGACCGCCGCGACCAGGACCGCGCGGACGAACTCCTGGTCGAACATGACGTCCTCCCACGCGAAGCGCAGGACGATCCACCCGTCGACGACCAGCTGGTCGTAGCGGCGCGCGTCGCGCTGCAGGGCGGCGCGATCGCCGTGCCACTCGAACGAGTCGGCCTCGAGGACGATGCGGAGGTCCTCGTCGACCAGGTCGGGGCGCGCTGAGGGGCGCACCGAGGTGATCAGGCGCTGCGGCTCGACCCGCAGACCCGCCACGGTCAGCGCCACCGACCGGAGCACCGACTCGAACGGGTTCGCCGCGTCGGGTCGCGCCGCCGCCGCGAGCGCTCGCACCCGCGCGGCACCGGGTCCTCCGGCGATCGCCCTGACGCGCGCGAGCGTGGCCCGTTCGCCGGCCCGTGCGGCGGAGTCGGCGATCGCGAGCGCCTCGTCGTCGGGCAGAGAGCGGAGGCACTGCAGCAAGGTGACCTCCTTGCAGGTGGCGATGCCGTCGACGACGTCGTCGGGCGCGAGGTCGTGGCGGTGCGGCACGACGAGCCGCAGCTGCTCGGCCGTCAGCCGGCGATTGCGTCGGAAGGAGACGTGGGGGACCTCCGGGACCGCCTTGACCGCCCACCCGTGGAACAGCGCCGCGCTCGTCAGGCACAGGACGCCCTTGACCGCATGGGCGCTCGCCACCGCGGCGTCCGCCGAAGCCACGACGTAGCGTCCGCGAGCAGCTCGCACGACGTCTCCTTCGCGGACCGCGCGATCGATGGCCGACTTCTTGACCGTCTCCAACAGCTGAGCAGCGGTGGCCACGCCGCCGAGCCGGTGGATCGCCTCGCCGACGGACGTACCGAAGTGCTCGCGCGGGTCGTCGCGCCCGCTCAGCCGCGCGCGCAAGGCCGGCTTCGGTACGTCCGTCGGCGCCCGAGATGAAGTCACCACCCCGAGATCGTCGCGAACGAGAGCCGGGACCGCGAGGGGCTCACCCTGGCCTGTGGACGACCCTCAGCGCCATCGGTAGGCGACCTCGGGCCGGCCCCCACCGCCGCCGTAGCGTGGCTGCCGGTCGGCCAGGCCGCCTGCGGCCAGGTGCTCGAGGTAGCGGCGGGCGGTGACGCGGGAGATCCCGATCGTGGCCGCGACCTCGCTGGCGGACAGGCCGTCGGAGGCGGCGCGGACCGCCGTGGTGACGTCGCGCAGCGTCTCCGGGCTCATGCCCTTGGGCAGCGGGGCGGTGCCGGTCGGGCGCAGCGAGCCGAGAAGTCGGTCGACCTCGTCCTGCACCACCTCGCGCGGGGCGGAGTCGAGGGAGTCGCGGTAGGTGGCGTACTGCTCCAGCTTGGTGCGGAAGGTCGCGAACGTGAACGGCTTCAGCAGGTAGAGCACGACGCCCTGTGCGACCGCGTGCCGGACGACGTCGGTGTCGCGGGCCGCCGTCACGGCGATCACGTCGCAGAGGTGCCCGGCTGCGCGGACGGCCGTCAGCAGACCCAGACCGTGCCCGTCCGGCAGGTGCATGTCGAGCAGGAGCAGGTCGACCGGCTCGGCGGCGGCGCGGGCGGCGTCCAGCAGGCGCAGGGTGGCGGCCGCGGAGTGGGCGATGCCGGCGACCTCGAAGCCCGGCACGCGCCCGACGTACGACGCGTGCGCCTCGGCCGCGCGCACCTCGTCCTCGACCACGAGCACCCGGACGGTCATGGCGCGTCCTCGGTGCGCATCACCACGGTGAATCGCGCGCCGCCCAGGGCCGAGCGGCCGACGTCGACGGCGCCGCCGTGGCGACGCGCGACCTGGACGACGAGCGCCAGACCGAGGCCGCGACCGGCGCCGGGCGCCGCCTTGGTGGTCCAGCCGCGTTCGAGCACCTGCGCCGCCGTGTCGTCGTCGATGCCGGGCCCGCTGTCCTCGACGGCGACGGTGAGGGCGTGCTCGGCGCCGTGCACCTCGACCCGGACCCGCCGCTCCTCGGCGCCGGCGACCGCGTCGAAGGCGTTGTCGACGAGGTTGCCGATCACGGTCACCAGGTCGCGGCCCGGCAGCGCCCCGGTGTCGGTGACCGAGCCGGAGATCGAGAGGTCGATGCCACGCTCGGCCGCCTCGGCCGACTTGCCGAGGAGGAGCGCCGCGACGACCGGGTCGTCCACGGCACCGACGACGCGGTCCGCGAGCAGCTGGGCCACCTGCAGCTCCTCGGTGGCGAAGTCCACCGCGTCCTCGGGACGGCCCATCTCGATGAGGGAGACCACGGTGTGCAGCCGGTTGGCCGCCTCGTGGTTCTGCGAGCGCAGCGACTCCGTCAGCCGCCGTACGACGTCGAGCTCGCCGGTGACCGACCGCAGCTCCGTGTGGTCGCGCAGGCTCACGACCGAGCCGACCTCGCGGCCCTCCCACAGGGCGGGCGCCGTGGAGACGACGAGCATCCGGTCACCGGCCAGGTAGAGGTCGTCGGACTCCGTCGCGCGGCCGAGGACCGCGGTGACGAGCCCCGGTGCGAGCCCCAGCCCGCCGACGTGACGCCCGAGGACGTCGTCGTGGAGGTCGAGCAGCCGCCTGGCCTCGTCGTTGACCAGCTCCACCCGGCCGTCGAGGTCGAGCAGCAGCAGGCCCTCGCGCACCGCGTGCAGGACCGCGGAGAAGTACTCGTACATGCGGGCGATCTCGCGCTCGCCCATGCCGTGCGTCATCCGACGCAGCCGCCGGCTGACGAGGGCGGCGCCGAGGAGGCCGACGACGAGGACCCCGCCCGCGGCCGCGAGGATGGCGAGCACGTCGCGGCGCAGCTCGCGGTCGATGTCGCTGACCTCGATGCCGACCGAGACGAGTGCGACCACGCGGTCGCCGTCGAGCACAGGGACGACCGCGCGCACAGAGGGACCGAGCGTCCCGGTGTACTGCTGGGTGAACACCCGGCCGTCCGGCGCGTCGCCGAGATCGCCGATGAACGGCTTCCCGATGTTGGTGGGGTCGGGATGGGTGTAGCGGGTGCGGTCGAGCCCCATGACCACGACGAAGTCGGTGTCGGTGTCGACGCGCACCTGCTCGGCATAGGGCTGGAGGCTCGCCGAGGTCGCCGGGTCGGGCCGCTGCACCTCGCGTCGCACCGTGGGGGAGTCGGCGACGGACTCCGCCACGGCCACCGCGCGGTCGGCCGCGTGGTCGCGGACGTCGCGCCGGGCGTCGTACGCCGTCAGGCCGATCGCGGTCACCACGAGGACGACGACCACCCCGACCTGCAGCAGCAGGATCTGGCGGGCGACCGAGAGGTCCGCGAGGAACCGAGGGCGGCGCACGCGGCCATTGTGTCCCAGTCAGGGAGCGTTGCCGAGGGACCTGAGTGGCGTGCGTCACGAACACAACGACCGCAACGGTGACCCAGGTCACAGCCGCGGCGAGAGTCGAGCCATGAGCATCCAGACCCCCTCAGCAGCCCCCGGTACGGCGGGCCGGCCCACGCGCCGGGACCGCACCCACTACCTCTACCTCGCCGTGGTCGGCGCGGTCGTGGCCGGCATCGTCGTCGGACTCGCGGCCCCGTCGTTCGCGGTCGAGCTCAAGCCCCTGGGCATGGCGTTCGTCGCGCTGATCAAGATGATGATCCAGCCGGTCATCTTCTGCACGATCGTGCTGGGCGTCGGCTCCGTCCGCAGCGCCGCGCGGGTGGGCAAGGTCGGCGGCCTCTCGCTGCTGTACTTCATGGTGATGTCGACCGTCGCGCTCGGCATCGGGCTCGTCGTCGGCAACGTGCTGCACCCCGGCTCGGGCCTCCACATCACGGCCGAGACGGCCTCCGCCGGCGCCGCGCAGGCCGAGGCCGGCCACGGCAGCACGACCGACTTCCTGCTCGGCATCGTGCCGGACTCGATGCTCTCGGCGCTGACGTCGGGCGAGGTGCTGCAGACGCTGCTCATCGCCCTCCTGGTGGGCTTCGCGCTGCAGGCCATGGGCAGCGCGGGTGAGCCGGTGCTCCGCGGCGTCGGCCACCTGCAGCGACTGGTCTTCCGGGTGCTCTCGATGATCATGTGGGCCGCGCCGGTCGGCGCGTTCGGCGCGATCGCGGGCGTGGTGGGGGAGACCGGCGTCGACGCGCTGAAGAGCCTCGCCGTGCTGATGATCGGGTTCTACGTGACCTGCGCGCTCTTCGTCTTCGTCGTGCTCGGCCTGGTCCTCAAGGTGTCGACGGGCGTCAACATCTTCGCGCTGCTGCGCTACCTGGGGCGCGAGTTCCTGCTCATCCTCTCGACCTCGTCCTCGGAGTCGGCTCTGCCGCGGCTCATCGCCAAGATGGAGCACGCCGGTGTCGACAAGCCGACCGTGGGCGTCGTCGTGCCGACCGGGTACTCCTTCAACCTCGACGGCACCGCGATCTACCTGACGATGGCCTCGCTGTTCATCGCGACCGCGATGGGCGACCCGCTGTCGATCGGCGAGCAGATCTCGCTGCTCGTCTTCATGATGGTCGCGTCGAAGGGCGCCGCGGGCGTGACCGGCGCGGGCATGGCGACGCTCGCCGGCGGCCTGAGCTCGCACCGGCCCGAGCTGCTCGACGGCGTCGGCCTGATCGTGGGCATCGACCGGTTCATGTCGGAGTGCCGCGCGCTGACCAACTTCGCGGGCAACGCGGTCGCGACGGTGCTGATCGGCACCTGGACGGGCGGCCTCGACCGGGCCCGCCTCGACCGGGTGCTCGCTGGCGAGGAGCCCTTCGACGAGACCACGATGCTCGACGACGACGTCGAGGGTCCGCGCGAGGAGGTCGCGGACGACGAGCAGCGGACGGTCCCCGTCCTGGCGTGAGCCGGGCCACGACCCGGGCGCGCCCCCGGGTGTGAGAAGCACGACGAAGGGAGCCGGTGCGCGCGAGGCGCACCGGCTCCCTGTCGCGTCCCGACTACGGTGGGCGCCGTGGAGGACGCTGCTCGATCGCCGTTGCGGCGCTTCCTCCACCTGGTCTGGCGGCTCGTGGTCACCACGGTCGGCTCGTGCCTGAAGTACCGGGTGACCGGGCTCGCGGCCGAGGGTGCGTTCTTCGCCGTCCTCTCGGTCCCGCCGCTGATCTTCGCCCTCGCCGGGGCGGTCGGCTACGTCTCGGAGAACTTCACCGACGCGCAGGTCGACGACATCCAGCAGGCGGTCGTCGACGTGTTCTCGACGTTCCTCACCGACCGCGCGGTCAACCGGGTGATCGTGCCGACGATGGACGACGTGCTCAAGGGCGGTCGCTTCGACGTGATCTCGCTCGGGTTCGTGCTGGCCCTGTGGTCGGGCTCGCGGGCGCTCAACGTCTTCGTCGACACCATCACGATCATGCACGGGCTCGGCGGGCACCGCGGGATCGTCAAGACGCGCGCACTCTCCTTCGTGCTCTACATCCTGGCGCTGATCACCGGTGCCATCTCGATCCCGCTCGTCGTCGCCGGACCGACCATCGTGCGCCGGTGGCTGCCCAACCGGGCCGACTTCCTCATGAATTTCTACTGGCCGCTCGTGATCCTGGTCTGCATCTGCTTCCTGGCCACGCTCTACCACGTGTCGGTGCCGGTGCGGACCAACTGGAGCTTCAACCTCCCGGGGGCCACCTTCTCGCTCGTCGCCTGGATCCTCGGGTCCTACCTGCTGCGATGGGTCCTCACCGTGACGTCGACGGACTCGCGCTCGATCTACGGGCCGCTGGCGGCCCCGATCGCGGTGCTCCTGTGGCTCTACATCGTCGCGATCGCCGTGCTCATCGGGGCCGCCGTCAACGCCGCCTTCGACTCGACCTTCCCCCAAGCCGCGACCACGCGGGCGCGGCGCGAGCTCGTCGCGCGGTTCCGCAACCGGGTCACGCAGGCGAGGGAGCGCGGCTCCACCGAGCCGATGCCATAGATTCCCCGCTGTGGCGGACGACGAAGCGACCTCCGACGGTGCCAACCGGGCGCCGAGCCGGGTCGCGCTGCCCGAGCGTGCCCGGTCGCCGTGGTGGCAGCTGAGCCGACGGCTCCTCGCGGCGTTCGCGATCATGGCCGGCACGGTGCTGCTGGTCATGTTCGACCACGACGGCTACCGCGACGCGGGTGACGCCACCGCGGCCCACCCGTACGGCGAGGTCACGGTCATCGACGCGATCTACTACTCGACCGTCACCCTGAGCACGACCGGGTACGGCGACATCGCGCCGGTCTCCGACCAGGCCCGCCTGGTCAACGCGTTCATCATCACGCCGGCCCGCATCGGGTTCCTGGTCCTGTTGATCGGCACCACCCTGGAGGTGCTCGCACAGCGCGGGCGCGAGATGTTCCGGATCGCCCGTTGGAGGAAGCACATGGACCACCACGTAGTGGTGATCGGCTACGGCACGAAGGGTCGCAGTGCCGTCGACACCCTGGTCAACAACGGCCTCGACCGCGACCACGTGGTGGTGGTCGACCCCAGTCCGGACGCGCTCGCCGAGGCGCACGCCGACCACCTCGCGGTGGTCACCGGCGACGCGACGCGTCGCGACGTGCTGCGACGGGCGGGCGTCGCCACGGCCGACCAGGTCATCGTCACGACGGCCCGCGACGACACCAACGTGCTCGCCACCCTGACCGTGCGCCAGCTCAACCCCGATGCCTTCATCGTGGCCGCGGTGCGCGAGCAGGAGAACGCGCCGCTGATCCGGCAGTCGGGCGCGGACTCGGTGATCATCTCCGCCGACGCCGTCGGCCGCCTGCTCGGCCTCTCGACCCTGTCGCCGACCCTCGGCTCGGTGATGGAGGACCTGCTCACCTACGGCGAGGGGCTCGAGGTCGCGGAGCGCGAGCTGCTGGTCTCGGAGGTCGGGGTGCCTCCGCAGTCCGTGGCCGACCAGGTGATCGCCGTGGTGCGCGACGAGAAGGTCTACCGCTACTTCGACCCGGTGGTCACCGTGCTGGCCAGGGGTGACCGGCTGGTCGTCGTACGTCCGGCCAAGGAGCTGCCGTGGGCGCCGCGCCCCGGCACCCACAACGAGGACCTCGCGAGCGACGACGACTGAGCGAGGGGCTCAGGCCCGGGACGGCGCCGTCTCGGGCAGCAGCATGACCTCGTCGATCTGCTGCGCCATCAGGTCGAGGACCCGGCGCGAGCTCGTGTCGTCGCGCCGGACCAGCCAGTCGAGCGTGACACCGTCGATGAGCGCCGCGAGGTAGCGCCCCATCACCTCGCTCGGCAGCGCCGGGGTCGCGCCGATGCCCTCGAGGAGCGCGATGAACGCGTGGGCGTAGTGCTCGTACTGCTGGCGGGCGACCTCGCCGTAGCCGGGCGTGCGTAGGCAGTACTGCGTGAGCTCGTAGGTGAGCAGGTGGTGGTCGGGGTTGGCCACGACGTGCGACCAGTACGCCTCGAGGCCGGCGCGGACCATCTCGCGGCGGGTGGCCCCGTCGGCGAAGGACGCCTCCGCGAGGTCGACGGTGGTGCCGACGAGCGTCTTGATGACGGCGTCGAGGAGCTCCTGCTTGGAGTCGAAGCAGTAGTGGAAGACGCTGAGGGAGGTGCCGGCCTCGGCGACGATCGCGCGCGTGGTGGCCTTCGGCACGCCGTCGCGGGTGAGCACCGCGATCGCGGCGTCGACGAGCTGTTGCCGTCGCTGCGCCAGTGGCATCCGTGCCATGGGTCCCCCGTCTCTGTCCTCCGCCAACCCTACGACCTCGGGACCGGCCCCGGACGTAACGGCGGGGGAGGCGCGTCGTTAGGTGTAGGACAAATGACCTGATAACACCAGGGGTTGCGAATGGGCGCAGGGATCGGTCGTCGGGAGCTGCTTGGCGGGCTCACCGTGGGAGCAGCAGGTGTGGCCGGCGTCGCCAGCGGGCTGTGGCGGCCAGCGCAGGCGGCCACCCGGCGCGGACCGCTCCCCGCGGCGGTCGACGTCGTCGTCGTGGGGGCCGGGGTGTCCGGCCTCACCACTGCCCGACAGCTCGCCAAGGGTGGCGCCGACGTGCTCGTCGTCGAGGCCCGCGACCGGGTCGGCGGGCGGGTGCTCAACCACCACCTCGACGCGGGCGGGGTGATCGAGGCCGGCGGTGCGTTCATCGGACCGACGCAGGACCGGATCCGAGCGCTCGCGGACGAGCTCGGGGTGAAGGTGTTCAAGGAGTACCTCGAGGGCGACAACGTCTACGTCAAGAACGGGCACCGCTCGACCTACACCGGCACCGTGCCGACCGACCCGAGCATCCTCCTCGACGCGGCACTGCTGCAGGCCCGCATCGACGGCATGGCCAAGCAAATCGACGTCGACGCGCCCTGGGACCACCCGAAGGCGGCCGAGTGGGACGCGACGACGGTGCAGGACTGGGTCGCACAGCAGACCCTGTCCACCGACACCGACAACCTCCTCAAGTGCTACTTCCAGCCGAGCTGGGGCTCCGACGCCGGCAACGTCTCGGTCCTCTTCCTCGCGTGGTTCATCGCGACCGCGGGCAACGAGAGCGAGGTCGGCACCTTCGAGCGGTCCTCCAGCACGAAGGACGGCGCGCAGGACTCCCGCTTCAAGCTCGGCTCGCAGGCGGTGCCGCTCCGGGTCGCCCGCCAGCTGGGTGACCGGGTGGCACTCAACGCGCCGGTGCGGCGCATCGTGCAGCACGGCGGCCGGGCGACCGTGCACACGGACCGTGGCGCCGTACGGGCGAAGCGGGTCGTGGTCGCGTGCCCCCCGCCGCTGGTCCTCGACATCGACTGGGACCCGCAGCTCCCGACGCAGCGGCGCCGGCTGCTGCAGAGCATGCCGATGGGCCACCTGATGAAGTGCGACGCCGTCTACGAGACGCCGTTCTGGCGGGAGGCCGGTCTGTCGGGCTCCGGGCTCTCGCACTCCGGTGCCACTCGGGCCGTCTTCGACAACACGCCCGCCAAGGGCGGACCCGGCGTGCTGCTCGCCTTCGTCGGCGGCTCGACGTGGAAGACCTACGGGCGGCTGCCGCTCGCACAGCGCAGGCAGGCCGTGCTCGAGGGCTTCGCCGAGATGTTCGGCGAGCAGGCCCTGCACCCGATCGAGTACACCGAGCACGACTGGACGCTCGAGAAGTGGACCACCGGCGGACCGATCGCACTCCCGAAGCCGGGCGCGATCTCCACGGTCGGCCACACCATCCGCGAGCCGCACGGCCGGGTGCACTGGGCCGGGACCGAGACCTCGACCTACTGGTCGGGCTTCATGGACGGCGCCGTCCGCGCGGGGGAGAGGGCCGCGCGGGAGGTGCTGGACAAGCTGTGACGGGGCGGGGCCGCGGGTCAGTCCGGCTCGTCGGCCCCCAACCCCGCCCGGCGGGCCCGCACGATCGCCTGCGCGCGGTCGGCGACCTGCAGCTTGGCGAAGATCGAGGAGACGTTGTTGGCCACCGTCTTCGGTGCGAGGCCCATCCGCTCGGCGATCCGGTGGTTGCTGTGGCCGGCGGCGAGCAGGTCGAGCACCTCGTGCTCCCGTGGGGTGAGCTCGGGGAAGGTGGCCCGTTCCGTCGGTGCGGGCGTCGTGAGGAAGCCGAGCACCCGCTGGGCGACCCCCGGGCCGAAGATCGCCTCGCCCGCGGCGACCGAGCGGATCGCGCGGGCGATGTCGTCCTGCTCCACCCCCTTGACGAGGTAGCCACGGGCACCGGCCCGCATGGCGGCGAACACGGAGTCGTCGTCGTCATACATGGTCAGCACGAGGATGCCCACCTCCGGTGCGACCTTGGCGATCTCGCGGGTCGCCGCGATGCCGTCGAGCTCGGGCATCTTCAGGTCGAGGAGCGCCACGTCGGGCCGGGTGGTCACGACCTCGCGCACGGCCTCGCGCCCGTTGGTGGCGGTGCCGACGATCTCCATGTCGGGCAGGGAGGACAGCAGCGCGGTGATCCCGGCCCGGACGACGGGATGGTCGTCGGCGACGACGACCCGGACGGCGCTCATGCCGCGTCCAGGGGGAGGGAGACGAACACCCGGCCGCCGGACGAGCACGGGCCGGCCTCGAAGTGGCCCCCGAGCTCGACGGCGCGTTCGCGCATGCCGGCCAGTCCGACGCCCGGCGACCAGGGCTCGGTCACGTCACCGTCGTCGAGCACGGCGAGGTCGAGCCGTCCGTCGCACTCCAACCGCAGCACGGCGCCGCTCGCGCCGGCGTGCCGGGCGACGTTGGTGAGCGCCTCGGTGGCGATGCGGAACGCCGCGACCTCGACGGCCGCCGGGAGCGCCGGCAGGGTGTCCGGCACGTCGAGGCGTACGTCGATCGTGGTGCCGTCGGGCCGCCAGGCGAGCTGGTCCGCGCGCTGGCGCAGCGCCTGGAGGAGACCGAGCTCGTCGAGGGCCGGCGGGCGGAGGTCGTCGACCAGGCGCCGGACATCGGCGATGGCGTCGCGTACGTCGTGCCGCAGTGCCGTGAGCAGCTCGCTCGAGGTCGCGGGGTCGGTGTCGACGAGGTTGGCGGCGGCGTCGGCCGAGAGGGCGATGCCCGTCAGCGCGGCACCGAGGCCGTCGTGCAGGTCCTGGCGGATCCGACGACGCTCCTCCTCGCGCGCGACGACGAGTCCCTCGCGGGAGCGCCGCAGGTCGTCGGAGAGCGCGAACGCGCGGACGGCCAGGGCCAGCGACGCGGCCACGATCGCCAGGGTCGAGCGGTCGGCCGCCGACAGCCGGCGCTCGCCGGGTCGCAGGCCGACGACGATCTCGCCGACGACCTGGCCGGCGTAGGACAGCGGCAGCCGGTCCTCGACCCCCGCGCTCGTGCCGGCCTCGGCGAGCGGCGCGCCGGTGGAGTGGACGGCGACGTAGGGCAGGCGCAACGCCGTACGCACGGCGTCGGCGACGCCGGTGAGGTCGTCGTGGCCACCCGCGAGCAGCTCCTCGCCGACGCGTGACGCGACGCGGGCGGGATTGCTGCGGTCGCCGTACATCCAACGGTCGACGAGCCGCTGGACCCGCGGCAGGAGGGGGGCGAGCGCAAGGGCGACGAGCACCGTGACCAGCGCGGACCGCCCGACGCGGGCGCTGATGACGGTGTCGAGCGCGGCGACGAGGACGACGTAGCCGGCGACTGCGCCCAGCGACAGGAGCAGCCACGCGAGCGCGCGGGACACCACGAGCCGGATGTCCAGCAGCTGTGCCCGCACGATGCCGACGGCGACCGCCACGGGGATCAGCGGGATCGCCAGCAGGACGACGATCGGGGTGCCCGACACGAAGCTCCACGGGACGACGACGGCGATGACGAGGATCGCGGCGAGCACCAGCCAGAGCAGCTGGCGGCGGCGCTGCTCGTCGCCGCGGCGGTAGCTCGCGACCAGGCTCACCACGGCCAGCCCGATCGCGATGCTGGTGCGGAGCTCGGAGACGGTCCAGAGCGCGGAGAGGTCGTCGTAGTGACGGGTGGTGAGGTAGTTCCGCGGGTAGCCCTCGGTGACCGGTTGCGGGTCGAGGCCGATCTCGGCGACGAACAGCGGGCTGGTCAGGACGACGCCCCAGGTGACCACGCGCCAGACGGCGGACTCCACCCGACCGTCCGGGACGAGCAGCAGGGCGAGAGGCAGGAACAGGCCGATCGACCACGGCCAGGAGTACATCAGTACCGTCGACGCCACCCGCTCGATCACGGCAGGTGCGCCCCGGTCGTGGGCGAGCGCGGCGATCGGCGCCGCGAGGGCTCCGGTGGCATGCCCGAGCCCGTCGGCGATGAAGAGCCAGCCGACCGCGTTGTCCGGGCGGTGTCGAGCGATGACGGCGCCGCAGACGGCGAAGGACACCCCCATCAGCCCGTTGGTGACCACGAAGGCGTTGAGAGCGTCGTCGAACGACATGCCGGCGACGGCCGCGACGACGACCCCGGCGGCAACCTCGGCCACGGCGAAGCCGCCGAGGAGGAGGGAGGTGCGCCGTCCGGTCACCCGGTCATTGTGGCGCCGCTCGCGTCCGCTGGCACGGGATCGGGATCCCGGGTGCCCGGGCAGCTTCCCCGGGCCGGGGGAGTGCCGGCCCTGACCGCGGGTGCGCTCCCGGACCGAGCCTGGTGACCACGGCGGACCCGCCGCCACCCTCACGAAGGAGAAGTCCATGAACCGCTCCCGCACCGCCGGTCTCGCCCTCCTCGGGCTGCTCTCGGTCGCCGACCTTGCCGGTCCGCTGACCACCGACGGCAAGCACCCGCCGATGGAGGTCGCGCTCGTGGGCGCGGTCATCGGCCTGGTCAGCCTGGTGCTCGTCGGCTACGCCTGGAAGGGGTCGACGCGTGCGATCGCGCCCCTGGCCGTGCTCCGGGTGCTGTCCGCACTGACGGCCTTGCCGGCGTTCTTCGTCGACGGTGTGCCCGCGGCCATCCAGGCGCTCGTGGTGGTGTTCGCCGTGCTCACGGTGGCGGGCGTCGCCCTGGTCGTCCGGCCGGCCCCGATGCGCGAGGTGGCGGTCCGATGACCACGACGACCGCTCCCGCTCCGACGCGCGGCGACCTGCGGTGGCGCGGCCGGGTCCCGCTCGCCCTGCTGCTGCCGGTAGGCCCCGCGGCCATCGCCCTGCTGCGCTACCTGATCCCCTACGACACCACGGACTCCAGCACGGAGATCGCACACGAGATCGCGCAGCACCAGACCGCGGAGAACGTCGCTGTCTGGTTCGGCTTCATCGGCATGCTGGCGCTGGTGCCGGCAGTGCTGGCGGTCGGCAAGGTCGCTCGCCGGGAGTCGCCGCGGCTCGCTGCGGCCGGGGTCGCGCTGCTCGTCCCCGGCTACCTGGTGATCGGCTGGCTGGTCGCGAGCGATGCGGCCGCGCTGTTCGCCGTACGCAAGGGGCTGCCGGCCGACGTCGTCGCCGACGCGTACGCCGACCTGCACCCCAGCGCGCTGATCGCCGGTGGGGTCTTCGTGGTCGGCCACGTCGTCGGCACGGTGCTGCTGGGCTGCGCGCTGCTGAGAGGTACGGCGGTCCCGCGGTGGGCCGCGATCGTCGTCGTCGTCGCGCAACCGCTCCACTTCGTCGCCGCGGTGATCGTGTCCAGCCACACGCTCGACCTGGTCGCGTGGGGCGGCAACGCGGTGGGCTTCGCCGTGGTGGCGGGCGCGATGCTGCGGATGTCCGACGAGGAGTGGGCGGCGCGCTGAGCGCTCCGCGGCCTCACCCGTACGCCGACCCCGTCCGCTGGGTGGCCTCGATCGGCCGCAGCTGATCGGCCGGGAGCCACTCGAGGGCCACCCGGCCGCGGGGGTCGACGAACACCACCTGGGCCTCCCAGCCAGGGGTCTGCCGCCAGCCCAGCACCAGGCCGGGCATCTCGGTCGGCGCGAAGGCCGGTCGCACCCATACGTGGCGCACACCCGTCATCGACACACAATAGAACACGTGTTCGATGCCTCGCGAATTGTCAGGAATCCCCGGCACCCCGGGACCACCGGTGCCAGACTCGGCCGTCTGGGGGCATCGAGTTGCGGCGATCTTGGGAGTTCCGGTGCTCATCTCTCTCCGTGGTGTCATGGCGACCCTCGTCGGTCTCGCGGTGCTGATCGCGCCGCTCAGCGCGAGCGGCGCACCCTCCGCCGAACCGCATCCGGTCGCACCGCCAGGACAGGGGCCCGGCGACGTGCTGGGGAAGCACGACAACGCCCTCATCGCGCAGGCGCTCGCCGACGGCGACGACACCGTCCAGCTGCTCGTGGTCACCGATCCCGGGCGCGGCGACCAGGTGTCCGCCAGCATCGACGAGCTCGGCGGCACGGTGATGTACCGAACCGATGCTGTGGACTACCTCCGGGTGCGGGTCCCGGTCGCGAAGGCCGGCGCAGTGGCGGCGCTGGGCGACGTCAGCGCCGTCGACGTCGACGAGGTGCTGCCGGTCGAGGGGCGGGTCGCTGGCCGCAGTGCGCTGGACCCGCTGCCCCAGTCGCCGCCGGGCGCCGGCACCGCGCGCAACAACCCGTACCTGCCCACGCAGGACGCCCTCACCTCACAGTTCACCACCACCCACCCGAAGTGGGACGGTCGCGGGACCCGGATCGCGGTCGTCGACACCGGCGTGGACCTGGGCAACCCAGCGCTCCGGACGACGTCGACGGGGCAGCCCAAGATCGTCGACTGGGTCACCGCGACCGACCCCTCGTTCACCGGGTCGACCAACAGCGACGACGACCCGACGTGGATCCAGATGACGACGTCGGTCGACGCGGACCCCACCTTCACCGCCGGCGGCTCGACGTGGACGGCGCCCGCGGCCGGCACCTACCGCTTCGGGGTCTTCAACGAGCGCGACGCGCGCCTCGGCGGCGAGCTCGGCAACGACGTCGACCGCGACGGCAATCCCGCAGGGTCCAGCGGGCTCTTCGGCGTGCTGTGGGACCAGGCGACCGACGACGTGTACGTCGACACCGACCAGGAGCACTCCTTCGCCGACGGTCCCGCGATGACGGACTACGTCACGAACCACGACGTCGAGTGGTTCGGCACGGACGACCCGGAGACGCCGGTGCGGGAAGCGGTGCCGTTCGTCGTCCAGACCGCCGCGGCCGCCGAGTCCGTGAACATCGGCCTCGTCTCCGGTGCGCAGGGCACCCACGTCGCCGGCGTGGCTGCAGGCAACGACGTCTTCGGCGGCGTCGCCGACGGTGCCGCGCCGGGCGCGCAGCTCGTGTCGGTGCGTGCCTGCCTGTTCGTCGCCGGCTGCACCAACCATGCGCTGATCGAGGGCATGATCTACGCCGCACGCGACGCCGACGTCGACGTCATCGACCTGTCGGTGGCTCAGACGACGGCCCTCAACGACGCCAACAACGCACGTGCCGAGCTCTACGACGCGCTCACCGACACCTACGGCGTCCAGATCGTGGTGCCGGCGGGCGACGACGGGGCCGGGCTCAACACCGTCGACGACCCCTCCGTCGCCGCCACGACGCTGGCCGTGGGGTCGTACGTCTCCAAGGCGACCCGACTCTCGAACTACGGCACCGTCGTCGGCCGCGTCGACAACCTCGACGCGACGTCGTCCTCCGGCCCGCGCGAGGACGGCGGGTTCAAGCCGGACCTGGTGGCCCCCGGCAGCGCCGTCGCTCCCACCCCGACGTGGGAGTCCGGTCTCCCCGAACCCGGCACCTACTCCCTCCCGCCCGGCCTCGGGATGCTCGACGGCACCGCGGTCGCTGCCGCGCAGGTGGCCGGTGCGTCCGCGGTGCTGGTGAGCGCTGCCGACGCGAGCTCCGTGCCGTGGAGTCCCGCCGCTCTCCGGACGGCCCTCCGCTCCGGTGCGCGGTTCCTCACCGGCTACGGCGCCTACCGGCAGGGGACCGGTCTCCTGCGGACCAATGCCGCCTGGCAGGTGCTGAAGGCGCAGCCGCGAGCGGAGGAGGTCGACGCAAGCGTCGAGACCCACACGGTCCTGTCCGGCTTCCTCAAGACGCCGGGGATCGGGACCGGGATCTACGACCGTGAGGGCGTCGCCGTCGGTGACCGCTACACGCGGACCTACACGGTCACTCGCACGACGGGGCCCGCCACCGCGATCACCGCACAGCTGTCGTGGACCGGCAACGACGGGACGTTCAGCGCCTACGTAGACTCCGTCCGGCTGCCGAAGAACCGCGCGGTCCAGATCAACGTCCGGGTGCGCGTCGGATCCGCCGGCGTGCACTCCGCGATCCTCAACCTCGACGACCCGGAGTCGCCCGGGGTGGAGCTCCAGACCCTCAACACCGTCGTGGCGCCGTACGAGCTCGGTGGGGCCTCCTCGACCAGGCGGGTCGAAGGGACCGTCGACCGCGGTCAGACGCAGAGCTACTTCTTCCGCGTGGCAGCCGGTACGACGGCACTGTCCTTCCGGCTGACCGGTCCGTCGGGCGCGCGTCTCGGCGGACAGCTGCGCTTCCTGCGGTTCCACCCCTACGGCACGGGCGTCGACGCCAACGGCGACGGCAGCTGCTTCTTCCCGGCGGTCGCCGGGTGCGCGAGCGGAGGCCCGACCAACCGGAACATCACCGATCCGACCCCCGGGGTCTGGGAGGTCGTGGTCGAGGCGCGGCGGTCCTCCGACCAGAGGTCGACGCCGTTCTGGCTGACCGTCTCGGCGCTCGGCGTGACGGTCGCGCCGGACCCGGACGTCATCTCCAGCGTCTCCGTCGGTACGCCGGCCAGCCGGTCCTACACGGTGACGAACGCGAAGGGGGCGTTCGTCGGCAGGGCCATCGGGGGCGCGCTCGGCAGTGCGCGCGTGTCCGTCCCGACGATCTCCGACGGGCAGCAGTCCCAGTTCACGGTTCCTGTCACCGCCGGCAGCACCGAGCTGCGCGCCACGGTCGGCGACCCGAGCGACCCGAGCGACCCGAGCGCGGACCTCGACCTGTTCGTCTACTCCTGCGTGACCGGCACCTGTGTGCTCGCCGGCCAGAGTGCGACCAGTGGCGCGGACGAGTCGGTCGTGATCCACCACCCCGCCGTCGGGACATGGGTGGTGCTCGTCGACGGGGTCGCCGTGCCAGGTGGATCCATGACCTACGCCTACGCCGACGTGGTGGCCAACCCGGCCTACGGCACGCTCGCGGTGACCGACACCGACGCGACCCGTCGGTCCGGCACGTCGTGGTCGGTCCCGGGCACGGTGACGGCCACCGCGTCACCGCCGTCGGGGCGGGTCCTGCTCGGGTCGGTCGAGGTCGTGACATCGACGGGTGAGGTCGTCGGCTCCAACGACGTCATCGTCCAGGCCGTGCACTAGCTCGCAGCTACTTCTGGCTCGGAGCCGGCACCATCGGACCGAACCCCTGGACGAACACACCGCGCCCGGTCGGCAGGTCCTTGATCGCGAAGACGCGCCGGACGTCCTGCTGCTCGCCCGGATCGGGTGAGCAGTAGTCGGCCCGGCCGAGCAGGCGGCCGCGGGCCGGATGCCGAGGCAGGCCGTCGAGCTGCGCGCCGCCCGGCTCCCGGCTCGCGTAGGTCACGCCCCGGAAGTCGATCTCGGCCCCGCAGTCGGTGAAGCTGGTGCCTTCCTCGGCCTCGTCGTCGCCGGGTGCGCAGGCCACCAGCGTCGCCCAGGCGAGCAATGCAGCGCACGAAGCGCTGGCGACGCGAAGATGCGACCGGTCCATCGGCTTCCCCTCCGAGGCGCTGACTCGCAGCATCCTACGCTCGGTGTTCGGTCGTGAACCGTGGGCTGCGAGGGATACGGCCCGTGGCCATGACTCGGCGCCGGGGTGCTGGAGCGCGGGCGACGGCGCGGACGAGCCGAGCACGACGACCCCGGCCCGCCACAGCGGGCCGGGGTCGTGCCGGGTCTCCGGTGCCGACTCCGGCGAGAGCTGCCGGAGCCGGTCCGAGGACCATGACGGCATGTGCCGGGAGCTCTCCCGACCCCGTACAGGCTCCCCAGCACGAGGGCAGGCCCGTCACACCCCATCGCCTGCTGTTCGGAGACGGTCCCGGTGCCGGATGGGTGCTGGGCGAAAAGAAGTTTGAGGTGCGCTGCTGCGAGAACCCGAGCAAACGAACGAGGCCGGTCTCCCGAGGGAAACCGGCCTCCGACTTGCGTGAAGTCTGGTGGGCGATACTGGGTTTGAACCAGTGACCTCTTCCGTGTCAAGGAAGCGCGCTACCGCTGCGCCAATCGCCCGAGTCTGTGTGGAGTTGTGGAGGTGGGTACGGGATTTGAACCCGTGTACACGGATTTGCAGTCCGTTGCCTCGCCTCTCGGCCAACCCACCGTGGAGGTCTGGGTCTGACCTCTCCGAGCGGACGACGAGGCTCGAACTCGCGACCTCAACCTTGGCAAGGTTGCGCTCTACCAACTGAGCTACGTCCGCCTGCGACTACCTCCGAACCAGTTCTCACCGGTGCGGCTGAGCGCGTGCAGAACAGTAGCCGATGTGGTGAACAGGGCCAAAACCGGGGGCGCTCTCGACGTGTCGGTCGCGGTCCTCGGCCCGGAGAGCCCCATTCCGTAGGGTGATCCGCATGCGAGTCTGGATCAACGGTGCCCTGCTCGACGACCCGAATGCCCCTGCCGTGCCGGTCACCGACCACGGTCTCACGGTGGGCGACGCGGTCTTCGAGGCCGTCAAGGTGGTCGACGGCCGGCCCTTCGCACTGACGCTCCATCTCGAGCGGCTGGAGCGGTCCGCGGCCGGTCTCGGCCTCGAGGGAGTCGACGTCGACGCCGTACGACGGGGGGTCGCCGCCGTGCTCGAGGGCGAGCCCCTCGCGCTCGGACGGTTGCGCATCACCGTCACCGCGGGCCCGGCGCCGATGGGGTCGGGGAGGGGCAAGGGCGCGCCGACCGTGATCGTGGCGGCTTCGCCGATGGACCCGGCACAGCCGACGACGACGGTGGTCACCGTGCCGTGGCCGCGCAACGAGCGGGCCGCGCTCGCGGGGCTCAAGACGACGTCGTACGCCGAGAACGTGGTCGCCCTCGCCGCCGCCCAGGAGAAGGGCGCCACCGAGGCGGTGTTCGCCAATCTGCAGGGCCACCTCTGTGAAGGCACCGGCACCAATGTCTTCTACGTCGTCGACGGCGAGGTGCGGACGCCGAGCCTGGCGAGCGGCTGCCTC
Organism: Nocardioides candidus; assembly: GCF_041321175.1. Classification (NCBI taxonomy): domain Bacteria; kingdom Bacillati; phylum Actinomycetota; class Actinomycetes; order Propionibacteriales; family Nocardioidaceae; genus Nocardioides; species Nocardioides candidus. The sequence goes on along the minus strand of NZ_JBGGWC010000003.1, from coordinate 138,433 downwards.
GCCGGCGTCACCCGGCGTCTCCTGCTGGAGTGGTTCGGCGGGGTGGAGGTCGACGAGCCCATCCACGTCGCGGCGGGAGCCGATGAGGTCTTCCTCGTCTCGACCACCCGCGACGTCCAGGGCGTGAGCCGCTGGGACGACCGCGAGCTCGAGGCGCCCGGGCCGGTGACGAGGGCCGCGATGCAGGCGTGGGCCGAGCGCGAGCCGGAGCTCCTCGGCCGCTGACCGGCAGCCCTGATTCCAGCCGGCGCGCGGTCATGCGTTAAAGTCAGCGACCGCATCACAGCGGGCGATTGGCGCAGTGGTAGCGCGCTTCGTTCACACCGAAGAGGTCACTGGTTCGAACCCAGTATCGCCCACCGTTCCCTGCGACCCCCGTGCGTCTCCGGCCAAAGCCTGTACCCCGGGGTCGGAGTTCGTAGCATCCTCGGAGCCCCCGACCGAGGAGCTCCCGTGGACCATCTCGCCGACCAGTCGTCCGTCGAGGCCGAGCGCCGCTTCCCCCGCAGGTTCCTGCTGGCCGTGCCGGGCGCGGGCGCCGCTGCCGCGGTCGGCGCCGCCGCGCCCGCCGGCGGGAACCCCGCCGAGCGCATGCGCGTCCAGCCCAACGGCAAGGTCGGCATCGGCGTCAACGACCCGCTCGCGCCACTCGACGTCAAGGGCGTGCCCACGGGTGGGGGCGTCGTCCGAGCAGTCAGCACGAGCGCCGCCCAGGCGGGCGCCTTCCGCGGGGTGGCGAGCTCGGGGAGCGGCTTCGGCGGCTGGTTCACCGGCCGGGGCGGTGGCCTGTGGGCGGAGGGGGTCGGCGCCGACGGACAGGGGCTCTACGCCACCGGCGACTACGGGGTGCGCACGGTCGCGACCAAGGTGGGCGTCATGAGCACCGGCCCCACCGGCGTGATCGCGGTCGGCCGCGTTCGCCACAACGGGACCGCGATCGACGGGTAGCGTCCTCGCCATGCGTCGCACCATCTCAGGGATAGCCCTCGCCGCTGTCGCGGCCCTCCTGCCCGTCTCCGCCGCCGTCGGCCCCGCCGATGCGCTGACCAACCCCGACATCAAGGGTCAGCTGGTGGACGCGACCACCGGCACTGCGGTGGCCAACACGGTGGTCAAGCTGCACCAAGGTGCGCCCACGGGCACCGTGGTCGACACCGCGAGCACCGACAGCACGGGCCACTTCGCGGTCACGCCCGGCGTTGCCGACGCGCCGTACTGGGTCGAGGTCGTCCGCAACGCCAAGGTCCAGGGAGGTTTCGTGCGGGACGAGGCGGACCCGGGCGTCGACAGCTGGGTCGAGTTCGACGCGTCGGGCGGCACGTCCGTGGCGCCGAGCACCGACCTCGGCCGCGTCCTCGACGACCCCTCGTTCATCAGCGGCAAGGCCGTCAACGCGGCCAACGGCGCCGAGCTCCGCGGGATCATCGTGACGACCCGCGAGGTGGGTGCGCTCGCGACCGTCGTCGGGACGGACACGACCGACGCCAACGGCTTCTTCCGGATCCCGATCTTCGGCGAGGACTTCGGCCTGCGGCTCAACGGTCACGCCCGCGGGTTCGAGACCGGCTGGCGCGGCTGCGCCGGCGGGGTCACCGCGACCTGGGGCGCGGCCTGCCAGTCGCCGATCGGCAAGATCGGCAAGGTCCGGATGGACCACCTCTGAGGAGGCCCGCCGGCGCCGTCGTCGCTCGCGGACTCCGCGGCGGCGAGAACTGACGCGCGAGGGCGGGGGAGCGGTCGATACGATCGGTCCATGTCTGAGCTCAAGGTCGCCGTACTGTCCGCCGACGCGCGTCAGGACCTGACCGTGACGACGGGCACCAAGGCCTGGGAGCTCTTCAAGGACACCCCCGACGTGGTCGCCGCCCGCGTGGGCGACGCACTGAAGGACCTCTCCTACGAGCTCGTCGACGGCGACGAGGTCGAGGGCGTCGCGATCGACAGCCCCGACGGCCACGACATCCTGCGCCACTCGACCGCCCACGTGCTCGCCCAGGCGGTGCAGGACCTCTTCCCCGACGCGAAGCTCGGCATCGGTCCGCCGATCAAGGACGGCTTCTACTACGACTTCGACGTCGAGACCCCGTTCACCCCGGACGACCTCGCCAAGCTCGAGACCCGGATGCGCAAGATCATTAAGGACAACCAGCGCTTCGCGCGCCGGGTGACCGACGACGACGCAGCGCGCGCCGAGCTGGCCGACGAGCCCTACAAGCTCGAGCTGATCGGGCTCAAGGGGAGCGGCAACGCCGACGACGCCGCCGAGGGGGCGTCCGCCGAGGTCGGCGCCGGTGAGCTCACCATCTACGACAACATCGACCGCAACGGCGAGGTCGCCTGGAAGGACCTCTGTCGCGGCCCCCACCTGCCCACCACGAAGCGGATCCCGGCCTTCAAGCTGATGCGTTCCGCGGCGGCGTACTGGCGCGGCGACGAGAAGAACAAGCAGCTGCAGCGCGTCTACGGCACCGCCTGGGAGACCAAGGAGGCGCTCGAGGACTACCTCCACCGGCTCGAGGAGGCCGAGAAGCGCGACCACCGCAAGCTCGGTCGCGAGCTCGACCTCTTCAGCTTCCCCGACGAGATCGGCTCCGGCCTCGCGGTCTTCCACCCCAAGGGCGGCGTGATCAAGCGCGAGATGGAGGACTACGTCCGCCGGCGGCACATCGAGGAGGGCTTCCAGTACGTCGGCACCCCTCACATCACCAAGGACCAGCTCTTCTACACCTCGGGGCACCTCCCGTACTACGCGGACACCATGTTCCCGCCCATGGAGTTCGAGGGCTCGAACTACATGATCAAGCCGATGAACTGCCCGATGCACAACCTCATCTACCGGTCGCGCGGGCGGTCCTACCGTGAGCTGCCGCTGCGGCTCTTCGAGTTCGGGTCGGTCTATCGCTACGAGAAGTCCGGCGTGGTGCACGGTCTGACCCGCGTGCGCGGCATGACCCAGGACGACTCGCACTCCTACGTCACCCCGGAGCAGGCGCCGGGAGAGATCAAGCACCTGCTCGACTTCGTGCTCGGCCTGCTGCGCGACTTCGGGATCGACGACTTCTACCTGGAGCTGTCGACCCGCGACGACTCCAAACCCGACAAGTTCGTCGGGTCCGACGAGGACTGGGCCGTCGCGACCCAGGTCCTGGAGGACGTCGCGGTCGAGTCCGGGCTCGACCTCGTCGCCGACCCCGGCGGTGCTGCGTTCTACGGGCCGAAGATCTCGGTCCAGGCGCGCGACGCGATCGGTCGCACCTGGCAGATGTCGACCATCCAGTACGACTTCAACCAACCCAAGGGCTTCGGCCTCGAGTACGTCGCACCCGACGGCTCCAAGCAGCAGCCGGTGATGATCCACTCGGCGAAGTTCGGCTCGCTCGAGCGGTTCTTCGGCGTCCTGGTGGAGCACTACGCCGGTGCCTTCCCCCCGTGGCTGGCGCCGGTCCAGGTCGAGGCGATCCCGGTCGCCGACACGTTCAGCGACCACCTCCACGACGTCGCCCGGCAGATGCGCGCACGCGGCATCCGCGTCGAGGTCGACGACTCGGACGACCGCATGCAGAAGAAGATCCGCAACGCGCAGCTGCAGAAGGTGCCGTTCATGCTGATCGCGGGCGCCGAGGACGTCGAGAAGGGCGCGGTGTCCTTCCGCTACCGCGACGGCCGGCAGGACAACGGCGTGCCGGTCGCCGAGGCCATCGAGCGGGTCGCAGCGGCGATCGCCTCCCGAGAGCAGGTCTGACGGGCAGCGCCGTGCGCCGCGTGGCATCGGTGTCCGCGCTCGTCGTCCTGCTGAGCCTCACCGCCTGCAGCGCCCAGGACGACGGGGATCCGAAGGCTGCGCCGTCGTCGGGGCAGACCAAGGGGGCCGACCCGGGCAAGCCCGACAAGCACGACGACTCCGACGGCGGCACCGAGGGCGACGCCGGCGACCCCGGCTCCGAGGCGAGCGGTCTCGCAGAGATGGCGGAGAAGCTCGCCAACCAGGAGGCCGGCACCATCCCGCCGCGCGACGAGCCGGTGGACGGGGCCGACATCAGCTGGCCGCAGTGCCCCGAGGGCCTGGGCATCCCGGAGCGCCGGACCAAGGGCCTGCCGATGCCGACCGACGACGCCGAGTTCGTGCTCGTCGGCCTGACGAACGGGCCCGGCTTCACGCCCAACCCCTGCCTCGACGACCAGGTGGCGTGGGTCGAGGACCGCGGCCTGATGGCGTCGGCGTACTCCGTGGTGAGCTATCCGGACGCCGCGACGCTCGACCAGTACGCCTGGGACGGCCCGTTCGACGGCAGCGGGCTCAAGGGCAAGCTGCGCAACGTCGGCTACCAGGAGGCCCGCTTCAACCTCGACTCGCTCATCGCTGCCGACCTGCAGACGCCGATCATCTGGATCGACGTGGAGCCGGTGCCGGACTTCGAGTGGAGCGGCGACCCGGCTGCCAACGCCGCCATCGTCGAGGGGGCCGCGCGCGCCTACACCGACGCCGGCTTCTCGATCGGGATCTACTCGACGCCCTACCTCTGGCAGAGCGTGGTCGGCGACTACACGCTCGGGGTCCCCGAGTGGCGCGCGGCCGGCCAGACCTCCCGCGACGAGGCGCTGCACCGCTGTGGCGACGACTGGTCGATCCAGGGCGGCACGGCGGTGCTCGGCCAGTGGGTGGCCGGCAGTCGCGACCTCAACGTCACCTGTCCTGACATCGCAGCCGACCTCGGTCGCTGGTTCCACCAGTACTGACCGCGACACCCCGTTACCCTTGGGGTGGGGACGGCCCGACAAGAGCGGAACGCATGGCGGACGAGCGGAACGACACCGGGGAGAGCGGTGACGGTCGAAGGCTGCGTTGGTTGGCGCACAACCAGGCGCGGCGCCGGGTGATCATCGATGCTGCCGTGCGCGTTCTCGAGCGTGCCGCGCCCGGTGACGACGTGCAGGTGCAGCTGATCGCGGAGGAGGCCGGACTGGCCCGCACCGTGCTCTACCGCCACTTCCACGACCGGGTCGATCTCGACCTGGCCGTCCAGAAGCGGATCTGCAAGGACCTCGGCGCGGTGCTGCTGCCTGCTCTGTCCTACGACGGCGAGCCGGTCGTGATCATCCGAAGGATCGTCGACGCGTTCGTGAGGTGGGCGACCGCGCACCCGACGCTGTTCTGGTTCATCGAGCTCGAGCTCCCCGGTCCCGGCCCGCACCCGCTCGCGGAGTCGATCGAACAGGTCGGCGAGCAGATCGAGACGATCATGAACTCGGTCGTCCAGTACTACGGCGTGGAGCTCAGCGCCGACGACCGCGCGGGCCTGGACCCGTGGGTCTTCGGCCTGATCGGCCAGGTCTTCTCGAGCGTCCGTCGCTGGTCGGGCCTCGACGTCGCGCCCGCCGCCGAGCACCTCGTGAGCATGCTGGCCCAGTCGATCTGGCTGCAGATCAACGGCATGGCGGCATCGCGCGGCATCGACGTCCCCGACGTGCCGCTCATCGAGCTGCTCTCCGTCATGGAGCAAGCCGACTGATGCGCGATCCCGACGGACTGGAGCGCCTCTGGACGCCCCACCGGATGGCGTACGTCCGGACCGCAGGCGACGAGGGGCTCAACGACCCCGACCTCCCCGCCTGTCCCTTCTGCCGGATCCGCCGCGACCCGGCCACGTCGCACGACGACCGGATGGTCGTACGACGGGGGGAGACGTCGTACGCCGTGCTCAACCTGTACCCCTACAACCCTGGCCACCTGATGGTGCTGCCCTACCGCCACGTGGCGGACTACACCGAGCTCGACGACACCGAGACCGCCGAGATCGCCGCCCTGACCAAGCAGGCGCTGACCGCGATCCGTGCCGTGTCCACGCCGCACGCGTTCAACGTCGGGATCAACCTCGGCCCGGCCGCCGGAGGGTCGTTGTCGGGGCACTTCCACCAGCACGTCGTGCCGCGATGGACCGGCGACGCGGGCTTCATCACCGTCATGAACGGCACCAAGACCCTGCCGCAGCTGCTCGACCAGACCCGCGACCTGCTCATCGACGCCTGGGGCTCCTAGCCGCACCGCGTCAGAACGGCACCTGGACGGACAGCAGGCCGGGGGCGTCGGCGCGTCCGGACAGAGCGCGGCAGAATTCGACGGCGTCCATCTCGATGCGCTCGCCGCCGGTGCCGTAGGACCAGTGGCCGCCGGCAGGGCCGGTCAGCCGGAGCTCGTACGGCGCACCGTGGCGCCGCGCCCACTCCGCCACCACGTCGGCGACGAGCACACCGTCGTGGTCGGCGGTGAGGACCGGGTCCGTCCTGGTCGCCGCGGCGATGTCCATCCGGTGCATCCAGGGATCACGGGTGAGGATGACGTCGCTGAGGAACCCGATGACCCACCGCTCGGGTGTCTGGTTGACGACCTGCTCGTGCGGGAAGGGCCGGCGCCGGATCAGGCCGGGGGTGAAGCGCCGCCCGCGCGCCGCGCGCGGTCCGACCTTCCGGGCGCCGTCGACCACGTCCTGCGGCGTCCAGCCGGCGCGCTCCCTGACCTGGAGGGCGGTCAGCGCGTCGACCGGCTCCATCCCCTCGGTGAGTGTGGCGGCCGCCTCGGTCTGCTGGCGCTTCATCTCCCACGGGGACGCCGCCATCGCGGCCATGCCGACCATGTGGCACCCGAGCTGACGCACGTCCCAGGCGGTGCAGGCGGTCGGCCGGCTCCAGTCGTCGGGGCCGAGTGCGGCCAGGGTGTCGGCCATCCGGCCGTACTCGTGGGCGGCGAGCCGCATCGCCACCCTGTGGGGGAGCTGGGGTCGGAAGAGCCCGTCGGTGGACTGGGGCCTCGACTGCGGGTCGGACTGCGGGTCAGTGGTGGACATCGTGTGCTCCGGTCGTGCTGGTCGGTCTCATTGAGGGAGGGGAGGAAGGCCGACGGCGTCGGCCCACATGTCGATGGCCCGGCCGAGGACCGCTGTCACGCGGGTGCCGCCGGGATCGTTGGCGAAGTGCTGGCTGATGAGTCCGCCCAGGAGGGCGATCCAGATGAGGAAGTCATCGTCGGAGACCGCACCCAGGGCCTTCACGTTGCGCTGTCCGCGCGCGAGCACCCGCTGCGACGGGGCGTAGGCCCCGACGCTCGGTTCGAAGCCGGGCACGACGCGCTCGTTCATGAGCTGGTAGCGGGGCTGGTCGGCGATCGCGTAGTCGTAGAAGTGCGCCGAGATCTCGTGGATCGCCGTTCGCGGGTGGGTGTCGACGGAGGCCTCGAGGTCGTGCAGCGTCGACTCGTAGTGGGCCCACGCCTCCTCGAACATGGCGTCGTAGATCGCCATCTTCGAGTCGAAGTGGGTGTAGAGCGACGGAGCCTGCATGCCGACACGGGTCGCGACGTCGCGCAGCGTGACCTGGGTCAGGCCGGACTCGCGCGCGATCGCCCAGGCGGCGTCGAGGATCTCGCGTCGCACGGCCGCGCGACGTTCGGCTTTCCGATCACGAATAGGAGTTCCTAACACAGTTAGGAGAATCTGCCCGACGCGGCTCGATGTCAAGGGTCGGGCGGAGATTGGCTACCGTTCGCGTCGTGCTGGACCGTTTCAAGGACTTCTGGCAGGGCGTCGTGCTGATGCCCTTCGTCAAGCTCTTCATCAAGCTCGGCATCAGCCCGGACACGGTGACGTTCGTCGGGACGCTGGGCGTCTGCGCCGGCGCGCTGGCCTTCTTCCCGCGCGGCGAGCTGCTGTGGGGCGTCCTGTTCATCACCGCGTTCGTCTTCAGCGACCTCATCGACGGCAAGATGGCGCGCACGCTCGGTCGCTCCTCGCGCTTCGGTGCGTTCTGGGACTCGACCCTCGACCGGATCGGTGACGGTGCGATCTTCGGCGGCCTTGCGCTCTACTTCGCCGGTGACCACTACGACGGCGACCACGGCTACCTCTACCTGTGCGTGAGCCTGTGGTGCCTGGTCATGGGCTCGGTGACCTCCTACGCGCGTGCCCGCGCCGAGTCGCTCGGGATGGACGCCAGGGGCGGCCTCGCCGAGCGTGCCGACCGGCTCGTGTCGATCCTCGTGATGACGGGTCTCAGCGACCTGCTCGACCTCCCGATCCTGATGTACGTGACGCTCTGGGCACTGGCCGCGGCGAGCGCCTACACGGTGGTCTTCCGGGTGCGGAAGGTCTACCTGCAGGCGGTCGCGCTCGACGCCCCCTCGGGGGCCGATCCCGATGCGGTGGAGAAGCCCGACGGCGCCTAGGATCGTGTCCATGAGCGAGCAGCACGAGATGGGCACGACGAGGGTCAAGCGGGGCATGGCGGAGATGCTCAAGGGTGGGGTGATCATGGATGTGGTCACCGCCGAGCAGGCCAAGATCGCCGAGGATGCCGGCGCGGTCGCGGTGATGGCGTTGGAGCGTGTCCCGGCCGACATCCGTGCCCAGGGCGGGGTCTCGCGGATGAGTGACCCCGACATGATCGACGGGATCATCGAGGCCGTCTCGATCCCGGTGATGGCCAAGGCCCGCATCGGTCACTTCGCCGAGGCCCAGGTGCTGCAGTCCCTGGGTGTGGACTACATCGACGAGTCCGAGGTCCTGACCCCGGCCGACTACGCCCACCACATCGACAAGTGGGCCTTCACCGTGCCGTTCGTGTGTGGTGCGACCAACCTGGGCGAGGCGCTGCGCCGGATCACCGAGGGTGCGGCGATGATCCGCTCCAAGGGCGAGGCCGGCACCGGTGACGTGTCCAACGCGGTGACCCACATGCGCACCATCCGCGGGGAGATCCGCCGCCTGGCCTCGCTGGGCGACGACGAGCTCTACGTCGCTGCCAAGGAGCTGCAGGCCCCCTACGACCTGGTCGTGGAGGTCGCCCGGGCCGGCAAGCTGCCGGTGGTGCTGTTCACCGCCGGTGGCATCGCCACCCCTGCCGATGCGGCGATGATGATGCAGCTCGGTGCCGAGGGCGTGTTCGTGGGCTCGGGCATCTTCAAGTCCGGCAACCCCGCCCAGCGCGCGGAGGCCATCGTGAAGGCCACCACCTTCTACGACGACCCCGACGTGGTTGCCAAGGTCTCCCGCGGCCTGGGCGAGGCCATGGTCGGCATCAACGTCGAGGACATCCCGCAGCCCCACCGCCTCGCCGAGCGCGGCTGGTAGCCCTCAGCTCCTGAGCTCGGGGCAGGTCAGCTCAGCGCGGTCCGCGGTGCCCAGCGCGTCGTAGTCGGCGACGAGCTGGAAGACCGTCCCGTCCGTGTCGAGGTAGACGCGGAAGTCGTACTGGTCCTGCGCCCACCACAGCTGGGGATCGCCGCCGTCGGAGACGGTGTACTCGCCGGACGGCTCTCCCATCGCGTCGACGATCTCGTCGCGGGTCTGCTCGAGGGAGAGGCCGCACCACGCGGCGACCCAGCGTGCGGGACCCGTCGTGGCCCCGTCGGTGGAGCCGCCGTCGGTGCGGTCCGTCGTCGAGAACACCCGCCAGTGCGCCCGGTGGTAGACCATCCGCACGGTCAGCGACCGCGTCGCCAGGTGCACCTCGAGCAGGGCGTCCTCGCCGGTCTGCTGGGTGACCGCGACGTCCTCGACGGTCGCGTCGAAGTCGGCGGCCTCCCACACGATCGCTTCGAAGCCGACGCACGGGTCGCCCAGCTCGGCCCGGTCGACGAGGATCGCGTCGTAGCGCAGCTGGATGGTGAAGTCGGGCGACTGGAGGTCGCAGGCGGCCGCCGCGTCGTGGCGGGCGAGCGCGCCGACCCAGGCCGTGTACGCCGACGCAGGATTGTCGCTGCGATCGATCTCGGCCGGCGCCGACCCCTCGGACGTGGGCGTCGCGGCCGACGTGGTCGAGGCGGTGAGCCGCCGCGGCCCGGCGTCGTCGCCACCGGCCCCGCACGCGGACGCGGGGAGAGCCAGCAGCAGTGCGGCCGCCGTACACGCGCCGCGGCGCGCCGCCGTCCACCCCATGCCCGCCCCTCCCGATCGGTCCGGGGAGTCTAGCCGCGCTCCCACCCGGGACATGGTCCCGGTGGGCTAGACAGAAATCTCGGGAAATGCCTCGAAACCGGACCGCAGGCCGTATCGTCCCTCTCGGATTCGGGGGGATCCGCCCCTCGGTCCATTTCTGGATCAGCCCGGCGGACGGGCTGCATGGATTCTGGGGGGAATCATGAAGAAGTCGACGAAGGGCGCCCTTGCTGCTGGCGCCGCTGCTTTCCTGCTGCTCGGTGGTGCCGGCACGCTGGCCTACTGGACCGACGACGCCGATGTCGACGGGGGCACGGTCTCCTCGGGATCGATCGAGCTGCAGAACGTCTCGTGCGCGACCAGCTGGACCTACAGCGACGGCTCGACCACGGGCATCACCACCGTGAGCACGATCGTGCCGGGCGACAAGATCGTGAAGGAGTGCACCGGCGACCTCGTCCTGGTGGGCGACCACATCGGCGCCACGGTCGGCATCTCGGACGCGTCGCTGACGTCGCTCAAGGGGCTCGAGGACGAGCTGACCGTCGGCGCGTCGCTGACCGCCCCGGCCGGTGGCTCGGTCACCGGCGCGGGCACCTACCCGGTGACGATCGACATCACGGTCGACTTCCCGTACGGCACCGTGAGTTCGCCGGACCCGACGACCGGGGCCGACAACGACTCGCAGGTCGACACGGCGACGCTCGACAAGATCACCCTGGTCGCCGTCCAGACGCACAAGTGATCGCGGCCGCCTGAGGCAGGCCGTCGTGGTCGCCTTCGCCTGGCGGGTGCTCGTCTGGCTGGTGCTGCTGTCCGCGGTGGTCGTCCTGGCCGCCGCGGTGGTCGTGCCGCGCCTGACGGGCGCGACGCCGTACACGGTCATGACGGGTTCGATGCGCCCGCACTACCCGCCGGGGACCCTGGTGGTGGTGAAGCCGGTGCCCGTCGAGGACGTCCGCACCGGCGATGTCATCACCTACCAGCTGCGGTCGGGGGAGCCCGCCGTGGTGACCCACCGGGTGGTCGAGGTGGGCGCCGACCTCGACGGTGACGTCTCGCTGACCACCCAGGGTGATGCGAACGACGTGCCCGATGCGGCGCCGGTGCGGCCCGTGCAGGTCAAGGGCCGGCTCTGGTACGCGCTGCCGTACCTCGGCTACGCCAACAACCTGGTGACCGGCCAGCAGCGCCAGAAGGGCGTGCTGCTGCTCTCGGGCGGGCTGGTGGCCTACGCGGCCTGGATGTTCGCCGGCGCGGCGGCCGGACGACGGCGCCGGTCCGCAGTGGGTGACGACCGGCACGAGGGCCGGACCGACGACCGGACCGAAGAGGAGTGCCTGACGTGATGTCCCGCGTCCTGCTCGGAGGAGCGATCGCGCTCGTCCTCGCGGCGACCGCGGCCCCGGCGTGCGCGGACGAAGAGGTCGGGGTGAGCAGCGACGGCCGGCACTGGCACGCCGACCTGCGCACGCCGCTCTTCGACCCCGCCTTCCGCTGGGTGCCGGGGGACCGTCAGGTGCGCAGCTTCTACGTCCGCAACCAGGGTCCCACCCGGGCGCGGATGTCGCTGGAGGTCCGTAGCCGCGACACCGGCCACCTGCTGCCGGACGACGACGTCGACCTGGCGGCACGGGCTGCCGGCGGGCCCTGGGTCGAGCTCGAGAACGGGCGGGCCGGCGGCATCGTCGTGCAGGACGCCCTCGATGCGGGATCCCGGGTCCGCGTCGAGGTGCGGGTGGCCTTCAACCCCGCGTCGACCAACCAGTCGGAGGTACGGCGGCTGCCGCTGACCTTCCGGGTGCTCCTGGCGCAGGACGGTCCCGGCGGTGACGGCCCCGGTAGCGGCCCCGGTGGCGATGGCGCCGTCACCGGGGTCCTGCCGAGCACCGGCAACGGAGTGCAGACGTGGTTCGTGTGGCTCGGCGCCGCGCTCGTGGGGGCTGGCCTCGCGCTCGTGGCGGCGGCCCGACGACGAGGAGAGGAGGCACGCGATGGGCAAGCACTCTGCTGACCGTCGGAGCGTGCTGCGCAGCTGGTTCGGCAAGGGGCGCACCCGCGCGGTGCTCACGCTCGGTGTCCTCGGTGCGCTGGGCGTGACGAGCACGTCGGCGTACTGGACCGACGACGCGGTCGTCCCGAGCGGACAGATCGCCTCCGGCTCGATGGACCTGCAGGTGTCCAACGACAACACGACCTGGGGAGCGGTGGGCCCCGGTACGGCCCACAGCGCCACCCACATCACGGTGGCCAACCTGACGCCGAGCGAGGCCTACGCGTTCCCGCTCTTCGTCCGCGACGTCGGTCAGGCCGACTTCACCTACACCGCGACCGTCACCCAAGGTGCGTCGCCGGCGTGGGGCTTCGTCGGGACGCCGATCACCGTGCAGGTCTACGCCGGGGCACCGAACACCACCGACACGACCTACCCGATCCAGCAGTCCTGCGGCGGCACGGCACTGACCGCGTCGGCGGTGACCGTCACCGCGTCGAGCTCATCGGTGATGACGGCCGCGCGTCGGATCGGCAAGGGTGCCTCCGACGCCCAGCTCTGCGTGCTGGTCTCGATGGTGTCGAGCGCGACGAACACCAACCAGGGCAAGCAGGGGCAGCTGCGGTTCGACCTGACCGCCACCCAGGTGACCTCGTGAGCCGCGTGCGGGGCGTCCTCCTGACGATCGGCGCGGTCGTCGGGTCGCTCTGCCTGGTCGTCGCGCTCGCCGGTCAGGTGCTCGGCGTGCGACCGCTCCTCTTCCGGTCCGGTTCGATGAGCCCCGACATCCCCGCCGGGGCCTTCGGCCTCGCGCGTCCCGTGCCGGCCGGCGACCTCGGGGTGGGCGACGTCGTGAGCGTCGTCGCCCATGACGGCACCCGCGTGACCCACCGTGTCGTCGGTGTCGCCGGCTCGGGCGCGACGCGCCGGCTGACGCTCCAGGGCGACACCAACCCGACGCCCGACGACGAGGTCTACGAGGTGACCCGTGCCGACCGGGTGTTCTGGTCGATGCCCTACGCCGGCTACGCCGTCGCGTTCATCGGCAGCCCGCTCGGGCTGTTCCTGCTCGGCGGCTTCGTGTTCGCGATGCTTGTCGTGATCCTCCGGCGCGACCGGCCCCGCGGCGGCAGGAGACGCGCCACGGCCCTCGTGGCAGCGCCCCTCGCCGTGGCTGTCGTGGCCGGAGCGACCACCGGTACGACGGCCGCCTACTCCGACACCGGCGCGGTGCCGAGCGGCACGCTCACCGCGCGGACGGTCGCGCGGCCCGATCCGACCGCCTGCGCCGTGACGGGCAATTCGCTCAGCGGCTTCACAGCGACGATCACCTGGCCGGTGCAGACCTCGCCGGCCACGATGACCTACACGGCGACGCTCCGGGAGGGCAACGCCCTCACCGTGACCGCGAGCGCCGGCACCGCGCAGACCAAGGTCACCAGCGGTCTGCTCGGCTCGCTGCTCGGCACGACGGTGCACGTCGACATCACGGCTGCACTGCCGGGGACCTCGTGGACGTCGGCGGTGCGCACCCGCGCCCTCGTCGTCGGTCTCGCCGGCCTGACCCTCACCTGCGGCTCCGACTCCTGATCGGAAGCGGGGCCGGTCGGCCGTGACGCACCGCGCTTAGTAGGACAAACGACCTGCATCTTCATTCATCTCTTGGTGGTCCCCACGGCTCCCTACCTTTCTCGAAGGTCGGGGCGCTCGCCCCGGGGGAAGTGGCCCTGATGGGGCCGGACCACAGATGGAGAAAATGCAATGAAGAAGTCCACGAAGGGCGCCCTCGCCGGCGGTGCCGCCGCCTTCCTGCTCCTCGGGGGCGTCGGCTCGCTGGCCTACTGGACCGACAACGCCGACGTCGACGGCACCACGGTCGAGTCCGGACACCTGACGGTCATCAACAACGACTGCGGCTCGGCTCCCTGGGAGCTCGACGGTGGCGACGACGTCGTCGCAGCCACGCGCATCGTCCCGGGTGACGACATCACCAAGACCTGCTCCTTCGAGATCGAGGGCGAGGGCGACCACTTCGCCACCGTGAACCTGGACATCGCGTCGACGAACTGGAACGCCAGCTCGGCCACCGCTCTGGTGAGCGCCCTCGGAACGGTCCAGGCTTCCTACGAGGACTCCAACGGCGACCCGGTCGTCGACAACCAGAACGTGCCTGTCGGCGAGGTGATCACGGCGAACTTCACGATGACGTTCGACTCCGCCACCACCGGCGACACCGCGGAGAACGAGGTCGCGACGCTCGACGACATCGCGATCACCGTCACCCAGAACCACAACTAGCAGTCATCATGGGCGGCTCGGCGCGGGCGATCGCGTCGTGGAGCGGCCGGGTCATCGCCTGGTTCGTCATCCTCGGCGCGGTCGCGGTCCTGGCAGCTGCGGTCGTCGTGCCGCGGCTGGGCGGAGCCACGCCGTACACCGTGCTCACCAGCTCCATGGAGCCCGGCTTCCCGCCGGGCACGCTCGTGGTGGTCCGTCCGGTGCCGATCGAGGAGATCAGCACCGGCGACGTGATCACCTACCAGCTCGAGTCGGGCGACCCGACGGTCGTGACCCACCGTGTGGTGGGGCTGAGCACGACCCTCGGGGGAGAGCAGTCGTTGGTCACCCAGGGCGACTCCAACGACATCCCTGACGCCGCACCGGTCCAGCCGGTCCAGGTCAAGGGGAGGCTCTGGTACTCGGTGCCCTACCTGGGTCGCATCAGCAACGTGATCAACGGGGACCAGCGCCAGGTCGGGGTGTACGTCGTCGTGGGCGCCCTGCTCGGATACGCCGCCTTCATGTTCGGCGGCTCGGTCCGGGAGCGGCGCCGCCGGCGGCCGTCCGGCACCGAGGTCCCCGCCGAGCACCACACCACCAGCGTCTGAGAGGAGGAGCCCTTCATGTACCGCGTCCTGTGCTCGGTCCTGCTCGCGGCGGTCGTGCTGACGACCGGCGCCGGTGCGGCGCGCGCCGACGACGAGGTCGGGCTCAGCCTCGACGGCCACCAGTGGTCGGCCTCCCTGTCCCGGCCGCTCTTCGACCCGGCCTTCCGCTGGGTCCCGGGTGACACCGAGACCAGGTCGTTGTGGGTGCGCAACCAGGGCCCGACGGCGGCCTCGATGGAGGTCGGCATGCGCACGCTCGACCCGGACGCCCTGGTGCAGAACGAGGACCTGCGCATCGACGCCCGCGTCCACCACGGGAGCTGGCTCCCGTTGACCGCGGACGGCACGGCGCAGACCCTCCTGGACCGCGGGCTCGAGAAGGGTGCCCGGGTGCGGATCGACCTTCGGGTCGCCTTCGACCCGGCGTCCACCAACGTGACGCAGGTCCGCACCCTGCCGCTGAAGTTCGTGGTCCGGCTGACCCAGTCCGCACCGCGGGGCGACGGCGGCCCTCACGGCACGGACGGCGACCTGCCCGACACGGGCAGCACCGTCCAGCCCTGGCAGCTCTGGCTGGCCGGTGGCCTCATCGGGTGCGGGATCGCACTCGTCGTACGACGTAGGAAAGAGGAAGAGACAGATGGCTAGCCACGCACGGATCCGCCGCGGCCGCACCGGACGGGCCCGCGCCTTCATGGCGATGGGTGTCGTCGTCGGACTCGGGGCGATCACCACGACCGCGCTCTGGACCGACAGCGCCTCCGTCGCGGGGACCACCATCTCCACGGGCACCCTCGACCTCAAGGTCGACGGCCAGGACTCGGTGACCGGCTACACCTCGCTCAACATCACCAACATGGTGCCCGGCGGGTCCGTGGCTGCCGTGCTGATGATCGCGAACGCGGGCAACGTGCCGTTCACCTACGTGGCGTCGTCCGCCGCGACCAACACCCCGGTCGCGAAGGACCTGGCGGCCGCGCTGCAGGTGAAGGTGACCGGAGCGACGTCGGTCACCGGGGCGGCCACGCCGACGGCCACCTGTGGCGGGACGACCCTCGCCGGAACGGGCACGGCACTCAACACCGGCCTGGTCACCACCGCACGCCCGTTGGCCGCGGGCACCAACGAGAAGATCTGCGTCCAGGTCACCCTTCCGTCCACCGCGGCAAACGCGCTCCAGGGCGCGAGCACCTCGGTCACCCTGCAGTTCGACGCCACCCAGGTCGCTCCGTGACCCGACCCGCTCTCGGCCGTCTCCGCGGCGCCGCGCTGACCATCGGCGCCGTGCTCGGAGTGCTCTGCGCCCTCTCGGTCGTCGCGGGCCTGGTGCTCGGCATCCGACCCCTGGTCGTCCAGACCGGCTCGATGTCACCGACGATCGACGCCGGCGCGCTGGCGTGGGGCAGGCACGTCTCTGCGGACGACCTCGCCGTCGGCGACGTCGTGATGGTCCCGAAGGGCGACGGCGACCGGGTCACGCACCGGATCGTCGCCATCAAGGAGACCAACACCGGCACGTTCGTGCAGCTCAAGGGCGACGCCAACCCGGCGGTCGACGCGCAGCTCTACCCGGTCGGCGACGACGTCTACCGGGTCTTCGCCGACGTGCCCTACGGCGGCCGCGTGGTCGCCTGGTTCTCCGGGCCCATCGGTCTCTTTCTGCTCGGCATGTACGCGATGGGGATGCTCTTCGTCGCGCTCCGCCCGCGACGCGACGACGGAGACTCTCCGTCCGACGGCGACGACCCGTCTCAGGGGGCCGGCGACGGACGGAGGGGCAAGCGGGCCGCACGGCGGTTGGCCGCGACCTCGGTCGCTGCCTTCGGTGTCCTCGTCTCCACGGTGGCACCCAGCTGGGCGACCTGGAACGACACCGTCTCCTTGCTGGGCACGTCGCTGAGCACCGGCTCGCTGACGACGCCCACCCTCACCTGCGTGCGCGACAACGCCTCCCAGGTGACGATCACCTGGACCGCCGCGACCTCGCCGGCCGCGCACGACTACACCGCTGCCGTGGTGCAGAACAGTCAGGCGCTGCCCGTCCTCACCTCGGGTGCACAGCGCAGTGTCGTCGTCACCCCGGCGCTCCTGGCAGGCACCCTCGGCACGACCGTCACGGTGCGGGTCACCGGCAGCCTCCCCGGCACCAGCTGGGTCGCGGCCGACGCGACGCAGCTGGTGACGACGGCGTCCGGCGGCAGCAACATCGACTGCGGCTCGACGGCCTCGGCCGGCGGCCCGCCGGTCACCTGCTCGGTGGTCGGGAGCAATGGAGACTGGAAGATCAAGCTCGACTGGACGTCGAGCTCCAATCCGACGACCGGCTTCGTCGTGCGATCCACGGGCGCCGTCCCGGGGACCCCGGCGACCCTCGGGCCGACCCTCAGGACCTGGACCTCGACCGGCTTCGAGAGCCGCACGGGACAGATCTGGGTGGTGGCCGTGAACGGCGCGGTCGAGACCGAGTCGAGCCGGATCAGCTACAGCTTCGGGAACGGCCAGGGCAACGGCAACAAGCTCTGCCCGTCGCCGTGACCCGGGCGGGCCTGCCGTAACCTCGGCGCGTGCCTTCGATCGGAGTCTTCGCGCTGCAGGGCGACGTCCGCGAGCACGTGCAGACGCTCACGGCGCTCGGTGCGGACGCGTTCACCGTACGGCGGCCCGAGGAGCTCGCGCGCTGCGACGCCCTCGTGCTGCCGGGCGGTGAGTCGACGACGATGGCGAAGCTCGCGCGGACCTTCGAGCTGCTCGACCCGTTGCGCGAGCGGGTGCGCGCCGGCATGCCGACCTTCGGCACCTGCGCAGGGATGATCCTGCTCGCCGACCGGATCCTCGACGGCGCGGTCGGGCAGGAGACCATCGGCGGGCTCGACGTGACGGTGCGGCGCAACGCGTTCGGTCGCCAGGTCGACTCCTTCGAGTCCGACCTCGAGGTGAAGGGTCTGGACGCCTCCGTCCACGCCGTCTTCATCCGGGCCCCCTGGGTCGAGCAGGTCGGCCCGGAGGTCGAGGTCCTCGCGGAGGCGGAGGGTCACCCCGTCGCCGTACGCCAGGGGCACCTGCTGGCCACGTCGTTCCACCCCGAGGTCGACGGCGACGGCCGCATCCACCGACTCTTCCTGGCGCAGGTCTCGTAGGTAGAGTTGCCCGCCGGTAGCAGACGGGACGGGAAGTAGGGGACATGTCGGGGCACTCCAAGTGGGCGACCACCAAGCACAAGAAGGCCGCGATCGACGCCAAGCGCGGCAAGCTCTTCGCGAAGCTGATCAAGAACATCGAGATCGCGGCGAAGATGGGCGGTCCCGACCCGGCCGGCAACCCGACCCTCTACGACGCCATCCAGAAGGCGAAGAAGCAGTCGGTCCCCAACAAGAACATCGACTCGGCGGTGAAGCGCGGCGGTGGCCTCGAGGGCAGCGCCGTCGACTACGAGACGATCATGTACGAGGTCTACGGGCCGCAGGGGGTCGCGCTCCTCGTCGAGTGCCTCACCGACAACAGGAACCGCGCCGCGATGGAGGTCCGCACCGCCGTCACCCGCAACGGCGGCACCATGGCCGACCCGGGCTCGGTCTCGCGCCTGTTCAACCGCAAGGGCGTCGTGGTGGTCCCGAAGTCGCAGGAGGGGCGTGAGGTCTCCGAGGACGACGTGCTCGAGGCCACCCTCGACGCCGGTGCCGAGGACGTCGCCGACCTCGACGACACCTTCGAGGTGCAGTCCGAGGCCACCGACGTGGTCGCGGTGCGCACGGCGCTGCAGGCCGCGGGCATCGACTACGACTCCGCCGAGGTCCAGTTCGTCGCCTCGATGGACATCCCCGTCGCCGACCCCGACGCCGCAGGCAAGGTCTTCCGCCTGATCGACGCCGTCGACGACCTCGACGACGTGCAGAACGTCTACTCCAACGCCGACGTGCCCGACGAGGTCATGGAGCAGGTCGACGCGTAGCGACCGGCGTGTCGAGACCCGGTGACGTGTGCGCCGACCGTAACTTGGACACCGAACAGGTGTTCGAGACGGAAGGGCTGGGCCGATGCGTGTCCTGGGGATCGATCCCGGACTGACCCGTTGCGGGATGGGCGTGGTCGAGGGTGACGTCGGCCGGCCGCTGCGCCTGGTCGACGTCAACGTGATCCGTACGTCGTCGCACCTCCCGGTCCCCGAGCGGCTGGTGTCGATCGAGAAGGGCATCGAGGCGTGGCTCGACGAGCACCGCCCCGACGCGGTCGCGGTCGAACGGGTCTTCGCCAGGTCCGACGTCAGCACCGTGATGGGCACCGCCCAGGCCAGCGGCATCGCGATGGTGTGCGCCGCCCGCCGCGGGCTGCCGATCGCGCTGCACACGCCGAGCGAGGTCAAGGCAGCGGTGTCCGGCAACGGCCGTGCCGACAAGGCCCAGGTCGGCGCCATGGTGACCCGCATCCTGCGGCTCGACGCGATGCCGAAGCCGGCCGACGCCGCCGACGCGCTCGCGCTCGCGATCACCCACATCTGGCGCGGAGGGGCGCAGGCCCGGATCGACGCGGCCGTGGCCGCGGCAGGAGGGAAGCGATGATCGCCCACGTGCGAGGCCGGGTCGCGGCCGTGACGTTGTCGAGCGCGGTGCTGGAGGTCGGGGGAGTAGGGCTCGAGCTCATGTGCACGCCTGGCACCCTCGCCGGGCTGCGCACCGGTCACGAGGCGACGCTGCCGACCAGCCTGGTCGTGCGCGAGGACTCGCTGACTCTCTTCGGGTTCGCCGACGACGACGAGAAGAGCGTCTTCGAGCTGGTGCAGACCGCCTCGGGAGTCGGGCCGAAGCTCGCCCAGGCGATGCTCGCCGTGCTCTCGCCCGACGGCATCCGCTCCGCCATCGCCGTCGACGACGTCAAGACGCTCACCAAGGTGCCCGGCATCGGGCAGAAGGGGGCGCAGCGGATCATCCTCGAGCTGAAGGACCGGATCGGCGCACCCGTCGGCCGGATCTCCCCGACCGCCGCAGCGGCGGTCGCGCCGTGGCGCGACCAGGTCACCCAGGGACTGGTGGGCCTCGGCTACAACGCCAAGGACGCCGACAAGGCGGTCGACGCGGTCGCCGAGGAGGCGGGGGAGTCGCCCGACGTCGGTTCGCTGCTCCGCGCCGCCCTGCGCACGCTGTCGAAGGCCTGATCCACGATGGGCTTCCACGAGGACGAGCTCGACGTGGCGGAGGAGGCGCACCTGCGCTCCATCACCGCACTCGAGGCCGAGGGCGACGAGCGAGCGGTCGAGGCCGCACTGCGACCGCGCAGCCTCGACGAGGTGGTCGGCCAGACCCGGGTGCGTGACCAGCTCGGTCTCGTCCTCGAGGCCGCGCGCCGACGGGGCCGGGCGCCCGACCACGTCCTGCTCTCCGGTCCACCGGGGCTGGGCAAGACGACGCTGGCCATGATCATCGCCCACGAGATGCAGGCTCCGCTGCGGCTCACCAGCGGTCCGGCCATCACCCACGCGGGCGACCTGGCCGCGATCCTGTCCGGCCTCAACGAGGGCGACGTCCTCTTCGTCGACGAGATCCACCGGATGTCGCGGCCCGCTGAGGAGATGCTCTACATGGCGATGGAGGACTTCCGGGTCGACGTGGTCATCGGCAAGGGACCCGGCGCCACGGCGATCCCGCTCGAGATCCCGCCCTTCACCCTCGTCGGCGCCACCACCCGCGCCGGCCTGCTGCCGGGCCCGCTGCGTGACAGGTTCGGGTTCACCGCTCACCTGGAGTTCTACGAGCCGGCCGACCTCGACCGCATCGTGCACCGCTCCGCGGGCCTGCTCGACGTGGCGCTGACCCCGGAGGGCTCTGCGCAGATCGCCTCGCGGTCGCGCGGCACGCCCCGCATCGCCAACCGGCTGCTGCGCCGGGTGCGCGACTTCGCCCAGGTCCGGGCCGACGGGGTCGTCACCCAGCCCGTGGCCGAGGCCGCGCTGGAGCTCTACGAGGTCGACCGGCTCGGCCTCGACCGGCTCGACCGAGCCGTCATCGACGCGCTCTGCCGCCGCTTCGGCGGCGGGCCGGTCGGGGTGTCGACCCTCGCCGTCGCCGTGGGGGAGGAGCGCGAGACCGTCGAGGAGGTCGCTGAGCCGTTCCTGGTGCGCACCGGGTTCCTCGCTCGCACCCCGCGGGGCCGGATCGCGACCCCCGCCGCGTGGGACCACCTTGGTCTCACCCCGCCGCCGGCGCCCGCCGAGCCGGTCGATCCGACCTTGTTCGAGGACTGACCGGGCGACACCGGCCCGACGTCCGACGGCGATGTGGGCTACGCAACACGCGCGGCTACACTTGCCCGTCGGCCCGCCCCGGGCTCCGTGCGCGTGCCCGGAACAGGGCGCGCGCCTCGTCCTGCTCGCACCTCGGAAGGCTGTTTGATGGAATTGGGTCCGCTGCTGACCATCGCCGCGATCGCGGTGATCTTCTGGCTGCTGATCATCCGCCCGGCCCAACGACGCCAGCGCGAGATCAGCCAGGTGCAGTCCTCCATCGAGGTCGGTGACACCGTGGTGCTGACCTCCGGGATCTTCGGCACCGTCACCGGCACCGACGACGCCACCCTCATGGTGGAGATCGCGACCGGGGTGAGCATCAAGGTCGCTCGCGGAGCCGTGGGGTCGGTGATCCGCGACGACGAGGACGAGACGGCCGACGAGGTCGACACGACCGAGCAGACCGGGGTCGAAGCCCCCCTGAGCACCGACGACAACGAGGAGCGCTGACGTGGCGGCCCGTCGCTACCGGCCCGGCCGGACCCTGATCATCTTCTTCCTCGGCATCGCCGTGATGTACGGCCTGGTCGCCGTGACCGGCACCTGGAAGCCGGCGCTGGGCCTCGACCTGCAGGGCGGGCTGCGGATCACGCTCACCGCCACCGGCAACCCGAGCGAGCAGAACCTCGAGGAGGCCCGCCGGATCATCGACCAGCGCGTCAACGGCGCCGGCACGTCCGAGGCTGAGGTGACCACCCAGTCCGGCAAGTACATCGTCGTCGAGATCCCGGGCTCCGCGGGCAACCGCCGGGAGCTCGAGGCCCTCGTCCAGCGCACGGCCCAGCTCCGCTTCCGCCTGGTCGCGTGCGCCGAGGGCGCCCAGGATCCCTGCGCCACGGGCGGCGGCGGCCTGAGCCGTCCGCCGCTGTCGCTCGAGAAGCCGAAGAAGCCGAAGAAGACCGACCAGCCGTCCGACACCGCGTCGCCGACGGACACGGCCAGCCCGACCGACACGGCGACCGACACGACCTCGCCCACGGACACGCCGACCGACGGTGGCGACGCCTCGAGCCCCAACAGCGGCAACTCGGCCAAGGACGCGCTGGCCTGGATCCAGGCGCCCGACCAGCAGTCGATCGCGCTCTTCAACCAGCTCCAGTGCAACGCCGACGGCGCCGTCGTCACCACGAACAAGAAGGGCGTCACCGTCCCGGCTCCGCAGCCGGACGAGCCCGACCAGCCGCTCGTGGCCTGCGAGGTGCGCGACGGCTCCGTGACGAAGTACCTGCTCTCCCGATCGGTCATCGAGGGCACCGAGCTCTCCGACGCGGGAGCGCAGATCCCGTCGGGCGAGGTGAAGTGGGTCGTCACCCTCGACATCGGCAACGACAAGAACAAGGCCTACCCGAAGGGCTCCACCGGCGGGGAGGACGACTTCGAGACGATCTCGCGCGCACTGGTCGACAGCGGCGGGCAGTTCGCGATCGTCCTCGACGGCCAGGTGCTGTCGGCGCCCGTGATGCAGGCGGTGATCTCCGACGGCAACTCGCAGATCAGCGGCGACTTCACCGAGGAGACGGCGAACAACCTCGCCACCAGCCTGAAGTACGGCGCCCTCCCGCTGGCGTTCGAGAAGGACGTCACGACCGAGGAGGTGGGTCCCTCCCTTGCCGGTGACCAGCTCTCGGCCGGTCTGACCGCGGGCGGCATCGGGCTCATCCTCGTGATGCTCTACTGCCTCTTCTACTACCGCGGCCTCGGGCTCGTGGTCGTCGGCTCGCTGTTCGTGGCGGCCAGCATCACCTACGCCGCCGTACTGCTGCTGAGCGAGGCCGCAGGCTTCACGCTGACGCTGCCGGGCATCGCCGGCCTGATCATCGCAATCGGCATCACCGCCGACTCCTTCGTCATCTACTTCGAACGAATAAGGGACGAGATGCGCGAGGGCAAGTCGATGCGCGTCGCGGTGGAGACGGGCTGGGCCCGCGCCCGGGTCACCCGGATGGCGGCCAACACCGTGTCGATCCTGTCCGCGCTCGTGCTCTACATCTTCGCGACCGGCGCGGTGAAGGGCTTCGGTTTCGCCCTCGGTCTCTCGACGCTGGTCGACCTCGCCGTGCTGTTCTGGTTCACCAAGCCCCTGGTGTCGTGGACCGCGCAGTTCAAGGCATTCAACTCCGGTCACAAGCTGTCGGGCCTCAGCCCCGAGACGCTGGGCATGGACAAGCCGAAGCCGAAGGTCCGCACGGCTGGAGGGAACGCCTGATGGGCAAGATGTCGCGGCTCGGCAACGAGCTCTACAACGGTCACAAGTCGATCGACTTCGTCGGCAGGCGCTGGCTCTGGTACGGCGTGACCGCCGTCCTGGTCGGTCTCGCGATCACGTTCGTCATCGTCAAGCCGCTCAACTTCGGCGTGGAGTTCAAGGGCGGCACGGAGCTGAAGGTCGCGGTCCACGACACCGTGAGCCAGTCCGACGCCGACGACCTGCGGACCGCGATCGCCGATGCGAACATCAGCCACGCGGAGAACCCGTCGGTGACGACCGCGGGCAGCGACTCGCTCGTGGTCACGACCGAGTCCCTGTCGGGCGACGCCGAGGACCAGACCCGGGCGATCATCGGCGAGCAGTACCCCGACATCGACCTGGTCAAGGACGTCTCGGTGCAGGACGTCGGCCCGAGCTGGGGCCGCGAGGTGGCCAAGCGCGCGCTGATCGGCGTCGGGGTGTTCCTCGTGCTGGTCGTGCTCTTCATCTGGGCCTACTTCCGCGAGTGGAAGATGTCGGTGGCGGCGCTGGTGGCCCTGTTCCACGACGTGGCGCTGACGATCGGCATCTACGCCCTGTCGGGCTTCCAGGTGACGCCGGCGGCGGTGACCGGTCTGCTCGCGATCCTCGGCTTCTCGCTCTACGACACAGTGGTGGTCTTCGACAAGATCAAGGAGAACACCACCAAGCTGCGCAAGGCGTCCCAGTCCTACTCCGACGCCGCCAACCTGGCCGTCAACCAGACCCTGGTCCGGTCGATCAACACCAGCATCGTGGCGCTGATCCCGATCGGCGCGATCCTGTGGGTGAGCGCGAGCCAGCTGGGTGCCAGCTCGCTGCAGGACCTGGCGCTGGCGCAGTTCGTCGGCATGGGCGCGGGCGTCTACTCCTCGGTGATGCTCGCCCCGCGGGTCGTCGTCCACCTGAAGTCGCGCGAGTCCTCCGTGCTGGAGCAGGAGAAGCGGGCCAAGGCGCGGCAGCGGGCCATGGCGGACCGCTACGCGTCGGTGCCGGCCTTCACCGACAACATGCCGGTCACCGACGAGCCGCGCGACGACCGGCCGAGCCGACCCGAGCGAGGGACGGCCGAAGACGCCGGCAACGTGGCCCAGTCGTCGGACGACGCGATGGGCAAGGGGCGGATCGCACCGACCCAGACCCGGCCGATCTCCCAGAGCAGCAGCTCCGGCAGGCAGCAGCCGAGCCGGCAGGCGCGGTCCAAGCGCGGGAAGAAGTAGGCACCACGTGGCGGACGGGCTGACGGCGGCGCAGACCGCTGCGGCGCAGGCGCTCGCCGGCCTGGTCCGCGACGTGCCCGACTTCCCCTCGGCTGGGGTCCTCTTCAAGGACATCACGCCGGTGCTGGCCGACCCGGCCGCCTTCCGTGCCGTGGTCGCCGGTCTCGCCGAGGCCGGCCGGGGCGACGACGGGCGCCCCGTCGTCGACAAGGTGATCGGCATGGAGGCCCGCGGGTTCATCCTGGCCGCGCCCGTGGCCCTGGAGCTGGGCGTGGGGTTCGTCCCGGTGCGCAAGGCCGGCAAGCTGCCGGGGGAGACGCACGCCGTCGCCTACGCACTGGAGTACGGCGAGGCCGTGCTGGAGATCCACTGCGACGCGATCGCCCCCGGCGAGCGGGTGCTGGTGATCGACGACGTCCTGGCCACGGGCGGCACCGCCCGCGCGACCGCAGACCTGGTCGCGTCCTGCGGAGGATCGGTCTCCGCGATGGCGTTCCTGATGGAGCTGTCGTTCCTCCCGGGCCGCGCAACCGTCGGCGACGTGCCGATGATCGCCTTGTCGGTGGTCTGACGACCTCGACGGGTGAATAGACTTTCGTCATGAGTGAGGAACGGGCGGGCGAGAGGCCGGTTCCCTCGCGCGCGCCCGAGGTGCCGACCGCACCGAGCGACATCGGCGGTGGAGGTCGCGGCATGCGGGCCCGCCTCGCCCGGATGGGGAGTCGTACGCCGACCTCCAACCCGGTCCTCGAGTCGCTCTTCCGCGCCGTGCGTGCCAACCACCCGAAGGCCGACCTGGCCCTGCTCGAGCGCGCCTACGTCACCGCCGAGCGTCTGCACGGCACCCAGATGCGCAAGAGCGGCGACCCCTACATCACCCACCCGCTGGCCGTGACCACGATCCTCGCCGGCATCGGGATGACGGAGCCCACGCTCGTGGCCGCGCTCCTGCACGACACGGTCGAGGACACGCCGTACACGCTGGAGGAGTGCCGGCGCGACTTCGGCGACGAGGTCGCGCGACTGGTCGACGGCGTGACGAAGCTCGACAAGGTCGTCTACGGCGACTCGGCCCAGGCCGAGACGATCCGCAAGATGATCGTCGCGATGTCGCGCGACATCCGGGTGCTCGTCATCAAGCTCGCCGACCGGCTGCACAACATGCGCACGCTGCGCTACGTGCCGCAGAAGAGCCAGGAACGCACCGCGCGCGAGACGCTCGACATCTACGCGCCGCTTGCCCACCGGCTCGGCATGAACACCATCAAGTGGGAGCTGGAGGACCTCGCGTTCGCCACGCTCCACCCCAAGATCTACGACGAGATCGTGCGGATGGTGGCCGAGCGCGCACCGTCGCGCGACCAGTTCCTCGCCGAGGTGATCAGCCAGGTCGAGAAGGACCTGCGCGACGCCAAGATCAAGGCGACGGTGACCGGTCGGCCGAAGCACTACTACTCGATCTACCAGAAGATGATCGTCGGCGGCCGCGACTTCTCCGACATCTACGACCTGGTCGGCATCCGGATCCTCGTCGAGGAGGACCGCGACTGCTACGGAGTCCTCGGCGTGCTGCACTCCCGCTGGAACCCGGTGCTCGGGCGGTTCAAGGACTACGTCGCGATGCCCAAGTTCAACATGTACCAGTCGCTCCACACCACGGTCATCGGTCCCCAGGGCAAGCCGGTCGAGATGCAGATCCGCACGTTCGGGATGCACCGTCGCGCCGAGTACGGCGTCGCGGCGCACTGGAAGTACAAGGAGGACGGCCGCGCCGGCACCGACACCCCGTCGAAGGAGCGCGGCGGGCCCGGGATGTCGGGCGACGACATGAGCTGGGTGCGGCAGCTGCTCGACTGGCAGAGCGAGGTCGAGGACCCCGGCGAGTTCCTCGAGTCGCTCCGGTTCGAGATCAACCAGACGGAGACCTACGTCTTCACCCCCCGTGGCGACGTCATCGCGCTGCCATCGGGCTCGACGCCGGTCGACTTCGCCTACGCGGTCCACACCGAGGTCGGGCACCACACCATCGGCTCCCGGGTCAACGGCCGACTCGTGCCGTTGGAGTCCACCCTCGAGAACGGCGACGTGGTCGAGGTGTTCACCTCCAAGTCGCCGACCGCCGCCCCGTCGCGCGACTGGCTGAACTTCGTGAAGTCGCAGCGCGCCCGCTCCAAGATCAAGCAGTGGTTCACCAAGGAGCGCCGCGAGGAGGCGATCGAGCACGGCAAGGACGAGATCGCCAAGCTGATGCGCAAGGAGGGCCTGCCGCTCAAGCGGCTGCTCACCCACGAGTCGCTCAACCTCGTCGCCGAGCACTTCCGCCTCGCCGACGTCTCCGCGCTCTACGCAGCCGTCGGCGAGGGCAACCTGGGTGCCCAGGCCGTCGTACGCCGGGTCATCGAGATGCACGGCGGCGACGAGGGCGCCCAGGAGGACCTCGCCGAGGCCGTGACCATCACCGGCCGACGCAGCCGCCCGCGCAGGCTCGCGCCGGGCACCGACGCCGGCGTCGTCGTGAAGGGCGCGCCCGACGTCTGGGTCAAGCTCGCCAAGTGCTGCACCCCCGTGCCCCCCGACACGATCCTCGGCTTCGTCACCAAGGGCGGGGGAGTCTCCGTGCACCGCAAGGACTGCACCAACGCCGCCGACCTGCTCGGTCAGCCCGAGAAGGTCCTCGAGGTCGAATGGGCCCCGACCGGACAGACGACGTTCCTCGTCAACATCCAGGTCGAGGCCCTCGACCGCTCACGCCTGCTGTCCGACATCACCATGGTGCTCTCCGACGCCCACGTGAACATCCTGTCGGCCAACCTCACCACCACCCGCGACCGCGTCGCCAAGACGCGCTTCACGTTCGAGATGGCCGACGCCAAGCACCTCGACACCGTCCTCAAGAGTGTGCGCAGCATCCCCGGCGTCTTCGACGCCTACCGCGTCACCCAATAGGCGCTGCACCTGCTGGGGAATCCCCGGTCGACCGGGGGTTCCTGCACTTGTCGGGGTTTGCAAACCCCGTTCGGTGCCAGAAACCATCCCCAGGTTGATCTGAGCGGACCGCCGCCCACAGCTTGATGACGACACCGTTGGTACGACGGGTGTGCGCCGCGAAGGTCTTCGCATGTACCTCGACGCGGACGACCCCATGCTCGCCCCGATCAGCCTGAGGCGGGAGCTCGTCGCGGCCGGCGAGTCGGACCACAGCTTGGCGCGCGCACTGCGATCCGGGGCGTTGGAACGTCCACGGCGGGGCGCTTACACCGACGGCCCCGCCTGGAGGTCGATGACCGACGAGCAGCGGTACGCCGTACGGTGCCGAGCCGCCTATCGACAGGCGTCAGCGGAGGTCTGCCTCAGCCATGCGTCCGCCCTGCCGCTCCTCGGTGCGCCCGTGTGGGACGTCGATCTGACCGACGTTCACCTGACGCGCCTCGACGGCCGGACCGGCCGACGAGAGGCCGGCATCAACCAGCATCGAGGCGCCGTCGGGGAGGGCGACATTCTCTCCGAGCATGACTACCGGATCAGCTCGCCGCTGCGGGCGGCGCTCGAGATCACGACGATGGCCAGCGTCGAGAGCAGCCTCGTCGCCGTCAACTTCTTCCTGCACCGGCGCGATTTCACGCCGAGTCAGCTTCGCGACAGCTACGTGAAGTTCGAGCGCTGGCCAGGATCGCTGAAGTCAGACCTCGTTGTGCGCCTGGCTGATCCTCGGATCGAGTCGCCAGGCGAGAGCCGGACGGCCTACTTCTTGTGGCGGTTCAGCTTCCAGTCGTTCGAGCCGCAGTACGAGATCTCCGACAGGGGCGAGCTGATCGCGCTCCTCGACTTCGCCCTTCCCGACCACAAGATCTGGATCGAGTTCGACGGGCGGGTCAAGTACCAGAAGTACCTGAAGGCTGGCGAGGATGCGACGACCGTCGTACTCCGTGAAAAGCGCCGAGAGGAACGGGTCGCCGAGATCACGAGGTGGAGGTGCCTGCGGGTCACCTGGGCCGACCTGGCGCACCCGGAACGACTTGCGGCGCGGCTCAGGAAGCTCATCGACTCGATGAGTGCCCGCGTGATCTCCGTGCGCTAGATCCCATGGGCAACATCAGTCACTCAGCACCGGGAAATCTGCTACTTGTCGGCCTTTGCAAACCCCGACAAGTGCAGGAATCCCCGGTCGACCGGGGATTCCCCAGAGCCCCGCCTCAGCGGTAGTCAGCGCTGGCGCGCTTGGCCATCTCCAGGAACCCCCGGCGGCCCTCGAGGTTCTCCTCGAGCTCGCGGATCCTCTTGTCGTCGCCGGCCGCGCGGGCCTTCTCGAGCTTGGCCTCGAGGTCGGCGATGGCTGTCTCGAGCTTGCTGACCATGTCGTCGGCGCGGGCCGACTTCTCGGGGTCGGTGCGCTTCCACTGCTCGTCCTCGACCTTGCGGATCTCCTGCTCGACAGCGCGCATGCGGCCCTCGAGCTCCTTGATCCGGTCACGGGGGACCTTGCCGGCCTCGTCCCAGCGGTCGGCGAGGTCGCGGAAGGCGGCCTTGGCGGCGGTGAGGTCGGTGACGGGCAGCAGGGCCTCGGCCTCGACGATCAGCTGCTCCTTGACCACTGCATTGGCGGCGAACTCGGCGTCGAGTGCGGCGTTGGCCTCGTCACGAGCGGTGAAGAAGATGTCCTGCGCGCCGCGGAAGCGCTTCCAGAGCTCGTCGTCGACGCCCTTCGGGGCCGAGCCGGCGGCCTTCCACTGCCGCATCATGTCGCGGTAGCGGCCGGCGGTCGGGCCCCAGTCGGTCGAGGTCGCGAGCGCCTCGGCCTCCTTGGCGAGCCGTTCCTTGACGATCCGCGCGGCCTCGCCCTTCTCGTCCATCTCGGCGAAGTGCACCTTGCGGGCCTTGGTGTAGGTCGACCGCGCGGAGGAGAAGCGCTTCCACAGCGCGTCGTCGGCCGCCTTCTCGATGCGCGGCAGCTTCTTCCACTGCTCGAGGAGGTCGCGCAGCTTGTTGGCGCCGTGCTTCCAGTCGGTGCCGTGGGCGATCGCCTCGGCTGCCGCGGCCAGCTTCTCCTTCTCCTCGCGCGCCTCGGTGGACCGCTTGGCCTTCTCCGTACGGCGGGCCTCCCGCTGTGCGGCGAGGACGGGACCGAGCTCGTCGAGCCGAGCGCCCAGCTGTGCCAGGTCGCCGACGGCGTGGGCGTCGCTCACCTGCTCGCGGAGCGTCTTGATGGCGTGGGCCGCCTCGTCGGGGGAGAGGACCCCCGACAACACCCGCTTGTGGAGCAGGTCGACCGTCACCGCGAGCGCTTCGTAGCGCCGCGTGTAGAACTCCATCGCCTCCTCGGGAGTGGCATCCGGCATCTGTCCGACCGACCGTTCGCCGTCGGCGGTCTTCACGTAGACAGTGCCGTCATCGGCGACCCTGCCCCACTCGCTCGCAGTCACAATGGGCAATGCTAAAGGAGATGACCTCGGCCGATAGGGTGGGTCGGTGCTGATCGCCGGCTTCCCCGCAGGACCGTGGGGCACCAATTGCTACGTCGCAGCCACTTCCGCGGGCTCCGAGTGCGTGGTGATCGACCCCGGCAAGGACGCCGCTCCCGGCGTCGCCGAGGTGATCCGCGAGCACCGGTTGAAGCCGGTCGCCGTGCTGCTGACCCACGGTCACATCGACCACATGTGGAGCGTCGCGCCGGTCGCCGGCACCTACGACGCCACCGCCTGGATCCACCCGGACGACCGCCACCTCCTCGCCGACCCGCTCGCCGGCATCTCGCGCGAGTCGGCGGCGATGCTGCTCGGCATGCCGGAGGGCGAGTACGAGTTCGCCGAGCCCGACGACGTGCGCGAGCTGGCCGACGGTGCCGACCTCGAGCTGGCCGGCCTGCGGCTGGTCGTCGACCACACCCCGGGGCACACCGCCGGGTCGGTCACCTTCCGGACGCCGTACGACGACCACGCCGACGTCAGCGAGGTGATGTTCTCGGGCGACCTGCTCTTCGAGGGGTCGATCGGGCGCACCGACCTGCCCGGCGGCGACCACCCGACGATGCTGCGGAGCCTCGCCACCAAGGTGCTGACGCTGCCCGACGACGTCGCGGTGCTCCCCGGCCACGGCGGCCAGACGTCCATCGGCCGCGAACGCGCGACCAACCCCTTCCTGCTGGAGCTCCAAGACGAGGGCATCGCGGGACGAGTCACCCGAGGTCTGTGAAGTGTCGAAACCCGCACCGTTGAGCGGTTTCCCCGAGTTCCTGCCCGCCCAGAGGGTCGTCGAGCAGTACGTCGTGGCGATGCTTGCCGAGACGTTCGAGCTGCACGGCTTCGCCAACGTGGAGACCCGCTCGGTCGAGCCGATCGACCAGCTGCTGCGCAAGGGCGACACCTCCAAGGAGGTCTACCTCCTCAAGCGGCTCCACGACGAGACCGGCGATGCCGGGATGGGCCTGCACTTCGACCTCACGGTGCCGTTCGCGCGCTACGTCCTCGAGCACGCCGGCAAGCTGGACTTCCCGTTCCGGCGCTACCAGATCCAGAAGGTGTGGCGGGGCGAGCGGCCCCAGGAGGGCCGGTTCCGCGAGTTCCTCCAGGCCGACATCGACATCGTCGGGCGCGACGAGCTCGCGTTCCACCACGACGTCGAGGTGACCCGGGTGATGCTGCAGGCGCTCGCCCGCCTGACCTTCCTGCCGGGCTTCCGGCTCCAGGTCAACAACCGCAAGCTGATCCAGGGCTTCTACCTCGGTCTCGGCGCGAGCGACGTCGACGAGGTCATGCGACTGGTCGACAAGCTCGACAAGCTCTCGCCCGAGCGGGTCGCGAAGTCGCTCGTCGCGGACGCGGGGCTGAGCGAGGCACAGGCCGAGCAGTGCCTGGCGCTCGCGACGATCCGCACGCCCGACGACTCCTTCGTGGAGCAGGTGCGCGCCCTGGGCGTCGAGCACCCGCTGCTCGAGGAGGGCCTCGACGAGCTGGCCCGGGTCCTGCGCGGCACCGCCGGCCTCGCGACGGCGAAGGTGCGCATCGAGGCTGACCTGTCGATCGCGCGCGGTCTCGACTACTACACCGGCACGGTCTTCGAGACCCGCCTCGACGGCTACGAGTCGCTCGGCTCCATCTGCTCGGGAGGCCGTTACGACGCCCTCGCGACCGACGGACGTACGACGTACCCCGGCGTCGGCATCTCCCTCGGCGTCAGCCGTGTGCTGGTGCCGCTCGTGCAGCGGGGTCTCGTGACCGGCGACCGTTCGGTGCCGAGCGCGGTGCTGGTCGCCGTCACCGACGAGGAGTCCCGCGGACAGGCCGACGAGATCGCGACCGCGCTCCGGGCGCGGGGCATCGCGTGCGAGGTCGCGCCGTCCGCGGCGAAGTTCGGCAAGCAGATCCGCCACGCCGAGCGGCGCGGCATCCCGTACGTCTGGTTCGGCACCGAGGTGAAGGACATCCGCTCCGGAAACCAGGTCGCCGCAGATCCGGCGACCTGGGAGCCTCCTGTCGAGGACCTCCGACCCACCATCATCACCAAGGAGATTGAAAAGTGATCCGCACCCACGACGCCGGCGCTCTGCGTGCCGAGCACGTCGGCCAGACCGTGACCCTCGCCGGCTGGGTGGCCAGCCGGCGCGACCACGGCGGGGTCACCTTCATCGATCTCCGCGAGTCCAGCGGTGTGGTGCAGGTGGTGATCCGCGACGACGAGATCGCCCACCGGCTGCGCAGCGAGTATTGCCTCAAGGTCACCGGCGAGGTGGTGGCCCGTGAGGGGCACAACGTCAACCCCAACCTCCCGACAGGCGAGGTCGAGGTCGTCGCCGCCGACGTCGAGGTGCTGAGCGCCGCTGCCCCGCTGCCGTTCCCCATCGACGACCACGTCGACGTGGGGGAGGAGATCCGGCTCAAGCACCGCTACCTCGACCTTCGTCGCACGGCGCCGGGTGCCGCCCTGCGGCTGCGCAGCAAGGTGAACCGCGCTGCCCGCGAGGTGCTCGAGGCCCACGACTTCGTGGAGATCGAGACGCCGACGCTGACCCGCAGCACCCCCGAGGGCGCCCGTGACTTCGTCGTGCCGGCCCGCCTCCGGCCGGGCAGCTGGTACGCCCTTCCGCAGAGCCCGCAGCTGTTCAAGCAGCTGCTGATGGTCGCGGGTATGGAGCGCTACTTCCAGATCGCGCGCTGCTACCGCGACGAGGACTTCCGTGCCGACCGCCAGCCGGAGTTCACCCAGCTCGACGTCGAGATGAGCTTTGTCGAGCAGGACGACGTCATCGCGCTGTCGGAGGAGATCCTCGCGGCGCTGTGGAAGCTCATCGGCTACGACATCCCGCGGCCGATCCCGCGCATCACCTTCGCCGACGCGATGGCGCGCTACGGCTCGGACAAGCCCGACCTGCGGATGGGCCAGGAGCTGGTGGAGTGCACCGACTACTTCAAGGACACGCCGTTCCGCGTGTTCCAGGCGCCGTACGTCGGCGCGGTGGTCATGCCGGGTGGCGCGAGCCAGCCGCGCAAGCAGCTCGACGCCTGGCAGGAGTGGGCCAAGCAGCGCGGTGCGCGCGGACTCGCCTACGTGCTGGTCCAGGAGGACGGTGAGCTCGGCGGTCCGGTGGCCAAGAACCTCTCCGAGGAGGAGAAGGCCGGCCTGGCCGCCCACGTGGGCGCCCGGCCGGGGGACTGCGTGTTCTTCGCCGCGGGTGCGGTGAGGTCCAGCCGCGCCCTGCTCGGTGCCGCGCGCCTGGAGATCGGCCGCCGCGGCGGTCTCATCGACGAGAGCGCCTGGAGCTTCGTGTGGGTCGTGGACGCGCCGCTCCTGGAGGCCGCGTCGGAGGCGACGGCCGCCGGTGACGTAGCCGTGGGCTCGGGGGAGTGGACGGCCGTGCACCACGCCTTCACCAGCCCCCAGGAGCCCGAGACGTTCGACCAGGACCCCGGCAACGCGCTGGCGTGGGCCTACGACATCGTCTGCAACGGCAACGAGATCGGCGGCGGATCGATCCGTATCCATCGCGAGGACGTGCAGAAGCGGGTCTTCGCGCTGATGGGCATCCACGAGGCGGAGGCGGAGGAGAAGTTCGGATTCCTCCTCGAGGCCTTCAAGTACGGCGCACCCCCGCACGGCGGCATCGCGTTCGGCTGGGACCGCATCTGCGCGCTGCTCGCCGGCACGGACTCGATCCGCGAGGTCATCGCGTTCCCGAAGTCCGGCGGCGGGTTCGACCCCCTCACCGCCGCGCCTGCGCCGATCACCCCGGAGCAGCGCAAGGAGGCCGGGGTGGACGCCGTTCCGGAGAAGGATGTCCCGGCAGAGGCCTGACCTCCCGGCAAAGCAGCGCGCAGACCTGGCTTCGACCGGACGGGGCAACGAGACCAGATCGTTACCCCACGGTGATCCCCAACACGGTCGGGCTCGCCTAGAGTCTCCGACGGCGCCGCATCGGGCGGTGCTGCCGGGCGGACACCCGGCAGGCGCGTGCGGAGGGTTGGATGACACTGCCGGCGGCGGACTTCGCGGTCCAAGGCGAGAGCTCGGCACCCCCTGTCGAGGCGGCACGTAGGTCCATCGCCGGGCGGTCCCCGACCCGGATCGCCTTCGACCGGCTGCGCCGCGATCCGATCGCGGTCATCTGCTTCCTGGTCGTCGTGCTGTTCGCGTGCATCGCGGTCTTCGCACCGTGGATCAAGGACATGTTCGGCGTCTCGACCGACACCGTGCTGGCGAGCACCCGGATCGACCTCGCCACCGGTCTGCCGAAGATCGGCCCGCCCGACCACGGCTTCACCATGGACCACCCGTTCGGGGTGGCCCCGCGGTCCGGCACCGACAACCTCGCCGTGTGGATCGAGGGGTGTCAGACCTCGCTCTACCTGGCGACGGTCGCAACGGTCCTCTCCACGATCATCGGCGTCACGCTCGGTCTCGTCGCCGGTTTCGTCGGTGGCGTGGTCGACGCGATCATCTCGTTCTTCATCGACCTGTTCCTCTCCTTCCCCTTCCTGCTCGGTGCGCTGGCGGTGGCCCCGATCATCAGTGAGCGCTACGGGACCGACCTCGAGAAGCTGAGGACCGTCAGCTTCTACTCGCTCGTGGGGATCCTCGTCGTGTTCGGGTGGATGGGCGTCGCCCGCTTGGTGCGCGGCGAGGTGCTGTCCCTGCGGGAGCGCGAGTTCATCAAGGCGGCCCGCGTCATCGGCGTTCCCACCGGACGGATCCTGATCCGCGAGGTGCTGCCCAACCTGATGGCTCCCATCGTGGTCTCGATCTCCCTGAGCCTTCCCGCCTTCGTGGCAGCCGAGGCCGGCCTGTCCTACCTCGGCATCGGCGTGTTCGGACGTGAGTCGTGGGGGCAGACGATCAACGGTGCCACGAACTTCTGGGAGATCTACCCGCTGTTCCTGCTCGAGCCGGTGCTCGGCATCGCCATCCTCGTCGTCGCGCTCAACCTGCTCGGCGACGCCATCCGCGACGCGTTCGACCCCAAGACCCGACGCTGAGCGATCAAGAATGTCGGTCGTGCGGGAGCGCCGCGGCGACCACAACCAAGGAAAGGCTGGACACATGATTCGGAAGAAGGCCCTGGTTGCCGGCGTGAGCGCCGCAACCCTGGCGCTCACCCTCGCCGCATGCGGCGGAGGCGACGACGACAAGGGCGGCAAGGGGGGCTTCGAGGAGACCACCCAGTCCGCCGGAAAGAACCCCGATGCGCAGGGCCCTGCCCCCGACCCGGCCGGCTTCAAGACCGGAGGTGAGGTCACGGTGCTCGCGCCGGACCCCGACGACGGTCCGACCAGCCTCGACCCCGCGGGCCTCTGGTCCGTCACCGACAACGCGATCGCTCAGGACCTCCTGTTCCGTTCGCTGACGACGTGGCAGCAGAACCCGGAGACCGGCGAGTACACGCTGGTGCCCGACCTCGCGACCGACCTCGGCACGCCCAACGACGACTTCACCGAGTGGACCTTCACGCTGAAGGACGGCATCAAGTGGGAGAACGGCGAGCCCGTCACCGCTGAAGAGGTCAAGTTCGGCATGGAGCGCTCCTTCGACGCCGACACGTTCGCCACCGGCCCCGGCGCCGCCTACTCGAAGCCCTACTTCGAGGGCGGTGACAAGTACGACGGTCCCTACGCCAAGGGCGCGAAGGACTTCCCGGCGATCTCGGTCGACGGCAACAAGCTCACCCTGAAGATGAGCACGCCGTTCTCGGAGATGGACTACTACGGCATCTTCCCGGCCATGGGCCCGGTGCCGCTCGACGCCCCGGCCGCCGACTACGGCCTCAAGCCGCTGTCGACCGGTCCCTACAAGATCGAGAAGTACGTCCCCAACCAGGAGCTCATCCTGGTCCCGAACGACCAGTGGGACCCGTCGACCGACCCGGCCCGCCACCAGTACGTCGACAAGTACACCTTCGAGTTCGGTGGCGACAACGCCGTCGCCGACAAGACGGCGCTCAGCGACGCTGGTGCGACCACGATCTCGACCGCGATGCTGTCGAACGACTACACCAAGGCCATCCAGGACGGTCAGGATGACCAGGTCCTCGTCGGCCCGCAGCCCTGCACCTCGTTCGTGATGCCGAACTACGACAAGGTCAAGGAGCTCGAGGTCCGCCAGGCCCTCGCCTTCGCCTACCCGTACGAGGACGTCTGGTCCGCAGCCGGCTACCTGCCGGGTGTCACCCGCGCCAACGGCGTGACCGACCCCGACCTCGGCTTCGGTCTCCTGCCCCCGGGCATGGCTGGCCGCAAGGCGTGGAACCCGGAGATCGACGGCGAGACCATCCAGTACGACCCGGAGCACGCCAAGGAGCTGTTGGCCAAGGCGGGTTACAAGCCCGGCGAGTACGAGGTCTCCTTCGTCTACGACGCCACCTCGCAGGAGGGCAAGGACTCCGCGAAGCAGCGCGAGCTCGGCTACGAGAAGTCCGGCTTCAAGGTGAAGGCCTACCCCTACACCGCGGGCAGCCTCTACGACGTCTGGACCGACCCGGACAACGCCCTCTACAAGAAGATCAACCTCCTCGGTACCGCCTGGTGCCAGGACTGGCCCTCGCCGGCGACCTTCGTGCCGCCGATCCTCGAGACCGGTCAGCCCTACAACACCGGCAACTTCTCCGAGAAGTCGGTCGACGACGAGATGGACCGCATCCGGACGCTTCCCGTCGACGAGCAGGCCGACGCGTGGGGTGAGCTGGAGAACAAGGTGATGACCGACTACATGCCGGTGATCAACGCTGGGTTCTACCAGGGCACCTTCGCCTTCGGTTCCTCCATCGGTGGCTTCAACAACGACACCACCGTGGGCGGTGCCCCTGACTACCGCACCATCTTCGTCAAGTGACCTGTCCCTGACAGTCACCTGATGGAGGCGCGGTAGCGCAACGAATCACCCGGCCGGGCGGGGTCCTCGACCCCGCCCGGTCTGGTAAGTCGGCACAGCACAGTCGGCAGAGTCCTGGAGAGGCCTGAAAACCATGTTCGCCTTCCTCGTGAAGAGGATCCTCGCGGGGAGCATGATCATCATCCTGGTGTCGATGATGGTCTACACGCTCTTCTTCTACGGCCCCCAGCACCCGGGCCTCGAGCTCTGCCGCCGTGACAACCACGGCCGGTGCGGACCGACGTCGCCGAAGCTCTACGAGTACGAGGACAAGCTCGGCTACCACAACCCGATCTACTCCGAGTACGGCGTGTGGGCCAAGGGTCTCGTCGCCGGACGGACGATCCCGATCGGCAGCACCGACTACGACTGCCCGGCCCCGTGCCTGGGCCTGTCCTATCGCGACCGGACGCTGGTCACCGACCAGTTCAAGGAGAAGTTCCCGGTCACCCTGAGCCTGGCCGTGGGCGCCTCGGTCCTCTACCTCGTCATCGGCGTGGGCGTCGGCGTCCTCGCGGCACGAAAACGCGGGACGGTCGCCGACAAGATGTTGGTCTCGTCGACCCTCGTCTTCAGCTCGATCCCGTACTACCTCGTCGCGCTGATCAGCATGTTGGTGCTGACGATCAGTACGAACGCATTTCCAAAAGTGACGTACGAGTCACCGTTCGACAGTCCGATCGGCTGGGTCAAGGGCCTCTTGCTCGTGTGGCTCGTGCTCGGCCTCTTCGGGTCCACCTCCTACACCCGATACTCCCGCGGCTCGATGGTCGAGGCACTGGGCGAGGACTACGTGCGCACAGCGAAGGCGAAGGGACTGCCGGCGCGGACGATCGTGATCAAGCACGCCCTGCGCTCGGCCCTGGTGCCCGTCGTCACGATCTTCGGCATCGACGTCGCCTTCCTGCTCTCCGGCACCGTGTTCACCGAGAAGATCTTCCAGCTCGAGGGCATCGGCAAGTGGGGCGTCGAGGCCACCTACATCAAGGACCTGCCCGTCGTCCAGGCGACCTCGCTGATGCTCGCCGTCTGCGTCGTGGTGGGCAACATCCTGGTCGACATCGTCTACAGCTTCCTGGACCCGAGAGTGAGGCTTTCGTGAGTGACGAGCGCGCCGAGAGCGCTGAGCCGTTCCTGGTCGTCGACGACCTGACCGTCCGGTTCCCGACCGCCGACGGGCTCGTCCAGGCCGTCACCGGCCTGAGCTACACGGTCGAGCTGGGCAAGACGCTCGGCATCGTCGGTGAGTCCGGCTCGGGCAAGTCGGTGTCGAGCATGGCCGTGCTCGGCCTCCACGACGCCCGCTCGGCCCAGATCGAGGGCTCGATCCGCGTCGGCGGCACCGAGGTCGTCGGGCTGGGCGAGTCGAAGATGCGCGCCCTGCGGGGCAACCAGGTCGCGATGATCTTCCAGGACGCCCTCGCTGCGCTGCACCCCTTCTACAAGGTCGGCAAGCAGCTGGGTGAGGCCTACCTGGTCCACCACCCGCAGGCGACCAAGCGCGAGGCGCGGAGGCGCGCGATCGAGATGCTCGACCGGGTGGGCATCCCGCAGCCCGACCGGCGCGTGGACCAGTTCCCGCACCAGTACTCCGGAGGCATGCGGCAGCGAGCGA
Source organism: Nocardioides candidus (assembly GCF_041321175.1). Classification (NCBI taxonomy): domain Bacteria; kingdom Bacillati; phylum Actinomycetota; class Actinomycetes; order Propionibacteriales; family Nocardioidaceae; genus Nocardioides; species Nocardioides candidus. Next base: position 99,936 of record NZ_JBGGWC010000003.1, on the reverse strand, counting down.
TGATCGCCATGGGGCTGATCAACGACCCGTCGCTGCTCATCGCGGACGAGCCCACCACGGCGCTCGACGTGACGGTCCAGGCGCAGATCCTCGACCTGCTGCAGGACCTCCAGCGCGAGTTCAACTCCGCGATCATCATCATCACCCACGACCTCGGCGTCGTCGCCGAGATGGCCGACGACGTGCTGGTGATGTACGGCGGCCGCGCGGTCGAGTACGGCGCCTGCCGCGAGATCCTCGTGCACCCCGAGATGCCGTACACGTGGGGTCTGCTCTCGAGCGTGCCCGACGTGACGGCCGACACGGACGCGCGGATGATCCCGATCCCCGGCAACCCGCCGAGCCTGCTCGACCCGCCGACCGGGTGTCCCTTCCACCCGCGCTGCGTCCACCGGTCCAAGGTGCCCGGCGACCTGTGCAGCACCACCCTGCCCGAGCTGCTGCCGGGTGCGCACGGCGCTCACCACGTGAAGCGCTGCCACCTGGCCGACCCCGACGAGATCTACGCCACCGAGGTGCTGCCGGAGATCGCGCCCGACCTTGTTGAGGAGACCCGATGACCTCCGAGTCCGAGTCCGAGCAGGACGCAACGTCGGGCGTCTCCGACACGAGGCCCGACGTCTCCGGTGTCGGCACGGACACCGGCGCCGTGATGACGGAGGACGGCGTACCGGACCTCGCCCAGCTCGTGGGCACCGCGCACGCCGCCGCTGAGCTCGACGTCCACGCCGAGCCGATCCTGACCGTCGAGAACCTCCGGATGTACTTCCCGATCAAGACGCCGCTGATGCGTCGCACGGTCGGTCACGTCCAGGCTGTCGACGGGGTGTCGTTCGTCGTGCCCAGGGGCGGGTCCCTCGGGCTCGTGGGCGAGTCCGGTTGCGGCAAGTCCACCACCGGCCAGCTGATCACCCGGCTCTACAAGCCGACCGGCGGCACGATGATGTTCGAGGGGCACGACCTCGCCCAGATCAGCGACAGGGAGATGAAGCCCTACCGCCGCGAGGTCCAGATGATCTTCCAGGACCCCTACAGCTCGCTCAACCCGCGGCACACGGTCGGCTCGATCGTCGGCAGCCCCCTGCGCGTGCACAACGTGGTGCCGAAGAACAAGGTGCTGAGCCGGGTCCAGGAGCTGCTCGAGGTGGTCGGGCTCAACCCCGAGCACTACAACCGCTACCCCAACGAGTTCTCGGGCGGCCAGCGTCAGCGCATCGGCATCGCCCGGGCGCTCGCCCTGCAGCCGAAGCTGATGGTGGCCGACGAGCCGGTCTCCGCGCTCGACGTGTCGATCCAGGCGCAGGTGATCAACCTGCTCCAGGACATCCAGAAGGAATTCGACGTCGCGTTCCTCTTCATCGCCCACGACCTCGCGGTCGTCCGGCACTTCTGCCCCGAGGTCGCGGTGATGTACCTCGGCAAGATCGTCGAGGTCGGCGACCGGGAGAGCATCTACGCCAACGCCCACCACCCCTACACGCAGGCCCTGCTGTCCGCGGTGCCCGACGTCCGGCAGGCGGTGACGGGTGAGCGACGTGACCGGATCCGGCTGACCGGTGAGGTGCCCAGCCCGATCGACCCGCCGTCCGGATGCCGGTTCCGCACCCGCTGCCCGATCGCCCAGGAGATCTGCGCCAAGCACGAGCCGCCGCTCCTGCAGATCGGCAAGCGGCACAAGGTGGCGTGCCACTTCCCGGGTCGCCTCGGCGAGCACCCGCGCGAGCCGCTGACGGCTCGGCTGCTCGGCGTCGACTCCGTCGGTCAGCCGGACCCGGGTGCGAGCCCGGTCACCGACCTGGTAGAGCAGCCCGGCTACTCCGACACCTGGTTCGACCTCGACGCCAAGACGATCGGGCGGGCATAGGGGTTCGTTGCCCACCGGTGACAATGGGGGCGTGCCCGACGACGCCCTCTTCGACGCCCCCGGCGCCGGCCCGACCTCCGGGACCGGTGGGTCGCTGAGCGACGCCGCCCACGCGGCGGCGCCGCTCGCCGTACGCATGCGGCCGCGGGACCTGGACGAGCTCGTCGGCCAGCCGCAGCTGCGCGCGGCCGGATCGCCGTTGCGCCAGCTCGTCGAGGGCGACCAGTCGCTCTCCCTGCTGCTGTGGGGCCCGCCGGGGACCGGCAAGACCACCATCGCCTCGATCATCAGCCAGCAGACCGGCCGCAGGTTCGTCGAGGTGTCGGCGGTGTCGGCCGGCGTGAAGGAGGTGCGGGCGGCGATCGACGCCGCGCGGCGCGAGCTCGTCGCGACCGGGAAGGAGACCGTCCTCTTCGTCGACGAGGTGCACCGGTTCAGCAAGGCCCAGCAGGACGCCCTGCTGCCCGGCGTGGAGAACCGGTGGGTCACCCTGGTGGCGGCGACGACCGAGAACCCGTCGTTCAGCGTGATCTCACCGCTGCTCTCGCGCAGCCTGCTGCTCCGGCTCGAGTCGTTGACCGATGCCGACATCCAGGAGGTGCTCGAGCGTGCCGTGGAGGACGAGCGCGGCCTCGGCGGCCGCTACCGGCTCGATGACGAGGCGCGCGACCACATCGTGCGGCTCGCGGGCGGCGATGCCCGACGCTCGCTGACCTACCTGGAGGCCGCCGCCGGCGCGGCCGGGCTGCAGGGGGGTGACGCGATCACCGTCGAGCGCGCCGAGACGGCCGCCGACCAGGCCGCCGTCCGCTACGACCGTGACGGTGACCAGCACTACGACGTGGTGAGCGCGTTCATCAAGTCGGTCCGCGGCTCCGACGCGGACGCCGCGCTGCACTACCTGGCCCGGATGCTCGAGGCGGGGGAGGACCCGCGGTTCATCGCCCGACGCCTGATGATCCTGGCCAGCGAGGACATCGGGCTCGCCGACCCGATGGCGTTGCCGACGGCTGTGGCGGCTGCGCAGACCGTGCAGCTCATCGGCATGCCGGAGGCCCAGCTCACCCTGGCGCACGCCACGGTCGCCCTGGCGGTCGCGCCCAAGTCCAACGCCGTCACGACGGCGATCGGCGCCGCGATCGCCGACGTCCGCGCCGGGAAGATCGGTGCCGTACCGCCGCACCTGCGCGACGCGCACTACGCGGGAGCGAAGAAGCTGGGCCACGGCACCTCCTACGTCTACTCGCACGACCAGCCGTTCGGCGTGGCCGAGCAGCAGTACGCCCCCGACGTCGTCCTCGACGCCGAGTACTACCGACCGACCGAGCTCGGGGCCGAGGCCGCGGTCAAGCAGCGCTGGGAGCGGGTCCGGCGCATCATCCGCGGTCAGCGCGGCTGAGCGGGCCGGATAGGCTTTCGTCCCATGACGAGCGCGTTGGTGGTCCCCGGTTGGCTGGCGGTCCTCGCCGTCCTCGTCATCGTGGGCCTCGTCGCGGCGCTCGGCCGGCTCGCGGGCGAGCTGCGCCGCACTCGCGAACAGGGCGAGGAGGTGCTCTCCAACGCCGCGGCCGACGTCGACGCGCTCCGCGAGGAGCTCGACGCGCTGCAGGTCAGCCTGGCCGCGGAGGCCGCCGAGCTGGAGGAGGCGCGGCGCACGTTGCGGCTCTCCGACCTCACGATCGTCGACGACACGGACTACGTGATCACCGAGCTCGGCCAGCGCCGGGCGCCGGGACCGCTCGCGCTGGTGCCGACGGTGCCGGGCGCGCCGATCGTCGACGCGATGCTCCGCGAGAGCCTGATCAGGACCGCTTCGCTCGCGGCCGGGCTGCGGCGCGCGCTGGCTCCCGAGGTCCGCAACCGCATCCGCTTCGAGATGAAGCGCGATGTCAAGCGCTCGCGCAAGCAGCGCAAGATCGACCTGCGCCAGGCCCGCCGGGACTGGCAGGCCCGCCAGCGCACGGCCATCGGGTCCTCGGAAGCGAGCCGATGAGGGCGGCGCCGTGAGGCGCGGCTTCTGGTTCGCCGCCGGGGCCGCCGCCGGGGTCTACGGCATGGTGAAGGCGCGGCGCGTCGCCGAGGTGTTCACCGTCGACGGTCTCCGTGACCGCGCGCACGCGGCAGGGCTCGGGGCTCGGATGCTGCGCGCCGAGTTCGAGCACGGCAGGACCGTCACCGAGAACGACCTGCGCGAGCGTTATGCGCTCGCGGCGGAGCAGCAGCGCGAGCTAACCTCCGGCACCCGCCCCGCGATCGAGGGCAGCGACCCCAACACCGGCAACGAGAGAGGCGACGACTGATGGACGGCGGCACGAGCGGCGGTCTGAGCACAGCGGACATCCGCGCTCGCTTCCTGGCGCACTTCGAGGCCGCCGGGCACACCGCGGTCCCGTCGGCGTCGCTCCTCCTCGACGACCCCAACCTGCTCTTCGTCAACGCGGGGATGGTGCCGTTCAAGCCCTACTTCCTCGGGCAGGAGACGCCGCCGTACGACCGCGCGACCAGCGTGCAGAAGTGCATCCGCACCCCCGACATCGAGGACGTCGGCAAGACGACGCGGCACGGCACGTTCTTCGAGATGTGCGGCAACTTCTCCTTCGGCGACTACTTCAAGGAAGGCGCCATCGAGCTGGCCTGGGACCTGGTGACCAAGTCGGTCGCCGACGGCGGGTTCGGCCTCGAGGAGAGCCGCCTGTGGCCGTCGATCCTCCACGGCGACGACGAGGCGCTCGCGCTCTGGATGAAGGTCACCGGCCTCCCGTCCGAGCGCATCGTGAAGCTCGGCCGGCGCGAGAACTACTGGTCGATGGGCGTGCCCGGCCCCGGCGGACCGTGCTCGGAGATCCTCTACGACCGCGGCCCCGCCTATGGCCCGGACGGCGAGTTCGCGACGACCGAGCGGCTCGCGATGCCGACCGAGCTCGAGGACCGCTACCTCGAGATCTGGAACCTGGTCTTCATGCAGGACGAGCTCTCCGCCGTCCGGAGCAAGGAGGACTTCGACATCTCGGGTTCCCTGCCGAAGAAGAACATCGACACCGGCATGGGCCTGGAGCGCGTGGCCTTCCTGCTCCAGGGCAAGGAGAACATGTACGAGATCGACGTCATGTTCCCCGTCATCGAGAAGGCCGAGGCGCTGACGGGCAAGAAGTACGGCGCGGACGCCGGTGACGACGTCCGGTTCCGGGTGATCGCCGACCACATCCGTTCCTCGATGATGCTCATCAACGATGGCGTCACCCCGGGCAACGAGGGCCGCGGCTACGTGCTGCGGCGCCTCGCGCGCCGGGTGGTGCGGTCCATGCGCCTCCTCGGGTACGACGACCCGTGCCTGCCGGAGCTGTTGCCGGTCAGCCGCGACCGGATGGGGGAGACCTACACCGACCTGCACGCCAACTGGGAGCGCATCTCCACGGTGGCCTACGCCGAGGAGGACGCCTTCCGCGCGACCCTCAGGTCCGGCACGACCATCTTCGACGTGGCGGCCGGTGAGGTGCGCAGCGCGGGCGGCACCGTCTTCTCGGGCGACAAGGCGTTCCAGCTCCACGACACCTACGGCTTCCCGATCGACCTGACGCTCGAGATGGCGGCCGAGAAGGGCCTGCAGGTCGACGAGGAGGGCTTCCGCCGCCTCATGACCGAGCAGCGCGAGCGGGCCAAGGCCGACGCCAAGTCGAAGAAGGGCTCGCACCGCAACACCGACTCCTACCGTGCGATCGCCGACGGGCTGGGTCGGTCGGTGGAGTTCACCGGCTACGACACGGTCGTCGACGAGGGCACCGTGCGCGGCATGGTCTCCGACGGTGCGGTCGTGTCGTCCGCGCAGGAGGGCGACGAGGTCGAGCTGGTCCTCGACCGCACGCCGTTCTACGCCGAGGGCGGCGGCCAGCTGGCCGACCAGGGCGTGATCGAGCTGGCCAACGGCGCCGTGCTCGAGGTGCGCGACGTGCAGTCTCCGATCACGGGCCTCGTGGTGCACAAGGTCAAGGTGCTCTCCGGCGAGGTCGCCGCGGGTGTGGCGGGCCAGGCTCGGGTCGACACCGGCCGGCGGCTCGCCATCTCGCGCTCGCACACAGCGACGCACATGGTGCACAAGGCGTTCCGGGAGGCGCTCGGCGAGACCGCCACGCAGGCGGGCTCGGAGAACTCCCCGGGACGCTTCCGGTTCGACTTCTCCGCCACCGGCGCGGTGCCCACCTCGGTGATGGCCGACGTCGAGGCGCGGGTCAACGCGGTGGTGCTCGACGACCTGGCGGTGCAGGCCGAGGTGATGAGCCAGAAGGAGGCCGTCGCCTCCGGGGCGATGGCGCTCTTCGGCGAGAAGTACGGCGACAAGGTGCGCGTCGTGTCGGTCGGCGACTGGGCGCGCGAGCTGTGCGGCGGCACGCACGCGCAGAGCTCCGGCCGGCTCGGCGTGATCAAGCTGCTGGGGGAGTCGTCGATCGGGTCCGGCGTGCGCCGGGTCGAGGCGCTCGTCGGCACCGACGCCTACCAGTTCCTGGCGCGCGAGCACGTGCTCGTCGCGCAGCTGGCCGAGACGCTGAAGGCGAGGCCCGAGGACCTGCCCGAGCGGGTCAACGACCTGGTCGAGAAGCTGCGGTCGGCGGAGAAGGAGATCGAGCGGATCCGCCTCGGCCAGCTGCTGGCGGGCGGGGCCGCGCTCGCGGCCGGCGCGACCGACGTGGGCGGCGTGAAGGTCGTCGCCCACGCGGTGGAGGGCGCCGCGGGCGGTGACGTGCGCACCCTCGCGCTCGACGTGCGCGGACGTCTGCCGAGCGACGCTCCCGGCGTGGCCGTCGTCATCGGGACCGCGGACGGCAAGGTGTCGGTGGTCGCGGCGGTCAACCCGGCGGCCAACGAGCGAGGCATCTCGGCCAACGGGCTGGTGCGCGCGGTCGCCCCCTTCGTGGACGGCCGGGGCGGGGGCAAGGACGACGTCGCCCAGGGCGGTGGCACCGACGCGTCGCGCCTCGACGAAGCCCTCGCGGCGGTGACCGCGACCGTGGCCAGCGCCACGTGAGGCGGGGCGTCCGCCTCGGAGTGGATCCGGGCGACGCCCGGATCGGGGTTGCGCGCTGCGATCCCTCGGGCGTGCTCGCCACCCCCGTCGAGACCGTGCGCCGCGGCAAGGGCGACCTGCGGCGGCTACGGCAGCTGGTGGCCGCCGAGGAGGCCGTCGAGGTGGTGATGGGACTGCCCCGCTCGCTCTCGGGCGGGGAGGGGCCGGCGGCGGAGAAGACCCGCGCGTTCGCGCGGGCGCTCGCCGAGCGGATCGCTCCGGTGCCGGTGCGGCTGGTCGACGAGCGGCTGACCACCGTGACGGCGGAGGCTATGCTCCGCGATCAACGCAAGGGACAGCAGCGGCGCGCCGTGGTCGACCAGGTCGCGGCCGTCGTGATCCTGCAGCACGCTCTGGACTCGGAGCGGGCGACAGGCAACGCGCCGGGCGAGGTGGTGGCGCTCGGGAGCGCTGCTGAGGCCGGGACCGACGTCGAGGAGACCCATGAGTGACCCGTACGTCCAGGCCGACGAGCCCGAGGAGCACGACGCACCCCCGGCCCCGCCGCGTGACCGCAGGCGCAAGCGTCGGTTCTCCGGCTGCCTTCCCATGCTCGTGTTCGTCGCCGTCCTGGCGGCGCTGATCTTCGCGCTCTTCAAGGTGGTCGACCCGCTCGCCGAGGTCAAGGGCTGGTTCGCCGACCCCAAGGACTTCGACGGACCCGGCACGGGTCACGTCTGCTTCGAGGTGAAGGAGGGCGACAACATCGGCAGCGTCGGCGGCCGGCTGGTCGATGAGGGCGTCGTGGGCTCGGACGAGGCCTTCTCCGATGCCGCCGAGGCGGCCGACGCGGGGGTCTTCCCCGGCACGTTCCCCCTGCAGAGGGAGATGAAGGCGAGCGACGCGGTGGAGGTGCTCGCCGACCCGGGCAACTCGGGCTGCCTCAGCAAGCTGACGTTCCTCCCCGGCAAGACGGTCAAGGAGATCGTCGCGCTGCTCGCGAAGAACACCGACTTCAGCAGAGCCGCCTACGAGAAGGCGCTGCGCGACCCCGACGCGCTCGGTCTTCCCGCCGAGGCGGCCGGCAACGCCGAGGGCTACCTGGCGCCGGGCTCCTACGAGGTGGGGCGCAACGCGACTCCCCGCAGCATCCTCCGCGCGATGGTGACGCGGTGGAGCGAGGAGGCGAAGGACCTCGACCTCGAGGGACGTGCCTCGGACCTCGGCTACACCGTCCACGAGATGATGACGATCGCCAGCCTGGTCGAGGCCGAGGGCAGCACCTTGAGCGACGAGGACAAGGCGCGCATCGCGCGGGTGATCTACAACCGGCTCGAGAACCCGACGGCCGAGACCGCCGGATTCCTCCAGATCGACTCCACCATCGCCTACGCCCTCGGTCGCAACCCCGGCGTCGCGCTCACCGAGGATCAGCTGCAGATCGACTCGCCGTACAACACCCGGGAGCACAAGGGCCTGCCGCCGGGGCCGATCGACGCTCCCAGCTCGGCGTCGTTGAATGCCGCGTTGAACCCGGCCGAAGGGGATTGGCTCTACTGGGTCACGGTCAACCTGCGGACGGGCAAGACGAAGTTCGCCCTCGATCACGACGAGTTCCTGCAGTACAAGGCGGAGTACACCGCGTACTGCGACACCTCCGACGCCTGCTGAGCTAGGGAGGTCAGCCGTGAGATGCGCCGTCCTGGGCGACCCCATCGCCCACTCGCTGTCGCCGGTGCTGCACCGCGCGGGCTACGTGGCAGTGGGTCTCGACTGGTCGTACGACGCCGTCCAGGTGCGGTCGGGCGACCTGGCCGGCTTCGTGGACGGGCTCGGCGGGCCGGAGGGCGGGTGGCGCGGCCTCTCGGTGACGGCGCCGCTCAAGCGCGAGGCGCTGGCCAGGGCCGACGTCGTCAGCGCGCGGGCGGAGCTGGTCGGGTCCGCCAACACCCTCCTGCTGACCGGGCAGCAGGTGCACGCGGACAACACGGACCTGCCGGGTGCGGTCGCGGCCGTGCGCGAGCGCTACGACGGCACGATCCGGCACGCCACGATCCTCGGCGGCGGCGCGACCGCCGCTGCGACCGGCCTGGCGATGGTCGACCTCGGCGCAAGCACGGTGCTCGTCGCCGTACGACGCCCGGAGCGCGCCCGCGAGGCGGCGGAGCGGATCGCCGCGCACCCCTCGGGCCCCCGTGTCGACGTCGTCGGCCTCGACGACGCGAGTGACGACACCGACGCGATCGTCTCGACGATCCCCGTGTCGGCGCAGACCGAGCGTCTCGCGGCGGCCTGCGCCGGCGTCCCCCTGATGTTCGACGTGGTCTACGACCCGTGGCCGACGCCGCTGTCGGCGGTCGGCTCGGTCGTCGTCTCTGGCCTGGACCTGCTGGTCCACCAGGCGGCCCTCCAATTCACCGCCTTCACCGGCCTGGCCGCCCCGCTCGCCGAGATGCGGGCTGCCGGGGAAGCCGCGCTGCGGGAGCGGGTGTCGTGAACGAGCACCTCGCAGCGGCACTGGTCGGGTTGCTGGCCTGCGGCGCGGGCGGGGCCCTGACGCCGTACCTCATCCGGCTCCTGCCCGAGCCACCGCCGGACCCGGAGCCCGAGGAGGGCGCCGAGCTGACGGCCGCGCAGAAGGCCCGACGGGAGGAGGGCCCCAAGGACCTGTACGCCGACCTCGGTCGGCGCCCCCGCCTCACCCTGGTCGCCGCCGCCTCCTCGGCCGTCGCGGGTGCCGGCGCGGGAGCCGCGCTCGGCTGGAGCTGGCTCCTCCCGCTCGTGCTCGCGCTGGTGCCGATCGGCGCCCTGCTCGCGATCGTCGACCACCGCACCCGGCTGCTGCCGTCGATCGTGGTGCTGCCCGCCACGCTGGTGGCGCTGGCGTACGGCGGCGCGCACTGGGCGATCGAGGGGGACCGTGAGGACTTCGTCCGTGGCGTGCTCTGCCTCCTCGTCGTGCGCACGATCTTCTGGGTCCTGTGGTTCGTCCGGCAGGCCGGCATGGGGTTCGGCGACGTCCGGCTGTCGGCACTGCTCGGCTGCGTGCTCGGCTACCTCGGTGTGTCGTCGGTGCTCGTGGGCCTCTACGCCGCGTTCCTGCTCTTCGCGGTGCCCGGCGTCGTGGTCGCGATCGTCAAGCGAGACCGATCGATCCTGAAGCGCGCCTACCCGTTCGGGCCGTTCCTGCTGGTCGGCGCCTGGCTCGGTGTGCTCGTCGCCTGATCTCGCGGAACCGGTGGGAAGCCTGGGGTGAGGAGCCCGTCTGGGAGGATGGGGCCATGTTGCGCTGGCTGACCGCGGGGGAGTCCCACGGGCCCTCCCTGGTCGCGATCCTCGAGGGCCTGCCGGCCCACGTCGAGGTGACGACCGACGACATCTCCGACTCACTCGCCCGGCGGCGGCTCGGCTACGGACGGGGCGCCCGGATGAAGTTCGAGGCCGACGAGGTGCGCGTGGTCGGCGGCGTGCGTCACGGCCGCACGCAGGGTGGTCCGGTCGCGATCGAGGTCGGCAACACGGAGTGGCCCAAGTGGGAGACCGTGATGGCTGCCGACCCGGTCGACGCCGCCGTGCTGGAGAAGCAGGCGCGCAACGCGCCGCTGACCCGGCCGCGCCCGGGCCATGCCGACCTGGCCGGCATGCAGAAGTACGACTTCGAGGACGCGCGCCCGATTCTGGAGCGGGCCTCGGCGCGGGAGACCGCGGCGCGGGTCGCGCTCGGCCGGGTCGCCAGCAACTTCGTGGAGCAGGCCGTCGGCGCGCGCATCGTCTCGCACGTGATCGAGCTCGGTGGCGTCCGGGCCCCCGCGGGCCTGTGGCCGGCGCCCGACGACGTCACGCGGCTCGACGACGACCCGGTGCGCTGCCTCGACCCCGACACCTCGAAGCTGATGGTCGAGCGGATCGACCAGGCCCACAAGGACGGAGACACCCTCGGCGGCGTCGTCGAGGTCGTCGTCCACGGGCTGCCGCCGGGCCTCGGCTCGCACGTGCACTGGGACCGCCGCCTCGACTCGCGGCTCGCCGGCGCCCTGATGGGCATCCAGGCGATCAAGGGCGTCGAGGTCGGCGACGGCTTCGAGCTCGCCGCCACCCCGGGCTCCCTCGCGCACGACGAGATCGTGCCCACCGAGGACGGGCTGCGCCGCGTCTCCGGACGCTCCGGCGGTACCGAGGGCGGCATGAGCACCGGTGAGGTGCTGCGGGTCCGTGCCGCGATGAAGCCGATCGCGACCGTGCCGCGGGCGCTCCGCACCGTCGACGTCGCCACCGGCGAGGAGACCGTCGCCCACCACCAGCGCTCCGACGTCTGCGCGGTGCCCGCCGCGGGCATCGTCGCCGAGGCCATGGTGGCGCTGGTCATCGCCGACGCGGTCGTCGAGAAGTTCGGCGGCGACTCCGTGCAGGAGACGCGGCGCAACGCTCAGGGCTACCTGGACTCGCTGAGGTACCGGTGAGCCGACCGGTCGCCGTCCTCGTCGGCACCATGGGCGCGGGCAAGACCACGGCCGGTCGGCTGCTCGCCGAGGCGCTCGGGGTCGGCTTCCTCGACAGCGACCACGCGGTCGAGGCGCACGCCGGGAAGTCGGTGCAGGACATCTTCGTGGACGACGGGGAGGCCGCCTTCCGGACCCTCGAGCGCGAGGCGGTGGCCGCCGCGCTGGAGAGCCACGACGGCGTGCTCGCCCTCGGCGGTGGAGCGGTCCTTGACGCGTCGACCCGGGCGCTGCTCGCCGACCAGCAGGTCGTCTTCCTGCGCGTCGGTCTTGCCGACGCCGTCAAGCGGGTCGGTCTGGGCGCCGGCCGGCCGCTGCTCCTCGGCAACGTGCGCTCCCGGGTGAAGCAGCTCCTCGACGAGCGCACCCCGGTCTACGAGGGCCTGGCGCGGATCTCGGTCGACACCGACGGGCGGACTCCGCAGGATGTGGTGGCCGAGGTCGTGGGTGCGTTGGGGCGTCTCGACACGTCCTCGCCCAGGGGCTCGGACTACTCGACGAGCGGGGAGGAGGAGCGGTGAGCGGGGTGGGCGAGTCCGTGCTGCACGTCGGCGGCGCGTCGCCCTACGACGTCGTGGTGGGTCGCGGGATCGCCGACCGGCTCCCGGGCGTCCTCGGCGACGACGTGCAGCGGGTCGCCTTCCTGCACGCCGCCGAGCTCACCGAGCTGGCGGAGCCGGTGCTGACCGTGCTCCGTGAGCGCTACGACGTGCTCGCGCTCGGACTGCCGTCGGGCGAGGAGACCAAGGCCGCGGAGGTCGCCTTCCAGTGCTGGGAGGCGCTCGGCGACGCCGGCTTCACGCGCTCCGACGCCGTGGTGACCTTCGGCGGCGGTGCCACGACCGACCTGGGCGGCTTCGTGGCCGCCACCTGGCTGCGTGGGGTGCGCGTGGTGCACGTGCCCACGACGCTGCTCGCCATGGTCGATGCCGCCGTCGGCGGCAAGACCGGCATCAACACCGGGGCGGGCAAGAACCTGGTCGGCTCCTTCCACGAGCCGGCCGGCGTGCTGGTCGACCTCGACACCCTCCTGACGCTGCCACGCGAAGAGCTCGTGGCCGGGATGGGCGAGGTCGTCAAGTGCGGCTTCATCGCCGACCCGGTGATCCTCGACCTGGTCGAGAGCGACCCGGTCGCCGCGACCGACCCGCACGGCGCCGTGCTCCCCGAGCTGGTGGAACGCGCGATCCGAGTGAAGATCGACGTCGTCGTCGCCGACCTCAAGGAGACCGGGGGCGCGAGTGGGCACCCGGGGCGCGAGGTGCTCAACTACGGTCACACGATGGCGCACGCGATCGAGCGGGCCGAGCACTACCGGGTCCGGCACGGCGAGGCGGTCGCGATCGGGTGCTGCTACGTCGCCGAGCTCGCCCGCCTGACCGGGCACCTCGACGACGCGACCGCGGACCGGCACGCGGCGGCCTTCGGAGCCGTGGGGCTGCCGACGTCGTACTCCGGCGCCGGGTTCGACGACCTGCACGCCGCGATGCGGGTCGACAAGAAGGCGCGGGGCAACACCCTGCGCTTCATCGTGCTCGACCACATCGCGCGGCCCGTCGTGCTCGCGGGGCCGTCCGAGGAGCACCTGCGGGCGGCGTACGACGTGATGGCGGGTGGTGCGCGATGAGGCCCGTCCTCGTGCTCAACGGGCCCAACCTGGGCCGTCTCGGGCGGCGCCAGCCGGAGATCTACGGGCACACCACCCACGCCGACCTGGCCGACCTGTGCCGCGACTGGGGCCGGGAGCTGGGGCTCGACGTCGACGTGCGGCAGACCAACCACGAGGGCGAGCTCCTCGACTGGCTCAACCAGGCGGCCGACGACGCCACACCGGTCGTGCTCAACGCGGCGGCGTGGACGCACTACTCCTACGCGCTCTGGGACGCGTGCGCCCAGCTGAGCGCCGCGATGGTCGAGGTGCACATCTCCGACCCCGAGCAGCGTCCCGAGGTCTTCCGCCACCACTCGGTGGTCACCCCCCATGCCGCGAAGGTCATCTCGGGGCAGGGGATCGGGGGCTACCGGCTGGCTCTCGAATTCATTGCCGCGCACACCGCCGACTAGACTGCGACGCTGGCTCGCGGCACCCGCGCGCCCCGCCCCGCGAGTGGGCACGTACCCCTGACATCTGCATCGAAGAAGGCTGACGCATGGCAACGACGAACGACCTGAAGAACGGCATGGTGCTGAACCTCGAGGGCCAGCTCTGGCAGGTGGTCGAGTTCCAGCACGTGAAGCCCGGCAAGGGCCCCGCGTTCGTCCGCACGAAGCTCAAGCACGTCGAGTCGGGCAAGAACGTCGACAAGACGTTCAACGCCGGCACCAAGGTCGAGACCGCCACGGTCGACCGCCGCTCGTTCCAGTACCTCTACAACGACGGCACCAACTTCGTCTTCATGGACGTCCAGGACTACGACCAGGTCGAGGTCGCCCCGGAGATCGTCGGCACCGCCGCCGGCTTCCTCCTGGAGAACCAGGAGGTCGTCATCGCGACCAACGAGGGTCGCGTCCTCTTCATCGAGATGCCGGCCTCGGTCGAGCTGCTCGTCTCCTACACCGAGCCGGGCGTGGTCGGCGACTCCGCCACCGGTCGCACCAAGCCCGCCACGCTCGAGACCGGCGCCGAGATCCAGGTGCCGCTCTTCATCGAGCAGGGCGAGAAGATCAAGGTCGACACCCGCGAGGGCGGTTCCTACCTCAGCCGCGTGAAGTCCTGATGGCAGGAGGTGCACGGACCAAGGCCCGCAAGCGAGCCCTGGACCTGCTCTTCGCAGCGGACCTCCGCAGCGAGTCGGCGGTCGACACCCTCGAGCGCGCGGTCGAGGAGGGTGCCGGACCGACCAACGCCTACACCGACACGCTGGTGCGCGGTGTCGTCGAGCACCTGGCCCGCATCGACGAGGTGCTGAGCACCTACGCCCAGGGCTGGACGCTCGAGCGGATGCCCGCCGTCGACCGCAACGTGCTGCGCCTCGGCGCCTTCGAGCTGCTCTACGTCGACGACGTGCCCGACGCGGTCGCCGTGAGCGAGGCGATGGGCCTGGTCCGCGAGCTGTCGACCGACGAGTCGCCGGCCTTCGTCAACGGCGTCCTCGGCGCGATCCTCCGCAGCAAGCCGACCCTGGTCTGAGTCCGTCGCGCGGGACCGCGCACCCCAGGGCCGCCTAAGGTGTGTCCATGAGCGAGAGCATCGACGTCGCCGTCATCGGTCTCGGGCCCGGAGGGGAGAGCGTCGCCGCGCAGCTCGCGCAGGCCGGCCTGTCCGTGCTCGGCGTGGAGAAGCACCTGGTCGGCGGCGAGTGCCCCTACTACGGGTGCATCCCCTCGAAGATGATGATCCGCGCGGCCGACGCGCTGCAGGAGGCCCGTCGGGTGCCCGAGCTGGGCGGCTCGGCCGAGGTCGTGCCCGACTGGGGGCCGGTCGCGAAGCGGATCTCCGACGAGGCCACCGACGCCTGGGACGACAAGGTGGCCGTCGACCGCCTCGTCGACAACGGCGGGCGCTTCGTGCGGGGCCACGGCCGCCTGGCCGGCCCCGGCCGGATCACGGTCGAGACCGCCGACGGCACCCAGGACTTCGACGTACGGCGAGGCGTGGTGCTCAACGTCGGCACGGCCCCCGCGGTGCCGCCCATCGACGGCCTGGCCGAGACCCCCTACTGGACCAACCGCGACATCGTGCAGGTCACCGAGCTCCCCGCGTCGCTCGTGGTCATCGGCGGCGGTGCCATCGGGTGCGAGCTCGCCCAGGCGTTCTCCCGGTTCGGGGTCGGCGTGACGATCCTCGAGGGTGCGCCGCGCATCCTCGGGCCCGAGGAGCCCGAGGCGAGCAAGGTCGTCGCCGACGCCTTGGAGGCGGAGGGAGTCACCGTCCGGCAGGGCGTGAAGATCGAGCGGGTCGACCACGACGGCTCCGGCTTCACCGTCACCCTGGGCGGTGGGGAGCAAGTAACCGGCGCCGCGCTGCTGGTGGCGGCCGGCCGTCGTACGAACCTCTCCGACCTGGGGCTCGACACCGTGGGCCTGGACCCGTCCGCGCGGTTCGTCGACACCGACGAGCAGATGCGTGCGGCCGACGGGGTGTGGGCGATCGGTGACATCACCGGCAAGGGCCAGTTCACGCACGTCTCGATGTACCAGGCCGAGGTCGCCGTCCGATCCGTGCTCGGGAAGGACGGACCCTGGGCCGACTACACCGCGGTGAGCCGTGCGACGTTCACCGACCCCGAGGTCGGCTCGGTCGGGCTCACCGAGGCCCAGGCACGCGACGCCGGCCTGCGGGTGGCCACCGGCACCTACGATCTGCCCTCCTCGAGCCGCGGATGGATCCACAAGGTCGGCAACCACGGGCTGATCAAGGTGGTGGCCGACGCGGACCGCGGGGTCCTGGTCGGGGCGACCACGATCGGGCCGAGCGGTGGCGAGATGATCGGGCTGCTCGCGACGGCCGTGCACGCCGCGGTGCCGGTCGCGAAGCTGCGGACCATGCACTACGCCTACCCGACCTTCCACCGGGCGATCGAGAACGCGATCAACGAACTGGACCTGTGACGCGCCGTCCGCCTTGTTCGGGTTAGGGTCAGCGACGTCAGTGCTGCCCATTCTCGGGAGGTAGTAGTGAGTCATCCGTCCGTGCCACCACCGCTCGGCCCGCCGCCCACGGCGCCACCGCCGCAACACCGCGACGAGCCACCGCCGCAACACCGCGACGAGCCACCGGCTCCACCTCGCTTCCTGAGCGCCACCGACTTCCTCGACCGGCGCGTGGGGGAGCGCAAGCTGGGACCCGCGACCTGGGGTTGGCGAGGCGCGGTCTCGCGGATGAGCGGCGGCCTCGTGCGACCGCGGATGGGCGCCGCCGAGCTCTCCTTCCACCAGGACCGCCAGGCGGTCCAGAAGGACTTCCCGGGACCGCGGACGATCGCCTTCGTCAACCCGAAGGGCGGGGCCGCCAAGACGACCGGCGTGCTGGCCGCGGGCTACACCTTCGGCACCGTGCGCGGTGGCGGCGTGGTCGCCTGGGACAACAACGAGACGCGCGGCACGCTCGGGATCCGCGGGCAGCGCGGCGACCACCGCAACACCACGCGGGAGCTGCTCGAGGACCTCGGTCGGTTCAGCGACGTCTACCAGGCGCGGATCGGTGACCTGGGCGCCTTCGTGCGCGCCCAGGGCGACGCCCACTTCGACGTGCTGGCCAGCGACGAGCGCGCCGACGTGACCGGCATCATCCACGCCTCCGACTTCGGTGACGTGCACGCCCTGCTGCAGCGCTTCTACCGGGTCGTCCTCGTCGACACGGGCAACAACATGCGGGCCGAGAACTGGCTCGCGGCCGCCGAGGCCGCCGATCTCCTCGTGGTGACGAGCACCGTGCGCGAGGACACCGGCTACTCGGGGCTGTGGATGCTCGACGCGCTGCAGGACGCCGGCCACGCCGACCTGAAGCGCAGGACGATCACCGTCTTGTCGGACCCGAGCCCGAAGGTCGACCGCGGCCTCGCCGAGGACCTGGTGAGCGTCTACGAGCAGCGCACCCGGTCGGTGCACCGGGTGCCGTACGACGCCGCGCTCGTCTCGGGCTCGGTGGTGCCCTACGGGAAGCTGTCGGAGGCGACCCGGCGGTCGTGGCTCAGCGCGTGCGCGGCGATGGCGCAGGCGCTGTAGCCGGCGCCGGTCAGGGGCGACCGCCGGCGCGGGGTTGCAGCACCGCGCCGGGGTTGAGGATGCCGTCGGGGTCGAGGGCGTCCTTGACCCGCCAGGTCAGGGCGATCACGTCGTCGCCGAGCTGGGCGGGCAGGGCGCCCCGCTTGGCGCGTCCGACGCCGTGCTCGCCGGTGATCGTGCCGCCGAGCCGGATGGCGAGGGCCATCACCTCGTCGAAGGCCTTGCGGGCGCCTGCGACGGATGCCGCGTCGGCGGCGTCGTAGACGACGATCGGGTGGGTGTTGCCGTCGCCGGCGTGCGCCACGAGGGCGATCTCGACGCCGCAGCCGTCGGCGATCCCCGCGATGCCGTCGACGAGGTCGGGCAGGACGGGCACCGGCACCCCGACGTCCTCGAAGAGCACGCTCCCGCGCTGCTCGAGGGCGTGGAAGGCGTTGCGGCGACCGGCCACGAAGAGGGCGGCCTCCTCGGCATCGGTCGTCGTGAAGGACTCGGTGGCTCCCGCCGCCGTGCAGCACTCCTCGATCACCGCGATCTCGGCGCTGCACGCCTGGCCCGGGGCGTCGGACTGGGCGATGAGCAACGCGCCCGTCGACCGGTCCAGGCCGTGGGAGCGCCAGTCCTCCACGGCGTTGATCGTGGTGTTGTCCATCAGCTCGAGCATCGACGCGCGCACCCGGTTGCGGATCGCCACGACCGCCTCCGACGCGGCCGTCATCGTCGCGAAGCTGCTGACCAGGGTCGCGCCGGCCACCTGCCCGGGGATCAGCCGCAGCACGGCGCGGGTGATCACCCCGAGCGTGCCCTCGCTGCCGACGAACAGCTTCATCAGCGACAGGCCAGCGACATCCTTGATCTGCTTGCCGCCCAGGCGCACCAGGCTGCCGTCGGCCAGCACGACGTCCATGCCGAGCACGTAGTCGGTCGTGACGCCGTACTTCACGCAGCACAGGCCGCCGGCGTTGGTCGCCAGGTTGCCGCCGATGGAGCAGATCTCGAAGGACGACGGGTCGGGTGGGTACCACAGACCGTGCTCGGCCGCCGCGCGCTTCACGTCGACGTTGAGCGCGCCGGGCTCGACGATCGCCACCTGCGACGCCGGGTCGATCTCGATCGCGCGCATCGCGTCGAGCGAGATGGTGATGCCCCCGTCCACTGCCGAGGAACCGCCGGACAGTCCCGTGCCCGCACCACGGGGCACCACCGGGACGCGGTGGGCGGCCGCCCACCGCACGGCGGCCTGGACCTGGTCGGCGGTCTGGGCCCGCACGACCGCGACCGGAGTGCCGGCGGAGCCGTCGCGCGCGAAGTCCTCGCGATACTTCTCGACCTCCGTCGCGCCCGTCACCACCACGCCGTCGGGCAGTGCGCCGACCAGCTCAGCGACTGCGACGGCCCGGTCGGGGGCTGGTCCTGGCTCCATCAGCTCATCTTGTACCAGCGCGGCAGCTCTTGGGGGCGAAGCGACGTCGGGTCGTCGGGCCGCGTGAGCGTGAGCACCGCGCGCTCGATCTCGGGACGCTCGTTGAGAGCGTCCTCGAGCTGGTTGAGGCGGGCGGCCACGTCGGACTCGGCGTCGTCGCCGACGAGGTCGACCGCGGCGACCAGGAAGATCCGGTCCGCGCCGACCCACTCCATGTGCAGGCCGCTCACCCGTTCGATCTCGGGGTGCTCGAGGAGCGCGGTGAGCGCCCGGTTGCGGGCGAGCGGGGTGACGGACTCACCGGTGAGGAAGTCCATGTTGCGGCTGATCAGGAAGAGCGCGACGGCGCCGAGCAGCACGCCGACGGCGATCGAGCCCATCGCGTCCCAGGCGGGGTCGCCGGTGGCCTGGTGCAGGAAGATCCCGAGCGCGGCGATCACGATCCCGACCAGGGCGGCGAGGTCCTCCGCGAAGACCGCACGCAACAGCGGGTTGGAGGTCAGCTGGATGTAGCGCAGCGGGTGGATGCGCCGTGCGGACGCCCCGGCCCGGGTCTGGCGCAGGGCCTGCACGAAGGACACACCCTCGAGGACGAAGGCCACGCCGAGGACGACGTAGGCCCAGGTGTACGAGGTCTCCGCCTCGCCCTCGGAGAGCGCCTGGATCCCGTGCCAGACGGAGACGGCAGCGCCGACGCTGAAGAGGCCGAACGCCGCGAACATCGACCACACGTAGCCGGTCCGGCCGTAGCCGAGGGGCCGCTCGGCGTCCGGAGGTCTCGCCGACCGGCGCTCGCCGACGAGCAGGAACACCTCGTTGCCGGTGTCGGCCCAGGAGTGGGCGGCCTCCGCCGTCATCGACGCCGAACCGGTGACGACGGCGGCGACGGTCTTGGCCAGTGCGATCAGGAGGTTGGCGGCGAACGCGATCGCGACGGTGAGCAGGCTCTCGCCGCCGTTGGACCGGGTGCTGGGCTCCGAGGTGGCCACGTCCCGACCCTAGGTCATCGACACCAACCACCTCGTTGCGAGACTGTCGGGAGGGGTACTGCCCGCAGCACGACGAGGGCGAGAGCCGGAGGAGAGCGCACATGGCCGAGATCGAGGACCCGACGGACGACCTCTCCGTCTCGCCTCCGAAGAGCTGGGCCGCCGGCGTGCCGGCCGTCGCGCACGCGATGCAGTACTCCCTGTCGCAGACGAGCCCACGGCGTACGGCCCTCACGCTGCTCAACCTCAACCAGGTCGACGGCATCGACTGCCCTGGTTGCGCATGGCCCGAGCCGCACAAGCGGCACAAGAACGAGTACTGCGAGAACGGCGCCAAGCACGTCAACGACGAGGCGACGACGAGGCGGGTGACGCGCGAGTTCTTCGCGGAGCACCCGGTCGCCGAGCTCGACCGGCAGACCGACCACTGGCTCAACCAGCAGGGCCGGTTGACCGAGCCGATGGTCAAGCGGCCCGGCGGCACCCACTACGAGCCGATCGACTGGGACGACGCGATCGGGCTGATCGCCGACGAGCTCAACGGGCTGGACTCGCCGGACGAGGCGATGTTCTACACGTCGGGACGGCTCAACAACGAGGGCGCCTTCCTCCTGCAGCTGTTCGCCCGGCTCTACGGCACCAACAACCTCCCGGACTGCTCGAACATGTGCCACGAGTCCAGCGGATCGGCGCTCGGGACGACGCTCGGGATCGGCAAGGGATCGGTCTCGCTCGACGACATCCACGAGGCCGACCTGGTGCTGGTCGTCGGGCAGAACCCGGGCACCAACCACCCGCGGATGCTCACGGCGCTCGAGCAGACCAAGCACAACGGCGGCTCCGTCGTCGCGGTCAACCCGCTGCCGGAGGCCGGGCTGAAGCGGTTCAAGAACCCCCAGCGGCCGAGCGGCGTCGTCGGCCGCGGCACGACGATCGCGGACCAGTTCCTGCAGATCAGGCTCGGCGGCGACCTCGCGCTCTTCCAGGCGCTCAACCGGCTGTTGCTCGAGGCCGAGGACGAGTCGCCCGGCACAGTGCTCGACCAGGAGTTCATCGCGCGCGACACGACCGGGTTCGAGGAGTTCGCCGCGCACGTGCGGACGACGGAGTGGGACGACGTGCTCCGCGCGACCGGGCTGACCCGCGCCGAGATCGAGGAGCTGCACGAGCGGATCGTCGCCAGCGACAAGATCATCGTGTGCTGGGCGATGGGCCTGACCCAGCACCGTCACGGCGTGCCGACGATCCGCGAGATCGTCAACCTGCTGCTGCTCAAGGGCAGCATCGGGAAGCCGGGTGCCGGGGTGTGCCCCGTCCGCGGTCACAGCAACGTGCAGGGCGACCGCACGATGGGCATCTGGGAGCAGGTGCCGCCGTGGATCGATGCCCTCGGGGAGGAGTTCGGCTTCACGCCCCCGACCGAGGACGGCTACGACTCCGTGCGCGGGGTCCGCGCGATGCGTGACGGGAAGGCGAAGGTCTTCATGGGCGTCGCCGGCAACTTCGTCCGAGCCATGTCCGACAGTGCGGTGACCGAGGAGGCCCTGCGGAGGTGCCGGTTGACGGTCCAGGTCTCCACGAAGCTCAACCGGTCCCACACCGTGGTCGGCGAGACGGCGCTGATCCTCCCGACCCTGGGGCGCAGCGACCGGGACGTGCAGGAGACCGGGGAGCAGTTCGTCACCGTGGAGGACTCGATGAGCGAGGTGCACTCCTCGCGCGGCAAGCTGGCCCCTGCCTCGAAGCACCTGCTCAGCGAGGTCGCGATCATCTGCCGGCTCGCCCGGCGCACCCTGGGCGAGGGCGGGTCGGTCCCGTGGGAGGACTTCGAGCGCGACTACAACCTCATCCGCGACCGCATCGCGCGCGTCGTGCCGGACTTCGAGGACTTCAACGAGCGGGTGGCGCGACCTGGAGGCTTCCGGCTGCCCAGCCCGGTCAACAGCGGCGTCTACAAGACGCCCAGCGGCAAGGCGGTCTTCAGCTGCAACGACTTCGCGATGATCGAGGCGCCGCCCGGCCACCTGGTGCTGCAGTCGATCCGTTCGCACGACCAGTGGAACACCGTCCCCTATGCGCTGAACGACCGCTACCGCGGCATCCACGACTCCCGACAGGTCGTGTTCGTCAATCCCGAGGACCTTCTCGAGCTCGGCCTCGACGACCAGACGCTCGTCGATGTCGTCAGTGTGGGCGACGACGGCACCGAGCGTCGGCTCGAGAAGGTCCGCACGGTGTCCTACCCGACCGCCCGGGGCTCCGCGGCCGCCTACTACCCGGAGGCCAACGTGCTGGTCGCGCTGGACTCCGTCGCCGACGCGAGCAACACGCCGACGTACAAGGGGATCGTCGTACGGCTGGAGCCATGGGCAGAGTGACCGCACGCCGTCCCGTCGTACGGATCCGGGACGGCGAGGTCAGCAGGCGGCCCGACACGCTGGCGGCGGAGGAGCCGATGGAGATCCGGCTCGACGGCCGGCCGCTCACGGTGACGATGCGGACCCCGGGCGACGACTTCGACCTCGCGGTGGGCTTCCTGGTCAGCGAGGGGGTCGTGCACGCGGCCGGCGACGTGGTCACCGCCCGCTACTGCGCGGGTGCGACGGCCGAGGGGATCAACACCTACAACGTGGTCGACATCGGTCTCGCGCCCGAGGTGCCCCGTCCCGACGCCTCGCTCGAGCGGAGCTTCTACACGACCTCTTCCTGCGGCGTGTGCGGCAAGGCGAGCCTCGACGCCGTGCGTACGGCGTCGGCCTGGTCGGTCGCCGACGACCCCGTCCGCCTGTCACCCGCGGTGCTGGCGGCGCTGCCGGACCGGTTGCGCGCCGCGCAGGACGTCTTCGACCGCACCGGCGGCCTGCACGCCGCCGGGCTCTTCTCCGCCGACGGCGAGCTGCTCTGCCTGCGCGAGGACGTGGGTCGCCACAACGCCGTCGACAAGGTGCTCGGCCACGCCGCCCGTGAGGGCCAGCTGCCGTTGCGGGGCAAGGTGCTGATGGTCAGCGGGCGGGCCTCGTTCGAGCTCGTGCAGAAGGCGGTGATGGCCGGCATCCCCATGCTGGCCGCGGTGTCGGCGCCGTCGTCGCTGGCGGTCGAGCTGGCCGAGGAGAGCGGGCTGACCCTCGTCGGGTTCCTCCGGGGCGACACGATGAACGTCTACGCCGGCGTCGAGCGGCTGGACACCCGGCCGTGCCCGTGAGCATCAAGGCCCGGCTGCTGATCGCGCTCGCGGTCGGCGCGGCCGCCGGCGTTGCCGGCGGAGTGCTGTGGTGGGCGCAGCTCGGCGTGCTCGTCGGGATCGCGACCGCGGCGACGACGGCGGTGACGACCGGCTGGCTCGCGCTCTGGCCGCTCGACGCCGCACAGACCCGGGCCAACGTCGGACGGGAGGACTTCCGCCCGCTCGTCGACGAGCTCGTCGTCGTCACCGCCGCCCTGGGCGGGCTCGGCGGCACGGTCGCACTGCTCGTCAGCCACCGCGACGACGGCCGGGTCGCCTCGGCGGCGGTGGCGCTGCTCGCTGTCTTCATGAGCTGGGCCGAGCTGCACCTGATGTACGCCTCGCGCTACGCGCACGTCTACTACACCGCGCCCGTGGGCGGGATCGACTTCAACGCCGAGCCGGGGGAGCCGGCCGAGCCGGCGTTCCGCGACTTCTTCTACTTCAGCTACAACCTCGGCATGACCTACCAGGTCTCGGACACCGCGGTCACCGGTCCGAAGCTGCGGTCGATCGTCCTGCGCCACTGCCTGCTGTCCTACGCCTTCGGTGCCGCCATCCTCGCCACCACGATCAACCTGGTCGCGGGCGTGCTGACCGGTTGAGGTGCCTCAGTCGTTGCTGGTGATGGTGAGCCGGTACGTGCGCTGGCCACCGATGGTCGCGCCGACGGGAGCGGCGAAGGTGAGCACCGCGGTCTCGTTGGATTCGACGGTCAGGTCGTCGACGACCTCGACGGTGAACGTGACCGAGGTGCGGCCGGCCGGGATGGTCAGCTTGGTCGCCGAGAAGTAGTCGGCGCCCGCGGTCGCGGTGCCGGTGCGGGTGAGGTCGACGGTGACCTGCTGGCCTGACTCCTCGGACAGCTCGGCCGTGACGTGCACCAGTGCTCCGGGCTCGCCGGCCGTGCTACTGGTGGTCGTGAAGTTGATGCGCGGCGGCGGGTCGTTGTCGGCGATGCTCGCGTTGGCGAGCGTGCGGCGGCCGAGGACGGCGCCGGTCGGGTTGGAGAGCCGGAGCTTCAGCTGCTCGGTCTTCTCGTCGATCGAGTCGGGAAGGATCGGCACGGCGAAGCTGAGGTCGGTGTCCGCGTCGGTCCAGGTGAGCGTGTCCGCGACCCCGCTGTAGTCGCTGCCCTCGGTGGCGGTGCCGCCGACGGTCTCGTACTGCACGCTCGAGGTGCCGCAGCCCGAGCCGTGGCGGGTGACCAGGACCGACAGGGTGCCTGCCTCGAGGGTCGGGTAGGACGGGTTGGCGAGCTCGATCGAGCAGCGCACCGCAGTCCGCTCCGTCTCGGTGTCGTTGCTGGTGTCGGGGTCGAGCTGTTGCTCGTACACCCGGGCGCGATGCAGCATCGGTCCCGCTTGCTTGGGCGCGTCGTAGGTGAGCGACAGCGGTGGGGCGACTTCGCCGGCCATGAGTGGATCGCCGTACCGGCACCGCACCAGGGACTCGAACGCGGTGCAGTCCCAGCCTCTGCCGGTACCAGTGACGAAGTCGGCGCCGTCGGGGATCGTGCTCACCACGTAGGCTCCGGTCGCCAGGCCCACCGCCTGGTCGATCGCCGGCACACCGACGTCGAGGGACGGCTCCTCCTGGTTCGCGACGAGGATGCGATACGTCACCGGGGCTCCGACCGCGACCAGGTCGGCGTCGTCGGACTGGGTCACGGCGAGGTCGACACCGTTGGCACTGCGGAACCGGCGCGCGAAGACGCCGTACGAGTCTCCGTCCTGCGCGTCGCTCGTCCAGGCGATCACGTAGTCGCCGTCGGCGTCCATGGCGATGGTCGGTTGCCGCTGCATGAGCGATGTCGTGGTGTTGACCCGTGACTCGCCTCCCTGCGCGGAACCCGCCGGGTTGTAGCGGCGGGAGTAGATGCCGGTGTCATTCCCGTCCGGGCTGTGCCAGGTGATCACGTAGCCGCCGTCGGCCGCCATCGCGACCTCCGCCAAGGACTGGTCGTACATGGTCGTGGTGTTGACGTGGACCTCGGCACCGACGGGCACCCCGCTCGCGTTGAAACGCTGGGCCCAGATCCCTTGGGACGCTCCCGGGGTCTCGGTTCCGGTCCAGGCGACCACGTAGTCCCCGTCTGCCGCCATCGCGGCCCGAGCCCAGAACTGCGCTCCTGCGGTCGTGGTGTTGACCGGGGTCTCGAAGCCGTCGGTGGTTCCGTCTGCGAGGTATCGCTGGGAGTAGATGCCGGCGGCGTCGCCGTCCTGGCCGTCGCTGGTCCAGGTGATCACGTAGTCGCCTCCGGCTGAAGCTGCGACGCTCGGTTCGTCCTGGGAACCGGCCGTCGTGCTGTTGACCCTGGTCTCGACTCCCTGAGGAGTGCCGTCGGCGCGATAGCGCTGCGCGTAGACGCCACTCTGCGAGCCGTCCTGGGTGGAGCTCGCCCACGCGATGACGTAGTCACCGGATGCGTCCATCGCGACGCTCCCGGAGTCCTGGGAGCCGGTCGTGGTGGTGTTGACCCTCGTCTCGACCCCCTGAGGCGTGCCGCTGGCGCTGAACCGCTGGGCATAGACGCCCGAGAATTCGCCGTCCTGGCCGACGCTCCGCCAGACGACGACGAAGTCACCGTCGGCGTCCATCGCGACCCTGGCGCCGTACTGGGTGTCGTTGGAGAACGTGTTGACGTGGATCTCGCCCCCACGCGGGCTCCCGTCGGCGCCGTACCGCTGGGCGTAGATGCCGTTGATCCCGCCGGCTCCGTGGCCCGACCACGCCACGACGAAGTCACCGACCGCGTCCATGGCCACGGCGGGGCGCTCCTGCACGCCTGCGGTAGCGGTGTTGACCCGGATCTCCGGGCCTGCAGGAGGACCGGCGGTTGCCGGGGTCGCGCTCCCCAGCAAGGTCAGCAGGGGGAGGGCGAGGACCGTGGCGACAGCGGCGGCGAGCCGTGGCTTCATCGTGGTGCTCCTGTGCTTGGCGGGCTATTCGTCGCTGGTGATGTAGACCTGGAAGGTGGCGAGGGAGCCGGGAGTGACGGCGACCGGCTTGGCGAGGGTGAGGAAGGCTCGCTCGTCGCTCTCGACGACGTCGTCGTCGGCGACCTCGATGGTGAAGGTGACCTCGCGCTGGCCGGCGGGGATGCTGACCCGGGTCGGGGCGAAGTAGTCGTCCCCGACCGTGGCGGTGCCGGAGGGGTCGAGCGTGACGGTCACCAGCCGGCCGGAGACCTCCGAGAGGCGCAGGGTCGCGTCGATGAGGGCGCCGGGCTCGCCGCCCGAGCCGTCGGTCGTCGTGAAGTTGATCCGGGGCGGGTCGTCGTCGTCGGCGATGGTCGTGACCCCGACCCGTTGCTGGCCGAGCAGGGCGCCGTCGGGCTCGCTGAGGCGGACGCGGAAGGTCTCGTCCTTCTCGTCGAGGGTGTCGTCGGTGATCGGGACCTGGACCACCTTGGTGGTGTCGCCCGTCCCGAAGAGGACGACCCCGCCGGTGTCGTCGTAGTCGGTGCCCGGGACGGCCGTGCCGGCGACGGTGTCGATGGCGATGCTCGACGGCCCGCAGCCCGTGCCGGTCCGCTGGACCTGGACCATGGCCGTGTCGCCCTCGGCGACGGAGAGCCCGGCCTGGGCGAGCTGGACGACGCACTCGACGTCGGTCGCGACGGTCGTGGAGTTGTTGGACGCGACCGGGTCGAGCTGGTTCTCGTCGACCCGGGCGGTGTGGAAGACGGTGTCGGCGCCGGCCGGCATCATGTAGGTCACCGCGAGGCGCGAGGAGACCTCCCCGGCGGGGAGCGCGCCAACGAGGCGGCAGGTGACCTTCGCCGTTGCCGGCGTGCACGTCCAACCGTCACCCGACCCGGAGACGTACGTCGCGCCCCGCGGGATCGTGCTCACCACGGAGACGCCCGTCGCCGCCCCGATGCCCGCATCGATGGCCGTGACTCCCGTCTCGGTCGACGGGTCCTCGACGTTCGTCACTCGGGCGCGGAAGGTCACCTGGCCCAGCACGGGCGCCGGGTCGACATCGTCGACCTGATCGACGCCCAGGTCCACCGCGTTGAGCGTTCGGAAGCGTCGCGCGAAGACATCGGAGTCGCTCGAGTACTGCGCTGCGGTCTCCCATGCCACGACGGCGTCCCCGTCCGCGTCCAGAGCGACCGCCGGACGGTACTGGTTGTCCGTGGCGACCTGGTTGACGCGAAACTCTGCGCCCTGCGGCGTCCCCGTCGAGGTGAAGCGGCGACCGTACACGTCGTCCCCGTCTCCGGCTGCTTCGGTCGACCAGGTGACGAGGTAGTCGCCGGAGGCGTCCATCGCGAGACGGGCGTCCACCTGGTTGCCGGCAGTGGCACCACCGAGCGGGGTCCCACTGTCCTGGGCGATGCCGGACGCGTTGAAGCGCCGGACGTATACATCGACCAGCGTGTAGTCCGGTTGGTCGATCCACGCGATCGCGTATCGGCCGACCG
This sequence comes from Nocardioides candidus, assembly GCF_041321175.1. Classification (NCBI taxonomy): domain Bacteria; kingdom Bacillati; phylum Actinomycetota; class Actinomycetes; order Propionibacteriales; family Nocardioidaceae; genus Nocardioides; species Nocardioides candidus. Next base: position 72,840 of record NZ_JBGGWC010000003.1, on the reverse strand, counting down.
CATCCATGGCGACGGCTCCCAGCCGGACCAGGTCGTCACCGGAGTTGACCAGGGTCTTGAGGCCCTGGGGCGCTCCGGCAGCGTTGTAGCGCTGGGCGAAGATCGCTGCCGTGTATTGCGTGTAGGACTCCCAGGCGACGACGAAGGAGCCGGCGGCACTCATCGAGACGTCGGAGTCCTTGTGCGTGCCGGACGACGGCGTCGCCGTACTGACGACGGTCGCCCCCGACCCCACCCCGGCCGCGGTGTACCGCCGGGCATAGATCGCGTCCCCATTGCCATCGTTCAGGTTGCTGGTCCAGCTGACGACGTAGTTGCCGGCAGCATCCATCGCCACCGTGGAGAAGTGCTGGTCGCCGGCGGTGCTCGGGTTCACCCGTACCTCTCCGCTCGCCCCCCGGCCTATCGGGAACCTGCGGGCGTAGACGCCGTCGCCGCTGCCGTCCTGTCCCGCGCTGGTCCAGGTCACGACGTAGTCGCCCGCAGGGTCCATCGCCACGTCGGGGAAGGACCTGTCCCCGATCGTCGTGTTGACGCGGAGCTCGGCTCCGCGCGGGGAGCCGTCCGCGTAGTACCGCTGGGCGTAGATCGCCGTGCCACCGTCCGGCCCCGCGCCCACCCAGACCACCACCGACTCCCCGACGGCGTTCGACGCGACCGCGGGGTCGTCCTGGCCCCCAGCCGTGGTGGTGTTGACCCGGAACTCCGAGGAGGCGGGCGGTCCCGCCTCCGACGGGGCGGTGGTCGCCACGAGCGTGAGGAGGGAGAGGGCGAGCGCCATCGTGACGGTGGCGGCGAGGCGTGGCTTCATGGCGGTCACTCGTTGCTGGTGATGGTGAGCTGGTAGGTCTTGAGCGAGCCGAGCACCACGTTGGTCGGAGCCGCCAGGGTGAGCTTGGCGATCTCCTCGACCTCGGGCACGGCATCGTCGGTCACCTCGATGGTGAAGTCGGCGCTGCGTTGGCCGGCGGGGATGTCGACCTTCGTCGGCGCGTAGTAGTCGGCGCCCGAGGTCGCCGTACCGCTCCTCGTCAGGCTGACCGTCACCGCCTGTCCCGAGACCGCCGACAGCCGCAGGGTGACGTCGACCAGCGCGCTCGGTTCGGCCCCGGTGCCGCTGGCGGTCGTGAAGTTGATCCGCGGGGCGGCGTCGTCGTCGGTGATCGTGACGACCTCGACCGACGGCCGGCCGAGCAGACCGCCTGTGGGGTCGCTGAGACGGACGCGGAGCTGCTCGTTCGACTCGTCGATCGCGTCAGCGCGGATCGGGACCTCGAACTGCCGGAAGACGTCCGTGGGGTCGAACAGCAGCTCTCCGCCGGTCTCGTCGAAGTCGGCGCCGGCGACCGCCGTGCCGTCCACGGTCTCGAGGGACACGCCGCCCGCGCCGCAGTCGGAACCGGTGCGGTCGACCTCGAGCGTGGCAGCGCCTGCCTCCGGCGTCAGGATGCCGGCCTGCGAGAGCTGGAAGGTGCACTGGACGTCGGTCGTCGCGGTCTCGCCGTTGTTGGCGGCGTCGGTGTCGAGCTGGTCCTCGTAGACCCGGGCCTGGTGCTGGATCGTGCCCGCCGCCTCGCCCAGGGTGTAGGTCAACGCCAGCCGCGGGGCGGTCCGGCCAGCGGCGAGGACACCCGCGAGGCGGCACGTCACCGTCGTGGCCGCAGGCGTGCACGTCCACCCCACGCCCGAGGAGGAGGCGTACGTCGCCCCGTCCGGGACCTGGCTGATCACGTGGACGCCCGTCGCTTCGCCGACGGCGGCGTCGATTGCCGCCACGCCGGTGTCGGTGGAGGCGTCCTCGAGGTTCGTCACCCGGATGCGGTAGGTGACCTGCCCGAGGACGGGCCTCGGGCCGGTGCCGTCGACCTGGTCGAGCTGCAGGTCGACCGGGTCGGGACCCCGGAAGCGGCGACCGTAGACGCCGCGGAGGCTGCCGTCCTGGCCGTCGCTCGCCCACGCCACGAAGGCGTCCCCGTCGGCGTCCAGCGCTGCGGCCGGGTTCGCCTGGTCACCGTGCGTGGTCGCGTTCGCCCGCGTCTCGCCGGCGATGGACGCGCCCGCAGCCGTGAAGCGGCGGAAGAAGATGCCGTCGCCGCTCCCGTCCTGCGGGACGCTCGTCCACCCGACGAGGTAGTCGCCGGAGGCGTCCATGGCGACGGTCGGCGCATATTGGCTGCCGGTGATCGTCGAGCTGATCCGGGTCTCCGAGCCGACGGGAGAGCCGCCTGCGTTGAACCGCTGGCCGTAGATCCCGTCGGAGTCGCCGTCCTGGCTGTAGCTGTCCCAGACGACGACGTGGTCGCCGCCCGGGGCCATCGCGACCGCGGGGTTGACCTGGTAGAGCCCGCCGCCGGAGCTCACCTTGGTCTCGTTCGCCTGGGCGACCCCCGTGGCGTCGTAACGTCGGGCCCAGACTCCGAGGCTGGCGTCGGATCCTTTTCCGGTCCAGGCGATCGCGTAGTTGCCGGCGGCGTCCATCGCGACGTCGGCGTCCTCCTGGTTCCCGGAGGTGGTCTGGTTGACCAGGGTGGCCGAGCCCAGCGCCGTGCCGGACGCGTTGTAGCGACGCGCGTAGACGCCTGTCAGGTTGCCGTCCTGTCCATCGCTCGTGAACGTCACCACGAAGTCGCCCGCTGCGTCCATCGCCACCTTCGGCGACGTCTGGGCGCCCGCGGTCGTGGAGTTCACCCGGAACTCGCCACCGATCGGGGTCCCGTCGGCGGCGAAGCGCCTCGCGTAGATGCCGGTGCCGCTCCCGTCCTGGCCGTCGCTGGTCCAGGTGACGACGTAGTCACCACTCGCATCCATCGCGACGTCGGGCTCGCTCTGGTCGCCCGCCGTCGTGACGTTGACCTGGGTCTCGCTGCCCAGGGCGGTGCCGTCAGCGCCGTAGCGCTGCGCGTAGACACCCGCGATGCTGCCGTCCTGGAGCTCGCTGCGCCACACGGCGACGGTGTTGCCGGCCGGATCGGACGCCACCGAGACCGCGGACTGGTCGAGCGACGTGGAGGTGCTGACGTGGACCTCGGACGACGCTGGCGGTCCGGCGTGCGCCGGAGGCGCGCTCGCCACGACCATCAGCAGGGGCGGGGCGAGGACCGTCGTGACGACGGCGGTGAGGCGTGACTTCATGGTGAGCTCCTGAGCCGGACGGTGGTCACTCGTCGCTGGTGATGGTCAGCTGGTAGGTCTTGAGAGAGCCGAGGACCACGTCGCTCGGCGCGGCGAGGGTGAGCACGGCGGTCTCGTCGACCTCCGCGGTGGCGTCGTCGGCGACCTCGATGGTGAGGTCGGCGCTGCGCTGGCCGGCGGGGATCGTCAGCTTCGTGGGCGCGAAGTAGTCGGCTCCTGAGGTCGCCGTGCCACCGCGGGTGAGGCTGACCGTGATCGGCACGCCCGACACCGCCGACAGTCGCACGCTGACGTCGACGAGCGCGCCGGGCTCCGCGCCCGCCCCGCTGGTGGTAACGAAGTTGATGCGTGGAGGCGCGTCGTCGTCCACGATCGTCGTGGTCGCGAGAGCCGGGTGGGTGAGCATCAGGTCGAGGGGGTCGTGCAGGCGGACCTGGAAGTCCTCGCTCAGGCGCTCGTCCAACGCGTCGGGGTAGATCGGGATCTCCAGCTGGCGCGTCGCGTCCCCGTCGCTGAACGCGAGCTCGCCCCCCTTGCCCTGGAAGTCGGTGCCGGGTGTCGCCGATCCGGCGACGGTGTCCCACTCGACGCTGGACGCACCGCAGCCCGATCCGGTCCGGTCCACCTGCAGGAGCACGGAGCCGGTCTCGTTGGTCGGGACGCTCGCCTGGGTGAAGTGGACGGTGCACATGGCCGTGGTCGCCTCGGTCTCGCCGTTGTTGACCGGTACGGCGTCGAGCTGGTCCTCGTAGACGCGTGCCTGGTGCACGAGCGGGCCTGCGGCGGACGGGACGTTGTAGGTGAGGGCGAGCCATGACGACTCGGCGTCGGCTGCCAGAGGTCCCCCGTAGCGGCACTTCACCGTGGTTGCACCGGGCGTGCAGGTCCAGCCCGCACCCGAGGCGGAGGCGAAGGTCGCGCCGTCGGGGATCGTGCTGACGACGTACACACCGGTCGCGGCGCCGATCGCGGCGTCGATCTCAGCGATGCCCGTGCCCGTGCTCGCGTCATTGAGGTTGGTGACTCGCGCGCGGTAGGTGACCGTGCCCAGCACCGGCACCGGGTCGGCCGTGTCGACCTGGTGGAGCTGGAGGTCCACGGAGTCGTGCCCGCGGAAGCGCCGGGCGATGATGCCGCGACCGTCGCCGTCCTGGCCGCTGCCGTCCCAAGCGATCAGCGCGTCGCCGTCCGCGTCCAGCCCCACCTGCGCCAGCCACTGGGAGCTCGTCGTCGTCAGGTTGGCTCGGGTCTCGCGCCCCACGCGGACGCCGTCCGCGGTGTAGCGCTGCGTGAACACACCCGAGAGATCTGCGTCGTCACTCGTCCAGGTCACGACGTAGTCGCCGTCGGCGTCCATGGCGACGCTCGATCCGGTCTGGTCGCCGCTGGTGGCAGTGTTGACCAGGACCTCAGGGCCCTGACGCGAGCTGATCCCGGTGAAGCGCTGCGCATAGACCCCGCTGGGGTCGTCCTCGCCGATATCCCCGTCGTATCCGGTCCACGTCACGACGAAGTCGCCACCTGCATCCATGGCCACGCTGGGTTCGTACTCGGAGCCGATGTTGGTCAGGTCGCCTACGAACTCGTTCGTCAGAGGTGCCCCGGTCCGCGTGTAACGACGCAGGTAGACCGAGTTGGCCCCGCCGCTGGCGTGGGTCCAGGCGATCACGTAGGCCCCGTTGGCGTCCATCGCGACTTCGGGCTCGTACTGGCTGCCTGCCGTGGTGATGTTGACGAGGGTCTCCCCGCCGAGCGCAGCGCCGGTGGCGGAATAGCGGCGCGCGTAGACGTCGGCGGTGTACAGGTCGGGGCCGCTGAGCCAGGTGACGACGAAATCCCCGGTGGCATCGATCGCGACGCTCGAGTCGCCTTGGTCGCCGGCCGTCGTCGCGTTGATCCGCACCTCGCTGCCCGGTGTCCTGCTCCCCGAGAAGAACCGTCGGGCGTAGACGCCCAGGCCGCTGCCGTCCTGGCCGATGCTGGTCCACGAGACGACGAAGTCTCCAGAGGCGTCGATCGCGACGTCAGGATCGAACTGGTCCCCGACGGTCGTCAGGTTGACGCGGAACTCCGCGCCGTCCGGGGCCCCGGTAGCGGTGAGCTTCTGGGCGTAGATGCCCCCGAGGTCGCCGTCCTGACCGCTGCTCGACCAGACCACCACCGCGTTGCCCTCGGGGTCAGTGGCGACGCTCGGGCCGATCTGATCGCCTGTGGTGAAGGTGTTCACCCGGAACTCCGCGGACGCCGGCGGTCCGGCCGAGGCGGGAGCGGTGGTCGCGCCGATCGCCAGGATCGGAGCGGCGACGAGGGCGGCGACGAGGGTGGTCATGGCGCGCATGAAAGAGGCTCCCGAGGGGTTCAGGCGGTGAGGGCGGTTTCGAGGGCCTTGAGGAGGTCGAGCGTCCCGGAGAACGCGATCTCCTCGGCCTGGTCGGTTCGGTGGAGCGTGCCTTCGAGACGACCGTCGGGGGTGCGGACGAGGCGGACGGCGAGGTCGACGGCCTCGGCGGACAGGGCCGGCGACGTGGCGTGCTCCATGACCGGCACGCTGGCACGCGGAAGGTCGCCGTGTCCCCGATGACGACCCTAGGATCGACCCTAGGTTTTGCTCGGGGCGCCGACTGTGGGCGCCGCCGTGGTGTGGCCCTCGAGCCGGGCCGCGATCTGCTGACGGGAGCTGATCCCGAGCTTCGCGAAGACCCCCCGGAGGTGGAACTCGACCGTCTTCACGGTGACGTAGAGCTCCTCTGCCGTCTCGCGATTGCTCCTGCCGGTGGCCACGAGCCGCGCCACCACGAGCTCGGTCGGCGTGAGCCCGTAGTCGCCTTCGTCCCGCCGGACGTCGCGGGCGACGCCGCAGAGCTCCAGCTCACGCTCGCAGGCCTCGACGTACGGCCTGGCCCGGAGCGGGGCGAACGTCTGACGGGCCCTCTGCAGCACCGGGACCGCACTGCCGACATCCCCCGCACGGCGCAGCCGGCGGCCGTCGGTGAGCGCGAGATGGCCCACGTCGAACGGCAGCTCGAGCCGGTCAGCAGCCTTCCAAGCGTCGGCGAAGTGCGCCGCTGCCGCGTCGTGGTCGCCGCGAGCACTCGCGAGGGCGCCGTGCAGCCGTGCGAGCGCCACGTCCGCCGACCGCAGACCGTCGGGGATGACGCCCGCGAACTCATCGAGCCTGCGCTCGGCCTCGTCGAGACGGCCGAGGCCGATGAGCGCCTCGACCTCCCACGGCCGCCAGTCGTAGATGCCCGGGCGGCCGGAGGCCTCGATCTGGCCGACCGATCGCACGAGCACGGTGGCGTCGACGACACCAGCCGGGTCGTTGCGCGCGGCGGCCAGGAGGACCCCGGCGAGGGTGGCCACGGCGGCGTGCCCGGCAACGCGGGTCTGCTCGGCGATGCCGCGCGAGATCGTCACGTGGTGCTGCGCCACCTCCCACTCACCACGGCTCGCCGGCACCAGGGCCGCGTAGCCGTGCACGAACGGGTAGTCGAGCTCCCTGTCGGCGGAGTGCGCCAGCGAGACCGCGAGCTCGGTGTGCACGACCGCGTCGTCCCACGCGCCGAAGCGGAACTCGGCCTCACCGAGGTAGCCGAGGCTCTGGCCCAGGAAGCGCAAGGGGACCCCGGCGAGGCGGCGCGCAGCGGCCAGGTTCAGGTCGGCCTGCGCCGCGCGCAGCTCCCCGCTCCACATGCGGACGACGCCGCGCATGACGAGGGCGTCGCTCGCCTGGTCCGGAAGGTCCTCGGCACTGTCGGGGATGATCGCCAGCCGGGTCTGGGCCTCGCTCGCGCGGCCCAGCAACGAGAGTGCGACCGCTCCCATCACGATGCCCACACCCGCGAAGTCGATGCTGAGGTCCTGCGCCGCAGCAACTGCGCGGTCCGCCCACACCAGCCCGTCGGACGCCCGGCACGCGATGAGGGTCAGGAGAGCAAGGTCAGCTGCCGCCGCGGCGCCGACCAGCGGCTCGATCGCCGGGTCGTGCGTGGCCCAAGCGTGCTGGAGGAGCTGCTCGGCGGCGGCGTCGCCCCGCAGCACTGCCAGGTGGCCGAGCAGGCCGGCGGCCCTCGCGCCGCGGTCCAGGGTCAGCACGACGGACTCGAACGGGGTCGCGGGCCCGACCTCCCCTGGGGCCAGCGACGCCTCGAAGGCGTCGAGGAGGCGGCGCTCCCGGTCGCGCACGTCGGCGCTCAACGCCGCCGCTTGGGCGAGCCACGTCGCCGACTGCGCCCAGCGTCCCTCCGTGGCCGCGGTCCCCGCAGATTCCTCGAGCTCCGCGGCCAGCCGGTCGTCGGTGCCCGCCGCGGCCGCGACCCGGTGGTCGAGGGCCGCCGTGCCGCCGAGGACGTCGGAGGCGCGCTGGTGAAGGTGCGAGCGGCGGGTGGGCGGGAGGTCGTCGTACACCGCGCGGCGCGTCAGCGGGTGGACGAACGCGACCTCGCGGCCGAGCGCGCTCATGCGTTCGCGCAGGAGGCCGGCGGCCTGGGCCTCCTCGACGGCGAGGGTCACGTCGGCCACTTCGGTGAGCGCGGCGACGGTGGTCAGGGACGACCGCAGGCCGAGCACCGACAGCGACTCGGCGAGCGCGCGCGCGTCGCTGGAGAGGACGCTGATCTTGGCGGCGATCACGCCCGCGAGCGCGCGCGGTGCGCGGACGCCCCGACGGTGGGCGCGCCGCAGGTCGTCGGGCGTGAGCTCCTCGAAGAGCGCGCGGCAGTAGAGCGGGTTGCCCGCGGTGTGCTCGAGCAGCGACTCGGCAGCCTCCCTCCCGAGCCCGGGAACACCCATCGAGACAGCGAGCTCCTCCAAGTCGCCGGGACCGAAGCCGCCCAGGCCGACCGTGGTGACGCGGTCGTCGCCCGCGACGAAGCGTGACCAACCGTCACCGAGCCTGGCCAGCCCACCCGGGCGGAGGGTGATCACGAAGAGCACGCGGTCCGCGCGCAGCCGGCGTAGGGCGAAGAGCACGGCGTCCGCCGATTCCTGGTCCGCCCAGTGGAGGTCCTCGACGAGTACGACGACGGGGCGACCCTCCGCGCCCTGGGCGGCGCCGAGGGTCCCGACGAGGGCGGCGCCGGCGGCGAGCGAGCCCGACGGGACCGCGCCCTCGGGCAGGAGGTCGCCTGCGAGCTGGGTGAGGAGACCGTAGGGGAGCAGCTGCTCGGCCTCGTCGGCTCCCGCGCGCAGGACGTGGGCTGGTTCGAGGTCCGCCGCGAAGCGACCGAGCAGCGTGGACTTGCCGATGCCCGCCTCGCCCTCAATGACCACGACCCGCGGCTCGCCCGCGCGGGCGCGGCGCAGCTCGTCGGCGAGCGACGCCAGCTCACTGACCCTGCCCACGAACGCCATCGAGTACCTCCGCGCGTGGTGTCTCCGGCCGGGAGTTCGCAGGCTAGTGGCGCGCGATGCGTGCTGACGACGGAAGCGGACGAATCTAGCCGATCGAATGAGCGTCAGATCGCCCCGGATCGACGTCGTGAAGGCGGGTATCGAGAGATCGTCAGCACATTGCCGAGCAACGAGGAGACGTCATGGGCAACGACGACAAGCTCAAGAACGCCGCCGACGACAAGGTCGGTAAGGCCAAGGAGACACTGGGCAAGGCGACTGGTGACGACGACCTCGAGGGTGAGGGCAAGGTCGACCAGACCAAGGCCAACCTGAAGCAGGCCGGCGAGAAGGTGAAGGACGCCTTCAAGTAACCGACCGTATGAGTGACGAGAGGCCCGGGCGGCGAATCCCCGGGTCTCTCGTCATTTGTCGGTCCGGAAGGCTCCTGGTGTGGTCGACGTCCACTTCTGGAAGGCCCGGGTGAAGCTGCTGGCGTCGGCGTAGCCCAGCCTCGCGGAGATCTGGGCCACCGAGAGCCTCGTGGTGTTGAGCAGCCGCATCGCCTCCGCGCGCCGGGTCGCCTCGACGAGCTCGCGGTAGGACGTGCCGTGCTCGTGCAGCTTGCGCTTGAAGGTGCGCCCGGACAGGTGCAGCCGCTCGGCGACGGTCTCGAGGTCGGGGACCTCGTCGCGCGACTCGCGGAGAGCGGCCCGGACCTGGGCGACCAGGTCGTGCCCCAGCCCGAGCTGCTCGAGCTCGAGGCGGCACTGCTCCTCGACCATGGTCGCCGTCACCCGGTTGGCGGTCGCGACCGGGAGGTCGAGGTCGCTGGCGGGGAAGCGCACCTGGTTGGCGCCCATGGCGAACCGGGCCACCGGCAGCCGGTCGGCGAAGCGCGCGTAGTAGTCGGGTTCGGTGCCGTCGAACCACAGCTCCAGCTCCTGGAGGCGGCGGCGCTCGTTGACCACCGGGGCCATCCGCGAGACCCCGACGAGGAACAGGTCGAGCAGGACCTGTCGCACGCGACCCACCGGCGCGGTGACCTCGACCTCGATCACGCCGCGGTCGTCGTCCACGGAGAGCGCCATGCTGACCATCGGCAGCCGGGCCGGCATGTACCGCTCGCCCAGCGCGATCGCCTGGCGCACGGTGGCCGAGCTGATGAGGCCGTAGCCCATGATCCCGTGGGAGGTCGGGCTGCTGTGGAGTCCGAGCTCGTAGCCGAAAGCCGGCTCCCCGGTCATCTCCACGGCGAGGTGGAGGAGTGCTCCGGCCTGCCAGGCGGTCAGCCGGGCGCCCGGGTCGTCGAGCAGCGCGACGGGGACGCCGGCGGCGTCGAGGAGGTCCTCGCCCGCGACGTCGTGGGTGGCCGCCACGTCGAGGATCAGCTGGGCGTACCCCACGGGGACGGCCGGCCTGTCGAACTCGGCCAGCTTCACCCGGGTAGGTGTACCACCTGGTGGCCCAAGGTGCGGGTCAGTTCGGCCCGTGAGGTCATGGACCGCCCCACCGCACCCGCCGAGGATGGGCACCACGCCTGCCCGGGAGGAGACCCGATGACCACCCACCCTGCCCCTAGCCGCCGCACGCTCCTCAAGCTCGCCGGGGGAGCAGCCGCCCTCTCGGCCGTCCCGCTCGGTCTCGGCGCCGCACCCGCGCGGGCGGTCGGCAACGGGTTCGGCCTGACGATCACCGACCACGCCACCTTCGGGCGGATGGAGTACTACCGCTTCGCGACCGGCAACATCTCCTGGCAGCCCGGCGTCAACGTGCTGCTCCCGAGCGACTACTACACCTCGGGCAAGCGCTACCCGGTGATGTACCTGCTGCACGGCGGCGCCCAGGACTTCCGCAAGTTCGACATGGAGGACGACATCCAGGGCCTCACCGCCGGCCGCAACCTCATCGTCGTCATGCCCGACGGCGGCACCGCCGGGTGGTACTGCAACCCGGTGTCGTCGTACGCCGGACCGCACAACTGGGAGTCCTTCCACATCAACCAGCTGATCCCGTGGGTCGACGCCAACTTCCGGACCTACGCCGAGTACGACGGGCGGGCGGTCTCCGGCTTCTCGATGGGCGGCTTCGGCGCGTTGAAGTACGCCGCGAAGTACTACGGCCACTTCGCCTCGGTCAGCGCCCACTCCGGTCCGGCCAGCCTGCGCCGCGACGGCGGTCTCGTCGTGCACTGGGCCAACACGAGCGCACAGTGGACCGACCTCGCGGGCGGCACCGTCTACGGCGAGCCGTTCTGGGACCAGGGCCGGGTCACCGCCGACAACCCCGTCGAGCGGCTCGAGAGCTACCGCAACAAACGGATCTTCCTGGTCTGCGGGCTCGACGAGGACGTCAACGAGACGCCGGTCCGCAACGGGCAGCGCGAATTCCGGGGCCTGCTGGCCCAGCGCGGGATCCCGCACGAGTGGCACGAGCTCCCGGGCGCCCACTTCGTGCGCCGCGAGATGCTGCAGGCCGACGTCGACGGGGTGATCGCCCGACTGAAGAAGGCCTGAACACGCCGACCCGGCTTCAGCTCGGAGCCGGGTCGGCGGTAGGGTGGCAACGTTCGACATCCTTTAACGAGCCGTCCCGTGAGGCGGAGAAGGAGGTTCGGTCAGCCTTGTCTGCCCAGCAGACCCCGAGGACGCACCAGGGGTCACCCGGCCGCACCGTTCTGGACGCCCGTGACATCGCCCGGGCTCTCACGCGGATCTCCCACGAGATCCTCGAGCGCAACAAGGGCGCGGGCGACCTCGTGCTCCTCGGCATCCCGCGGCGCGGCGTCCCGCTCGCGCGCCGGATCGCCGACCGCATGTCCCAGGTCGAGGAGTACGACGTCCCCGTCGGCTCGCTCGACATCACGATGTACCGCGACGACCTGCGCATGAAGCCGGCCCGCGCGCTGCTGCCGACCGAGATCCCGCCGGGCGGGATCGACGGCAAGGTCGTGGTGCTCGTCGACGACGTGCTCTACTCCGGCCGCACCATCCGTGCGGCGCTCGACGCGCTCAACGACGTCGGCCGCCCCCGTGCCGTGCAGCTCGCCGTGCTCGTGGACCGCGGCCACCGCGAGCTCCCGATCAGGGCCGACTTCGTGGGCAAGAACCTGCCGACCTCGCTCGCCGAGCGGGTGAGCGTGCGGCTCGCGGACCTGGAGGAGGACGGCATCGACGCCGTCTCCATCGAGCCGAAGGGGGAGGTGGCGGAGTGAAGCGGCACCTCCTGAGCGCGGCGGACCTGAGCCGCGACGACGCCGAGCTGGTCCTGGAGACCGCGGCGGAGCTGCGTTCGCTGGCCGACCGGCCGATCAAGAAGCTGCCCGCCCTGCGCGGACGCACGGTGGTGAACCTCTTCTTCGAGGACTCCACCCGCACCCGGATCTCCTTCGAGGCCGCGGCCAAGCGGCTCTCGGCCGACGTCATCAACTTCGCCGCCAAGGGATCGAGCCTCAGCAAGGGGGAGAGCCTCAAGGACACCGCGCTCACCCTCGAGGCGATGGGCGCCGACGCGGTGGTCATCCGTCACAGCGCGAGCGGCGCCCCGCACCGGCTGGCCAACTCCGGCTGGGTGCGCTCCAGCGTCGTCAACGCCGGGGACGGCACCCACGAGCACCCCACGCAGGCGTTGCTCGACGCGTTCACCCTGTGGCGCCACCTCGGCGAGGAGCGGAAGGGTGGCCTGGAGGGCCGCCGGGTCGCGATCGTCGGCGACGTGCTGCACAGCCGGGTCGCCCGCTCCAACGCGCTCCTGCTGAAGACCCTGGGCGCCGACGTGACCCTCGTCGGCCCGCCCACCCTGCTGCCGGTGGGCGTGGAGTCGTGGGGGGTCGAGACGTCGTACGACCTCGATGCGGTGATCCCGAAGGTCGACGCGGTGATGATGCTGCGGGTCCAGCGCGAGCGGATGCTGGGCGGCTTCTTCCCGACGCCGCGGGAGTACTCGCGGCGCTACGGCCTCGACGGCCGCCGGATGGCGACCCTCCAGGACCACACGATCGTCATGCACCCCGGTCCGATGGTGCGCGGCATGGAGATCACCGCCGACGTCGCCGACTCCGCCCGGTCGGTGATCGTCGAGCAGGTGACCAACGGTGTCGCCGTCCGCATGGCCGTCCTCTACCTCCTGCTCGGGGGATCCGAAAGCGAGAACAACGAGTGAGCTACCTGATCAAGAACGCGCGGATCCTCGGTGGCGAGCCCACCGACCTCCTGATCGAGGACGGCAAGGTGGCGGCCATCGGCGCCGGCCTCGCTGGGGAGGGCGCAGAGGTGGTCGAGGCCGACGGGCTGATCGCGCTGCCGGGCCTGGTGGACCTGCACACCCACCTGCGGGAGCCGGGCCGCGAGGACGCCGAGACGGTCGACACCGGCACCCGCGCCGCCGCGCTCGGCGGCTTCACCGCGGTGCACGCGATGGCCAACACCAACCCCGTGGCCGACACCGCGGGCGTGGTCGAGCAGGTCTGGCGGCTCGGGCGCGAGGCCGGCCACTGCGACGTCTACCCCATCGGTGCTGTCACCGTGGGCCTGCAGGGCGAGCAGCTCGCCGAGCTGGGCGCGATGGCCGACTCGGCCGCCCGGGTGCGGGTCTTCTCCGACGACGGCCACTGCGTGAGCGACCCGCTGCTGATGCGACGGGCCCTGGAGTACGTCAAGGCCTTCGACGGCGTCGTCGCGCAGCACGCGCAGGACCCGCGGCTGACCGAGGACGCCCAGATGAACGAGAGCGAGCTGTCCGGCCGGCTCGGCCTGGCCGGCTGGCCCGCGGTCGCCGAGGAGGCGATCATCGCCCGCGACTGCCTGCTGACCGCCCATGTCGGCTCGCGGTTGCACGTCTGCCACGTCTCCACGGCCGGTTCGGTCGAGATCGTGCGCGACGCCAAGCGCAAGGGCTGGAACGTCACGGCGGAGGCCTGCCCGCACCACCTGATCCTCACCGACGAGCTCGCGGCCACCTACGACCCGATCTACAAGGTCAACCCGCCGCTGCGCTCGGCGAGCGACGTCGAGGCGCTGCGCGCCGGGCTGGCCGACGGGACGATCGACATCGTCGCCACCGACCACGCCCCGCACCCGCACGAGGACAAGGACTGCGAGTGGGCCGCCGCGGCGTTCGGCATGCTCGGCCTGGAGACCGCGCTGTCGATCGTGCAGCACACGATGGTCGACCCCGGCCTGATCGACTGGGCCGACGTCGCCGAGCGGATGTCCTACGCCCCGGCGCGGATCGGCCGGGTGGCCGACCACGGGCAGCCGATCGAGGTCGGCGGACCGGCCAACATCGTGCTCTACGACCCGGCCGCTACCAGAACGATCGTGGCCTCGGAGTCCGCGTCTCTCTCCCGGAACACCCCGTACGCCGGGATGGACCTGCCTGGGAGGATCGAGGCGACGTTCCTGCGCGGACGTCCGACGGTTCTCGACGGGAAGCTCTGGGAAGGCGACGCCTGATGGCCATTCTTGTTCTCGAGGACGGGCGCACGTTCCGTGGCGAGACCTACGGCGCCGAGGGCGAGACGTTCGGCGAGGCGGTCTTCAACACCGGGATGACCGGCTACCAGGAGACCCTCACGGACCCCTCCTACCACCGCCAGGTCGTCGTGATGACGGCCCCGCACATCGGCAACACCGGCATCAACGACGAGGACCCGGAGTCGAGCCGCATCTGGGTGGCCGGCTACGTCGTCCGCGACCCCGCCCGCCGGGCGAGCAGCTGGCGCTCCCGTCGCTCGCTCGACGACGAGCTGCGCACGCAGGGCGTGGTGGGCATCAGCGGCATCGACACCCGCGCCCTGACGCGGCACCTGCGCGACCGCGGCGCCATGCGCTGCGGCATATCCACGCACGAGACCGACCCCGAGGCGCTGCTGGCCCGGGTGCTCGAGCAGCCCCTGATGGTGGGCGCCGACCTGGCCGGCGAGGTCAGCGTCGAGAAGAGGTACGTCGTCCCGGCCCGCAACGTGCCGACCGGCGAGAAGCCCTTGGTGGTCGCCGCGCTCGACCTCGGCATCAAGGGCATGACGCCCGCCCTGATGGCCGAGCGCGGGATCGAGGTCCACGTGCTGCCCGCCTCGGCGAGCATCGAGGAGGTGCGCGCGGTGGAGCCCGACGGCGTGTTCTTCTCCAACGGTCCCGGTGACCCCGCGACCGCCGACGTCTCGACATTGCAGGACGTGCTCGCCGACGGCACGCCCTACTTCGGGATCTGCTTCGGCAACCAGCTCTTCGGGCGCGCGCTCGGCTTCGGCACCTACAAGCTCACCTACGGGCACCGTGGGATCAATCAGCCGGTGATGGACCGCACGACCGGCAAGGTCGAGGTCACCGCCCACAACCACGGGTTCGCGGTGGACGCGCCGCTGGACGAGGCGACCGAGACGCCGTACGGCAGCGCCACGGTCAGCCACGTCTGCCTCAACGACGACGTCGTCGAGGGCCTCGAGCTGCGCGACGCGGAGGGCAGGTTGAAGGCGTTCTCGGTGCAGTACCACCCCGAGGCCGCCGCCGGGCCGCACGATGCCGCCTACCTGTTCGACCGCTTCGTCGACCTCATGGGGTCTCGTGACGCTCGCGGAGCGAGCTCCTCGACCGACGGGCACACGGAGGTCGAGGAGGTCGCGCAGCGACCGTCTCGAGACCCCGCGAGCCGAAAGGACTCCTGAAACATGCCGAAGCGCGACGACATCAAGTCGGTCCTGGTCATCGGCTCCGGGCCGATCATCATCGGCCAGGCCTGCGAGTTCGACTACTCCGGCACCCAGGCGTGCCGGGTGCTTAAGGCCGAGGGGCTGCGGGTGGTGCTGGTCAACAGCAACCCGGCCACGATCATGACCGACCCCGAGTTCGCCGACGCGACCTACGTCGAGCCGATCACCCCGGAGTTCGTCGAGAAGGTGATCGCGCGCGAGCGCCCCGACGCCGTGCTGCCGACCCTCGGGGGCCAGACCGCCCTCAACGCAGCGATCGCGCTGCACGAGAACGGCGTGCTGGAGAAGTACGGCGTCGAGATGATCGGCGCGAGCTTCGACGCGATCCACCGCGGTGAGAACCGCGAGCTGTTCAACGCGATCGTCGAGAAGGTCGGCGGGGAGGTGGCCAAGAGCTTCGTGTGCCACTCGCTCGACGACTGCGAGAAGGCCGCGTCCGAGCTGGGCTTCCCGGTCGTCGTACGCCCCTCGTTCACCATGGGCGGCACCGGCTCCGGCATCGCCTACGACGCCGACGACCTGACCCGGATCGCGGGCGCCGGCCTCGACGCGTCGCCGACCACCGAGGTGCTGATCGAGGAGTCGATCATCGGGTGGAAGGAGTACGAGCTGGAGGTGATGCGCGACAAGGCCGACAACGTCGTCATCATCTGCTCGATCGAGAACTTCGACCCGATGGGTGTGCACACCGGTGACTCGATCACCGTGGCGCCGGCGATGACGCTGACCGACCGCGAGTACCAGCACCTCCGCGACCTGGCGATCGACATCATCCGCGAGGTCGGCGTCGACACCGGCGGCTGCAACATCCAGTACGCCGTCAACCCGCGCGACGGCCGCGTGATCGTCATCGAGATGAACCCGCGGGTGTCGCGGTCGAGCGCGCTGGCGTCCAAGGCGACCGGCTTCCCGATCGCGAAGATCGCGGCCAAGGTGGCGATCGGCTACACGCTCGACGAGATCCCCAACGACATCACGGCCCGGCCCGACGGGCAGAGCACACCCGCGAGCTTCGAGCCCAGCCTCGACTACGTCGTGGTGAAGGTGCCGCGCTTCGCCTTCGAGAAGTTCCCCGGCGCCGACCCGAGGCTGACCACGCACATGAAGTCGGTCGGCGAGGCGATGGCGATCGGCCGCAACTTCACCGAGGCGCTGCAGAAGGCGCTGCGCTCGCTGGAGGACAAGAAGGCCCCGTTCGACTGGCACAAGGAGCTCGTCGACCTGGACAAGGCCGCGCTCCTCCAGGAGATCGAGATGCCCCACGACGGGCGTCTGAAGAAGGTGATGGACGCGATCCGCGCCGGAGCCACGCCCGAGGAGGTCTTCGAGGCGACCGGCATCGACCCGTGGTTCGTCGACCAGCTGATGCTGATCAACGAGACCGCCCAGGAGCTCATCGAGGCCGACGAGCTGACGCCGGCGCTGCTGCGCAACGCCAAGCGCCACGGCTTCTCCGACCTGCAGATCGGCAAGATCCGCGGCATGACGCCCGACGTCGTCCGCGGCGTGCGCCATGCGCTCGGCATCCGGCCGGTCTACAAGACCGTCGACACCTGTGCGGCCGAGTTCGCGGCCAGGACGCCCTACCACTACTCCTCCTACGACGAGGAGACCGAGGTCGCGCCGCGGGAGAGGCCCGCGGTCATCATCCTCGGGAGCGGGCCCAACCGGATCGGCCAGGGCATCGAGTTCGACTACTCGTGCGTGCACGCCAGCCTCGCGCTGAGCGAGGCCGGCTACGAGACCGTGATGGTCAACTGCAACCCGGAGACGGTCTCGACCGACTACGACACCTCCGACCGCCTGTACTTCGAGCCGCTGACGCTCGAGGACGTGCTCGAGATCGTGCACGCCGAGGAGACGGCCGGGCCCGTCGCGGGCGTGATCTGTCAGCTCGGCGGCCAGACGCCGCTCGGCCTCGCGCAAGGCCTCAAGGACAACGGCGTCACGATTGTCGGCACCAGCCCCGAGGCGATCCACCTCGCCGAGGAGCGGGGCGCGTTCGGACGGGTGCTCGCGGAGGCGAAGCTGATCGCCCCCCAGCACGGCCTGGCGACCTCGTTCGAGGAGGCGCGCGAGGTCGCGGAGCGGATCGGCTACCCGGTGCTCGTGCGACCGTCGTACGTCCTCGGCGGCCGGGGCATGGAGATCGTCTACGACGAGGCCTCGCTGGCCAGCTACATCTCCCGCGCCACCGAGGTCACGCCCGAGCACCCGGTGCTGGTCGACCGGTTCATCGACGACGCCGTCGAGATCGACGTCGACGCGCTCTTCGACGGCGAGGACCTCTTCCTCGGCGGCGTGATGGAGCACATCGAGGAGGCCGGCATCCACTCCGGCGACTCCTCCTGCGCGCTGCCGCCGATCACCCTCGGCGACGCGGAGATCCAGCGGATCCGCGAGGCGACCCTGGCGATCGCGAAGGGCGTCGGCGTCCGGGGCCTGATCAACATCCAGTTCGCGCTCGGCTCCGACGTGCTCTACGTGCTCGAGGCCAACCCGCGCGCCAGCCGCACCGTGCCGTTCGTCTCGAAGGCGACCGGCACGCCACTGGCCAAGGCGTGCGCCCGCGTGATGATGGGCGCCACGATCGGCGAGCTGCGGGCCGACGGCGTGCTGCCGGCCGAGGGTGACGGAGGCACGTTGCCGCCCGACCAGCCGATCGCGGTGAAGGAGGCGGTGATGCCGTTCAACCGGTTCCGCACGCCCGACGGCCGCCAGGTCGACACGGTGCTCGGACCGGAGATGAAGTCGACCGGCGAGGTGATGGGCCTCGACGCCGACTTCGGCACCGCCTTCGCCAAGGCGCAGGCCGGGGCGTTCGGCTCGCTCCCGACGAGCGGCAAGGTCTTCGTGAGCATGGCCAACCGCGACAAGCGGCACATGATCTTCCCGATCAAGGTGCTGGCCGACCACGGCTTCGAGATCCTCGCCACCAAGGGCACCGCCGAGGTGCTGCGCCGCAACGGCGTGGAGACCACCGTGGTGCGCAAGCACTTCGAGGGAGAGGGCCCGGCGGGGGAGAAGACGACGGTCCAGCTCATCCTCGACGGCGAGATCGACCTGGTCATCAATACGCCCCACGGCGCCACCAGCGGCGGATCGGCGCGGCTCGACGGCTACGAGATCCGTACGGCGGCGGTGCGGGCCAACATCCCGTGCATCACGACCGTGCAGGGGCTCGGGGCAGCGGTGCACGGCATCGAGGCGATGCACCGCGGCGACATCGGCGTGAAGCCCCTGCAGGAGTGGACGGCGCAGCAGAGGCCCGCTCGGTGACCTTGTACGACGCCGTCTACAAGCACGGCCTGTCGCGGATCGACGCCGAGGTCGCCCACCACCGGACCTTCGACGCGCTGCGCGCGGCCGGTCCGGCGCTGCGGCACGGTCCTCGGCCCAAGGGCCGAGCGGTGCACGCGATGGGCCTGACCTTCCCCAACCCGCTGGGGCTCGCTGCCGGCTTCGACAAGACGGCGCAGGCCTTCGAGGAGCTGGGCGCCTTCGGCTTCGGGCACGTCGAGGTCGGCACGGTCACCGCGCTGGCGCAGCCGGGCAACCCCAGGCCGCGGCTGGTCCGGCTGCCCGACGACCGCGCGGTGGTCAACCGGATGGGCTTCAACAACGACGGAGCGGCCGCCGTCGCCCAGCGGCTCGCCAAGCGGGAGCGCCGGCGCCGGGGTCCGCTGCTCGGCATCAACATCGGCAAGTCGAAGGTGGTCCCCGACGACGACCAGGCCGCGGTCGAGGCGGACTACGAGACCTCGACCCGCCTGCTGGCGCCGTACGCCGACTACCTGGTCGTCAACGTCAGCTCGCCCAACACGCCCGGGCTGCGCAACCTGCAGGCGGTCGAGAAGCTCGCGCCGTTGCTCGCCCACGTGCGCGACGTCGCGGACCGGGCGGCCGCCGACGCGGGCCGCGACCGGGTGCCCCTGCTGGTGAAGATCGCGCCCGACCTCGCCGACGACGACGTGCTGGAGGTGGCCGACCTCGCCGTCGCGCAGGACCTCTCCGGGATCATCGCGACCAACACCACGATCAGCCGGACGGGCCTGCGCTCGGATGCGTCGGTCGTCGAGGCGGCCGGTGCCGGGGGCCTGTCCGGCGCTCCGCTGCGCCGACGCTCCACCGAGGTGGTCCGCCTGCTGCGCGGGCGCGTGGGGGACCGGCTCACGTTGATCGGGGTGGGCGGCATCTCGACCGCCGAGGACGCGCAGGAGCGGCTCGATGCGGGAGCCGACCTGGTCCAGGCCTACACGGGCCTCATCTACGGTGGCCCGATGTGGCCGCGCCGGATCCTGAAAGGCCTGGAATGACCCTTCCCTTCGGTGAGCGCTTCGCTGCCGCGATCGCTGAGCGCGGCCAGTTCTGCGTCGGCATCGACCCTCATGCCGGCCTGCTGCACGAGTGGGGCCTCGACGACTCGGTCGAGGGACTGGAGAGGTTCGCGCTCACCGCGGTGGAGGCCGTGGCGCCGTACTGCTCGGTGGTCAAGCCGCAGTCGGCCTTCTACGAGCGGTTCGGCAGTCGCGGCATCGCGGTGCTCGAGCGGGTGATCGCGGAGTCGCGCGCCGCCGGCGCGCTGGTGCTGCTCGACGTCAAGCGCGGCGACATCGGGTCGACCTCGCAGGCGTACGCCGAGGCCTACCTCGACCCGCTGTCGCCGCTCGCGTCGGACGCGATCACGATCAGCCCCTACCTGGGCTTCGGCTCGCTGCTGCCATTCGTGGAGGTGGCCCGGGCCAACGGCGCCGGGCTCTTCGTGCTCGCCGCGACCTCCAACAAGGAGGGGCCCGAGGTGCAGGAGGCGGTGACCAGCGACGAGTTCGGTGGCCGCACGGTCGGCTCGGCGATGCTCGACCACCTGCGCGAGCTCAACCACGGCGCGAAGCCGGTGGGTTCGTTCGGTGCGGTCGTCGGTGCGACCATCGACACTCCGCCGACTTCTGGGGAGGGCTACGACTTCGCCATCAACGGGCCGATCCTGGCGCCCGGCTACGGCGAGCAGGGCGGGACCGCGGCCGACATCGTCCGCATCTTCGGCGCCTCGGCGCACCACGTGGTCGCCAGCTCCTCGCGGGGTGTGCTCCGGCTCGGCCCTGACGGACCGGCCATGCGCGACGCGATCCAGCGGGCCAACGACGAGCTGCGGAGCCTGCTCGGGTGAGGGGCCGTGCTGCGCTGAGGTGCGCCGTCGCCGCCCTGACGGCGTCGACGGTGCTCTCGCTCGCGGCGTGCGGCAGCGACGACGACGACCCCTACGCGATCCCGGACCGGTTCCAGGACTACTGCGACACGGTGAAGTCCCTGCAGGCACCGATCGGCGACGCGCTGTCGGCGGGCGGGGACACGACCGGCCTCATCAAGGCCCTGCCCAGCTTCCGCTCGCTCGCCGACAAGGCCCCGGGCGACATCGCCGACGACTGGAAGATCGTGGTCGCGCGGATCGAGGACCTGGTCGACGCGCTCGAGGCCGCGGGTCTCGACCCGCAGACCTACCAGCGTCGGCACCCTCCGAAGGGGTTGGCGAAGGAGCAGCGCGACGCGATCGACGCTGCCGCGGTGGCACTCGTCTCGGCGACGACCACCGAGGCGATGAGCAGCGTGCAGCAACAGGCGCGCGATGTGTGCAAGACGCCACTGGCCCTGTGAGTCCCGACGTACGGCCCCGCATTGCCGCACCGCGCGCGACCTGACTAGGGTGGCGGCTTGGCGGCCGCCCCCGCCGCCCAGCTCGACGATTCCGGCTGCGCTCGACCGTTCGACCGAAGGATCCGTGTACGTGGCACTGCCTCCTCTCACCCCCGAACAGCGCAAGGCAGCGCTGGCCAAGGCTGCCGCCGCCCGCCGCGAGCGGGCCGAGGTCAAGAACCGGCTGAAGAACTCCGGCGCCTCGATCGCCGACGTCCTGGCAGAGGGGCAGACCAACGAGGTCGTCGGCAAGATGAAGGTCATCGACCTGCTCCAGGCCGTCCCCGGCCTCGGGAAGGTCCGTGCCACCCAGCTGATGGAGCGGCTCGGGATCGCGGAGTCCCGCCGCGTCCGCGGCCTCGGCGCCAAGCAGGTCGCCGCCCTCGAGCGCGAGTTCGCGCCGGGTGACTGACGCCGCAGCCCGGCCCAGCCGCCTCGTGGTCCTCGCCGGGCCGACGGCGGTCGGGAAGGGGACGGTGGCGGCCGCGGTCCGTGAGGACCACCCCGACGTGTGGATCTCGGTGTCGGCCACGACCCGGGCGCCGCGACCGGGCGAGACCGACGGCGTCCACTACCTCTTCGTCGACGACGCGGAGTTCGACCGGCTCGTCGAGGACGACCAGCTCCTGGAGTGGGCGGTCGTGCACGGCCGGCACCGCTACGGCACGCCCCGCGGACCGGTGGAGGAGGCGCTGGCGGCCGGACGACCCGCGATGCTCGAGATCGACCTGCAGGGTGCGCGCCAGGTGCGTCGGACGATGCCCGAGGCTCTCTTCGTCTTCCTCAAGCCGCCCTCCTGGGAGGAGCTCGTACGCCGACTGGTCGGTCGCGGCACCGAGAGCGACGAGGAGCGGGAGCGCCGGCTGGCGACAGCAGTGGAGGAGCTCGCGGCGGAGACGGAGTTCGACGTCACCATCGTCAACCACGAAGTTCACGATGCAGCGGCGGAGTTGGTAGGCTTACTTGGTTGCCCATCCACTGGATCGTGAGGCCTTTTACGTGTCTGCCCCGAACATCGACGCCGTTGGCGTGACCAACCCGCCGATCGACGACCTGCTCAGCAAGACCGACAGCAAGTACAAGCTGGTCCTCTACAGCGCCAAGCGCGCCCGGCAGATCAACGCCTACTACTCCCAGCTCGGCGAGGGCCTGCTCGAGTACGTCGGCCCGCTCGTCGACACCCACGTCCAGGAGAAGCCGCTGTCGATCGCGCTCCGCGAGATCAACGAGGACCTGCTGACCTGCGAGGACATCGACCCGGCCGAGCTCGCCGCCGAGGAGGCTGCCGCGTCGGCCGCCACCGACGCCGCGATCGCCGACGCCACCGAGTGATCTGAGCCTGTCGTGACCCCGGGCAGCCGGCCGCGCGTGGTGCTCGGAGTGTCCGGCGGTATCGCTGCCTACAAGGCCTGCGAGCTGCTCCGCCGGTTCACCGAGTCCGGCCACGACGTGACCGTCGTGCCGACCGCCGCCGCGCTGGAGTTCGTCGGCGCCCCCACCTGGGCCGCGCTCTCCGGCAAGCCGGTCGCGACGGACGTGTGGGCCGGCGTCCACGAGGTGCCCCACGTCCGGATCGGCCAGTCCGCCGACCTCGTCGTGGTGGCACCGGCGACCGCCGACCTGCTCGCCAAGGCGGCCCACGGGCTCGCCGACGACCTGCTCACCAACACGCTCCTGACCGCGCGGTGCCCGGTCGTGATGGCGCCGGCCATGCACACCGAGATGTGGGAGCACCCGGCGACGTCGGCCAACGTCGCGACCCTGCGCTCCCGCGGCGTCCTCGTCGTCGAGCCCGCGGAGGGCCGGCTCACGGGCGCCGACACCGGCAAGGGCCGGCTCCCCGACCCCGAGGAGATCTTCGAGCTCTGCCGCGACGTGCTCGAGCGGGCCGCGACCGGCTCCACGACCGGCGCGCTCGACCTCGCCGGCCGCCACGTGGTCGTCTCGGCCGGCGGCACCCGGGAGCGGCTCGACCCGGTGCGCTTCCTGGGCAACCGGTCCTCGGGCCGCCAGGGCTACGCCCTCGCCCGGGCGGCCGCTGCTCGTGGCGCGGAGGTCACCCTCGTCGCCGCCAACGTCACCCTCCCCGACCCCGCCGGCGTCAAGGTCGTGCGGGTCGAGTCGACGGCCGAGCTGCGCGACGCCGTACTCACTGCTGCCGCAGGTGCCGACGCGGTCGTGATGGCCGCGGCGCCGGCCGACTTCCGGCCGGTGCACCGTTCGGACACCAAGATCAAGAAGTCCGACGACGGCTCCGCGCCGGTGATCTCGCTGGAGCAGAACCCCGACATCCTCAAGGAGCTCTCCTCGCACCGGCCCTCCCCGGGCACCGTCGTGGTGGGTTTCGCGGCCGAGACGGGCGACGCCAGCGGGTCCGTGCTCGAGCTCGCTCGCGCCAAGCTCGCCCGCAAGGGCTGCGACCTGCTCGTGGTCAACGACGTGAGCGGTGGCGCGGTTTTCGGTGCTGAGGACAACGAGGCGGTTATCCTGGCCGCCGATGGCACCGCGGTCGACTGTCCGCGGGGGAGCAAAGGCGCTCTCGCCCACGTGATCTGGGACCAGGTGGCCACCCGCCTGGCCCCTGCGTGAGACTGCCGCGCATCACCTGCCGGTCCTCGTATCGTTGGACCGGCGATCGGCTCTGATAGCCCCCTGCAAGACGCCCGATGCGATCGACAGCTTTGAATGGAGAAACAACGTGGCTGGACGCCTCTTCACCTCTGAGTCCGTGACTGAGGGGCACCCCGACAAGATCGCTGACCAGATCAGCGACACCGTGCTCGACTACCTGCTCGAGCACGACCCGAAGAGCCGGGTCGCGGTCGAGACGCTTCTGACCACGGGTCTCGTCGTGGTCGCCGGTGAGGTGACCACGTCGGCCTACGCCCCCGTGGCGCAGCTGGTGCGGCAGAAGGTCCTCGAGATCGGCTACGACTCCTCGGAGAAGGGCTTCGACGGCAACTCCTGCGGCGTGCAGGTGGCCATCGGTGCGCAGTCGGCCGACATCGCGCAGGGCGTCGACGACGCCTTCGAGGAGCGCGTGGGCGGCTCGGGCGACGAGCTCGACCGCCAGGGCGCCGGCGACCAGGGCCTGATGTTCGGCTACGCCTGCGACGACACCCCGGAGCTCTTCCCGCTGCCGATCAAGATCGCGCAGACGCTGGCCGAGAGGCTCACCGAGGTGCGCAAGAACGGCACGCTGGCCTACCTCCGCCCCGACGGCAAGACCCAGGTCACCATCGAGTACGACGAGGACGACCGTCCCGTCCGCATCGACGCGGTCGTCGTGTCCTCGCAGCACGCCGAGGACGTCAGCCAGGACCAGCTGCAGAAGGACATCGAGGTCAACGTCATCGAGCCGGTGCTCGAGCAGTTCAAGGCGCAGGTCCCCTCCGACGGCTACAAGCTCTACATCAACCCGACCGGGCGCTTCGTCGTCGGCGGGCCGATGGGCGACGCCGGCCTGACCGGTCGCAAGATCATCGTCGACACTTACGGCGGCATGGCCCGCCACGGTGGTGGCGCCTTCTCGGGCAAGGACCCGTCGAAGGTCGACCGCTCCGCCGCCTACGCGATGCGCTGGGTCGCCAAGAACGTCGTCGCCGCGGGTCTGGCCCGTCGCTGCGAGGCGCAGGTCGCCTACGCGATCGGCAAGGCCGCTCCGGTGGGTGTCTTCATCGAGACCTTCGGCACCGGTGTGATCCCGGACGAGAAGATCCAGGAGGCCGTGCTCGAGGTCTTCGACCTCCGCCCGGCCGCGATCCTCCGCGACCTCGACCTGCTCCGGCCGATCTACGCCAAGACGGCCGCCTACGGCCACTTCGGTCGGGAGCTGCCGGAGTTCACCTGGGAGAAGACCGACCGCGCCGACGCCCTCAAGGCTGCCGCCGGCATCTGACCGACCACCAGCGCCGCGGTCGTCCACGACGGACGGCCGCGGCGCTGTTTGCGTCCGGCGTGACTGGTAGACAACGGCTGTGACCGTCGAGGAGCAGGACGCCGCCCTTCCGGGGCTGGCGCGCGCCGCGGCGCGTTCGTCCGGCGCGGCGGCCCGGGCGCGGCGGGCGAAGCAGGCGGCACCGGTGGAGGCGGCGGCGGAGCTGCCGGTCGCGCGGGTCGTGGTCGACCTGCCCCTGGCCCACCTCGACCGCATGTTCGACTACCTCGTGCCGGCGACGATGGCGGAGCAGGCGCTGCCGGGCGTGCGGGTGAAGGTGCGCTTCGCGGGCCAGGACGTCGACGGGTTCGTCGTCGAGCGGGTCGCGGACAGCGGGCACGACGGCAGGCTGGCGCCGCTGCGCCGCGTCGTGAGCGCGGAGCGCGTCCTCTCGCCCGCTGTCGCCGAGCTGTGCCGGCGGGTCGCGGAGCGTTACGCGGGCGTCAGCTCCGACGTACGCCGCCTGGCCGTCCCGCCGCGGCACGCGACCGTCGAGAAGCAGCCCTCGGCGCCGGCGACGGCGATGGCCCCGGTGGCTGGGGGAGAGGAGGCGTGGGCGGCCTATCCGACGGCGCCCGCCTTCCTGGGCCACCTCCGCTCGGGCGGTGCGCCACGAGCCGTCTGGAGCGTCGCGCCGGGCGAGGACTGGCCGCTCCTGCTCGCCCACCTCGCCGGTGCCGCGGCCGGCGCCGGCCGGGGCACCCTGATCTGCGTGCCCGACCACCGTGACGTCGCGCGGGTCGATGCGGCGCTCACCGCCCTGCTCGGCGAGGACCAGCACGTCACGCTCCAGGCAGATGCCGGTCCGGGACCGCGCTACCGGGCGTTCCTGGAGGTCAGCCGGGGCACCCGCCGCATCGTCGTCGGCACGCGGTCGGCGGCGTTCGCGCCGGTGCACGACCTCGGCCTCGTGGTGATCTGGGACGACGGCGACGACCTGCACGCGGAGCCGCGGGCGCCGTACCCCCACACCCGTGAGGTGCTCCTCGAACGAGCGGAGGTGGAGGGGTGCGCCGCGATGGTGGCGGGCTTCTCCCGCAGCGTCGAGGTCGACCAGCTGCTCCGCACGGGGTGGGCCCGTGAGATCGCGGCCCCGCGGACGACCGTGCGTCAGCGTGCCCTCGTCGCCGTGGCCGGTGTGGAGAGCCACCGCGACCCCTTCGCGGCCGCAGCGCGGGTGCCGAAGGAGGCGCACGACGCGGTCCGGTGGGGCCTCGAGCGCGGACCCGTGCTCGTGCAGACGCCCCGGGCCGGCTACGTGCTGCGGCTGGCCTGCGACCGGTGCCGCACCCCGGCTCGCTGCGAGCGGTGCGCCGGACCGCTGCAGCTGACCGGGCCGACGTCGCCGCCCCGCTGCCGCTGGTGCGCGACCGAGGCGCCGGCGTGGGCCTGCGTCGAGTGCGGTGGGCGGGGACTGCGGGCGCCGGTGGTCGGCGACGCGCGCACCGCCGACGAGCTGGGCAGGGCGTTCGCG
Source organism: Nocardioides candidus (assembly GCF_041321175.1). Taxonomy (NCBI): domain Bacteria; kingdom Bacillati; phylum Actinomycetota; class Actinomycetes; order Propionibacteriales; family Nocardioidaceae; genus Nocardioides; species Nocardioides candidus. The sequence goes on along the minus strand of NZ_JBGGWC010000003.1, from coordinate 46,566 downwards.
CCCGTCCCGGTGGTGACGTCGAGCGGCGACCGCATCCGCGCGGAGGTCGATGGCGAGCGGCGCATCGTGGTGGCCACGCCGGGTGCCGAGCCCGTGGCGCAGGATGGCTATGCGGTCGTCGTGCTGCTCGACGCGTGGCTGCTGCTCGCGCGCGACAGCATGCGTGCGGCGGAGGAGGCGCTGCGGCGCTGGTCCAACGCCGTCGGTCTGCTCCGCGCAGGCGGCCGAGCCCTGGTGATCGGCGACCCCGGCACCCCGGCGCTGCAGGCGCTGGTGCGGTGGGACCAGCCCGGCTTCGCCGCACGCGAGGCCGACGAGCGCCGTGACGCCCACCTCCCGCCGGCGACGCGGGTGGCCACCCTCGTTGGCGATCCCGGCGCCCTCGACGACGCCCTCACGCTGCTCGCGCTCCCCGAGCACGCCCAGGTGCTGGGGCCGCTCTCGGTCGACGCGGAGACCGAGCGTGCCGTCGTGCGGGTGCCGCGAGCGGAGGGCGCCGCGATGACCGCGGCCCTGGGCGAGCTGCAACGCATCCGGTCCGCGCGCAAGCTCGACCCCGTGCGCCTCCAGGTCGACCCCTTGGAGATCTGACCGACCGCGCGAGCGCGTCGCAGTCCTCGCAGGCATCCTGAGAGCCCCGCGGCGGCGTTCGGGTCCGCGGCCGGCACCACTAGACTCCCGTGGTGGCCATCCGACCCATCCGACTCTTCGGCGATCCCGTGCTCCGGAGCAAGGCGATCGAGGTCGTCGACTTCGACGTCGAGCTCCGCCAGCTCGTCACCGACCTCACCGACACCATGCTCGACGCGCCCGGCGCGGGACTGGCGGCACCGCAGATCGGGGTGGGGCTGCGCGTCTTCACCTGGTACGTCGACGGCGAGGTCGGACACCTGGTCAACCCGTCGCTCGACCTCTCCGCGGACACGCAGGACGGTCCCGAGGGGTGCCTCTCGCTGCCCGAGCTGACCTATGACTGCCTCCGGGCGTTGTCGGTGGTGGCGACCGGCTTCAACATGCACGGCGACCCGGTGCGGATCGAGGGCTCGGACCTGCTGGCCCGGGCCATCCAGCACGAGACCGACCACCTCGACGGCGTGCTCTTCATCGACCGGCTCGACGAGGCGGCACGCAAGGCGGCGATGAGGGAGATCCGCGAGTCGGAGTGGTTCGGCCTCGAGCAGCCGACGGTCAAGGTCTCCCCCCACGCCACGGGCGGCTTCGGACGATGAGGGTCGTCTTCGCGGGCACCCCCGACGTCGCGGTGCCCGCGCTCGACGCCATCGCGGCGTCGCCGCACGAGCTCGTCGGGGTGGTGACGCGTCCCGACGCGCCGTCGGGCCGCGGCCGCAGGCTCACCGAGAGCCCGGTGGCGGTGCGGGCCGCCGAGCTGGGGGTGCCGGTGCTCAAGCCCGACCACCCCCGTGACCCCGGCTTCCAGTCGGCGCTGCGCGACCTCGCGCCCGACTGCTGCCCGGTCGTCGCCTACGGTGCGCTGATCCCGCAGAGCGCCCTCGACATCCCGACCCACGGCTGGGTCAACCTGCACTTCTCGCTGCTGCCCGCATGGCGCGGCGCCGCGCCGGTGCAGCACTCGATCTGGGCAGGTGACGAGATCACGGGCGCGACGACCTTTCGCATCGTGCAGGCGCTCGACGCCGGCCCGACGTTCGGCGTGATGACCGAGGCCGTCCGCCCCACCGACACCGCGGGGGACCTCCTCGGCCGTCTGGCCGAGGGCGGCGCAGGACTGCTGGTCGCCACGCTCGACGGCATCGCCGACGGGTCCCTGGAGGCGCGCGAGCAGCCGGCCGAGGGCGTCAGCCTGGCACCGAAGATCACCGTCGACGACGCGCGCATCGACTGGTCGCAGACCGCGGTCGCGATCGACCGCAGGATCCGCGCCTGCACCCCTGGCCCGGGCGCGTGGTCGACCTACGAGGGGGAGCGGGTCAAGCTCGGCCCGGTCACGCCCATCGGCAACGGCCCTGACCTGGCGCCCGGCGTCCTCGGCGTCGGGAAGAACGAGGTGCTGGTGGGCACCGGCTCGGTGCCGGTGCGCCTCGGCGAGGTGAAGGCCTTCGGCAAGAAGCAGATGCCGGCCGCGGACTGGGCCCGTGGGGCACGGCTGGCCGACGGCGCGACGCTCGTCTGATCGCATGCCGGCACCCCGCAGTCCTCGCAGCTCCCGCCGACCGCAGGGTGGTCGGCCGTCGGGTCGTCCCGCCGACCCGGCCCGCGCCGCCGCGCTCGAGGTGCTCCGCGTGGTCCGCACGGAGGACGCCTACACCAACCTGGTCCTCCCTGCGGTCATCGCGCGTGCCCGGCTCGACCCGCGCGACGCCGGTCTCGCGACCGAGCTCGCAGCAGGCACCATCCGCCGCCAAGGCACCTACGACGCGATCCTGGCGGGCTGCATCGACCGGCCGCTGCGCAAGGTCGAGCTGGCGGTCCGCGACGTGCTCCGGCTGGGCTGCCACCAGCTGCTCGCGATGCGCGTGCCCGCGCACGCGGCGATCTCCAGCTCCGTCGACCTGGCTCGCGCCGAGGTCGGCCAGGGCGCTGCCGGCTTCGTCAACGCGGTGCTGCGCAAGGTCTCGCAGCGCGACCTCGACGCGTGGGTCACCGAGGTCGCCCCGGATCCCGCCGGCTCGCGCGACGACCGGATGGACCACCTCGCGATCAAGCACAGCCACCCGCGGTGGGTGGTCGACCTGCTCGACCTCGCCGCCCCGGGGGACGACCTGGACGCGCTGCTCGCGGCCGACAACGTCGCGCCCCGGGTGACCCTGGTGGCACGCCCCGGTCGGGCTGCCGTCGCGGAGCTGCCTGGGTCCCCGACGCCGTACTCGCCCTTCGGGGTGGTCCTCGACGGCGGCGACCCGGCGCGGGTCCCGGCGGTCGCCGAGGGACGCGCGGGTGTCCAGGACGAGGGGTCACAGCTGGTCGCGATCGCGCTGGCCGCTGCACCGCTCGAGGGGCGCGACGAACGCTGGGTGGACCTCTGCGCCGGGCCCGGGGGGAAGGCCGCGCTGCTGGCCGCGTTGGCGGCGGAGCGGGGCGCCGGCGTACTGGCTGTGGAGCAGCACCTCCACCGCGCCGCTCTGGTGCGACGCGCGGTGACCGGTCCGGACGGGACAACCCCCGGCGTGACAGGTGTCGTCACCGCCGACGGCACCCGTCCCCCGATAGCAGCAGGTACGGCGGACCGGGTGCTCGTCGACGCACCGTGCACCGGGCTCGGCGCGTTGCGCCGGCGTCCGGAGGCGCGCTGGCGGCGCAGCCCCGACGACCTGCTGACGTTGGTGCTGCTCCAGCGGCGGCTGCTCTCGAGTGCGCTCGACCTGGTGCGTCCCGGGGGAGTGGTGCTCTACGCGACCTGCTCGCCGGTGCGGGCCGAGACGGCCGAGGTGGTCGGGGCTACGGTCACCTCCCGCGACGACGTCGTGCTGCAGGACGTCCGGCCGTTGCTGCCCGGAGTGAGCGGGGCCGACGGCCCGCTGGAGGGGACCGCCCAGCTGTGGCCGCACCGGCACGGGACGGATGCGATGTTCCTGGCGCTGCTCCGCCGCGGGAATGCCTGAACTGGTTGAACGTTGCACCAGTCGTGAAGAAGATCGGTTTCCTGTCCTTCGGCCACTGGTCGCCCGCTCCCTCGTCGCAGGCGAGGACGGCGGCCGACGTGCTGCAGCAGTCGATCGAGCTCGCCGTCGCCGCCGAGGAGCTCGGTGCCGACGGCGCCTACTTCCGGGTGCACCACTTCGCCCGCCAGCTGGCAAGTCCGTTCCCGTTGCTCGCGGCCGTCGGTGCGCGCACGAACCGCATCGAGATCGGCACCGGGGTGATCGACATGCGCTACGAGAACCCGCTCTACATGGCCGAGGACGCAGGGGCGGCCGACCTGATCTCGGGCGGCCGGCTGCAGCTCGGCATCAGCCGCGGCTCACCGGAGCAGGTCGTCGACGGCTGGCGCTACTTCGGCTTCGCGCCCGGTGACGGCGAGACCGAGGCCGACATGGCGCGGCGGCACACCGAGGTGTTGCTGGAGGTGCTCAAGGGCGAGGGCTTCGCCGAGCCCAGCCCGCAGCCGATGTTCGCCAACCCTCCCGGTCTGCTGCGCATCGAACCGCACTCCGAGGGTCTGCGGGACCGGATCTGGTGGGGCGCCGCGTCCGACGCGACAGCCCGGTGGACCGGTGAGATGGGCATGAACCTGATGAGCTCCACCCTCAAGGCCGACGAGTCGGGCGAGCCCTTCCACGTGCAGCAGCGCAAGCAGATCGAGGCGTTCCGCGAGGCGTGGCGCGCGGCCGGCCACGACCGCGAGCCGCGGGTGTCGGTGAGCCGCAGCATCTTCGCGCTGACCAACGACCTGGACCGTGCCTACTTCGGTGCGGAGCGGCAGTCGTCGGACCAGGTCGGCCACATCGACAACATGCGCGCGGTCTTCGGACGCTCGTACGCCGCGGAGCCCGACGTGCTGATCGAGCAGCTGCGGGAGGACGAGGCGATCCAGGCGGCCGACACGCTGCTCCTCACCGTGCCCAACCAGCTCGGCGTCGACTACAACGCGCACGTGCTCGAGTCGATCCTCACCCACGTCGCGCCCGAGCTGGGGTGGCGCTGATCTAGGCTCGCGGCATGACGAGCCCGGCGGTGGAGATCGAGGTCGACGACCGGGTCGTCCGGGTCAGCAACCCGGATCGCGTCTACTTCCCCGACGTCGGCGCGACCAAGCTCGACGTCGTTGAGTACTACCTCGCCGTCGGTCCCGGCATCGTCAACGCGCTGTGGGAGCGGCCGTGCATGCTGCACCGGTTCCCCAAGGGGCTGGCCGGCGACAAGGTGCACCAGAAGCGCCTTCCCGCGGGCGCCCCGCCGTGGGTCGAGACGGTGCAGCTGTTCTTCCCGCGCTGGAAGCGCACCGCCGACGAGCTCTGCGTGACCGAGCTGGGCTCGGTGATCTGGGCCGTGCAGATGTCGACCGTCGAGTTCCACCCGTGGAACAGTCGCCGCGGCCAGACCGAGCAGCCCGACGAGTGGCGGATCGACCTCGACCCGGGGCCGGCCTCCACCTACGACGACGTCCGCAAGGTCGCGCACGTCGCCCACGAGGTGCTCGACGAGCTCGGTGCGGTCGGCTACCCCAAGACGAGCGGCAGCAAGGGTCTGCACGTCTACGTCAGGGTCCGGCCCGACGGCGACCACAAGGTCGTACGGCGGGGCGCGCTGGCCTTCGCCCGTGAGGTCGAGCGACGCGCCCCCGACCTGGTCACCACGACGTGGTGGAAGAAGGACCGCGACCCCGCGCACGTCTTCGTCGACTACAACCAGAACGCGCGCGACCACACGATCGCCGCGGCCTACTCCCTGCGCGGCCTGCCCGATGCGCGGGTGTCGACGCCGATCCGGTGGGACGAGGTCGACGACGCCGATCCGCGCGACTTCACCATCCGCACCGTGCCCGCCCGGTTCGCCGAGATCGGCGACCTGCACGCCGACATCGACGACCACGTCTTCGACATCGCTCCGCTGCTGGAGTGGGCGGACCGGGACGACGCCCGAGGCCTCGATGACCAGGGCAGGGGTGACGAAGGCGACCCGGACACCGCTGACTGACGGAGCAGCCCTGCGGGTAATGGGTCGCGGGTGACCACCTCCCGCAAGATCCGCGACGTCGCCCGCCGCAGCTTCGGCCACGACTCGCTCCTGCCGGGCCAGGCCGAGGCGACGGGAGCGCTCGTCGACGGCCAGGACGTGCTCCTCGTCTCCCCGACGGGCGCGGGGAAGTCGCTCGTCTACCAGGTCGCCGGCGTGCTCCGCGAGGGCTGCACGGTGGTCGTCTCGCCGCTCCTCGCGCTGCAGCAGGACCAGGCGGAGAGCATCGAGGCCGCCCCGGGAGGGTTGCGCGCTGCCCGGCTCAGCTCCGCGGAGTCCGAGCAGCAGCGCCGGGACGTGCTGGCCGCCGCGGCTGCGGGCGACCTCGACTTCTTGTTCCTGGCACCCGAGCAGCTGGCCAACGACGAGGTCCGCGGTGCGCTGGCGGCGATGGGGCCGGGCCTGGTGGCGGTCGACGAGGCACACTGCGTCTCCGTGTGGGGGCACGACTTCCGTCCCGACTACTTCCGGCTCGGTGACCTGATCGCCGACCTCGGTGCTCCGCGCGTCGTCGCGATGACCGCCACGGCCGCCCCGCCGGTCCGGGAGTCGATCGTGGAGCGGTTGGCGATGCGGTCGCCGCGGACGGTCGTGACGGGCTTCGCGCGCCCGAACCTGCGCCTCGACGTGCTCCGGGTCGTCACCGAGGACGACCAGCGTGCCGTCGTACGGGAGGTGGCGGGGGAGGCGGACGGCGCAGGGATCGTCTACTGCCGCACCCGGCGGGCCGCGGAGGAGTACGCCGCCCTGCTCGAGGAGGCCGGGCGTCGTACGGCCGTCTACCACGCGGGCCTGGGCCACCGTCGCCGCGACGAGACCTTCGAGGCGTTCATGGCGGACCGGGTCGACACGGTCGTGGCGACCTCGGCCTTCGGCATGGGCATCGACAAGCCCGACATCCGGTTCGTCGTGCACGCACAGGTGCCCGAGTCGCCGGACACCTACTACCAGGAGGTCGGCCGAGCGGGCCGCGACGGCGAGCCTGCGGTGGGCACGCTGGTCTACCGGCCGGAGGACCTGTCCCTCGGCCGGTTCTTCTCCCCGGCGGTGCCGAAGGAGACCGACGTACGGCGGGTGCTCGCCGCCGCCCGGCGCGGCGATCGCGATCCGCGCGCTGTCGCGGAGCGGGCGGGCGTGGGCCGGCAGAAGGCCGGCCGCATCCTCAACCTGCTCGACCTGGTCGAGGGCGCCGGTGCAGCGACGTCGGCGAAGCGGCAGGTCGCCGGCGTGCTGAAGGTCGCCGAGGCGCACAAGCAGCTCGAGCGCTCGCGCGTGGACATGATGCGGGCCTACGCCGAGACCGACCGGTGCCGCGCGGAGTACCTCGTCGGCTACTTCGGCGAGCAGGTCGAGCGCTGCGGCGCCTGTGACAACTGCCGGGCCGGGGTGGCTCCCGAGCCGCACGACGGCGAGGCGGCCTACCCGGTGCAGGCCGCCGTCGAGCACGAGGAGTTCGGCCGCGGTGTCGTGACCGACGTCGAGGAGGACCGGCTCACCGTGCTCTTCGACGAGGTCGGCTACCGCACGCTCTCCCTCGAGGTGCTGGACGCCGAGGGGCTGCTGCGGCTCGCCGACCACTAGGCTGGTCGCCCGTGGGGCACATCCAGATCACACCGTCGATCCTCAACGCGGACTTCGCCCGGCTCGGCGAGGAGGTCGCCCGGATCCCCGGCGCGGACTGGATCCACGTCGACGTGATGGACAACCACTTCGTGCCCAACCTGACCTTCGGGCCGGCGATGGTCGAGGCGCTGGCACGGTCGACCGACACCCCGCTCGACGCCCACCTGATGATCGACGACGCCGACCGCAACGCGCCGGCGTACGTCGAGGCCGGCTGCGGGTCGGTGACCTTCCACGTCGAGGCGGCCAAGGCCCCGGTCCGGCTGGCGCGCGAGATCCGCGCCGCCGGCGCCCGTGCGTCGATGGCCCTCAAGCCGGCCACCCCGATCGAGCCCTACGAGGACCTGCTGCCCGAGCTCGACATGCTGTTGATCATGACCGTCGAGCCGGGCTTCGGAGGCCAGAAGTTCCTCGACCTCTGCCTGCCGAAGATCCGTCGCGCCCGCGCCCTGATGGACAAGCACGGCGTCGAGACCTGGCTCCAGGTCGACGGAGGTGTCTCGCTGGACACCATCGAGCGCTGCGCCGAGGCCGGCGCCGACGTCTTCGTCGCCGGCAGCGCCGTGTTCTCCGCCGACGACCCCGATGCCATGGTCGCCGCCCTCCGTGCCCGGGCCGCCGACGCCGGCTGACCCCACAGCCGGGAGATCCGCAGTCATGACGCGACTGCGGGTTTCCCCGCTCGTGGCTGTCGGCGAGGGCGATCGCACCCTCGGCGGATCCTGGGGTCCGTGGTGAGGGACACGTTGCGGGAATACCCGGACGCTGTGCGACCATTGGTGTCACAAGAGCTCGCGTGCTCTGGGGTCGGTGAAACTCCGAGCCGGCGGTGATGGGTCGATGCTTGATCGCTTCGTTCCTCAGTCCGCGACCCGATCGCAGCCAGCGATCGGTTGACCAGGTGCCCAAATCCGATTTGGTAGTCCTGGACCGACGGTCAAAGTCCGGATGGGAAGTGCACGCACGAGTGATGGACGTCGGTGGCGCTGCCACGGCGCCCTTCGCCCCTGAACCCCGGAGTCCGAGCAGAGGACGACCGAGAGGACAGGCGTGGCGGAGACCTTCGCCCAGGAGTACGACGCGATGCTGCGCGCGCTGCAGCTCGCGGCGACGCCCGGCGTGCCGCTGCGGCCCAACCCACGGGTGGGCTGCGTGCTGCTGGCACCGGACGGGACGGTCGTGGGGGAGGGCTACCACCACGGCGCGGGCACACCCCACGCGGAGATCGAGGCGCTGACGGCGGCCGGCGAGGCGGCCCGTGGCGCGACCGCCGTCGTCACTCTCGAGCCCTGCAACCACACGGGCCGCACGGGACCGTGCGCCGTGGCGCTGATCGAGGCCGGCGTGGCCAAGGTCGTCGTCGCGCAGCGCGACCCGAACCCCGTCGCCGGGGGTGGCCTCGAGGCGCTCGCCGCAGCCGGCATCGAGGTCGAGGACGGCCTGCTCCTGGCGGACGCCCGCGCCCTCAACCCGGTGTGGACCTTCGCGCACGAGCACGGCCGGCCGTTCGTCACCTGGAAGTACGCCGCCACGCTCGACGGGCGCATCGCGGCCGCGGACGGGACCTCGCGCTGGGTGTCCTCGCCACCCGCCCGCCGCGACACCCACGCGCTCCGGGCGGAGTGCGACACGGTGCTGGTCGGCACCAACACCGTGGCGGTCGACGATCCGCAGCTCACCGTGCGCGACGCGGACGACCAGCCGCTGCCCGACCAACCGCTGCGTGCGGTCATGGGGCAGCGCGACCTCGGCGAGGACCGCCGTGTGTTCGACGAGGCTGCCGAAACGGTGCAGCTCCGCACCCACGACCCGCTCGAGGCGCTGAAGACGCTCTACGCCGACCACGACCGCCACCACGTGTTCTTCGAGGGCGGACCGACCCTGGCCGCGGCCTTCCTGCGGGCCGGGGTGGTCGACGAGGTGGTCACCTACGTCGCACCGATGCTGCTCGGTGCGGGCAAGCCGGCGATCGGCCCGCTCCGGATCCGCACGATCAGCAAGGCCCTCCACCTCGAGATCACCGACGTCACGGTGGTCGGCGAGGGCGCGGAGGCCAACGTCCGCATCCGGATGCAACCCCCGAAGGGAGCCTGATGTTCACCGGGATCGTCGAGGAGCTCGGCACCGTCGCCGGGATCGAGGAGCAGAGCGACGCCGTACGCCTCACCGTCGAGGGGGCCGTCACCACCGACGCGGCGCTGGGCGACTCGATCGCCGTCAACGGCTGCTGCCTGACCGTCGCCACGCTCGGCGCGGACTCCTTCACCGCCGACGTCATGCAGATGACGCTCGACAAGACCTCGCTCGGAGCGCTGCGGGTCGGCCACCGGGTCAACCTCGAGCGCGCCTGCACCCCGCAGACCCGCCTCGGCGGGCACATCGTGCAGGGCCACGTCGACACGACCGGCACGATCGTGCGCCGCGAGCCCGGCGAGCACTGGGAGCTCGTCGAGATCGAGCTGCCCGAGCACATCCGGCGCTACGTCGTGCTGCACGGCTCGATCACCGTCGACGGGATCTCACTCACGGTGGCCGAGCTCCACGACGAGACCTTCGTCGTCTCCCTCATCCCCGAGACCCTCGCCCGCACCACGCTCGGCTTCAAGCAGCCCGGCGACCCGGTGAACCTCGAGGCGGACATCATCGCCAAGCACGTCGAAAGGCTGATTCGGAATGACTGACAAGGTGAGGCTGGACCCCGTCGAGCGCGCGATCGCCGACATCGCGGCCGGCAAGGCCGTCATCGTCGTGGACGACGAGGAGCGGGAGAACGAGGGCGACATCATCTTCGCCGCGTCGAAGGCCACCCCGGAGCTGATGGCGTTCACGATCCGCCACAGCAGCGGCGTGATCTGCGTGCCGATGCCGGGCGCGATGCTCGACCGACTCGAGATCCCCCTCATGACGCCGCACAACAAGGACAAGATGCGCACGGCGTACACGATCTCGGTCGACGCCCGGGACGGCGTCTCCACCGGTATCTCGGCGGCCGACCGCGCGCACACCGCGCGGGTGCTGGCCGACTCCGCGACCGAGCCGTGGGAGATCACCCGCCCCGGCCACGTCTTCCCCCTGCGCTACCGCGAGGGTGGGGTGCTCGTCCGCCGCGGCCACACCGAGGCCGCCGTCGACCTCGCCACCCTGGCCGGGCTCACGCCGGCGGGCGTCCTCGTCGAGGTCGTCAACGACGACGGGACCATGAAGCGGGCGCCCGAGCTGCGCGCGTTCGCCGACGAGCACGGGCTCGCGATGATCTCGATCGAGGAGCTGGTGAAGTACCGCCGGCGCACCGAGGTCCACGTCATCCGCGAGGCCGAGACCCGGCTGCCCACGAGCCACGGTGACTTCACCGCCTACGGCTACACGATCACCGTCGACGGCAGCGAGCACGTCGCCCTGGTCTACGGGGACGTGGCCGACCTCTCCGACGGCGAGCCCGTGCTGACGCGCGTGCACTCGGAGTGCCTCACCGGCGACGTCTTCGGCAGCAGCCGTTGCGACTGCGGTCCGCAGCTCAACGAGGCGATGGACCGCATCGTCGCGGAGGGACGCGGCGTCGTGGTCTACCTGCGCGGCCACGAGGGCCGCGGCATCGGCCTGGTCGCCAAGCTGCAGGCCTACCAGCTCCAGGACGGCGGCCGCGACACGGTCGACGCCAACCTCGACCTCGGCCTGCCGGCCGACGCGCGCCACTACGGCGCCGCCACCCAGATCCTGAAGGACCTCGGCGTCGGTGAGGTGCGCCTGCTCACCAACAACCCCGACAAGGTCAACAACCTCGAGGACTACGGCATCAAGGTCGCCGAGCGGGTCCCCCTCACGCCGCACCCCAACGACCACAACCTGGCCTACCTGCTGACCAAGCGCGACCGGATGGGCCACCACCTTCCCGACCTGGAGGTCAGCTGACATGGCAGGACACGGAGCACCGACCGCAGAGCCCACCGACTGCCACGACCTCCGGGTCGCCGTGGTCGCCGCGAGCTGGCACACCCAGGTGATGGACGGCCTCATCGCGGGCGCCGAGAAGGCGTTCGCCGACCACCGGGTCGAGGCGCCCGTCGTCGTCCGTGTGCCGGGCGCCTTCGAGCTGCCGGTGGTGGCGGCGGCGCTCGCCGCGCAGGGGTACGACGCCGTGGTCGCCCTCGGCGTCGTGATCCGAGGCGGCACGCCCCACTTCGACTACGTCTGCAACGCCGCGACCGACGGTCTGACCCGGGTGGCGCTCGACCACTCGGCCGCGATCGGCTTCGGGCTGCTGACGACCGACGACGAGCAGCAGGCACTCGACCGGGCCGGGTTGGAGGGCTCGCGGGAGGACAAGGGCTACGAGGCGGCCGCCGCGGCGCTGCTCACCGCGCAGACCCTGCGCAAGGTCAAGCGCCACACTCCCTAGACTGGTTGCCCGTGAAGACGTTCGACGAGCTCTGGGCCGAGCTGAGCCACAAGGCACAGACCCGTCCCGCCGGTTCCGGCACGGTCGCGGCGCTGGACGCCGGGGTGCACCAGATCGGCAAGAAGCTGGTCGAGGAGGCCGCCGAGTCGTGGATGGCGGCGGAGCACGAGGGCAAGGACCGGGCGGCCGAGGAGATCAGCCAGCTGATCTACCACACCCAGGTCCTGATGCTCGCCCTCGGCCTCGAGCCCTCCGACGTCTACGCCCACCTCTGAGAGTCACCATGACCCGCCTCAAGATCGCGATCCCCAACAAGGGCGCGCTGTCCGCCGCAGCGACCGACATCCTCAAGGAGTCGGGCTACAAGCAGCGCTCGGACTCCAAGGAGCTGCGCCTCCTCGACACCGAGAACGACGTCGAGTTCTTCTACCTCCGGCCGCGCGACATCGCCCTCTACGTCGGCGAGGGCACCCTCGACGTCGGCATCACCGGTCGCGACCTGCTGCTCGACTCGGGCGCCAAGGCCGAGGAGGTGATGACGCTGGGCTTCGGCCGGAGCACCTTCCGCTTCGCCGGGCCGCAGGGCGCCATCGACCCCGCCGCTGACCTGTCCGTGCTGGCGGGCAAGCGGATCGCCACCTCCTACACCGGGATCGTGCAGGGCTTCCTCGACCGGCGCGGGATCGAGGCACACGTGGTGCGGCTCGACGGTGCCGTGGAGACGAGCATCCAGCTCGGCGTGGCCGACGTGATCGCCGACGTCGTCGAGACAGGGAGCACCCTGCGCCAGGCCGGGCTGGCCGTGTTCGGCGAGGCGATCCTGGAGTCCGAGGCGGTGCTGATCACGCGTGCGGGCAACGGGTCGCCGGCGTTCGAGGTCTTCAAGCGTCGTGTCGACGGCGTCCTCGTGGCGCGCAGCTACGTGATGATGGACTACGACATCGAGGCGTCGAAGGTGACCGACGCCGTCGCGCTGACCCCCGGTCTCGAGGGGCCGACCGTTTCCCCGCTCCACCGCGAGGGCTGGGTCGCCGTGCGGGCGATGGTGCCGCGAGCCGGTGCGCAGCGGCTGATGGACGAGCTCTACGACCTCGGCGCCCGGGCCATCCTGCTGACCGACATCCACGCCTGCCGCCTGTGAGCCTGCCCGACCTGCCGAAGACCTACCGCCCGCTCGGGCCGCGGGTGGTGGCCCCGATCTTCGCGGTGGTCCTCGCCGGCGCGTTCGGGATGCTGTGGTTCACGTTCCCGCAGGAGACCAAGGACGCGGTCAGCCCGCTCCAGCGGGCCACGGTCGTGTTCTTCATCGGCGTCGGGGTCGTGCTCCTCAACGGGCTCGCACGGTCGCGGATCACCGCGTCCGCCGACGGTCTGACCGTCGTCAACGGCTACCGCAAGCACGAGCTCGCCTGGGCCCAGGTGGTGCGGATCCAGATGTCGCCGGGCGCACCGTGGCCGACGCTCGACCTCGACGACGGCAGCACCCTGTCGGCGATGGGGATCCACGGCTCCGACGGCGCTCGCGCCCGGGCCGACGTCGTCGAGCTACGCGCGATCCTCGACGCCCACTGACGCGCGGGCGGTCATCTCGAGCGCGCGATCGACCAGGTCGTCGTACGCCAGGGTCGCGCCGTGGGCCCGTGCCTCCGCGAGCGCGTCCGGGCTCAGTCGCTGCTCGGAGGCGGTGAAGGCGAGCGTGTACTCCGGCAGGACGTCGCCGTGCTCCGCGCCCGTCCGAGCCTGGTAGACGGCGTCGATCGCGGCACGCAGCTGGACCGACGCGACGTCGTCGTGCAGCTCGGCGAGCAGCCACGCGACGGCCTTCACGTGGTCGAGGGTGAGGTAGAGCTGCTGGCGCGGGACGTCGCGCAGCGCCTCCGCGCAGCGCACCAGTGCCAGCTCGGTCTCGCCGCCGAGCCCGGCCAGGATGGCCTCGTTGTAGCCGTGCCCGACCGCGTAGGTCCCGGTGCCGACGCCCCACCGCTCGAGGACGCGCTGCCGGCGCGCGAGGCTCGCGGGCTCGAGCTCGAAGATCGCCGCCGCGCGACGCTCCCACTCCTCGCGCCAGCGCCGGTCGGCGATCGCCTCGACGAGCGGCGCGAGCGCGTCCATCCGTTCGAGCGCCGCACCGATCCGGTCGTCGGCCTCCATCGCACCCGCCGCCCGGCTCCCCGCGATGACCGCCTCGCGCACGTCGCCGTGCGCCGCGTAGCCGCGGGCCGCGCGCTCGAAGGTCGCGACCTCGGCCTCGGTGTCGGAGGACCAGCGCATCCCGTGGCAGAGGCCGTCCGCGAACGCGAGCGCGGCGTCGTCGTAGTCCTGCGGGTCGCCCTCGTGCACCAGCCGAGGTACGTCGTCGGCGACCACCGCGAGCTGCCCCAGCTTGGCGAGGCCGGGAGCCGTCAGCCCCACGACGTGGCGATAGGCGTCCGGGGCGTGCGCCTTCGTCCACGCGAGCGCCTGGAGCACCTCCGGCAGGAGGTCGGCGACGTTGGCGAGCATCCGGCGGTAGTCGACGTGCACCTGGAGGGCCACCTCGCGCATCTCCTGGCCCACGACCTCGGCGTGGCGTCGGCGGCGCCGGGCCTGGTCGGGTGAGGCCGCCAGCAGCTCGGCCGCGTGCCGTCGTACGCGCTCGGGCATCGCGAACCGGCCGTCGCCCTGCACCAGGACCAACGAGGCGTCGATGAGGCGGCTGAGCACGCCCCACACGGCGATCTCGTCGAGCTCACCGGCGAAGAGCCCCTCGGCCTGCTCGATCGACCATGCCTCGGCGAAGGAGGCGAGCGCGGCGAAGGCGTCCTGCTCCTGCGGTGTCAGCAGCGACAGCGTCCAGTCGAGGGCGGCGCGCAGCGACCTCTGCCGGCTCGGCAGGTCGCGGTCGTCGCTCGCGAGCGCGTCCACGTTGCGCTCGAGCGCGTCGACCAGGCGGCGGATGCCGAACACCCGGATCCGCGCCGATGCCAGCTCGAGGGCGAGCGGGACCCCGTCGAGGAGCACGCAGAGGCGCTCGACGAGCTCCTCGTCCGCGGTCCCGAGGGAGTACGACGCGTCGCGCGCCCGGGCCCGTTCGACCAGCATCTCGGTGGCGGGGGAGCGTCCGGACCGGTCGCTCGCGGGCGCGTCGGTCGCGAGCGGCTCCAGCCGCCACACCGTCTCCTCGACCAGCCCGAGCGGCACCTGGGAGGTCGCCAGCACGACGATGCCCGGGCAGCGCCGGAGCATCTCGGCCACCATGGCGGCCGCGCGGTCGACCAGGTGCTCGCAGTTGTCGAGGACGACCACCATCCGGCGTTGGCGCAGGTGCTCCAGCACGGCGATGTCGGCCTCGCCGCCACGCGCGGCGCCGACCGCGTCGGCGATCGCACCGGCCGCGTGCTCCGCGTCGGTCGCGGCAAGGGCGACGAACGCGACGCCGTCCGGGAAGCGCTCGACGAGGCGCTCACCGAGGGCCACCGCGACGCGGGTCTTCCCGATGCCGCCCGGGCCGATGAGCGTGACCAGCCGCCGGCCGTCCCGCAGCAGTCGGTCGAGGTCGTCGAGCACGCCGTCGCGGCCGTAGAGCGGCAGGGTGATCGAGGGCAGGTTGTCGTGGTAGGTCGACAGGGTCCGCGGCGGCGGGAACCGTGCGGGGCCGCCGTCCGGGACGAGCACCTGGAAGAGCTCTCGCGGGGTCGGGAAGTCCTTGAGGCCGTGGTGGCCCAGGCTGGTCGCCTCGCCGGGCGCGAGCGTCGCCCGCATGGCGGCGCTCACGATGACCTGCCCGCCGTGGGCGGCCGAGCACACGCGCGCCGCGAAGTGGACGTCCTCGCCCCAGTAGTCGTGACCACGGACCTTGGGCTCCCCGAGGTGCACCCCGATCCGCACCCGCGGCTGCTCATCACCCGGCCACGGGTGGCCGCACAGCCGTCGCTGGATCTCGCGCGCGGCGCGCACGGCCCCGCCAGGATCCGGGAAGGCGGCCCCGAAGGCGTCGCCCTCGTTGGAGAACTCGTGCCCGCCGCACTCCGCGAACACCTCGCGCACGATCCGGTCGTGGTCGTCCAGCACGTCGCCGTACACGTCACCGAGGCGGTTGAGGAGCGCGGTCGAACCCTCGATGTCGGTGAAGAGAAGAGCCACCCGCCCGGTCGGGAGCGCTACGGAGGGAGCCGCGCTCACGAACGCAGGTTAGTGGCGGCGAACCGGCGGCGACAGGAGGTCAGCCACGGTTCATCCGTTCGGCTGATCGGCCGCCCGTGCCGTCCACGACGAGATCGGCGCGCTCGGCGGTGCGCTGACCCGCGAAGTGGGCGTCCTCCTGGCGCATCCAGCCGTCCCACTGCGGCGCGATCGTGTCGCCGTCGCGACGGAGCCCGCGCTCCCTGCGCAGCGCCCGGGGAGCGGTGACCCAGACCAGCACGGTGATCATGGTGGACAGCTCGGCGACGCCGGACCCGACGCCCTCGAGCACGAGCAGCGGCGGCGGCTCGACGTCGACGGTCTCGGCGAACCGGCCCTGCAGCCAGTCGTAGCGCCGGTAGAAGCCGGGCCGGCCCATGGCGAGCGGCCGCACCAGGGTGCTGAGCTGGCGCGAGACCGACCCGAGCCCGGTCCAGCCGTCGTAGAGGTCGTCCATGTGCACGACGTGCGCCGTGGGCTCCCGCGCGACGATCATCTCGGCGAGGGTGGTCTTGCCCGACCCGGCCGGCCCGTCGATCGAGATCAGGCGGGTCTCGCCGAGGGTCGGCGGCCGGGACGCCGCGAGCTCGAGGACCAGCCGGGCCGTCTCCGCGGGAGAGCCCGGCTCAGAAGACGAGGCCATGCCCGCGGTAGGTCGGCACGCTGTCGACGAAGCGCTCGCCGCTCAGCAGGTGCACGCGGGCGGTGTGCTCGAACGGCTCGCCCGCCTTGGCATGGCGGAACCAGACCAGGTCGCCGACGCGCAGCAGCGCCGCCGGGTGGCCGGTCAGCGGGGTCTGCACCTCGCCGGCGCCCTCGAGGCCGGTCAGGTGCAGGCCCGCCGGGGCCCACGGGGTGGGTAGCCGGTCGGCACCGGCGGCCCCGCTGGCGACCAGGCCGCCGCCGTGCACGGTCGCGACGTCGGGGGAGGGGCGCCGAGTCACCTGGAGGCCGAAGAAGGCCGCGGGGCGCGGGTCGAAGGACTGGTAGTGGTCGAAGAGGGTCGGCGCCAGGAGGCCCGAGCCCGCCGTCACCTCGGTCACGACCGGATCGGCCGCCGACGACTCGAGCGACCCGGACCCACCCGCGTTCCAGAGCTCGAGGTCGGTGACGTCGCGCAACGCGTCGGCGATCTCGGAGCGACGCGCACGGAGCTGGGCCACCGAGGCGTCCTTGAGCCGCCGTACGACCAACGAGCGCGCGCGCTGCCGGGGGACCGCGTCGGGGACGCCGGCCACCTGGCCCTCGTAGGTCATCACGCCGGCCAGGTGGAAGCCGGGCCGCTCGACCACGGCACGCGCGAGCCGTACGACGTCGGCGGTGTCGTAGAGCGGGGAGCGCTTCGGGCCGACGTGGCGACCGCCCACCAGCAGCCCGGCGTCGACGTCGATCGCGACCCGGACAGGGACGGCGGTCGACGCGCGCAGGGCGTCGACCGCGTCGAGGTGGACGGTGTCGTCGATCATCAGGGTGATCCGCGACGCCGCGCGCGGCGACGCGACGAGGGCCGCGAGGGCGACGGCGTCGACGGTCGGGTAGGCCACCAGGATGTCGTCGCTGACGTCCTGACCCTCCAGCCACAGTGCCTCGGCCAGCGTGTAGGCGTGGATGCCCCGGAAGCCTTCGTGCGACAGCGCACGTCGCACCAGCGCGGGGACCCGGACCGACTTCGACGCGACCCGCACCGGCTTGCCCGCGGCGCGCTTCACCAGGTCGGCGGCGTTGGCGTCGAAGGCGTCGACGTCGACCACGAAGACCGGTGCCTGCACCGGCTCTCCCATCGCCCGGACGGCCGCGTCGAGGCGCGCCGCGAGGCGGTTCCGAGAGATCGAGTCGGGCGACACCGCGACATCGTGTCACGCAACCCCTGCCGATGCGGGTGCGCGACGCGCCCGGTGGGACGATGGGTCCGTGGCCGAGGAGCACCCCCAGCAGCGCCTGATCCAGGGGTCGCCGTACGTCGACGACGACGGTGCGGCCGACCCGGTCCTCGTCACCGCCCTCCGTCAGTACGGCGCCGGCGCGTGCAGCTACCCGGAGGTGCTGGCCGCCCTGGCCGGCGCCCGGCTTCTGGTGCCGGTGGTCGCGCTCCTCGGCGAGGTCGAGGTCGACGACGCCGGGCTCGCGCACGACAAGACCAGCGACATGGCGACGGTCCTGCTCACGGCCCCCGACGGGCGGCGTGCACTGCTCGCCTTCTCGGGGACCGACACCCTGCGCGCCTGGGACCCCGAGGCGCGGCCCGTCCCCGTGGCGGCCCACCTCGCGGCCGCGACCGCCGTCCAGGAGGGCGCCGACGCCCTCGTGGTCGACGTCTCCAGCGGGCACCGGCTCACGGTGGGCGGCGCCGACCTCCCGCGGCTCGCGGCCGGCTGGCGTCCGGTGCGGGTCGCCGACGGCGGCTGGGCATGGCTCGGCAGCGACGACGCGGCCGGCTCCCCGGAGGGGACTGGCACCGGCGGGTGAAGCGCGGGACCATCCGGGGGTGGACCTCACCCGGATGCGGCTGCTGCTGGTGGCCTGGTGGTGCGCTGCCGTCCTCCCCGGTCTGTCGCTGTCGGTGTTCTTCACCGACGCGGTCGAGTCCGGGGACGGCTTCGTCGTCCCCGTCTGGATCCTCGGGTTCATCGCCCAGCTGCTCCTCTTCATGGTCGTCTCGCGCGAGCTCAAGGGCGTGGGGACGACGGTCGTGCTCTGGTTCGTCGTGTCCTTGCTGCCCTTCGCGATCGACTGGGGTCTCGGCATCGGCTGGGCGGCGGAGATCGCCTTCGTCCTCCTCGCCGTCGTCGTGGCGCTCTTCGTCGCCTACCGGCTGACCACGAGCTCGTTGCTGCAGCGCGACGGCATCCGTGCGACCGCCGTCGTCCTGGAGGTCAAGAAGCCGCTGATGAACGTGGTCGTCAACGACGTCTACATCAAGCGGAGGCTGCGGGTGCGGGTCAAGCGCGACGACCAGGCGCCCTCCTACGAGGCGACCTACTCCTCGCTGTGGGAGATGGGGACGGTGCCCGAGCCGGGCGACACCTTCCGCGTGGTCGTCGACGCCCGGAGGCCACAGCACCTGGACGCGCTCGACGAACGGACCGCACCGGACCCCCGACCGGACGGGAGCCGGTCGACGCACCGGTCCGCCGAGCCCGGACCTGCGCCGAGCGGCTCACGGCGCACCAGCTGGCGCTTCACCTCGTGGGGCTCGCCCGGCGCGAGCCCGGCGCGCCGTGCCGCACGGGTGCCGGCCGCTCCGACGTCGTACCCGCCCTACGACCCCCCGCCGGTCGCGCCCGACGTGGCGGCCTCCGCACGCCCCGGCGTCGTCGCCGCGCTGCAGCAGCTCGCCGACCTGCACGAGAAGGGACAGCTCACCGACGACGAGTTCGCCCAGGCCAAGCGCGAGCTCCTCGGCGGCGGCGATTCTGCGCCGGCGGAATGATTCCGGTAACATCTGACGTTGACCGATCCGCCACCTGCAGCGCTGGGGTGGCAGATCCACAAGCGGAGATCAGGCAACACATCTTCTCCCACCCGCACCGACCGCACCAGAAGCACCCCAGGTCGTCGGGTCCGGTCCCTGAGACCAGGTCGTGCGCGTGAGCGTGCGGTGATGGTGTCGCGACTGGCTTCCGCTTGCTAGCGGGAGCCGTTCTTGCTTTTCAGGACTGATCCCGAAGAGCGACGACAGCGACTGACACCAACGACACTGGAGGACACATCAGCACCGAGCTTCGTATCAACGAGCGGATCCGGGTACCCGAGGTCCGACTCGTGGGACCCAACGGCGAGACCGTCGGGATCGTCCCGACCGACCAGGCACTGAAGCTGGCCCAGGAGGCCGACCTGGATCTCGTCGAGATCGCTCCGATGGGCAAGCCGCCCGTCTGCAAGCTCATGGACTACGGGAAGTTCAAGTACGAGAACGCCCAGAAGGCCCGTGAGGCGCGACGGAACCAGACCAACGTCATCATCAAGGAGATGAAGCTCCGGCCGAAGATCGACCAGCACGACTACGAGACCAAGAAGGGTCACGTCGTGCGGTTCCTCAAGGCAGGCGACAAGGTCAAGATCACGATCATGTTCCGCGGTCGCGAGCAGCACCGCCCCGAGCTGGGCTTCCGGCTCCTGCAGAAGCTGGCCGAGGACGTCGCGGAGCTGGGCTTCGTGGAGTCGTCGCCGAAGCAGGACGGTCGCAACATGATCATGGTGCTGGGTCCGAACAAGAAGAAGGCCGAGGCGAAGGCGGAGGTCAAGGCCGCCAAGGACGAGCTCGCCGCCGAGCGCGCCGCCGACAAGGCCGCCGAGCACGCCGAGCGCGTCGCCCACCAGCCGGCCACGCCGGACCAGAAGAAGCCCAAGCGCGCCAACGAGGCCCTCGATCCCGACATCGACCTGTAGAGCCCGTAGAGAAACGAACGAGAGCGAAGAGATGCCGAAGAACAAGACGCACTCCGGTGCCAGCAAGCGGTTCAAGGTGACCGGCAGCGGCAAGATCCTGCGGGAGAAGGCCGGCAAGCGCCACAACCTGGAGAAGAAGCCGTCCAAGGTGACCCGCCGCATGACCGGCACCGTCGAGGTCGCCAAGAACGACGTCCCGCGCGCGAAGAAGATGCTCGGTCTCTGACCGGCGCCTCGCACCCGAGCATTCGAAACAAGGAGTAGAAGATGGCACGCGTCAAGCGCGCAGTGAACGCGCAGAAGAAGCGCCGGACCACCCTCGAGCGCGCCAGCGGTTACCGCGGCCAGCGCTCGCGCCTGTACCGCAAGGCGAAGGAGCAGGTCACCCACTCGCTGGTCTACAGCTACAACGACCGGAAGAAGAACAAGGGCAACTTCCGTCGCCTGTGGATCCAGCGGATCAACGCCGCGGCTCGCGCCGAGGGCATGACCTACAACCGCTTCATCCAGGGCCTCAACCTGGCCGGCATCGAGGTCGACCGCAAGATCCTCGCCGACCTGGCCGTCAACGACCCGGCCGCGTTCAAGGCAATCGTCGAGCAGGCGCGCGCCGCGCTGCCCGAGGACGTCAACGCCCCGGTCTCGGCCTGATCCACCACCCGTGACCCCCCTCACCGCGGGCAACGCCCGCGTGAAGGACGCACGGAAGTTGAGCCGCCGCTCGGTCCGCACCGAGCGGCGGCTCTTCCTTGCTGACGGCCCGAAGGCCGTCGAGGGGGCCCTCGAGGTCCCCGGCCGCGTGGTCGAGGTCTTCGCGACGTCCCACGCTGCCGAGCAGTACGCCGACCTGCTGGCCGGCGCCGAGGTGACCCTCGTCGAGCACCGCGCGCTGGCGTCGCTGTCCGATGCGGTCACCCCCGCCGGCATCGTCGCGGTCTGCGAGATGTTCGACGAGCCGCTCGGTGCGATCGTCCCGAGCCTCGTCGGCGGCGCTCCTCGCACCTCGACCAGCGGCAGGGTCGTCGCGGTCTGCGCGGACGTCCGCGACCCCGGCAACGCCGGCACGATCATCCGCACCGCCGACGCCGTAGGGGCCGACGCCGTGGTGCTCGCGGGCGACTCGGTCGACCCCTACAACCCGAAGACGGTCCGCGCCAGCGTGGGCAGCCTCTTCCACGTCCCCTTCGCGATCGAGCGCGATCCGGCGGCCGCCGTACACGCTGCACGCGGAGCGGGCCTGACCGTCCTGGCCGCCGACGGCGGGGGAGACGTCGACCTGTTCGACGCCGACGAGCTCCTCGCCGGTCCGACCGCGTGGCTGTTCGGCAACGAGGCGTGGGGCCTGCCTCCCGAGCTCTCCGCGCTGGCCGACCACCGGGTGCGGATCCCGATCCACGGGCGGGCCGAGAGCCTCAACCTGGCGACCGCCGCTGCCCTGTGCCTCTATGCCAGTGCGAGGGTCCACCGGAGGTAGGACCGGGTGTCGGTGGCAACTGGTTGGCTCGTCCCATGACCGGCCAAGAAGCGGCTCCCGCCTCCGACCCGCGCCGCTGGAAGGCGCTGGGCGTCCTGGGACTCATCCAGTTCATGCTCATCCTCGACGTCACGGTGGTGAACGTCGCGCTCCCCGACATCCAGACCGACCTCGACTTCACCGAGGCCGGGCTCGCGTGGGTCGTCAACGGCTACGTGCTGATGGCCGGGGGCCTGCTGCTGCTCGGCGGGCGGCTCGCCGACATGCTCGGGCGCAAGCGCGTCTTCCTCGTCGGCGTGCTCGTGTTCGGGCTCGCGTCGGCGGCGTGCGGCGCGGCGGCCAACGCGGAGATGCTCGTCTCCGCCCGCTTCGTCCAGGGCATCGGGGAGGCGCTCGCGGCCCCGGCGTCGCTCGGGCTGATCGCCGTGATGTTCCCCGACCCGCAGGAGCGCATCAAGGCGCTCGGCCTCTGGGGCGGCATCGCGGGCCTCGGCGGCACGAGCGGCACGGTGATCTCGGGCTTCCTGACCGACCTCGCCGACTGGCGCTGGATCTTCTACATCAACCTGCCGGTAGCCGCGTTCGCCCTGGCGGTCGTGCCGGCGCTCGTGAGGGAGAGCCGGATGGAGCGGCGCTCCCACCGTCCCGACGTGGCCGGCGCGCTGACCGGGACGGCCGGGCTCATCGGCATCGTCTACGGCCTGCTCGAGGCCGCCGAGCACGACTGGATCTCCCGGCAGGTGCTGCTCCCGCTGATCGGCGGCGTCCTGCTGATCGGGGTCATGGTCCTCGTCGAGTCCCGCTCGAAGGACCCGCTCATCCCGCTGTCGTTCTTCCGCAACCGCACCCGGGTCGTGACCAACTTCGTCACGCTGTTCTTCTCCGCGGGCTTCTTCTCCTACTTCTTCCTGCTCACCCTCTTCGAGCAGCAGGTGCTCGACTACTCGCCCATCCAGAGCGGGTTGTCCTACCTGCCGCTCGGCATCACGATCGGCATCGGGATCGGCCTCGGCACGGCGCTGATGCCGCGTCTCGGTGTGAAACGGATCCTCGGCACCGGGTTCCTCCTGCTCGCGCTCGGGCTCGCACTGACGAGCACGCTGTCGACCGACTCGTCCTACGTCAGCGGCATCCTGCCGGGCATGCTGCTGCTGGCCTTCGGCTCGGGCATCAGCTTTCCCGCCTTCGGCAACGCCTCCCTGCACGAGGTGACGGGCCAGGACTCCTCACTCGCGTCGGGCGTCCAGCAGGCGGTGCAGCAGGTAGGTGGGGCCCTCGGCCTGGCGACCATCGTGACGATCGCCCTGCGGCACGCCGACGACAAGATCAGCTCCCTGGCCCGGAGCGGCACCGTGATCACCGACGCCGTGACGCGCGACGCGCTGACCGAGGGGTTCGCGATCGGGTGGCGGGTGGCGGTCGGGCTGCTGGTGGTCGGGGCCGTCCTCGTCATCTGGCTGTTGGAGCACGTGCTGGCCGTCCCGCGCAACCCGCTGGTCGAGGAGGTCGCCGTCGAGGCGGGGGAGACCCCCGAGCCCGTCTAGGCTCGGCCCATGCCCGATGCTCTCGACGCCCTGCCCGACGGTGTGGTCGTGGCAGGGAGCGACGGCCGGGTGCAGAGAACCAACGTGGTCGCCCGGCGCATGCTCGGGTGGACCGACGACCCGGCCGGGCGCCCGCTGGAGGACGTGCTGCGCCTCAGCGACCACGACGGCGGCACGTGGGTGGCCTGCAACACGCCGTACGCCGGCCTGACCATCCGCACCGGCGTGCCGGAGCAGGAGTGGCTGCTGCCCGACGGCTCGGAGGTGCTCGTCACCGCCCGCCTGCACCGGGAGGGGCACGGTCCGGTCGAGACGGTCGCGGTGAGCCTGCGCGCCGGTCGCGGCCGGGCGCGGCTCGACCGCGAGCGCAGCGACCTGGTGGCGACCGTCGCGCACGAGCTGCGCTCCCCGCTGACCGGCGTCCGCGGCTTCGTCCATGCGCTGCTGAACCGCTGGGACAAGCTCAACGACGAGCAGAAGAAGCTGATGCTCACCACGGTCGCCTCCGACGCCGACCGGCTGAGCCGGCTCATCGCCGAGCTGCTCGACGTGGCCAGGATCGACACCGGCCGCCTGCAGGTGCACCCGCGGCCGTGCGACCTCGCCATGCTCACCGAACGCGTGGTGGCCTCCGTGCAGCACGCGACGTCGCGTCGGGTCTCGCTCGACGCGCCCCGACGGCCCCAGGTCATGGCCGACCCCGACAAGGTGACGCAGGTGCTGACCAACCTGGTCGAGAACGCCGTTCGGCACGGCGAGGGCGACGTCGAGGTGAGCGTGACCCTCGACCCGGTCGACCCCGGCTACGCCTCCGTCCGGGTGACCGACGAGGGGCGCGGCATCCCGCTCGAGCTGCGGCGGACGGTCTTCACGAAGTTCTGGACGGCGAGCTCCGGTGGCGGGTCGGGCCTCGGGCTCTACATCGTCAACGGCCTGGTGCGGGCCCACGGCGGCACCGTCACGATCGAGGACCGCCCGGGCGGTGGGGCGGCGGTCACGGTCACCTGGCCGGTCCACACCGCATAACCGGTTCGCGGGGGCGGACCCGCGCTTCCTAGACTGACGCCCGTGTCCGGACCCAACACCGACTACGACCCCGTGGAGGTCGCCGCCGTGCAACCCGAGGAGGTCGACGCGGCCCGTGAGGCGGCGCTCGCCGCGATCGCGGCAGCCACCGACCTGGAGGACCTGAAGCGGGTCCGGACCGAGCACGCCGGCGACCGCTCGCCGCTCGCCCTCGCCAACCGCGAGATCGGTGCGTTGCCGCCGCAGGCCCGCAAGGAGGCCGGTCAGCGCGTCGGGCAGGCGCGCGGCGCGGTCAACCAGGCGCTCGCCGCCCGCCAGGAGGTGCTCGAGGCCGAGCACGAGGCCCGGATCCTCGTCGAGGAGACGGTCGACGTCACGCTCCCGACCGACCGGGTGCCGGCGGGTGCCCGCCACCCGATCACGACCGGTTCGGAGCTGATCGCCGACATCTTCGTCGCGATGGGCTGGGAGGTCGCCGAGGGCCCCGTGATCGAGGCCGAGTGGCTCAACTTCGACGCCCTCAACCTGGGTGCCGACCACCCGGCCCGCACGATGCAGGACACCTTCTGGACCGCGCCCGAGGGCAGCGGGGTCGTGCTGCGCACGCAGACCTCGCCGGTCCAGGCGCGCACGATGCTCACCCAGGAGCCGCCGATCTACGTCGTCGCGCCCGGCCGGGTGTTCCGCACCGACGAGTACGACGCGACCCACAGCCCGATGTTCCACCAGGTCGAGGGACTGGCGGTCGACGAGGGCATCTCGATGGCGCACCTCAAGGGCACCCTCGACCACTTCGCGACCCAGATGTTCGGCGACGGGGTGACGACGCGGTTCCGGCCGTCGTACTTCCCGTTCACCGAGCCGTCCGCCGAGGTCGACCTGCGCTGCTTCGTCTGCAAGGGGGTCGACAGCGCGAGCTGCCGCACCTGCAAGGGGGAGGGGTGGATCGAGTGGGGCGGCTGCGGCGTGGTCAACCCGCGCGTGCTCACCGCCTGCGGTGTCGACCCGGAGCGCTACACCGGGTTCGCGTTCGGCATGGGCATCGACCGCACCCTGATGTTCCGGCACGGACTGTCCGACCTGCGCGCGCTCTTCGAGGGCGACGTCCGCTTCACCACCGCTTTCGGAACGGATCTCTAGATGAAGGCCCCGCTCTCCTGGATCAAGGAGTACGTCGACCTGCCGGCCGACGTCACGACCGAGCAGCTCACGGACCGGCTGACCGACCTCGGGCTGAAGCTCGAGGCGATCCACAGCGCCGGGGACGCGATCACCGGCCCGCTCGTGGTCGGCCGCGTGCTGACGATGGAGCCCGAGCCGCAGAAGAACGGCAAGACGATCAACTGGTGCACGGTCGACGTCGGTGGTGCGAACGGCACCGGTGAGCCGCAGGGCATCGTCTGCGGGGCGCACAACTTCGCCCCCGGCGACCTTGTCGTCGTGATCCTGCCGGGTGGCGTGCTGCCGGGAGACTTCGAGATCTCCGCGCGCAAGACCTACGGGCACATCTCCGCAGGCATGATCTGCTCGGTTCGCGAGCTCGGCATCGGCGACGACCACGACGGCATCCTGGTGCTGCCGGAGGGCGCCGGGGAGCCCGGCGACGACGCGTTCGCAGTGCTCGGCCTCGACGAGGAGGTCATCGAGTTCGAGATCAACCCCGACCGCGCCTACGGGCTCTCGCTGCGCGGCATCGCCCGCGAGGCGGCGCTCGCCTTCGACGCGCCGTTCCGCGACCCCGCGCTGCGGGAGACGCCCGCCGCCGACGGCACGGGATACGAGGTCGTCGTCGACGACCCGGCCGGGTGTCCGGTGTTCGTCGCACGCACGGTCACCGGCTTCGACCCCGCGGCACCGACCCCCGCGTGGCTCGCGGAGCGGATCACCCACGCCGGCATGCGCCCGATCTCGCTGGCCGTCGACGTCACCAACTACGTGATGCTCGAGACGGGTCGCCCGATCCACGGCTACGACCTCGACAGGCTGCAAGGCCCGATCCGGGTGCGGCGCGCGGCCGACGGTGAGCGCATGACCACCCTCGACGGCGCGCAGCGCACGCTGTCGGCCGAGGACCTCGTCGTGACCGACGACTCGGGGATCATCGGCCTCGGCGGCGTGATGGGCGGGGAGACGACCGAGATGTCCGCCTCCACCACCAACGTGCTGGTGGAGGCTGCGCACTGGGACGCCGTCTCGATGTTCCGCACGGGGAAGCGCCACAAGATCAGCTCCGAGGCGGGCAAGCGCAACGAGCGCGGCGTCGACCCGACGATCTGCGAGGCGGCGGCCGACCGCGTGGTCGAGCTGCTGGTGCAGCTCGGCGGCGGTGTCGCGGGCGAGGGCGTCACCGTGGTCGGCACACCGCCGACGTCGCCGTCGGTCCGGATGGGGTACGACCTTCCGGCGCGGGTCAGCGGCATCGAGATCGACTCCGCGACCGTCGTCGACCACCTGCAGGCGATCGGGGCCACCGTGGACACCGACGCCGACGGCGTGAGCGTCACCCCGCCGCCGTGGCGCCCCGACATCACCGACCCGTTCGACCTGGTCGAGGAGGTCGTCCGGATCGTCGGCTACGACCACGTGCCGTCGGTGCTCCCGCGCGAGGCGGCCGGGCGCGGACTGACCCGCAACCAGCAGCTGCGGCGGCGCATCGGCCGCACCCTGGCCGGCGTCGGCTGCGTCGAGGTCGTCTGCTTCCCCTTCGTGGGCGGTGCGACCTTCGACAGCCTGGGACTGCCCGACGACGACGCCCGCCGCCGTACCGTCGCGCTGGCCAATCCGCTCTCTGCGGAGGAGCCCGCCTACACGACCACGCTGCTGCCGGGCGTGCTCAAGGCCGCCGGGCGCAACCTCGGCCGCGGCGCTCCCGGCGTCGCCCTCTTCGAGACGGCAACGGTCGCCCACGCCGTCGACCGCGGTCCGGCGCCGATCTACGGCGTCGACCGCCGTCCCGACCCGGCGGAGCTCGACAAGCTCTTCGAGGCCCTGCCGCTGCAGCCGCTGCACCTCGCGGTGGTGCTCGCCGGCGAGCGCGAGCGCGGCGGCTGGTGGGGTGCCGGCCGCGACGCCGGCTGGTCCGACGCGATCGAGGTCGTGCGGCGACTGGCCGCCGAGCTCGGCGTGGAGATCACCACCCACCAGACGCAGCTCATGCCCTGGCACCCCGGTCGGTGCGCGTCGTTCGCGGTCGGAGCCGACGGGCCGGCTCTCGGCCACGCCGGCGAGCTGCACCCGCAGGTGTGTGCCCGCTTCGGGCTGCCCGCCCGCAGCGCCGCCGTGGAGATCGACCTCGACGTGCTGATGGCGCACGCGGTCCCGGTCACGCCCGGCCCCTCGATCTCGGCGCTGCCGGTGGCCAAGGAGGACGTCGCGCTCGTCGTCGCGGCCGACGTCCCGTCCGCGACGGTCGAGGCCGCGTTGCGCGAGGGCGCGGGCGAGCTGCTGGAGTCGGTGCGGCTCTTCGACGTCTACACGGGCGAGCAGATCGGGGAGGGACAGAAGTCGCTGGCGTTCGCCCTGCGGTTCCGGGCCCCGGACCGCACGCTCACCGAGGCCGAGACCAGCGCCGCGCGCGACGCGGCGGTGGCCAGGGCCGCCGAGGTTGCCGGAGCGGTGCAACGCTGATGGCGCGCCGGTGCTGCTGACCGTCCTCGACGAGGTCACCTGGGACGGCAGGCCGGTCCCGGGAGAGCGGACGCACGCACTGCTCCGCGCGCTGGTCGACGCCGCCGGTCGACCGGTCTCCGACGGGCGTCTGGTCGAGGAGGTCTGGGGCCTCGACGACGTCCCGGCCAACCCCGCCAAGGCGCTGCAGGTCGTGGTCTCGCGGGCCCGGTCGGCGACGAGCGCCGGGGCGATCGTGCGGACGGCCGGCGGCTACCGCCTCGACCTGCCGCCGCACGAGGTGGACGCCTGGGCCGTGCGGCCGCTCGGCCTGCGCCTCGCGGCCGAGGGCCGGTACGACGACGCGCTGCCCTTGCTTCGCCGCGCAGAGCCCGACGACGAGGTCGTCGCCGCGCTGCTGCGGGCGGAGGCGGCGGTGCACGGCGTGCCGACCGCACTCGAGCGCTACGAGCGCTACCGCGAGGAGCTCGGCGAACGGCTCGGCGTCGACCCGAGCCCCGAGCTGCGGGCGCTCCACCTCGAGCTGCTCGCCCGCGACCGCCCGGTGCGCTCGGGCATCCGGCACTACGCGTCCAGCCTGGTGGGGAGGACGGACGACGTACGGGCCCTGCGCGCAGCGCTGGACCGGCACCGCGTCGTGTCGATCCTCGGGCCCGGCGGCCTCGGCAAGACCCGGCTCGCGCAGATGCTGGCGGCCGAGGCCGACCAACCCGTCGTGCACGTGGTCGAGCTGGTCGGTGTCGCCGACCCGGCCGACGTCGTCGGCGAGGTCGGCTCCGTGCTCGGCGTGCGCGACTCGGTGACCAGCCGCAAGGTGCTGAGCGCTGCGCAGCTGCGCGACGTCCGCACCCGGATCGCGCAGAACCTCGACGTCGCGCCGACGCTGCTCGTCCTCGACAACTGCGAGCACGTCGTGGAGGCGGTGGCCGACCTGGTCGCGTTCCTCGTCGCGAGCGTGCCGACGCTACGGGTGCTCACCACGACCCGGGCGCCCCTGGAGATCGCCGCGGAGCAGGTGTTCCCGCTCGGCCGGCTCGACGCCGCCGACGGGGCCCGCCTGCTCCGCGAGCGGGCCGACGCGGCCCGGCCCGGTGTCGTCCTGCCCGCCGACGCGGTGGCCTCGATCGTCACCCGGCTCGACGGGCTGCCCCTGGCGATCGAGCTGGCTGCGGTGAAGGTGCGGGCGATGAGCGTCGAGGACATCGACCGTCGCCTCGAGGACCGGTTCGCGCTGCTGCAGGGTGGCGACCGCACCGCCCCCGACCGGCACCAGACCCTGCTCGCGGTCATCGAGTGGTCGTGGGTGCTGCTCGAGCCCGCCGACCAGCGCGCGCTGCGCCGGCTCTCGGTCTTCCACGACGGGTTCTCCGCGGATGCCGCGCTCTCCATGCTGGGTGGCGACGCCCTGGGCTCGCTGGAGCGGCTCGTGACACAGTCGCTGCTCACCGTGGTCGACACCCCCGGGGGCGTCCGCTACCGGATGCTCGAGACCGTCCGCGAGTTCGGGCGCGTGAAGCTGGCCGAGGCCGGCGAGGAGCGCGAGACCCAGCGCGGCCACCGGGAGTGGGCCGTCGAGCTCGCGCAGCACCACGGCAGCCGCCTGTTCAGCCCGGAGCAGTACGACGCCGTGGACGCGATGGAGGCCGAGGAGAACAACCTCGCCGACGCGCTCCGGCAGGCGCTCGCCGAACCTGACCCGTCCGCGGTCGTCGCGATCTTCTCCGGGCTCGGCAGCTACTGGTCGATCCGCGGCGACCACGCCCGGGTCGTGCTCCTCGCCGAGGCGATCGTCGACGTGCTCCGCGACTGGACCCCGCCCCCGGACCGGCTCGACGACGCGCGGGCGACCCTCGCCATGACCCTGATCAACTCGACGATCGCCTCGCTGGACAGCGCGGGCGAGCTGCACCGGATGCTCGTCGCGCTCGGGCCCGACGCGGCGTCGCCCTCGCTGCGCGCCATGCTCACCGTGGTCATCACCGTGGTCCCGGGGGCGGACCGGGCCGCAGCGGAGCGCCTGCTCGACGACCCCGACCCGCGCGTCCGGGCGATCGCGCTGCAGTGGATGAGCCACGAGTGCGAGAACTCGGGTGATCCGGAGGGCGCGATCGAGCACGCCGAGCGGGGCCTCCTCCTCGTCGACGAGGAGCTGGGCCCGTGGACCGTGGCGATCAGCCACACCCAGCTGGCCGGCCTCTACGCCCAGTTCGGCCACGCGGGGGAGACGGCCGCCCACCTGCGCCGGGCGCTCCCGGTGCTGTGGCGGCTCGGCGCCGAGGACGACGCGCTCCAGGGGGAGTCGCTGCTCGCGATGGTCGCGGTGCGCGACGGCGACCTGGCCGAGGCCGACCGCATCATCGAGCGCCTGCAGTCCCACTCCCGCCGTACGGTCGGCTTCGGCACCGCCGGCACCGTGCTCTCCGCCCAGGCCGAGCTGGCTCTGGCCAGGGGCGACCTCGAGACCGGGCTCGGGCTCGCGCGTGCCGCCGCCGACGAGCTGATCGCGATGCGCTTCCCGGGCGTGCCCACCTCCGACCTGGCCCCCTGGGTGATCTTCGGCGAGGCGATCGCCGTGGTGACCCATGCGCGGTTCGGCGGTGGGGAGCCCGGCGCCGCCTACCACGACCGGCTCGCGGCGAAGGCGACCAAGGTGATCGAGTCCGGCGGGGGCGGCCTGGACTACCCGGTCCTCGGCACGCTGCTCTTCGCGCTCGGCACCTGGGGCCTCCACCAGCACTCGGTGCCGGCGGAGGACGCCGTGCACCTGGTGGTGCTCGCCGAGCGGTTCGCCTACAACCGGTTCAACCCGTCGACGTCGTGGGAGGCGGCCGTCTCGGCGGCCGAGGAGATCGCGCCCGGCGTGCTGGCCCGCTTCCAGGAGGAGTACGGCGCACGCCGCGGCCCGGACCTCCTCGAGGAGGCCCGGGCGCTCCTGGCCCGGCTCTACTAGACCTTCTTCGAGTAGGACCGCACGGCGAGCGGCGCGAAGATCGCGACGACCGCGAGGCAGCCGAGCAGGGCCCACCCGACCTCCGCGGTGAACGCGCCGTCGTTCATCAGGTCGCGCACCGCGGTGACCACGTGGGAGACCGGGTTGATCTTCACGAAGGCGTGCAGCCAACCGGGGAGCGTGTCCTCCGGCACGAACGCGTTGGACAGGAAGGTCAGCGGGAACATGATCAGCATCGCCGTGCCCTGGACGGCCTGGGCGGTGCGCATGACCGTGCCGAGCCAGGTGAAGATCCAGGCCAGCGACCAGGCGGCGAAGATCGTCAGCGCCCAGGCGGCGAGGGTGCCGAAGAAGCCACCACCCGGGCGGTAGCCCATGGCCAGCCCCACCAGGATGGTCAGGGTCGAGGCGATGACGTAGCGGATGACGTCGGCCAGCGCGGGACCGGCCAGCGGTGAGATCCGGGCGATCGGCAGGGACCGGAACCGGTCGAAGACGCCCTTGTCCATGTCCTCGCGCAGCTGGGTGCCCATCGCCATGCAGGTCGTGATCGCGGTCTGGGCGAGGATGCCCGGGATGATGATCGGCATGTAGTCCGCGACGCTGCCGGAGATGGCGCCGCCGAAGATGTAGGTGAACATCGCCGTGAAGAGCAGCGGCTGCAGCGTCACGTCGAAGAACTGCTCCGGGTTGCGGAACATCTTCTTCACCGACCGCCACGCCATCGCGGTGATCTGCTGGTAGGTCTCGGCGAGGCTCGGCCGGCTGCTGAGCTGCCGGTCGGTCGCCGTCACGGTCTCGGGGAGCAGGGTCTGGGTGCTCATGCGACCTCCTCGGTCTCGTTGTCGTCGGAGTGGTGACCGGTGATCGCGAGGAAGACCTCGTCGAGCGTCGGTTGCTGGACCGCGGCGGTGCTGATGGAGATCGCGGACTCCCGCAGCGCGATGAGTACGTCGGCGGCCCGGTTGGCGTCCGCGAGCGCGATGTTGAGCCCGCCGCTCTCCGGGGTGAGGACGGGCGCCTCCCCGAGCACGCGCTCGACGACGGTGGCTGCCCGGGCGGTGTCCTCGCGGTCCTCCAAACGGAGCTGCAGCGTGGAGTTGCCGACGCTCGACTTCAGCTCGTCGGCGGTGCCCTCGGCCACCTTCCGGCCGCGGTCGATGACGGCGATCCGGTCGGCGAGCTGGTCGGCCTCGTCGAGGTACTGGGTGGTGAGCAGGATCGTGGAGCCCTGCGCGACCAGCTCACGGATGGTGTCCCACATCTGGCCGCGGGTGCGCGGGTCGAGGCCGGTGGTCGGCTCGTCGAGGAAGATCAGCGGGGGACGGGCGATGAGCGACGCGGCCAGGTCGAGGCGGCGCCGCATGCCGCCGGAGAAGTTGGAGATCCTCCGGTCGGCGGCCTCGGTGAGCCCGAAGCGGTCCAGCAGGTCGCCGCTGGTCGCCTTCGCCCGCGCCTTCGGCAGGCCCAGGAGGCGGCCGAAGAGGTAGAGGTTCTCCGCGGCGGTGAGGTTCTCGTCGACCGAGGCGTACTGCCCGGTCACGCCGACGAGCTGACGGACCTGGTGGGGCGACGACGCGACGTCGACGCCGAAGATCCGGGCACTGCCGCCGTCGATGGGGAGCAGGGTGGCGAGCATCGAGAGCATCGTGGTCTTGCCCGCGCCGTTGGGGCCGAGCACGCCGAAGACCTCGCCGCGCGCGACCTGCAGGTCGATGCCGTCCACGGCGCGGAAGTCGCCGAACCGCTTGACCAGGCCGGTGGCGTCCACCGCGAGGTCGCCGGCGGGTCCGGAGGGTGGGGTGGGAGTGGTGTCCATGCGATGACTGTCCACCCGAGCGGTTTCACCGCGCCTTCACGCAACCTACGGCGACCTTCACGCGTGGTCTGTGCGTGAAGGTGCGCACGACCCGCCGACCGATGACGACGCTTCCCGGGCCTGACAGGATGTGCGCCATGGCGCTCCACGACTCCCTGCGCGAGCTGGTCTCGGTGCGCGGCGCCGGGGTCGTTGAGGAGGCCGACGAGCTCCGCGGTGCCCTCGACGACTTCCTCGCCGAGGACGAGGCCACGCTCGGGGAGCTGAACCTGCTCGTCGACGCGGTCCGCCTCGGGGCGCTGCGCCGGGTGCTCGACGTGCTCGCGCACGGCGCCGAGCCGCAGGCCGCCGTACGCGAGGCGGGTGCGGCGCTCGCCCGCGACCGCGGCACCGACGACCCCAGCCGCTCGTGCTGGGCGATCGCCGCGCTGGCGTTCGCCGTCGGGAAGGCCGACGACTCGCTGGTGCGGATGTTCCGCGCCGACGCGGGCACGGTGCCCGCGGCCACGCCGCCCTCGGCGCCGCACGGACCGGTCCCCCCGCCGGTGGTCAGTGGCGGCAGCGGCACGGTCGACCGGCCACAGACCCGGTCACTCACGCCCGAGCCGTTCGCGCCGCCCCCGCCGCCGCCCCCGCCGACGACCGCCGTCGACGTGCGGTCGCAGGGCCAGCCGCTGGGCCAGCCGGAGGGCCAGCCCCAGCCGGCGTACGGCGCTCCCGCTCCCGAGCGGCGCTCGAGCCGCGCCGGGACCTTCCTGCTCGTCCTCCTCGTGGCACTCATCCTCGGCGGCCTGGTCGCGGCCGGGGTGATCCTGCTCGGCAACGGCGACAAGGGCGGCGACTCCACGGCCTCCGACGGAGCGAGCGGTCACGCCAAGAACTCGGGTGGACCGGCCGACCTCCCCCCGCTGGTCTCCGACGACGAGATGCTGGTGCCCTACAAGGTGGGGGAGACCACGACCGTCTACCGCTTCGACGTGATCGATGGTGGCTTCCAGCAGCTGACGTCCGGCCCCAACGACGTGCTGCCGACCCTCTCTCCCGACCGACGGACGATGACCTACGACGAGGGGCCGCCGCCGCTGGTCCTCCAGCGCTTCGATCTCGAGTCGTCCTCGGTCGAGCCGTTCTTCTCCGACGCCGGGCCCTGCGACCACGCGCTCCGCCCGGGCTGGAGCCTCGACGGCACCCAGGTGGCCGTCGTGTGCACCGGCATGGACAACAAGCCCGAGGGCATCTACCTGGCTCCCGCCGACGGGACGGGGCAGCCCCAGCTGGTCGTCGACGACTCGCTGGTGCGGGGTTCGCCGACCTGGGTCTCCGGCACGACCTTCATCTACGGCCGTCAGGACAACGCCTCGAAGGACGCCCCGCTGACCTTCTGGAAGGTCGACCTGACCGATGGCCGGCCCGAGCGGCTCGACCTCGGCCTCGAGGGCCTCCAGATCACGCACGCCGACTACTCGCCGGATGCCGACAAGGTCCTCTTCCTGGTGAGCGCGCCTGGGGGCCAGGAGATCGGCGACGTGTGGACGATGGACCCGGACGGATCGCACAAGACCCAGGTCGCCGAGGGTGACTACGCCCACCCCGTGTGGTCGCCGGACGGCCACGCGATCGGGGTCACCCAGTTCTCCACCCTGCCGAGCGGGGAGGATCCCGGCTCGTCCGCACTGGCCTACATCCCGCTCGACGACTCGGGTGTCGGCAAGGCCCCGGTGGTCGTCGCCGACCCGCCGCCGGGCGACGTCGGGATCCCGGTCTGGGCCTCCCGCTAGCCCGCCTGCGCGTCCAGACCTTCGAGCGCCGCGTCGAGCTCCGGTGCGACGACGAGGTCGTCGACGGTGGACCGGCTCATGAAGCCGGCGTCGGCGAGCCGGTCGAGGGTGGCGACGAGCGGGTCCCAGAAGCCGCCGGTGTTGAGCAGCCCCACGGGCTTGGCGTGCAGCGCGAGGGTCTGCCAGGTCCAGACCTCGAACAGCTCCTCCAGCGTGCCCAGGCCGCCCGGTAGCGCCAGGAACGCGTCGGCGCGCTCGGCCATCATCGCCTTGCGCTGGTGCATGGTCTCGACCACGTGCATCTGCACGCCCGGCTCGTGCAGCCGGCCCCACTCGCGCTCGACCATGAACCGCGGGATCACGCCGTAGACCCGGCCGCCGCCGTCGAGCACTCCTTGGGACAGCCGGCCCATCAGTCCGCCGCCGCCACCGCCGTAGACCAGCTCGATGCCGCGCTCGGCGAGACGGCTGCCGACGGCGTACGCCTCCTCGCCGAAGCGCGGGTCGGTGCCGTCGCGGGAGCCGAGGAAGATTCCGAGTCGCTGGATCACGGACCAGACCGTAGCCGGGTGGCCGCCGTCAGTTGATCGGCTGGTCGAGCACCGCCCGCGCGTGGTCGTACGCCGACCGGTCACCCGTGACCGAGATGCCGGCGTCGTCGCGGCGGTGCCACAGCCAGGCGTCGATGTCGCCGGCGGTGCCGGTGACGACCGCGTCGGCGGCCCCGCCCGGATCGGGCACCAGGTGCATGTCGGGCTCGTCCGAGATCTCCTCGCCGGCCGGCGAGGTGCCGGAGAAGGTGCCGAGCTGGGTCCACAGCGACGTGCCCGCGTCGGTGAGGCGGAACTCGAGGTAGCGGGGGACCGGGTCGAACCGGCCCCACGGCGGAAGGCCGCCGTACATCACGTCGAGGGTCTCCGCGACGCCGTCGGCTGCGAGGGCGGGCTCGAGGGGGGTGACGTCGCCGGCGGCGAGCTCGGCGTCGATGCGGTGGATCAGCGCCTCGTGCGCCTGGCGCCGGTAGATGAAGGCGACCGTGTGGTCGCTCGACCACGTCCAGGCGGCCTCGGCGGGGTCGGCCGACGCCAGCGCCGTCATGAAGGCGGCATGGTGCTCGTCGAAGGCGTCGAGGAGGGCCTGGTGGCCGTCCGGGCGGGGCAGCTCGACGTAGCCCATCTCGTCGGGCGACTGCGGACGGTTGCTCAGCATCGCGGCCCACCAGTGCTGCACGTTGCCGAGGTGGCCGAGCAGGTCGCCCGCCGACCAGTCGGGGCACGAGGGCACCCGGGCGTCGGTGTCGCAGTCGGCAAGCACCTCACGGAACCGCGCCGACTCGCGCCGGATGGCCGTGAGATAGTCGGCAGCGGAGAGCCTCGTCATGACGGCGAACCTACGCCCCGCCCCCGACACGCTCCCGCCGACCGAACCCGGTTGCGAGGATTCATGCAGGCCGCTGTATATTCATGCACATGGACAAGGTCAGGGTCGCCGTTGCCGGCGCCAGCGGCTACGCGGGCGGAGAGGTGCTGCGCCTGCTGCTCGCGCACCCGCACGTCGAGATCGGCGCGCTGACCGCCGGCAGCAACGCCGGCGAGACGCTCGGATCGCTCCAGCCGCACCTGACCCCCCTGGCCCACCGGGTGCTCGAGGAGACCAGCCTCGCGACCCTCGCCGGTCACGACGTCGTGTTCCTCGCGCTGCCGCACGGCCAGTCCGGCCCCCTGGCGGCCGAGCTCGGCGACGACGTGGTGGTCATCGACTGCGGCGCCGACTTCCGACTCGCCACGGCGTCGGACTGGGAGCGGTTCTACGGCAGTCCGCACGCCGGCACGTGGCCCTACGGCCTCCCCGAGCTCCCCGGGCAGCGCGATCACCTGGTCGGGGCCAAGCGGGTCGCCGTGCCGGGGTGCTACCCGACGATCTCGACCCTGACGCTCGCCCCAGCCATCGCCGCCGGCCTGGTGGAGCCCGACGTCGTCGTGGTCGCCGCCTCCGGCGCGAGCGGTGCCGGCAAGGCGGCCAAGGCCCACCTGCTCGGCAGCGAGGTGATGGGCAACGTCTCGGCGTACGGCGTCGGGGGAGTCCACCGGCACACGCCGGAGATCACCCAGAACCTCGGGCTGCTGACCGACGGCGCGGTGAAGGTGAGCTTCACGCCGCTGCTCGTGCCGATGCCGCGTGGCATCCTCGCGACCTGCTCGGCACCGCTCGCCGCGCCGCTGACGGCCGCGGAGGCCTACGACGTCTACGCGAAGGCCTACGCCGACGAGCCGTTCGTGCACCTCCTGCCGGCGGGGCAGTGGCCGCAGACCAAGTCGGTCGTCGGCTCCAACGCCGTCCACCTCCAGGTCACCGTCGACGAGGCCGCCGGCCGGCTGGTCGCCGTCGGTGCGGTCGACAACCTCGCCAAGGGCACCGGCGGCGCAGCCGTGCAGTGCCTCAACCTCGCCCTCGGCTTCGACGAGACGACGGGCCTGTCAGCAGTGGGAGTGGCGCCATGAGCTACCGGCTCGCACGTTTCCCCGAGAGCATCGCGGTGGTGCGTCTCGGTCCGGGGGCGGAGATCCCCGCATGGGCGGAGTCGTCCTCCGTCTTCTCGATCACCGCCACCGCGACCGAGACATCGGTGGTCTGCGCGGCGCGCAGCGTGCCGAAGAAGGCCCGCCACCAGGCGCCGTTCACCGCCTTCTCCGTCGTGCCCGAGCAGGGCTCCGCGGACTTCGACCTCTCGGCCGGTGTCACCGGTGTGCTGGCCGCGCTGCTGGCGCCGCTGGCCGAGGCGGGCGTGAGCGTCTTCGTCCTCTCGACCTTCGACACCGACTGGATCCTCGTGCCGAAGGGTGACGCCGACAAGGCGGAGGAGGCGTGGCGACGATCGGGGCACGACGTCGCCCCCGCCGTACCCGTCGTCTGACCCTCGTCCCCGAAGGAACCCACCCCATGTCCGTGACCACCCCTGCCGGCTTCGTCGCCGCCGGCGTCCACTGCGGCCTGAAGTCCAACGGCAACCCCGATCTCGCGCTGGTCGTCAACCAGGGCCCGCACTTCGACTCCGCCTCCGTGTTCACCGCCAACCGCTGCAAGGCGAACCCCGTGCTCTGGAGCGAGCAGGCCGTCAAGGACGGCGTCGTGAAGGCGGTCGTGCTCAACTCCGGCGGGGCCAACTGCTACACCGGCGCCGAGGGCTTCCGGACGACCCACGAGGTCGCCGAGCGGGTGGCCTCCCACCTGGGCATCGGCGCGATCGACGTGGTGGTCTGCTCGACCGGACTCATCGGGCTCCGCAACGACCGGCCGACCCTCCTCGCCGGCGTCGACGCCGCGCACGCCGCGCTCTCCACCGACGGCGGTGACGATGCCTCGCGCGCGATCATGACGACCGACTCGGTCAACAAGACGGTCGTCGTCGAGCGCGACGGTTGGTCGATCGGCGGCATGGCGAAGGGCGCGGGCATGCTCGCCCCGCAGCTGGCCACGATGCTCGTCGTCATCACCACCGACGCGGTCGTGCCGGCGGTCGAGCTCGACGCAGCGCTGCGGGCCGCTACCCGGGTCAGCTTCGACCGCCTCGACTCCGACGGCTGCATGTCCACCAACGACACCGTGACGGTGATGGCGAGCGGCGCGAGCGGCGTCACGCCCGACGCCGACGAGCTCACCGCGGCGCTCACCGAGGTCTGCACCTCGCTCGCGATGCAGCTGCTCGCCGATGCCGAGGGGGCCGACCACGAGATCGCGATCACGACGCTCCGCGCGGCGAGCGAGGACGACGCGGTCGAGGTTGGGCGCAGCGTCGCCCGGAGCAACCTCTTCAAGGCGGCCGTCTTCGGCAAGGACCCCAACTGGGGCAGGGTGCTGGCCTCCATCGGCACCACGGGCGCGGTGTTCGACCCGGCCGATCTCGACGTCGCGATGAACGACGTGTGGGTCTGCCGCACCTCGGGTCCGGGGGAGGACCCGGCGGCGATCGACCTCTCACCCCGCCAGGTGACCGTGACCATCGACCTCAAGTCCGGCGACGCGTCCGCGACCGTCTGGACCAACGACCTGACCCACGCCTACGTCCACGAGAACAGCGCCTACTCATCATGAGCGTCAGCATCGATTCCGAGCAGCACGAGCCCGGGCGGCCCGACCCCAAGAAGGCGGCCACCCTCGCCGCGGCCCTGCCGTGGCTGAAGGCCTACCACGGCAAGGTGATCGTGGTGAAGTACGGCGGCAACGCCATGACCGACCCCGACCTCAAGAAGGCCTTCGCCGAGGACATCGCGTTCCTGCGGTTCGCCGGCTTCAAGCCGGTCGTGGTCCACGGCGGCGGCCCGCAGATCTCCCAGATGCTCGACCGGCTCGGCATCAAGTCGGAGTTCCGCGGCGGCCTGCGCGTCACGACGCCCGAGGCCATGGACGTCGTCCGGATGGTCCTGGTCGGTCAGGTACAGCGGGAGCTCGTCGGGCTCATCAACGAGCACGGCCCGCTCGCGGTCGGGCTGTCCGGCGAGGACGCCGGGCTCTTCACCGCCGAGGCGACCAACACGGTCGTCGACGGCGAGGAGGTCGACCTCGGCCTCGTCGGCGAGGTGGCGCAGGTGCGGCCCGAGTCGGTGCTCGACCTCATCGAGGCCGGACGGATCCCCGTGGTCTCCAGCGTCGCCCCCGACATCGGCGGCGTCGTGCACAACGTCAACGCCGACTCCGCCGCGGCGGCGCTCGCCGTCGCCCTGGGCGCGGAGAAGCTGCTGGTGCTGACCGACGTCGAGGGTCTCTACCTCGACTGGCCCGACCCGGAGGAGGTCATCGGCGAGATCGGCCCCGAGGCGCTCGAGGAGATCCTGCCGACCCTGGCCAGCGGGATGATCCCGAAGATGGGCGCCTGCCTGCAGGCGGTGAAGGGCGGTGTCGAGCGGGCCACCGTCGTCGACGGGCGCCAGGCCCACGCCGTGCTGCTCGAGCTGTTCACCGACGAGGGCGTCGGCACCCAGGTGCTGCCCGGCGTCACGACCAAGACCCGGAAGGCTCGGGTGATCGAGTCATGAGCGTCACCACTGCATGGACCGAGCGCTACGCCGGCGCTCTCATGAACACGTTCGGCCCGCCCAAGCTCGTGCTGGTCCGGGGCGAGGGGGCGCACGTCTGGGACGCCGACGGCCGGGAGTACGTCGACCTGCTCGGCGGCATCGCGGTCAACGCCCTCGGCCACGCGCACCCCCGGCTGGTGGCGGCGGTGACCGCGCAGCTGCAGACCCTCGGCCACATCTCGAACTTCTTCGCCAGCGAGCCCCAGATCGAGCTCGCGGAACGGCTGCTGTCGCTCCTCGGCACCGATGGCCATGTGTTCTTCACCAACTCCGGCGCGGAGGCCAACGAGGCGGCCTTCAAGCTGACCAGGCGGACCGGTCGCACGAAGGTCGTCGTCACCGAGGGCGGTTTCCACGGCCGCACGATGGGTGCGCTCGCCCTGACCTCCAAGCTCGCCTACCGCGAGCCGTTCGAGCCACTGCCCGGCGACGTGGTCTTCGTGCCGTACGGCGACGTGGCGGCCCTCGAGGCCGCCGTCGACGACGCGACGGCCGCCGTGCTCGTCGAGCCGGTGCAGGGAGAGGCCGGCGTCGTCGTACCTCCGGCGGACTACCTGCCCGCCGCCCAGCGGATCGCGCACGATCACGGCGCTCTGCTGTGGCTCGACGAGATCCAGACGGGTGTCGGGCGCACCGGCACCTGGTTCGCCCACCAGAACCCGGCGCTGGTCGACGGCACCGTCGTGCCGGACGTCGTCACCC
This sequence comes from Nocardioides candidus, assembly GCF_041321175.1. Lineage (NCBI taxonomy): Bacteria > Bacillati > Actinomycetota > Actinomycetes > Propionibacteriales > Nocardioidaceae > Nocardioides > Nocardioides candidus. The sequence goes on along the minus strand of NZ_JBGGWC010000003.1, from coordinate 6,347 downwards.
TCGCCAAGGGCCTGGCGGGCGGCATCCCGATCGGCGCCTGCATCGCGACCGGTGGCGCGGGCAAGCTCTTCGACCCCGGCAACCACGGCACCACGTTCGGCGGCAACCCGGTCGCGGCCGCGGCCGCGCTGGCGGTGCTCGACGTGGTCGGCGACGGGCTGCTCGAGCACACCGCAGCCGTCGGAGCGCGGCTCCGGGCCGGGCTGGCCGCCGACGACCGGGTGACCGAGGTCCGCGGCGAGGGCCTGCTCATCGGCCTCGACCTGGTGGAGCCGAAGTCGGCCGAGGTGGTCGCCGCCGCCCAGGACGCCGGCTACATCGTCAACGCACCGACCCCCGAGCGGATCCGGCTGGCGCCGCCGCTCGTCCTGACCGAGTCCGACGCCGACGCCTTCGTGGCGGCCTGGCCCGCCCTCCTGGACGCCGCCGGCGTCGGAGAGGACCACTGATGCGGCACTTCCTCCGCGACGACGACCTGACCGGGGCAGAGCAGGCCGAGGTGCTCGCGCTGGCGGCGAGGCTCAAGGCGGAGCCCTTCGCGCACCGGCCGTTCGCCGGACCGCACACCGTCGCGATGATCTTCGACAAGCCGACCCTGCGCACCCAGGCCTCGTTCGCCGCCGGCATCGCCGAGCTCGGCGGACACCCGCTGCTGGTCGAGGGCAAGCTCGCCGGGATCGGGCACCGCGAGTCCGTTGCCGACGTGGCGCGGGTGCTGGGCCGTCAGGCCGCGGCGATCGTGTGGCGCACCTACGAGCAGAGCCGGATCGACGAGATGGCGGCGTACGCCGGCGTGCCCGTCGTCAACGCGCTGACCGACGAGTTCCACCCCTGCCAGCTCCTGGCCGACCTCCTCACCGTGCAGGAGCACAAGGGCGCGCTCGCCGGGCTCAGGGTCGCCTTCGTCGGCGACGCCGCCTGCAACATGGGCAACTCCTGGGCCCTCGCGGGTGCGCTCGCCGGCATGGAGGTGGTCTTCGGCTGCCCCGAGGGCTACGCGCCGGCGTACGGCTCGGCGGAGGTCACCACCGACCCGGTCGCCGCCGTGCACGGCGCCGACGTCGTCGTCACCGACACCTGGGTGTCGATGGGCAAGGAGGAGGAGGCCGAGGCGCGGCGGGCGCTGTTCGCGCCGTACGCGGTCACTGCCGACCTCCTCGCGCACGCGAAGCCGGACGCCATCGTCCTGCACTGCCTGCCGGCCTACCGCGGCTCCGAGATCAGCGCCGAGGTGCTCGACGGCCCGCAGAGCGTGGTGTGGGACGAGGCCGAGAACCGCCGCCACGCCCAGAAGGCCGTCCTGACCTGGCTCCACGACCGACGAGGGGAGACCGCATGAGCGAGCACGCCCTCACCCCGCTGACCAAGAGCGCCCGGCAGCAGCTGATCACCGACCTGCTCGGCAGCGGCGAGGTCCGGTCCCAGACCGAGCTCGCCGAGCTGCTCGGCCACCGCGGCGTGCACGTCACCCAGGCGACGCTCAGCCGCGACCTGGTCGAGCTCGACGCGGTCAAGGTGCGGATGCCCACGGGCGGGCTGGTCTACGCCGTCCCGGCCGAGGGCGGCGACCGCACGCCCGTCCACGGCGAGAGCCAGGCCTCGTCGCACCGGCTCAGCCGGCTCTGTGCGGAGCTCCTCGTCAGCGCGGAGGCGAGCGCCAACCTGGTCGTCCTCCGCACCCCGCCGGGAGCGGCCCAGTTCCTGGCCAGCGCGATCGACAAGGTCGAGCTGCACGACGTGCTCGGGTGCATCGCCGGCGACGACACCGTCCTGGTGATCGGTCGCGATCCCTCCGGGGGCGACGCCCTCGCCCACAAGTTCACCGCCCTCGCAGAAAGAAGCGCAGTCGAATGAGCAAGGTCCTCACCAGCCTCCCCAAGGGCGAGCGCGTCGGCATCGCCTTCTCCGGAGGTCTCGACACCTCCGTCGCGGTGGCCTGGATGCGTGACAAGGGAGCGATCCCGTGCACCTACACCGCCGACATCGGGCAGGCCGACGAGCCCGACATCTCCGGGGTGCCCCTGCGGGCCAAGGAGTACGGCGCCGAGATCGCCCGGGCGATCGACATCAAGCCCCAGCTCGTCGAGGAGGGTCTCGCCGCGCTGGCCTGCGGTGCGTTCCACATCCGGTCGGGTGCCAAGGCCTACTTCAACACCACACCGCTGGGTCGCGCCGTCACCGGCACCATGCTGGTGCGCGCGATGCAGTCCGACGAGGTCAACATCTGGGGCGACGGGTCGACCTACAAGGGCAACGACATCGAGCGGTTCTACCGCTACGGCCTGATGGCCAACCCCGAGCTGCGGATCTACAAGCCGTGGCTCGACGCGGACTTCGTCCACGAGCTCGGCGGGCGCCACGAGATGAGCGAGTGGCTGGTCGCGCACGGCCTGCCCTACCGGGACTCGACCGAGAAGGCCTACTCCACCGACGCCAACATCTGGGGCGCCACCCACGAGGCGAAGACGCTCGAGCACCTCGACGTCTCCCTGGAGACCGTCGAGCCGATCATGGGCGTGAAGTTCTGGGACCCCTCGGTCGAGATCGCGACGGAGGACGTCTCGGTGACCTTCGAGGCGGGCCGCCCGGTGGCGATCAACGGCCGGCAGTACGACGGCGCCGCCGGTGCCGTGGCCCTCGTCCTGGAGGCCAACGCGATCGGCGGACGGCACGGGCTCGGCATGTCCGACCAGATCGAGAACCGGATCATCGAGGCCAAGTCGCGCGGCATCTACGAGGCGCCGGGCATGGCCCTGCTGTTCATCGCCTACGAACGGCTGCTCAACGCGATCCACAACGAGGACACGCTCGCCAACTACCACCTGGAGGGCCGCAAGCTCGGCCGGCTGCTCTACGAGGGCCGCTGGCTCGACCCCCAGGCGCTGATGCTGCGCGAGTCCATCCAGCGCTGGATCGCCTCCCTGGTCACGGGCACGGTCACCGTGCGGCTGCGGCGTGGCGACGACTACACGATCCTCGACACCCAGGGACCGGCGTTCTCCTACCACCCGGAGAAGCTGTCGATGGAGCGCGTCGCCAACGCCGCGTTCGGCCCGACCGACCGGATCGGCCAGCTGACCATGCGCAACCTCGACATCGCCGACTCGCGCGCCAAGCTCGAGCTCTACGCGGGCCAGCCCCTCGACCAGGGCACCGTCCTGGTCGAGAACGGCACGCTCTTCGGGGAGCTGCCGGCGGGCGGGTTCGACCAGATCGCCTCCAACCCCGCCGTCACCGGCGACGAGGAGGCGCTGCTCGAGGAGGCCGCCATGGAGCTGGGGGCCGACTGATGTCCGTGCCGGACGCCGGACCGATCCACCGGGTCGCCGTACGGCTGCTCCCGGTCTCGCCCGACGGGCGGGTGCTGCTCCTGCAGGGCCAGGATCCCGCCCGACCCGGTGACCTGCACTGGGTGAGCGTCGGGGGAGCGGTGGACCCGGGGGAGGACCACGAGCAGGCCGCCGTCCGTGAGCTGCACGAGGAGACCGGGATCGTCGGTGACGTCGCGGACCTCGTCGGACCGATCGGCACAGGAGTGCACCCGTTCTCCTGGGCAGGCACCGACTACGTGTCGCACTCGACCTTCTACGCGATCCCGGTCGCCGCGGACGTCGAGGTGCACTTCGGCGGGCTGGAGCCGGCCGAGGTGGGCAACATCCTGCAGGCGGCCTGGTGGACGCCCGACGACCTGCGCGCCGACGGGACCGCCGCGTCCGACGACATGCCCGACATGATGGAGACCGCGATCGACGCGGTCCTGGGAGGAGCCAGATGAGCGGCACGACCGGTGCGGGCAAGCTGTGGGGCGGCCGCTTCGAGGGCGGGCCGTCGCCCGAGCTCGAGGCCCTCTCGCGCTCGACCCACTTCGACTGGCGCCTGGCGCACTACGACATCGCCGGCTCCCACGCCCACGCCAAGGCGCTGGGCGCTGCGGGACTCCTCACCCCCGACGAGGAGACCGAGCTGCACCGCGGCCTCGACGTGCTGTCCGACGGCATCGCCGCTGGGACGGTGCTGCCGGACCCGTCCGACGAGGACGTGCACGGTGCCCTCGAGCGTCTCCTGATCGAGGAGGTCGGCCCGGACGTCGGCGGCAAGCTGCGCGCCGGCCGGTCGCGCAACGACCAGATCGCCACGCTCTTCCGGTGCTACCTGCTCGACCACTCGCTGACGGTCGCCGGCCTCGTGCTCGACCTGGTGGATGCGCTCGCGGGGCAGGCCGAGACCCATCTCGGACCGGGCATCGGCACCGTCATGCCCGGGCGCACCCACCTGCAGCACGCGCAGCCGGTGCTGCTGTCCCACCACCTGATGGCGCACGCCTGGGCCCTGCTGCGCGACGTCGACCGGATCGCCGACTGGCGGCGGCGCGTCGAGTCGGATTCGCCGTACGGCTCGGGCGCCCTCGCGGGGCAGAGCCTCGGCCTCGACCCCGAGCTCGTCGCGCGCGAGCTGGGCTTCACCGGGTCCTCGGCCAACTCCATCGACGGTACGGCGTCGCGCGACTTCGTCGCGGAGTTCGCGTTCGTCTGCGCGCAGACCGGCGTGGACATCAGCCGGATCGCCGAGGAGGTGATCCTCTGGGCGACCAAGGAATTCGGCTTCGTCAGGTTGCACGACTCCTGGTCGACCGGGTCGAGCATCATGCCGCAGAAGAAGAACCCCGACATCTCCGAGCTCGCGCGCGGCAAGGCCGGACGGCTGGTCGGCAACCTCACCGGCCTGCTGACCACGTTGAAGGCGCTCCCGCTCGCCTACAACCGGGACCTGCAGGAGGACAAGGAGCCGGTCTTCGACTCCGTCGACACCCTCGAGGTCCTGCTCCCCGCGTTCAGCGGCCAGGTGGCCACGTTGACCTTCGACGCGGCACGGCTGGCCGAGCTGGCGCCCCAGGGGTTCTCGCTCGCCACCGACATCGCGGAGTGGCTGGTGCGGGAAGGCGTCCCCTTCCGCATCGCCCACGAGATCGCCGGCGCCTGCGTGCGGGAGTGCGAGGGCCGCGGCATCGAGCTCCACGAGCTGAGCGACGAGGACTTCGCGGCGATCTCTCCCGCCCTCGGGCCCGGCGTCCGCTCCGTGCTCACCGTGGAGGGCTCGGTGTCCTCGCGGGCCGGTCGCGGCGGCACCGCCCCCGTGCGGGTGGCCGAGCAGCTCGCCGAGCTGCGCGACCGGGTGGCAGACGCCCGCGGCGACCTGGCGGGAGTGCGTGGCCGCGCTCGCTGACCTCCTCGACGCACCGGTCGAGGAGGTCGCGCCCCGCCTGCTCGGTGCCGTGGTGCGCCACGGTCCGGTCGCCGTCCGCCTGACCGAGGTCGAGGCGTACGACGGCCCCAACGACCCCGCCTCGCACTCCTACCGCGGTCGGACCGCTCGCAACGCGGTGATGTTCGGACCACCCGGGCACCTGTACTGCTACCTCAGCCACGGCATCCACGTGTGCGGCAACGTGAGCGCCGGCCCCGAGGGTCACGCGAGCGGGGTGCTGATGCGTGCTGGGGAGGTCGTCGACGGGATCGACGTCGCCCGGGCCGCTGCGCCGCTCCTGGCCGATCGCGACCTGGCTCGCGGTCCCGGCAGACTGGGCCGCACGCTCGGTCTCCGGCTGGACCTCAACGGCACCGACCTGGTCGACGGGGTCGTCACCGTGACGCCGGGAGAGCGGGTCGAGGCCGTCGCGAGCGGTCCACGCACCGGCGTCCGCAGGGCCGCCGAGCGTCCGTGGCGGTTCTGGATCGAGGGCGATCCGACCGTCTCGCCGTACCGCCGGCACCCGCTCGGAGAGGGCGTCTGAGCGCGCCGGAGCACCCCGGATCGCGTCGATGTGCCCCCCGATTTGGCAGGGGGGAGGTGGACCCTGCTAACTTCCTCCACGTCGCAGCACGCGGCTCCCAAACCGGGTCGAGAGACCAAAGGTCCCTGGTTCGTCGCGTGCCTGACACCGGGCCGCAGGACAGGGCCGGACAACCCCCGCACCACGCAAGTGAGGCGGAGTTGACGGGCCCAGGCCTCACCGGTAAAGTTTCACAGGTTGCCCCGGAGGCGACACGGAAGTGTCGCGCCGAGCGCGTGTGATGTTTGAGAACTCAACAGTGTGTCATGCAATTTATGTCGTTGTGCTTGTTTGTGCAGCGTCTGCATGTGGATCCCTTGTTTGGGGGTTTGTGTGTGGGTGTTGTGGGTTTTTGGCAAGTCAAATGATTCTGGCGATAGCTAGTTTGTTTGTACCTGCTGGGTTTTCAAGTTTTCTTATGGAGAGTTTGATCCTGGCTCAGGACGAACGCTGGCGGCGTGCTTAACACATGCAAGTCGAGCGGTAAGGCCCTTTCGGGGGTACACGAGCGGCGAAC
>NZ_JBGGWC010000002.1:0-955847 GCF_041321175.1 Nocardioides candidus | reverse complement strand
TTCCTCGCGGCAGCTACTCGTCGTACTCCTGCGTCCGTCACCACCAGGAGCACCTCAAGCCTCCTCCCACCCGAGGTAGGGCCCGGGGGACCGCACCTCGACCCCAGCGGCGCGCAACCCCGTTATCCAAAAACTCGGACCGACCACCCAAGGCGAGGCCGGTGGGTACGTCGCGGCGTCTCGATACGCCGTCGCTCGTTCCTCGCGACGGCTACTCGACGAGCGGGCGGGGGACGAGCGGGTGGGGCGGCTACTCGACGAGCGGGCGGGGGACGAGCGAGCGAGGCGGCTCGTCGGGCGGAGGTCGCGTCAGCGGGCGGCGAGGTGGGCGGAGGAGAGGCGGCGCAGGGCGTCGTCGATGACCGAGGTCTCCTTGCAGAAAGCCCAGCGGACCAGCTGGCGGCCGGCGCCGGGGGCGTCGGGGTCGTCGTAGAACACCTCGAGGGGTACGGCGACGACGCCCGCCCGCTCCGGGAGCGCCAGGCAGAACTCGCGGCTGCTGGCCCAGCCGAGGTGGCTGATGTCGGTCGCGGCGAAGTAGGTCCCCTGGGGCACGAACGCGGGCAGCCCGGCCGATGCCAGCCCCTCGACGAGATGGTCGCGCCGTTCCTGCAGGCTCCTCGCCAGGGTCGCCGGGTAGTCGGGGCAGTCGTCGAGGGCCGTGGCCACGGCGGGCTGGAGCGGCGCGCCGGAGGTGAAGGTCAGCCACTGCTTGGCTCCGAGGAGTGCTCGGACCAGCGGTGCGGGGCCGGTCGCCCAGCCCACCTTCCACCCGGTGAACGAGTAGGACTTGCCGGCGCTCGACAGCGTCAGGGTCCGCTCCCACATCCCAGGGAGCGTCGCGATCGGGACGTGCGCGGCGTCGTCGAAGACGAGGTGCTCGTAGACCTCGTCGGTCACCACGAGGAGGTCGTGCTCGATGGCGACCGCGGCGACAGCCTCCAGCTCCGCCCGGGTCAGCACGGTCCCGGTCGGGTTGTGGGGTGAGTTGAGGAGGATCAGCTTGGTGCGGGGCCCGACGGCCGAGCGCAGCGCGTCGACGTCGAGCCGGAAGTCCGGGGCGCGGAGGGTGACGGGGCGCCGTACGCCCCCGGCGAAGGTGATCATCGCGGTGTAGGAGTCGTAGTAGGGCTCGAGCACCACCACCTCGTCGCCCGGGTCGACCAGGCCGAGGAGCGCGGCGGCGATGCCCTCGGTGCAGCCCGTCGTGACCACGACCTCGACGTCCGGGTCCAGCGTGATGCCGTAGTGACGGTGCTGGTGGCGGGCGATCGCCTGGCGCAGGGCGGGGATGCCGGGGCCGGGCGCGTACTGGTTGGCACCGTCCTGGAGGGCGGTGACCGCCCGGCGGATCACCTCGGGCGGGCCGTCCCGGTCGGGGAAGCCCTGACCGAGGTTCACCGCGCCCGTGCGGATGGCGAGCGCGGACATCTCGGTGAAGATCGTGGTCCCGATCCCGTCGAGTCGGCGGGCTTGGCGGCTCATCTCGGTCACCTCGCCATCCAACACCACTCGGTCACCCCCCGCGCCCGCCACTTGAGGGCGCCTCAAGTCGCGCCCAAGTCGTCCTGAAGTGGGTCGGGGCAAGGTCTCCTCAACCGAAAAAGAGAGAACCAAGGAGCACCACGATGACCACGAACCGCACCCGCCGCATCGTCGCCGGCGCGCTGCCGCTCGCCACGGCGCTCTCGGGAGCGTTCCTCGCGACCGCGGCTCCGAGCCACGCGGCACCGATCGCCCCGTCGGCCTTCCAGGCCGGCACCACCAACGGCGTGATCGCCTTCTCCGACGACCGTGACGGCAACCGCGAGATCTACACGATCCACGCCGACGGCACCGGCCTCCAGCGCCTCACCAACGACCCCGCCCCGGACCTCCAGCCGCGCTGGTCGCCGAACGGCCGCCAGATCGCCTACCTCCACGACAGCCACCTCTGGGTGATGGACGCCGACGGCACCGACGCGCACCAGGTCGCCGACTTCAGCGACGACGTCTCGATCAGCTGGTCGCCCGACGGCGCGCACCTCGCCTACTCCCGCAACGGCGCGATCTGGACCGTCGACGCCGACGGCACCGACGCCCACGAGGTCGTCCCGCAGGTCGAGCCCGGCTACTACCTCGAGTCGCCCGACTGGAGCCCCAACGGAGCGCGCATCGCCTACCTCCGCGCCACCGGCCCCGGCGCCGCCACGATCCACACCGTGCGGCCCGACGGCACCGGCGACATCAAGATCAGCGACAGCTTCGGCCACACCCCCCGCTGGTCGCCCGACGGCAAGAAGATCGCCTTCGAGGAGCTCGGCCTGTCCGTGCAGACCCCCGGCGTCGAGGACACCGAGCGGATCTACTTCCTGCAGGGCAGCGACGGCGTCCTCCGCGGCCTGACCTGGTCACCGGACCAGACCCGCTTCGCGTTCGCGCAGAACACCTGGACCGGCTCGACGTGGACCCACCCGTCGATCAGCACCGTCGCCGTCGACGGCAGCGACCTGCGGCCGCTGACGGCAGGCTGGACGCCGGACTGGCAGCCCGTGCTGCCGGTGAGCCGTCCGGGTGCCCCGACCGGCGTGAGCGCCGTCGGCGCCACCTCGACGTCGGCGCGGGTGTCCTTCGCCCCGCCGGCCCGTGACGGCAACAGCGAGATCACGTCCTACCTGGCCCGCTGCACGTCGCCCGACGGTGGCACCGCCCGGACCAAGAGCGGTACGACGTCGCCGATCACCGTGCCGAACCTGACCAAGACCAAGCACTACCAGTGCCAGGTCCGCGCCATCAACGCGGTCGGCGGCGGCGTGTTCTCCGCGCTCACCCCGTCCTTCGCGCTGGCCGCGGAGGCGCCCAGCGCGCCGCGCAGCGTGACGGTCGCACCGAGCGGCACGACGGCGAAGACCAGCTTCCTGCCGCCGGCCTCCAACGGGGGTAGCGCGGTGACGTCGTACCTGGTCCACTGCGTGTCCACCGACGGCGGCACGACGCGGTCGGTCTCGGGGGCGGCCTCGCCGCTCACCGTCACCGGGCTCACCTCGGGCAAGAGCTACCACTGCGAGGTCCGGGCGACCAACGCGGCCGGCAGCAGCCCCTTCTCCACCTTCAGCGCCACCTTCCGCGTGGCCTGAACCTCCCACGGCCGGGCGGGCGTCCTCCCGAGGCGCCCGTCCCGGCCGGCCCCGCACCACCACCTGTCTCGAGAAAGGCAACCCCATGAAGCGCCTGTCCCTCCGCCGGCTGCTCAGCATCCCGGCGGCCGCCGCTGCTGCCCTCGCGGCCGTCACCCTCTCGCCTGCGGCGCCTGCGCACGCGGCCGACGGCTGGATCTCCGGCCCTCTCGAGGAGACGACGATCACCAACTGCTCGTCGATCATCCTCGGTAGCCCCTACCAGGAGTTCGGCATCGGCGCGTTCGCGTCGTACTACGGCGATCGCTCGGCCAGCCCGATCTCGCCCCGGACCGGTGACTCCACCTACCTCGACCTCTACGCGGAGCTCGTCGGCAACCACTGCAGCACGCCGTTCATCTTCCCCAAGTTCGTGCTGCCGTCCGGCGTCCAGTTCGACACCACCGCGCCGATCAAGTGCTACTACACCCCTCCGGGCGGCACGCAGTACCAGATCACGCAGGCCCAGCAGTGCCCGCAGTGGTCGAACGTCGCCGCCGACGGCCGCTACTCCAACTCGTACTCCGGCTGGTACTCCGGTTGGCCACTGCCCTCGGGACCGAACTTCACGTTCGGGTCGGCCTGGGAGTTCCTCGTGCCGATCAAGACGACCACGCAGCAGAACGGCTCGCAGCTCCGCGTCCAGCTCGACCTGGCCGACGGCAACGGCAGCGACCCGCTCCAGCTGAGCGTGCCGTTCTGGACCGGTGCGCCGCGCACCAGCGCCCCGGACGCCCCGACGAACGTCACCGCCAACCCGACCTCGTCGACCAGCGCCCAGGTGTCGTTCACCCCGCCGGCCAACAACGGAGGATCGGCGATCACCGGCTACGACGCCAGCTGCACCTCCCCTGACGGCGGGGTCAGCCAGGTGGGCGGCGGGACCGCGAGCCCGATCAACGTCACCGGCCTGACCCCCGGGAAGTCCTACCGCTGCCAGGTCCGTGCGAAGAACGCCGTGGGCCCCGGCTCCTGGTCGACGCAGTCCACGACCATCACGCTGCCCGCTGCCGCGACGGTGCCGGGCAGGGCGACCAACGTGACCGGCACGCCGACGTCGGCGACGACGGCCAACGTGTCCTTCACCCCGCCCGCCGCCAACGGCAGCCCGATCACCGGCTACGTCGCGCAGTGCGTCTCCGGCAACGGCGGCACGACCCGGGCCGCGACCGGCACGGCCTCGCCGATCACGGTGCGCAACCTGACGCCGGGCAAGGCCTACCAGTGCAAGGTGCGGGCGGCCAACGCCGTCGGCAACGGCCAGTTCTCGGCGCTGTCCGCGGCGTTCACCCAGCCGGCCACCCGGCCGGGCGCACCGACCAACGTGACGGCCGCGCCGAGCACGGCGGGCAGGGTGAAGGTGTCCTTCTCGCCGCCGGCCTCGGACGGTGGCAGCGCGATCACGTCGTACCTCGCGCAGTGCGTCTCCACCAACGGCGGTGTCACCCGCTCGCGGACCGGAGCGTCGTCGCCGATCCTGGTGACCGGGCTGACCTCGGGCAAGACCTACCACTGCAAGGTGCGGGCGACCAACGCCGCCGGCACCAGCCCGATGTCCGCCTTCAGCACCAACGTCCAGGTCGTCTAGCCTCGGGGCGTGACCTCCACGGACCCGGACCTCGCCGCCGACATCGATGCCACCTGCCGCCTGACCGGGGAGTTCACCCTCCGGTCGGGCCAGGTGAGCAACGAGTACTTCGACAAGTACCTCTTCGAGGCCGACCCGCTGCTCCTCGCCCGCGTCGCGCGGGAGATGGCGCAGCTGCTGCCGGCCGAGACCGAGCTGCTCGGCGGGCTCGAGATGGGCGGGATCCCGATCGCGACGACCATCAGTCAGCTGATCGGGATGCCCGCCCTCTTCGTGCGAAAGGAGGCGAAGAAGTACGGCACCTGCAAGCTCGCCGAGGGGACGCCGTACGACGGCCGCCGGATCACCCTCATCGAGGACGTCATCACGACCGGCGGGGCGGTGCGCGACGCGACCAACGCCCTGCGCGAGGGCGGCGCGATCGTCGAGACCGTGGTGTGCGCGATCGACCGCAGCCCGGCCGACGTGAACCCGCTCGCCGACGTCGGGCTCGAGGTGCGAGCCGTCCTCACGAAGGCCGACCTCGACGCGGCCCGGGCCGCCGCCGGGGCCTGAGCGTCACTCCGCGGTGGCTTCGGACGTCGGAGCGGGCTCGTCCTTGTCCTCGTGGCGCTTGCGCCAGATCTCGAAGGCCAGTGCGACCACGGTGACGGCGAGCAGACCGTAGGTCACCAGGTCGATGTACTTGCCGAGGCTCGGGAAGGTCTGGCCGAGGACGTAGCCGATCACGGTCAGCGAGGTCACCCAGGCGACCGCGCCGACGGCGCTCCACACGAGGAAGACCCGGCGCTTCATGCCGGTCACGCCGGCGACCAGCGTGATGTAGGTGCGGACGAAGGGCACGAACCGACCCGCGATCAGGGCGGAGTGGCCGTGACGGTCGAAGAACTCCGACGTCCGCTCCAGGTAGACCCGTTTCACGATGCGGCCGTCGCGCTCGTAGATGCGCGGTCCGATCTTGGCGCCCAGCTCGTAGCCGGTGACGTTGCCGGCGAAGGCGGCCAGGGAGTAGATCACCAGGCAGACGACCAGGTCGCCGAAGTGCCCGCCGGGGACGATGTCGACCTTGCTCTCGGCGATGAACAGCCCCATGGCGAACAGCAGCGTGTCGCCCGGGAGGAACGGGAAGAGCAACCCACACTCCACGAAGAGGACGATGATGCCCACCCAGAACAGCGCGGTGCCGAACTCCTTCAGCAAGAAGTCCGGACTGAGCCAACGGGTGAGGTCGTGGAGGCTGATGGCCAGGGTCGACACCTGGGCCAGGACTTCGGGCACGTCGAAACAGTAGTCGGAGCGTCCTGAGGAGAGGTGGGTACCCGTGGATGAGCGGACGACCGAGCCGGGTCGGGCGCCGTACGACCCGATGCCGCACGGCCCCGCGGAGGTCGGTGTCGGTCCCTGGGAGGGGCCGTGGCCGGCCGGCGACCACTACGACCCGCAGCTGCTCGCCGAGGGCGACCGGCGCAACGTCGTCGACCGCTACCGCTACTGGTCGCTGGAGGCGATCGTCGCCGATCTCGACACCCGCCGGCACGACTTCCACGTGGCGATCGAGAACTGGCAGCACGACTTCAACATCGGCACGATCGTGCGCTCGGCCAACGCGTTCCTCGCGCGCGAGGTGCACATCGTCGGCAACCGCAGGTGGAACCGTCGCGGCGCGATGGTGACCGACCGCTACCAGCACGTGCGTCACCACGCGACCGTCGCGGACCTGCACGCGCACCTCGCGACGCTGGAGGACGGGCCGGTGCCGCTGCTCGGCATCGACAACCTGCCGGGCTCCCTCCACCTGGAGACCATGGAGGTCCCGCGCCGGGTCTGCTTCCTCTTCGGCCAGGAGGGGCCGGGCCTGTCCGAGGCAGCGCGCGAGGCCTGCGACGGCACCTTCTCGATCGCTCAGTTCGGCTCCACGCGGTCGATCAACGCCTCGGCGGCCGCCGCCATCGCGATGCACGCCTGGATCCGCACGCACGCGGACCTCACCGGCGACTCCGGGCCGCCGGCCTGGCGCGGCTGAGACCGTCGTACGGACCACGGCGGCGCCGAGCAGGAACGGCACCGCCGAGGCCGTCGTACGGCGTCGCGACGGTCGGCTGGGTGGGCCGCCGCCGCGCAGCGCTCCTTCGAGTGCGGCGGCGTGGGGGGTGGACGCCTCGGGGAGCTCCGAGCGGACTTTCCGTGCACTCAGTGGTGAAACGTGTTCCAGCGGTGTCGGGTTACGCCGGCCAGGTCGGTCGACCTGCTCGGTCGCTCCCTCAGCTGCCGGTCTTCTCCAGGCACACGGCCGTTCGCAGCCCGGCGCGCCAGGTGACCCTCGACGGCCACTCGTAGAAGAACGCCTGGCGCGGCAGCCGGCGCGAGCACTTCTCCAGCGCGTAGGCCTTCGCGGCCTTCGCTCCGGGGAAGGAGTCCCGTGGGTAGGCGACGGACGCCACCGCGCGGTACCGGTGTCGCCGGTCGCAGACCGTCAGCGCGTAGTCGCGGTAGGACGTGTTGCGGCACCGTGCCAGCGAGTCGGGCAGCGGAAGGCGGGGGAGCGTCAGGTCCTGCGGCAGCCACGCCGGGCGGTTGCCGCCAGCGAGCTCGACGTCGCACCGGATCCAGGTCGCGCCCGCAAGGCGCTGCTCCGTGGTCGGCAGGAACGTCTTGGAGAAGTACGCCGACCGCATCACCGTCCTGCCGTTGCCGCCGAGCGTCGCGACGAAGTCGGGCAGGCACGACCGTGCCTCGATCGCCGCGATCTCGTCGGCGTCCCACCAGTTCGGCGCCTCGTCGAGGACCAGCACCTTGTAGGTGTAGGTCGAGTGCCGGTGGCTGCACCGGACCGCGGGCCGGTCGTCGGTGTCGGCGTAGGCCGCATCGAGGTGCAGGTCGTGGCAGGTGCCGACGGCCGGCGGGGTGGTGTCGTCGCCGGTCGTCGCCGCCGAGCCCGCCGTCGCCGGCGTCGCGAGGTCGACGGCGACCACGGAGGCGAGGACGGCCATCAGCAGCACGCCGGCGGCCCCCACCCGCCGGAGACGCGTGGTCACTTGTCCTCGGGGAGGCACACCGCGTTGCGGAGGCCCGCGCGCCAGGAGTAGCGGCTGGTCACCCATTCGTAGAGGAAGACGCCGCCGCCGCCGATCAGGTCGTTGCACCGGCGCGCCGCGAACCGCTTGGCCGCCTTCTCGCCCGGGTAGCTGCGGTTGCGCATCCGGGCGGTGGTGTAGGCGACGTACTTGTGCGGCCGCGTGCAGACCGTCAGCCGGTAGTCGGCCCGCTTGCCCTCGCGGCACTTGCGCACGTCGGCCGACGGGCGTGCGCCGCCGATGACCGTGTCCTGGGGGACCGGCGCGAGGGCCTCGTCACCGCCGATGAGCACGATGTCGCACCGCAGCCACGCCGCGCCCGCGTCGATCTGGGCTGCGGTGGGACGGTAGAAGGTCACGCCGTAGGCGGTCATCTGGTACTTCGCGGCGCTTCCCCCGGTCGCCTGGACGGCGTCCTTCAGGCACGGCACGTACTCGTCGGCGTACACGTCGTCCCAGCTGGTCGGCGCGGTCTCGAGCTGCGTCACCCGGACGGTGAGCGAGGTGTGGCGGGCCGAGCAGTCGACGGCCGGTGCGGCCTCGGTCCTGGCCATGTACTGCTTCCACGACAGCGCATGGCAGCTCCCCACGGTGGGCGGGGTGGTGTCGACCGTGCCCGCGGAGACGGGCGCCGGGACGAGGAAGGTGGTCAGTGGCAGGAGCGCGGCAGCCAGTACGGCGGCGCCGAGTCGCAGCTTCACGAGAGATCCCCCAGGGTTCGGATGACGGAGCCGCCGACTCTAGGTCGTCAAGGTGCACCTGCGGGCAGGAACGGGCAGAAGGGTCAGCTCCGCGTCCGCGTGAAGCAGATCGTGAACCGTCGGTGGGCGCTCCAGAGGAACTTCGTCGGGGCGTCGAAGTAGCCGAAGTCGTCGCCGAGGGCGTGGTCGCAGCGGTGCACCGACCAGTGCGTGATGCGCTTCAGTCCCGGGTAGGTCGCCCCCGGGAAGCGGAAGGCCCGCACGGCACGGAATCGGTGGGCGTGGTCGCAGGTGGTGACGGCGAAGTCGCCGCCGCCGCCGAGTCGGCAGCGCGCGATCGAGTCGTCCAGCGGGGCGGTGCCGAGGGTGGGCTGCCCGTCGGTCGGGAGCTGCTTCAGGGCGTCGCGGTGGGCGCGGCCCGTGGTCGTGTGGAGGCCGAGGTCGCACCGCGCCCAGGCCGCCCCCGCCTCCTGCTGCGCGGCCGTCGGGTAGAAGAACCACGTGCTGTAGGTCGACAGCTGGACGTCCTTCGCGTCGCCGCCGAAGAAGTCGTTGATCGAGCGGTAGCACTGCCGCGCCACCCGGTAGTAGAGCTCGTCGCTCGTCCAGTCGGGCGCGGTGTCGAAGGTGATCACCCTCGTCGTGACCAGGTCGTGCTCGTCCGTGCACGGGACCGAGGGCCGCGCGTCGGACTGGCCGGCCACCTGGTGCCAGGTCAGCTGGTGGCAGCTGCCCACCTCCGGCGGCGTGACGTCGACCGTCCCGGCGCGGGCGGGCGCCGCGCCGGTGAGCGCGGTCAGCGGGATGAGTGCGGCAGTGAGGACGGCAGCGCCGAGTCGCAGCTTCACAGGTGCTCCTTGTTTCGTGGATGGGGGTGGTGCGGGGCCGGTGGGGGAGGGTCAGCCGGTCTCGCTGTGGGCGAGGGCGCCCCGGAGGGCGGCGAGCCCGCGGGAGGTGTGGCTCTTCACGGTGCCCTCGCTGATCCTGAGCTCGGCGGCCGCCTCGGCGACGGAGAGGCAGAGCCAGTGGCGCAGCACGACCGCGGCGCGCTGCTGTGGTGGGAGCGCCTGGAGCGCGTCGAACAACGCCGATCGGTCCTCCACGCCGGTCGGGGCCGCGGCCGGCTGATCCGGCAGGGTGTCCGTGGGACGCTCGCGCCGCCACGGCCGACGGGACTCGTCGATGCTGGCGCGCACCAGGATCCGGCGGACGTAGGCGTCCTCGCTGCCGCCCCGCCGGACGCGCGGCCAGGCGACGTAGAGCTTCACCAGGGCGATCTGCAGCAGGTCGTCGGCGCGGTGCCAGTCGCCGCACAGGGCATAGGCCACCCGCCGCAGGTGCTCGCGGCGGGCGGTGACGTAGTCGACGTAAGACGTCTCGCGGTCGGACGCGCTCACAACAGGCCACCGCCACCTTCGGCGTAGCGGTCGCGGGCGAACGCGAGGAACGCGTCGAGGTCGGCGCCGCTCTCGGCGCGGGGGACGGCGATGTACTGCGCGGGACCGTCGGTCCGGCGCGCCAGCACGTACCACTCCTTGCCGTCGGCACGGACGAGCGCTACGGCGCTGGTGTCCGCGGCGGTCGCGAAGGCGTCGCCCACGTCCGGCGACGGCCGCTGCTCGAGGATCGTCGCGCCGTCGAGGGCGACCAGGGTCTCGCCGGAGCCGAACGCGACCAGGTCGTCGCGCTGCACGCCCGGCCACCCGTCCTCCGTGCCGTCCGGGCCGCGGTGGCGGTGGTGCTTCGGCGGGTGGGCCTCGATGAGGGGACCGTTGACGTCGATCCACTCCTGGAAGGTGGCGTAGCCCTCGGACGGCGCGTGCAGGCTGGAGATGGTCATCGCGGAACCGAAGAGGAACCACTGGCGGCGATCGCCCTTGACGACCTCGAGCCCGATCGTGCCGGGACCGTTGACCTCGTCGACCCGGTCGGTCAGGGTCCACCCCGGCCTGACCAGGACCTCCCCGCCGCGGCCGAGCATCACGGCGTCCTGGCCCATCCAGTCGGGCTGGACCGGCAGGCCGTCGTCCGGAGCCTGCTCGGGCGTGCCGGCGGCCGTCGGCGTGGCCGTCGCCGGCGCGCTGAAGCCCGGTCCGTCGGAGCGGTGCGGTCCGTCGCCCGGGGCGGCCGCCCACGCCGTACCTCCGACGACGACGACCGTCGCGGCCGCCCCGGCGACGTAGGCCAGCCGGCGCCGGCGCAGGGCCCGGCGGCCCGCCACCAGGGTCCGGTCCAGCGCGGGGGCGGGGTCGGGCGGGCTGCCGATGGCCGCGTCGAGCTGCTCGGCGATGTCGGGCATGGCGTCCTCCGTGGATCGGGTGTCCCTCACCCGGTAGTACGCGACCGGTGTCCGATCGGTTGCCCTGGTGCGGCGACGAGCTCCCACCGCACTAGGGTGGGCCCGACGACCAGACCCCTGTGATCAGGAGCAGCGGAGCAATGCCTATCGCCACCCCCGAGAAGTACGCCGAGATGCTGGACGCCGCGAAGGCCGGGGCCTTCGCCTTCCCCGCCATCAACGTGTCGTCCTCGCAGACCCTCAACGCGGCCCTGAAGGGCTTCGCCGACGCCGGCTCCGACGGCATCATCCAGATCTCCACGGGCGGCGCGGAGTACCTCTCCGGCCCGTCGGTGAAGAACATGGTCACGGGTTCGCTGGCCTTCGCCGCGTACGCCGTCGAGGTGGCCAAGAGCTACCCGGTCAACATCGCGCTGCACACCGACCACTGCCCGAAGGACAAGCTCGACGGCTTCGTCCGCCCGCTGCTCGAGATCTCGGCCGAGCGGGTCGCCCGCGGCGAGGACCCGCTGTTCCAGTCGCACATGTGGGACGGCTCGGCCGTGCCGCTCGACGAGAACCTCCGGATCGCCGAGGAGCTGCTCGCCAAGGCGGCGGCGGCGAAGATCGTCCTCGAGATCGAGGTCGGCGTCGTCGGTGGCGAGGAGGACGGCATCGTCGGAGCGATCGACGAGAAGCTCTACACCACTCCCGAGGACGCGATCGCCACGATCAAGGCCCTGGGGGACCCGATGACCAACGGCCGCTACCTCACGGCCCTCACCTTCGGCAACGTGCACGGCGTCTACAAGCCGGGCAACGTCAAGCTGCGTCCCGAGATCCTCAAGGCGGCGCAGGAGGCGGCCGCCAAGGAGCTCGGCCAGGCCGAGGGCTCGCGCCCGTTCGACCTGGTCTTCCACGGCGGCTCGGGCTCGACCGCCGAGGAGATCGGCGCCGCCGTCGACTACGGCGTGGTGAAGATGAACGTCGACACCGACACCCAGTACGCGTTCACCCGCCCCGTTGCGGGACACATGTTCAGCAACTACGACGGCGTGCTCAAGGTCGACGGCGAGGTCGGCGACAAGAAGAGCTACGACCCGCGCGCGTGGGGCAAGGCGGCGGAGGCCGGCATGGCCGCGCGCGTCGTCGAGGCCTGCGAGAACCTGCGCTCCGCCGGCCGAGCGATCGGCTGACCGTCCTCCCGGACGCTCAGACGGCGGTGCCCTGGTAGAGGTACGCCGCGAACCGAGGACCCTCCGCGTAGCCCTCGTCGAGGTCGGAGATCTCGAAGGACCCGCGGATCAGGCCGGAGATGTCGCGATCGAGGTGGCAGCCGCCGCCCAGACGGCGCTGCACCGGGTTGAGTCGGCGCTGCCACTTCCGGACCCCGGCGTCGGAGGCCGCGCCGTGCTCGCAGAACAGCAGCTCGCCTCCCGGCTTCAGCACGCGGCGCATCTCGGAGAGCGCCTGCGCCGGGTCGGGGATCGTGCAGAGCGTGAACGTCATCACGATGGTGTCGACGTCGTCGTCCTCCAGGGGGATCGTCTCCGCCGGCAGCCCGAGCACCCGCACGGTCACCCCGGCCTCGGCCGCGCGGTCACGCGCGCGGCGGTGCATCTGCTGCGCGGGGTCGAGGGCGATCACCTCGCTGACCTTGCCGGTGTCGTAGAAGGGCAGGTTGTGCCCCGTGCCGATGCCGACCTCGAGCACCCGGCCGTGGGCCCGCGGCACCAGCGCGCTCCGTCGCTTCTGGATCGGTCCGGTGCCGCAGACCTTGTCGATCACCCGCGGCAGCAGGTAGCGGTCGTAGGGGTTCACGGCCGGCCCGTCACTCCGCGGGGGCAGCGGGAGCGGTGACCGCCGCCGACCCGAAGTGGCGGGGAGCCTCGAAGAAGAGGACCGCCACGAACCCGAGCGCCAGCACGATCGCGGGCAGCAGCATCGCGTCGGACATGGCCTGGCTGAAGGGCGCGAAGACCTGCGAGGGCAGCGACTGGCCGGCCGCCTCCGAGCCGCCGCCCGAGAGACCCTCGGCGGCGAGACGGTTCTCCATCAGCACCGCGATGCCGGCCGACCCGATCACCGAGCCGACCAGTCGGGTGGCGTTGTAGACGCCCGCACCGGCGCCGGCCTGGTGCATCGGCAGGTTGCGGGTGGCGGTCGCGGCGAGCGGTGCCCACACGGCAGACATGCCGAGGCCGAGCACCGCCATCGGGACCAGGATCCGCCAGTAGGAGGCGTCGGGCTCGAGACCCCGCGAGGTCCAGAACACCGCGATGCTCGTCAGTGCGAAGCCGCCCGCGGTCAGCAGCCGCGGGTGCACCTTGTCGGTGAAGCGGCCCACGACCGGCGCCATCACCAGGGACAGCAGTGCCATCGGCACGAAGAGCAGGGACGCCTCGAGTGCCGACAGGCCGCGGACGAGCTGGGCGTAGAGCATGAGGGGGAAGCCCATCGCGACGGCAGCGAAGCCCATGCACGAGATGCCGAAGCTGGAGACCGAGAAGTTGCGGTCGGAGAACATGCTCAGCGGGACCAGCGGCTCCTTGCGGTTGCGCGCCTCCCACAGCACGAACAGCGCCATCAGGACGAGCCCGCCGACGATCAGGACCCAGACCACGGCGTCCCAGTCGCGCTGCTCCCCGTTCTGGATACCGAAGACCAGCGCGAACATCGCGGCCCCGCTCAGCGCGACGCCCAGCCAGTCGAAGCTGTGGTCGTTGGTCGACAGGACCGGCACGAGGCGCCAGTTGAGGTAGAGGGCGATCAGGCCGATGGGCACGTTGATGAAGAAGATCCACTCCCAGCCGAGGCCGTCGACCAGCACGCCGCCGAGGATCGGACCGACCAGGGTCGCCACGCCGGCCGTGGCGCCCCACAGCGCCATCGCCTTGCCGCGTCGCTCGGCCGGGAAGATACGCGTGATGACCGCCATCGTCTGCGGCGTGATCATCGCGGCACCGACGCCCTGCACGACCCGGGCGGCGATGAGCATCTCGATCGAGCCGCTCAGCCCGCACCACAACGAGGCCGCGGTGAAGAGAGCCAGCCCTGCGAGGTACATCCACTTCGGGCCGATCGTGTCGCCGAGGCGACCGGTGATCAGCACCGGCACGGCGTAGGCCAGCAGGTAGGCGCTGGTCACCCACAGCACGGCGTTCTGCGAGGCGTGCAGCTCCTCGACGATGTCGGGGGTCGCGACCGTCACGATCGTCATGTCCACCAGGATCATGAAGAACCCGATGCACAGCGCCGCGAGCGCGGGCCAGGGACGTACGTCGTCGGGGACGCCTGACTGCTGGGACTGCTGGGGGCTGGTCTGGGTCACATCCAGGAGTCAACCACTCGGTGCCGACACCTGTTCCCCCTCTGGCAGGCTGGGGTCATGAGTCACGTTGACCTGATGGCCGGCCCGCCGCCCACCCACCTCCCCGTGGACCCCGCCGCGGAGGAGATCGCCGCGGGCGAGCAGCCGGCGGCCGTCGTACGCCGGCACCCGGCGTCGCCGCTGGCCTGGGCCACGCTCGCGGACGCGGCGGCGGCGGACGGCGCCGACGACGTGACGGTCTACGCCTACGCGCGCGTCGGCTACCACCGCTCGCTCGACATGCTGCGCCGCAACGGGTGGAAGGGGCACGGGCCGGTGCCGTGGGAGCACGAGCCCAACCGCGGCTTCCTGCGCTGCCTGGCGCTCCTCGCGACCCGTGCCCGCGCGATCGGCGAGACCGACGAGTGGGAGCGCTGCTCGGCGTTCCTGCGCGACTCCAGCCCGACGGCCGCTGCCGAGCTCCTCGACTGATCCGCGGCAGCGGGGCGGCCGGGCCGCTCAGGCGGGCGGCGTGAGGAGCTCGCGCACCTTGTCGGGTCCGAGCGCTGCGAAGAGGGTGGGCAGCCGCGGGCCGCGGTCGGCACCGACCAGGAGGTTGTAGAGCAGCCGGAAGAAGGCCTTCTGGTCGGCCTTCACCTCGTCGGTCGGGGCGTCGTCGAGCTCGAGGCCGCGGCCCAGCTTGGGCACGCCGTAGATCAGCGTGGTGAGCTCGTCGGCGTCGGCGAACGAGTCGGGCAGCCGGTCGAGCAGCTGACGCAGCCAGAGCTCCTCGTCCTCGCCGAGGTCGGCGAGGCGGGCGGCGTCCGCGGACTCGCGGACCGTCGTGCGGTCCTCCGGGTCGACGTAGTCGGTGATCCAGGTCGCGGCCTTGGCCAGCCGCGGCTCGAGGTCGGCCTCGCTCGCCCCCACCGTGCGCGCGGTGATCGCGCGGGAGCCGGCGGTGACGTCGGCGACCGAGGAGAGCATCCGGAACGGCACGACGACGGCGGGGGTCGGGAGGGTGCCGGCGGCCGCGGTCGAGGAAGCCCGCTCCCACGCGAGCACGGCGGCGTCGCGCTTCTCGGGGATCGCCGCCTTCCTGGTCAGCGCGTCCCACTCGTCGTAGAGCCGGAGGACCTCCTGGCCGAAGTCGACGTTGAACGCCTGCTTGGGCTGGCGGCGGACGTA
Organism: Nocardioides candidus; assembly: GCF_041321175.1. NCBI lineage: Bacteria > Bacillati > Actinomycetota > Actinomycetes > Propionibacteriales > Nocardioidaceae > Nocardioides > Nocardioides candidus. Next base: position 940,553 of record NZ_JBGGWC010000002.1, on the reverse strand, counting down.
GAGCCACCGCAGGATCGGCGCCTCGAGGATCCGCAGCGCCTCGGCCGCCGTCGGCACGCCGCCCTTGGACGACGACATCTTCGGCATGCCGGCCACGCCGACGAAGGAGTAGCCGACGAACGACGGCGCGGTGCCGCCGAAGATCGGGCCGACGATCTCCTTGCCGACGGTGTAGGACGAGCCCGGGCTCGCGTGGTCGACGCCGCCGGGCTCGAAGTGCACGCCCTCGAACGTCCAGCGCATCGGCCAGTCGACCTTCCAGACCAGCTTGCCCTCGTCCTGCGTCGCCAGGTTGGTCACGTAGGAGCCGCCGCAGACGTCACAGGTGTAGGCGAGGTCGGTGGTGTCGTCGTCGTAGGACGTCAGGGTGACCGTGTCGCGGCCGCAACCGCGGCAGTAGGGCTTGAACGGGAAGCGCGCGAGGTCCTCGGTGGCACCGTGGTCGACCTCCTCCTCGCCCTCGCCGCCGTCCGTCCTCTTGGTGCGGTAACGCGCCATCACGGACTCGATCTCGCCGCGGCGGCGCACGGCGGTGAGCACCTGCTCGCGGTAGGTGCCGGCCCGGTACATCGCGGTCTGGTCGACCTCGACCATCTCGCAGCCGAGCTCGGCGAGGGCGGCCCGCAGCGGGGCCTTGAAGCGCTCGGCCCAGCTGGGGAACTCACCCGACGGGTCCGGTACGGCGGAGAGCGGCCGCCCGATGTGCTCGGACCACGCGGGGTCGACCCCGACCGGCACCTTGCGGAACCGGTCGTAGTCGTCCCAGCTGTGCAGGTGGCGCACGCTGATCCCGCGGCGGCGGATCTCCTCGGCGACGAAGTGCACGGTGAGGAACTCGCGCAGGTTGCCGAGGTGGATCGGGCCCGACGGGCTGATGCCGGACGCGCAGGTCACCAGGGCGGGCAGGGTGCCGCCGTTGACCGTCTCCGCGTGTCGGAGCGCCAGGTCGGCGGTGCGGGTCACCCAGTCGATCGGGTCGGTCCCTCGGTCATCGCCGCGCGCTCCTCGTGCCACGCCCGGCAACTCTAGTGGGGGATCAGGCGGGGACGATCATCGAGTACGCCGACGGCTCGACCCGCCAGCTGCGGTGGCGCTCCGGGCCGTAGATCTCCCCGTCGGCGCTGCACCAGAACTCGGTGCCGCTGACCGTGACGGTCGTGGCGCGGCGGGTCACGACGTCGCGGTGCTCGGCGTGGGTGCCGATGCCCAGCCGCGCGACGTACGCGAGGCGGGACCACGAGCCCTTGGGGCGCGCGATCATGACGTCGATCCGGCCGTCGCCCGGGTCGGCGTCGGGGGTGAGCTCCAGGCCGCCGCCCACGGTGGCGCCGTTGCCCAGCGCGACCATCAGCACCGGGTGGTCGACGTCGGTGACGACCTCGCCGTCGACCTCGACGCGGAGCCGGAGCGCCGGGGGGTCGATGGCCGACAGCGCCGCGCCGATCGGGTAGCCGAGCCGGCCGAGGTTCACCGGGCCGACGCCGACCGACCCGAGCCGCTTCTTCCACGGCTCGCCGCGCTTGCCGGCCTCCGCGCCCGCGCCGAGGTGCACCTGGTTGACCACGACCTCGCCGACCTCGTCGACGAGCAGGTCCATGGGCCGCACGTGCCCGGCGACGAGCGAGGTGGCGGACTCGACCGGGTCGAGCGGGATGCCCAGCGTGCGGGCGAAGTCGTTGCCGGTGCCGAGCGGGATCAGGCCCAGCACCCGGTCGGGGCCGAGCTCGTGGCGGCGGTGCAGGGCGGAGATCACCGCGTGCAGGCTGCCGTCGCCGCCGGCGACCACCACCTGGCGGCTGCCCGCCCGGTGCAGCGCCCCGTCGAGCTCGCCGGGGTCGGAGGTGGCCGCGACCTCCACCGACGTGGCGCCACGCAGGACGCCGAGGGCGGCCTCGAGGGCCTCGTCGTCGGCGGTCCCCGCATCGCTGTTGGTGATGACGAGCAGGGGCTCGGGTGTGGGCATCGGGCCACTCTAGGCGGCACGTCCCGGACCGGCGTGGTTGCATTCCCTCCCATGGGGACGAGCCGCCGCTGGACCGCACGTGAGCTGATCGACCTGGTGCTCGACGACGACTCCTTCGAGTCGTGGGACGAGCCGGTCGACATCGGTGGTCATCCCGCCGACTACCAGGCGGAGCTCCGGGCCGCCGCCGAGAAGGCGGGCACCGACGAGTCGGTGCTGACCGGCCGAGGTCGGGTCAACGAGCGGCCGGTCGCGTTCATCGTCAACGAGTTCGGCTTCCTGGCGGGGTCGATCGGCATCGCGGCCGCGACCCGGATCGCCAGCGCGGTCCGCCGCGCGACCGCCGAGGGCATCCCGGTCGTCGCGAGCGCGGCCTCCGGCGGCACCCGCATGCAGGAGGGCACCCGGGCCTTCGTGCACATGATCGAGATCTCCCGCGCCCTGATGGAGCACCGGGCGGCCGGGCTGCCCTACATCGTGCACCTGCGGCACCCCACGACCGGCGGGGTCTACGCCTCGTGGGGGTCCCTCGGGCACGTCACCGTCGCCGAGACCGGCGCGCTCGTCGGATTCCTCGGGCCGAAGGTCTACGAGGCGCTCAACGGCGAGCCCTTCCCGGCGGGCGTGCAGACCGCGGAGAACCTCGCCGCCAAGGGCGTGATCGATGCCGTCGTAGACGCCGAGGACCTGCGCTGGCTGCTCGACCAGGCCCTCGCGGTGACCGTCGACCCCGCCGGACCCGCCACGCTCGAGCGCCGCGAGCCGCTCGCCGCCGGTGCCCCCGGTCCGGAGGCGTGGGACTCGATCACCCGCACGCGGACGGACGGGCGGGCCGGCGTACGCGACCTGTTGAAGTACGGCGCCGAGGGCACCCTGCGCCTGCGCGGCACCGACGAGGGCGAGCGCGACGAGACGGTGATCGTCGCGCTGACCCGGCTCGACGGGATCCCGTGCGTCCTGGTCGGGCAGGACCGCACCCGGCAGACGCCGGCGACCCCGATGGGGCCGGGTGCGCTGCGCGAGGCCCGGCGCGCGATGCGGCTGGCCGAGGATCTGCGACTGCCGCTCGTCACCGTCGTCGACACCCCCGGCGCCGAGCTGTCGCCGGCGGCCGAGGAGGGCGCGATCGCGGGTGAGATCGCGCGCTGCATCGCCACGCTCGTCACGATGACCGTGCCGACGGTCTCGGTCATCCTCGGTCAGGGCTGCGGTGGCGGTGCGCTCGCCCTGCTCCCCGCGCAGACCGTGCTCGCGACGGAGCACGCGTGGCTGTCGCCGCTGCCGCCGGAGGGGGCGAGCGTGATCCGCTACGGCGACGTCGACCACGCCGCCGAGATGGCCGCCGCCCAGGGCGTGCGCGCGGTCGACCTGCTGGCCGGGGGAGAGGTGCACGCCGTGGTGCCCGAGCCGGACGGGGACACCCCCGCCGACCTGGCGCGCGCGGTGGCGGCCGAGATGGCGCACCACCTTCGCGACCGGTAGCGCCGCCGTGGACGCGCCCGGCCCATCGATTTGGTAACGTTGCGTCGCAAGAGCCCCGGTCTTGCGACCGGGGCTTTCGCTTTCACGACAACTCGAGAAGCAAGTGGTGCGTCGAGCAGCCGGTCCGGAGTGGCCGGAGGGACTCCGTCCCCGTAGCGAAGGAGCACACCGATGCCAGCGATCGTGATCGTCGGCGCCCAGTGGGGCGACGAGGGCAAGGGCAAGGCCACCGACCACCTCGGCAGCCGCGTCGACTACGTGGTGAAGTTCAACGGCGGCAACAACGCGGGCCACACCGTGGTCATCGGCGAGGAGAAGTACGCGCTGCACCTCCTGCCGAGCGGGATCCTCACCCCCGGCTGCACGCCCGTCATCGGCAACGGCGTCGTCGTCGACCTCGACGTCCTCTTCCACGAGATCGACGGGCTCGAGGCGCGCGGCACCGACACCTCCTCGCTCAAGGTCAGCTCCAACGCCCACGTCATCGCCGACTACAACCGCACCCTCGACAAGGTCGCCGAGCGCTTCCTCGGCTCGCGCAAGATCGGCACGACCGGCCGCGGCATCGGCCCGACCTACGCCGACAAGATGAACCGCATCGGCATCCGGGTGCAGGACCTCTTCGACGAGAAGATCCTCGCCCAGAAGGTCGAGGGCGCCCTGGAGCTGAAGAGCCAGATCCTCGCCAAGGTCTACAACCGGCGTGCGCCGTCGGTCGAGCAGACCGTCGAGGAGCTGCTCGCGCACGCCGACCGCCTGGCGCCGTACGTCTGCGACACGACCCTGCTCCTCGGGCAGGCGCTCGACCGCGGCGAGACGGTCCTGCTCGAGGCCGGCCAGGCCACGCTGCTCGACGTCGACCACGGCACCTACCCGTTCGTGACCTCGTCGTCGGCGACCGCCGGCGGCGCGTGCACCGGGTCGGGCATCCCGCCCACGCGCATCGACCAGGTGATCGCGATCGTGAAGGCCTACACGACCCGCGTGGGCGAGGGGCCGTTCCCGACCGAGCTGCACGACGACAACGGCGACTTCCTGCGCCACACCGGTTTCGAGTTCGGCACGACGACCGGCCGACCGCGTCGCTGCGGTTGGTACGACGCCGTCATCGCCCGCTACGCCGCGCGGGTCAACGGCGTGACCGACTTCGTGCTCACCAAGCTGGACGTGCTCACCGGGCTCGAGCAGATCCCGGTGTGCGTGGCCTACGACGTCGACGGCGCGCGCTACGACGAGATGCCCGCCAACCAGAGCGACTTCCACCACGCCGTGCCGGTCTACGAGTACTTCCCCGGCTGGACCGAGGACATCTCCACCGCCCGGACCCTCGAGGACCTGCCCGCCAACGCGCAGGCCTACGTGCGGGCGCTCGAGGGCATGTCCGGTGCCCGGATGTCGGTCGTCGGGGTCGGACCCGAGCGGGAGCAGGCCGTCGTGCTCCACCCGCTGCGCTGACCCTAGGATCGGGGTCCGTGAAGACCCTCGTGATCGGCACCGGTGGCCGTGAGCACGCGCTCGGCCTGGCCCTCTCCCGCGACCCGGGGGTGACCGAGGTCCACGCGGCGCCGGGCAACCCGGGCCTCGGCGCGGTCGCGACGCTGCACGAGGTCGACCCGATGGACGGCGCGGCGGTCGCCGACCTGGCGGCGGAGATCGGCGCCGACCTGGTGGTCGTCGGGCCCGAGGCGCCGCTCGTCGCGGGGGTCGCGGACGCCGTACGCGACAAGGGCATCGCGGTCTTCGGCCCGTCGGGTGCTGCCGCCCGGCTGGAGGGGTCGAAGGCCTTCTCCAAGGAGGTCATGGCGGCGGCCGGCGTGCCGACCGCGCGCTCGCAGACCTGCACCACGGCCGCCGAGGTGGAGGCTGCGCTCGACGAGCTCGGGGCGCCGTACGTCGTGAAGGACGACGCGCTCGCCGCAGGCAAGGGGGTCGTCGTCACCAACGACCGCGACGAGGCGGTCGCGCACGCGGCGGCGTGCGGCCGGGTCGTGATCGAGGAGTTCCTCGACGGCCCGGAGGTCTCGGTCTTCGCGGTCTGCGACGGGCGGACGGCCTACGCCCTCCAGCCCGCCCAGGACTTCAAGCGCATCTTCGACGGCGGCCGCGGCCCCAACACCGGCGGCATGGGCTCTTACACGCCGTTGACCTGGGCCCAGCCGGACCTGCCGCAGGTCGTGCTCGACACCGTGGTGCAGCCGACCCTCGACGAGATGGGGCGGCGCGGTGCGCCGTTCGTCGGGTGCCTCTACGTCGGGCTCGCGCTGACCGATGCGGGCCCGCGGGTGATCGAGTTCAACTGCCGCTTCGGCGATCCCGACATCCAGCCGGTGCTGGCGGTGCTCGAGTCACCGCTCGGTGCGCTGCTGCACGCGGCCGCGGAGGGCCGCCTGGCCGACGTGCCGGCGCCCGTGTTCTCCGACGGCGCCGCCGTCACCGTGGTGCTCGCGTCGGCCGGCTACCCGGAGTCGTCCTCGAAGGGCGACATCATCACCGGCGTCGGTGCGGCCAACGGGGTCAACGACGTCGACGTCATCCACGCCGGTACGGCGATCGTGGCCGCCCCCGAGGAGGGCGACCCCGACCACCGGCACCTGGTCACGGCGGGGGGACGGGTGCTCGCCGTCCGCGCCCAGGGGTACGACGTCGCCGACGCCCGCGCCCGCGCCTACGCCGCCGCCGACCTGATCTCCTTCGACGGCCTGCAGCGCCGCTCCGACATCGCGGCCGAACCGCTCGGCGTCGTCGAGGGCGCCTCGATCAAGGAGGCCTGACGTGGTGATGCCGCTCTGGGACGCCGCGATGGTGCAGGCGCTGCGGTCGGGCGACCGGCTCGAGGGCTGGCACCCGTCCTTCCCGCGCGACGACGACGTCGACGCCACGAGCGTCTGGCGCGAGAACGATCCCTGGGGTCCGCGCTCGATCGTCGTGGACGGTCTGGTCGTCGGCTCCATCGGCTTCTTCGGACCGCCCGAGCCGGCCGCCGACGGCGTGCCGGAGGTCGAGATCGGCTATGGCCTCGTCGATGAGGTGCGCGGCCAGGGGATCGGCACGCGCGCGGTCCTGTGGTCGCTGACCCACTGCGATCGCGAGGGGGTCCGGGTCCGCGCCAGCATCGCCCCGGACAACGCCGCGAGCCTCGCGCTCGCCGCGAAGGCCGGCTTCACCGAGGTGCGGGGGACCAACGACACGGGCGAGCTGGTGATGGTGCGGCCGGTCGCGGTCGGCCGCGGATGACGGTTCGAGACGCCCCCGCCCGCCGTGGGACAATCAGGCACGTGACCGTCCCGAACGTCCTGGCCACCCGCTATGCAGGCGCCGACCTCGCTGAGATCTGGTCGCCCGAGCACAAGATCGTGCTGGAGCGGCAGCTGTGGATCGCGGTGCTCAAGGCGCAGCGCGACCTGGGCATCGACGTGCCGGACGGTGTCGTGGAGGCCTACGAGGACGTCGTCGAGAAGGTCGACCTGGCGTCGATCGCGGCTCGCGAGCGGGTCACCCGTCACGACGTGAAGGCGCGCATCGAGGAGTTCTCCGCGCTGGCCGGCCACGAGCACATCCACAAGGGGATGACCTCGCGCGACCTCACCGAGAACGTCGAGCAGCTGCAGGTGAAGCAGTCCCTCGAGCTGCTCCGCGACCGCACGGTCGCGACGCTCGCCCGGCTCGCGCGCCTGGCGTCGGAGCACGAGCTCACCGTGATGGCCGGCCGCTCCCACAACGTCGCCGCGCAGGCGACCACGCTCGGGAAGCGCTTCGCGACCATCGCCGACGAGCTCCTCATCGCCCTCGACCGCACCGAGGACCTGCTCCGGCGCTACCCGCTGCGCGGCATCAAGGGCCCGATGGGCACCGCCCAGGACATGCTCGACCTGCTCGGCGGCGACGAGGACCGCCTCGCCGACCTCGAGCAGCGCGTCGCCGGCCACCTCGGCTTCGAGCGCGTGCTGACGAGCGTCGGTCAGGTCTATCCGCGCAGCCTCGACTTCGACGTGCTGTCGGCGCTGGTCCAGCTGACGGCCGCCCCCTCCAACCTCGCGACGACCATCCGGCTGATGGCCGGCAACGAGCTGGTCACCGAGGGCTTCCAGGAGGGCCAGGTCGGCTCCTCGGCGATGCCGCACAAGATGAACACCCGTTCCTGCGAGCGGGTCAACGGGCTCGCCGTCGTCACGCGCGGCTACCTCTCGATGGTGGGCGAGCTCGCGGGCGACCAGTGGAACGAGGGCGACGTCTCCTGCTCCGTCGTGCGACGGGTGGCACTGCCCGACGCGTTCTTCGCCGTCGACGGCCTCTTCCAGACCTTCCTCACCGTGCTCGACGAGTTCGGCGCCTTCCCGGCGGTGATCCAGCGCGAGCTCGACCGCTACCTGCCCTTCCTTGCGACGACCAAGGTGCTGATGGCAGCGGTGCGCAACGGCGTCGGCCGTGAGTCCGCGCACGAGGCCATCAAGGAGGCGGCCGTCGGCACCGCGCTGGCGATGCGCAAGGGCCAGGCCGACAACGACGTCTTCGCCAAGCTCGCCGCCGACGAGCGGCTGGGGCTCACCTCCGATCAGCTGGCCACCCTCGTGGCCGACCCGATCACGTTCACCGGCGCGGCGGTCGCGCAGACCCAGGCGGTCTGCCGGCAGGTCGCGGCGGTCGTCGAGCGCCACCCGGACGCCGCGAGCTACGCGCCGGGCGCGATCCTCTAGCGGGATGTGACGCTCGATGCCGAGGCGGACATGGACGGGCATGACCCCTTCCTCCGCGCCCCGGCAGCCGGAGCACGACCCGGAGCAGGAGTTCCGTGCGTTGTACGACGGCAACTTCGCCGCCGTGCTCGGCTACGCCCTGCGCCGGGTCGACCAGCCGGCCGACGCGGCCGACGTCGTGAGCGAGGTGTTCCTCGTTGCCTGGCGCCGCCTCGACGAGGCCCCGCCCGGCGACGGGAGACCGTGGCTGTTCGGGATCGCCCGGCACCTGCTGGCCAACTACCACCGCGGCCAGCGCCGCCGGCAGCGCCTCGGCGGCCGGCTGCGCGACGCGATCGGCCGCGACGTCGTATCCGATCCGGCGACGGGCGTCGCCGAGTGGGACCGCGTACGGCGGCTGCTGCTCAAGCTCCGTCCCGACGACCGTGAGCTGCTGATGCTCGTGGGATGGGACGGCCTGACCCCGACAGAGGCGGCCGGCGTGATCGGCGTCGCCCCGGGCACCGCGCGGATGCGGCTGGCCCGCGCGCGGCAGCGTTTTCAGGACCTCCTCCACCCCGGTTGTGACGCAGCGTCGGTGCCCGGACATGTGCAGGCAGTCCCGTTCGACCACGTGATCGGGGAGAGCCGATGATCGAGTCGCCAGATCCCTACCCGCGGGAGCTGATCGACACCTGGCCCCTCCACGACGCGCGCCAAGAGCTCCTGGAGGAGATCGTGTCCCAGCCCGGCCCCGAGCAGTCCCCGTCGTCCACCCGTCGTCTCCTCGTGCCGGTCGGCATCGCCGCCGCCCTGCTGCTGGTGGTCGGCGGAGCCTGGGCCGCGATCAGCGCCGGCGGCGACGACGGCAAGGACGACGCTCCCGTCGCCGCTGCCTCGGTCGACCCGACGGACCCGACGACGGCCGAGACGTCGCAGGAGACGGCGACCGAGCCGACCCAGGCGGTCAAGGAGCCGCACCGCGACGGCGTCCGGAGGAACGGGCTGCGGACCGGGCGGGTCATCACGCTCAAGAACCTCGACGAGTGCCTCCGGGTGCTGCGTGACCGGAAGGACGGACCGATCGACCGCGTGCGCCGGCTCGAGCACGGCAAGGGTCGCGGCTACAAGCTCTACCTCGTGCGGAAGGACCACCGCATCGTCGTGGTGGACGGGCAGTGCCACGCGCGGCTCGTCAAGGGCGGCCGGGTCCGGCACTGAGGCCGGGGGCGACCCTCAGGACGGCTTGACGTCCAGGACGACCTCGAACTCCAGGAGGTCGGCTCCGGTCGAGACCGGCTTCTGCTGCTCCTCGCCCGGCTTGGCGGCGTGCGCGGCCATGCCCGAGCCGTCGCGCCAGGCCTCGAAGGAGGCTTGGTCCTCCCAGTGGGTGACGACGAAGTAGCGGTCGTCGCCGGCGACGGGGCGCAGCAGCTGGAACCCGAGGAAGCCCGGCGAGCCGTCGATGGTGCCGGCTCGCGCCGCGAACCGCTCCTCGAGGTGGGGCCCGGCGGCCTCCGGCACGTGGATGGCGTTGATCTTCACGACGGACATGGCCCGAGCCTACGGGGACCTCAGCAGCCGACGCCGGTGATGTCGCCGCTCTCCCGCAGGCCCGCGGCCGTGTGCAGCCGGTAGCCCGAGCAGTAGCGCGTGCTCAGGAGCGCGTCGCGGGTGAGGGTCACCGGCTTCCAGCGGCCCTGGCCGACGGGCTCCAGGTAGCGGAAGCGCGGGGCCAGCAGCGCGCTCGCGGGCGTGGTGCCCTGGAGGTAGTGGCCGAGCCAGGCCTGGGTGTAGACGCTGCTCAGCGCCTGACCCCACCGGCTCGCCGGCAGCACGAGCGGGATGTCGGTGAAGTCGAGGTGCGTCGTCGCGTGCGGCACCACGAGCATCGTGTCGAGGCCGTGGTCGCGCCAGGCGTCGAAGCCGGTGGCGCGCTCCCGCATCGGGTCCGGGTTGCCCGCCGCCGGTACCAGTGACGAGCCGCCGGAGAGGAAGGACGGCGTCACCGTGAAGCCGTACTCCGCCTGCAGTGCCAACGCGGGCACCTTCGGGCTCGTCGGGGTGCTGCCCGTGACCCCGGTGCCGGCGTACTGGAGCTTGTCGAGCGCCACCACGGTGGCCACCCGGTCGTCGTACCCCTGCACGTAGGAGACGGCGGCGGCGCCCATCGAGTGGCCGATGATCGCGAGCCGCGTGGTGCGGCCGGGGGTGATCGGGTCGGGGATCGGCGAGCTGTCGAACAGGCCGAGCCACGGGTTGGCGGAGGACAGGAACCAGTCCATCGCGTCGACCGTGCCGGTGGTGAAGTTGGCGAGCTGCTGGAAGGGCACGCCGGGGCACGGCGTCATCTGTTGGGTGCCGAGGTCCGGGTCGCCGCCGACCGGCGCGAACGGGTTGCAGAACGGGAAGACCGGGTCGCCCGTGTGCGGCAGGGTCTCGCTCGTGCCCTCGCCCTGCACGTCGTAGAGCAGCACCAGGTAGCCGCGCTCGGCGAGGTCCTCCGCCAGCCACTGGTACATGCCCTGGGAGCCGCCTACCGAGCCCGGCGTGATGATCACGCCCGGGTACGGCGCCCTGATCGGCCGTCCGGTGTAGGGATCGCGCGCGTCGGCCCTCGGCGCGTAGAGCGTGCCGCGCAGCAGGGCGCCGAAGCGGTTGGTGAACGAGATCGGCTTGCTACGGCCACGGGTGCCGGACCAGCCGGCGCGCAGCGGGTTGCCGACGTTCCACCCGGGCACGGCGACGGCCGGCGTGAGGGCGAGGTGGCCGGGGTTCGCGGCCTGCTGGAGCAGCTGGGCCGTGGTGACCACGGTGCTCTCCTTGACCAGCGCCGGGAGGTAGGCCGGGTTCCGCAGCTGGCCGCCGGGTCCGATGATCCGGCCGTAGGCGTCGCGCATGTTGGCGAGGTCGGCCACGGCGTCGTACCCGGCCGGGGCGGTGGGGCCCGCGGGGTCGGCGGACGCACCGGGGGTGCCGGCGGCGAGGACCGTCAGCGCGCACAGCGCAGCGAGCAGGACACGGCGGGAGCTCCAGGTCACATGACCTCAACGGCCCACCGGGGCCGAGGGCTACGCCCGGGAGTCCCCGCCCCAGTTGGCGAGCTTGGTCGCGATGGTGTGGATGTCGACCTTGCCGTCGCCGGCGGCGGGGGAGAAGAACCACACGTGGAAGTGGCCGCGGTCGGCGCCGTAGCGGCTGACGTCGACGTACTCGGCCTGCGGGGTGCTCTCGACGATCCGCACCAGGCGGTTGGAGATGCGGCCGAACTGCGACGCGAGCTCGTCGTCGAGCTGGCCGACCTTGGTGTGCTCGCGGGTCTGCAGGAGCAGCGCGGCGGCGACGTCGTCACCGTGCTCGGCGTCGGTGAGGATCCAGTGCTCGTCCTCCCAGACGGTCCGGTCCGTCGCTGCGCGCAAGCACTCCGGGCAGCCGTCCTGGAGCGAGGGACGGGTGGCGGACACGATCTGTTCGTAGGCCTCGGCGGGCGAGAGCGGCATGGCGACACTGTGCCATCCGGCGCCCGGCCGCCGGCCCGCGACCCCCTCTCCGGGGCAGTGCGGCCTGCCGAGGCCGTCGTACCTGACGTTCCGGTCCTAATTCACGCAAATCAGGACGCGTACGTCAGGTACGACGGCGGAGGGGGCTCGCCCTAGACTGCTGCCGTGGCCCTCGCGAACATCCCGCTCGCTCCGGTGCTCCCGGGCTCCCGTCATCTCCACTCGGGGAAGGTGCGCGACCTCTACGAGCTGACCGACGGCCAGCACGCCGGCAAGCTGCTGATGGTGGCCAGCGACCGGCTCTCGATCTTCGACTTCGTGCTCGAGACGACGATCCCCGACAAGGGGGAGATCCTCACCCGGACCTCGCTGTGGTGGTTCGAGCAGCTGAGCGACCTGGTGCCCAACCACATCGTCTCCACCGACGTGCCGCCCGAGGTCGCCGGCCGCGCGGTCATCTGCGACAGGCTCGCGATGTATCCCGTGGAGTGCGTCGCCCGCGGCTACCTGACCGGGTCCGGCCTGCTCGACTACCAGGCGACCGGCGAGGTGTGCGGCATCGCGCTGCCGGGCGGCCTCGTCGACGGCAGCCGGCTGCCTGCGCCGATCTTCACGCCGGCCACCAAGGCCGACCTCGGCGACCACGACGAGAACGTGTCGTACGACGCCGTGGTCGGCACCGTGGGTGCGGAGATCGCCGGGCAGCTGCGCGAGCTGACGCTCGCGGTCTACGGCCGCGCGGAGGAGATCGCGCGCGAGCGCGGCATCATCCTGGCCGACACGAAGCTCGAGTTCGGCGATCGCGACGGCACGATCGTGCTGGCCGACGAGGTGCTCACCCCCGACTCCTCCCGCTACTGGCCCGCCGACGACTGGGCGCCCGGTCGCGCGCAGCCGTCGTACGACAAGCAGATCGTGCGCAACTGGGCGCTCTCGCCCGAGTCGGGCTGGGACCGGGCCTCCGGGGAGTCCCCGCCCCCGCTGCCGCCCGAGGTGATCGAGCGCACCCGGTCTCGCTACGTCGAGGCCTATGAGCTGCTGACCGGGGAGACCTTCTAGAATCGGGCCGTGGCCCGAGTCGTTGTTGCCGTCATGCCCAAGCCCGAGATCCTCGACCCGCAGGGCAAGGCGGTGCTCGGGGCTCTTCCCCGGCTCGGCTTCGCCGGGGTCAGCGACGTCCGCCAGGGCAAGCGCTTCGAGCTCGAGCTCGACGGCGACGCGACGCCCGAGCTCCTCGCCCAGGTGGAGAAGATGGCCGAGACGCTGCTCTCCAACCCGGTGATCGAGAACTACGTCGTGAGCGTCGAGGCATGAAGGTCGGGGTCGTCACCTTCCCCGGCTCGCTCGACGACGTCGACGCGCAGCGCGCGGTCCGCATCGGGGGCAACGAGGCGGTCGCGCTGTGGCACGGCGACGCCGACCTCAAGGGTGTCGACGCGGTCGTCCTGCCCGGCGGCTTCTCCTACGGCGACTACCTGCGCTGCGGCGCGATCTCGCGGTTCGCGCCCGTGATGACCGAGGTCGTCCGCGCCGCGACCGGCGGCATGCCGGTGCTCGGCATCTGCAACGGCTTCCAGATCCTGTGTGAGTCCCACCTGCTGCCGGGTGCGCTGATCCGCAACGACCACCGCAAGTTCGTCTGCCGCGACCAGAGGCTGCGGATCGAGAACAACCGCACGCCGTGGACGTCGTCCTACGACGAGGGCGCCGAGATCACGATCGTGCTGAAGAACGGCGAGGGCGGGTTCGTCGCCGACGCCGACACGTTGGCCCGCATCAAGGGGGAGGGTCAGGTCGTCGCGCGCTACCTCGACGTCAACCCCAACGGGTCGCTCGACGACATCGCCGGCATCAGCAACGAGCGCGGCAACGTGGTCGGCCTGATGCCCCACCCCGAGCACGCCGTCGAGGAGCTCACCGGCTCGGGTGTCGACGGTCTCGGCTTCTTCACCTCGCTCGCCGCGGCGACCTTCGCCTGATGACGCCGCGCAACGTCTTCCGCGTCCTGGCGGTCACCGAGGCGATCACCTGGCTGTGCCTGTTGGCCGGCATGTTCGTGAAGTACGTCGTCGGCACCACCGAGCTCGGCGTGCAGGTCGCCGGGCCGGTGCACGGGGTCGCGTTCATCAGCTACTGCCTGGTGACGGTGCTGGTCTCGATCGACCAGGGCTGGTCCCGCGGGCGGCTGGTGCTCGGCCTGGTCTCGGCGGTCCCGCCGCTGATGACCGTCTGGTTCGACCGCCACGTGGAGGCGCGCGACGGCCTCGACGACCACTGGCACTCCCGGGACGACAGCCCGACCGCCGCCCGCCGTGCCGTCCACTGGCTGCTGAGCCACCGCCGCCAGGCGGCCATCGGCTTCGCCGTCGCCGTCGCGGCGCTCACCGGCCTCGCCCTGCTCGTCGGGCCGCCCGCCAGCGGCTGACTCAGGCCTTCCCCGCGCGCAGCTTCGCCCAGGTGGCGGGGTTGACGATGCCGGTCGTCGGCAGGCCGACCCGGTGCTGGTAGGCACGCACGTCCTTGGCGGTACGCCGGCTGTAGATCCCGTCGACAGCGCGCTGGAGCGAGGGGTCGGCCGCGTTGAGGGCGCGCTGGACGCGGCGCACGTGGAAGCCGGTCGAGCCGACCTTCTGCGCGTAGTCCATGCCCTGGCCGAAAGCGGCCACCCAGTTGGCGGCGCTCCAGGTCGGCGACACCGGGAAGCCGCGGTCGGCCTGCCAGGCGGCGACCGCCGCGACGGTGGCGTCGTTGTAGCGCCCGGTCAGCTTGCCGTCGTACGCACCGCGCTCCTGGAGCACGCACTGCAGGGCCCGGACCTTGTTGACGGCGGGGGTGTACCCGTCGGTCGGCGGTCGCAGTGCGGGGAACCGCGAGAAGTCGAGGTTGACGCCGCCGCAGTGCTGCTCGGCCTCCGCGACGCGGCCCTGGCCGAGGTCGAGGAAGTTGCGGTCGATGTTGATCGTCACGCCGCCCCAGGTCTCGTTGTGGCCGCCCTCGTACTGCTTCACGCGGCCGCCCGGCACCCACCCGTCGCTGCGGACGTACGACGTCGAGGTGTTCGCGACGCCGTCCCACCGGGCGATCCAGACCATGTCGGGCATCGTGTAGGCGGTCGGGCGCTCGACCCGGGCGTCGTCGAGCACGGCGATGCCCGAGCCGGCGCTGGAGTAGACGCCGGAGACGTAGCCGAGGTCGTGCAGCCGGTTGGTCCACGCGCTGAGGAAGGCCAGCGCGGACTCACGGCAGTTGCGGTTGCTGTCGTCGAAGGCCTCGATGTCGTACCACAGCGTGCTGCCGCCGACGATGCCGAGCGCGTCGGCGTCACCGACGGTCTTGGTCGCCTCGGCGCGGCCCATCCGGCGTGCGTAGGGGTAGTTGCCGTGCGTGCCCGGACGCCCGTCGATCACGGGGTCGTCGTGGTAGCGCGGGAAGCGGGTGCTGCAGGAGGCCTGTGGTCCGAGGGTGATCGGCAGCAGCTTCCATCCCTTGCGCAGCTGCGTGGCGATCCACTTCGGCGTGAGGTTGGGCTGGCTGCGACAGGCGCGGGAGTTGCCGGAGATGTAGATGCCCACCGAGAGGAAGGGCGACTGGTTGAGCCAGGTGTCCATCGCCTTCTGCGTCGGCGCCAGGCACTGGTCGAAGCCGTAGCCCTTGAAGTCGCCGGGCGTGACCGGAGCCGGGTCCGCGGCAGCAGGACGGAAGGGGGACAGGGCCGCCACGAGCGCCAGTACGGCGCCTGCGGCGGTGGACCGGGCAGACATGTCACTCCAGGGTGGTTCGGGCGGCGGTTGGGGCGGGCGGCGAATCACGATAACCCCAACTTTCACACCAGTAACAGGCGTCACGACGAACTACAGATCTGTAATTCCCCGACGGGCTGGCGCTGCCGGTGGGGACCGTGATGAACGAGCCCTGACGCGCACCGCCTAGGGTCGGCGGCGTGGCCCGGCTCGTCGCGATCGTCCTCTCCGTAGCGTCGGGCTGCTGCTGGATCGGCGCGCTGCTCCTGCCGTGGACGGCGCGCGGGACGCTCTCCAGCGCCTCGTTGCTCGACGCCGTCGAGCTGGTGCGGCAGGGGAGGGTCGACTCGATCGTCCCGTCCGGCGCGGCGATCGGCCTGCTCGTGCCGGCGCTGGCCGGCATCGTGCTCGTCGGCGTCGCGGGCCTGCGAGGACGCATCGCCGCCGCGCTCCGGTGGGCGGCGCTGGCGGTCGGTGCCGTCGCGAGCGCGCTGCTCGTCTGGCTGGTCGTCGACGGCGAGGTGTCGAGGCTCGGCATCGGCGCGTGGGTCGCGCTGGCCGGTGTCGGTGCCGCGGTGGTCGCTGCCGTGGTCGTCGTGGCGGTGGTCGTGGTGGATCGCACCGGATCGCCCACGCGCGGGCGCAGCAGCCACTAGGCTCGGCCGATCTCGCCGGTCGGACCATGGGGGACTGGATGGCTTTCTGCACCACCTGCGGCGCGCAGCGCGGCAACGGCAACGACGCGTTCTGCGCGTCCTGCGGGCATCGGCACGACGAGGGAGCGGCTCCCGCGATGCCGCCGGTCGCCGC
The DNA here is from genome assembly GCF_041321175.1 of Nocardioides candidus. Taxonomy (NCBI): domain Bacteria; kingdom Bacillati; phylum Actinomycetota; class Actinomycetes; order Propionibacteriales; family Nocardioidaceae; genus Nocardioides; species Nocardioides candidus. The sequence goes on along the minus strand of NZ_JBGGWC010000002.1, from coordinate 924,385 downwards.
CGTACCCCCACCGCCGAGCGGACCTCCTGCGGTCCCGCCGACGATGGCGCCGCCTGCCATGTCTGCACCGGCGACGCCGCCACCCGCGATGCCGCCTCCCGGGTGGCAACCGCCGGCCTCGGAGCGCAGCGGGCGCGCGCCCCTCGGCGTGATCGCTGCGGTGGGCGGGATCGTGCTCGCGGTGGTCGCTGCCGGGTTCGTGGGCTACCACTTCTTCTGGCCGCGCAGCGGCGCCGGATCCCCGGAGGACGCTGCGGCCCAGGTGATGGAGGCCGCGGCCGACCAGGATCCCGTCGCACTCCTCGACGTCGTCAGTCCCGCGGAGATCGACGGTCTCGACGACGTCTACGACAAGGCGCGCAAGAAGGCCGAGGACGAGGGGCTCGTCGACGGTGACGGCATCACCGACGCGCTGGACATCGAGTTCGACGGCCTCGAGTACGACGTCGACGAGCTCGGCGACGACATCGCCCGGGTGACGTTGACCGGCGGCACCTACAAGGCCAGCTGGGATCCGGAGAAGCTCCCCGACCGGCTGGACTTCCTCAAGGACGAGAGCGACAAGGAGTCCGACTCCGGCGACGTCGTCGACCTCTTCGAGGACGAGCCCACGGTCATCACCGTGAAGGTCGACGGCCGCTGGTACGTCAGCCTCCTCGGCACGGCCGCCGACTACACCTACCAGGAGGCCGAGCGCGCGGCCGACGACAGCGACTACGACCTCGCGTCCCCCGACTGGGACCTGGCGTCCGACGCGGTCGACCCGATCACGGGCGACACCCCCGAGGACGTCATCGCGAACCTGGTCGACGCCGTCAACAGCGGCAAGGCCGAGAACCTGCTCGCCAACCTGCCCGAGGACCTCGTCAAGCCGTTGCGGCCCTACGTGCCGGTGGTCGACGACCTCCAGCGCGAGGGCGGATGGGCCGAGGGCGAGATCGGGCTCACGGTCTCGGCGGACGACCTGCAGCTCTCGACCGAGGACCTCGACGACGGCCAGGTGAAGGTCGTCGTCGAGAGCGGCACCTTCACCGGGACCGCCTTCGAGGAGGGCTACGACGCCGACACCGGCTCGGCCGAGCTCGACGGGGACTGCGTGGACGTCTACAGCGAGGGCTACCACGAGGGGGGCGGGTGCGTCAGCGACGCCCCTGTGGCCCGCGACCTCGGCCTCGACGACCTGTTCTTCGTCGTGAGCGAGGTGGACGGCGGCTACCAGCTCGACCCCGGCGCGACCCTGGTCGAGTACGCCTCCACGATCGTCGACAACATCAGCAGCGACCTCGTCGACGACGTGGTCGGCGACCTGGAGGACGAGTTCGACGAGAGCTACTGACCCGTCACGGACGGGTCGGACGATGGGGAGTTCTCCCCATCGACAGGACTGGGGGAGGCCCCTAGCGTTTCGCCCAGATCTCGGGGACAACGGACAGCAGAAGATCTGAGGAGATCGTCATGGCAATGGTGGGAATGGATGTCGAGCAGGTTCGTGGCCTCGGAAGCCAGCTGAACTCGCAGGCCGACCAGATCGGTTCGGTCATCTCGGCGATCGAGGGCATCGTGTCGAGCCTGTCGGCCGCGTGGACCGGTACCGACGCGACCCAGTTCGCGGACTGGTGGAGCAGCCAGCACCGTCCGGCCCTGCAGGCCGCGCAGGACGCGATCGCCGGTCTGGGCCAGTCCGCGCTGAACAACGCCGACGCGCAGGAGCAGGTCTCCGGCGCCTGACCGCGTCTTCTCGGGCTCTGTGCCGGCCGGTGGGGCCGCCGGCACAGAGCCCTTGCCGTCTCGATGGGCTCGACTGGATAGAGGTGTGTGATGACGTTCTGGGGGATGGATCTCGCCCAGGTCCGGGGCCACGCGGACGGACTCGGGCGACAGGCCGAGGAGCTGCAGGCTCTCGTGCAGCAGGTCGACGCCCTGGTGGATCAAGCCGGCTGGGCCTGGCCCGGACCGGACGCCGACGCGTTCCGCGACGCGTGGTTCTCGTCGTACCGCTCCTCGATGGGCGCCGCCGCCACCCAGCTCGGTGACGCCGTCGCCGTGCTCTATCGGCAGATCGAGGAGCAGGCCGCCGCGAGTGGCGAGTCGCTGCCCTACGGAATGATCCCTGCGGTGCCCGGGCTGCCGGGCGATGTCGGGTTCGATCCGGTCGGCATGCTGCGCGACGTGCTCGAGCGCACGGGCGTCCTGCGGTCTGTCGAGGGAATCGCGGTCGATCTGTGGGGCCTCGCGAACGGTGGGATCGACAACATTCCGTGGTCCCGGGCGATCTTCCGCCACCTGCACGGCACCCTCGGTGTTCTCGGACTCTTCGCCGACGGCGCGGACATCATCGATGGGTACCTGCACCAAGACATGGGGCAGCTCACCACCGGCGGCATCGGGGCGGCACTGGCGACCCTGCCCCTGCCTCTGCCCGTCAAGATCGCCGGCGAAGGCACGTTGCTCCTCGGGCAACAGGTCCTGCCGACGAACAACCAGGAGTACGAGGGCTCGTACGAGTTGGCGATGCGCACTCAATTCGGATCGGGCTGGACACCCGAGAACTGCACGCCGGCCCAGGCGGAGTGGGGCACGCATCACTACGAAGGTGCGTCGGGCTTCGTGCACAGCCTGTCGGACGGACTGCGCTACAAGTTCAAGAGCCACTTCGATCCGGAACCGACGTCGGGTGGCGGAGGAGGATGGTGATGGACGACTGGATCGAGCTCTCCCCCTGGGAGATCGCATTCCTCGCGGCAGCCCCGTCCAGTGAACCGACACCCCTGGAGAACGTGGTCGCCACGGGCCTCTGGCTACGGGACCCGGAAGTCCAGAAGGCGGGCGGTGAGCTGTTCGCTGTCAGGTTGGAGGGCGCGCCCGCTCTCGCGGGGGAGGCTCTGGCAGCGCTGGTGTCGGCAGCGCGTCGCATGGTGCGCGCGAAGCAAGCGGGAGTGGTGTCGGTGACGGGATCCCACGAGCTCTGCCTCTTGTCCTTCACCGACGACTCCGATGACGTGACCCAGGTCGTCCTCGGCTCCAGGTCCGCCGCCATCCGCGCCACGTCCCGTCCGGTCGAGGCAGCCGGGGTCGCCGACGAGCTGATGGCCCTCTCCGACCCGACCTCGATCGTCGCGTGTTCCTGGGATCGAACCAGCGACGCTTCATTCTTCGCGTGGGACCTGGCAGACGACGAGGCCCGGCGCGGCCCTGTCAACGCGCTTCGCGAGGCGTGCGCCGTTGCGGGCGGTGCGCGATGACCTTCGTCGGGATGGACCTCGCGGCGGTCCAACGCGGAGCCGACTCGATGTCGATGCAGTCGGGCGAGCTCGCGAGCCTCCTGGGTCAGCTCGACGGGACGATCTCCAACCTGAGCGCGCTCTGGCCCGGTCCGGACTGCGACGCCTTCCAGAACACGTGGTTCGAGCGGCATCGGCCCGCGCTGCTGGCGGTGGCCAACGAGCTGACCGCGCGTGCCCAGTGGGTGGTCCAGCAGCTGCAGGACCAGGTCGACGTCAGCGGCATGACCATGGACCAGGTGCGGGGGGTGACCCTGGGGGTGTGCGAAGCAGTTCCGGCTCCGTCTTCGCAAGAGATGCTCTATCTCTCCTACGGTGCGAACGATCAGGAGAGGGACGACGAGCTCCTCCGCCATGGATGGCGGCGGGTGACGGACGCCAAGGAGTTGGAGGGGCTGGGGGTCAGTCCTGGCATGCTGCGGGACTCGTCGACCGGGTTTTCCGCATCGATCTTCCGCAATGCCGACGGACGAGTCGTCGTCACGTACGAAGGCACTCATGACTGGGGCCGGGTGCGACTCGGCCCAGGGGGACCCTATTTCTCGCCGGGCACGGATCTTCGCGCGGATGTCGTCGGTGCCGTGGCGTTGAGTCGACAGAGCGAGCAAGCAGTGCAACTGGCGCAGGCGGTGAAGGGATCGATGACGGCACCTGGGATGCTGTACTTCACCGGGCATTCGCTGGGTGGTCGCCTCGCGGCGGTGTCGTCAATCGCCACAGGCGCCCCTGCTGAAACATTCAGTGCTGCCGGAGTCAGCCCGAGCGAGATGATGTACGCCCACATCGCGGGTGGCGGTCAGGCGCCCAGCCTCTTTCAGTGGCTGGAGACCCACAACCCGATGTTTCCGGATCAGTACGACGCTGCCCTGCTCGGTGTTGATACGAGTCACATCGTCAACCACGACGAGCCCAACGACATACTCGGGATCCTTCAAGGGGTCAACGGCGTTCCTGACGCCGCGGGTCAGCAGCAGTACACCGGGTTCGACACCTGGAACTTCGTCGACGCACACGGGCTCGACTCCCTCGACAACCAGATCGACTAACGGTCCAGCCCGGCGCCCAGCGCCCGGATGCCGTCGACCAGTCCCCGGGTCAGCTCGCCCGCGCCGAACGCACGCTTCATGTCGTCGGCGACACGGGCGACGTAGTGGTCGGGGAGCCGGCCACGGATGTCTCCGCCGGTCACGATCTCGAACACCCGGGCATGCGGATCCATCATCAGCAGCACCGCGTGCGCAGCCCTGTCCAAGGTGGCGTGCAGACCCAAGGCATAGGGACGCGGGGGCGGTGCCGTGCGACCGATGTAGACCGAGATCGTGGTCCCGGTCGACGTCAGGACCTCGTCGATCGCCCGCTCGATCCGCCGGTGGTCGCGTGCGGTGAAGCGCACCGGCTCCGCCGGGCGCTGCGCGCTGAGCTCGGCCGTCGCGGTCGGAGGCACGATCGTGGTGTGCGCGCCGAACATGGTGACCTCACCCGCCCACTCCGAGACCACGGTCGCGTCGACGATGTCGTCGTCGGAGGATGCGGCGGCGAGCGGTGCTGACCCGTCGGCGTACGGCAGCAGCGCGCGTACGTCGGCCGCCAGCTCGTCCACGGTCGCGTGCCGGTCAGCGGCCGACTTGGCGAGCGCGCGGCCGAGCAGCCGGTTGAGGTCGGTGATGACCGAGGAGTCCCCTGCGAGCCGCGGGATCGGGTCCTCCACGTGGCGCCGGGCGATCTGGAGCGGGGTGCCGGCGTAGGGAGGGTGGCCCGTGACGAGCGCCCACAGCACGCACCCCATCGAGTAGATGTCACCGCTGATGTCGGGCCGGGCGCCGTAGTGGCGTTCGGGCGCCATGTAGGCCGGGCTGCCGACGACACCGCCGGCCCTGGTCATCTCGCTCTCGGTGGTAGCGGCGATCCCGAAGTCGCAGAGGAACGCCTGGAGGCGGCCGCCCCGTCGGCGCACGAGGACGTTGCTGGGCTTCACGTCACGGTGGACCACTCCGGTCTCGTGGGCGCTGCCGAGGCCCTCGCACAGCTGCAGCACGACATCGAGTGCTTGCCGAAGGTCGAGCGGGCCGCTGTCGCGCAACATCTCGGAGAGATCGCCGCCCTCGATCAGCTGCGTCGCCATGAAGAGGACGCCGTCGACCTCGCCGAAGTCGTAGATGTGCACGACGTTCGGGGAGTCGAGCTTGGCGAGCAGCGCCGCCTCGCGTCCGAACCGTTCACGGAACTCCGCGTCGTCGGAGAGGGCGGAGCTGAGGAGCTTGAGCGCGACCGGGCGGCCCAGCACGGTGTCCTCGGCGCGGTGCACCACGCCCATGCCCCCTCGCCCCAGGAGGCCGGTGACCTGGTAGCGGCCGTAGGACTGATCGGCAGCGGCCTGGTCCGGCATCCTCACTCCTCGACGAGCGGCAGCTGGACCTTGGCCACGGCGCCGCCCTTGACCCAGAACCCGCGTCCGGCCGGGAAGTCTGCGCGTCGGGTGCGGGGCAGGGCGGTGCGCAGGAGCGACTCGCCGTCGGCCTGGTCGGGCTGCAGCAGCAGGCCGGTGCGGCCGTTGCGGATCTCCATGGTCAGCGGCCAGGAGCTGGTCCACGCCGGCGTCTCGGCCTCGGCGATCACGGGACAGCCCGCCCGGCGCATCGCCTGGATCCGCTTGAGGAGCGGCTGCTCCACGCCGCTGCCGACGAAGTCCGGCAGGTACTCCACGACGAGCGCCATGGGCGGCGCGCCGTCGGGTCCGGCGCCGGGCGTGATCGGCCCGCGGGCGTCGAGCGACTCGAGGAGGGCACGCACCGCCTCGTCGCCGTCGGCGCTCTGCTCCCACAGGTCGAGCTCGGACAGCGGGGACCGGCGGGTGCTGAGGTGCAGCATCGGCAGGTCCGGCCACCGCCGCCTGAGGGAGGTCGCCAACCACCGGACCGCGTTGGTGCGACCCGACTGCGGCGGGCCAGCGACCATGATGACCCCGGTCGGGTCGAACCCGATCGGCGCGAGCGTGGTGTCGGAGATGCCGAGGGCCGGACGGCCGCGCACCTCCTTCGGCAGGGAGCTCGGGCTGACGAGCGAGGGCAGCGACTGGACGGCGGGGGGACGCGTGTGGTGCTCGGCCAGTCGCAGGGCCAGCTGGTCGATCGCCGCCACCTGCGCCGCCGCGGAGGCGATCGCGGACCGCACGTGCTCCTCGGAGAGCAGCACGGCGACCTGCATCTCCTGGCCCGTCTCCTCCCAGATCGCCCGCCCTGCGGGGCTGGTGGCATTGAGGATGCCGCGGGGCACGCCCATCGAGAGGTAGGCGTCGTCGTCGGCCTGCCGCAGCACGATGCGGCGCTGGAAGGCCGACATCACCGATCCCGGCACCGCGGCCGGCCGGTCGGCGGTCATCGCGACGTGCACGCCGACGGCCCGCCCGTCGAGCAGGATCCGTTGGAACCGCTGGTAGAGCCACGCACCGGTGGTCGTCTCGTACGCCGTGCGGAAGTTGCTGAAGCCGTCCAGCAGGAGCAGGAGCCGTGGCTCCTGGGGGCGGTTCGCGTGCTTCCGGTAGTCGTCGAGGTCGGCCGACGCGGCGCCGTACCTCTGGGCGCGCTCCTCGATCACCTCCCCGAGGTGGGCGATCAACCGCTGCACGCGCTCCTCGTCCTCGCCGTTGATGATGCTGCCCACGTTGGGCAGCGCCTCGAGCGAACCCAGGGCGCCGGTGCTGAAGTCCAGGCCGTACACGTGCACGACACCACCGCCGGGCGTGATCGCCGCTGCGGCTGCGAGGGTGCGCAGGGCCGTCGTCTTGCCAGAACCACCGGTGCCGACGATCAGGAGGTTGCCGTCGGAGTCGGGCCGGTAGTACTCGATCACCTGCGACTGGTGGTGCGGGTCGTCGACGACGCCGAGCGGGATCATCGTGTCCCGCCGTGGACGCAGCCCGGCGAGACTGTAGATCGACGCGAGCGAGTCGAGCCACGGCTTGCGCGGCGCCGGCACCGCTGCCCGTTCGCAGGCGGCGCGGATGGTGCTGACCACGCGGTCGATGTCCTTGGCGACGGACTGGCCGATGCTGGGGGGATCGGGGAGCTTCCACTGCCGACCGCCGCCGAAGTCCAGGTCGGTGACCTCGATCGGCGGGATGTCGAGGTCGGGCGCGGTGCGCGCGCCGGGGAAGGCGGACTGGAAGGAGGTGATCCGCCCCGGCCCCGTCTTCGCGGCGCCACGGCCGGGGATCGAGGTCGGGAAGTGCGCTGCCACGCTGCTGCCCAGCACGTCGAGCGAGTCGCTCTCGTCGGCCATGCGCAGCGCGATCCGGAGGTTGGTGTTGGCGCGGATGTTGTCCTTGATGACGCCGGCCGGACGCTGGGTGGCCAGCACCAGGTGCAGGCCGAGCGACCGCCCGCGCTGCGCGACGTCCACCACGCCCTCGACGAAGTCCGGCACCTCGGAGGCCAGGGCGGCGAACTCGTCGACGACGATGATCAGGCTGGGCGGACAGTCGGGGTCCCCGCTCTTCTCCAGGTCGATGAGGTCCTTCTTCCCCTTCTCGTTGAGGAGCCGCTCGCGGTGGTGCAGCTCCGCCCGGAGGCTGTCGAGGGCGCGCTGGACGAGGTACGGCGACAGGTCGGTCACCATCCCGACGCAGTGGGGGAGGTCGACGCAACCCGCGAAGGCCGCGCCGCCCTTGTAGTCGACGAAGAGGAACGTGACCCGGTCGGGCGAGTAGGCGTGTGCCAGCCCGAGGACCCAGGCCTGCAGGAACTCCGACTTGCCCGCGCCCGTCGTACCGCCGATCAGGGCGTGGGGGCCCTGCGACCGCAGGTCGATGGCGAACGGCTCGGACCCGGCGTGGCCGACGATCGCTCGCAGGTCGGCGGCGTGCTCGCGGACGACGGGAGCCGAGCCGTCGCGCACGACGAGCGACTGGTTCTCCCGCCAGCGCGACACGACCACGTCGGCGCCGTCGCTGGCGTCCTGACCGAGAAGGCTGACGACCGAGACCGAGCGTGGCAGGTCGGACTCGTCCTCGACCGGGCGCCCGGCGTCGACGAGCGGCGCGAGCCGGCGGGCGAGGGTGGCGGCGTCGCCGGCCTCGAGCGTCTCCATGGCGACCGTGCCCACGCGCACCTCCTCGCGCACCATCCCGACCGCACCGCTGCCGCCGTCGACCGTGGCGAAGGTGCGGCAGGTCGCGGGCAGACCGGACACCGCGTCGGCGATCCAGAGCACGAAGACACCCACGTCCGGGCCGAGCTCGGCGACCCGCGTCAGGCGGGCGATGTCGACCGCGGTGTCGTCGACGACGACCACCACCGACGGCACGGTCGGCGGGTCGGGCTGGTCACTGTCGTCGATCGGTCCGCGCAGCCGGGCGCCACCTCCGCCGGACCTGACGCCGATCAGCTCCTCGAGGTCGTTGAGCAGCACGGTGCCGGTGCCGGGGTCGGCCGAGAGGTGGTGCGGCAGGGGCGAGTGCGGTGAGGAGGTGTGGGGGAGCCACTCGATCCACTCCCACGTGCTGCGGTGGGTGGACGAGGTAAGGCAGGCGAGCACCACCTCGGCCGGCGAGTGGAGCATCGCGATCTGGGCGACGGCGGCGCGCGCAACGGACTCCCGCCGCTGCGGCGGCCCAGCGATGCCGAGACCGCCCACCACCCGCAGGTTGCCGACGACCGGCGCGTCCTGCAGGAGGGCGTACTCGGCGGCGAGCTGTTCCGAGCGCAACCGGAAGTCGGGCAGCCCGCCCGCGCGAGGCAGCACGGCCCGGTGGTGCGGCGGGATGCTGCCGCGTCCGAAGCGGACGTTGACGAACTCCGGGTGCTCGGGGCGCCGGCTCCAGAGGACGTCGGAGTGCCGATCGACCGCGTCGAGGCAGACGGCGAGCGACGGGTGCATCTCCTCGAGCTGGCGGCGCTCCTGGTCGTGGCCCTCGGCCAGCTGGCGGCGGCAGGTCTCGAGAGCGCTCTCGAACTCGGCGATCTCCTCCCGCAGGGTGATCGAGCGCTGCCGTCGCTGCTCGATGAAGTTCGCGACCATCAGCAGCGGTGTCATCAGGATGAAGATCAGCGAGAAGGTCGAGCTGCTGTGGCTGTTGGACGACGTCTGGAGTCGCCAGAACAGCACGCCCCCCATGAGCAGCGGCACCATCAGCATCAGCCAGGGGAAGCGGGTCGCCGGGCGCGGCCGAGGTGGCTGGGGCAGCTCGATCGGGGTGTCCACCGGGCGCGCGAGGACCCGCGGCGGCCGGATGAACGCGACGTCGGTGGAGGCGCTCGGGCCGGTGGCGGCGAGCGAGACCACGGAGACGGTGGTGTCGCCGAGCTCGATCACGTCGCCGACCGCGACCGCGATCCTGCTGACCCGCACACCGCCGACCACGACGCCGTTCGACGAGCCGATGTCGACGACCTCCACCCGCGCGCCGACGATGATCCGCGCGTGCTGCTTGGAGACGGACGGGTCCTTCAGCCGCACGTCGCAGCCCGCCGCGCGACCGATCGTCGAGCTGCCGAGACGCAGCGGGAACTCGGCACCCGCGTCACGTCCCTCCAGGACCCGCAGCACGGCGATGGTGGGTGCGCCGGCGCGCGTCGCCGCGACGGTGTCGGCGTAGCTGATCGCCAGGGTGCTGCCGGACTGGATGCCGGAGTCGACCAGTGTCTGGTCCGGGTCGATCGGTTGCAGCGCTCCGCCGTGGCCCGCGCGGGCGAGGGTGACGCCGCGGTCGGCCTGGAACTGTCCCTGGCGCCGGTCGGAGGCCGCCAGCGCGCCCGCGACGTCGCCGACGGTGGCCGTGGCGTCGGCGACGATCTGGATGTTGTCCGGGGCCGAGCCGTGCTGCGGCTGGACCAGACCGACCTTGACCCTCACTCGTCGTCCTCCGCCGACGCCGACTGGGGCAGCTCCAGGAGCGGCAGGTCCTCAGGCGTCACCAGGAGGGTCGAGACGGCGTACTCCACCAGGTGCAGGCGACGGTTCGACGCCATGCGGACGCCGGCGCCCCGCAGCCCGCGTACGCCGGCCGCGGTCAGCTTGTCGCAGATGTTCTCGATCTTCTTGTCGAACCGCTTGGTCGACCAGCCGAGCCGGGTGGCGGCCTGGCTCGTGCTGGGGATCTCGCCGGCACCCGAGCCGCTCCGACGGAGCACCGGCTCGGCCAGGGCGAGGATGGCGAGCAGCTGCGACTCGGTGAACTGCCCGGGCACGATGGTCGTCGTGCCGGAGCCCGTGTGCGGCGGGCGGACCGACTCGTAGGGGGTGTCGGGGACGTCGACGATGATCTCGTAGAGCGTCTCGCCCGCCGCGAAGGTGACGAGGGTGCGCGGGAAGACCAGAGGCAGCCGCGCGCCCGGGGCCAGGGTGCTGCGCATCAGCCCCTGGGCGTCGGTGAGGTAGGCGGCCAGCCGCCCGCCCACGTTGACGATCCACCACATCGCGTCACGGTGCTCGAACCGCAGGAAGTCGCGGTGCAGGTAGGGGTTGTCGTCGATCTCGAGGTCGCCCGATCGTCCGACGGTGAGCTCCTTGCCCGGGGCGGCCGTCAGGACCTCGCCGGCGAAGTCCAAGGTGAGGGAGGGTCCGGGGTCCTCGTTCACAGACAGTCCTTTCCCCAGCCGTTGCTGTACTGGTTGTCGCGCTGCACGCGGACGGCGGCGCACGGTTCGTCGTCGGAGACGGTGAGGTAGGGGTCCGTCACAGGCGTCGCCTCCGCCACGTCGAGCTCCGGCTGGTCGCGCGCGTCGTAGGTCACGACGAGGTACTGGTCGCCGTCCTCGTGGTCGGGTACCCGCCAGGTGATGTCCAGCCGGCCGTCGTCGAGCGCGCGCACCCGCACCCGCGGCACCGCCGGGTCGTCCGGACCGATCGGGTTGCCCGGGTCGTTCGTGACGGTCGGCGCGTCGTCGCCCGTGGTGGCGTCGGGAGCGCCCTGCCCGAGCCAGACGACGCCGGCGACGACGAGCACGACAGCGACCGCCGCGGCGATCACCGCCGGCGGGACGCGCCGAGGCCCGGGGGCGCTGTCGGGGGCAGCCGGGTCCACGTCCGGCGGGGAGGCCGGCGCCTGGGGAGATGACGACCTCGCGGTGTGGTCCTGCATCCCGTCGGGCTGCACGACCGGGACCGCGGGAGCCACGACCGGGGCGTACGACGGTCCGGCCGGGCTTGCTGACGCAGCGGGCTGGGGGACGGCGAACGGGGGTGGTGCGGCCTGGGGGAGCTGGGCCGGCGGCGGAGGAGGTGCCGGAGGCGCCGCCGCGGGCTCGGGATCGATCGACACGAACCCGCTCAGCCTGGTGCCGCCGCCGTCCTCGGGTCCGGAGAGGTCGATGGCGTGCTCGTCGCGCGCGTCGATCGTCGTCACGGGGTGGTGCAGCTCGGCCTGGATCCGCTGGAGGGCGCGCGCGAAGTCGAGGGCGCTCTCGAAGCGCTCGTACGGCGACTTGGCCATCGCCGTCCGCAGGGTCCGCTCGAGTGACTCCGGCACGTCGGGGCGCCGGGTCGGTGGGAGGGCCATGGTCCGCACGCGCGGCGCCATCGCGATCGCGTCGTTGGCCCCACCCGGCACGCTGAAGGGAGCCCGCCCGACCAGTGCGGTGTAGAGGGTGGCCGCCAGGGAGTAGACGTCGCCGCTCGGGCCCATCGGTGCGCCGACCGTCAGCTGCTCGGGGGGTGCCCACGGCACCGACATGCCGAACCCCTCGCCGGACTGGGCCCCGACGGTCGTCACCGAGATGCCGAAGTCGGTGAGCGCGGCCCGGCCGAACTCGGTGAACAGGATGTTGGCCGGCTTGATGTCGCGGTGCAGGATGCCGAGACGGTGCGCCGTCTCCACCGCACCACTCAGCTGGACGGCCACCTCCAGTGCCTTGGTGACCGTGAGCGGACGGGCGCGCACGCGCAGGGCGAGGTGCGGCGGCGGGCAGTACTCCATGACCAGGAAAGGACGCCCGTCGGCCGTCACGCCCGCCTGGTAGATGCTCACGATCGAGGGGTGGTTCGACAGCTTCGCCATGACGCTCGACTCGACCTCGAAGGAGGCCTGCACGTCAGCGGTGATGTCGCTGAGCAGCACCTTGACCGCGACCTTGCGCCCGAGCCCGAGCTGCTCGTACTGGAAGACGTCGGCGAACCCGCCGGTGCCGAGCAGCTCGAGGAACCGGAAGCCGGGCAGCTCCGGCGGCGGCCCGGGCACGCGCGAGCTCACGGCAGCTCCTCGAAGCTGAGGTGGACGCCGTGGCCGAGGTCGATGACGTCGCCGGTCACGAGCAGCTGGGGCTGCTCGAGGATGCGGAACGGCGGCTCGCCGTTGCGACGCAGGAACGTGCCGTTGGTCGAGCTGAGGTCGACGACCAGCACGCTCCAGCCCTCGACGCGCAGGGCCAGGTGGCTTGCCGAGATGTGCGGGTGCGGGAGGGTCACCAGCCGCGGCACCGACGTGCCCTGGAACCGGGAGGCACGCGGTGCGCGGCCGATGATCACCGGTCCGGTCAGCTCGGCGCGCTCGCCGCTGCTGGCGACCACCCTTCCCAGCGAGGGCTGCGGGATGCGGGTCGGTGAGCCGGTCAGCGCAGCACCGCAGACCCGGCAGTGCGCGCGCTGGGGCGGGTTGCCGTGACCCGACGGACACAGCACGCCGAGCACCTCGGGCGCGCCGTCGCCCCGGTCCGCGGCATGGCGGGGCGGTGCCTGACGCGCGGGCCCGGCGATCGTGTCGCCGTCGTGGTCGCCGAGCGCAGGAGGAGCGGTCGGGGGAGGCGGACTGGTCGGCGGAACGGGCGGTGGCGGTGCGACGGGCGGCCGTACGACGGGCGGTGCGACGGGTGGCGGTGGGAACGCTGGGGGCGGGACCGGGGGCGTGGCCGGTGGCGGGACGGGCGGCATGCCGGGCACCGAGCTGATGAAGTCGCTCGGAGGCGCCAGCGTCGGCGGCTTGTCGACCCGCGGCGGGGGTGGCGGCGTCATCTCCGCGGGGTCCTCGTCCGCGTTGTCCTCGCCGTCTTCCATCCACGTGACGTCCGACGTCGGTGACGGGGGACCGGGCGCCTCCAACGGCGAGGGGGGCGCCTCGACGCCCGGACGTACGGCGGCGCCCTCGACGGAGCCGGCGACCGTGAAGTCGCTCCAGACGTCGTCGAAGTCGCCGGGGGCAGGCACCACCACGGCCGCGGGCTCCGATTTCGGCACCGGCACCGGCTCCGGCTCCGGCTCCGGCTCGGGCTCGGGCACCGGTTCCGAGGCCAGGCGGTCCGATGGAGCGGGCTCGGGCCGCGCCGGGGTGGCGTCCGCCAGTGCGATCCAGTGTCCGGAGTCGTCCGCGCGGCTGGTCGCGTCCGGGTCGTCGCGACGCCCGAACCCGCTGAGGTCGTCCGACGGTGCGGGTGCCGGTGCGGCTGTGGCCTCGGCCACCACGACCTGGCGCGCGAGGACGACTGCCGAGCCGACCGGCAGCTCGCCCTGGTCACCGTCCTGGCCGGCGCCGTCCTCGTCGCCGTCGGCGATCCGCATCCTCACCACCGACCCGAGCTGGCGTTCGCTCCACGTGGCGACGCCGCCGCCGCTGACCCGGGTGGTGCTCAGGTCGGCGGAGGTGGCCTCGATCTCGAACGAGCCACGCGTGGCCACGTGGGCCGCGCCCGGCCCGGTGGTGACCGCGATCGCGAAGGGCGGCAGGTCGAGCAGTCGCGCGCCGATGGCCTCGGCGACCTCGGTGAGCACGGCGTCGAGCGTGCTGGGCACCGGCATGTTGCGCAGCCGCTCCCAGGTCGCGGACGCCACGGCGGCCGGCACCGAGCTGTCGAGGACCACGACTCCGCCCGGCCAGACGACGGCGCGGTGGTCGCCGCTGTCGTAGCGCACGGTCGAGATCGTCACCGCGCCACCTCCAGGTCCGCGCGGGTGTCTCCGCCGAGGCCCGCCGACGTGTCGTCGACGGTGTCGTCGGAGGACCACTCCCGCAGCTCGGTGCGGGTCCCCTCGACGAGCACGGCGTCCACGACCACCGCAGTGACGTTGTCCCGCCCGGCTCCCGCCACGGCCGCGGACACGAGAGCGGCCGCGGCGTCCTGCGGCTCGGTCACCGACAGCAGGGTCGCGGCGATCAGCTGGTCGCTGAGCTCACCGGTGAGGCCGTCGGAGCACAGCAGTACCCGGTCGCCCGACCGGGCGGGCAACATCCACAGGTCGAGGACCGGCTCGTTCGCGAGGCCACCGCCGATCGCCTGGGTGATCACGTTCTTCCGTGCCGACGCCGCCGCGGCCCTGGACGTCAGGCCGGCGTCCATGAGGGCCTGTTGCTGGGAGTGGTCGACCGTCACCTGCTCGAGCTCCTCGTCGCGGAGGAGGTAGGTGCGGGAGTCGCCGACGTTGAAGATGAGCCAGCAGGGCTCGGCGTCGTGCACGGCCAGGCCCGCACCGGTCAGGGTGGATCCCGGCGCCCCGCTCACGCGGTTGCCGAGGTCGGCCACTGCGCGCGCGGCGACGGCGGTGGCGTCCTTCAGGGTCTGGGGTGTGACCCACGGTCCCCAGAGCTGGTGGTCGAACGCGCGGACGACGAGCTCCGACGCCTCACGCCCGGACGCGTGCCCACCCATCCCGTCGGCCACGAGGAAGACGGGACGGCGCACCAGGTGCGAGTCCTGGTTCTCGCTGCGAAGGTTGCCGGCGTGGGTGGCCGCACCTGTGCGCACCTCGATGCGGATCGGGGTCATCCCTGGATCACGATCGATCGCTCGCCGTACGTGATGGTGGTGCCCACCGGCACCGTGACCGTCTCCCCCGGACGCAGGGCCCGGGGCGCGGAGCCGGGCTGCTGCACCGAGACCCCATTCGTCGAATGGAGGTCGATCACCCACGCTCCGGCCGCGGCGGGTCCGATCGCGAGGTGCGTCTTGGAGACGGACTTCGTGGCGTCGGCGATGCCGAACGGCACGGCGTCGGGTTGCGCGGGAGGGGCGACGGGGTCGCGTCCGACGACCCAGCTGCGGTCGAGCCGCAGCACCGAGCCCTGGTCGAGCTGGAGGACCGGTACGCCGCCGCCCGAGAACTGCTCGCGGGTGGACAGGTCGACCGGCTCGGAGGACGGCGGCGGGAACGGTGGCGGCGGAGCGAGGAACGCCGAGGAGGGCGGCAGGACCGGTAGCGGCCCGACGGCGTCCGTGCGGCGGTCACGGCGGAACAGGCTCATCCCTTACCCCCTGTGGTCGCGCGGAGCCCGGCCCGCGCCAGCCGGGTGGGCCGCCGAACCAGCGACCGCAGGGAGAATCGTTGCCGAATCCTGTCCCCGAGGGTGGCGGATTGGCGGAACTGGGACCGGAGCGCGTCGACCGCGCTCCACACCGCCTCGACGTCGACCTCGGTCGGCTCGTCGTTGCCGAACACGTGGGCATCGACCCGGCGCGCGATCGGGACCGTCGTCGACGGCGGGACCCGCGTCTCCAGCAGCATCGCGGCCTCGAACCTGGTGGCCGGGGGCGGCACCCGGATCCCGACGTCGGTCGCCAGGTCCATCACCTCCGCCCAGCCCCCGCTGATGCGATCGGCGAGGCGGGGTGCGCGCCGGCGACGCTGTCGCCGCCGTCGCTTCAGCCACGCGATCGCGACGAAAGGTCCGACGGCCACGGACAGTGCGGCTGCCGCGATGGCGGCCACCCTGAGCACCGAGCAGAACCCGCAGTCGCCGCCGTGGTCGTCGTTCTTCTCGTCGGAGTCCTTCCGCGGCGGAGCCTGGAGGTCGTGGTCGTCGGGGACCTCCGGCGGTGGCAGCACCTGGGGTTCGTGCTTCGGCTCCGGCTTCGGCTGGTTCTGCTCGGGCGTCCGGTCCTCGTCGGGGGTGGGGTCGAAGTTGACCCAGCCGATGTCCTTGAAGAGCACCTCGACCCAGACGTGGGCGTCGTCGCCCGTGATCGCGACGGGGCCGCTGGTCGCCTTGTCGGGGTCCGGGTAGAAACCCATGACGACCCGGGCCGGCAGACCCTGGTCTCGCGCGACGAGGGCCATCGCCACGGCGTACTGCTCGTCGTCGCCGATCATCTGCCCGGTCTCGGGATCGAGGAGCTCCTTGATGCGCCCGGCACTGTGCCCGGGGAACGAGGGGTTGGCGATGTCGGTGCCGTTGGAGTAGTACCCCTGCTGGAGGTTCTGCTCGACGCCGATCAGCTGCTGGAGCGGGGTCGTGGCCTTGCCGACGAGCTTCCCGGTCGCCTTCCCGACGGCCTCCACGCGCACCGTGTTGGCGGGCATCGGGTAGGTGGTGTCGACCTGGGCGGAGGCCGGCAGGTCCTCCTTCGCGTCGTACGTCGGCGGGAACACCCCGTCGACGGTGTACGACGTCCCGGCGCTCACGCCGGTGGTCGTGAGGGCCGAACCGGTCGCCGCGTTGTAGTGCAGGCCGGCGCCCTCGTCGCCGGAGAAGTCCACCCCCCGAAGGTCGCCGCCGCCGGGCAGCCAGATCCCGTCGTACGCGCCGATGGTGAAGGTCACCTCGGACGTGGGCGCCTCGGTGTCGGAGTACGACGACGGCTCGATCGTGCGGCCGACGTGGACGAACGCGCCGGACCCCTGCGCGGCCCCGTCGGTCCCCGCCGCGACGCGGTAGACGTTGCCGTCGTACACGTCCATCACGGCGAGGCGCACCCGCGCCCCTGCGGGCATCCCGCTGACCGTGAAGAGCGTCTTGTGCTCGAGATCGGCCTCGAGCCGGCGGTACTGGGTGAGGGGGCTGGGATACTGCTGGAGGTCGAGGGGCGGCTGGACGTGGTCGCGCAGCACGAAGCGGTCGGGGTGCGGCGCGAGGAGGGCCCAACCGCCGACGCCCGCGCCGGAGGCGACCGCGAGCACGGTCGCGGCCGTCGCGACCTGACGCAGGCGCGGACCCCGGGTGTGCTGCGGCAGGGCGACGAAGACCGCGCGTTGCGCTCCGGCGCCGACGTGCGTGCGCCACGAGGCCCAGGCCAGCGCGGCGACGGCGAAGACGGCACCCTGGAGGGCGGCGCCCGGTGCGGCACGACCTCCCCACAGGATGCCGGTGACGAGGAGCGCGGCCGGGGGGAGCAGGCCGAGTGCCAGGACCCAGCCGATCCGGCGGAGCCGCAGCACGGCGCTGCCCGCGACGGTCGCTGTTGCGAGCCCGACGAGCCACGGGAGCACGGCGGGTCCCTCGAAGTCGCCGGCCGGCAGCGCGACCGTGAGAAGGTCGCGCCACGACTGCCAGGACAGCAGGGTGAGGCGCTGGAGGGTCTCGACGCTCGGGAGGACGCCACCCGTGGTCGTCGAGGGCAGCGCGACCGCGCCGCCGAGCAGGAGGTAGCACAGCATCGACGCGAGCAGCGTGCCGAGCCGGCTCCAGCCCAGCCAGGTCGCCACGGCGGCGATCGCAAGGCCGACGAGCACGCCCGTGCCGGCGCTGACGTAGCCGGTGGCATCGCCGAAGACGGGGCCGAACGCCTGCACGCCCGCGGCGAACAGCACGCAGAGCGCGAGGAGGTCGACCGCGCTGCGTCGGACCGTCGGAGAGCTCCACACGCTCATCCGCTGGGTGGTGCGGCCACCGGTCTCGCTCCGAGGGGCGCCGATCGAGGGCGCCACGCTGGTCATCGCATGCTCCGCATGGCGCGAGGAAGGGCGTAGACGTCCGGCAGGTCGGTGATCGTGAGGTCGCCGAGCCGGCGCTGCGTCAGGGTGAGCTCGCGGCCGCACCGGAGGCCGAACGAGGGCACCGAGACCGGGAGTGCCCGGTGCGCCCCGCGCAGGTCGCGGGCGTCGACCTCGGACCCGGTGACCAGCACTGCGACCGAGGCCTGCGGTGACGCGGCGATGGCGCGGGCGGCGAGGTCGCGGACCGGCACCGTCCGCTCAGCGGGCTCGAGCTCGGCCAGCCGGTCCAGCACGAGGGGACCGGAGGTGCAGCTCAGCGCACCCGAGGTGGTGTGGATCGAGACCTCGCGGTCGAGGCCGAAAGCGTGGCGCGCGAGGGAGCCGGCGATGGAGATCGCGGACTCCAGGTCGTCCTCCGTGGCGTAGTCGGCGGCCCCCGTGGGCAGCACGACGAGCAGGTGCGCGCGCCGGGTCTCCTCGAACTGGCGGACCATCAGGCGGCCGACGCGGGCGGTCGTCCGCCAGTGGATCGCCCGGCGGTCGTCACCGGGCTGGTACTCCCGCAACGCGTGGAACGACACGTCGTTGGACGACAGCTCCTGGGTGGTGACGCCCTCGATGTCGCGGAGGAAACCGGTGCTGTCGTTGCTGAGCGGGACGGTCACGGGATGGACGTAGAGGTCGGTGGAGCGGGCCCAGGTCTGGGTGCGCCGCAGCAGCCCGAGCGGGTCGGAGCGCACCGAGCTGACCGGGCCGATCGTGATGACCCCGCGTCGGCGGGTGGGGATCTCGAAGAGCTGCTCGTGCTCCTCGTCACGACCGAGCGACGGGAGCGTGAACTGCGCGCGTCCCTTGCCCACCACCATCTCGATGCGGGTGGGGAAGAGCGAGCGGCCCGCCCGGTTGCGGATCACGACGCGGCCGCCGGCGGTCTCTCCAGCGGTGACGCGCTCCCGATGCAGGTCGAAGACGACGTCGTACGACGTCCGGCCGAGCAACCACGCCCCAGCGGCCACGAGCAGCAGCAGGAAGGTGAGCCCGAGCACGCGCAGCTCGAGCCACCCCTCGATGCCGCCGAGCACCAGGCCGGCGCCGGCGCCGGCCCCTGCGACCCATCCTGCGGGCGTGACCCACTGACCGACCGCGGGCAGCGGTGGTCGCGGGACCCTGCGGATCCAGCCGGTGACGGGGGCGGCGAGGCTCACGAGTCGCGTCGTCCTCTCACCCGACGCCGCGCAGCTGCGGCGCGGGGATCGCGTTGAGCACGCGGCCCATCACCTGGGCGGGCGTCGAGCCGGCGAACTCGGCCTCGGCGGAGAGCGCGAGCCGGTGTGCCCAGACGGGTCCTGCGAGCGCCTTCACGTCGTCGGGCGTGACGTAGTGGCGTCCCTGGGCCGCCGCCAGCACGCGCGCAGCCCGGACCAGCGCGATCGAGCCGCGGGTGGAGACGCCCAAGGTCGTCTCGTGGTCGTCGCGAGTCGCCTCCGAGAGCTGCTGCACGTAGTCCAGGACCGCCTCGTCGACGTGGTTGTCCTTGACGAGGTCGATCATCTGCGCGACCGCCTCGGTCGAGACCATCGCCTGAAGGGTCTGGGTGCGGTCGGGGTTGGCCGATCCCGCCAGGATCTGCCGGGCCGCGGCGCGGTCCGGATAGCCCACCGAGGCCTTGATCAGGAAGCGGTCGAGCTGGGCCTCGGGCAGCTTGTAGGTGCCGGCCTGCTCGATCGGGTTCTGGGTCGCGATGACCATGAAGGGCCTGCCGACCTCGTGCCGGACCCCGTCGACGGTGACACGCGACTCCTCCATCACCTCCAGCAGGGCCGACTGGGTCTTCGGCGAGGCGCGGTTGATCTCGTCCGCCAGGACGATGGAGGCGAAGACCGGGCCCTTGTGGAAGTTCCACGTGCCGGTGTTCTGGTCGTACATCGTCACGCCGGTGATGTCCGACGGCAGCAGGTCGGGGGTGAACTGGATCCGGTTGTGCGAGCCGCGCACGGTCGCGGCGATCGCCCGCGCCAAGGCGGTCTTCCCAGTGCCGGGGGCGTCCTCGAGGAGGAGGTGGCCCTCGGCGAGCATGCAGACCAGCGTCAGCCGGATGACGTCGGTCTTGCCCAGCAGGGCGCGTCCGATGTTGTCGGTCAGCTTGTCGAACGTGTCGGCGAACCACGCGGCGTTCTCGGGTGTCATCGGGTCTCCTCGGTGGTGGTGCGGGTCATTGGTCGACGTTGCCGGACGGGCGTGTCCCTTGGCACCCGTTGTAGGGGGGTGGGTTGCCGAACGACTGCGTGCTCCAGGCCAGGACGTGGCCGTCGCGCGTCGGCATCCGCCCCGACCAGTTGCCGTTGCCGTCCGCGGGTCCGGCGCGGTACCACCAGGTCTGGCCGATCCGCCACCCGTCCGAGGTGCCCTCGTGGGTGATCGAGCACCAGCCGTAGCCGCCGGGCTCCCAGTGGTCCAGGCGCGCGCCGAAGTAGTGGCAGGACGTGTGGCAGTTGCCGGTGTTGTTGGGTGCTGCGCCCTCGTCGGTGCCCGTGATCTGCGGGTTCCACGTCGTGCCGTCAGCAGAGTCGCTGGCGGTCGTCGGGACGGACGCGTCGTCGCTCGCGACGAGCTGGGTGACGGCGTCGATGCTCAGGTGCAGCGTGTCGTTGTCGCCCCCGGTCAGCCTCTGGTGCTGGGTGCCGGTGGTTCCGTTGCGGGGGACGGTCCCCTGCGGGTCGCCGCCCCCGCTGCGGTGGTAGTCGCAGGCGCGGCCGCGGGAGGTGACGGTGTAGGTGAAGTCGTACTGCCGGTAGCCGGCGGTCCCGCTCGAGACGTCCACCGTGCACGGCTGGAACGCGTTGCCCGTGGCTGAGCTGAGCTGGCCCCGTGCGTACTCCCCGGACTCGTTGGCGGTGGTCACCGCCCACACGGTGATGGACACGTCCTCGCCGGCGTGGAGCGCGGCGTCGGAGATCAGCCCGCCCGGTGTGACGGACCCGGTGCCGCCGTTCTTCACCTGGTAGCGGTAGTCCACGAGGGTGCCGTTGTGGAGGTCCGCCGGTGCGAACTCCGCACGCACCTGGTTGGCCACGCCGGTGCCGCGGAACCGCAGGTTCGTCACCGGCCCGGCCAGCCGTGCCCCCGCGACAGGGTTGCCGGTGACCGGCGCGCTCCACCCGTCGACGTACTTGTCCTCGCGGTTGAAGAGACGCAGCGTGTAGCTGATGTGCTCCTGGTCGGGGAGGTCGACCCGGCACTGCTGGGTCCGGATCGTGCACGTGGGGTGGATGACCTTGCCGTTCTGCTTGATCTCCACCCGCGTGACGGGCTCGCCGTTCTCCTCGGCCTCCCAGGTCACCGTGGCGGACGGGTGCGGGGAGGGGCCGTCGGCGTCCACGTCGACGCTGGTGATCGCGGGAGCGCCGCTGGCGTGCTCGGTCGTGATGCTCGACCAGGGTGAGAGCTGGTCCTCCCCCTCGATCCCGTTGACGCCGCGCACCTGGATGCGCTGTGGCACTCCGTTCTCGACCGGGGCGAGATCGTACGCCGGGCGCTTCGAGCCGGTGTCGCGGATCGTCCCGTTGACCCGGACCTCGTAGCGCTTGATGGGGGTGCCGTCGATCGCCGGCTGCGTCCAGCTCAGGTGCAGAGCGCCGTCGTCGAAGTCGGCGGTCACCCCGGTGGGTGCGGGTGGGATCGCGTCCGGCACGACGCCGCGCGAGAGGCCCGACGGGTCGGAGTCGCCGGCGCTGTTGTGGGCCACCACCTGGAAGTGGTACTCGTGGCCGTTCTCCAGGTCCCTGATCGTGGTGGTCGTCTGACCGCCGTCGACGGTGATCTCACGGCCGGCACCGAGCACCTGGTAGCCCGTGATCGGGGCACCGTTGTTGGGTCCCGGCACCCAGTCGAGCTCGACGGTGTGCGACTCCGTCGCCTCGGCGAAGACCGCCGTCGGCGGGTCCGGCTTCGCCGTCACCGCCACGGTGACCAGGCCCTGGACGTCGCGTGCGGAGTCCTCGCTGCCGTCGCGGGCGATGTAGCCGACCTGGACGCGCCCGTGGAAGCCCGAGGCGGGGGTGATCGTCATGCCGTGGGCCTCGGTCTCGACCTCGGCCGCGCCGTCCGGAGTGACGGTCGCGCTCACCAGCGTCGGGTCGTCGTCGTAGGGGTTGGAGAGGACCGCGTCGGCGAGGTCGAAGTCCACGGGCTCGCCGGACTCGGCGTCGATCTCGAGCGGCTGGAGCTGGAGGAGCGGCCGGACCGAGCTCACCACGGTGACGGGGAGGTCGTCGGCCCGGCCCGGCGGCGTGTCGGTGCCGTCGCTCACGACGAGGCTGAAGGTCAGCGTGGCCGGCGGGTCCTGGTCGGCGTTGATGACCAGCTTGCGCCGCTGCTCGTCCACGCGGACGTCCAGGTCTGGGTCGTGGTCGGGCACGCTGAAGGTGAGTGAGTCCTGGTCGCCGGGATCGGGGTCGGTCGCGAGGTCGTCGAGATCGAGCTCGAGCGGCTCGTTGCGCGCCACCCGGATGTCAGGGACGTGGAGGCGCGGAGGTGTCTCGCCGGCGGCTGACACGAAGATCGGGAAGGTGATCACCGAGGACTCGGTGGACGCGTCGCCGTTCGGCCCGTCGGCGATCGCCGCCGTCACCGACGTGGGTCCGTAGAAGCCTGCGCTCGCACCGAAGGTGATCGTCGTCAGGGCGTCGTCGACCAGGGTGGACCCGTCCTGCCCAGGTCCGGCCTGGACGTTCTCGTCGTGGGCGACGACCGGCGCCCGCCCGTCGCGGACGACGACGTAGTCCGCCAGACGGATGTTCTTCGTCGTGCCTGCCTTCACGGTGATCGGCAGGTCGACGTCGTTGCGGAGCAGCGGCCGCTGCGCCGCCGGGCTCTCGCTGCCCGGAACGACGACCACCGCGGTGCCGACGCCGCCGTCGAGGTCCTTCAGGGTGTAGGGGATGACCTGCCGCTCGGCGGTCACGGGGATGACGAGCTCGCCGGCGTCGTCGACGGTGACGTCCGCGTCGGTCTCCGGGCGGATGGCGGAGACGGCCCCGTCGGGGTCCTCGTCGTTGTGCAGCACGTCGACGGTCACCTCGTCGTTGCGGACGACGTCGGCAAGCGGGACGCGGTCGTCGCGGGCGATCGGCGCGATGGTGGCGGCGTCGCTCCTGACCTTGACGACGAGCGCCCCCTCGGTCGACGTGATCCCGTCGTCCACCGCGTAGTGGAAGACCAGGGTCCCCTCGTCCTTCGGCGTCGTGAGGACAACGCGACCGTCGTCGGTGCTCACGTCGACGTCCGTGCCGTCGGCAGCGTCGACACCGGCCAGCGACAGCACGTCGCCCTCGGGGTCGATGTCGTTGACGGTGACGGGCACGGCGAGCTGGCGGTCGGGCTGGACGACGACCCGGTCGGGTATCGCGATCGGCGGTTGGTCGGTGGCCGGCGGAGCGGCGATCCCGACCTGGACCTCGCCGACGCCCTGGTCGCCGTACTCGTCCTCGACGACGTAGCTGAAGACGTCCGTACCGGTGCTGCCGATCGGGGCGGAGTAGGTGATCGTGTCGGTCCCGAGCCGCACCTGGCCGAGGGTCGGGGCGTCCTCGACGGCCACGAGTGTGACGGAGTCACCGTCGGGGTCGATGCCGTCGAGCGGCACCGGGATGTCGGTGGTGCCGCCCTCGATGACCCGCCCGGTGAGGGGCTTCGGCACGGGCGCCGCCCGTGAGCCGGACCTCGGCTGGATCGCGACGTGCACCGTTGCGCTGCTGATGTTGCCGTCGGGGTCGGTGACGTCGTACTGGATCCGCACGTCGCCGGCGTCGCCGCTCGCCACGAAGCGCACCTTGTCCTCCGAGACGAAGGCCCGGCCGAGGTCGGCCCCCATCGTCACCGCGTCGTCGCGCAGCGGGCGGACGTGCAGGTCGGCACCCGAGGGGGAGAGGTCGTTGTCGAGGACGTCGACGGTCACCACGTCGCCGCTGCGGACGACGGCCTCGTCGTCGACGGCGGTCGGACGGGCGTCGGGATCGGGGTCCTGCCGCACCACGGTGACGGTGCCCTCGGCGGGCAGCGTGCCGTTCGCGACACGGTAGGTGAGGGTGGCTTTCGGTGCCGTCATCCCGTTGTCGCGCACGCGCAGGAACTCGTGGTCCACGACCTCCGCGGTGATGCCGTCGCGGGCGTCGAAGGAGGCCGACTGCAGCACGAGGACGCCGCCGAGCGGGTCGGTGTCGTTGGCGAGGACCGGCACCAGGACCTGACCGTTGGCGGGCACCACCGCGAGGTCGTCGTCCGGGATCGGGGCCAGGCCCTCCTTCTTGCGGACGTCGACACGGATCACCGACTCCGACTGGGCGTACCCGTCGGAGGCGGAGTAGACGACGTAGTAGGTCTTCGCCTGGTCGCTCGACATCGTGTAGGTGTCGTCGGCGTTGGCGCGCACCCGCAGGCCGGGATCGTGGTCGCCGAGGACGGGGTAGAGCTCGGCGGAGTCGGGATCGGTGTCGTTGCGCAGCGGGCGGACCACCACGTCCTCACCCACCGGCACGGTCACGAAGTCGCCGTTCGCGACCGGCGGTGCGTTCGCCGAGCCCTGCGGGAGCACGGTGACCGGCACCTGGACGACACGGTCGCCGCCGAGGCCGTCGGTCACGGTCACCCCGACCTGACGCACCCGGTCGCCGTCGGTGCCGGCGTCGGTCACCTTCAGGTAGCCCGACGGGTCCCACACGACGGAGAGGCCGGCCGGGCTCTTGACGCCGTCGACCCAGAACGGGTCACCGTCGGGGTCCTTGAAGTCCTGGAGGACGTGGTACTCGCCGGACTGCCGGGCGTGGATGGTGAGCTGTGGCCTGCGCTGGTCGGTGAGCAGCTCGACCGCCCCGTTGACCTGGTCGTCGTGCAGGGCGACGGTCACGCTCGTCGATGCCGTGCCCCCGCGGCCGTCGTCGGCGACGTAGTCGAACCTGACCGACGGCGCCGAGGCGTCGCCCGGGACCTCGATGCGGATCGCGCGACCGTCGCGCACCACCTCGAGACGGCCCAGGCGGGTGGTGGTCTCCGAGAGGTCGACGGAGAGCAGGTCGCCGTCGCCGTCGGTGTCGTTGGCCAGCACCGGAAGGGTGACGGAGGAACCTGCGCGTACGCCGAACTCGTCCGGCTTCGGCTCGGGGTCCTGGTTCTTGCGGGTCCGGTGGAAGGCGATCGTGGGGTCGTTGCTGTCGTCCTTGCGGTCCTGCTCCAGCTGGGCGAGGACCGCGCGCCAGTCGTTCACCAGCGCCATGTCCTCGTCGACCAGGAAGACGTCGCCGTTGCCGGTGTCGTTGAGCACCACCTTGTCGCGGTTCGTGCGGAAGACCAGGTGGGTGTCGGGCACGCCGGTGCGCCGCAGCTTGTCGTAGGTGCGCTCGACGTCCGGGAGGTTCGCGCAGTGCCGCACGTACTGGCCCGAGACCGACCACGCGGCGTAGGTGCACTCGCCGACGGTGACCGGAGCCACGGGCTCGCCGGTCGCGCCGGTCGTGGTCGTGCGTGGATCGCCGCCGTCGAGCGGAACCTCGACGAGGGACGCGGGTCCGGAGAGCGCGATGCTGCCCACGTCGTAGCCGCTCTGCTGCAGGAGCATCGCGTCGGCGTCCTCGAGATCGACCCGGTGGTCGCGCCAGGCGAGCCATCCGCCCGCCGGGTCGAGCACGACGGCGTCCGCGCCGACCGTGGCGAGCTGGAGAGCGGCGGGGTCCTCGACCGCAGGCACCTCGCCGACCTTCTCGACCGACCACCCGGATCCCTTCTGGTGGAGGTCGCGCAACGTCCCGTCGGGCGTCACGGCGTGGACGACGTCGTCCTTGCCGACCGTGATGCGCACGCCGATCACGTCGCTGAGCACCGGGTCGGTCGCCTCGGGCGAGAACTGGCTGGCGTCCGTCGCGGGGAACGCCCACACCGTGCCCTTGTTGGGATCGGCGACCGCCACGATGTCGGTGCCCTGCGAGGCGGAGGCACCGCGCGGGAGGGCGCTCGGCGTCCCAGGGGTCCAGGTCGCCGTGTCGATCGTGGAGATCGCGGGCCGGTCAGGAGGGTCGTGGACGACGACCTGGTTCGCCTCCTGGGAGATGTCGGACTCGTGCGACGGGATCACGCTGAAGCTGTCGAACTGGCGCGACTGGTAGTTCAGGTGCGCCGCGACCGCGGACCCGTCGCGGAGGTGGAGGTTGGTGACCCAGACCCCGCCGTCGTGGAGCTCGAGGTCGTCGACCAGGGTGCCGTCGTGGAGCAGCGCCAGAGTCGCGAGGGCCACGGTCAGCGCGGTGAACGCCCCGACCGTCCGGGTGCGCTGACCGGGGAGCGCGGCTGCCAGCCGGGTCCTCATGCCCATCGCTCGGGTCCCATCCGTTCCCCATGAAGCACTGCCTGTCCGTGCCCCGAGCGGCAGCACCACGATCGAGGACGCGCAGGTCCCTGTCGATGGGGCGACGACCCCATCGACGGTGGTGCGAGCCGCACGCTAGCCCCAGAAGTCGGAGGCCGGGCGGCAATCCAGGAATCGGTCGGCTGACGTGATCAGGTCTGAGAACTAGAGTGCGGCCACCATGTACTGCGCTCTCTGCGGGACAGCCGCTGTCCGAGCCGACCAGCGCTTCTGCGCCCGTTGCGGCGGGGAGCTGAGGCCGGGCTCCGGCGAGCAGGCGGGACCGTCCTGGCCGGGTGGTGGCGCCGAGCCGACGGTGCACAGCGGAGGGCCGGCGGTCCCTCCGCCGGCGTACCACCCGCCCTCGCCCGTCACCGGCCCGCTCTACGCGGACGACGCACCCACGGTGATGCCGCCGCCGGCGTACTCGCCGTCGTTCCCGCCGGTCGTCGTGCCGACGCGACCCCTCGAGCCGCGGCGGCGCCGCGGGCCGCTGCTGGTGCTGGTGGTCGCCGCCCTGCTCGCCGCGCTCGTCGGGGCCGGCGGAGTGGTGCTGCTGCTCGGCGGTGACGACAAGAGTGCCGCGCCGACGGCAGAGGACCGCGACGGCGGTCGGGCAGGCTCGACGACCACCGAGACGACGGCCGGCGAGCCGACGACGACGGCGCCGACCGAGACCGACCCACCCACCCAGGAGCAGGGCACCTTCCGCTGCTGGAGCGGCGGCGCCCTCGTGGCCGAGCTCGCCGACTGCGGCACGCCGACCGGCCCCGAGGGCCTGAAGTGGGTGTTCCCGTCGTCGGCGGGTCCGGGGTGCACGGCCGACGCGAGCGCCCAGCGTGCCTCGGAGATCGAGTGCGCACCCGACGGGGTGCGCTTCCACTACAGCGAGTGGCGCAGCCGCGCGGCTCTGGAGCAGTACTACGGCGGTATCGCCCTGACCTCGATCGACCCGCCCGGGGGCCGCAGCGACCTGACCGCCTTCCAGGTCGTCTCCCGCGAGAGCGACGTCGGCTACAAGGTCGCGATCTACTACTCATCGCCGACCGCGCTGTGGTCGGTCACCATCTACGCCGCCGACGAGGCCCAGTACGACGCCCTGCTCAGCGACCTCCGGATGCGTCCGTTCGAGGACCTCCAGGGCAAGAAGGCCTGAGTCTCAGTCCGCCACGTCGAGGTCGTGCGCGGCGTCGAGCTGGCTGCCGTCGACCGCGTCGAGACCCAGCAGGTCGGTCACCACGTTGGCGACGTCGCCGTTGCGGACCGGCTGCGCGCCGTCGTACCCGGGCTGCTGGGTGCCGGGGTCGCGGTAGTCGGGGTTGAGCGCGTAGAGGTCGCCGTGCGCGATACCGGGGCCCCAGACGACGAACGGGATCGTGTAGTCCTCGGGACGGGTGCGGTCGGCGTGCTCACGTCGGCCCGGCAGGCCGCCGTGGTCGGCGGTCACGATCACGACCACCTCGCCGGCCAGCGCGTCGTCGGCGCCGATGGCGGACACGACGCGGCTGATGTCGGCGTCGGCCCGCTCGACGGCGTCGAGGTACGACGGGCTGCCCCATCCCTGGGCATGGCCGGCCGAGTCGGGCCCTGCCAGGTGGAGGAACACGAGGTCGTCGTCGCCGGAGCGCAGCTCGCCGATGGCCGCGTCGACGAGAGCGGGCTGGTCCTCGTCGATGTCGAGCGGGTCGATCGTGCCCGGCCAGGCGCGGCCCCACATCTCGAACTTGTCCTTCCCGGCGAAGACCGAGCTGGTGCCGCCGGCGTCGTAAATCGTCGAGAACACCGACGACGTGCCGGGCGCGACCGAACGCGTCGACGTGTGGTTCCAGGTGACACCGTGACCGCCCTGCGCCGCGTCGACCCGCACCCCGGTCACCATGCCGGTGTGGTTGGGGAGGGTGACGGTCTTCTCGACCTCGGTGCGTGCGTTGAGGGTCCCGGCCCCCTCGTCGAGGAGATCGGCGATGGTCGGGGTCGTCGACCGGGTGACCCACTGCGAGCCGAGGCCGTCCACGGAGATCACCACGACCCGCGGATCGGCGGGCCCTCCCGTTGCCAGGTCCTCCGCGGTGTTGCCGAGGTCGCGGTCGCCCGCCGTGCCCGGCGCGTCCTCGGTGCCCGGCGCGTGCGTCGGCTCGCTCCGCGAGTGGTCGGGCCGGCCGCGCCCGTCCGTCGCCGACGTGCTGCTCGCGGCCGCGGCCGGATCGTCGCCGCCGGAGTCCTGGTGCCGTACCCACCACACGCCACCGACGGTGATCGCCACGACCAGGGCGACCACCCCGACCGTGGCCGCCGTCGCCTGCGGTCGCGGCGAGGACAGGTTCGACATGACGGTCAACCTAACGAACCGGCTCGCCCGGGCCGGGCGCGAGCGAAGGTAAAGACTTCGCGCATTCGACCGACGGCCGCGCACGAGCGTTCGTAACCTGACGGCGTGTTGCCGCGCATGGGAGAGGACTTCGGTCCCTACCGGATCACCGGCCGCCTCGGCCAGGGCGGCATGGGCGTCGTCTTCTCGGCCGTCCATCGCGACCTCGAACGCTCCGTCGCCCTCAAGATCATGGCGCCGGAGCTGTCGGAGGACGAGTCGTTCCGCAACAGGTTCCTGCGCGAGGCGCGCGCACTGGGGCGCGTCGACTCACCCCACCTGATCAAGGCCTACGACGCGGGCGAGCGGGACGGTTGGCTGTTCATCGCCACCGAGCTGGTGCCCGACGGCGACCTGACGAACTTCATCCCCAGGGACGGCCTACCGGCCGCCGCCGCAATCGACCTCGTGCGGCAGACGACCGAGGGGATCGCCGCCGCGCACGACGCCGGCGTCCTTCACCGCGACATCAAGCCGTCCAACGTGCTGATCCGCCGACGCCCGAACGGCGAGGTGCGTGCCGTGGTGTGCGACCTGGGCATCTCTGCGGTCGAGGACGAGGAGCACACCCAGACCCAGGGCATCATCGGCACGCCCACCTACATGGCGCCGGAGCGCCACGAGGGGCAGCCAGCGACGGTCGCCACGGACATCTACTCGCTGGGATGCCTGCTGTGGGCGGCGTTGACCGGCCGGCCGCCGTACGTCGGCACGGCCGTGCAGGTCCTCTTCGCCCACCTCCGCGAGCCCGTCCCGCAGCTGCCTCTGACGGCAACCGGGGCCGGACCGATCAACGTCGTTCTCGCCAAGGCCATGGCCAAGGCGCCCGCGGACCGCTACGCGACCGCACGGCAGCTCGCCGACGCGCTCGCAGCGGTCGAATTCAGCAGCGCGGCGGCACCCACGGCGGTGGCGCCACCGCTGGCGGAGGTGCGCCGGACCTCTGACGACGCGGGCTGGTGGCACGACGGCGACACCGAGGACCGTCCGGTCCTCGCGGCGCCGCCGCCGCCCACTGTCGGCGCCACCCGACCGCCGGCGCAGCCGGCTCCGACCGCGCCGGTCGAGGAGGACAGCGGGGTCGTCGTCACGATCGCCGGGCCGACGCGTCACTCGGGGACGCGAGCAGCTGTGTCCGTGCTGACGTCATTGCTGGTCGTCGCCGTGCTCGCGGGCTTCGGTGTGGCCTACGCGACCGGGCGGCTCGGCTTCGGTCCGCTCTCGACAGCGGACAAGCACGCCGCCGACGTGCTGGCCGACTCGGTCCGGATCGGGTGGCTCGACGAGCACGATGCGAAGTGTGCCTCGCGACAGTTCGTCGACGAGCACCGGGCGGGCGGGCTGCGGAGCGTCGGCCTCCTCGACGGTGACTCGAAGTACCACGACGATGTCTGGACCGCCCGGTTGGCGACGGCGTACGAGAGCGCCGCGATCGACTGTCTCGGCAGTGACTGGGCGTCGGTCCTCGCGAAGCGCTGGAAGTACGGCGACCAGGGCATGCGCTGCCTCGCCCGCGAGGGACCCGAGGTCGTCGCGTCCGTGCTGGGTGCGCAGTTCGCCGCCGCGCACGGCGACGACACTGCCGACCTGCCGTCCGGCGCGGGCGACATCACCGAGTGCGTCGCTCCCGCACCGGCAGGCGTCGACGTGATCGGCACCGCCGACCACGAGGTGCGGCTCCGGTTCCACCCGCCCCTCGGGCCGACGGAGCCGCCCGAGGGCTACTCGTTGCGTATCGCCGGCAGCAGTCGCAACGTCGAGTTCGACGACGAGGACGATGCCCGGGTGCGGACGCCGGGCAACGGGGTCTACCGGGCTGAGGTGGTCCCTCTCTTCGACATCGACGGGAAGACCGTCCGGGGCGGATCGGTCGTGGTCACGATGGATCCGTGGGCCGCGCCGGGAAAGCCGACCGGCACGGGTCATCCGGCCTACCGCGCCGTCGATTTCAAGCTGCACGTACCGAGCAACGAGGCGAAGGTCTCGTGGGTCGAGGTCCGACGTCCGTCAGGCTGGCACAGGGTCGGCGCTGACTTCGAGGTCGGCACTCGTGAAGGTGGTCTCCCTGGTTGCGCGACCGTGCGGTCGGTTGGGCGCGTGGGTCGACTGACGCAGCACGGACCGACCCGCACGGTCTGCGGAAGGTCCGAGGACAAGACCGTCCGATACAAGTGGCACGGCGGATGTGCCTACGACAAGAAATTCGATCAGGAGTACTGCCAGCACTGGGTCGTGCTGAGTGGCTTCCCCCCGAACAAGACGATCCGGTTCGCCAACTACTTCCCGAGCGGCGATCTCGACAATGCGGCCAACGAGGTGACGACCGATCGACATGGCCGGGCGAACGAGTTCGTCTACTCGTGGTGGCCGCGACCAGGCGACGGTGCATCCATCGTCATCGACGGTCGCCGCGCCTACCTCGAGTAGGTCAGTTGTTCCGCTCGTCCGCGGGTGCGTGGTCGACGTTGTCGGCCGGGTCGCCGGTCCGTCGTACGCGCACGGCCCAGCAGTCGCCCGACCCGCGCCCCTGCTCGTTGCACCAGTCCAGCACCGGTTGGGTCGTGAGGTCCGAGTCGCCGCTCAGGGTGACCCAGTAGCCCCTGCTCTTCGGACCGTAGGTGCCCGGCCAGTCGGAGCTGAACAACAGGAGCGAGCCCGGGAACTGCGCGCGGAGCTGCAGGTGGAGCGCGAGGATGTCGTCGTAGCTGTCGTAGACCATGCCGTCGTCGTAGGTGCCCGGCTTCTTCGACGAGAGCTGGGCGGTCCAGTCCAGACCCTCGACGTAGACCTCGTCCTCGGCGGCGATCCGCTGCAGCGCCTCGAGGGCCGACTCCTCACGGTCCTCCGTGCTGACGCTGTCGTCGGGCGAGCCGGCGGCGACGTTGGGGTCCGACGGGTCGGCGCCGTACTCCGGGCTGTCGGGGACCGCGCCCTCGGTGCTCGAGGGCCCCTGCTCGCAGGGGACGAAGACGACCTCGCCCGAACCGCCGTCGTCGGCGATCGCCTGCGCGATGTCGTCGGCAGGGACGGTCGTCTGGCCGTACGGATAGACGAGGTCGAGGGTCTCGCCCTCGTCGGGGATCCAGTAGGGGTCGGCGCTGAAGTCGAAGTAGCCGTCGGCGTAGAGGTAGCCGGAGTCCACGTCACTGCCGTCGCCGTCGACCACGAACGGCACGCGGAGCTGGCTCAGGTTCAGCCACTGGCCGCCCGGGCAGGTCGCGTGCACCTCGTAGGTGATGGTGATGCCTCCGTTGGCGGCGACGGAAGCGACCGGGGTGAACTCCGGCGGCGACCCGCAGGCGGTGGTGTACGCCGTGTCGTCCGACCCGGAGTCCGTCGTGTCGCCGGAGTCGTCCCTCGCGCCCGTGCCCGCGAAGTCCGTGAAGCCCTTGATGCCGAGGTCGCTCGTGGCGATCAGCGTGCTGCTGGTCAGGCCCGGCACGAGGGAGGAGTAGTCGTCGTACGAGTCGATCTCCGACAGGTCCGCCGACCAGGCGATCTCGCCGTCGGCGGAGGCGAGCACCACGACCTCGCGATAGCCCTCGTCACCGGTGACCGTCGCGAACGCGTCGTCGGTCTCCACGCTGGAGTACGCCTCGATGCCGGTGTCGCTGTGCCACAGCGCCTCGCCGGACCCAGGATCCACGAGCGTGGTGCCGATCGGCTCGTAGTCGTCCGAGAAGTCCGTTGCGAGCAGGTAGTCCTCCAGCGGCGACCACTCCCAGCTCGCGGAGGTCACGTCGTA
Organism: Nocardioides candidus; assembly: GCF_041321175.1. Lineage (NCBI taxonomy): Bacteria > Bacillati > Actinomycetota > Actinomycetes > Propionibacteriales > Nocardioidaceae > Nocardioides > Nocardioides candidus. Next base: position 892,025 of record NZ_JBGGWC010000002.1, on the reverse strand, counting down.
GCCGGTGACGTCGGATGTCGACCACAGGGCATCGCCGGTGGCGACGTCGTAGAGCGTCTCGCCGAGGCCCACGCGACCGTCGATCACGAGGTGGTTGTAGTCGGAGCCCCACCAGAAGGCACCGTGCCCGCGCAGGACCAGTGAGCGGTCCCACCGGCGCAGTGCCGAACCGCTCCCCGTGCGGTAGCCGTCATGCAGGTCGTCCTGCAAGCCCATCGCGAAACGGGAGAGGACGAAGCCGCCGGGGGAGAGTCGCCAGGCCGTGGGGCCGGTGTGGATGAAGAGGTCACCGCCCGCGGCCTGCACGACCGAGCTCCCGTAGTCCTCGCTGCCGCCGTCCGCGTTGAGGTCGGTCGACCAGAGCCGGTCGAAGGTGTCGAGGTCGAGGGCCGTCAGGGTCTCGCTGTAGCTCCAGTGCCCGCCGATCCTCGACCCGACGTAGAGAACGGGGCCGATGCTGTTGACCCACTCCGCATGGCGGACCTCGTAGGTCTCCCCGATCTCGCCGGTCCGGGCGTCGACCACGGCGACGCCCGCCTCGTCGGGCAGGCTGCAGACGAGTCGGGTGGCGTCGTCGACGGCCGAGCACCAGTCTCCGATGCGCTCTCCGGAGTCCTGCCAGAGCACGCTGCCGTCGTCCGGGTCGATGCCGGCGACGACCTGCTGGCGGTTGCGACCCACCGTCGCGACGATCGCGTCGTCGAGTGTGGTCGCGACGTACACGGTGCCGCCCGGGAGGACGTCGTCGGCGTGGAAGACCCAGGTCCGTCCGGGCTGGGAGGTGAGCGAGACACCGCCGTCGAAGCCCGCCGGGAGCACCTCGAGGTCTCCTTCGCGCGTGCCGGTCGGTCCCGCGTCCTGATCACGGTCCGCGCTGCGGCTGACGACGAAGGCGATGCCCGCACCGGCGAGGAACATGACGAGCACGACGCCGAGAAGGATCGAGACGTGGGGCGACCGCCGTCGGGGCGGCGGCGCAGGCGCGAAGGGGAACGCGGACTGCGGCGCGGGAGCAGGGACGACGAGCGGTGGCGGCGGAGGAGGCGGCGTCGGGAGCGGCCGCGCGGCGGTCACCTCGGCCGCGGGCGCGGCGCTCGTCCTCTGGTCGACGCGTTCACCGCAGGATGCGCAGAACGCGACGCCGGCCGCGAGCCCGGCTCCGCAGTGGCGGCAGTAGTTCGGCGTCATCGGTCCCCATCCCTCGCGCTGTGGCTCAGTGTCGTCGTTCGACGCCGAATGCACCGACGAAATTCGAAATCACTGGCCGGTGGCCAGGACGAGGCAGTACGTCGTGTCCGTCGGCTCGTCGGAGAACGTGACGGGGAAGAAGCCCTCGAGCATCGGACATGACCCGTCCTTCCCGTCGATGACGTGCTTGACCTCGTAGACCGCTTCGTCGCCCTCGAGCACGCCGGCGTTGTTGCTGCACGTCGCCTTCTCGAGCTCGGAGTCGGTCAGGTGTGGATCGATCTTCACGCAGTCGCCCTCGGCGAACTCCGGTCCGGGGTTGAGGATCCCGCAGCCTGTGAGGACCGAGAGCCCGAGAGTCGCGCCGATCCCGGCACCGGCGAGGGAGAGGCGGGTGAACCGCGAAGTGGTGTGCATGCTGGCCTCCTGGGCTTGGTGTTGCCCGAACGCTAGGGACGGCCCGGCCGGCGCGGAATGGGTCGAAGAACCCATGGCGCGGGCGACGCGAGTGACGCACCATCGACCGGCGGCACGACCCGACGACGCGGAAGAGGTCACGACGATGACGGTGCGCACGAGCATGCTGGTGGCAGTGGTGGTGCTGGTGGCCGGAGGCGTCGCCGGCTGCGACGACGGTCGCTCGACCGACGCCTTCTGCGACACGTTGAACAAGCACAAGGACCGCTACCTGACGTCGATGGACGCGGCCAGTGGTGCCATCGACGACGGCGACGCCCTTGCCGGTCTCGTCCAGGCCGCGTCGGCGATCGGCGACATCTCCCAGATGTGGACCGAGCTCGCCGAGGTCGCACCCGAGGAGATCCGGGTCGACACCGAGGCGGTCCGCGACCAGTGGAAGAAGCAGGACGAGCTCGCCGGGCAGGCTGCCGGCGACCCGCTCGCCGGGTTCGCGTCGGCGATGGTCGGCTGGTTCGAGATCTCCGGTCCGCTCGACCGCGTCGACAAGTTCGCCACGGACAACTGCTGATGCGCGGGTGGAGGAGGGACCGTCCCGCCTCGAGGGCCGTCCAAGAGGATTTCGGATTGGGCTCCCGCGGCCCGCGCCCGTTGCTAGCGTGTGCGGCTGCAAGCCGTGAATCGGGCACGGGTCGGCACTGGACGCGAGCTCGATGGGGGCACTCGTGACGGACCTTGGGGTCAACCTCGGGATCGAAGGTTTCGATCGGATCGCCGTCATCGGCCGTGGGTCCTTCGGCTCGGTCTTCAGCGCCCGGCAGATCGCGCTCGACCGAACGGTCGCCATCAAGGTGTTCCGGCTCGCGGCGGACGACGCCGGCTTCGACTCCTTCTCGCGGGAGTGCCGCGCCATCGGGCAGCTCGACGGATGTGCGGAGATCGTGACGGTCTACAGCACGGGCGTGGCGCCCGACGGGTCGCCGTACCTCGTGATGGAGTTCGCCCCCGGCGGCTCGCTGGACGCGCGTCTGCGTCGGGACGGTCCGTGGAGCGAGGGCCCCGCACGCGGTCTCCTTCGTCGGATCGCCCTCGCGCTCGACAGCGCTCACACCGCGGGGGTGCTCCATCGCGACGTCAAGCCCGGCAACATCCTGCTCTCGCGGCAGGACGAGCCGTTGCTGGCCGACTTCGGGATCGCACGTCTCGTCGATGGGTCGCGGTCGACGGTGCAGGGACTCGCCGGCACCATCGCCTACACGTCTCCCGAGCTCCTCCAGGGCGATGACGCCTGGGCCGGGTCCGACGTCTACTCGCTCGGAGTGACCGTCTACGCAGCGCTGGCCGGACAGCCGCCGTTCTCCTCGGCGGGGTCGTCGATCAGCAAGATCATCACCGACATCCTGAGCGGCCCGTCCCCTGACGTGGATGCCCTCGGAGTGAGCCCCGAGTTCGCTTCCGTGCTGCGCAAGACGCTCGCCAGGGACCGGGCCGAGCGCTACCAGTCGGCCGCCGAGGTCGTCGCGGCGCTCGACGCGATGGCGCCCGCGCCGTCGCTCGCCGACACCGAGCTCGAGAGCGGGGACGTCCCCCGCGCCTCCGGATGGCCCGCAGGGTTCCGGACCGCGGTCTCCCCTCCATCGCGGCCACAGGGGGCCAGGGGCACGATGTGGCCGACGGCGAGCGACTACCTCGCAGCGCTGCAGGCCGACCCGCATCCGCTCTACGGGGTGCGTGAGTTCGCGGCGGCCACCGTCGCCTCCACGAATGCGTGGGGCGCCCCCCTGGCCGCGACCGGCCAGAATGCCGTCGTCGTGGAGCTCGACCACCCGGACGGGCCGCTGGCCCTGCGCTGCTTCACGCGCGATCCAGGTCAGGCCGCCCAGCGCTACCGGATGCTGGCGGACTTCACCCGGGGCCATGACCTCCACTACCTGCCTCCGTCGCTGTGGGTCGATGCGGCGGTGCCGGTGGAGGGCCAGCGACGACCGGCGATCGTGATGCCATGGGTCCCCGGCGTTCCCCTGGACCACGCGGTCGAGGCCGCAGTGGACCAACCCGCGTTCCTCGCGTCGCTCGCCGACGAGTGGCTCGCCCTCGGGCAACGGCTCATCGATCTCGGCGTCGCACACGGCGACCTGCAGTGCGGCAACGTCCTCGTCGACAACGAGGACCTGCGGCTGGTGGACCTCGATGGCATGTTCATCCCGGGGATGTCGCCCGCCATGGCGCCCTCGGAGCTCGGGCATCCGCACTTCCAGCACCCCCGTCGCGGCCCGGCCCACTGGGGTCCTGACATCGACGCCTTCAGCCTGGTCGTCGGCTACCTGAGCCTCCGTGCGTTGAGTGCCGACCCCGGGTTGTGGCGATTCCACGACGGCGAGAACCTGGTGCTCTCGAACGTCGACTTCACCCAGCCGGGCGTGGGGGAGCGATGGGCCGCCCTGAGGGCGTCCCGAGACCCCGAGGTCCAGCGGCTCACGCGTCACCTCGAAGATCTCTGCCGCGCGAGCGAGCCACCCCGCCTGGCCGATCTGCAGGTCGGCCTCCGTCCACCTGTCAAGAAGGCACCACCATCTCCGCCGCCGTTCGCGGCGGCGACGATGCCGCCGCCGCCTCCGTCTGCCTCGGCGCACCGCGTGGTCGTCTCCGAGGCCCCGACCACGGCGGGCGGGTCCACCGCGTGGTGGGACGAGGCCGCCGTGGCCGAGGAGCCGGTCAGACGCGCGGCTCCGTCGCCGCCCCCGCCACCGGTGCGGGGGAGCAGCAACGTGGGCGTCGTGCAGGGCCCGGTCCACACGGTGGAACGGCGCTCGGTCCTCAACTTCCTCGGCCTCAACGCAGCCATCAGCGGCGTGACTGGCGGCGTCATCGCAGGCGTCCTCGCGTGTCTGCTGTGCGGCGCTCTTTGGCCCTCGCTGGACCTCCGCGTGCGCCCCGGCTTCATGATGGCAGCGATCGGTGCGTTGCTGACGAGCGCCGTCGCTGCGGTCCCGGACCTCACGCTGAAGGCTTGGGTACGCGCCTCGAAGCGCGCTGCGACCGGAGCGATCACCGGCCTCGCGGCCGGACTCCTCGGGCTCGGCCTCTTCCAGCTCGTCGCCTACTCCTCGATCCCGAAGTCCGCCGGCACTCCGCCCGCGTGGGTGGTGATACTCCCGTGGGCCGTGGCCGGCACCGTGGTCGGGCTGAGCGTGGGCATCGTCCGCCTGTCCGGTCGAGCCGCGGTCTCCGGCTTCATCGGCGGTGCGCTCGGCGGGTACGTCGGTGGGGTCCTGCACCTGCTGAGCGCACCTCGCCTCATCCTCGACGACCTCAACCGCACGGTGCTCGATCTTGACCCGACCAGTCCCGGGACCCTGGCCGCGGTCGTTGCCGCCTGTGCGGTGGTCGGACTCGCCATCGGTCTTGCAGAGCGGGTCGCACGCCGCGCGTGGGTGTCGGTCATCGAAGGCCCGCTGCGCGGGCGCGTGGTCGTCGTCGACCGCCGTCCGATGACCGTGGGCTCCGACCGCGGGGCGGCACTCCGTGTGCCCGGAGCGGCACCGATGCACGTGCGCATGACCGCCGACCAGCACGGCATCGTGCTCGAGGCCGCCGCTGAGTGCGTCATCGACGGCCATCGACTCCCCGGAGGTGCGACCGTCCGCCTCCATGACGGGCAGGTCCTCGCGGTGGGCGGGACCTTCATGCAGCTCAACTCGAAGGAGACCCGGTGAACCATCGGTCCACCCTGCAGGCCACGTTGGGGGCTCTGGTCGGGCTCCTCGTCGCGGCGGTCCTGGTGCTTGCGAGCCAGCTCGATGACGGCACGGAAGGTCACGACGCGGTCGCGCCCACGTCGGGCGCGTCCTCGGGCGCCGATTCGTCAGAGGACTTCGACCCGACCTGCGACCATGCCGTCGTCGTACACGCGCAACAGATGGAGGGGGACGGCGCCGACTGGGAGCTGGAAGTCACGCCACGTTCGTGCGCGCCGCACGCCCAGCTGCGGCGCACGACGCTGCTGGCGCTGTGCGACGCAGTCGCCGCGCTCGTGGCCGACCAGCCCTCGGCGACGGTCGACGACCCTCTGACCGCGGCGTGCGCGGCGTTGTCCTCGGCGGGCCCGTCGCCGTCGGGTGCGGAGGCGACCCCGTGACCCACGAGCGGCGCGTCGACCGGCTCAATCCCGCGCTGATCCTGATCCTGGTGGACCAGTCCGAGTCGATGGACGAGGGCATCGCCGGAGGTCCGACCCCGAAGTCGACAGCCGTCGCGGAGCAGATCAACAACCTCATCTACGAGCTGGTGCTGCGCTGCGTCAAGAACCCTCGGGAAGCGCCGCGGCCCTACTTCTTCGTCGATGTGATCGGATACTCGACCGATGGGTCGGGGCACGTCGTGCTGCGCCGGGAGCTCGGCGAGAGTGCCGCCGATCCCTACGGTCTGATGTCGACCACCGAGCTGGCCGAGCGACCGCTCCGCATCGCGCAGGTCGCCGGGAACGGCGAGACGCTCGTGAACCGGCCGGTGTGGGTGGAGCCGTTCGCAAGAGGTGGCACCCCCATGTGCGCTGCGCTGGATGCGGCCGGACGCACGGCTGCCAACTGGATCCAGCGCTACCCCGACGCGTTCCCGCCGATCATCCTCAACCTGTCCGACGGGTTCGCGACCGACGGGGACCCGGAGGTGTGGACCCGACGCATCAGGAGCCTGGCCACGAGCGACGGCAATGCGCTGCTCTTCAACATCAACCTCTCCACCAGCGCGGCTGCGCCCGTCCTGTTCCCCCCGGCTGCGGAAGGCCGGCTCAACCAGTACGCCGCCCGGATGTTCGGCTGGTCCTCGGAGCTCCCCGAGGCGATGCTGGAGAGCGCGCGGTCGCAGGGCATCCCGGTCGAGCGAGGTGCACGAGCCTTCGCCTACAACGCCGACGTCCGTGCTCTGGCCCAGTTCCTCAGCGTCGGCACGAGCATCGGACGCGCCCTGTGAACCGAGGTGCGCTGGCGGCCGCAGCCGGCGTGGTCCTCGGCCTCCTCGTCCCGGTCGCAGCGGTGTTCGGGGCCCTGCTCTACCTCGACGAGGGGCTTCGCGACCACTGGTACTGGCTGGCCGCCGGCGCGGTCGGTGCCGGCGTGCTCGCCCTGCTGATCCCGTCTCCACCTGCGGGCGAGGCTGCGCCGGCGGCCGCGGGGCTGCACCGCGCGCCCCAGCCGCCGGCGAGCCGTTCGGCCGGTCCGGCGCCGTCCCTGCCGTCGTCGCTGCCGGCGTCGCCGCCCGTCGCCGGTCAGGCGGCTGGGCTGGTGGCCCTGTCGTCTGTGTCCTTCACCCTGCCGAAAGCCGGCGCCAGCGACGACGAGAACGACGACGCCTCGGCCGTGGCTCCGGAGACCGGCCGCGCGGCTGTCGCCGATGGCGCGTCGAGCTCCTACAACGCCGGTGCGTGGGCGCGGTGGCTGTGTGAGCGCTGGGTGACGGACAGTCCGGCGTTCGACGGGGCGGCGTTGACCGCCTGGGCGCTGACCGCGGCCTCGGGGTTCCGCGAGCTGGCGTCTCCCGACCAAGGCTCCTGGCTGGACCAGGCGGCGGGGGACTCCCACGCGACGTTCGTCGGGCTGGCGGTCCAGAGCCGCGATGACACCCGGGTCTGGCGGGCTGTCGCGGTCGGAGACGCACTCGTGGTGCAGCTGCGCTCCTCGGACCGCGGGCTCCACATGGTCACCGGCTTCCCCTACGAGAGCGCCGCGGGCGCGGACGGGGCACCCCTGCTGCTGTCGAGTGGCGCGACCACCTTGCGACAGGTGCCGTCGATCCGCCTCGTGGAGGGCCTCGCCGAGACCGGGGACTCGTGGCTGCTGCTGACCGACGAGATGGCGAGATGGGCGTTGAGCCGTGAGGCGGCGGGGGCGCCGGTGTGGGAGCTGATCTCCGCTGGGGGTGATCCCCTGCGATCAGCTATCGCGGACGCACGGGACAGCGGTGCCGTGGTCAACGACGACATGACCGTCGTCGTGCTCGCCACTGCCTGAACGCCCGCCTCACCCGCACTGGGCGAGCGCCTGGATCTCCTCCCACGTCGCCACGTTGAAGTCACCGGTGCCCGACAGGCCGCGATCGAGCTGGAACGCCTGCAGGTCCTCGTGGAAGCTCTGCATCCGCCCTCCGATCAGCATCCCGGGGTTGTAGCTCGTGAACAGCTTGCGGTCGCTGTAGAGGAAGAGCTGCTGCACCTCGGCGACGACGCCGTACTCGGCGGACTCCTGGAGCGTGGCGGTCTGCGCGTCGAGCTCGGCGGGCGTGTCCTGGCAGAAGCAGTAGTCCCCGAGCGGACCCTCGGTGCCCAGGCGCCGGATCCACGCCCGTGGGTCGCCCACGACCTCGCGCGTGCGACAGGCGTCGGCCGCGGAGTCGTACGGGCCGACGTAGACCTGGTACGTCGGCGGGAGGCCCGGTGGGTCGGCGCCGGGCCTGCCGCCGAGGCACGAGCCGCGGTTGCTCAGGTAGCGCAGGTCGGACGGATCGACGTCCCACTCGCCGGCCCGGCCGAAGTACTTCTGGGCCACGGTGTGCTTGGAGCCGTCGCTCGTGCCGAAGCCCTTCGCCAGCATGACGACGTAGGCGTCGTTGCACAGCGGTTGGTCCAGGCGCGTCACCGGCAGACCGGGCACGTCGGGCGCCGGTTCACGGGGATCGGCCGAGCGCACCGGCTCGGGCGGCGTCGAGGACGTCGCCGGGGTGGTCGGTGCGGGCTCCGTGGGCGACGACGCCGGGGTCGAGGGAGGCGCCTCCGTCCGGTCGCGCGCGCCTGCGGTGGCACCGGCCCGCTGGTCGTCGCCCTCCTGGCTGAGCGCCAGCACCACGCCGCCCCCGGCCGCCGCGGCCAGGACGGCGGCGACGACGGCGAGCGCCACCCGACCGCCCCGACGACGCGGCGGCAGGAGCGGCGCCGACCTGGTGCCCTGCGCGTACGGCGGTGGGGCGGCGTACCGCGGCGCGCCCGCCACCGTCGCCTCGGCGCCCGCGCCGAAGGAGTCGCCGTACGGCGACCACATCGTGCGGTCGACCGGCGCGGTCGTCGCGTCGGCCGGAGGCGGTGGAGGCGGAGGTGCCATGGTGGGAGGCGGTGAGGGGTGCGACCACAATTGGTCGGCGGACATCGGCGGGAAGCGTCGTACGACGTGCTCGGGCACCCGCCCGACGGCGTACCCCAGCACGGCGCACGCCCAGGCGGCGGCCGGGTAGGGGAGTCCGCCGCGGTCGCGCGCGAAGGCACTGGCGGCGCTCTCCACCGAAGCCGCCGGATCCCCGCCCCAGTCGACCATCCGGACCAACGACGACAGCGCCCCCAACCGCACCGCGTCGACCAGGAGGTTGATCTCGCCGGCCGGGATGCGGCCCTCGGGGAAGTAGTCGTCGAGCGCCCCGCGGAACGTCGCCGCGTCGTCGATCGCGCCGCGGGAGGTGGTGGCGTCCTCGAGCAGGCCCGACCCGTGGCCGCCGATCATCTCCTTGAGCTCGTGATGGAGTTCCATGCTCTTCCGTCTCCTCGCCCGTCAGTCCACCAGGCAGTCCGCGCCGGCACAGGTCTGCAGCTGGTCGAGCTCGGCGATCAGGTCGTCGCGCCACCCGGCCTCGTCCGTCGACGTCGTGCCGTCGAGCTGGAACGGGTCGGTGGCCAGGTCGTAGGTCTCGACCCAGCCGTTCCAGTAGCGGAGCAGGACCTTGCCGTCCCAGGTCCGCACCCCTGTGTAGAGCCGGTCCACCTGGGGGAACGGCTCGCCGCCCGCCTCCAGCAGCAGGTCGCGGTGCTCGAGCTCGCCCGGGTGGTCGAGGACGCCGGTGAGCGAGACGCCGTCGATCACCCGGTCCGTCGTGCCACCGCTCCAGCTGAGCATCGTCGGCGCCAGGTCGGCGATGCCCACGAGCTGGTCGCGGGTCGCGCCCGCGGGCACGTCCGGCCCGGACATCAGCAACGGCACGCGGACGGACTCCTCGTAGCCGTAGATCTTCTGGTCGAGGCCGTGCTCACCCAGCAGGAAGCCGTTGTCCGACACGAAGACGAGCTCGGTGTTCGCGAGCTCACCGGTCGTCCGCAGCTCGTCGATGATCCGCATCACCGCGTCGTCGGCGGAGTGGAGTGACTCGCGGCGCTGCTCGGCCTGGATCTCCACGTCGTGCCGGGTGAAGTCGTGGGAGTGCCGGAGCAGCTCGACCTTGTCGGAGAGGTCCTGCTCGAACACGCTCGGAGCCCCGCCGAGCTCGCTCGACTCGGTGCCGCGGTAGCGCGGCTCGACGTACGGCGTGCGGAAGGGCGGCCGGGAGCGGTCCGGCTCGACAGGGTCGGCCGGGCCGCCGTCGTGCGGGGCGAGGAAGCCCGCCCAGATGAAGAAGGGCGCGTCGTCGGCCGAGTAGGAGTCGATCAGCCCGGTGACCTCGTCGGCGAGGTACGTCGAGTGGTAGCCGTTGCGCCGGACCAGCCGGCCGTTCTCGTTGACCACCCGCGACAGGTAGTTGTACTCACCGGTCACCGGCACCCGCCAGTCCGTCCAGCCCGGCGGCACCAGCGTCTCCGCGCCCGGCTCCGGGTAGCCGTTGAGGTACTTGCCGACGATCGCGGTGCGGTATCCCGCGGCCTGCAGCCACACGGGCAGCGTGTCCGCCTCGTCGCGGAAGTTCGGCCAGGCACCCCACGGCACCTTGTTGCCCATCGCGCCGTGGTTGTGGGGGAGCTGTCCGGTGAGGAGGCTGCCGCGGGCGGGGCAGCACAGGGGGTACTGCGAGAACGCGTGCGTGAACGTCGTGCCGTGCTCGGTGAACCACCGCTGGGTGCGCGGCAGGTAGGTCATCTCCTGGACCGTCTGGTCGTCGGTCAGCAGCAGGATGATGTTGGGCCGGTCGGTCGCGCCGGCCGGGGCGGTGGTGGGCGGGACGGCCGGCGCCGAGGTGCGCGGCGGTCGCTGGCCCTTCGAGTGGTGGGGCGTCGACGGGATCGAGCTGACGGCGGACGTCGACGTGTCCGGATCGCCCGTGCAGGCCGCGAGGAGGCAGCCGAGCAACGTGAGTACGGCGATCGCCCCATGTCGTGCCCCCATGGCTTCAGACCATCGCACGCCACACCGCCCGGCAGGGCCGAATCGCGAAATGGGCTCAGGGGATGGGGAGCTCGACCCATGGACGCGCCGGGCGGATGGATCGAGCATTGCCGGCATGCGCTCCTTCATCGCCCAGCTCGTCGCCGCCGCGGTGGCACTCGCCGCCCTCCTCGTCGCTCCGGCCGCTCCGGCCGAGGCGACCCCGACCCTCACCATCACCCGTGCGGCCTCGGCCCTCGTCGAGACCGGCGACACCGTGAGCTTCTCCGGCCACGCACCGTCGGCCGCGCACGGCGTCGCGCTCAAGCTCCAGCGGAAGACCCGCAAGCGGGGCAGGTGGATCACGGTCGCGTCGACCCGCATCGCTGCGAGTGGTGCGTGGGCGGCGTCGGGCAAGGCGACCGGGTCGGGCACCAACTACTGGCGCGCCACCTACACCCGCAACGGTGTGGCGACGAGCTCGAAGACCCTCAGCCACAAGGTCTACCAGTGGTACTACCTGACGTCCTACGCCATGGTGGACGACTCGGGAAGTAGCGAGGGCTCGGCCACCATCGGCGGCCACCGCTACGAGTACAGCGTCCACGGCACCTGCTGCACGGCCGACTGGGCGGAGTACAACGTCTCCTACCGCTGCGCCACGCTGCGCGCCGACATCGGGATCGACGACGACTCCGAGACAGGCATGCGAGCGACCTTCTCGATGAGCGCCGACGGCGCTCGCACCCCGCTCGGCACCCGGGGTCTCGGCCCCTCGGCCCGGGTCGACGTCGACATCCAGTCGATCCTGCGGGTGCGGCTGACCATGGAGTACCCCAGCACCGACTACGACGGGTACGGCGTGTTCGGCAACCCTCGGGTGCTGTGCGCCGGCGAGCCCGCGTGACACCGGTTTTCGGAACCGGCCCCAGCGCGGCGCGCGATCGCCTAGGTTGACGCCGTGCTTCCGGGGGTGGGTTCCGACTTCGGGCGCTACCGGATCACGGGGCGGCTCGGACGCGGTGGGATGGGCGTGGTGTTCTCCGCCGTCCACCGCGACCTCGACCGACCGGTCGCGCTGAAGCTGCTCACGCCCGACCTGTCGGACGACGACTCCTACCGCCACCGGTTCCTGCGCGAGGCGCGGATCCTGGCCCGCCTCGACTCCCCGCACATCGTCCGTGTCTACGACACGGGCGAGCAGGACGGCTGGCTGTTCATCGCGACCCAGCTCATCGAGGGCGGCGACCTCAAGCAGGTCCTCGACACCACCGGCCCGTTGCCCCTTGCCGCGGGGGTCGAGCTCGTCGCGCAGGTCTGCGAGGGCCTGGCCGAGGCCCACGAGGCGGGCATCCTGCACCGCGACATCAAGCCGTCGAACGTGCTGCTGCGTCCCCGCTCGGACGGCCGCCGGCAGGCGATCCTCTGCGATCTCGGCATCGCGACCGTCGCCGGCTCCGACAGCACCCTGACCGTTGGGGTGATCGGCACCCCTACCTACATGTCACCCGAGCGGCACCAGGGCGAGGACGCCACTGTCGCCTCGGACATCTATGCGCTCGGGTGCCTGCTCTGGGCCACGATCACCGGCGGGCCGCCGTACCAGGGGACGTCGGCGGAGATCTTCCGCGGGCACGTCCACGGCCCGGTGCCGCAGCTGCAGGCCGGCGTACCTCACTCGGCGCAGCTCAACGAGGTCCTGGCGGGCACCTTGGCGAAGGACCCGGCGCAGCGCTACCTCTCCGCGGCCGACGTCCTCGTCGCGCTCCGCGCCGTCGACCCGTTCCTGTTCCAGGGCTCCTACCGCGACGACACCACCGACACCCAGCGAGGCGTGGTCCCCGAGGGCACGATCGTCGTGCCGTACGTCGAGAGCGTCGGGGTCGGTCCGGTGCCCCCGGCCGACGCCCCGAGCGCCGACTTCCTCGCCGCCGACGCGGTGCCCGCGGCGGAACCTTCGATCGAGGCGCCGCCGGTGCCGACGTACGAGCCCTCGTTCGACATGCTCCCGCCACCGGCCGCGGACACCTCGGTCGACCTCCCCCCGCCGGCCGCGCTCGAGGCCTCGGTGGAGCTGCCCCCTCCGCCGCCGGTGGCGGAGGCCGCGTCACCGGCGATCTTGCCGCCGGCTCCGCCGCCGCCCTCGGCGCCGCCGCCCTCGGAACCGCCGCCCCCGGCACCGCCTGCTGTCGAGACGGTCGCCGTCCCCGAGGCCGACCCGAACACCACGTCGCAGCGCCCGCCCGGCGCACCCGTGCCGCCTCCGCCGCCGAGTGCGTTCGTGCCGTCGTCATCACCACCGCCGTCCTCGCGTCGTCGCCGGTCGGCGGTCCTCGTGGGCATCGTGGCGCTCGCCCTCGCCGCCGTTGCGGCGGTGGTCCTCGTCGCGGTGGCGCCCTGGTCGGGGAGTGACGAGGACGCCACCGACCCCACGGCCGCGGACGGAAGCACGACGCCCACCGAGCCTCCGAGCTCGGACCCGACCGTCGCCCCGCCGCCCGCACCGAAGGCCCCGAAGGTCTCTGCGAAGCCGGCCTACCTCTCCGTGGACTTCACCATCGCCCCGGTCGATCCCCCGTCCGGCTCGACCGTGACCTACGAGCGTCGCGAGGGGAAGCACTGGGTCTCCGTGGACAAGCGGTTCAGCCTGCCGACTCCCGCGGGGGGCGAGCAGACTTGTGCTGACGTCCGGGCCACCGTCACAGCCGGCGATCTCTCCACGTCCGGCGCGCCCGCACACGAGTGCGGCAAGAGCGAGAAGAAGTCGGTCCGCGTGGTCGAGTCGACGACGAGCCAGTGCAGCAGCGAGGACCAGGTTGCCGGCCGCACCTGCCGTGCTTACAAGGTCGTCATCGCGGGCTTCAGCCCAGGGACGAGCCAGACGATGACCATCGGCGCCCCGTGTGAGATCCACTGCCAGAAGTCGATCAAGGTCGACCGGCGGGGCAGGGGCGAACTCGACGCAGCGGCCTACGCCTACAACGGCAACGTCTTGTTGATCTCCGTCGGAGGCGTCGATCGGCGGGTCGTCGTGCCCTGACCGGACCGCGTTGTCAGCCGTGCGGGATCGGGTCCGGAGGAGGCGGCGGCGTGTAGGTCGGTGGGATGTAGACCGGCGCGGGCGTCGGAGTGGGCTGCGGGTGGTGCGGCACGCTCACCTTCTGCCGGTACTCACGCGAGAGCCCCGGCTCCCACGGATCCATGCTGTCGAGCTTCACGCGCCAGTTCCAGAGGCCGACCGTCTTCAGCTTCACGGCGAGCCGGTAGACGGAGTACGGCGAGCGCTTGTTGGGCTTGCAGTCCGTGGCAACCGCGGACTTGATGGTCCGCCAGTGGTGGTTGAGCTTCCGTTGGAAGAAGACCTTGTGGCCCTCGTGGCAGGGCGAGATCTTCCCGGTCACCACCAGCGTCTGTCCCCGCTTGGGGTGCTGGATGTTGACCGAAGCGACGACGTAGGGCCGGACCTTCCACTCGATGACCGGCGGATAGCTGCTCCGTTCGTATCCGGACCCACCCTCGAAGTAGGCCCACTCCGTCCAGCCGGCGTAGGGCCATGCCCTGATGCGCATCGTCTTCGCCTTGTTGGAGTAGTCCTTCGACGGGCAGTGATCCGCCTTGCAGGTCTTGTGGGTGATCTCCTGCCCGAGCAGGAAGCGTGCGGGGACGTCGGGACTCGTGAGCGAGGTCTCCAGGTAGGCAGGCTGGAGATAGGTGTAGATGTGCTTGCGTCCTTGGGTCGGCCGGAACGTCATGTGCGTCCGCACGCCCTGGAAGTCCCACCGCCGGACGCTGTCGGCGGAGCCGACCGCAAGGTCGTCGAGGTAGAAGTTGGTGCCGTTGCAGCCGAACAGGATGCCGACGCGGGCGTGCGTGCTGTTGGGGTGGGCCCGGGCGAATTCGGCGATCGTCTTGGAGTCCGACGCGGGGTCGCTGTTCCTGCGCCAGCTCAGCACGGCGGTGCCCGCGTCGACGGTGTTCCAGCGGTCCTGCACCTGCGGCGTCAGCGTCAGGGAGCCGTACCAGGTGGTGCCCGGGGACGTCTGGTAGGTCACCGCGACCATGCCCGTCGCCGCGTGCTGGCGGGACAGCACGGCGACACTCAACGTGGTGAGGTCCTGCAGCTTCGCCACCTGGTCGTTGCGGTAGTCGACCATCGTGCCCATGGCGTAGCGGAACTGGGCCTTGTACTTGAACGCTCGGTCGCCCCGTGGGGGATGCACGCTCGGGCCCAGGTCGGACGGCTCGGTGGCCTCGACCTTGACGGGCACCGCGTGCGCGCTCTGGAAGTCGGTGCAGCTCGCGGCGGCGTCGGTCACCAGTGCCTTCGGCGGTCGGTAGGGACCGTGCACGGTGCTGGGCTCGTCGTCCGCCCTGCTCGTGGGCGCCGACGCATCGGCGGGCACCAGCGTCTGCCCTGCCACCAGCAGCGCCGCGGCGAGGATGGTTGCACTGCGTGCCTTCATGGGTCCCCCAAGGTCGTCCGGAGAGCGTCGGATCAGCTTCGGATGCTATCCCCGCGTCTCGGCGCTCGGGCCGATTCGCGCCAACGCGAGATGGGGTGATCGACCCATTCCCCGGCGCCGCGACCTCTGGGTCAATGAAGTCCTCACCGACGACCTCAGGGGGAAGACATGCGCAAGTTCCTGGCCAAGCAGGGCATCGACTGCAAGTGCGGTCACCACGACGGAGAGCACGAGGAGTCCAAGGGCCGCTGCACGGCTCCGGACACCGAGCGCATGGTCGGCAGCCGGCTGAAGGGCCAGCCCTGCAGCTGCCACCGCTACCGCCCGAGCCTGATCCACCTGCTCATCGAGCTGACCTGACCTCGGGTGACCTCTTTGTCCGATTCCACCGTTGCGCGCGCGCCGCGTCAGTAGGGTGACGCCGTGTTGCCGGGGGTTGGTTCTGACTTCGGCCGCTACCGGATCGTGGGGCGGCTGGGGCGCGGCGGCATGGGCGTGGTGTTCGCTGCCGTCCACCAGGACCTGCAGCGCGACGTCGCCCTGAAGCTCCTGTCGCCGGACCTGGCCGACGACGAGGGTTACCGCCACCGGTTCCTGCGCGAGGCGAGGGCGCTCGCCCGGCTCGACTCGCCGCACGTGATCCGCGTCTACGACGCCGGCGAGCACGACGAGTGGCTCTTCATCGCGACCGAGCTGGTCGCGGGCGGCGACCTCAGCAACCGCATCGAGACCCAGGGGCCGATGCCCGTCGCCGAGGCGTTGACCTTGCTCGCCGGAGCGGCCGACGGCCTCGCCGCGGCCCACGCGGCCGGCGTCCTGCACCGCGACGTCAAGCCGTCCAACCTGCTGCTGAAGACCCTGCGCGACGGCAGCGTCCGCGGCGTGCTCTGCGACTTCGGGATCGCAGCGGTGGAGGACTTCGACGCGACGCGCACCCAGGGTCTCATCGGCACGCCCGCCTACCTGGCGCCCGAGCGACACGAGGGCGGCGGTGCCTCGGTGGCCGCCGACATCTACGCCATGGGATGCGTGCTCTGGGCGTGCATCACCGGTGCTGCGCCCTACCTCGGCACGCCGTCCCAGGTGCTGATGGGGCACCTGCGGGGCGAGCTGCCGCAGGTCTCGGCCGCCAACCCGTACGGCAGTGCCGTCAACGGCATCCTGGCCATGACCCTGGCCAAGGACCCCGAGCGGCGTTTTCGCAGCGCCTCCGCCCTGGCCAGCGCCCTGCGCTCCTCGGCGCGCGCGGTCGCGTCCGCCGGCGAGACGACCGGCGGCATCGAGCCCACGATCGTCAAGACCTTCGCCCCGTCCCCGACGCCGCCCCCTCCGCCGGCGTGGCCGCCGACGCCGCTCGGCCACGAGGACCCGCCGACCCAGGCGGCGTACGGCGTCCCGCCCGCCGGCTTCTCCGGACCTGTCGCTCCGGCGCCACCGCCGACCCAGCGGCCGCCGTCCCCAGGCGGTGGGAGGTCGCCGTGGCGCGTCGTCGCCGCAGCCGCCGCGGTCGCGCTGCTGCTGGGCGCGGCGACGACCGGAGCCGTCCTGCTGAGCCGTGGGGACGACTCGCCGCAGGACTCCGCCGGCGCCGACACCTCGACGGACACGGCAAGCGACCGGGGCTCCGACCGTGCCTCCGACGGCACCGACCGGACGCAGCCGCCCCCGACCCCCGTCGACGACGTGACCTGCTGGAACGGCATGACGACCTCGTCGGCGCAGCAGTGTCCGGACCCGTCCGGGGTGGCCGGCCTCGAGTGGATGTATCCGAGCTTCGACCGGCGCGAGTGCGGACCGAAGCGGCTCCCCTACCCACGGCTGACGGTGTGGCAGTGCCCGAAGGTGACGGCCGCAGGCGACCCCGTCCTGATCCGCTACACCGAGTGGCAGTCCGCCGCACTCGCCGACGCCAGCTACGCCTCGAAGGATCGAGGAAGTCACCAGACCTTCATCAGGTCCGCCGACGGCGACGTGGTCCGCACGGTCTGGCGCTACGACGGGTTCAACAGGGAAGGACGCGTCACGCTCAGCTCGGTCTACCACGACTGGCCGTTCTCGGTCTCGGTGGAAGGCGCCTCGCAGCGTGCGATCGACGACGGTCTCCGTGAGCTCGTCCTGCAGAGGAAGCCGGACCACGTCCTGACCCGGTGAGTCAGTCGACCGTCGCGGCCCGCCACTGCAGGTAGTCGGTGAGCCGATTGGTCAGGATGCCGTCCATCCCGATGTCCACGCAGCGCTGCCACCCCTCGACGCTGTCGACGACCCGCGCGTACACCAGCTTGTCGTGGGCGCGTGCGGCGCGCATCCAGCCGTCGGTCGTGAGCTCGCCGTCGATGAGGAAGCCGCCGACCGGCTTGGCGATCACGGACCGGGACACCGAGAGTCGCCGCGGGACGATCCAGATGCCGGGGAGCTCGGGGATGGTGTCATGGGCCATCGCGAGCAGGTCGTCGTCGAAGGACAGGAAGACGCTGTCGTCGAACCGGCTGAGCGGTTCCATGTCCGCGCGCATCTGCGCGAAGACCTCGGGCGTCCACCCGGGGCCCTCCTTCAGCTCGATCATCAACGGCAGTCCTCGGGCGACCGCGGTGCCAAGGAACTCCCTCAAGGTCGGAACCGGGCTGCCGTCGTCGAGCCGGCAGTGCGCGGCGATGTCGGCATACGTGCGCCCGGCGACCTGACCGAGGCAGTCGGTCGTGCGCACCAGGCCGCCGTCGTGCATGATCACCAGCTCGCCGTCGAGCGTGGGTCGTACGTCGAACTCCGACATCTCGGCGTGCAGCCGGGCGGCGTTCTCGAGGGCCGGAAGGCCGTTCTCGGTCCTGCCGTCGGTGGGAGCCCCGCGGTGGGCGACCGCGATCGAGGTGGCCGTGGGCGGCGCGGGCGGTTCGGTGGTGCGGCCGGGCTTCGTGGGCTTCGCGACCGGCGCGGAGGTCCGTGCGTGGGCGGACCGCGACCGGTCGGCCTTCTGCGGTGCTGACGTGCGCTCGTCACCTGCCGAGCAACCGCTGAGGAGGAGCGCGAGCAGCGCGGTCACGACGATCCCCCGACGGTGCATGTCGGCAAAGGTAGGGCAACCGGTGGGTGCGGCGGCGCACAACAGTCCAGTCCGGCCGCGCGGCCTCGGTG
Source organism: Nocardioides candidus (assembly GCF_041321175.1). Taxonomy (NCBI): domain Bacteria; kingdom Bacillati; phylum Actinomycetota; class Actinomycetes; order Propionibacteriales; family Nocardioidaceae; genus Nocardioides; species Nocardioides candidus. Next base: position 873,778 of record NZ_JBGGWC010000002.1, on the reverse strand, counting down.
CGGGCAGGGTGCCCGGCACCTATAGATTTGCGCCGTGCTGGACACCGTCTCCGTCGCCGCGTCCGATCCCGACCGCGAGCAGCCCTGGGCCGACCTCGGGCTGAAGAAGGACGAGTACCAGCGGATCCGCGAGATCCTCGGGCGCCGGCCGACGAGCTCGGAGCTCGCGATGTACAGCGTGATGTGGAGCGAGCACTGCTCCTACAAGTCGTCGAAGGTGCACCTGAGGCAGTTCGGCGAGATCCCCCAGGAGACGCCGGTCGGCAAGATGCTCGCCGGCATCGGCGAGAACGCCGGCGTCATCGACATCGGGCAGGGCTACGCGGTCAGCTTCAAGGTCGAGAGCCACAACCACCCGTCCTACGTCGAGCCCTACCAGGGTGCCGCGACGGGCGTCGGTGGCATCGTCCGCGACATCATCGCGATGGGCGCCCGCCCGGTCGCGGTCATGGACCCGCTGCGCTTCGGTCCGCTCGACGCCGACGACACCCACCGGGTGCTGCCGGGGATCGTCGCCGGCGTGGGCGGCTACGGCAACTGCCTCGGTCTGCCGAACATCGGCGGCGAGGCGGTGTTCGACGAGACCTACCTCGGCAACCCGCTCGTCAACGCCCTCTGCGTGGGCGTGCTGCGCCACGAGGACCTCCACCTCGCCAAGGCCTCCGGCACCGGCAACCTGGTGGTCCTCTACGGCGCGCGCACGGGCGGCGACGGCATCGGCGGCGTCTCCGTGCTCGCGAGCGAGACCTTCGACGCGGACGGTCCCGCGAAGCGGCCGAGCGTCCAGGTCGGCGACCCCTTCATGGAGAAGCTCCTCATCGAGTGCACCCTCGAGCTCTTCCGGGCCGGCGTCGTCGCCGGCATCCAGGACCTCGGCGGCGCGGGCCTCTCGTGCGCGACGTCCGAGCTCGCCTCCGCCGGTGACGGCGGGATGAGCGTGGAGCTCGACCGCGTGCCGCTGCGCGACTCCACCCTGGCTCCGGAGGAGATCCTCATGAGCGAGAGCCAGGAGCGGATGATGGCGGTCGTCGAGCCCGGCGACGTCGAGGCGTTCCTGGCGATCTGCACGAAGTGGGACGTCGAGGCGGTCGTGATCGGCGAGGTCACCGACAGCGGCCGGCTCGAGATCACCTGGCACGGGGAGGTCGTCGTCGACGTACCGCCGCGGACGGTGGCCCACGACGGTCCCGTCTACGAACGCCCCTACGCCCGTCCCGAGTGGCAGGACGCCCTCCAGGCCGACCGCGCCGAGGCGCTGCCGCGGCCGGAGACCGGGGACGACCTGCGGGCCACCCTGCTGCGTCTCGTCGCGAGCCCCAACCTTTGCGACAAGTCGTGGATCACCGACCAGTACGACCGCTACGTGCAGGGCAACACCGTCCTCGCGCAGCCCTCCGACAGCGGCATGGTCCGCGTCGACGAGGACACCCACCTCGGCGTCGCGATCGCCACCGACTGCAACGGCCGCTTCGCCAAGCTCGACCCGTACGCCGGCGCGCAGCTCGCGCTCGCGGAGGCCTACCGCAACGTCGCCACCGGCGGTGCGCGGCCGCTCGCGGTCAGCGACTGCCTCAACTTCGGCTCGCCCGAGGACACCGACGTGATGTGGCAGTTCGCCGAGGCCTGCCGCGGCCTCAAGGACGCCTGCATCGAGCTCGGCATCCCGGTCACCGGCGGCAACGTGAGCCTCTACAACCAGACCGGCGAGACCGCGATCCTGCCCACCCCGGTGGTGGCGGTGCTCGGCGTGATGGAGGACGTACGGCGGCGTACCCCTTCGTCCTTCCAGGGCGCGGGCGACCGCGTGGTGCTGCTCGGCACCACCCGCGAGGAGCTCGCCGGCAGCGAGTGGGCGCACGTCGTCCACGGCCACCTCGGCGGCCTGCCGCCGCAGGTCGACCTGCAGGCCGAGCGCGACCTCGCTCGCCTCCTCGCCGACCTCGTCGGCATCGCGACGAGCGCGCACGACCTGTCCGACGGCGGGCTCGCGCAGGCGCTCGCCGAGGCCAGCCTCGTCGGGGGCGTCGGCGTCACCGTGGCCCTGGAGGGTGACGCGTTCCTCGGCCTCTTCGCCGAGTCGGCGGCCCGCGCCGTGGTGACGGTCGCCGGCGAGGACCTCGAGGAGCTGCGCGCCCTGTGCGCCCGCCACGACGTCCCGATGACGGAGCTCGGCACCACCGGGGGCGAGGCGCTGGTCGTCGAGGGTCTGTTCGAGCTGCCTCTCGACGAGCTGCGCGCCGCGTGGACCGCGACGCTGCCCGCCGCACTCGGCGCCTGAGCAGCTGACCACGGTGGCCGCCCGCTTCTCCGCCGGGCGGCGTACGGTGCTGGCGACGGCCGTCGCGGCGGCCCTCGCCGCGTGTGGCGGGGAGCAGGACACGGACGGCGAGACCCGGAGGAAGGGTGACGTGGGCACGACGTACGGCGACGACCCCAGCCAGTACGGCGAGCTGCTCGTGCCCGACGGCCGGCCGCACGGCGTGGTCGTGGTGATCCACGGCGGCTTCTGGAAGTCGGCCTACGACCTCACGCTCGGGACGCCCCTCGCGCGGGACCTGCGCGACCGCGGGTGGGTGACCTGGAACCTGGAGTACCGGCGGGTCGGCGACGGAGCCGGGGGAGGGGGCGGTGTCCCGGTCACGCTCGACGACGTGGCCGCAGGGATCGACCACCTCGCCGCGATGGCGTCGGCCGGGATGCTTCCGGAGGAGAGCCTGCAGCGCGTGGTGGCGCTCGGGCACTCCGCCGGCGGACACCTCGCGGCCTGGGCCGGAGGGCGGCGCGACGCCGAGGTCCCGCTCACGCACGTCGTCTCGCAGGCGGGCGTCCTCGACCTGGTCGCCGCGGCCGAGGAGCACCTGGGCAGCGACGCGGTGCAGGCCTTCCTCGGGCACGCGCCGACCGCCGCGGACGCCGGTGCCGACCCGATGCAGCAGCTGCCCCTCGCCGTACCCGTGTGGTGCGTGCACGCGCCCGACGACGACATCGTGCCGATCTCCCAGTCCCGCGACTACGTCACGCGGGCGTCCGCCGCCGGCGCCACCGCCGAGCTCGTCGAGGTGAGCGGGGGTCACTTCGGCCTCGTCGAGACGGAGTCGACGGCGTGGTCACGGATCCGCGCCATCTTCGACGACCTGCGCTGACGACAGCCGCGCCCTGCGGGGATACGGTGTGCCGGTGTCGATCGAGGAGGGCTACCGACCACTGGAGCCGGGCGTGCGCACGGACTTCAGCCGCGAGCTGGACTACGCCGGCTACCTCGATCTCGACACGCTGCTGTCCGCCCAGCACCCGCTGAGCAACCCGACGCACCCCGACGAGCTGCTGTTCGTCATCCAGCACCAGACCACCGAGCTCTGGCTGAAGCTGATGGTGCACGAGCTCGTCGGTGCACGCGCCTTCATGGCGACCGACGACCTCGCGCGCGCCCGCAAGAGCCTGTCGCGGGTCAAGCACATCCTGCGCACGGTCACCGAGCAGTGGTCGGTGCTGGCGACGCTGACGCCCAGCGAGTACGCCGAGTTCCGCGACGTCCTCGGACCGGCGTCGGGCTTCCAGTCGGTGCAGTACCGCGCGGTCGAGTTCCTCCTGGGCAACAAGAACGCCGCGATGCTCAAGGTCTTCGAGGCCAAGCCGGCCGCCCGCACCTTCCTGGCCGACGCGCTCGAGAGCCCCACCGTGTACGACGCCTTCCTGCGCCTGGTCGCCCGGCGCGGACTGCCCGTCCCCGTGGAGGTGCTCGAGCGCGACGTCACCAAGCCGTGGGTCGAGCAGCCCGCCCTGGTGCCGGTCTTCCGCGAGATCTACGAGGACACGACCCGCCTGTGGGACCTCTACGAGACCTCCGAGGACCTCGTCGACCTCGAGGACGCCTTCCAGCTCTGGCGGTTCCGTCACCTGCGCACCGTGCAGCGCACGATCGGCTTCAAACGCGGCACCGGCGGGTCGTCCGGCGTCTCGTTCCTCAAGCGCGCGCTGGACCTGACCTTCTTCCCCGAGCTGATCACCGTCCGCACCGAGATCGGCATGCCGTGAGCGACGTGCTCGCCCGGGCCGCCGAGCTCGACGCGGCCGACCCGCTCGCGCACCACCGGGCCGCCTTCGTCACCGACGAGGAGGTCGTCGCCTACCTCGACGGCAACTCGCTCGGGAGGCCGCTGCACGCCACCCGCGAACGTCTCGCGGGCTTCGTCGACCGGCCGTGGGGCGACCGCCTGATCCGCGCGTGGGACGAGGGCTGGATGGACGCGCCCACCGAGCTCGGCGACACGATCGCACGCGTCTGCCTGGGCGCCGCGCCGGGGCAGACGGTCGTCGCCGACTCGACCACAGTGCTGCTCTACAAGCTGGTCCGGGCCGCGGTGGACGCCCAGGTGCGCGACGACCAGCGGCGCACCGAGATCCTGGTCGACACCGACAACTTCCCGACCGACCGCTACGTCGTCGAGGGGATCGCCGCCGAGCGCGGCCTCGAGCTGCGCTGGATCCGTCCCGAGGCCGACAGCGGGGTGACGCCCGACCTGGTCCGCGAGGCGCTCTCCGACCGCACGGCGCTGGTGCTGCTGAGCCACATCGCCTACCGCTCGGGCCACGTCGCCGACGTACCCGCGATCACGGCGCTGGCGCACGACGCCGGCGCCCAGGTGCTCTGGGACCTGTGCCACTCGGTGGGGTCCGTCGAGATCGCCCTCGACGAGCACGACGTCGACCTCGCGGTCGGCTGCACCTACAAGTACCTCAACGGCGGTCCCGGCGCGCCCGCGTTCGCCTACCTCGCCGCACGCCACCACGGCCGCTTCCGCCAACCGATCCAGGGCTGGATGGGCGCCGCCGACCCGTTCGCGATGGGCCCCGGCTACGCGCCCGACGCCGGCGTCCGCCAGCTCATCAGCGGCACCCCGCCGGTGATCGGCATGCTCCCGATGCGCGACATGCTCGCGCTCATCGAGGAGGCCGGCATGGCAGCCGTACGGCACAAGTCGATCGCCCTGACGTCGTACGCCGTCGAGGTGGCCGACGCCCTGCTCGCGCCGCACGGCGTGGTGCTCGCCTCGCCCCGCGACGCGGCGACCAGGGGCGGGCACGTGACGCTCGACCACCCGGACTTCCGAGCGGTGACCGCCGAGCTGTGGCGACGCGGGGTGATCCCGGACTTCCGGCCGCCCCACGGGCTGCGGGTGGGGCTCTCGCCCCTGAGCACCTCGTTCGCCGAGGTGGCCGCGGGCCTGGCGGCCGTGGCGGACGCGCTCACTTCCAGATCTTGAGCTTCTCCTCGGCCTTGATCTTCTTGATCTTGGGAGCGTCGTAGCCGTTCCAGGCCGTCGCGAGCGACATGTGATAGCTCGCGGCCAGGTCGAGCGGGCCCTGCTCGGCATCGTCGGCGGGCACCTCGAAGACCAGCTGCTTGGACCAGCCGCAGTCGGCCTGCGACGTCACCGGGCAGACGTCGGCGTCGTCCTCGGTCGACAGGATCCGGTGCGGGGCCTCGCCGTCGATCGTCGGCTTGATCTTCACGTCGGCCGCCAAGTAGCGCGCGCCCGCGCCGAGCAGGTCGGTCTCCTGGTAGACGCGCATGTTGGTGGCGACGGTGACGGCGAGCCACAGGCTCCCGCTCGGCGCCCACTTGCCGGCCGCGTAGGGCGTCAGCACAGGCCCTGTCAGGCTGCAGGTGAACTCGGCGGCCGCGGTCTTGGTGTCGAACCACTTGCCCTGGTCGCAGGGCTTCTTGTCCAGCTTCTCGTCGACGATGTCGTAGAGGCCGGCGGCGTCGCCCTCGTCGCGGTCCCCGGTGCGCAGGTCCACCGTCTGCTTCACGCCGTCGAAGGTGATCTCGAGGGCCGGGTCCTTGCCGTCGCCCTCGACGACGACGTAGAACGACTCCGCGCCGTCGTCCTCGGACTGGGGCGGCGTCAGCCGGTAGTCGTCGTCGCCGCTCACGAGGTCGACGATCGGCGTGCCGTCGGTGTCGAAGATGGCGTCGACCTTGTTCGAGCGCCACGGGTCGTACTGCCACGAGATCGGCACCAGCACGGCGCCCGAGGGTGCGTCGACCTTCTCGCGGGTCCGGGTCTCGTCGGCCGAGGCGCTGTCGACCGGGGTGCCGGCGTGGATGAGGAGCTTGCCTGTCGGCAGCACCACCTCCGACTCGTGGCCCTTCTTGAACTGGTTGTCGAGACGCGCCCGGATGATGTCACCCGCCTTGGGCTGGTCCTGGTCGTCTCCACAGGCCGCGAGCAGCGGCATGAGCACGAGAAGGATCGAGCCGATGGCCGCACGAGCACGCATGCCCCACATTGTGACGGACGCACGTCGCTAGGCTCGGACCCGTGTCATCACGGCTGCGTCCCGCCGACCCGATCGCGGTCGAGGAGGCCCTCGAGCGGGTGGCGTCCGGCGCCGCCGAGCGCGCCGACCTGCGCCTGCTGACCAAGCACTTCCTCGCCCTCCTCGAGCAGCGCGCGCCGGGCCGCTCGGTGGAGGTCCGGGTGCCGCCCTACGCGGCCGTGCAGGTCGTCGAGGGCGTGCGCCACACCCGCGGCACGCCCCCCGCGGTCGTCGAGACCGACGCGGCGACCTGGGTGGGTCTCGCCAGCGGTGCGCTCGCCTGGGCGACCGCCGTGGATCGCGGGCTCGTGACCGCCAGCGGGGAGCGCACCGACCTGTCGCCGTACCTCCCTCTCCGCTGACGTAGGTTCTCCACCATGACGATGACGAGTGACGAGATCCGATCCCGCGTCGCGGCTGTGCTCCCCGGTGTCCGCGAAGACCTCGAGGCCCTGGTGCGCATCCAGTCCGTGAGTGCCGACCCCGCCCGCCTCGACGAGGTCGAGCGCAGTGCCGAGAAGACCGCGGAGCTGTTCCGTGCGGAGGGCGTCGACGCGCGCATCGTGCGGGCCTACGACGGCGCGCCCCCGGCCGTGATCGGCGAGAAGCGCGGCCCCGAGGGCGCTCCGGTGGTGCTGCTCTACGCCCACCACGACGTGCAGCCCGAGAACGACCCGGCCGACTGGGACAGCCCGCCGTGGGAGCCCACCGAGCGCGACGGCCGCCTCTACGGCCGGGGGACGGCCGACGACAAGGCCGGCATCATGACCCACGTCGCCGCCCTGCGGGTGCTCGGCGACGAGCTGCCCGTCACTGTCCGCCTCTTCATCGAGGGCGAGGAGGAGGTCGCGAGCGCGACCCTCCCGCAGCTGCTGGAGCAGAACCTCGAGGACCTCAGGTCCGACGTCATCATCATCGCCGACTCCGGCAACTGGGACATCGGCGTGCCGGCCCTCACCACGAGCCTGCGCGGCCTCGTCCGCGTCAACGTGCAGGTGCGCACGCTCTCCCACGCCGTCCACCAGGGCATGTGGGGCGGCCTCGTGCCCGACGCTGTCATGACCCTCTCGCGCCTGATCGCCTCGCTCCACGACGACGAGGGCAACCTGCGCGTCGAGGGCCTGGTCAGCGGCCCGGCGGCCGACGTCGACTACCCCGAGGACCGGCTGCGCGCCGAGTCCGGCGTGGCCGAGGGCGTCGAGTGGATCGGTCACGGACCGAAGGTCGAGCGCCTCTGGACCCAGCCCGCCCTCTCGGTGATCGGCCTCGACGCGCCGAAGGTCGACGGCTCCTCCAACACCCTGATCCCCGCGGCCCGCGCGCGCCTGGCGCTGCGCACCGCGCCCGGCGAGACCTCCGACAACGCGCTGGCGTGCCTCAAGGCCCACCTCGAGGAGCACGTGCCCTGGGGCGCGCAGCTCTCGATCGAGGTCGTCGACACCGGCGAGCCGATCGCGCTCGACGTCACCGGACCGGCCTACGACGCCGCCCGTAGCGCGTTCACCGAGGCCTGGGACGGCACCGAGCCCGTCGACATGGGCGTGGGCGGGTCGATCCCGTTCATCGCCGAGCTGCTCGACGCGATGCCCGGTGCGAGCGTGCTCGTCACGGGCGTCGAGGACCCCGACACCCGTGCCCACGGCCCCAACGAGGGCCTGCACCTCGCCGAGTTCGAGAAGGTCCTCGCGGCCGAGGCCATGGTGCTGCGCAACCTGGGCGCGTGACGGATCCCACGGGCGGCGCGAGTTCCGGGCTGGAGCGGTGCGGCCGGTAGGCTGACGAACGTGTGCGGCGTATTCGGCGTCTGGGCCCCTGGGGAGGACGTCGCAAAACTCACCTACTTCGGTCTGTACGCGTTGCAGCACCGCGGTCAGGAGTCAGCAGGCATCTCGGTGAGCAACGGCCGCCAGATCCTGGTCTACAAGGACATGGGGCTCGTCTCGCAGGTCTTCGACGAGACCACGCTCGACTCCTTCCAGGGCCACCTGGCGGTCGGCCACTGCCGCTACTCCACGACGGGCGCGAGCACCTGGCAGAACGCCCAGCCGACGTTCCGGCCCACCGCCCACGGCTCGATCGCCCTCGGCCACAACGGCAACCTGATCAACACCGCCGACCTCGCGAAGCTGGTCCGTGACCTGCCGAGCGACGAGGACGAGCTCGACATCCACGCCCGCGAGCTCGAGGCGACGACCAACGACACGAGCCTGGTCACCGCGCTCCTGGCGCACCACCCCGACCAGTCGCTCGAAGCCAGGGCGATGGAGCTCCTGCCGAAGGTGCGCGGCGCGTTCTGCTTCGTCTTCATGAACGAGGACACCCTCTACGCCGCGCGCGACCCCGAGGGCATCCGCCCGCTCGTGCTCGGCCGCCTCGACCGCGGCTGGGTGGTGGCGAGCGAGAGCGCCGCGCTGGCCACGATCGGCGCGAGCGTGGTCCGCGAGGTGGAGCCGGGCGAGCTCATCGTCATCAACGAGGGCGGCCTGCGCAGCCACAAGTTCTCCGAGCCCCAGCGCAAGGGCTGCGTGTTCGAGTACGTCTACCTCGCCCGACCCGACGCGACCATCGCCGGGCGCAGCGTCCACGAGGCCCGGGTCGAGATGGGCCGCCAGCTGGCGCGCGAGTTCCCGGTCGAGGCCGACCTGGTCATCCCCGTCCCGGAGTCCGGCACCCCGGCGGCGTCCGGCTATGCGCTGGAGAGCGGCATCCCGTTCGGCCAGGGCTTCGTCAAGAACGCCTACGTCGGCCGCACGTTCATCCAGCCGAGCCAGACCCTGCGCCAGCTCGGCATCCGGCTCAAGCTCAACGCCCTCGAGCACATGATCCGCGGCAAGCGGATCGTGGTGGTCGACGACTCGATCGTGCGCGGCAACACCCAGCGCGCCCAGATCCGGATGCTGCGCGAGGCGGGCGCGACGGAGGTCCACGTGCGGATCTCGAGCCCGCCGGTGAAGTGGCCGTGCTTCTACGGCATCGACTTCGCCACCCGTGCCGAGCTCATCGCCAACGGGCTCGACGTCGACGAGATCGCGGCGAGCGTGGGTGCCGACAGCCTCGGCTACATCTCCCTCGACGGCATGGTCGAGGCGACCGGGCAGCTGCAGCCGAGCCTCTGCACCGCCTGCTTCACCGGCGACTACCCGATCGAGCTCCCCGACGCGAGCCTGCTCGGCAAGCACCTCTTGGAGGCGACGCTGACGTCGCCGATCCACGGCGAGGCCCTGCCCGTCTTCAACAACCCGTAAGGAAGCGCAGCTTTGTCCGAGCCTGACGCACCGACCGAGCCGGGCGCCTACGCCCGCGCCGGCGTCGACATCCACGCCGCCGACAAGGCCGTCGACCTGATGAAGACGTGGATCGAGAAGGCCCGCCGGCCGGAGATGGTCGGTGGCCTCGGCGGTTTCGCGGGCCTCTTCGACGCGAGCGCGCTGACGTCGTACAAGCGGCCTCTGCTCGCCACGTCCACCGACGGCGTCGGCACCAAGGTCGCGGTCGCGCAGATGATGGACAAGCACGACACGATCGGCTTCGACCTGGTCGGCATGGTCGTCGACGACCTGGTCGTGTGCGGCGCCGAGCCGCTCTTCATGACCGACTACATCGCGACCGGCCAGGTCGTGCCCGAGCGCATCGCGGCGATCGTCAAGGGCATCGCCGAGGCGTGCGTCGAGGCCGGCTGCGCCCTCGTGGGCGGCGAGACCGCCGAGCACCCCGGCCTGCTGGCGCCCGACGAGTACGACGTCGCGGGCGCGACCACCGGTGTCGTCGAGGCCGACCAGCTCCTCGGCCCCGGCCGCGTCCGTCCGGGCGACGTGGTGATCGCGATGGCCTCGAGCGGACTCCACTCCAACGGCTACTCGCTGGCGCGCCACGTGTTCTTCACCGAAGCCGGCTGGAGCGTCGACCGGGAGGTCGAGGAGCTCGGCCGCACGCTCGGCGAGGAGCTCCTGGAGCCGACCCGGATCTACACCAAGGCGGGCCTCGCGATCGCGCGCGAGACCCGCACCCACGCGATGGCCCACGTCACCGGCGGCGGCCTGGCCAACAACCTCGCCCGGGTGATGCCGGTCGAGCTGCGCGCCACCCTCGACCGCGCCACCTGGCAGCCGGCACCGATCTTCGACGTGGTCCGCACCCTCGGCGAGGTGAGCCAGCCCGACCTCGAGGCCACGCTCAACTGCGGGGTCGGCATGGTCGCGCTGACCCACGCCGACGACGCGGACGCCGTGCTGACCCGCCTCGCCGACCACGGCGTCGACGCCTGGGTGGCCGGCGAGGTCGATGTCGACCCCGACCAGGAGGGCACCGTCACCCTGGTCGGCCAGCACCCCGGCTGGTGATCTGCGAGACAAGTGGCCCCGTCGGTGTGCGGGAACAGCCACCGAGCAGGTAGCGTTGCCCCCACGAGACTATGTATCAGTAGTCCGGGGCGCTTGGCCGCCCCGGCCAATTGTGCGAGGGGGCTGGACCCTATGGGCCGCGGCCGAGCTAAGGCGAAGCAGACGAAGGTCGCACGCGACCTGAAGTACCGCACTCACGAGACTGACCTCAGTGCCCTGGCGCGAGAGCTCCACGGTGGCGAAGAGGTGGAGTCCGACCCTGTCGAGGATCTCGACAAGTGGTCGGACTACGCAGACCCCCAGCGCGACTGACCTTCCCGCCTGACGGTGCGGCCGGCTCCTAGCGGAGCCAGATGCTGCGGAGGCGACCGACCTCGACGATGCGCTGCTCGGCGATCCGGTCGGCGGCCGTCGCGGTCGGCACGCCGTCGCTCTTGGCGCGCTCGAGGATCGACCGCGTCGTGTCGTAGATGCGGCCCGCGCGGAGCTTGGCGCGCTCGAAGCTGAAGCCCTCGAGCTCGTCGGCGACCTGCACGAGGCCGCCGGCGTTGACGACGTAGTCGGGGGCGTAGACGATGCCGCGGTCCTCGACCAGCTTCTCGATGCCGGCGTGCGCGAGCTGGTTGTTGGCGGCGCCGCAAACGATCCTGGCACTCAGCTGCGCCACGACGTCGTCGGTGAGCGCGCCGCCGAGGGCGCAGGGGGCGTAGACGTCGAGCGCGGAGGCGACCAGCGCCTCGGTCGACTCGACCGCCCGGACGCCGGGGTGCTCGTCGCGCACCCGCGCGACGGCGTCGGCGGAGACGTCGGTGACGACGACCTCGGCGCCCGCCTCGAGCAGGTGGCCCACCAGGTGGCGGCCGACCTTGCCGACGCCTGCCACGCCCACGGTGCGCCCGGCGAGCACGTCCGCCTGGTCGGCGTCGCCCCACACGGACTCGGCGGCCGCCTGGAGGCCGCGGAAGACGCCGTACGCCGTCAGCACGCTGCTGTCGCCGGCCCCGCCGTGCTCCTCGGTGCGGCCGGTGACGTAGGAGCACTCGCGCGCGACCACGTCCATGTCCTCGCTGTAGGTGCCCACGTCGCAGGCCGTCAGGTAGCGGCCACCGAGCGACTCCACGAAGCGGCCGTAGGCGCGCAGCAGCGCCTCGGTCTTCTGGGTGGTCGGGTCGCCGATGATCACGGCCTTGCCCCCGCCGAGGTCGAGGCCGGTCACGGCCGCCTTGTAGGTCATGCCGCGCGAGAGCGCGAGCACGTCGGCCAGCGCGTCCGCGGTGGAGGCGTAGGGGTAGAAGCGGGTGCCGCCGAGGCCGGGGCCGAGGGCGGTGGAGTGGATCGCGATGATCGCGCGGAGGCCGCTGGCGGGGTCGTTGGCGAAGACGACCTGCTCGTGCTCGAGCGCGTGCTCGAGGAGGTCGGTGGCGGGTCGGACGGGCGGGGTGCTGCTGTCGGACATCTGCTGCCGCTTTCTGCTCAGCCACGAGGGTGTGTGGCGGGATGTGACCGGCGCGCGGGGGTGGTGCCCGCCGATGTCCCAACGATAGAGGGACCGGCGGGTGATGACCACGCGGCACCCGATCGGAGCGGCGCACTTCTCGTCGCAGCCGAGCGGCTGCGCCGTCTCACCGGGAGCGCGAGAACAATCCCGACAGCGCCGCGTGCCGCAGCGCGGCCTGGGCGGCGTTGTTGCCGCACGCGCCGTGCACGCCACCGCCGGGGTGGATGGCCGCCGACGCGAGGTAGAGCCCGGCGATCCCCGTCTCCGGGCGTCCGCGCAGCGCCGGCACCGGCCGGAAGACCAGCTGCTGCTGGAGCTGGCTGGTGCCGCCGCCGAGCGCGCCGCCGATGAGGTTGGCGTCGCGTGCCTCGAGCTCGAGCGGCCCCAGCACCCGACGCGCCCGCACGATCGAGCCGAAGCCGGGGGCGTGCCGCTCGATCTGCTCCTGCATGCGGTCGCCCATCCGCTCGAGGTCGTCGTGGTCCCAGCGGCCCGTGATCGTGCCGCCCGCGTCGGCGATGAACCCGTCCGGTTGCGGCACGTGCGTGTAGGCCCACATCGACTCGGTGCCCGCCGGGGAGCGGCTCGGGTCGCTGGACGTCATGAGGCCGGTGAGCAGGAAGGGGTCGGCCGGGACGACCCCGACCTCCAGCTGCTGGGTCGCCCGGGTCAGCGCCTCCATCGACGGGGCGACGTGCACCGTGCCGGGCGCGTGGTCCGGGGGCGATGCCCACGGCACCGGCCCCGACAGCGCCCAGTCGACCTTGACCGTGCCGGGGTCCATGCGGAAGCGCTCCATCGAGCGCCGCACCCTGCCCGGGACGTCGTCGGGCCGCAGCAGGCGGTCGAAGAGGGCCGGGGCGGAGACGTCGGCCAGCACTGCCCGGCGTACGGCGACCCGCTCGCCGTCGGCCGTCGTGACTCCCGTGACGCGCCCGCCGGAGACCTCGACGCGCGTGACCTCGGTGTCGCACTGCACCACGCCGCCGCGGGAGGTGAGCCTGCGGGACAGCGCGGCACTCAACCGGCCCGCGCCCCCCTCGGGGACGGGGAAGCCGACGGTCTGCCCCAGCATCGCGAGCATGATGCCGAGCAGGCCGGAGCCGGGGGAGTTGAGCGGGATGTCGGAGTGGGCGGCGTTGCCGGCCAGCAGGAGCGGGCCGCCCTCACCTCCGAAGCGCTCCTTCGCGATGTCGGCCACCGGTGCGAGCAGCGTGCGGACGGCTTCGAGCCCACCGGCGCGGAGCAGGCCGGGCCCGGTGCGGAGGCCGGCACGGACCGGGGGGAAGGGGGACAGGAGGGCTCGCACCAGGTCGTCGCCGATGCCGTCCCACCACTGCGCCAGGTCGAGCCAGGCCTTGCCGTCGCCGGGGTGGATGGCGTCGAGCGAGGCCGCCGTGACCTCCCGATCGCGGTGCAGCAGGGCCCACGTGCCGTCGGCCCGCGGGTGGCCGAGCACCGCCGGGGCGTGCAACCACCGGACGCCGTGCTGCTCCAGGTCGAGTGCCTTGAGCACCGGCGAGGCGGCCGAGAAGGGGTAGAACGCGCTGAAGGTGTCGGTGACGAAGTCGGGGTCGAGCTCGCGGTCGCTGCGAACGGCACCGCCGACCTCCGGCTGGGCCTCGAGCACCAGCACGCTCCAGCCCGCATCGGCCAACCGGTTGGCCGCGACCAGCCCGTTGGGTCCGGCGCCGATGACGACGGCGTCGTACGCCGTCATCCCGCCGCGCGGCCCTCGGCCACGAAGGCCAGCCGCCGCAGGGTCTCGCTGTTGCGCCACACCAGCAGTGGCCGCCGGATGAACGGCGGCATGAGCCGGGCCGGCCCGACGGCGGCGTCCTCCTCGATCACGACCTCAGTCTCGTCCCCGCGGGGCTCCAGGCGGAAGGTCACGTCCGCCTCGCCGCCCGGCCAGGCACGGGCGCGCAGCCGGAGTAGCGTCGGGGCCTCTGCCTCCTCGACGGTCGTGCTGTCGTCGATCAGCACCGGCCAGGAGCCGACGGAGTGGTGCAGGGCGGCGCCCGGCGCCGGCCAGTCGGAGTCGACGTCGCGCATCCGCGAGGCGCCCACGACGAACAGCGGGTAGAGCCAGCCGTCGGCCAGGACCGCCCAGACCTGGTCGGGACTGGCGCGGATGGTGCGTCGGTAGCTGCTCATCGCCATGGTCGGCCGGTACCCGGGCCGGACCGGCCGCATACGGCGACCCGGGGGTCCACGCCGTCAGCCGACCTGCATGTCCTCGTTGCTCCAGAAGGCCCGCATCGTGGTGATCCTCGCCTCGTCGTCGAAGGTCATCACGTCGATCGGGGCCAGGGTGTAGGTCTGGTCGCCGACCCGGGTGACCAGCTCGAACAGGAAGGCGGCCTGGCCGTCGGCGATCCTCGCGGACACCAGCCGGCTCTCCTGCTCGAGCGGCTCGATCGCGGCGTAGAACTCGTGGATCGACTCCCGCGTGGTGCGCACCTCGGTCCCGACGGGGTCCTCGACGGTGGCGCCTTCCGCGTAGAGGGCCATGATCTCGTCGGCGGTGCCCTTGCCGACGAGGTCGACGTAGCTCTGGATGGTCTCGAGGACCCGGTCGCGGTCAGCCGCCATGACATCTCCCATAACTGAAACGTGTTCTTGTTTCGGAGTCTAGTCACATCGGGTCATCCGTGCGGTCCGCGCGGGTGTGCCGCGCGAGGGCCCGCACTGCCTACGGTGGGCGGTCCGGTGTCCTCGTCCCCCAGGAGCCCCACGCGTGACATCCGCACCCGCCCGTTCCGCCCCGGTCCGCCGCCGGGGCAGGCCCGTCATGACCTACGACGACCTCGTCGGCGAACGGGGCGCGCCGGTGGTGCTGAGCGCCGCGGACCGGCACCTGGTCCAGCGCTTCAGCGGCGGTGTCACGCCCGCGCTCGCCGCCCAGGTGAAGGCGGCCGGCGGAGCGCGTGCCTGGTTCGAGAAGCAGCTGCGCCCCGCCAAGGTGGCCGATGCGCCCGGCGACGAGGTGGACACCTGGTTCCCGTCGCTGCGGAGCAGCGCGGAGCAGATCTTCCAGGACCAGCAGGACGACGTCCGCGGCGCCTGGGAGGTGGCCACGGACCTGAGCCGCTGGACCGTCTCCCGCCGGATCGCCAGCAACCGCCAGCTGCAGGAGGTGATGGTCGACTTCTGGTCCAACCTCCTCAACGTCGCGCTCTTCCACGACGACGCGATCTTCTGGCGCGTCGACTACGACCGGGTGATCCGCGCACACGCGTTGACCAGCTTCGACGCCCTCCTCAACGCCGCGATCACCCACCCGGCGATGGGGCTCTTCCTCGACAACGCGTTCTCCTCCAAGGAGGCGCCCAACGAGAACCTGGGCCGCGAGCTCCTCGAGCTGCACACGGTCGGAGTCGACGCCGGCTACACCGAGGACCACGTGAAGGCGTCGGCGCGGATGCTGACCGGCTACCGGGTGGACCTGTGGGACCCGCGGTTCCGGGCGTTCTACGACACGTCCTGGCACGACACGCACGCGGTCGAGGTGCTCGGCTTCTCCCACGCGAACCGTGATCGCGACGGTCGGGCGGCGACCCGCGCCTACCTCTCCTACCTCGCCCACCACCCCGCCACGGCAGCCCGCCTGGCCCGTCGGCTGTGCGGGAAGTTCGTGTCGGACCAGCCCTCGCCGGCGATCGTGAAGGCGGTGGCCAAGGCCTACCTGGCCAACGGGACAGCCATCAAGCCGACCCTGCGGGCGCTCGTCGACCACCCCGACTTCGCCGCCGGGGCCGGGCTGAAGGTGCGGATGCCGACGGAGGACTACGTCGCCACGGTCCGCGCGCTCGGCATCCAGCTCCAGCGGCCGACCACGGACGACTCGTTCGCCAACGCCATGTACTGGCAGTACGGCGACAACGGCCAGCCGCCGTACGAGTGGCCGGCGCCCAACGGCTACCCCGAGGCCGATGGCGCGTGGGCCAGCGCGGGTCGGGTGCTCACCAGCTTCACCGTCCACCGCGACCTCGCGGCCCGCTGGTGGCCGACGGAGCAGGCCCGCTTCCCCAAGTACGCCGCCCTGCTGCCGCCCCTGCCGGCGACCCTCGGGACCGTGATCGACCACGTGGGACTGCGGATGCTCGGCCGACCGCCCACGCGCGCCGTACGCAAGGGGATCGCGGAGCTCCTCGGCATCCCGCTGACGAAGAAGCTGTCCAAGGACGACGCCCTCGACTACTGGACGATCCGCGGGATCATCACGTCCCTGCTCGACTCGCCCCTGCACCTGCACCGCTGATGAGAGGAGTCCCGATGGACCAGGTCCCCGGCTCGCGTCGCGACTGCGGGTGCCCCGACTACACCCGCGGCCTCGGTCGCTCCCGGCTGTCTCGGCGCAGGCTGCTGGGCAGCACCGCCGCCGGTGCGGGCGCCCTGGTCGGCGCGCAGCTGCTCGGCGACGCCTTCCTGCAGGTGGCGTACGGCGGCGAGCCCGGCGGCAACGTCGTGGTGGTGCTGAGCCTGCGGGGCGGTGCCGACGGCCTGTCGATCGTCGTGCCGCGCGGGATCGACCACGACCACCTCGTGTCGTGGCGCCCCAGCATCGCGGTGCCGGAGAGCACCCTGCTCGGTGCCGATCCGAGGTTCGGGCTGCACCCGGCGCTGGGCGACCTGATGCCGATGTGGGAGGCCGGCCGCTTCGGTGCGGTGCACGCGGTCGGGCTGCCCGCGCCCAACCGCAGCCACTTCGACGCCATGGAGGAGATCGAGGACGCCGACCCGGGCTCGAGCGCGCGGGTGGGCTGGATCAACCGTCTCATCGGCCTCGACGCCTCCGCCCAGCCCCAGGACGCGGTGACGCTCGGCACGACGCTGCTGCCGACCTCGATGATCGGGCCGGCCCCGGCGCTCGGCGCCTACCAGATCGGCGACCTGACGGTCGCCGACGTCGGCACGTCCGGGGCGGTGCGACGTGCCTCGCTCGGGTCGATGTGGGCGGGCGACCAGGGCCTCCTCGGCGGCGGGGTCCGGCTCGCGCTCCAGGCGACCACGCTGCTCGCGCCGCTGGTGGAGAGCGCCGACGACACGGTCCACGTCTCCGCCTACCCGGAGGGTCCGCTCGCCGAGGTGCTGGCCAACACGGCGGCGCTGATCCGTGCCGACGTCGGCACCCGCATCGTCACCGTCGACTACGGCGACTGGGACATGCACGAGGGTGTCGGCCAGGTCCACGACGGCTGGATGAACGACCACCTCGCCCACTTCGCGGCCTCGCTGAAGGCGTTCTTCGCCGATCTCGGCACGCACGCCGGTCGGGTCACGGTGGTGACGATCAGCGAG
The DNA here is from genome assembly GCF_041321175.1 of Nocardioides candidus. NCBI lineage: Bacteria > Bacillati > Actinomycetota > Actinomycetes > Propionibacteriales > Nocardioidaceae > Nocardioides > Nocardioides candidus. The sequence continues at coordinate 856,312 of NZ_JBGGWC010000002.1, read as the reverse complement.
TTCGGCCGGCGCCTCGAGGAGAACGGCGACGGCGGGCTCGACCACGGCTACGGCAACGCGATGCTGCTGCTCGGAGCGGGCGTCGCCGGAGGGCAGGTGCACGGCGGGTGGCCGGGCCTGGCCGAGACCGACCTGGAGGACGGTGACCTCGCGATGCGTCAGGACTTCCGCAGCGTGCTGTGGGAGGTGATGGCGCACCGGTTCCCCGACATCAGCGGAAGCCGTGCCCAGCTCTTCCCGGGCTTCACGCCCGACCCGGTGGGCGTGATGGCGTGATCCCCGCGGGGGTCAGGGGACGCGGATCCCCGGCACGTAGTGGGGCAGGAGGAAGGCGACGAACAGCCCGATCGAGCAGATCAGGCAGGCGGCGAGCGCGCGGTCGGTCTCGAGGGTGATCTTGCCCTGCACGGCCACCACCCGCCACGCGGTCATGCCCAGCGAGACCGCCATCAGTATGCCGGTGTAGATGACACCCGTTGCACCCATCGCCCGCTACCTCCCGTTCGTGCCGTCCGTACTCCCACCCAACGAGCGAGTGCCCGCGGAGGCACGCCGTCACACCCGGTCGGGACGAAAGGCCCAGCACCGCGAGCCGTGCGCAGCGTGGGCGGTCAGGGCGCGACGCCCTCGCAGGAGAACCGGGTGTCGGCCGGGTCCGACTCGGCGAGGTCGTGGCCGTCCCCGCACTTGATGGTGTCGGAGCCGGCGTCGCCGTAGAGCGTGTCGTCGCCCGGCCCGCCCTCGACGGAGTCGTTGCCGTCGCCACCGTGGAGCACGTCGCCGACCTCCCCGCCGACCAGGCGGTCCTTGCCGCCCTCCCCGAAGACCAGGTCGGCGCTCTCGCCCCCGTTGACCAGGTCGTCGCCGTCGCCGGACCAGAGCTCGTCGTGGTCGAACGCGCCGTTGATGAAGTCGTCACCGGCGCCGGTGTGCACGACGTCGCGACCGGCGTCGGCGAGCACCGAGGCCTGGAACTGCGCCGGCAGGGTCGAGGTGTCCACGACGTCGTCGCCGAGGCGCATCTCGAAGTCGAGGGTGAGCGGGTCGGCCGGGCTGACCCAGCGGGGCACCGGGCAGATCGCCTTGACACCGTGCCGGACCCGCTTCTTGTGGCAGACCTTCGGGAAGCCCTCCCACCGCACGGGCTTCGGGTCGCGGAACTGCAGGCCCGCCTCGACGACGGTCACCGTGACGTGGTTGTTCTGGCCCCAGACGCCGTAGTAGTAGCCGCCCTTGACCTTCTTCAGAGTGGCCGGGCGCGCGAGCGCCTTCGTGGAGGACGGCCGGTGGTCGGACCGGTGCTCCGACGAGCGGTGCTCCGATGGTCGTGCGAGAGCCTGGCTCGGTGGCGCCGCGGCCAACCCGGCGGCGACGAGCGCTGCCGTGGCGAGCAGGGTCAGGGCGGGGCGGGTAGGAGCGGCCACCGGGAACCTCCAGAGACGTCGGTCTGCTTCCCCCTCGGGCACGGTACCCCTCACCGGAGGTCCTACGGCACCAGGATGTTGTGCCCGGTGCCGCCGTCCAAGGTGTCGTCGCCGGCCCCGCCGTTGAGCCGGTCGTCGCCCGCGCCGCCCTTCAGCGAGTCGACGTCGGCCCCGCCGAGCAGGAAGTCCTTGCCGTCCTCCCCGCTGACGTCGTCGGCGCCGTCGCCGCCACGGATGGTGTCGTTGTCGTCTCCGCCGCTGAGGGTGTCGCCACCGGGGCCACCGACGATGATCTCGGCCCCGGATCCGCCGCCGATCAGGTCCACGCCGCCGTTGCCGCGCAACGTGTCGCTGCCGCTGTCGCCGTTGATCTGGTCGTCGTCCGCGCCGCCGTTGATGGTGTCCGCGCCGGGTCCGCCGTTGAGGGTGTCGGCGCCGGGGCCGCCGAACACGGTGTCGCCCTCGGTGCCGGTCAGGCCGGAGTAGACGACGTCGTCGCCGGCGCCGCCGTGGAGGAGGTCGATGCCGCTGGTGCCGTCGAGGCCGTCAGCCCCGAGGCCGCCGTACACCTTGTCGTTGCCGTCGCCGCCCGTGACGGTGTCGTCGCCGTCGAGCGCGCAGATCGTGTCGTTGCCACCGTTGCCGTGGATGACCTCGGCGCCGTCGGTGCCGACGATGACGTCGTCGCCGTCGGTGCCCTCGATCGTGCTGCCCGTGCCGACGATCGTGGCGGTCTTGCCGTCGCACTTGTGCGCCCCGCAGACCGGGTCGGTGCCCGTCGAGCTGGTCGGGGTCCGGACCACCCCGTCGCCGAAGTCGGCGCCGTTGTCGTCGGTGTCGGTGCACGCGACGCGCGTGCCGCCCTCCAGCGTGGACGGCGCGACCGGGTTGACCTCGTAGCCCGGCGCGCTCGCGGCCGGACCGCTGAAGCCCACCGCGTCGACGACGTTGGCGGCGCCCACCAGGTCGCCGGTCCGGGAGACGGACGCCGTGGTGCTGGCGAGGATCCAGGTGGCGGACTTGCCGTCGAATCCGATCCGGGCGGCCGCGGTGTAGTCCGGCGTGAACTGGGCCTTGCCCGCCTCGAACGTGTCGGTGACGAGGAACGTCCTGCCCGCGGGGACGGTGCCGATCAGGGCGACCGGGTTGTCGTCGATCTGCAGGTTCGCGCCCCCGAACGTGCCGGAGTGCTGGACGCTCCAGCCGTTGAGGTCGATGTCGGAGGCGGTCGGGTTGAAGAGCTCGATGAACCCCTCGTTGGCCACGCCGGTGAACCCGACCTCGCTGATGATGAGGCCGGTGCCGCTCGGATCGGCGTGGGCGCCCGGCGGCGCGAGGACGGTCGGCGCGACGAGGCCGCCTGCCGCGGTGAGGACGAGGGCGGCCCAGCGAGCGACCCGGACACGTGAGGATGAGACGGACGGACGGTGCACGACGGCCCCCATGGCTCGCTGTCGACGGATGGTCCCCCCGTCCTCGGCACGCTAGACCTCCTGCAGCCCCACGTCCGCGAAATGCCGTATGCCGTCGCGCGTTGGGTACCGCGTCCTGATGAGGAAGTCCCTGCTGCTCGCCCCGCTCGCCGCCCTCGGCGCGGTCGCCGCCCGCGACCTGCTCCAGAAGGACCACGCGATCCTGCGCAACTTCCCCGTGGTGGGCCACGCGCGCTACCTGCTCGAGTCCGTCGGGCCGGAGCTGCGCCAGTACATCGTCGCGAGCAACGACGAGGAACGGCCCTTCAGCCGCGACCAGCGCCGCTGGGTCTACGCCTCGGCCAAGCTGCAGAACAACTACTTCGGCTTCGGCACCGACAACGACTTCGAGAAGTCGCTGGGCAACGTGATCGTGCACCACCGGACCTTCGGCGACGAGTACCCGACGCACGGGGCCGTCGGCCAGGAGGCGCTGCTGCCGTCGGCGAAGGTGCTCGGCGGTCCGCGCGGGCGCCGGCACGCCTTCCGTCCCGGGTCGGTCGTGAACATCTCCGGCATGAGCTTCGGCGCGCTGTCGGGGCCCGCGGTCGAGGCGATCAACCGTGGTGCCGCCGAGGCGGGCTGCCTCCACAACACGGGCGAGGGCGCCGTGTCGCCGTACCACCGCAACGGCGGCGAGCTGATCTTCCAGATCGGTACGGCGTACTTCGGCTGCCGTGACGACGACGGACGATTCAGCCTCGCGAAGCTGAAGGAGCTCGTGGAGAGCGCACCGGTCCGCGCCCTCGAGATCAAGCTGAGCCAGGGCGCCAAGCCCGGCCTCGGCGGTGTGCTCCCCGCGCCGAAGGTCACCCAGGAGATCGCCGACACCCGGGGCATCCCGGTCGGCAAGGACTGCCTCAGCCCCTCCCGGCACTCCGAGTTCGACGACGCCGACATGATGCTCGACTTCGTCGAGATGCTCGCCGAGGAGACCGGGCTCCCGGTCGGGATCAAGTCCGCGGTGGGCGACCTCGGGTTCTGGCAGCGGTTGGGCGACATGATGGCGAAGGGAGACCGCGGCGTCGACTTCGTCAACATCGACGGCGGCGAGGGCGGGACCGGTGCGTCGCCGATGATCTTCACCGACGCGGTCTCGCTCCCGTTCCGGTTGGGCTTCTCCCGTGTGTACGCCGAGTTCGCGAGCCGTGGCCTCCAGGACCAGGTCACCTTCATCGGCGCCGGCAAGCTCGGCCTGCCCGACAACGCCGTCGTGGCGTTCGCGCTCGGGGCCGACATGGTCAACGTCGGGCGCGAGGCCATGCTCGCGGTCGGGTGCATCCAGGCGCAGCGCTGTCACACCGGCGGCTGCCCGACCGGGGTCGCGACCCAGAACCCCTGGCTGACGCGGGGCGTCGACCCGGTCGGCAAGGGGGAGCGGGTGGCGAACTACGTGCGCACGCTGCGCCGCGACCTGCTCAAGGTCGCGGAGACCTGCGGGGTGCCGCACCCGGCCCTGATCGGACCGCGCTCCGTGGAGATCGCCGACACCCTCGCCGAGGGCCGGCTCCTCGACCACATCTACGGCTACGAGCCCGACTGGGGCTATCCCTCGGCCACGGATCGCGACGAGATCGTGCGGATCATGGCGACCATCGAGGAGGAGGAGGCGCGGACCGAGGGCCCCCCGGAGACCGCCGAGTACGGCGAGGCCAGCGAGGAGATGGGCGGCGACGTGCCGTCGTCCGGCGACTGACCGCGGCGCGGTCAGGCCAGCTCGGCCAGCACCCGCGGCACCTGTCCCGGCAGCTCCCGCGCGAGGTATCCCAGCGGACCGACCCCCGCCGCGAGCCGCTCGCCGCAGCGGGCGTGCACGTAGCCGGCCCACGCGGCCGCCTGCGCGGGCTCGGCGCCGCGCGCGAGGAGTCCGGCGAGGATGCCGGCCTGGACGTCACCCGACCCCGAGGCCGCCAACCCCGGGCCGCCGCCCTCGACCACCCAGGCATCGCCGTCGGGGGTCACCAGGTGCTTCACGGTGCCGCCGCAGAGCACGACGACGCGGCTGCGCTGCGCCACGCGTGCGGCGACCGCGAGCGGGTCGTGCAGGACCTCTTCGGTAGAGGTGTGCGCGGTCCGCGCGAGCTCGGCGGGGTTGACCGTCAGCACCGCCCGGCCCTCGAGGTGCCGCAGGCCGTCGGGGCAGGCGGTCAGGTACGCCGACCCGAGCGCGTCGAGCACGAGCGTGCCCTCGGTGCGTGGCAGCACCCGCTCCAGGAGCGCGACGGCGTGCTCGCCGTCGACGAGGCCGGGACCGGCGAGGACGACGTCCACGTCGTGCACCTCGTCCGCGATCGCGCCCGACTGGTCCGTGTCGATGCAACCGGCCCCGTCGGTGGCGAGCGGCACCAGTCCCGCCTCCGGCACCAGCGGCGCCAGGCCGGCCAGCACGCGTTCGACCGTCGCCAGCGTCACCTTGCCCGCGCCGGCGCGCAGCGCGGCCTCGCCGGCCAGGCGTACCGCGCCCGGCGACCGCGTCGAGCCGCCGAGCACCAGCAGCCGTCCGCTCGACTCCTTGTCGCTGCCGGGCTCCGGCAACGGCCAGTCGCGGAGCAGGGCAGGAGTGACCACCCGCGGCCGCGCGCGGAGGTCAGGCGACGTCGTCATCGCGGTCCCCCTTCGGGCTCTCGTGGGTGACGTCGACGTCGTGGTGGTCGAGGGCGTCGGTCTCCGCGAAGCCGTCGAGCTCGAAGAGCCCACCGGACCGCCGGAACGTCGTCACCGAGCAGTTGGGGATCCGCACGGTCCGGTCGAGGTCGAGGAGCTCCGCCTCGTCGATCCCCTCGAGCGCGAAACGGAAGGACATGATCACCGCCTGGTGCGTGAACAGCCAGACCCGCTCGCCGTCGTACCCGCACCGGAGGTCGTGCAGGAACGACCGCACGCGGAGGGCGACGTCGGCCCAGCTCTCGCCGCTCGGCGGCTGGTAGTAGAACTTCCCGAGCTTCTTGCGGCGGGCCGCCTCCTCCGGGTGCCGCGCTCGGATGCCGGCGCCGGTCAGGCCGTCGAGCTGGCCGAGGTCGCGTTCGCGGAGCCGTTCGTCGAAGCCGACGGTGAGGTCGAGGCCTTCGAGCGCGAGGGCGGCGGTGTCGGCCGCGCGGCGGTACGGCGACGTCACCACCACCGTCGGTCCGGAGCCGTCGTCGAGCCCGTCGACCCAGCGGCGCAGCGCGCGTGCCTGGTCGCGTCCGGTGTCCGAGAGCTCGACGTCGGCGTCGCGTGCGTCGAGGTCGAGCACCTCGGCCCCGGCGTCCTGGGCCGCCACGTCGGCGAGGTTTCCGACGCTCTCGCCGTGACGGACCAGCACCAGCTCGGCCGGTCCGCCGTCCCACTTCGGTCGCATGGCGTCGAAGTACCCCGACGCGAACGGATCAGAAGTCCGGCTTCGGCCAGACGTAGGGCAGGTCGTCGGGCACGCCGGGGAAGAGCGGGGCGTAGTGGTCGGGGTCCTTGCGGAGGAGGGACGACCGGTGACTGAGGTGGAAGTCCTCCTGGCCCAGCCACGGCGGCAGCGCGCCCGCGGCGGCAAGCTGCTCCTGCGAGCGCACCGAGTCGATGCCCGCGGCCCGGAGGTCGGTCGCGATCGTGAGCGCGCAGGTGTCGCCGAACCCCAGCTCGGTCCAGACGGCGCAGCAGGTGAGCCCGTAGCGGCCGAGCGCCTCCTCGTAGCCCTTCCACATCCGGACGGCCGGGTGGTGCCGCCAGCCGTACCCCTCCCAGGTGAGCCCGCGCACGACCTGGATCGTCTCGACCCGCTGCTTGCCGAGCCTCTTGGTGTCGAGGGCGCGCGCCGATCGGTCGAAGTCCGGATAGGGCAGGAAGGTCTGCACCCTCCCAGGGTGCAAGGCGGGACAAGGCGCGTCAGGGCAGGGGCACGCGCAGCGCGACGACGGCGAGGTCGTCGGTGGCCGCCCCGCTGCAGAAGGACTCGACGTCGCCGACCAGGCCGTCGACCGCAGCGCGCGGGTCCGGCCCGTGGGCGGCGAGCGCGGCGGCCAAGCGGGCATCGTCGAAGAACTCCGAGCCACGCCGGGCGTCGGTGACGCCGTCGGTGTAGAGGACGAGCCCCTCGCCAGGAGCCAGCACGACCTCGACCTCGGGGAACCGCGCATCGTCGATCACGCCCACCAGGGGCCCGATGTCCTCGATGTCGACGACGCTGCCGCTGCCGTCGAGCCGGAGCGGTGGCGGATGTCCGGCGACGCTGATCACGCACCGCCATGCCGCGTCCTCGGGCCGGAGCCGGACCAGCACGGCGGTGCAGAAGCGTTCGGAGTCGTGGCCGCGCAGCAGCTCGTTGAGGTTGGCGATGGCGTCGGCCGTGCCGGGCGACTCGGTGGCTGCGGCGCGCAACGTCCAGCGGGCCAGGGCGGTCACCGTCGCGGCCTGGGCGTCCTTGCCGCAGACGTCGCCCAGGAGCACCCCCCACTCGTCCGGGCCGATCCGGAAGACGTCGAAGAAGTCACCGCCGACGAGGAGGTCGTCGTCCGCCGGCCGGTAGGCCGTCGCGAGGTCGAGACCCGGGATGCGGGGCTCGGTCGGCGGCATCAGGGTCCGCTGCAGCGTCCGCGCCAGGTCGCGGGCGCGGGCCTCCGAGGCCTCCGCGCGCGTCTTCTCCGCCACCAGCTCGAGCTCGTAGCGACGCCGCTCGCGGGCATCGAACACCGCGGTCCTGATCTGCCGCGGCCGGCCCTCCTCGTCACGCACCAGGGTCGCGTTGACCAGCACGGGCAGGCGGGTGCCGTCGGGCCGACGCAGCTCGAGGGCGAGCTCGCGGACCTTGTCGTGCAGGCGCAGCAGAGGCGCGTAGTGCGTCTCGTGGTAGATCCGGCCGCCCGCCGTCAGCAGGTCGACGAACGACCGGCGGTTCACCAGGTCGTCGCGAGCGATGCCGAGCCACCGGCAGAAGGTGGCGTTCACCTTGACGATCACCCCGTCGGGCGTCGTCGACAGGAACCCGCACGGCGCCTGGTCGTAGAGCTGGACGGGGTCGTCCTCGAGCAGGGCTGCGAGGAACGCGTCGTCGGCGCCGTCGGTCACGGGTGCCGCCTGCCTCCGTCGACGAACTCCGCGATGGCCTCGATCGTCTCCGCCGGCGCGCTCAGGTTGGGGCAGTGCCCGGTCGCGTCCAGCACCACGAGCTCGCCCTCCGGCAGCCGGTCGCGGACGTACTCCCCGACGACCACCGGGGCGATGACGTCGTTGCGGGACTGGAGGACCAGCGTGGGGACGCTCACCCGCGGCAGGTCTCGACGGTTGTCGGAGAGGAACGTCGCTCGTGCCCATTGCTGAGCGATGGCCGGGTCCATCCTGCAGAAGCTCTCGGTGAGCTCCTCGCCGAGCTCGGGCCGGTCGGCGTTGCCCATGATCGCCGGGGCCATGGCGGCCGACCAGCCGAGGTAGTTGCTCGACAGCGCGCCGAGCAGCTCGTCGATGTCGTCCTCGGTGAAACCGCCGACGTAGGCCGCGGCCTCGTCGTCGATGTAGCGCGGCGACGGCCCGACCATCACGAGCCGGTCGAAGCGCTCAGGCGCCTCGGCCACCGCGAGCGCGCCGATCATGGACGAGACGGAGTGCCCGACCAGGACCACGTCGTGGAGGTCCAGCTCGCGGACCAGTCCCAGGAGGTCTGCGGCGTAGCCGTCCAGCGAGGCGTAGCGCTCGGGGTCCCAGGTCCCGGAGTCGGTGCCCCCGCAGCCCACGTAGTCGAAGAGCACCACCCGGTAGCGGTCCGCGAACGACGGAGCCACGTGACGCCACATCTGCTGGTCGCACCCGAAGCCGTGCGCGAACACCATCGGCTGCGCGTCAGCGGGGCCCGTGACGACCACGTTGAGCTTCGTGAGGAAGTCCACCTCGCGAACGTAGCCGACCCCGGCCAGCATTGCTGACCGGGGCCGGTCTCGCTCGGTGGGCAGGGGCGGGGTCGAACCGCCGACCTATCACTTTTCAGGCGATCGCTCGTACCAACTGAGCTACCTGCCCGAGCAGTGGCACACCTTACCCGAGGAGGTGCCGACCGGCGAAAGCGAGGCGGGGCATGACACCCTTTACCCGTGATCACCCGGCGAACCAAGGTCCAGCTGCTGGTGTTCGCGGTGATCACCCTCCTCGGGGTGTCGTTCGTGGGCGCGCGCTACGCGCAGCTCGACCGCCTGATCTTCGACCAGAGCTACACGGTGGTCGCGCACTACCCCGAGTCGGGCGGCATCTTCGCCGGCGGCGAGGTCACCTACCGCGGCGTGGGCATCGGCAAGGTGTCCAAGCTCGTCCTGACCCGCGACGGCGTCGACGTCTACCTCGACATCGACGAGAAGTGGGACGAGATCCCGTCCGACACCCGTGCCCTGGTCGGGAACCGGTCGGCGGTGGGGGAGCAGTACGTCGAGCTGCAGCCCAACACCGACGACGGGCCCTACCTGACGGACGGTTCGGAGATCTCCGACGTCGCCACGCCGATCCAGACCGAGAAGCTGCTCGGCGACATCGCCACCACCGTCGGCAGCGTCGACCAGGACGCCCTGCGCACCACGGTCCACGAGCTCGGCGTCGCCTTCGACGGCACGGGCGAGGACCTGCAGAAGATCATCGACACCGGCAACGACTTCATCGAGGCGGCCGACGAGAACTTCGACGTCACGACCGCGCTGATCCGCGACTCCAACACGGTGCTCAAGACCCAGGTGGGCTCGGAGAGCTCGCTGCGCACCTTCGCCAGCCAGCTGCGCGTCTTCACCGGCGCGGTGGCGGGCGCCGACAAGGACCTGCGCAAGGTCATCGACTCCGGCTCCTTCACGGCCAACCAGCTGCGCACCTTCCTGGAGCAGAACGAGGCCGAGCTCTCCGACCTCCTCAACAACGTGGTCACCACCGGGCGGGTGGTGGTGAAGAACCTCGCCGGCGTGCGGATGCTCTTCCTCTTCTACCCGGCGATGCTCGAGGGCGCGTTCACGGTGACGGCCAAGAGCCCCCAGACCGGCCTCTACGACGCCCACATCGGCCTGGTCATCACCACCCAGAGCCCCTGCTACAAGGGTTACGAGGGCACGAAGCGCCGCAGCCCGAGCGATCTCAAGGACGTCCCCCTCAACCTCGACGCGCACTGCGCCGAGCCGCCGACCAAGAGCAACGCCCGCGGCGCACAGAACCTCCCGCGGGTGGCGCCCGACCTCGGGACCTTCAACCTCGACACGGGCCGGTTCGAGGGCGGCCTCCCGACCCCAGGTGTCCCGACGGGTCGCAACGTCGCCCCTCCGTCGCTCGGAGCGGACTCCTGGAAGTGGCTCTACCTCGAGCCGCTCATGGATGCTGGTTAGGCCGTCGCCGTACCTCCACGTCTATGCTGTCCGGGCTGCGCCGAGGCACGTACGGCGCAGCGGGCCCCCTTCGTCTAGCGGCCCAGGACCCCGCCCTTTCACGGCGGTAGCGCCGGTTCGAATCCGGTAGGGGGTGCGGAGGAGCCGGGAGGCCCCTCGATTGGGAGGGCTCGGGCACCATGAGTTAGAGTTCCCACCGCTTCGCAGGTGCTCGCACCTGGGTCGCACGAGGCCCCGTAGCGCAGTTGGTTAGCGCGCCGCCCTGTCACGGCGGAGGCCGCGGGTTCGAGTCCCGTCGGGGTCGCAGAGAGAAGCCCGGACCGTCAGGTCCGGGCTTTCTCGTCGTCCGGGGCCGCCGGCCTCCGGGCACAATGGCGGGATGCCGGTCGAGATGAGTCCCGAGCGCTTCGACGCGCTCGTCGAGGAGGCACTCGACGCGATCCCCGACGAGATCGCCTCGCTGGTGACCAACGTGGTCGTGCTCGTCGAGGAGGAGCCGCCGGAGGACGAGCCCGGCGACCTGCTCGGGCTCTACGACGGCGTGGCGCTGACGGAGCGCGACAGCACCTGGCTGCCCGACCTGCCCGACCGCATCTTCCTGTTCCGGGGCCCGTTGCTCGACATGTGCGACGACGAGGACGACCTGGTCGACGAGATCCGGATCACCGTGGTCCACGAGGTCGCCCACCACTTCGGCATCGACGACGACCGCCTGCACGACCTCGGCTACGCCTGAGCGAGGACGTAGCCCAGCGTCGCGGCTGCGAGCCCGAGTGCGATGGTGACGGCGACGTACGCAAGTCCCAGGCGCGGCCCCTGGTCGCGGGCCTGCACGGCGAAGGAGGAGTACGTCGACATGCCGCCGCAGAAGCCCGTGGCGACGAGCGCGTACGTCGCCTCGCCCACCGACCAGCCGACGACCAGCCCGAGGACGAGCGACGCGAGCGTGTTGGCGAGCAGCGTGCCGTGGTGGAGGCGCCTGTCGAGCAGCTTGCCGAGGGTGAACCGCACCGGCGCCCCGACGGCGGCGCCCACGGCGACCAGCAGGACCGTCACAGCTCGTCCTCCTCGGGCAGGGGCGGCGCGACCCGACCGACGACGGTGACGGCCACGAGACAGGCGGTCAGGGTCCCGAGGAGGTACAGCGCGGCGAGCAGCACGTCACCCGCGTCGAGCATCGACCGCAGCTGCTCGCTGTAGGTCGAGAAGGTGGTGAAGCCGCCGAGGACCCCAGGGCCCAGAGCAGCGGCCCACAAGGCCGACCGGCGGGCCAGGGGCAGCAGCTCGAGGCCGGCGAGCAGGGTGCAGCCGACGACGTTGATGGCGAAGGTGGTCCACGGGAAGCCGCCGCCGTCCGCAGCGAGCTCGCCGAGGAGGTAGCGCGCGACCGCGCCGACCGCACCTCCCGCCGCGACCGCCAGGAGCAGTCGCGGGCTCAGGTGGGTCACGACAGGATCGTAGGGGCGGTCTGCTCGTTGCCCGACCAGGGCTGCGGGGCGGCGCCCGCGGCCTGGCGCCGGAACTCGCTGAGGAACCAGATCTGGAACGCTCGTTGCTCGGGGGAGCGCGAGGCGGTCAGCAACCGCTCGGCGCGGCTGAAGTCGTCGGCGGCGTCGAGCAGGTCAATCAGCTCCCCGATCTGGCGCGCGATGTGCGGCGGCATCCGCAACCGCAGGTCGGTCGTCTCCGAGCCCGCCTCGAGGGCCTCGTCGACCTGCTCGCGGCCCATCCCCGAGCGCAGCGGCATCTCCAGGGCGTTGAAGTGGTCGGAGAGCACCTTGGCCAGGGGGTAGTCGTCCTCGTGGGCGAGGGCGAGCAGGCGGATCTCGCGCCGGAGGTCGCGGTAGTGGCGCTGGAAGCGCGAGAAGGCGTGCACCGGCACGCCCTTGATCTGGATGGCGACCTCGCCGAGCCGGGTGCGCGGCTCCCCGGTGTCGGGTGGGGCCATCAGCTGGAAGTCGGCGCCGGTGTCGGCGAAGTCGCTGGCCGGCTCGAACCAGACCGTCTTGCCGTCGTCCTCGATCACCGCGCCCCAAGCGCGCGAGGCCCGGGCGACCATGTCGAGGCCCCGTCCGAACCCGGACAGCTCGGAGATGTCGATGTCGCCCGTCTTCCCGGAGTCGAAGGCGTCGAGGTCGAAGGCGTCGAGGTCGATCCCGCCCGCGACCGAGCCCGGTTGGGGAGGTACGACGGAGCCGTCGCTGACCTCGATGCGGGGGTGGCCGGCGGTGCCGCGGAGCTCGAGGCGGATCGGCGGGAGGGCGTGGAGGACCGCGTTGGTCACGAGCTCGGAGACCCCCAGCTCGGCGCACTCGGCGAGGTCCTGACGGCCGATCTGGACGCACGTCTGCAAGGCCCATCGGCGTGCCTCCTGCACGCTTCGGGGACCTGCGGTCAGGGTCAAGACCTGCCGGTCCGGCAAAGTGCGCCCCTTTCCGCATCGCCTGGCGTCCGATCGCTGGGCCGCTGCACCAATCCTGCAGTCACTACCCTCCGCCTGAGCGCGTCAAACATGCGACTTGCGAGGTTTTCTGACCCCTCCAACGGGCGGCTGTGACGGAGGTGACGTCGGCGGCCGTTTGGGCCCCGGTATCGGTAGGCGAGAAGATGGTTACCGGCCCGACGACGGCGTCCCCCGCCGTCCGACTCGAGCAGGTCCCAGGAGGCTCTCATGACCGCTGAGGCATCGAATCCCGAACGCGCCCTCGTGCCCCGTTCCGACCGGCACCAGGTGGTGGTCATCGGCTCCGGCTTCGGTGGTCTGTTCGGCACCAAGGCGCTCCGCAACGCCGACGTCGACGTCACCATGATCGCCAAGACCAGCCACCACCTCTTCCAGCCGCTGCTCTACCAGGTCGCGACCGGCATCCTCTCGGAGGGCGAGATCGCGCCCCCGACCCGCGAGGTCCTCGCGAAGCAGAAGAACGCCCAGGTGCTCCTCGGCGAGGTCACCGACATCGACCTGGAGGCCAGGACCGTCACCTCGCACGTCCTCGGACGCGAGCTGACGACGCCGTACGACTCGCTCATCGTCGCCGCCGGCGCCGGCCAGTCCTACTTCGGCAACGACCAGTTCGCCGAGTTCGCCCCCGGCATGAAGAGCATCGACGACGCCCTCGAGCTGCGCGGTCGGATCTTCGGCGCCTTCGAGATGGCCGAGCTCGGCGCGGCCCGCGGCGAGAACGTCGACCACCTGCTGACCTTCGTCGTCGTCGGCGCCGGACCCACCGGCGTGGAGATGGCCGGCCAGATCGCCGAGCTCGCGCACCGCACGCTCACCCGCGACTTCCGGGCGATCAGCAGCCGCCGCGCTCGCGTGATCCTCGTCGACGCCGCTCCCCAGGTGCTGCCGCCGTTCGGCGCGCGTCTCGGCACCTGGACGAAGAAGAAGCTCGAGGACCTCGGCGTCGAGGTCATGCTCGGCGCGCTGGTGTCCGAGGTCGACGAGCGCGGGCTGGTCGTGAAGTACAAGGACGGCACCGAGGAGAAGATCGCCTCGGTCACCAAGGTGTGGGCCGCTGGCGTGCAGGCCAACGCCCTCGGCAAGACCCTGTCCGAGCAGACCGGTGCCCCGCTCGACCGCGCGGGCCGCATCGCGGTGAACCCCGACCTCACGCTCCCGGGCTACCCCGAGGTCTTCGTGGTCGGCGACATGATCGCCCTCGACAACCTCCCGGGTGTCGCGCAGGTCGCGATCCAGGGCGCCAAGTACGCCGCCAAGGAGATCGACGGGCGGCTCAAGGGCAAGGCGCCGCAGAAGCCGTTCCACTACTTCGACAAGGGCTCGATGGCGATCATCAGCCGGTTCCGGGCGGTCGCGGTGGTCGGCAAGCTGCGGCTGACGGGCTTCGTGGCCTGGCTGATGTGGCTCGGCGTCCACCTCGTCTACATCACCGGCTTCAAGAACCGCGTGACCGCGGTCCTGCACTGGCTGATCTCGTTCCTCGGTCGCGGTCGGTCCGAGCGCACCTCGACCGAGCAGCAGATCTTCGCCCGGGTGGCGCTCCAGCGGCTCACCGGCGGCACGTCCGACCTGGTCTCCCAGCCGGGCGAGTACGACGCCGAGGCCGAGCGCCGTCGCCGCGAGGAGCTCGAGGAGCAGGCTCTCGAGGAGGTCCGGCTCACCGACGAGCAGGCGCGCGGCGTGAAGGCCAGTCCGGTCGGCTCCGGCGTCTGACCGAGCGGGCTCAGCCCGCCTCGGTCGCCTCCGCCGCCGCGCGGAGGGCGTCGAGGTCGCGCGCCCAGCGGGGCAGGATGAAGATCCCCTCGGCCTCGGCGGTGACCTCCCCGGCCGCGTCGAGGATGCGGCCCTTGCCCCATGTCTTGATGCCGTCGCGGCGGTCGACCCACGCCTCGCAGCGCAGGTCCTCCCCGAGCGGCGTGCCCTTGCGGTAGACGATCGAGAGGGTGCCGGTCATGCCCGGCCGCCCGCTGGTGCTCACGGCGTGGCCGAGGACCTGGTCGAGCAGCAGCGAGACCACGCCGCCGTGGACCAGCCCCGGCGGGCCCTCGTACGGCGCGCCCAGCCGGAAGTCGCTCCATGCCTTGCCCTGCCGGTCGCTGTGGATGTGGAGCGGGGGCGCGACCGGGTTGCGCAGGCCCATCACCGTGTTGCCCCAGTTGCGGCCCCGCGTGCCGTCGCGGCGGAAGCGGACGCCGTACGACCCGTCGATCTGCTTCTTCCTGAGCCGCTCGACGATCGCCTCCACCTCGACCTGCGCGGCCCGGATCTCGTCGGGGTCGACCTCGGTGCGGATGGTGACGTCGACGAGCGCGCGGACGGCGTCGGTGAACGGCGTGTAGAGCGCCGCCTCGGCCGCGATCTCCTCGTCGGTCGCCGTTTCTTCCTGGAACCCGGTCACCCCGTGAGGGTAGAACAGGTTCCATGACTGCTCTCGTGCTGCCCGACCCCCGGTGGTTCCCCAGCTGGGCCGCCACCGTGGCCGACTTCGGCGAGGAGTTCATGCACGGCTCGGGCGCATGGGTCCTCGACCACCCCGTCCTGCCCACCGAGGCCGCGTGCGAGGAGCTGGTCGCGGCCCTGGCGGTGAGCGCACTGGGCGATCCCGAGGACGACAAGGTGCCGTCGACCTACTACTGGATCACCGACGGCAGCGGCTCCGGCGAGGAGGTCATCGGCTTCCTCAACCTGCGCCACGAGCTCAACGACTGGCTGCTGGAGGAGGGCGGTCACATCGGCTACTCCGTGCGACCGGCCCGGCGACGCCAGGGCCATGCGACGCGCGCCCTCGCGCTGGGAGTACGACGGGCGGGCGAGCTCGGCATCGACCGGGTCCTCGTCACCTGCGACAGCGACAACCTGGCGTCGGCACGCACGATCGAGGCCGGCGGCGGCGTCTTCGAGGACGTCCGCAACGGCAAGCGCCGCTACTGGATCGTGGTCCCGGCCGCTGCGCTCAGGCCGACGACCTAGCGGTGGGCTCCCGCAGGTCGGGGCGGAGCCGCTGGAGGACGGCCATGAAGACGACGGGGTCGACCATGGTCTTGTCGAGCACGAGCAGCGGCTGGTCGTGGCGCTCGACGAGCACCTTCCAGCCGCGGCGGCCGGGCTTCCCCTCGACCAGCACGGGCGTGTAGGGGCTCGCGAGGTCGACCATCTCGAACTTGCCGTCGCGGATGATCTCGAGCTGGCCACGGATCACGGCCATCTCGGTGATCGACGTGCTGGCGCGCACGGCCCACACCACCATGAGCAGCAGTGCGCAGAGCACCACGATGCCGTAGCTCACCGTAGTGCGCTCCTGGCTCGCCGAGTAGCCGGCGAGCGCCGTGGCCGCGGCGACGACGAGCACGATCGCGCTCATCGTGTGGCGCGGCCAGGTGCGGGGCTTGAAGACAGCGTTGGTGGAGCGGCTCGCGACCAGCTCCTCCTCCTGCTCCGGCGTCGAGGCGTACGGCGACCGGTGGCCCGGCGTCGTGCCGGTCCGTGGCGGCGGGTTGGTGTGCACGGCCGGCACCGGCTCCGGCCCGGCCTCCTCGACGACCGGCTCGACCTTCTTGTACGGCGCCGGCCACTGGCGGGCGACGGGAGGCTTCGGAGCGACCAGGGCCTGGAGCACGTCCTGCCCGGCGTCGCGCGCGTTCGGCACGGTGAGGCGGCTCGGGTCCACGGTGCCGGGCGGGTCCTCGCGGTGCTTGCCGCCGCCGGCAGGGTCGCCGAGCTCGCCGGCATAGGTCGCTCGCTTCGCCAGCCAGCGCCTGATGGAGTCGGTGTCCGCTCCGAAATCGATCTCGTCAAGCTCCCCCACGACGAGGCCTCCCTTCCTCTGGCCACGAATGTACGCCGGTTGCGGACGCCGCGGGGAGGGTTCGGCCCACCGGGCCGGTAGATTGAGAGCCAGTCTCATGTGAGGAGGGACCGTGCCCGAGCAGTCGACCACGCTGCGGCCGACCCGCCAGCGCCGCGCGATCTCCGAGGTGCTGCAGGAGGCCACGGACTTCCAGAGCGCGCAGGACATCCACGACGCCCTGCGCCACGCGGGCGACAAGGTCGGCCTGGCGACGGTCTACCGCACGCTGCAGGCGATGGCCGACGTCGGCGAGGTCGACGTGCTGCAGGGCGCCGGCGGCGAGGCGGTCTACCGGCGCTGCAGCACCCACCACCACCACCACCTCGTCTGCCGCTCGTGCGGGCGCACGGTCGAGGTGACCGGTCCGGCGGTGGAGACGTGGGCGGAGTCGGTCGCCCGCGAGCACGACTTCGCCGAGGTCAGCCACAGCCTGGAGCTCGTCGGGACCTGCGCCGACTGCCGCTGACCCGCCGGCTCAGCAGTAGCGGTGGCGCCCGTCCGGGGTGAGGTCGAGGTCGCGGAGCACGACCGGCCACTGCTCGCCGTACGCAGCGCACGTGCGGTCGAAGTCCCGCCGGCGGTACTCGATCGCGAGCACCTGGTCGCCGTACGAGCGGTGGTAGCGCCGGCACTCGTGCCACCGCCCGCACTCCTCCGACACGGCGAAGTCGTAGCCGACCGTCGTTCCGTCCCACGAGGCGAGGTTCTTCTGCCCGGCCGTGAGCCCGGCGTCGTGCGCCCGGCGGACCAGCAGGCGCGCGAACGCCGTCGCCTGGTCACGGCTGAGCAGGTGGCGGCTGCGGGTGAAGGAGTCGAGGTTGTCGTACTCGACCGCGTCGAACCCGTCGCGCGCACACCTCTCCGTCCACCGCCCGACGATGCGCGCGAGGGCGCGGCGCCTCGCGGGGGTGCGGAGGTCGAGCAGCCACTCGCCCCACTGCGAGTCGACGACCGCGCGGCCGTGGTCCTTCAGCACCAGCCGCCAGTGCCCCCGCCAGAACCGCTTCTCGTCGGGCTGGGTCTGGAAGCCGTTGACGTAGCAGACGTTGAACCGCCCGGGCATCGGCGCGGCCCGCCGGTCGCGCACGACGATGCCGACCGTGTCGGGGATGTCGTCGCTCGCACCGCCCAGCTGGTAGTCGACGTCGTCGCCGGAGGGCAGCGGATCGGCGTACGCCGGCGTCGCCCACCCGAGGAGCACGACGGCCAGGACTGTCGCGAGGAGGCGCATCCGGCGAGGGTAGGCCCCGTGGGACTCGAACCCACAACCTAAGGATTAAAAGTCCTCAGCTCTGCCAATTGAGCTAGGGGCCCCCGGCCGCGCGGGCGCAGCCGACGAGCAGTATCGCAGGACGGGCCCGGCTCAGCCGACCTGGACGCCGAAGGCGGCCGTCATGTCGGGCGCCCGCCGCGCGTGCCTCAGGTGGTGCACGCCGAGGACGTCCTCGATGAACCGGGTCAGGGAGTAGTGCGTCAGGTGCTCGGTGACCACGCGCTGGTCCTGGTAGCGCGAGCCGACGAGGGTCAGCACCTTGTTGCCGGACAGCCGGTCGTCCTCGTCGGCGGTCACCACGATCGCGAGGTGCCCCGAGGTCCAATCGGGGCCGGCGGTCAGCTGACCGATGCGCCGGGAGATCCAGGCGTCGGCATCGGCGAGCGAGGCGTCGTGCGCGTCGTGCACGAGGTCGGGGATCAGGAAGCCGACGTTCGGCAGATGACCCCGGCGGGCGTCGCGACGCAGTGCGGTGACCGGCACGTCGTGGCGGAGGCAGGCCCGGCGGTCGTCGACGAAGTAGGTCCACGGGTTGTGGCGCACGGCGTAGTCGCCGGAGCTCTGGAGGGCGCAGCGCGAGGGCATCGCGTCGGCGTACGTCTTCGCCGTCCTGCCGTTGGCTCGCGCCTGGCTGAACACCGTCGCTCCGCGGAGGTGGTGTGCGGACGGGTCGTGGTCGTCGGTGACGCTGAGGGTGCTGCCCGCGACCATCGCGATGTAGTTGGGCAGCGAGGGGTGACGGATCGCGCGGTAGTCGGTCGCGTAGGCGTACTGCGACGCGAAGGCGAAGGTCCGTGGCATCTGCCGCTGCATCTGCCGCAGCGAGTGGTTCTCGACGACGATCACCATCACCTTGGTGACGGTGTGGTCCGTCGTACGGTCCGCGGCCGGAGGCCGAGCTCCGGCCGGTGGCGCGGCCGGTGCGGCCCCCATCGCGAGCAGGAGTACGACGGCGACAGCTCCCCGGATCACGGCCCTCATGCCTGGAGTCTAGGGAGCGCGCGGGCGGGCGCGGGTGCGTTCACCGGCCTGTCACAGCGCTGTGGCGGAACCTTCATGCTGATCGCCGAGATCCTATGCGCTGGGCCCACCGGGCGCTGAAATCGCTTGGTAGTGTCCCTGGCGGGTGGGTCGTCGAAGGGACGGTCCTCCCTCGAGAAGAGGAGTAACGAGCACCATGGCTCAGGGCACCGTGAAGTGGTTCAGCGCCGAGAAGGGTTTCGGCTTCATCGAGCAGGAGGGCGGCGGCGACGACGTCTTCGTGCACTACTCGGCGATCAATTCCTCCGGCTACAAGTCCCTGGAGGACAACCAGAAGGTCGAGTTCGACGTCACCCAGGGCCCGAAGGGTCCGCAGGCGGAGAACGTTCGACCCCTATGACCCTCAGGGGTCGGGCCGGGGCGTGACCTCGGCATCTCGGGAGACACCAGTCTTCAGGCGAGGCCCTGCCGGGCGACCGGCGGGGCCTCGTAATTTTTGCGTGGTTTCAGGTTTCGGCTCGCCGCCGGTGGGCAAGATATATCGGAACAGCAGACTCGGGAGGTGGAGAGAATCGTGGCGGACCCGTTCGACGTTGCTCTCGAGGACTCCGACCTGCTCAGAGAGGTCGAGCTGACGACCAACCTGATCATCGCCGCGACCGCTTCCGACGGTCCGCTGCCGGCCGAGGAGATCGACCGCATCCTCGGCGTGCCGTCCGAGGACGACGTGGCCTGAGCCGCCGTAGCCGCCCGGGTGACGGGGCGGCTCTTTCCTGCTGCTTGACTAAATACCATAGGGGGGTATGGTGTCCCTGTGGAACACGAGCACCAGCACGGCTACATCGGCCGCAAGGACGACCACCTCAAGCGGCTGCGCCGCATCGAGGGGCAGGCGCGAGGCCTGCAGCGCATGGTCGAAGAGGAGAAGTACTGCATCGACATCCTGACCCAGGTGTCGGCGATGACCAGTGCCCTCCACTCCTTCTCGATCCAGCTCCTCGAGGAGCACATGAACCACTGCGTGGTCGATGCGGCGCGCGCCGGCGACGCCGAGGCCAAGGAGAAGGTCACCGAGGCGGTGGCGGCCATCAGCCGCCTGGTCCGCTCCTGACCGTCCCGTTCACATCCATCGGAGAAGGAGGCAAGGATGAGCGAGCAGAGCACCTGGCAGGTGACCGGCATGACCTGCGGCCACTGCGCCGCGTCGGTGTCGGAGGAGATCGGCGAGATCGACGGCGTCGAGGACGTCGACGTCAGCGTCGAGACCGGCACGGTCGTCGTCACGAGCGCCGGACCCCTCGAGCGTGCCGCGGTGGACGCCGCGGTCGCCGAGGCCGGCTACACCTTGGTCTGACGGAGCGGGCATGGCGGTCTGGCAGCGGGTCCTGACGTACGGCGGCGTGCTCGTCGTGGTGTTCGGCGCGGCCCTCGGCGTCGGCCGGCTCGTCGGTCCCGTCGACACGGCCTCGGCGGGCCACGGCCACGACGCCGACACGCACGACGCGACGACAGCGGGGGAGTACCGCCTGGCCCTCGCGCACGACGTCGTCGACGGCGGCCGCGCGCACCTGGCGTTCCGCATCCTCGACGCGTCGGGGACGCCGGTCACCTCCTACGAGCTCCAGCACGAGAAGGAGCTGCACCTGATCGCCGTACGACGCGACCTCGCCGAGTTCCGCCACGTCCACCCGACCCTCGACCGTGCGAGCGGCGTGTGGTCGGTGCCCGTCGGGCTCGATGCCGGCACCTGGCGGCTCTACGCCGACTTCGTCCCTACCGGGGGCGAGCAGGCGGTGGCGGAGTCGGACCTGAGCGTGGCCGGCGACTTCGCCCCGCGCGGCATCGGTCCCGACCAGGTCGTGTCGCACGTCGACGGTTACGTGGTGCGCCTCGAGCGCGACGGCGCCATGCTCACCCTCCACGTCAGCCGTGGCGGCCACGACGTCACCGACCTCGAGCCCTACCTCGGCGCCTACGGCCACCTGGTGGCGATCCGCGCCGACGACCTGGCCTACCTGCACGTGCACCCCGAGGACGCGGGTCCCGGACCGGAGATCCCGTTCCACGCCGAGCTCGACCAGGCCGGGCGCTACCGGCTGTTCCTGGACTTCCAGCACGGCGGACGGGTCCACACGGCCGACTTCACGATCACGGTCGACGGCCCCGAGGGCGGCGACCAGGACGACACCGAGATGGAGATGGAGAGGGGCGGGCATGACCACTGAGCTCGACCTCGACATCACCGGCATGACCTGCGCGTCGTGCGCGAACCGCATCGAGCGCAAGCTCAACAAGCTCGACGGCGTCGTCGCGACCGTCAACTACGCCACCGAGCGCGCCACGGTCAGGGCCCCGGCTTCCGTCGACGAGGACACGCTCCTCTCGACGGTCGCGGCGGCGGGCTACGGCGCGACCGTGCGACGCCCCCAGGTCGCCCCTCCGCAGGAGGGCGAATCCCAGGCGGACACCGAGCTCACCGCGCTCCGCCAACGGTTGGTGACCGCGGCCCTGCTGACGGTGCCGGTGATCGCGATGGCGATGGTGCCGGCGTTGCAGTACGACTACTGGCAGTGGGCGTCCCTCACCCTCGCGGCGCCCGTGGCGACCTGGGGTGCGTGGCCCTTCCACCGGGCGGCGTGGACCAACCTCCGGCACGGTGCGACGACCATGGACACCCTGGTCTCCGTCGGGGTGCTCGCGGCGTTCGGGTGGTCGTTGGTGGCGCTCTTCTGGGGCGACGCCGGCATGACGGGGATGACCCATCCGTTCGACCTGGTGCCCGACCGCGGCGCCGGCCCGTCGTCGGGGCTGGGGGACATCTACCTCGAGACCGCGTCGGGCGTGACCACGTTCCTCCTGGCCGGGCGCTACTTCGAGAAGCGCTCGAAGCGGCGCGCGGGCGACGCCCTGCGTGCGCTCGCGGACCTCGGTGCGCGCGAGGTCGCGGTGCTGCGCGACGGTCCCGACGGTCCGGAGACCCGGGTCCCGGTCGAGGCCCTGCAGCCCGGGGACCTGTTCGTCGTACGCCCTGGGGAGAAGGTAGCCACGGACGGGGAGGTCGTCACCGGCCGGTCCGCGGTCGACGCCTCGATGCTGACCGGCGAGTCCGTGCCGGTCGAGGTCGGTCCTGGCGACGAGGTGGTCGGTGCCACCGTCAACGCTTCCGGGCGGCTCGTGGTGCGGGCGACCCGCGTCGGCTCCGACACCCACCTCGCCCAGCTCGCCCGCCTGGTCGAGGACGCCCAGGCCGGCAAGGCGAGGGCCCAGCGTCTGGCCGACCGGATCTCCGGGGTGTTCGTGCCGGTGGTGATCGCGCTGGCCGTCGGCACGCTCGGCTTCTGGATCGGCGCCGGAGCGGGGTGGGACATCGCGCTCACGGCCGCGGTCGCCGTCCTCATCATCGCCTGCCCGTGCGCGCTCGGCCTGGCCACGCCGACCGCCCTGATGGTCGGCACCGGCCGCGGCGCACAGCTGGGCATCCTGATCCGCGGGCCCGAGGTGCTCGAGGCCACGCGGGTGGTCGACACCGTCGTGCTCGACAAGACCGGCACGGTCACGACCGGGGAGATGCGGCTGACCGAGGTGGTCGCGGACGGCGCCTCCGAGGAGGACGTACGGCGGATCGCCGCCACGCTCGAGAGCGGCTCGGAGCACCCGATCGCCCGCGCCGTCACGACGGCCACCGTCTCCGGCTCGCTGGCCGACTTCGTCAACGAACCGGGGCTCGGCGTGAGCGGCACGGTCGACGGCCTCGCGGCGGTGATCGGTCGCCCGTCGCTGCTGACCGCCCGCGGCCTGGCGGTGTCCGACGTCCTCGCCGACGCCGTGGCCGCTGCCGAGGCGGCCGGTGCCACCCCCGTCGCGGTGGGCTGGGACGGCCGGGCGCGCGGGGTGCTCGTGGTGGCGGACACGGTGAAGGACTCCTCCGCCGATGCCGTCGCCCGCCTGCGCGGCCTAGGGCTGCGGCCCGTGCTGCTGACCGGCGACAACGAGCGCGCGGCCCGCGCCGTGGCCGCCGAGGTCGGCATCGACGAGGTGCGCGCCGGCGTACTCCCTGCCGACAAGGTCGCGTTCGTCCGCGCGCTGCAGGACGAGGGCCGGGTCGTCGCGATGGTCGGCGACGGGGTCAACGACGCCGCTGCGCTCGCGCAGGCCGACCTCGGCATCGCGATGGGCACCGGCACCGACGTCGCCCGCGAGGCGAGCGACCTGACGATCGTCTCGGGTGACCTGCGGGTCGCCGCCGACGCCGTACGACTCTCGCGGCGGACCCTCGCCACCATCCGCGGCAACCTGTTCTGGGCCTTCGCCTACAACGTCGCCGCGCTGCCGCTCGCCGCCGCCGCCCTCCTCAACCCGATGCTCGCCGGCGCCGCCATGGCCGCCTCCAGCGTCTTCGTGGTGACCAACAGCCTCCGCCTGCGCCGCTTCCGCCCGGAGCGCTGAATCCCCCAACGGGGGATAGTCCCCCACGTTCGGCACCTGAATTCGGCATTTCGAGGTGCCGAACGTGGGGGACTACCTCGCGTGACGGCCTGCCGTCTGTGGACAACTCCGCCGGTGGTCGCGCCGAGCAGCCTCGTGGGGTGACGCTCGCTCGCGTGGATCCGGACATCGGAACGACGCGGAGGGGCCTGGTGCGGCCGGTCCGTCGCGATCCGTTGGGCGTCGACGGTCCCACCCGCGGCGAGGCACGGGGGCCGCGCTGGCGACGCACGAGCCGAGGCTTCTACGTGCCGGCGCACGTGGATGGTGGCGACGTCGAGCAGCGGATCCTCGAGGCCTCGGCGGTCGTGCCGCCGCAGGGCGCGGTCACCGGATGGGCCGCCCTGCGTTGGCTGGGCGCGCGATGGCTGTCAGGACGGGATCGGTCGGGCGCACGACAGCCGGTGCCGATCCTCATCAGCACGCACAACATTCGGCCGCAGCACGGGATCCTCCCCTGTGGGGAAGGTTGCTCGCCCGAGGTGATCGAGGTCGTCGATGGTGTCAGGGTGACGAACGCCTTGTGGTCGGCATCGTTCGCCATGCGCTACGCCGACACTCTCGGGGACGCGGTCATCGCGTTGTCGATGGCCGCCTACGCCGACCTGGTGTCGGTCGCCGAGGCAACGGCGATGATCGGTGCCCAGTCGTCGTGGACCGGGGTGCCCCAAGCGCGGAAAGCACTGCCGTGCGTCGGCGAGAACGCCTGGTCGCCGATGGAGGCCGACAGCAAGCTGCTGTGCGAGATCGCCGGCTACGGTCCGCTGCTCCAGAACCGACCGGTCTTCGACCTCGCAGGGCGTCATGTCGGCACCCCGGACCTGATCGACCCTGCCGCCGGCGTCGTCATCGAGTACAACGGCTCGGACCACCTCGAGCCGGGTCAATACCTCGTCGACGTCCGTCGCGACGCTCGCTTCCGCGACCACTACCTCGAGGCTGTCGTGCGTTCGGCGGGGGACCGCCGCGATCACTTCCTCACCAGGGTGGAGGCCGCGTACCGGCGGGCCGGCCGCCGTCGTACGCCTCGGACCTGGACCATCGAGCCACCTCCCGGGTGGATCTCGACCGACACCGTCGCCGCGCGACGCGCGCTGAGCCCCGAGGACCGCGCCCGACTCCTCGGCTACAGGCACCGGTGACCCGCGAAATTCGGGATAGTCCCCCACGTTCGGCACCTTTTATCGTCGATCTGAGATGCCAAAGGTGGGGGACTATCCCCCTCAGCAGGTGGCGAAGAGCAGCGGACCGTTGGCGAGGTCGGAGAACGTGTAGGTCTGGGGGAGCGGGTCGAGCTCCATGGTGACGACGTCGCCGTCGGCCTTCACGGGACCGAGCTCGAACCGGTCGGAGAAGGCGCCACCCTGGCCGGGTGCGGGGCCGGAGGCGAGCTTCGCGCGGGAGTCGGCGTTGGTGCGGGCCTGGTCCTCGTTCTCGAAGGACATCGCCACCCGCACGTCGCCGCCGCGCAGGGCTGCGATCGCGAAGCCGCTCAGCGGGTTGACCTTGCCGGCCTGCGCGATCAGCTCGCCGGCGCGGGTGCGGTCGACGTCGTCGGCCTGGGTCATCGAGAGCGCCACGCAGGCGTAGGCGCCGGTGTAGAGCGCGGCGGACAGGGCGCCGGTCAGGTGCGGGAGGGTCGCGGCGAGGCCGTCGTCGTCGGAGGTGCCGCGCTGGGAGTCGCGCCAGGTCTCCAGCGTCTCCGCCTCGTCGCTGAAGGCCAGCACGTGACGGTCGGCGTCGACGGAGGCGAAGGCCAGCTCCTGGGTCACCTGCCCGATCCGTGCGAGCACGTCGGGCCCGCCCATCCACACCCCGTCGGCGACGCTCGGCCGGCTGTAGCCGAGCCCCTCGAGGTTGTCGCCGACGCGGTCGAGGTCGAGCGAGGCCGGCACGCCGATGAGCAGCAGCGCACCGTGCTCGCCCTGCGCCAGGAGCTCCCAGTCGGCCGAGGCGGGAGAGACGCCGTACTCCGTCTGCATCGTCGGTGCGGACTCGACGAGCGCCGAGACGGACGTGAGGTCGGCGTCGAATCCGTCGGAGAGGAAGGCGTCGACGTCGTCGGTGGAGGAGGCGGCGGACACGTCGCTGCCGAGCTCCTTGCGCACGCCCGCCCAGTCGGTCCAGCTGAAGCGTTCGGTGTCCTGGGGGGCCATGCCGACCGCGCGCTCGAGGCGCGTGGGGTCGGCGTCGTCGCGCGAGGTGACGAACCACGCGACGCCCGCGGCGGCCGCGACGAGGACGATCACGACGGCCCCGATGAACAGGAGACGACGACGGGGCACCGACATGGAAACGGTCTCTCCTCTCGGGGCGGGCAGGTGTGACACTAACGCCGTGACGACCAGCAAGCCCGCGTCGCCCCCGGACGTGCGCGCCGCCGGGGTGGTGACCTTCCGGCCCGGGCGGGAGGTGTTGCTGGTGCACCGGCCCAAGTACGACGACTGGTCCTTCCCCAAGGGCAAGCTCGAGCGCGGGGAGCACCCGACGGCCGCGGCGGTGCGTGAGGTCGCGGAGGAGACCGGCGTCCACGTCCGGCTCGGCCCGCCGCTGACAGGCCAGCGCTATGCCAACGGCCGGCGGATGAAGAGGGTGGACTACTGGACCGGCCGGGTGGTCGGCGGCGACGACGTCTCGCTCTACCGCCCTAACGACGAGATCGACCAGGTCGCGTGGGTGCGCTTCGACGCGGCGGAGGCGATGCTCACGTACCCCTATGACCAGGCGACGCTCGCCGAGGCGGTGAGGGTACGCCGGCGCACCCATCCCGTGGTCGTGCTGCGCCACGCCCGCGCCCGCGCCCGGAGCGCGTGGCGCGGCGACGACCGGCAGCGGCCGCTGCTGCAGTCGGGTGCGGCCGACGCCGACCGCCTCGTGCCCCTCCTGGCGGCCTACGACGTCACCCGGGTCGTGACCTCTCCCAGCCTGCGGTGCCGGCAGACCGTCGCCCCCTACGCCGAGATGACCGGCTGGGAGGTCGAGACCCGTCGCCGCCTGAGCGAGGAGCTCGTGAGCGAGAAGGGCGTGCGCAAGATCGTCGAGGAGCTGCTCGAGGGCGACGCCGGCGCGGTGCTCTGCTCGCACCGGCCGGTGCTCCCGCTCGTGCTCGACGCGGCCGGTCTGCGTGCGGGTCGGCGTGGGGAGGAGCTGGACCTCGCCGAGCTGCTCGTCCTGCACGTGCGCAAGGGCGTCGTGGTGGCCGTCGAGCGGCACCGCACCCACTGAGCCCAGGCCTCCGTGGCCTCCTGCGACGGGGCGTGTGACCCGCGTCGCGCCCGGTCGCGCAGTCGACGCTGCCTGTTCACCTCGCGTTCAGTCGTGTCCGGATGTTGCGTTACCAGTGCTCCCTAACGTCCTTCTCGTCCAGTACCTACGGGGGGCCTCCGACACCGCAGCCCCTCAGCTTCTGAGAGGCAATCTCTTGAACGTGACCCACATTCGCCGGGCAGTCGTCCCGGGCGTCGCCGTGCTCGCCCTGGCGCTCTCGCTCTCGGCCTGCTCCGACGACGACAAGGGCGGCACCGACGGCGGCTCGGGCGTGAGCGGACTCAGCGGAGACGTCGCCGCCGGCGGCTCGTCCGCCCAGGAGTCGGCCCAGGAGGCCTGGCGCGCCGGCTTCGGTGCCGACAACCCCGACGTGACGATCACCTACGACGCGGTCGGCTCGGGCACCGGCCGCGAGAACTTCATCAGCGGCGCCTACCTGTTCGCCGGCTCCGACTCGGCGATGAGCGACGACGAGATCGCCTCGGCGACCGAGACCTGCGGCGCCACCCCGATCGAGTTCCCGGCGTTCATCTCGCCGGTCGACGTGGTCTACAACCTCGACGGTGTCGACGACCTGCAGCTCTCGCCCGCGACGATCGCCGGCATCTTCAACGGCTCCATCACGACGTGGGACGACGACGCCATCAAGGCCGACAACCCCGACGCCGACCTGCCGAGCACCGACATCACCCCGGTGCACCGGTCGGACTCGTCGGGCACGACCGACAACTTCACGGACTACCTCGAGAAGGCCGCCGGCGACGTGTGGAAGACCCCGCACAGCTCGGACTGGCCGACCACGACCGGTGAGACCGGCGAGGGCACCTCGGGCATGGTCGACTCGGTCAAGGCCGGCGACGGCACGATCGGCTACGCCGACGACGCCGGTGTGCAGGGCAGTGGCCTGGCCATCGCGAAGATCAAGGTCGGCGACACCTACGTCGCGCCGTCGGCCGACGGTGCCGCGGCCGCGCTGGCCGCCTCGGAGCGGACCGCCGGGACGGAGGAGTCGATCATCACCTTCGACCTCAACCGGACGAGCACCGACCCGAGCACGTACCCGATCTTCCTCGCCTCCTACGAGATCGCGTGCCCGAGCTACGACGACGCCGACGCGGCGAAGGTCGTCAAGGGGTTCCTCAGCTACGTGATCTCGGAGAACGGCCAGAAGGCCGCCGCCGCGAACGCCTTCTCTGCCGAGCTGCCTCGCGACATCGCCGACCAGGCCCAGGCGCAGATCGACAAGATCTCCTGATCGTGAGCTCCACGACTGACCGGCCCGCGGCGCCCGAGGGGGAGTCCCTCCTCGGGCGCCGCGGGCTGGGCGACCGCATCTTCCAGGGCGCCGCAACGGCGGCGGGCGTGAGCATCATGGTCGCGCTCGCCGCCGTGTTCGTGTTCCTCGCGATCCGCGGGTCGGCGGGGTTCACCGCGGACAAGTCGCTCTACGCGCCCTACACCAGCTTCTCGCCGTACGCCGCCGGGCTGCTGTTCGGCACGGCTCTCGTCGCCGTGCTGGCGATGGCGATCGCGATGCCCTTCGCGATCGGCGTCGCGCTGTTCCTGTCGCACTACGGCCCGCGCCGCCTGGTCACCCCGATCGCCTACGTGATCGACCTCCTCGCTGCCGTGCCGTCGGTCGTCTTCGGCCTGTGGGGCCTGAAGGCCCTCGCTCCCGCGAGCAAGCCGATCCAGGAGTGGCTCAACGCCGAGCTCGGTTGGGTGCCGCTCTTCGGCGGCACCCTCTCCGCCACCGGTCGCACCGTCTTCCTCGCCGCCATCGTGCTGGCGATCATGATCCTGCCCATCGCCACGGCGATCTGCCGCGAGGTCTTCAGCAAGACGCCGCGCCTCCACGAGGAGGCGGCCCTGGCGCTCGGCGCCACCCGTTGGGAGATGGTCCGCTACGCGGTCCTCCCGCACTCCCGCTCCGGCATCATCGCCGGGATGATGCTCGGCCTGGGCCGGGCGCTGGGAGAGACGATGGCCGTGCTGCTCGTGCTCAACGCGCAGGGCCCGAAGGTGACGTTCAAGATCCTCACCTCCGACAACCCGGCGACCATCGCGAGCAACATCGCGCAGAACTTCCACGGCGAGGACGTCGACCTCCAGGTGGTGCTCCTCGCGACCGGCCTCGTGCTCTTCGTCTTCACCTTCCTCGTCAACTTCGCGGCCCGCTGGATCGTGGCCCGGTCGGAGAGGCGGTTCTCGTGAGCGTCACCGACGACTACGCCGCTGACTTCGCGACGACGGCGCTCCCGTTGACCGCTGCCCGGCTGCCGCGGCAGGCGCCGCTCCTCGCCGGCGTGGTCGCGCTCGCCCTCGGCGGGCTGGTGGGCGTGGTCCTCCAGATCCCCTGGGTGGCGGTCCTCGTCCTCGCCGCCGCCGTGCTGGTCGTCGCGCTCCCCACCTGGGCCTACGCCGTCGAGGGCCGCCGTGGCGCCGTCGACCGGCTGATGACGATCCTTGTCTGCTACGCCGTGCTCGGCGCACTGGTCCCGCTGGTGTGGGTGCTGTCCTACACGTTCATCCAGGGCATCCCCGCGATCGACTGGTCGTTCCTCACCCACGACCAGACCTCGCGGCTGGACCCGGTGACCTTCAAGCAGCTGCCGGGCGCCGGCATCAAGCACGCCATCCTCGGCACCCTGGTCGTCACGGCAGGTGCCGCGGTGATCTCGGTGCCGATCGGCCTGATGACCGCGATCTACCTCGTCGAGTACGGCAAGGGCAGCGCGCTGGCTCGGATCGTCACGATCCTCGTCGACGTGATGACCGGCATCCCCTCCATCGTGGCGGGCCTCTTCGCCGTCGCGCTCTTCACCGAGCTCGGCGACCCGGGCACGCGCAGCGGCATCATGGGCTCGGTCGCCCTGTCCCTGCTGATGATCCCCACGGTCGTGCGAGCAGGCGAGGAGATGATGCGGCTGGTGCCGGCAGACCTCCGCGAGGCGTCGTACGCCCTCGGCGTGCCGAAGTGGCGCACGATCCTGAAGGTGGTGATCCCGACCGCGTTCGGCGGGATCCTGACCGGCGTGATGCTGGCGATCAGCCGGGTCATCGGCGAGACCGCCCCGCTGCTCGTCGCCGTCGGTGCCGTCGACGTGGTCAACACCAACATCCTCTCGGGCCGGATGGAGACGCTGCCGGTCTTCATCATCAGCAAGTACAAGCAGGGCCAGGACCCCCTCGAGCTCGCGTGGGGCGCCGCCCTGCTGCTGATCATCATCGTGATGGTCCTCAACCTGGCCGCACGCATCATCGGCAAGATCTTCGCCCCGAAGACCGGGCACTGAAAGGGATTCGGCAATGGCCAAGAGCATCGACGTCTCGGACCTGAACATCTACTACGGGAGCTTCCTCGCGGTCGAGGGGGTCACCATGTCGATCCGCGCCCGCGCGGTCACCGCGTTCATCGGTCCTTCGGGTTGCGGCAAGTCCACCTTCCTGCGCTCGCTGAACCGGATGCACGAGGTGATCCCGGGCGCTCGCGTGGAGGGCAAGATCGTCGTCGACGGGCAGGACCTCTACGGCGCCGACGTCGACCCGGTCGCGGTTCGCCGGCAGGTGGGCATGGTGTTCCAGCGGCCCAACCCGTTCCCGACGATGTCGATCTACGACAACGTCCTCGCGGGCAACCGCTTGAACTCCAAGAAGATGAAGAAGTCCGAGGCCGACGCGATCGTCGAGAAGTCGCTGCGCGGGGCGAACCTCTGGACCGAGGTCAAGGACCGCCTGGGCAAGCCCGGCATGGGCCTCTCCGGCGGTCAGCAGCAACGGCTCTGCATCGCCCGCGCCATCGCGGTCGAGCCGCAGGTGCTCCTCATGGACGAGCCGTGCTCGGCACTCGACCCGATCTCGACGGCGGCGATCGAGGACCTGATCCACGAGCTCAAGTCCGAGTTCACGATCGTGATCGTCACCCACAACATGCAGCAGGCGGCGCGCGTCTCCGACGAGACGGGGTTCTTCAACCTCAAGGCGACCGGCGAGCCTGGCCACCTCGTGGAGTTCAACCCGACGACGAAGATGTTCGCCAACCCGGACAACCCAGCGACCGAGGCCTACATCTCGGGCCGTTTCGGCTGATCCTGACGATGGGCGTGCGTTCCGGGCGTCGCCTCTTCCTCCACCGGTGGCCCGAGACGGTCGGAGCCCAGCTGCTCCTGGTCGACCCCGGGCCGGAGGATGCCGAGCTGGCCGATGCCATGGCAGGACGGGGGGTCCACCTCACGCGGGTCGCGACCACCGTGGACGGACTCGTCGAGTACGGCCGCCTCGACCCGCACACGGTCGTCGTCGCGCCGGACGCTCCCGGGATGGGGGTGGTGGAGTTCGCCTCGGTCGTACGACGGCACGGCACGCTGTGCGTGATCGCCGCCCGGCCGTTCACCGCCGACCGCTTGTGGGAGCTGCTCAGGCACTCCTCGCGCTCCCTGGAGGACCACGCGCGCGTGGCGGTCGGTCCGATCGAGCTCGACGCGGCGGCCTACCGGGTGCTCATCGCGGGGGAGCGGATCGCCGACCTGCCGCTGAAGGAGTTCGAGCTGCTGCGCGCCCTGATGCTGCGCGCGCCCGGCGTGGTGACCGACGACGAGCTCCGCGAGGCGCTCTGGGGTACCGAGGAGACCCGGCCCGGTGGCAACACGATCGCCATGCACGTGACACGGCTGCGCCGGCGGCTGGGCTCCGCGGCCGTCGTACGACGGATCCGTGGCCGGGGCTACTCGCTGACCGTGTGAGCCGGGGTGCCGGCCGTCAGACCGGCAGGACGCCGTTGAGCAGGCCGTAGGCCGCTGCGGCGGCGAGGCCGGCGCAGGGGAAGGTCAGCACCCACGCCATGAGGATCGTGCCGGCCATGTTCCACTGCACCGCTCCGCGGCCGCGGGTCGCGCCGGCACCCATCACGGCGGAGGTGATGGTGTGGGTCGTCGAGACCGGAGCCTTGAAGTGGATCGCCATCACGTAGAGGACGCTGGTGGCGACCGTCTCGGCGGCGAAGCCCGACGGAGGGTCGAGCTTGATGATCTTCCGGCCGAGGGTGCGCATGATGCGCCAGCCGCCGGAGTAGGTGCCGAGGCTGATCGCGCCGGCCGCCGCGAGGATCACCCAGATCGGGAGGTGGTCGATGTCGAAGCGCTCGGGGTCGTAGGTGACGAGGGCGAGCAGGATGACGCCCATCGTCTTCTGCGCGTCCTGCAGGCCGTGACCGAGTGCGAGCGCGGCCGCGGAGAAGACCTGGAGCGCGCGGAAGTTGCGGTTGATGGCGTGCGGGTTGCGCTTCCGCAGCACCCAGAGGAACAGCATCATCAGCGCGAACGCCAGGGCGAAGCCGATGATGGGCGAGGCCACCATCGGGATCAGCACCTTCTCCTTGATGGTGGTCCAGTTGACCGTCGCGCCACCGACCATGCCCGCGCCGACCAGGCCGCCGATGAGCGCGTGGGAGGAGGAGGACGGCAGCCCGAAGTACCAGGTGATGAGGTTCCACGTGATGGCGCCCACCAGGGCACCGAGCACGATGAGCAGTCCGTGGCTGCCGTTGATCGCGCCGATCGTGTCGGCGACGGTGTGCGCCACCTCGGTGCCGATGAGGGCGCCGATGAAGTTCATGACGGCCGCGAGCGTCAGCGCGATCCGTGGCGTCAGCGCCCGCGTGGAAACCGACGTGGCGATCGCGTTGGCGGCGTCGTGGAACCCGTTGGTGTAGTCGAACGCCAGGGCGATGCACACCAACGCGATCAGGATCGCGAGCTCCACCTGCTCAGGACTCCTTGACGGCGATCTGCTCGACGATGTTGGCGACCTTCTCGAAAGCGTCGATCGCGCCCTCGAGGGACTCCGCCACGTCCTTGAGCTTGAGCACCTCGATCGTCTTGTGCTCGCCGGAGAAGAGGTTCGCGAGGGTGCGGCGGTGGAACTTGTCGCCGGCGTTCTCGAGGCGGTTGATCTCGATCCAGTAGTCGTCGAGCCCCTTCATCGACTGCAGCTTGGGCATCGACTCGGCGGTCAGCTCCGCGCAGCGCTGGAGGATGCTCACCTGCTCGGAGAACTCGGCCGGGATGGCGACCACCTCGTAGAGCAGGATCAGGTCGACGGCCTCGTCCATCATGTCCATGACGTCGTCGAGGCCGGACCCGAGGTTGTAGATGTCCTCCCGGTCGAACGGCGTGACGAAGGTGCTGTTGACCTTCCGCACGATCTCGTGGGTGGTCTCGTCGGCGGCGTGCTCGGCCTCGCGCATCCGGCGAGCGACGTCGTCGTTGTCAGAGGTTTCGGAGAGCATCTCGGCCAGGAGCTCGGCCCCGGTGACGAGGTGCTGGGCCGACTTGCTGAACAAGTCGTAGAACGACGTGTCGACCGGACGCAGACGCAGACCCACAGTGACTCCCGTTGAGGTGGAGACGAACGCCATCATGCTAGGGGGTGAACATCGCCTGCTGCCAAACCTGTCGTGGGGTGATCAGGCGTGACTCCGGACACCGTGAGCGGGCGGCCACGGGCTCGTCACCCGTTGTTCACCTGCCGTCCACCTTCGGAGTCAGCCTCGGCGGCTGCGGTGCCGCTCGATCAGGAACTCCTGCAGGTGCACCGCACCGGGGTGCCGGACCCACTCGCCGTCCGGTCCGAGCACCCAGGCATCGGTGTCCGCGGAGAACGCCTGCTCGAGCAGGGTCTGCACCTCCACCCGGCTCTCCTCGGTCGGCAGCCTGACCAGCACCTCCACGCGGCGGTCGAGGTTGCGGTGCATCATGTCGGCCGACCCGATCCAGGCCACGGGGTCGCCGCCGCCGGCGAACCAGAAGATCCGGCTGTGCTCGAGGAAGCGCCCGAGGATCGACCGCACGGTGATGTTCTCGGAGAGGCCGGGGACGCCCGGGCGCAGCGCGCAGATGCCGCGGACCAGCAGCTCGACCGGCACCCCCTCGCGCGAGGCGAGGTAGAGGGCGTCGATGAGCTGCTCGTCGACGATCGAGTTCACCTTGAAGCGGATGCCCGACGGCCGCCCGGCTCGGTGGTGGGCGATCTCCGCGTGGATCTGGTCGACGAGGCCGGCGCGCACCGAGTCGGGCGCCACCAACAGCTCGTCGTAGCGCGCCTTGCGCGACCAGCCGCTCAGGTTGTTGAAGAGGTGGGCGACGTCGTTGCCGATTGCTTCGTTGGTCGTCAGCAGGCCGAGGTCCTCGTAGGAACGTGCCGTCTTGCCGTTGTAGTTGCCGGTGCCGATGTGGATGTAGCGCTTGATGCCGTCGGGCTCGTCGCGCACGACCATGGCGAGCTTGCAGTGGGTCTTGAGCCCCACCAGGCCGTAGACCACGTGGCAGCCGGCCTGCTCCAGCTTGCGCGCCCACCGGATGTTGGCCTGCTCGTCGAAGCGCGCCTTGATCTCCACGAGCGCGAGCACCTGCTTGCCCGCCTGCGCGGCGTCGATGAGCGCGTCGATGATCGGGGACTCGCCGGAGGTGCGGTAGACGGTCTGCTTGATCGCGAGCACGTGCGGGTCGGCCGCCGCCTGCTCGATGAACCGCTGCACGGAGGTGGCGAAGGAGTCGTAGGGGTGGTGGACGAGCACGTCGTGGCGGCGCAGCGCCTTGAAGACGTCGACCGGCGCGGCCGATTCCACCTCGGCCAGGAGCGGGTGGGTGCTCGGCACGAACGCGGGGTACTTCAGGTCCTCGCGGGCCAGGTCGGCGATGCCGTGCAGCCCGCGGAGGTCGAGGGGCCCGGGGAGCCGGACGACCTCCTCGCTGCTGATGTCGAGCTCGGAGACCAGGAGGTCGAGCACGGACAGGGCGATCGACTCCTCGACCTCCAGTCGCACCGGAGGCCCGAACCGGCGGCGCAGCAGCTCCTTCTCCAGTGCGGCGAGGAGGTTCTCGGCGTCGTCCTCCTCGACCTCGACGTCCTCGTTGCGGGTGACCCGGAAGGTGTGCGCCTCCTGCACCTCCATGCCGGGGAACAGCCGCTCCAGGTGGGCGCTGATGACGTCCTCGAGCGGCACGAAGCGGTCGTTGCCCAGCGGCACGAACCGGTCGAAGTTGGACGGGACCTTGACCCGGGCGAAGTGCTGCTTGCCGGTGCGGGGGTTGCGCACGACGACGGCGAGGTTGAGCGAGAGCCCCGAGATGTAGGGGAACGGGTGGGCGGGGTCGACCGCCAGCGGCGTCAGCACCGGGAAGATGCGCTCCTTGAAGAGGCGCTTGCAGGCGCGCTGCTCGTCCTTGTCGAGGTCGCCCCAGCGGACCAGCTCGATGCCCTCCTCGAGCAGGGCCGGTGCGACCTGGTCGCGGAACACCTCCGCCTGGCGCTGGGAGAGCTGGTCGGCCTCCTTCCAGATGGTCTCGAGCACCTCGCGCGGCATCAGGCCGGAGACGGCGCGCACGGCCAGCCCGGTCGCGATGCGGCGCTTGAGCCCGGCGACCCGGACCATGAAGAACTCGTCGAGGTTGCTGGTGAAGATCGCGAGGAAGCGGGTGCGCTCGAGCAGCGGCAGGCTGTCGTCCTCGGCGAGCTCGAGCACCCGCTGGTTGAACCGCAGCCACGAGAGCTCCCGGTCGAGGAACCGGTCGGCGACCTCGGCGATGGCCTCGAGGTCGACCTCCGTCGGGGCGTACGACGGCACGGCGGCCAGCGTCGGGGGCGTCCCGTCGTGCGCGGGACCGGCAGGGTCGGCGCCCGCGGCGTCAGCGTGCTCGTGCGGCATGCGCAGAGTGTGGCACCGCTGGGTGAACGGGAGATGGCGTCGGCGAAGTGCAAGTCATCTGACTGACAGTTACCGTTGGTCGGCGTGAACCCCTATGCCGTGGCCGAGCGCCTCGCCCTGCGCGCCGCGATGTCCACCCCGCTCCAGCACCTCGCCCGACTGCGCCCAGTCGTCGTCGACGGGCAGACCCTGGCTCCCGACCTGCAGGTCATGCTCGTGCTGCAGTCGCTGGTGCGCCGGCGCGACGAGGAGGTGCCGATCGAGCGGATGCGCCGGGCGATGCGCAGCGAGACCGCGCTGGTGGGCGGCACCCAGCCGATCGGGGAGACCCGCGAGCTCAGCGTCGCCGGGCGCCCGGCCCGGCACTACCTGCCGACCCGCCCGGCCGTCGCGGGACCCGGGCCGCTGTTCCTCTTCGTCCACGGCGGCGGCTTCATCGAGGGCGACCTCGACACCCACGACGCGCCGTGCCGCGTGCTGGCCGAGCTCTCCGGCGTGCCGGTCCTCGCGCTGACCTACCGGCTCGGGCCCGAGCACGTCTTCCCGGCGGCGCACGACGACATCGACGCGGCCGTGCGCTGGGTGCACGAGCACGCGGACGCGCTGGGTGCCGACCCGGCGCGGATCGCCATCGGCGGCGACTCCGCCGGTGGCAACCTGGCCGCCTCGGCCGCGCTGACGGCCGCGCGCGAGGGCCTGCCGCTCGCCTGGCAGCTGCTCATCTACCCGTGCACCGACCTCGACCGCGACAACCGCAGCCTCGAGCTCTTCGGCGAGGGCTTCTACCTGACCCGCGAGTTCATGGACCGCGCGGAGCGCAGCCACTTCGAGACCAAGGAGGACCTCCTCGACCCGCGGGCGTCCGTGGTCGACGCGGAGATCCCGGCCGGGCTGGCGCCGGCGTACGTCGTCACCGCCGGCTTCGACCCGCTCCGCGACGAGGGCGAGGACTATGCGCGCCGGCTCGCCGAGGCGGGCGTCGAGGTCGAGCTGCAGCGGCACCCCGGCCTGATCCACGGCTTCCTCAACATCGTCGGCGTCGGCACCGCCCCGCGCGCGGCTGTCGAGGAGCTGGCCGGCCGGCTGCGCGCGGCCCTCGTCTGAGGCAGGGACCCTCAGAGGTCCGGTCGCCACTCCCGCAGCTGCCGGACGAACTCCTCCGCGTCGACCATGTCGCCGTCGATCACGAAGGGGTCCAGCCCCCGGCGCTGGAAGCTCACCTGCCAGTAGCTGTCGCCCGGCGAGCCCTGCATCTCCAGCCGGGTGCCCTCGTTGCGCAGGTCGAAGCGGTGCTTGGACTCGCCCTGCTCGACGTACACGACGCCGTTCGACACGCTGACCTCGACCGACTGCACGCGCGTGCGAGCCGCTGCCCAGGCGAGCGCGAGCGTGGCGAGGACCATCGCGAACCCGAACGGCGTGCCGAGGTTGCCGTTGAGGAGCGCGAGCAGCGCCACCAGCCCGGCGACGACGGCGGTGGCGGCCAGCAGCATCGACAGCACGCGGGGGTCGCTGCCGTCGCGGGCGAAGCCACCGGCGGGGCGCAGGTCGTCGCCGCTGCTGTCGAAGATCGAGAAGGGCTCGTCGGCGGCGACCGTGGCCTCGAGCTCCACGATCCGCTGCTGGGCGGCGGCGAGCTCGGTCATCGCCTCCTCGAGCAGCTGCTCCGCCTCGGCGCACCGCGCGGCGAGGGCGTCGCGCTCGGCCTCCAGCGAGTCCACGGGGGACTCGCCTACAGGTCCGGTCGCCATTGCCGCAGTGCCTCGACGAAGGTACGGGGGTCCACGCTCTTCGCGTCGATCTCGACCGGCGCCATGCTGCGGCGCAGGATCTGGATCTTCCACGTCCGCTGGCCGGGGTTGCCGACCTGCTCGATCTGGGTGCTCGGGCTGGTGAGGTCGAACGTGCTGCTGTAGTCGCCGATCAGGACCTTGAGCACACCGTGGTCGTCGAGGTCGACCTTGCGGGTGCTGCCGATCGCGCGGAGCGCGTAGAGGAGCAGCACGAAGGTGACACCGCTGAGGATCGCGTTGTACTGGATGTCGTCGCGCAGCGTGCCCTCGAGCGCCGCCTTGCCCACGAGGGCCGCGCAGCCGAGGGCCGCCAGGATCGCGAAGAGCGGCAGGATGCCGCTGCCGCGGCGCGAGTGGTACGGCGTGTGCTTGGCCGCGGTCCCGACCAGCTCGGGCTCCGGCTCGGGCTCGGGCTCCGGTTCGGGCTCGGGCTCCGGTTCGGGCTCCGGTTCGGGCTCCGGCTCGGGCTCGATCTCGGTCGCGGCCAGGTCTTCGAAGTCGTCATCGTCGGCCGCGAAGTCCTCGTCGAAGACGTCGAACCCGTCGTCCTCGACCTCGTCGACCTCGTCGACCTCGTCGACCTCGTCAACCTCGTCAACCTCGTCAACCTCGTCAACCTCGGCTAGGGGCTCCTCCGGCTCGGGCTCGGGCTCGGGCGTGACCTGCGCGCCCGACGTCGACTCCTTCAGAGCGTTCCAGCGGTCGAACAGGGTCCGGTGCTGAGGCTCCTGCGGGGCCGGCTCCTCGGGCTCGACGTCGGCGACCGGCGCGGGCGCGGGCACAGGAGCGGTGAGAGCGGTCCACCGGTCGAGCAGGCTCTCGGCCGCCGTGGGGCCGTCCGCCGGTGGCTCGTCCTCGAGGTCGAGCTCGCCGTCCAAGCCCAGTTCGTCGTCGAGGTCGGGTTGGTCGCCGAGGTCGCGCTCCGGCTCGGGCTGCGGCTCGGCCGGCACCGGGGCGGTGGCCTCCCAGCCGGTGTTCTGCTTGATCGCGGCCCATCGGTCGAGCAGGCTCTCCGCGGCCGTGGGCCCAGCGGGCTCCGGCTCCTCGACGACCTCGGGCTCCGGCTCCGGCTCGGGCTCCAGCACGGTCTCCGGCTCCGGCTCCGGCTCCAGCACGGTCTCCGGCTCGGGCTCGGGCTGAGGCTCGGGCTCCGGCTCTTCGACGACCTCGGGGACGACCGGCGCCGCGGACGCCACGGACGCGGCGCGGGCGCGCGCCTCCTCGATCTCGAGAGCGAGTGCGGCGGCGCGGGTCTCGGCCTCGGCGCGGGCCTGGGCCTGCTCGGCGGCGATGCGTTCGGCCTCGGCGCGCGCCTGGGCGTGCTGGAGGGCCTGCTGCTCGGCCTTGAGGAGCTCGGCCTGCACGGCGGAGAGCGCGCTCTGCTGGGTGACGAACGACTCCTCGAGGGCCGTCATCGCGTCCCGGGCGCGGTTCTCGGCGTCCACGCGGGCCTGGTTGGCGTCGGCGGCGATCCGCTCGGCGTCGGCGAGCGCGGCAGAGGCGGCCTCGCGCTCGGCGGCGAACGCCTCGGACGCGGCCTGACCCTCGGCGACGAGAGCGGCGGCGGACTCGTGGGCGGCGGCGGCCGCGGCCTGGGCCTCGCGGGCGAGCTCGACCTGCTCGCGGGCGGCCTCCTCGGCGAGCCGGCGTGCCTCGTGCGCCTCGGCGGCGGCCCGCGCCTGCTGCGCGGCCGACTCGTCGGCGGCCAGACGGGCGTTGACCTGCTCCTCGGCGCGGACGGAGGCCTGCTGCGCCCGCTGCTCGGCGGCCTCGGCGGTCTCGAGCGCGATCCGGGCCA
Organism: Nocardioides candidus; assembly: GCF_041321175.1. NCBI lineage: Bacteria > Bacillati > Actinomycetota > Actinomycetes > Propionibacteriales > Nocardioidaceae > Nocardioides > Nocardioides candidus. The sequence goes on along the minus strand of NZ_JBGGWC010000002.1, from coordinate 817,491 downwards.
GCTCGGCCTGTTCCTGGGCGGCGATCTCGGCAGCCTCGCGGGCCTCGTGCGCCTCGCGGGCCAGCTGGGCGTGCTCGGCGGCGGCCGCCTCGGCCGCGAGGCGGTGGTCGACCGCTTCCTGGGCGCGGGCACCGTGCACGGCTGCACTGGTGGCGGCCTCCTCCGCGAGCACCCGGGCGCGGTGCTCGGCGACCTCGGCCGCCTGGTAGGCCTGTTGGGCGAGCGCGGCCTGCTGACGGGCCGACTCCTCGGCCGCGGCGCGCGCGGCGGCGATCTCGGCAGAGCTGCGCTCGGTGGCCTCGCGCTCCTCGAGCATGCGCCGGGAGAACTCTGCGTGCTCGGCGGCCGCGGCAGCGGCGGCCTCGGCGACCGCGCGGGCGCGGTCCTCGGCGGCGGCCCGCTCCTCGTGCGCGCGGCGGGCCAGGTCGGCGTACTCCTCGGCCGCGATCTCGGCCTCCTGCCGGGCCGACGCCGCCTCGGCGGCCAGCGCGGCCTGCTGGCGGGCGAAGGCCTCGGCCTCGACCCGCTCCGCGTGCGCGGCGGCCGCGCGGTCGGCCTGGAGCTGGGCGTTGCGCTCGGCGTCCTCACGGCGTGCGGACTCGGCGTTGGCGAGCTCGGCGGTCTGCTGGGCGGCGGCCTCGGCGGCCTCGCGGGCCTCGGCGGCGCGTCGGGCGACGTCCTCGGCCTCGGTGCGGGCGCGGTTGGCGTCGGCGGCGAGCGCGGCCTGCTCCTCGGCGAGCCGGTCGGCCTCGGCGCGTGCCCGTGCCGCGCGCTCGGCAGCCTCCTCGGCCGCGAGCCGCTCGGCGGCCTGCTCGGCCGCGGCCATCTCCGCGTCGCGGCGCAGCTGGGCGGCCAGCGCGGCGACCGCCTCGGTGTGGGCGGTGTCGAGCTCGGGCGGCACCTCGGCGCCCTCGGGCGTCTCGGGTGCGGGGGTCAGTCGGGGGACGACGACGTCGCCCTTGCGGCGCGGCCAGAGCTTGCGGCCGGCGGGCGCGTCGGGCAGCGGCTCGGCGAACCCGATGTCGAGTGCGTCGGCGATCACCTTGCGGGCCGCGTCGATGTCGGGCGCGGCGAGCGCCTCACCCCCCTCGGGCACCTCGACGTGCTCGCGCTCCAGCGGCAGCAGGGACTCCGCCGGGAGCGGCTCGGCCGCGACGGCCGCGATCGCCTCGGCGTCGAGCGGGTCGATCAGCGGATCCCCCAACGGGTCGCCCGACGTCTCGTCCAGCGTCTCGTCCAGCGGGTCGGCCAGCGGGTCGCCCAGCGGGTCGGGGGTCCTCGCCGGTCCCGGAGTGGGGGCGGAGGTGCTGGCCCGGCTGCGGGGCGCCGGATCGGGGACCACGAGCGAGGACCAGTCGACGTCGTCGTCGCCGTCGGGCGCGAACTGGTCGTAGTCGGGCTGCTCGCGGTGGATCGGCTTCGGCCGGCTGGTCACGCGACCCGCGATGTCCTCGAACGGCCCCTCGTCCTCGGGCTCGTCGAGGTCGAGTGCCTCGTCGGGGTCGTCGTCGAGGTCGTCCGGCTCCTCGGCATCGTCGAGCTCGGCGCTGCGCCGGATGAAGGCCTCGACCTCCTCGGCGTCCATCTCGGCGAGCTCGGGCTCCTCCTCCCGACGGCGCCAGGGGAGGCGCGAGCGGCCGCGTCCACGGCGCGACTCATCGAGCCCAGGCTCGTCAGGCGTGGGCTCGTCGTCGGTGACCGAGCTCATGATGGTCGATGCTATCTGTGAGAAGGGGCTTCGTGTGACGGTTGCGGCTGGTGGGATGTGCGCTCGTACTGCACGTGCGTGTCCGCGGGCTGGTGGGTGAACCCGAGGCCGGAGTAGAGCCGGAGCGCAGGTTCGTTGTCGGACTCAACGAACAGGTGCACCTGTTCGATACGGCACGCGGCCAGATAGCGCAGGCCGGCGATCGTGAGCGCCTTGCCGAGACCGCGCCCGTGGGCGTCGGGGGAGACCCCGACGACGTACACCTCGCCGTGCTCGGCGTCGTGCTGCTTGGTCCAGTGGAAGCCCAGTAGCGCGCCGTCCTCGTCGACCGCCAGCAGCAGGCCCGCCGGGTCGAACCACGGCTCCGCCCGTCGCTCTTCGAGGTCGGCCATCGACATCGCGCCCTGCTCGGGGTGGTGCGCGAAGGCGGCGGCGTTGACGGCCAGCACCGCGTCGGCGTCCGCGGGTTCGAACCCGCGGATCGTCACGCCCGGCGGCACGGCCACCTCCGGCAGCGGTACGGCGGCGGGCCGGCGCATCACCCACAGCTCCCGCGTGCGGGCGAACCCCAGGCGCGCGGCGAGGCGGCGCGCGGCGGGGTGGTCGCCGTGCGACCAGGCCGCGAGCGGGCCGTCGTCGGCCGTGGCGAGGGCGGCGAGCCGCCCGCCCAGCCCGGCGCCGCGGGCGTCGGGCGCCACGGCGAGGTCGAGCGCGGCCGCGTGTCGCAGCGCGAAGCCGTCGTCCTCGACCCAGGAGTCGGTCGCGTCCAGGCCGCGGTGCTTGAGCCGCAGGTGGACCGCCTCGTCGACCGGGTCGTGCCCGTCGGCGACGAGACAGGCCCGTCGCACGGCCGCGATGGCGGCGAGGGGGTCGGGCGCGCTCACGCCCGCGACTCTAGGCGTCGCTGGACTCGGCCGCGCGGGCGGACTCGGCCGTCGCGTCCTTGGCCCCGTCCTTGGCCGGCAGCACGAAGCGGTAGCCGACGTTGCGGACGGTGCCGATGAGGGTCTCGTTCTCGGGGCCGAGCTTGGCACGCAGCCGCCGCACGTGGACGTCGACGGTGCGGGTGCCGCCGAAGTAGTCGTAGCCCCAGACCTCCTGGAGCAGCTGCTGGCGCGAGAAGACCCGGCCGGGGTGCTGCGCGAGGAACTTCAGCAGCTCGAACTCCTTGAACGTCAGGTCGAGCACCCGGCCGCCGACCTTGGCCGTGTAGGTGGCGTCGTCGACGACGACCTCTCCGCTGCGGATCACGTGGGCCTCGGGGTCGGCCGCGTCGCGGGTGGCGTTGAGCCTGCCGATCGCGAGCTTGATGCGGGCCTCGAGCTCCGCGGGACCGCAGGTGTGCAGCACCACGTCGTCCATGCCCCAGTCGTGCGAGACGACCGAGAGCCCGCCCTCGGTGGCGACGAGGAGGACCGGCACGTCCGTGCCGGTGGTGCGGATGAGCCGGCAGAGGTCGCGTGAGCCGGCGAGGTCCTGGCGCCCGTCGACGAGCACGAGGTCGGAGTCGGGGGCCTCGAGCAGCGCACTGCCCTCGGCGGGCAGGATCTTCACCTGGTGGCCCAGCAGGGCGAGACCGGGCAGCACCTCGGCCGAGGGCTGCAGGGCGCTGGTCAGGAGTAGGAGAGTGCTCATCGCGGGTCTCCTCACTGGCACGACGTGCCGTTGAGAGACCGAAACGCAACACTGGGCCTCGGCCGGTTTTCCTTTGGGGCACGATACCGAAACGTGCGGACGACGCGGAAGGGAGCGAGCGGTGAATGAGACGCAGGTCATCCGGGTCCGCTACTGGGCTGCCGCCCGGTCGGCAGCGGGCGTCGCGGAGGACGCGCTCGACACGACCGGTCCGCTGACGCTGGCGGAGGTGGTCGCCGCGGCGGTCGCGCGCCACCCCGGTGGCCGGTTCGCCGACGTGCTGGCGGTCTGCTCCGTCCTGGTCGGCGACCGACCCGTCGGTAGCCGGGAGCCGGGTTCGGTCGTTGTGGAGCCAGGGGCGACGGTCGAGTTCCTGCCGCCCTTCGCCGGGGGATGACGCGTCACCGTAGACTCCGGGCGTTGCCGGGAGTGGAGGACCAGTGAGCACGAGGACGGACCGGGGGATCATCGTCACCTGCGTCGCGTTCCTGCTGACCGCCGCACTCGTCGCCGTGGCCAGCCAGGGACTGCTCTACGCAGCGGTCGCGATCGTCCTGGCGGCGTACCTCGTCGTGCTGCTCACCGTCGGGCCCCGCACCACCGGCATCGCCTGCATGATGGCGGCCTTCGCGTCCGCGCCGATGTACCGCGGCATCGAGAACATCACCGGCGGCGTCCCGCCGACCGACGTCTTCGTGATCGCCGCGATCATCCACCTGGCGCCGACCTTCGTCGGCAACCGGCTCAAGGTGCCGACGATCTACATCCTCGGCCTGATGCTGATGTCGATCTGCAGCCTGATCGCCGTCATGATCACCGGCAACCTCTTCGTCAACGCGTTCTACGCGGTGCAGTGGCTGTTCTTCGTCGGCGCGCTCCCGCTGGTGATGGCGTGGTGGCGCCCGCACTACAAGATCGTCGACATCCTCTGTTGGTCCTACCTCGGCGGACACCTGCTCAGCACGATGAAGGCGGTCGTCGAGGGTCCGGTGTACGGCGGCCGCTACGACGGTCTCACCCACCACCCCAACGCGTTCGGCGTCGCAGGCCTGACGTCGATCGCGATCGTGCTCTACCTGGTCCGCCACCACAAGGACGTGCGCACCCGCGTGATCCTGGCCGGCTTCGTGGCCACCAGCATGGCCTCGATCGTGATGAGCGGCAGCCGTGCCGCCGTCGTGGTGCTGGTCGTCATCATCCTGCTCGTCCCCATCGTCGAGCGGTCCGCGCTCGCCGGCATCGGCCTCGCGATCCTCGCCTCGCTGGGCGTGATCAGCCTGCCGCTGATCGTCAGCCTCAGCGGCGAGGGCTCCGCGATCGGCCGGCTGGCTGGGGAAGGGACCGCGACCGCGTCCGACAACGTGCGCGACGCCGCGCTGAGCGTCGGGTTCGACCGGTTCTGGAGCTCACCCATCCTCGGGTCCGGCTTCGACGGGGTCGAGCAGTTCCACAACGTCTACCTCGAGGCGGCGGTCGCCACCGGGGTGATCGGGCTGCTCGCGTACCTGCTCGTCCTCTACCCGCTGGCCCGACCGCTCTTCTCCCTCCACCCGATGCGACGGCTGACCTATGTCGTGTGGGTGTTCATGGGCGTCGCGCCGACGTTCCCCGGGCTCTGGGACCGCACGATGTGGGTCCCCGCCTCCCTGGCCGCCCTGGCGATGCTCGACCCCGCCCTGCTCCAGACCCCCAGCGACACCGCCCCGGTCGGGCGCCGCGCCGTCCGGAAGCGCCCGAAGGCGCCCGCCGGCGCGGGCGTTTCCCTACGCTGACGCCCGTGCGCGATCTCCAGGGACGGACCGTCCTGGTCACCGGGGTCACCGGGCAGGACGGCATCTACCTCTCCCGCCTGCTCCTGGCTGCCGGTGCGCGCGTCGTCGGCGCCACGCTGCCGGGCACCGCGCCCGCGGACCTGTGTGCCGCCTACCTCACCGGTGTCGAGCTGGTCGAGATGGACATCTGCGCGCGTGACGACGTGCGCGGCCTGGTCGGCTCGGTCGAGCCGGACGAGGTCTACAACCTGGCCGCCGTCAGCTCGGTCGCGCGCAGCTGGGACGAGCCCGCCATCACCGAGGCGGTCAACCACACGGCCGTCGTGACGCTGCTCGACGCGCTCGTCGAGCTCCGCGACCGCACCGGCCGGGAGCCACGCTTCTTCCAGGCCTCGTCGGCCGAGGTCGCCGGGTCCGCCGCGCACAGCCCCTACGCCACGGCCAAGGCGGCGGCCGAGGAGGCCGTGCGTGAGGCCCGCCTGAAGCGGGGCCTGCACGCCTGCTCCGCGCGCCTCTTCAACCACGAGAGCCCACTGCGGCCCGCGGTGTTCGTCACCGGCAAGATCACGCGGGGGGTCGCGGAGATCGCCGCCGGCCTCAGCACCGGCCTGCGCCTCGGCAACCTCGACGTCAGCCGCGACTGGGGGTTCGCAGGCGACTACGTCGACGCGATGAGCCGGATGCTCGGTGGCGACGAGCCGCAGGACCTCGAGATCGGCACCGGCGTCACCCACACGCTCGACCAGCTGCTCGTCACGGCGTTCGCCGCGGCCGGCATCGACGACCCCGCGCCCTACGTCGTGACGGATCCCGAGCTCATCCGGCCCGCCGACACCGCGGTGCTGGTCGCCGACCCGGAGCCGGCCGCGGCCGTGCTGGGCTGGCGCGCGACCACGACCTTCGCCGACCTCGTCGGTCGCATGGTCCAGGTGCACCGCGAGCGCCTGCGCACGGGCGTCGAGCACGACGCCCGCTACCTGTCAGTCTGAGGCGAGCAGGGACGTCCGCACCACCCGTGCCGTGCGCCGCCAGGCGAAGCGGTCGGTGAAGGCGCGCGCCGCCTCGAGCTGCTCGGGCGTGGCGGCGAGCGCCTCGGCGATCGCCGCGGCGAGGTCGGCGGGCGAGGTCGAGCGCGCGACCGCCGCGTGGCCGCCGGTCACCTCGGCCAGCGCGGGGTCGTCGGACACGACGACCGGGATCCCGAGCCGCTGCGCCTCGATGGCGGGCAGGCCGAAGCCCTCGAAGTCGGAGGGGAAGACCACCAGGCCGGCGCCCACGAAGCAGTCCTGGAACTGCTGGTCGTCGAGCCACGGCATCAGCTCGACGCGGTCCTCGATCCCGAGCGCGGCGACGCGCTCGGTCGCAGCGGCGCGGTCGGCCGAGCCCATGCCGACGAGCCGGAGCCGCCAGGTCGGGTCGGTCGCGCAGAACCGCGCCCAGCCCTCGATGACCGCGTCGGCGTTCTTGTTGCCGAAGTGCCCGAAGGCCAGTGCGTACGGCGTCCCGCCCGCGCCGTGGGCCCGCGGCCAGTCGTCGACGTGGTCGGCGCCCAGCTGTGCCGCCGCGCCGTTGCGCGCCAGCCGCGGGTGGCGCGCCTGGAGGTCGTGCAGGGTGCGCTCGGAGATCGTGTAGATGCCGTCGGCGCGACTCATCGTCCAGCTCCACGAGACGGTGCGCGACAAGCGGGTCCTGCGCGAGAACTGGTGCGGGCGCAGCTCGTGGCGCAGGTCGTAGAGGATCAGGCCCCGGTTGCCGGTGCCCGACCCGTAGCCGACCAGCCCGGTCGCGGGCACGGCCGCGAGGACGGCGTCGGGACGCAGGGCCCGGGCGGCCCGCCGTACGCCGAAGGTGCGGAGCCACAGCGCACCGGCAGGTCCACGGACCGGCGGCGTGACGGTCTCGGTGCGGTAGCCGTCGGGCACCGTGAACGCCGGACCCTCCGGGCCCACCAGCACCGTGACCTCGTCGTCGGGAGCTTCCTGGGTCCAGCCGCGGAGCAGGTGCTCGATGACGATCGCGGAGCTGCCGGACCGGACGACGACCGCGTCGACGACCAGGTGCATGGGGGAGATCCTCACGGTGAGAGCGGCGGATGCTGCGAAGTTGCGGACTCGGAGCGCGAGCACCCTACCGGCCGTATACGGTGACCCGCGTGACGAAGCGCGCACTCATCACCGGCATCACCGGTCAGGACGGCTCCTACCTCGCGGAGCTGTTGCTCGACAAGGGCTACGAGGTGCACGGGCTCGTGCGGCGCGCGTCGACGCTCAACCGCAGCCGGATCGACCACCTGCACACCAACACCTCGCTCCACCTGCACTACGGCGACCTGACCGACGGCGTCAGCCTGGTCAACCTGATCCGCGAGATCGAGCCCCACGAGGTCTACAACCTCGGCGCCCAGAGCCACGTGAAGGTGTCCTTCGAGATGCCGGAGTACACCGCGTCGACCGACGCCACCGGCACGCTGCGCCTCCTCGAGGCGATCCGCGCGGCCAAGATCGACTGCCGCTTCTACCAGGCGTCGACCTCGGAGATGTTCGGCGCGACCCCGCCGCCGCAGTCGGAGAGTACGGCGTTCTACCCGCGCTCGCCCTACGGCGCCGCGAAGGTCTACGCCCACTGGGTGACGGTCAACTACCGCGAGGCCTACGACCTCTTCGCGGTCTCCGGGATCCTCTTCAACCACGAGTCCCCGCGCCGCGGCGAGAGCTTCGTGACCCGCAAGATCACCCTCGGTGTCGCGTCGATCCAGCTCGGCATCACCGACCACCTCACGCTCGGCAACCTCGACGCGATCCGCGACTGGGGCTTCGCCAAGGAGTACGTCGAGGGCATGTGGCGGATGCTGCAGCACGACGAGCCGCAGGACTACGTGCTCGCGACCGGCATCGGCACGACCGTGCGGGAGTTCTGCGACTACGCCTTCTCCCACGCCGGCCTCAACTGGGAGGACCACGTCCGCTACAACGACGCCTACGAGCGGCCCACCGAGGTCGACGCGCTCATCGGCGACGCGAGCAAGGCGCGCGAGGTGCTCGGCTGGAAGCCCGACACCGACGCCCAGGCGCTGGCCAAGCTGATGGTCGACGCCGACATGGAGCAGATGTCGCGCCTCCTCGGCCGGTAGTCGATGACCGTCCTCACCCGCTTCGCCCGGGACGGCCGCGACGAGCTCGTCTCGTTGCAGTGCGACCTGTGCGTGCCGCCCGTCATCTCCTGCAGCACCACGGTCGAGATGCGCAAGCTCGGCTGGCTGCTGGCCGCGGACGGCCACCCGCACGACATCTGCCCCTGGTGCGACCTCTCGGTCGCGGCCAAGGACCGGCGCCCGCGCGGTGACTCGACGCCGGTGGCGCCGGACCCGTCCCGGCTCCCCAACCTCGTGGTCGTGGGTGCGGCGAAGGCCGGGTCGACCAGCCTGCACAACTACCTGGCGCTGCACCCGGCGATCTCCATGTCGCGCGACAAGGAGATGCGGTTCTTCACCGACCCCGACTGCCGGTCGTGGATCGGGCGCTACCAGGACTACTACGACGCCGGTGCGACCTACCGTGGGGAGTCGACGCCGCAGTACACGAAGTGGCCGGTCTTCCCCGGCGTCGTCGACCGCATGGCCGACCTGGTGCCCGACGCCAAGCTGCTCTACCTCGTGCGCGACCCCGTCGAGCGGGCGATCGCGGAGTACGTCGAGGAGGCGACCTGGGGCGTCATCACCGAGGACATCGAGTCGGCGCTGTCCGACGTCGACCAGCCGCACAACCGGATCGTGGCCCCGAGCCGCTACGCCACCCAGCTGCGCGAGCTCCACCGCCGCTTCGACGCCGCGCAGGTGATGGTGATCGACCTCGCCGACCTGCGCGACGACCCGCAGACCACGATGAAGCGGATCTTCGAGTTCCTCGGGCTGGAGGCGATCGACCTCGACGACGAGGCGCTGCGCCCGCGCAACTCCTACGGCGACAAGGGCACCCTCCCGGGGTGGTACCAGGCGCTGCGCCGTCCCGCCCTGATCCGGTTGATGCACAGGTTGCCGACCGACCGGCTCACCCAGTTCCGCAACTTCGTGACCCGTCGGATCAGCAAGCCCGTCGAGCGTCCCGAGCCGAGCGAGGAGTCCCTCGCCCGGTTGCGCGCCGAGCTCGCCCCCGAGGTCGCCGCCCTCCGTGAGATGACCGGCCAGGCGTTCGCCGGCTGGTCCTGCTGAAAGACAACGGAGGTCAGCACTAAATTGCCCGTCGTGCCCCCGAAGCTCCGAGACCTGCCGTCGAACGTCCGCCACCACGTCGGGTGGTGGGTGCGCGACCGCTTCCCCCACCGCAAGGTGGTGCGGGAGGTCCAGGGCGTGAAGATGGTGCTGCCGTGGCCGCACCGCCTCCCCGACTACGCCGGGGACGGCCCCTACGGCCAGAACCTCGTGCAGCTCGCCGCCGCGCTCGCCGACCAGTCGGGTCCCTCGGCGCCGGTCACGGTGCTCGACGTCGGCGCCAACGTCGGTGACTCAGCGCTGCAGATCCTGCACGCGACCGACGCCCAGATCCTCTGCGTGGAGGCCGATCCCTACTTCCTGGAGTACCTCCACCTCAACGTCGACGACGATCCCCGGGTCGCCGTCGTCGAGGCGCTGCTGACCCCCGACCCCGGCACGGGGGCCACGACCGCCGTCCGTACGGGCGGCACGACGCGCTTCGCCGAGGGCGAGGTCGGCGACGCGCTGCCGACGATCACGCCCGAGGCGCTGAGGGACAAGTACCCCTCCTTCGCCGACCTGCGGCTGATCAAGAGCGACACCGACGGTTACGACGTCGAGCTGGTGCCCGCGATCACCGAGGCGTGGGGCGGAGCCCGGCCGGTGCTCTTCTTCGAGTACGACCACCGCCTGTCCCGGATCGCCGGCAACGACCCGCTCGCCGTCTGGCCGAGGCTGGCGAAGCTGGGCTACAGCGACGTCGCCGTGTGGGGCAACGGCGGCAACGCCCTGGGCCGTACGACGGTCGACGAGATCGGCGAGCACACCGCTCCGCTCGAGGAGAAGGTCGGCATCCGGGCGCAGACCTACTGGGACGTGGCCGTCGTCCACCAGGACGACACCGCCGGCCTGGCCGCCATCGAACAGCTCGTCCCCGCCGCCCACCGCCTCTAGGAGCCACCGATGAGCGACCAACCGCCGCCGTCCGTCACCCAGATGTGGGTCAGCATGGCCCTGGTCTGGATCGCCGTCCCGGTGGTGGGCGTCGTCATCGGCCTGCTGACCGACCCGCTGCCCAGCAAGGGCTGGTACGCGCTGATCGGCGTCGGCCTGGTGGCCGGCACCGTGCTGCTGTGGCGGTGGATCTCGCTGCAGAAGCCCGAGTAGCCGCCCGCCGCCTCGCTAGCCTGGACACGTGCTGGACCTCCGGGAGCTGCGGGTGCCCGTCGTGGGCGCCCCGATGGCCGGCGGACCGACCACGCCGGCGCTCGCGGCAGCCGTCACCGAGGCGGGCGGGCTGGGCTTCCTGGCGGCCGGCTACCGGGGCGGCGACGCCCTGGCCGCCGACCTCGAAGCCGCTCGCGCGCTGACCTCGGGTCCGCTGGGGGTCAACCTCTTCCTGGTCGCTCCCTTCGAGGCCGATCCCGCCGCGGTCGATGCCTACCGGCGGGCGATCGAGCCGGAAGCCACCCGGCTGGGAGCGGCACTGGGTGAGCCGCGGTGGGACGACGACGACTGGGAGCGCAAGCTCGAGGTCGTGTTGGACACTCGCCCCGAGGTCGTGTCGTTCACGTTCGGCTGCCCGAGCGCCGACGCGCTGCGGCGGCTGGCCGACCGCAACGTGCTCACCGCGGTCACCGTCACCACGGTCGCGGAGGCGCGCTCGGCCGTGGCGCGCGGCGCCGCGTCGCTCGCCGTGCAGGGGCCGGAGGCCGGCGGGCACCGAGGCACGTGGGACCTCGAGGCCGAGCCCGACGGGACGCCGTTGCTCGAGCTGCTCGCCGCGGTGGTCGCGGCCGTGCCGGTGCCGGTGGTCGCCGGTGGCGGGATCGCCGACGCTGCCGCTGTGGCAGGCGTCCTCGACACCGGGGCGGTCGCGGCACAGGTCGGGACGGCGTACCTCCTCGCCGGCGAAGCCGGCACCAGGCCGGTCCATCGCGCGGCCCTGCGGGATCCGTCGACGGCGGAGACCGGGGTGACCCGGGCCTACACCGGCCGGTGGGCGCGCGGACTGGTCAACCGGTTCATGACCGAGCACCGCGATGCGCCGCCCGGCTATCCGCAGCTGCACCACCTGACCGCGCCCCTCCGGGCCGCGGCGGCCGCCGCGGGTGACGCGCAGGTCGCGCACCTGTGGGCGGGCACCGGGCACGCGTCCGTGCGCGAGGGGTCGGCCGCGGAGATCACGGCCGCGCTGACGCCCTGAGGGGCTAGAGGCGCACGGCGTGCACGACGGCGTCGGCCCCCGACCCGTCCTCGCGACGCCGCTCCTCGGCGACCTCGACCTGCCAGCCGACGCCGAGCGCGGCGAGCGCTCCGTCGACCGTCACCTGCGTCTGCCCAGCGGCGCGGGTCGGCTCGCCGGTCTCGGGATCCACCGGCAGGTGGCCGGTCATGAGGAGCGTGCCGCCAGGCGCGACCCCGGAGCCCAGCCGGGCGACCGTCTCGGGGATGTCGCCGGCCACGTGGACGTAGAGGCAGCTCACCAGGTCGTAGGCCCGAGGCGTCGGCGCCCAGCTGTCCAGGTCGGCCTCCACCCAGTCGATGCGGTCGCTGAGCTCACGCCCCAGGGCCGCTGCCGTCGTGCGGCCGTGGTCGAGGGCGGCCGCCGAGAAGTCGACCGCCGTCACCGTCCAGCCCTGCGATGCGAGCCAGATCGTCTCCGCGCCGTGCCCGCAGCCCGCGTCGAGCGCGCGGCCGGGGGTCAGGCCGCCCGCCTCGGCGACCAGCATCCGGTTGGGCGGCTTCTCGGCGAGCATCTCGGGGTGGTCCCTCAGCACCTGGGACCACCGCCTCTCCCACGAGGACCGATTGAAGTCGTCCGCCATGGCGTCTGTGTACCACGGGAGCGCCAAAGCAAAGTTTGACGGAACCTGCCACGCCTGGGTGGGGCGAGGAGTTTCATGCTGAGTCAGCATCCCTACAACGCTGGGCGGAGAGTCGTGACATGGGGGAGAACGACCGGAAACTCGCAATCTCGGATGACGAGCTCAAGGCGCTGACGACCGTCCTGGGGACGCTGTCGCTGCTGCCGAAGTCGGAGGAGCAGGCGGCGGGCACGAAGTCTGCGATCGAGGACTTCACGCTCAACATCACCACGTCGACCCAGAAACTCATCAAGACAATCACAGGTACGGGCGCGGCAGCCGGCTCTGTCGCGACGATCACGGCGTGGCTGAAGGACCAGAACGACCTGGTGCTCGCCAGCTCCCTCCTGTCGACCGCTTTGGTGCTGGCCGTCGGACTCTTCTCGCTGGCCAAGGTGATGGACGGCGACGTACGCGGGAGGGCCTCGGCTGCGACCGCTGCCGTCGAGGCAAGAGGACTCGTTGCCCGCGCACTCATCGACATCTACGGCAGCGCCGCGACCCAGGGCGCGGGGCGGGCAAGGGGGCCGGCCCGGGCAAGCCGACGGCTGACGAAGCGACTCGTCCGTCCGACCTGCAGACGATGCTCGCCCTAGCGGCCTTCCATCGGCACCTGAAGGTCTCGACCAAACAGGGCGAGTCCACTGTCGACGGTGCGCGCTGGACGAGCGAGGACCAGCTCGAGATCAAGCTCTCCAACGGCGACTGGGTGAAGGCGGACAAGGTCGCCGAGTTCTCTGGCGAGGTCGAGGAGCCTCGCTCTCGTTGACCGCCCCGAAATGCGAACAGCCCCACTCGCAAGCGAGTGGGGCTGTCGGTCGTGCGTGGTTCAGACGGCGCGAACGTTCTCGGCCTGGGGACCCTTGGGGCCCTGGGTGACGTCGAACTCGACGCGCTGGTTGTCCTCGAGGCTCTTGTAGCCCTGGGTCTGGATGGCGGAGAAGTGGACGAAAACGTCCGGGCCGCCCTCGTCCTGCGCGATGAAGCCGAAGCCCTTCTCGGCGTTGAACCACTTCACGGTGCCCTGCGTCATGTTCTTTCCTTCGGTTGTTCTGCGGCCGACACCGTGCCGGCCGCGGGGAGCTGAAAACATCTGCATGCGTCTGATGTCCAGCTGAACCGAAAACCAAGAACATTGAAGATGTACCGCCAGCAATCGGCGGCGGGGAGTGGCCTTGTGGGGGTCACCCCTTCAACAAGGAACAGCATACGCAGGTAGGGGTGGGGCAGCGAAAGGGCGCCGCACCGAAAACCCGCGAATGTTCATCTGATGACGTGCGTACCGGGCCGTCAGCGCACGGGGAAGGCCCGGTACGTCGCCCAGTCGGGCTCCAGCGCGGCCTCGACCCCGGTGCCCGGGCGCCCCTCCGCCCAGCGCTCGAGGACCGTCGGTCCCCACGCCTCCAGCCACTCGTGGTCGGCGCCGTAGGCGATGAACTCGCGGGCCCGGTTGGCTGTGATGACGAGCACCAGCTCCGCGCCGTGCTGCTCGAGCTCGGTGAAGAGCTGCTCCTCGATCTCCGAGAGCTGGTCCATCTCGGCACCGTCGGGGAAGCCGTGCTCGTCGGGCCGGGCCACGCCGAGCTTGACCGTCACCCGTACGGGCCGCGACCTGTCCCGCCGGGTGTGCTTGCGGCGCAGGATCGTGGGATGCCCGTCCACCACGCCTTGCGCCAGGGACCACATGGCATCGGGGTCGTCGGGCCTGCGCCGGCCGAAGAGCCTCATGGGCGGCACCCTGCCACAGCTCGCGCACTACAGGCGGAGGTCGGCGAACTCCTCCTCGGTCCCGGCGAACACGTCCATGTCGACGCCACCGTCGATGCCGTCCCGGTGGTCGCGGTCGGAGTACTGCCAGAAGGTCCAGTCACGGCCTCCCGGGAGGTGGGGTGGGAGGAGCACCGAGCGGATCCAGACGGGGTTGTCGTCGTACGCACCATCGACGTAGGCGTCGAACACGTCGCCGGTCGTGTAGATGATCGGCGGGACGCCGTACTCCTCCTCCAGCGCGGCGAGGAGGTCGTCGAGGATCGGCCGGACGGTGCTCGCGTCGGGGAGGTGGTCCACGTACTCGCCGTACGACTCGAGGTCGACGACCGGAGGCAGCATTCCCGGCGTCGGAGGTACGGCGGCGACGAGGTTCCTCGCCTGGTCCTCGCCAGGGGAGTCGAAGCTCATGAAGTGGTAGGCGCCGACGACCAGGCCGGCGTCGCGAGCGTCCTGCCAGTTGGCCGCGAACCGGTCGTCGACGTGCGAGGAGCCCTCGGTCGCCTTGATGTAGGCGAAGTCGACGTCGTCGCCGGCCAGGGCCTCCCAGTCGATCGGGCCCTGGTGGTGCGAGACGTCGACGCCGCGGACGTCGTAGTGGGCGGCGAGGAGGCGGTTGGGCCAGAGCGTGCCGTGGATGGTCAGGCCCCCGAGGACGACGAGCACCAGCGCTGCGCAGAGCCCCGTCCAGAGCAGGCGTCGGCGGGTGGGGCGCATGGTCCCCAACGTACCGAGCGGGGTTGCTCCACAGGGTGTCGACATGGTTTGAAAACGAACAGATGTTCTATTAGAATCACCGTATGGCGTTCGCCGATCTCTCCGATCTCGATGCTGCGGGTGTGCTCGCAGCATCGGAGGAGTGTGTGCGGGAGCGGCGTCGGGCGGAGGTGGGGGACCTGGGGGTGTTGTTGGCGTGGTGTGACCTGCACTCGGGTGATCCGCAGGAGGCCCCGGGGGCGGTGTCGAAGCGGCGGGGCGGTGACCACCTGCGGCGGATCGGTGGTGAGGGGACGCCGGGCGTGGCGGACCTGTGTTTCGCTGAGCTGGCGTGGGCGCGGCAGGCGGGGGTGGTCGCCACCGAGCACGATGCGGCCGATGCGTTGGACCTGCGCCACCGGCTTCCCCGGGTGTTGAGCGCGGTGGTGGGGTTGGAGGTCGATGCGTGGGTGGGTCGCAGGATCGCCCGGATGACGCGCAAGCTCCCCGCTGACCGGGTGGGGGTCGTGGACGCGGCGATCTGGCGGGCGCGGTTGCAGCCGCCGGGGGAGCTGTTGCGGATCGCGGAGGCCAAGATCATCGAGGCCGACCCCGCCGCGCACCGGGCGCGGTTGGAGGAGGATGCCCGCCGCACCGGGGTGTGGCTGTCGCGGGTGCGTCCTGGTGAGGTGGTGGAGGAGACCGGGGAGCCGGCGACGCGGCGGATCAGCGCGAAGCTGCCCGCCGGGGCCGCGGTGCGGGGTCATGAGAACGTCGAGGACCTCGCCGAAGCGCTCTACGAGCACTCCGAGGCCGACGCCGCCGGTGACCGGCCCTCGATCGAGGAGTGCCGCACCGCGGCGTTCGAGATGTTGCTGACCGCACCGGAGAGGGCCGCAGCGTTCCTCGCCACCCAGGACACCGACCCCTCCCAACCTGACCCGTCCCGGCCTGAGCCGGTCAAGCGGCGTCGTGACCGTCGTCCGGCGCAGGTCGTGGTGCACGTCACCGACCTGGTCCTGTGCGGGATCCTGGCCGGGGTCGCGCGGGTGGAGGACTTCGGTCCGATCCTCATCGACCAGCTCGGCGACCTCCTCCGAGACCGCGACGTCGAGGTCCTCCCGGTGGTCGACCTCAACAAGACCACCCGGGTCAGTGGCTATGAGCACCCCACCCTCGTGAGGCAACGCACCCTGCTCAGGACCGGCGGTGACGTGTTCCCCCACTCCACCAGCCGGGGGTTGAAGCGCCTGGACCACGACCACCCTCACCCCTACGACCCCGACGGGCCGGCGGGGCAGACCGGTGACCACAACGACGCACCCCTGACCCGACGCCACCACCGGGCCAAGACCCACCTGGCCTACCGCTGCGACCAGCTCGACCTCGCGGTCTACCGCTGGTCCAGCCCCCACGGCCTCGCACGCCTGGTCACCCCCGCCGGCACCCGCCGCATCCGGCTCCTCCACACCCCCGACCACACCCGTCCCATCGGCGAGGTCTACACCCACGGACCCCGCATCAACCTCCACCTCCGCACCTGAGGGCGGGGGCCCGGGCCATCAGCTACCAGGTGCGCACCCAGAGGGTGTACGGCGCCTGGCCGACCTGCGCGACCGCCTCGGCCGAGAGCGGTGCGGACGCGTCGACGACGACGTAGCCGAGGTCGTCGCGCGTCGACAGCCGCTGGTCGACGACGTTGTCACCGGCCGCGGCGAACGCCGCGTTGAGCTCGGCCAGCACCCCGGGCACGTTGCGGTGCAACAGTCCGAGCCGGTGGCCGGGCGTGAACGGGGCGGGAAGGACGGCCGGCAGGTTGACCGAGAGCGCCGTACTGCCCTCGCCGGCGAAGCGCGCCAGCTTCTCGGCGACGAACCAGCCGATCTCCTCCTGGGCCTCCTGGGTCGACCCGCCGATGTGCGGGGTGAGGATCACGTTGTCGAGGCCGCGCAGCACCGACTCGAAGGTGTCGCCCTGGGCCTTCGGCTCGGACGGGAAGACGTCGACGGCGGCGCCTGCGACGTGCCCGGAGAGCAGGTGGTCGCGCAGCGAGTCGTAGTCGACGACCATGCCGCGCGAGGCGTTGACGAAGAGCGCCCGCGGCTTCATCGCCGCGAACTCGTTCGCACCGAAGAAGCCGGCATTGCCCGGCCGCCCGTCCACGTGCAGGCTCACCACGTCGGCGACCTCGAGGAGCTCGCGGAGCGAGCGCAGGCGACGTGCGGTGCCGTGTGCCGGCCTGTCGGCGGTGTCGTAGAACACCACGTCCATCCCGAGCGCCTCGGCAACTGTGGAGAGCTGGGTGCCGATGTTGCCGTAGCCCACGATGCCGAGGACCCGGCCGCGGACCTCGTGGCTGCCGCGCGCGGACTTGTCCCACACGCCCTCGTGCATCCGCTGCGTCTTCTCCGGCAGCCGTCGCGCGAGCGAGATGATCTCGGCGATCACCAGCTCGACGACGCTGCGCGTGTTGGAGTACGGCGCGTTGAAGACCCCGACGCCGCGCGCAGCGGCCGCGGGGAGGTCGACCTGGTTGGTGCCGATGCAGAAGCAGCCGATCGCGACCAGTTCGGGCGCCTGCTCGAGCACGCGCTCGGTGACCGTGGTGTTGGAGCGGATCCCGAGGAGGCTGACATCGGGGAGCGCCTCGAACAGCTCCTCCTCCGACATCGAGCCCAGCCGGAGGTCCACCTCGTAGCCGGAGCTCTCGAGGACCTCGACGGCCGCGGGGTGGATGTTCTCCAGGAGCAACGCCTTCGCCACGTGGCAACCGTACGGGCACGAGGTGGACGGCCCGACGGCCCACCCCCTGCGGCGGCTCAGTCGCCGGAACGCGCGCGGAGACCGAGGAGCACGCCGAACGCCACCACCGCGATCAGGGACAGCACCCCGCCGAGGCCGAACATGAGGACACCGAGCAGCATCACCGTGCGGTCGCCGACCTCGTCCGGCCCGTCGACGGAGATGGTGGTGCGGGGCACGGCGTACCAGGCGACGAGCAGTCCGGCGACCTGGAGCACGAGGCCACCGGCGAGCATCCGGCCCATGAGGCCGGTGGTGGCTCTTCCGATGATGGGAGAAGTGGTCATGTCCTCGGCTCCTCGTGGGCGGGTCCGGACCTACGCTGGTTCGGTGCACAGGATCTTCACCGCCAGCGTCGCATCGGTCTACCCCCACTACGTGACGAAGGTGGAGAAGAAGGGCCGCACGAAGGCGGAGCTCGACGAGGTCATCTCGTGGCTGACGGGCTTCGACGAGGCCGAGCTGGGCAGGCGCCTGACGGACGGCACCACGTTCGAGGAGTTCTTCGCGGCCGCCACCCTCAATCCCAACGCCTCCCTGATCACCGGCTCCGTCTGCGGCGTCCGGGTGCAGGACGTGGAGGACCCGCTGATGCAGAAGATCCGCTACCTCGACAAGCTCGTCGACGAGCTCGCGAAGGGCAAGGCGATGGAGAAGGTGCTGCGGGGCTGACGCCTCGTCAGTCGTCGCGTGACCGCGCTTTCGGGCGGGCGCGCACGTGCATCCGCTCGCCCTGCTTGCCGAGCACCGAGAGCACCTCGACGGGCGCCTCGCCGTCGCTGCCGAACCAGTGCGGCACCCGGGTGTCGAACTCCGCCACCTCGCCGGGTCCGAGGAGCAGGTCGTGCTCGCCGATCACGACGCGGAGCCGGCCGGCGATGACGTACATCCACTCGTAGCCCTCGTGGGTCTTCAGGTCGACCTTGCTCTTCGTGGTCGGGATGACGATCTTCCAGACCTGGACGGCGCCGGCCTGGCGGGTCAGCGGGATGACCGTGCGGCCGTTGACCTGGTGCGGCTTGAGGTGCACCCGGGGGTCGCCGACCGCGGGGGCGCCGACGAGCTCGTCGAGCGGGACGCCGTACGCCTGGGCGAGGGGGAGGAGCAGCTCCAGGCTCGGCCTGCGCTGCCCGGTCTCGAGCCGGGACAGGGTGCTCTTGGAGATGCCGGTGCGCTCGGCGAGGTCCGCGAGGCTCACCTTGCGCAGCGAGCGCAGGCTCTTGAGGCGCGGGCCGACCTGGTCGAGCGCGGCGGCGATGCGGGTGCTGGCGTCGTCCATGGCCCCATCAGGCCCGGTTCGTCCCAGTTCTGGCAACAAATGTTGCCGTTGTCGGGACGGGGCCCGCACGCTCCCTGTCATGGACACCACCGACCGGACCTACGACGTCGCGATCATCGGCGGGGGAGCCGCCGGGCTCTCCGCCGCCCTCGTCCTCACCCGGGCGCTCCGCTCGGTCGTCGTCATCGACGCCGCCCGCCCGCGCAACGCCCCTGCCGCGCGCATGCAGGGGTTCCTGTCGCGCGACGGCATGGCGCCGAGCGAGCTGCTGGCCGTGGGACGCCAGGAGGTCCTCGGGTACGGCGGCGAGCTCGTCGCCGACACCGTCACCGACGTCGTCCGTACGCCGACGGGCGAGCTCGCGCTGTCGCTCGCGTCGGGCGGGAGCGTCGTCGCGCGGAGGTTGCTGATGGTCACCGGGCTGCGCGACGAGGTTCCCGACCTGCCCGGTGTCGCGGGACGCTGGGGGAGAGACCTGCTGCACTGCCCGTACTGCCACGGGCACGAGGTGCGCGACCAGCCGCTCGGGGTGCTCGGCGGTGCGCCGGGTGCGGTTGCCCACGCGCTGCTCGTCCGGCAGTGGAGCGCCGACGTCGTGTACTTCGCGCGCAGCTCGCCGCTGACGGGGGAGGAGGTCGAGCGGCTCGCGGCACGTGGGATCGAGGTCGTCGTGGGCGAGGTCGCCCGGCTGGTCGTCGAGGACGACCGGCTGACCGGCGTCGAGCTCGCCGACGGCCGGGTGGTCCCGCGGGCGGCCGTCTTCGTCCGGCCTCACCTCGTGCCGCACAGCGCCCTGCTCGTCGCACTCGGCGCCGGCGTCGACCACCTCGGCTGGCCCCTCGTCGACGCCTCCGGTCGCACGACCGTCGAGGACGTCTGGGCCGCCGGCAACGCGGCCGACCCCCGGGCCCAGGTGATCACCGCGGCAGGGCAGGGCTCCGCCGCTGCCATCGCCATCAACAACGACCTCGTCGAGCAGGACGTGCTCGACGCCGTACTCACGAACGAGAAGAGGTAACCGTGTCCGAACCGAACGCCCGTCCGATCGGCCCGCCGACCAAGCACCAGCTCGCGCTGATGATCTGGCTCTGCGTGTTCCCGACCCTGACCCTGATCAACCTGACGCTCGCGGACTGGCTCCGCCCGATGTCGCCGGTGCTCCGCACCTTCGTGCTCGCCACCGTCGCGGTCCCGATCGTCATCTACGGACTGATGCCGCAGCTGCACAAGGCACGCGTCCGCGTCCTCGGCGCCAGGAGGAGCTCGCGCCGACGGACTGACCCCTAGTCCGCGCCCGCGCCACCCCGGACGACCTTGTTCTCCTTCATGACCAGCTCCTCGACGACCACGATGCTCTTGGGCTGCCAGGGTCGCGGCAGGTCGGCGCAGGCCCCGCGGATGGCGGCCTTGACGGCCTTGTCGTCGGCTCCGGGCCCGAGCACCACGTCGACAGCCACCACGGCGCCGACGAGGGCGTTGGCGCGGCCGTAGACCCGCGCCGCCTGGACGCCGGGGACGGCCGTGACCCGGTCCTCGACGGGCAGCGGGTGCACCTTGACCCCGCCCACGTTGATGACGTCGGTCTTGCGGCCCCGGAACTCGATGCGGTCGCCGACGACCTCGACCAGGTCGCCGGTCGGCCACCACTCGTCGGGCGGGCGGTCGTCGTCGCCGTAGTAGCCGAGCATGCTGGCCCCGGACCGCACGTAGAGCTCGCCGTCGACGATCTTGAGGCTGACGTCGGCGTCGTTGGCCCCGGAGAGCAGGGAGACCGGGAGACCGTCGTCGCCGTCGCGCACCGAACCCGTCGATCCGAACTCCGACCCGGCGTAGATGTGCGAGATGCGAGCCTCGGGCCAGGTCGCGCGCAGCTCCTCCAGCAGCGCTCCCGGGGCGGCCTCGCCGCCCAAGGTGACCTGCCGGAGCGGCGGCACGGGCCGCGCGTCGGCGCGGAACTCCGCCAGCATGAACCGCCAGAAGGTCGGCGTCGCGCTGATGTGGCTCACCGCGTGGTCGTGGATGAGCTCGAGGACGGCCTGCGGTCGCCGTACGGACGGCGCCACCAGCGTCGCGCCCGTCCCGAGCACGTGGATCAGGACCTGCAGGCCGGCGAACTGCTGCGGACCGTAGGCCAGCAACCACACCTGGCCGGAACCGTCGCGCGCAGAGGCCATCCGGGACAGCTGCCGGGACCAGTCGTGCCGCACCCCCTTGGGCGTGCCGGTGCTGCCGGTGGTGAGCACGAGGAGCGGTCGCCGCTCCGGGAGTACGGCGTCCGCGACCCGCTCACCCCGCACCTCGTCCGGTGCCACGATGCGCACCCCACCGGAGGCGAGCTCCGGACGGTCCGACACCACGACGTCGTGGGCGAAGGCAGCGGCCTGTCGGGCCATCTCCTCGACCGTGATGTCGGGCGCGTAGGTGCACGCCTCCGCTCCGATCAGCGACGAGGCGGCGAGCAGCGCGACCACGAGCGGGATGTCGTTGGACACGATCGCGAAGCGCGTGACGCCTGCCGCGCGCAGTCCTCCGGCGAGCGCCTCCGCCTCGGCGGTGAGTCGTGCATAGCTCCACTCGCCGCCCTCGGCGATCATCGCGAGGGCGTCGGGCTGGCGCTCGGCGCCGCGGCGCAGGAGCTCGATCACGGCTGGGTCACGGCGGGTGGAGCCTCCTCGATGAGCGCGGCGAGCTCGCCGCGGAGGGTGTCGGTGAAGACCTGGGGGTCGATCGACACCCGGTTGCGGTCGAAGCTGAGGATGAAGGTCGTCTTCCCGCGGAACGTCGTCGCCGCGATGAAGAAGACCTGGTTGGGGGTCGGTGCGAGGCCGACGCAGACCCGCCGCACGGTGGCCGGTGCCTCGCCGGTCACCACCCCGAGGTTGCTGAGGTTCGGCGCGGGCGTGGCGCTCTCCATCCAGCGGCGCACCACCTTGTCGGTCGCCTCCCCGACGGGCAGCTTCTCGACTCCGGAGAGCGCGAAGAACAGCTCCGGCTCGCAGCGGTCGACCCGGCGCCGGATGTCCTCCGACACGTGCCGGGCCAGCAGGCCGGGGTCCTCGCGGACGTCGAACGATGCCGACACGACCGCGGCCGACTGCCCGACCGCGTCGACCGCCCCCTCGCGAGCGCGCACGCGCAGGTCCACGGTCGTCGACAGCGGCATCCGCGCGGCGCCCGGGGTCAGCGCGCTCATCGTCTTCAGCGTCGCGACGGTGAGCGCCCCGTGGACGGTCGCGCCCTGCGACTTCGACCAGCGGATCAGTGCCTGCCCCTCCTCGGGGGAGAGGTCGAAGAGCGTGTAGGCGAGGTCGCGGGGACCGTCGAGCGTGCGGGAGTACCAGTCCGGCACCTCGCCGTTGCCGACGAACCCCTCCTCGTCACGGATCTCGCGCGCGACCGCGACCATCTCCTGCCGTCGACCGGTCCAGTCCCGCTCGGGCAGGGTGAAGGCACCCAGCCCAGACGTGGGCGCGCACAGCGGCCCGGACAGCGTGTCGCCGTCCAGGGCGCGCGCGAGCAGGAAGAGGAGCTGCGCCATCGGCCGTCCGTCGAGCGCGGAGTGGTGCGCCGTCAGCGCCAGCCCGGTGCCGCCCGCCGAGCCCGGCGACATCGCGCAGCGCACCAGCGGACCGTCCAGCGAGACGTGGGTGCCGCTCACCGCGGCCAGCATCTCCAGCAGCTCGGCGTGCACCGCCACCGGCGCCACCACCGACGAGGCGAAGTCGAAGTGGGCCTCGCGCGGCGACGTGCGCACCACCCGGGCCCCGACGATCGGGACGGCCGTGGTCACCCGCGCCCAGGCGGCATCGACCTCGGCCGGGGTGTGCTCCGCGGTCAGCTCGATGACGCCGAGGGCGTTCATCGGCCACATCCGGTCGACGACCTCGTAGTAGACCTCGGTGGGGTCCAGCGGCCGGGTGCTCACCGGGCGATCAGCAGGTCAGCCCGCCGTCGACCACCAGCACCTGACCGGTGATCCAGTCGTTGCGCTCGTCGACGAGGAACTGCACCGCACGTGCGATGTCGTCGGGGTCGCCGAGCCGGCCGGCCGGCGTACGCCGCACGATCTGGCCCAGCTGACCGTCGTCGAGCCCGTGGCTCATCTCGGTCTTCAGGTAGCCCGAAGCGATGCTGTTGACGGTGATGTTGCGCGACCCGACCTCGCGCGCCAGCGCGCGCGTGAAGCCGTCGAGGGCGGCCTTCGTGGCGCCGTAGACGGTCAGGCCCCGGTAGCCGGTGAGCCCGGTGATCGAGGAGATGTTCACGATCCGCCCGGCACGCTGGGTGAGCATGCTGCGCACGACCGCGCGGGTCAGGTGGATCGTGCCCTTGAGGTTGAGGTCGATGACCGTGTCGGTGTCCTCGTCGGAGAAGAGCGCGAGGATGCCGTCACGTGCGACGCCCGCGTTGTTGACGAGCACGTCGACCGCGCCCCACTGGTCGGTGACGGCCTTGACGAACGCGCCCGACTGCTCGCGGTCGCTGATGTCGGCCTCGCGGAAGAGGAACCGATCGCCGAAGTCGGCCTCCCACTCCTTGATCTGGGGAGTGGCCGAGCGCGAGCAGGTCGCGACCCGGTCGCCGGAGTCGAGGAACGACTGCACGATGCCCGCGCCGAGCCCCTTGCTGCCGCCGGTGATGACGACAGTGCGTGGCTGGTCGCTCATGCGGAGACGGACTCGCCCTCGGTGTAGAAGTCGACGATCTCGCCGACGGTCTCCGGCATCAGTCCGGCGCCGAACGGGTCGTTGCCGAACTCGTCCTCGAGCATCGCGGACAGCTCGGCGGTCTCGAGCGAGTCGAGACCGAGCCCGTCGCCGTGGATCGCGGTGTCGAGGGCGACGGCGACGTCGCCCTTGTCGGACCGCTCGAGCAGCGAGGTGACGATCGCCAGGATCGAGCCTTGGTAGTCAGTCATGTCTCTCAAATCCTCTGTGGGGAACGGGCGGAAATTAGCAGGTGGGACGGGGTCCCCGCGGCGTTACCCCTGATAGCGGTGACGGTCGTAGAGCGAGGCCTCGATCTCGATCGGGGCGAGCCGGCGGGCGGGGACGCCGCCGTGCAGGTGCGCGGCGGCGACCTGCTGCCGGGTCCACGCGGTGGAGCCCGCGGCGAGCAGCGCGCCCTCGCCGATCGTGACGCCGGGCAGCACGGTGCAGTTGGTGGCGATCGCGGCCGCCTTCTCCAGGGTCACGGGCTCGAGGATGAGCCCGCCGTTCTGCGGGTCGAACGCGTGGGTGAGCACGGTGCTGCGGATGCCGGTGATCCAGGAGTGGTCCTCCATGATCACGCCACCACCGCAGTCGACGTAGTGCATCGAGATGATGTGCGCGTGCTCGCCCATGCGGAGCGTGCGCAGCGCGCCGTGGTCGACGGCGCCGGGCTCGAAGCCGGAGCCGCCGAGGAACCAGTTGAACATCACGATCCGCGAGCCCTTGCCGATCTTGACCAGCTTCAGGTAGCGGAACGCGTTGAAGTTGCCGATCTGCACGCCCTCGTCGATCTCGAACCGCTCGACGGCCTGCACCCAGCAGATGCCGATGCGCGCGGTCGGGTGGATCCGGTGCCCGAGCCGGTTCAAGATCTTGATCTTGAGACCGCTCGCGGGCAGCAGGAAGACGAGCATCATCAGGCGCTGGCGCACGGGGGGAACCTATCTCGCGGTTGCTTGCTGCGGTTTGCGTGCTTGCACGTCGAGCGTGATCCGCGGGACTGCCCCGCTGGCGATCGCCTTGTCCATGGCCCATGACACCGGCTTCAGCGACCACGACGGTGCGCGCAGGGAGTGGAGGTAGGCCTCCGACGACATGGGGTAGCGGATCTGGGGATCGACCCGGACGTCGACGAATCCGACCCGCTCGAGCAGCGTGGTGATGCTCTGCTTCGTGTGCAGGATCCGGTGGTGGCCGGCGAGCCGCCGGTCCGAGATCCGGGCCACCCGGCCACCGCTGGCGACGCGCGCGCCGTAGGACATCCGGTCCGCGATCGTGTTGTGCGGCGTCTGCAGGAAGAGCAGCCCGCCGGGCGCGAGCATCTGGTGGACGTCGCGCATCATCCGCTCGCCGTCGCGGACGTGGGCGAGCACGCACCACATCGTCACGACGTCGAAGACGTCCTCGTGGTCCTGCTCGGAGAGGTCGCCCAGGTCGAGGTCGACCCCGCTCAGCTCGCGCGCGACGGCGATCGCGCCCTCGAGGATGTCGTTGCCGCCGACGACGAAGCCGTACTCGTCACGGGCGACGGCGAGGAACTCGCCGCCACCGGCGCCGACGTCGTAGAGCTTCGGCTTCTCGATGTCGGCGACCTCCTCGGCCAGCCACGCGAGCTTCTCCCGCCAGACCGCGGGGCCGATGCCCTCCCGCTTCTTCTCGACCCAGTCGGCGACGTACTCCACCGACACCTCGTCGGTCGAGACGACCTCGGTCGGTGCCGTGGTCTCCTCGACGAGGAACTGCGCGCGGCACTCGCCGCAGCGCGCCACCACGGAGGCCGTACGGCGACTGGCCGGTCCGACGTGGACCGAGCTCGACCCGCAGGCCGGGCACGTCACGCCGGTCATCGGCCGGCGTCCGCTGCGGCCAGCACGCGATCGATCTCCCGGCGTACGACGGCGCGCCCCTCGTCGTTGGTGTGGAGGCCGTCGTAGGTGTAGCGCCACTGCCAGATGCCGTGCTCGTCGGAGAACTCGTCGATGCAGTCGACGAGCAGGATCTCCGGTCCGTCATCGGTCATCGACGCCACGGCCTTGTGCATCGCGTCCCGCATCAGGTGCAGCGCCTGGGTGCGCTCCTCGAGCGTCCCGACGACCGGGAAGCCGGTCTGCTCCTCGGCCACGTCGCTCTCCGGCGGCGGCACGTAGACCAGTGCGCGGTCGCTGCCGGTCGCGCGCGCGGCCTCGCGGATCTTCTCCAGGTAGAGCGGCACGAAGTCGAAGGTGCCGGGCTCGTGCATCCGCGGCACCAGGTGGCAACGCACGTCGATCTCGCCGAAGCTGTAGATCCACAGGACGTCCTTGGCGTGCTTCGTGCGACCGACGAGGCGGAAGATCCGCAGGACGGCCGGCGGCAGGCCCTGCCGGGCGATCGAGAACTGCAGGCGCGGCCCGAGGTGGCAGACCCACCGGCCGTCCTCGATGTGGCGCAGCGGCTTCCCGAGCTCGCGGGCCGGGGTGAGGGCGGCGTGGGAGTCGCCCACCCAGATCTCCTTGAGCTGACCGCGCCAGGCGGCCAAGAACAGCTGCAGGGAGTAGATCGTGAACTGGGTCTTGGCGCGGGTGACCCGGACGAGGTGACGGGTCCGGTGCAGCGGGATCCGGTGCGGGTCCTTCGCGGCCATCAGTCGGTGCCTCCGGGCAGGCAGGCAGCGGCGACGGTCGTCGTCGTGCCGGTGCTGACGTCGAGGACCGCGAGGTCGCCGATCAGCCGCAGCCGGTCCTCGACGCTGCGCATCCGCGACATGGTGCCGTCGGGGTTGCGGGAGGTGAGGAACCGGCTCGCCCGGTAGCCCTCCTCCGAGGTCAGGCTCGGCAGGTCGCCCGCGATGTCGTCGCGGACGAAGAACGAGTTGGCGCCGTTGCTCGAGCAGCCGACGAACCGGTAGCCGCGCTCGCCGGCCAGGTGCACGAACGCGCCGAGCGAGGCACCGAAGTAGAGCTGGGAGTAGTGGGCCTCGCTGTTGACGAAGGACGGGTCGTAGGGCACCGAGATCGTCGCGGTCGGGCCGAAGAGCGCGTTGTACTCCATCACCACGATCGCCGGGTTGACCACCTCGACGGCCTTCCAGAGGTGGTAGTCGTTGCCGTCGACGTCGATCGACAGCACGCCGATGTCGCCCTCGAAGCCGTTGTCCTTGATCAGGGAGTTGATGTTCTCCCGCGTGACGAAGGCGCTCACCGGCTCGACGTCGTGGCGCCAGCTCATGCCGGTGCCGAGCACGAACTTCACGTGCGCCTCGCCGCCGTCGATCACGAGGCCGCGCCAGTTGTTGTTCTGCACGAGGAAGCGGGTGTTGGACTCGCGGTAGTCGCCGGTGCCGATCTCCACGAACGAGTCGGGATGCCGGCCGATGCTGCGGATCAGGTACTGCAGGATCCCGTCCTCACCGAACTGCGAGAAGACCTTGAACTCGATGTCGTCGAGCCTGTCGGGCTTGGTGTTCGACGCGAGCACGTGGCTCTCGAGGCGGCCGATCGCGAGCAGCAGCTCGTCGTGCTGGGCGCGCAGGCGCTGCACGATCTGGCGCGCCACGGGCGCAGAGGCCACGCGGCGGAGCGAGCGATAGGCAAGAGCGGACGGCACGGGGAACCTCCACGCAGGATTCTTGGATGACCACCGGACGATAGCCGACCCGTCTGGGAGGATTCAGGGCATGGTGGAAACCGGACAGGTCGCGGCGGCCGAGACCGACGGGCCGGTCGGCAACACCAGCGACGCGGCCGGGGCCCGGCGGCGGATGAGCGCCGTCACCATCGACAACATCATCTTCAGCGTCGCGAGCCTCGTCGTCTTCATCTGGTCCGCCCACGTGCTCGACCCGGCCGACTTCGGCCGCTTCGCCCTGGTGCTCCTCGTCTTCGTGTTCGTCCAGGGCAGCCTGGTCCGCTCGCTCGTCTCGTGGACCGTGATGGTGCACCCGGAGGACGCCGACACCCGGCCACGCGCCGTGCTCGGCAGCGCGCTCCTGCTGGCGGTCGGCGCCGCCGTGCTCATCGCCGCCGCGGGTGGGGTGATGCTGCTCGGTGACAGCGGGCTCGGCTCGTCGCTCGTCGTCGTCGGCGCCCTGATGCCACTTCTCGCCGTGCAGGAGGTCGGCCGGTTCGTCTCCTTCGCCCAGGGCCGTCCGTCCCGCGCGATCGTGCTCGACACGCTCTGGCTGGTGCTGACCGTCGTGGCGTTGCTGGCCATCCCGCTCTTCCACGAGATGACCCTGATGTGGATGGTGATCGGCTGGGGCGGCACGGGCGCGATCTCCGGGATCTGGGTCTTCGTGCAGCAGGGCCTCCCGCGCGGGCACGACATCTCGCTCACGTGGCTCAAGGAGCGCTGGGACTTCTCCTGGCGCTCCCTCGTCGCCGCCAGCTCCAGTGCCACGGTCGCCCTCATCGGCGCGGGCCTGGTCGCGGTCGTCAGCGGTCCGCTCGCCGTGGCCGCGGTCCGCGCCGCCCTGCTCCTCGAGCGGCCCAGCACGACCGTGCAGATGGCGGTGGCCACCTCGGCCGGCGCCGACATCGCCCGCGAGCGCCCCGACAACGCCGGGCTGCTCGCGCACCAGCGCCGGGCGATGCTCGTCTCCATCGTGGTCGCGCTGCTCAACTTCGCGGTGCTCTTCGTCATCCCCGACTCCGTCGGCAAGCTGATCCTCGGCGACGTCTGGCACCTGGTCACGCCCCTGCTCCTCGTCATCGGGCTGCGCGTGCTCGCGATGGCGGGGCAGAGCGGGGTGCGCGCTGCGCTCATGGGGCGTCGCCAGATCAGCCAGGTCATGAAGATCGACATCGCGGGCACGGTCCTGTCGATCATCGGCTTCGTCATCGGCGCCTACCTCGGCGACGCCGAGGGCGCCTACTGGGGATCCCTGGTGGGTCTCAGCCTCACCGTCGCCGGCTGGTGGTGGGCACTGCTCAGCCACCTGCGCAGCGACTTCACCTGGCCTGAGGTCGACCGTGACACCGAGCACGAGGCCGAGGTGATCGAGGGCATCGAGGCGATCGAGGCCCTGGAGAACGCGCCCGTGCTGGCGCCCGGACGGCACAAGCGGACCTGAGCCCGGTGAAACGCCCACGGACCTGCGGGGCGCGCCTGGCCCAGGCACTAACGTGACGCGCGTGGGTTTCCTCCGGCTGCTGCTCGCGCCCCTGCTGCGGGCGATCCGCCGACTCCCCGTGGTCGTGCGGCAACGACTCCAGTGGGCCCGGGACGAGGTCGACGTCGCACCCGGGACGTTCGTGTCGCGGGGCGCGGTGCTCGGCAGGCGGGTCCGCGTCACCGTCCCGGCCTACATCGACCCCTGCGAGATCGGGCCCTACTCGATCATCGGCCGGGTGGTCATCCGCGCGTCCAACCACCACACCGAGTACCTCAACATCCAGGAGATGGCCCAACGCAGGATCATCGGCGGAAGGTCGATGCTCAAGCCGATGCAGCGGCCCATCAGGATCGGCGCGGCCTGCTGGGTCGGCGACAACATCACGATCCTCGAGGGCGTGGAGATCGGCAACGGGGCGATCGTGGGAGCGGGCGCGGTCGTGACGAAGTCGGTCCCGGCCTACGCGATCGCGGTGGGCAACCCGGCCAGGGTGATCCGCTACCGCTACCCGGACGAGGTCATCGAGCTGATCGCGCCGGTCGAGTGGTGGACCTGGAGCGACGAGAAGCTGCGCGCCAACAAGGACCTCTTCGAGCTCGACCTGACCACGGTCGACCCGGCCGTGCTGAGGGAGCGGCTCTCCCGGCTGGGCTAGAGCGCGCGGTACCAGTCCCTGTCGGTCTCGTAGCCGAAGTCGACCAGGGCGTCACCGGCGTAGGCGTCGAACACCTCGCCGGCCTCGCGGGTGAAGTGGTTGCGCCAGTCGCCCGACGACCCCTTGCGCCGGAAGCTGCCGCGGTCCTCCTGGCCGGACCTGCGGCCGGCGGACCGGGAGAAGTCGTGCCGTCGTACGGCGAGCTCCACCATCTCCTGCTCCGGCGCGGCGCCCGCAGCGGCCAGTGCCTTCATCATCTCCGCGACCGGGTCGTCGAGCAGCCCCTCGAAGGACACGTGACCCACCCCGGGACGGTCCCACCAGTCGCGCACGTGGACGTGCCACGGCGTGCCGACGGTCGTGGGTGACACGGTCATCTGGTAGTCGATGAACTTCGGCAGGTTGCCCTGCACGTCGGCCGGGTCGAAGGACGAGCCGTAGAGCCCGTCGAAGATCTCGGCGATCCCCTTGGAGAAGCGCGGGTTCTTGTTCAGCTGCAGCGCGCGGGTCCAGTAGAAGTAGAACGACGTCATCACGTCGCGCCCGTCGCGCCGGATGTAGATCGCCTGCGGCATCCGCTCGTCGTAGAGGTAGTGCGAGTGCACCACCGCCTTGAACATCAGCGGCAGCTGATAGTCCACGGGCACCGGCAGCCCGAGCGAGGTGCCCATCAGCTCGCACAGCCAGTTGGTGCCGGACTTGGGGAAGCCGCACCCCACCCACATGCCCAGGCTCCGGCCGCGCCGCTTCAGGATCTGGTGCGTCGTGGCCGCGGAGAAGCGCCGCAGCTTCTCCTCGGCCCAGAGCGTCCTGGGGGAGCGGTCGTCGTCGCCGACGATCCGTGAGCCCGGGGCACCGGTCACTGAGACGCGTCCGCCCGCCGGAAGAGGAAGTGGGTGTCGTGCAGGTCGATGAGCGCGCGCAGCTCGTCGTTCTCGTAGACCGGGCGCTCGTCGACCTGCTCGTAGCCGGCGGCCTTCACCAGGTGGGAGAAGTCCTGCATGGTGCCGTCGAGCTCGGTGCTCAGCAGCTGGTGCGGGGTGTTCGGCACGATGTAGAGCCACTCGATGTTGCGCTCGGCGATCCGGTCGAGCCACCAGCCGATGGCCTCCATCGAGCACTCGGAGAAGGAGTGGATGTTGACCGCGATGTCGTACTCGTCGGCGAGCGTCTCGTAGTCGGGCAACGGAACGGCGCGGACGAACTCGGGGACCTCGCGGAACTTCAGGTAGTAGTCGCAGAGGAACGTGGAGGTCGCGACCCCGTCGATGCAGTCGTAGCGGGCCAGGTTGGGCAGGCCGGCGGAGACGCGGTGCGCCATCCGGCCGTAGCCGGCACCGATGTCGAGGACGCGCAGTCCCTCGATGCTGCTCAGCCCCATCTGGGCATCGAGGTAGCTGATCTCGTTGACGCTGTCGAGCAGGTCGCGACTCACCGGCGGACGGTTGCCGTAGGTGAAGGTCCAGGCACCGAACGTGCCGTCCTCCTCGAGCCGCTTGAGCAGGCCGAGGCGGTCGCGCGACTCGACGTCGAGGAGAGTGAGGTACATCCGCGCCTCGGCGGCGTTGCGCAGCTGGCGGAACTGCCAGACGTAGGCGTTGTCGCCGCGGAACCAGGCGAGCGAGAGGTTGCGCTTGAGGAAGCTCTGCCGCCACTGCGTGTGCGCGGTCGCCGCCACGTCGAGGCTGTCGTACGCCGACTGGAGCGCCACGAGCTGCGGGTTGTCCATCCGCAGGGTCTGCTCCGCGCCCGCGGGCAGCGGGACGGCGTCGTTGTGGGAGACGCGGGCGTAGCGGCGTGCCTCGTCGTCCATCTTGGTCACGAGGTAGCCGCCGCGGGCCGCGACGGTCTTCGCCTGGCGCTTCGCCCACGAGGCGACGAGCGACGGGTTGGCGCGCTTCACTTTGGCGATGAACTGGCTGTCAGATGGGGGCACAGTGGGCAACCCTAAGACAGGACGCCGGGTCTGGTGGAATGTTCCACGCCATGACCGGATGAGCTGATCGAAAGGCTGCCGCTTCCGTGCTCCCGACCCCTGTCGTGCTGATCGCGTTCAACCGACCGCATCTCGCGCGCCGCACCCTCGCCGCGATCCGCGAGACGGCCCCCGAGCGTGTCTTCCTGATCGCCGACGGCCCGCGCCCCGACCGGCCCGACGACGCCGCCCTGTGCGCCGAGACGCGCGCGGTCTTCGAGGAGATCGACTGGCCCTGCCAGGTCGAGCGGAAGTTCTCCGACGTCAACCTCGGCGTGGAGGGCAACGTGGAGCTCGGGCTCGACTGGGTCTTCTCCCAGGTGCCCGAGGCGATGGTCTTCGAGGACGACTGCACCCCCGACCCCACGTTCTTCCGCTACGCGGAGGCGCTGCTCGCGCGCTACCGCGACGACGAGCGGGTCTGGCAGGTCGCGGGCAACCGCCACGGAGTGCCGACGAGGCTCTACAAGGGCCACAGCTATGCGTTCACCTCGTGGGCCAGCGTGTGGGGCTGGGCCACCTGGGCCGACCGGTGGCAGGCCCACCGTGCGATCTTCACGCGCGACCACGTGCGGCGCTCGGAGACCGACGCGGGGGACGCGCCCGTCCGCACCCGCAGGGCGGTCCCCGCCCCGGGCGCCCTCGTCACCCGGGCCGGCCAGCGGCACTTCGCCGAGGCGGCCGACTCGACCGACGTCGTGACCCACGGCTGGGACAAGCACTGGTGGCTCACGATCATGAGCGAGGGCGGCCTGTGCATCGCGCCCGCCGGCAACCTCGTCGTCAACGGCGGCTTCGGGGCCGACGCCACGCACGGCTACTCGCCGGGCCGCGAGGACGACCCGGCGGAGCCGATGGGCTTCCCGCTGCGGCACCCCCCGCAGGTCGCGCTCGACCCCGACGTCGAGCGTGAGCTCGAGCTGCACCTCAACCGCGTCGGCGGTCCCGCGGCCCGCCTGGGTCGCAGGCTGATCAAGTCCCCTAGACTGCGCCGCGCCGCTCGGGCGGCGGTCAACAGTCGTCCCGCGAAGAGCGCCGCGCGGGTCGCCTCCCGGATGAGGAGCTGAGCGTGCAGACACCGGTGGTCCTGATCGTCTTCCGGCGACCGGACGTCACGCGACGCAACCTCGACGTGCTGCGCCAGGTGCGACCCGAGCAGCTCTTCGTCGTCGCCGACGGTCCGCGCCCCGACCGCCCCGACGAGGCGGCGAGCTGCGCCGCCGTGCGGGAGCTGATCGACGAGATCGACTGGCCGTGCAAGGTCGAGCGCAAGCTCGCCGAGCGCAACCTGGGGCTCGAGGCCAACGTCGAGCTCGGCCTCGACTGGGTCTTCTCCCAGGTCGACCGCGCGATCGTGCTCGAGGACGACTGCATCCCCGACCCGAGCTTCTTCAGCTACGCCGAGGAGCTGCTGACCCGCTACGCCGACGAGAAGCGGGTCTGGCAGATCGGCGGCGACACCCACCTGGTGCCGAAGGAGATGTTCCACGGCTACAGCTACGGGTTCTCGACCTGGGCGAGCGTCTGGGGCTGGGCCACCTGGGCCGACCGCTGGCAGGACCACCGCGCCGAGTTCGACCGCGACCACGCGGGCGCGGAGGAGCGCGTGGACCAGGTCCCCCGCACGGCCGACGCCCACCGCACCCACGTCGCCGTACCCCATCCGGACGCCCTCGTCACCGAGGCCGCGCGCAAGCACTTCACCTTCGTCTCGACCGAGACCGACGGCGACCGCTACGGCTGGGACCACCACTGGTGGGTCACGATCATGTCCCGCCAGGGGCTCTCGATCATGCCGTGCGTCAACCTCGTCGAGCACGACGGCTACGGCGAGGGCGCCACGCACACCCGCGCCGCGAAGGACCCGGTGCCGGCCGACTCCCTCGACCTCCCGCTGCGGCACCCGCCCGTCGTCGAGCTCAACGTCGACGCCGAGCGCGAGCTCGAGCTGGTGCTGCTGCGCACCGACGGCCGGCTCTCCCGGTTGGCCCGCAAGCTGATCCGTCCACTCTGGATGCGGGCTCTGGTGCGCAGGGTCCTCGAGGTGCCGGTGGTGTGGAGGGTCGTACGACGACTGGTCGGCCAGTGAGCCGGCTGCCCGCCCGGCTCCAGCCCGCCTGGCCGCTGCTGAAGCGGGTGCACCGGTTGCTGTCCGTGCTCGCGGGGGTCGTCTACCGCCCGTTCGGCCGGTTCCTCGGCGTCCGCGGCCTGCCGCGCACGGCGACCACGTCGTCGGCGGCGACCGTCGAGCGCGACCCCGACGTCACGCTGCACCCCGGCGGACCGGCCGAGATCCTCGACCGCGGCCCGGCGCAGGGCTCCCCGCCCGCGCACTGGGTCTTCGAGCGGGGGCGGCACGCCGAGATCCCGGCGCGCTACGTGCTCGACATCCGCGACGGCCGGCTGGTCGGCGACTTCGGCGCCTCGGTCACGCCCGGCGGGATCCTCGACTACCAGACCTCCGGCTACTTCGGCCTCCAGGGCTGGCGCGAGCACCCGGTCTTCCTGCATCCCCGGCTGCCGCAGGTCGAGCAGCACGACGGCACGCTGCTGAGCCTCGCCGCGCGGGGCACGGCCGGCAACTACTACCACTTCCTCTACGACGCGGTCGCGCGCTACGGCGTCTTCGAGGAGGCGATGCCGGGGGAGCGGGTCGACGCCGTCGTCGTACCCCACGCCTCGGGCTACCAGAAGCAGATCCTCGAGCTCGCCGGCATCCCCGGGCCCTACGTCCAGCCGCGCGCCGACCGCACGATCCGCGCCGACCGGCTGCTCGTGCCGAGCACGCCCAACCAGGACCTCGACGCCCCGCGCTCGGCGACGGAGTGGCTGCGGAAGCGGCTGCCCCCGAGCGGGGCCACGGGCACGCCGACGCGGCTGTACCTCTCGCGCGGGCAGCTGCCCGGTGCGCGCCGCTACCTCCAGGAGGCAGACCTGTGGCCGCGCCTGGAGGCGCAGGGGTTCGTCATGCTCGACCCCGGCACGCTGAGCGTGCAGGAGCAGATCGACGTGTTCCACGGCGCCGAGGTGATCGTCGCGCCGCACGGCGCGGCACTGACCAACCTCACCTGGAGCCGGCCGGGCGTGCGCGTGCTGGAGATGTTCGCCGGCACCTACGTGCACCTGGGCCTGTGGACGATCGCCGAGGCCATCGGGGGCATCCACTACCGCTACCTCGTCGGTACCGGCACCCTCCCCGAGGGCAGGGAGCCCACGGGCATCGTCGACGACATCGACATCCCCGCCGACGTGGTGCTCGCCGAGCTGGACCTGCTGCTCGCCCAGTAGGTCACTCGGTGATCGCGGTCGCCCTGCTCGGGTCGTCCTCGAAGGGCACCAGCCGGCGCACGACCTTCGCGGGGGAGCCGATGACGACGACGTCGTCCGGCACGTCCCCGCGTACGACGGAGTTGGCGCCCACCACCGATCCATGGCCGATCCGCACCGACCCGAGCACGACGGCGTGCGCGCCGATGGTGACGTGGTCGCCGAGCACGGGGAACCCGTAGTCGCCGGAGCTGCCGCGGCCCGGCTCGCCCAGCACGACGCCGGGGTTGAGGCGGCAGTCGACGCCCGTGACGACCCCGGGGCCGACCACGATGCCGTTGGAGTGGACCAGCGCGAAGCCGGGGCCCAGCGTCGCGTCGGGGTGGATCTCCGCGCCCGACCAGACCAGGCCGATCGAGCGGAGCACGAAGGCCAGCGGGCGCAGGGGCGTGCGCGCGAGCGCCGAGGCGATCCGGTGCAGCACCACGACCTGCACCTGCGGCGTCACCACGGCCTTGCCGATCACCCAGGCCCAGAACCCGAGCCCGGTGCGCTTGGTGTGGTCCACGTTGGCCCGGAGGTCGGCCTCGATGGTGCTGAGCATGTCAGGGCCTGCTCTCAGGCAGGGGGTGCCTTGTGGCTGCCGTTGTCGTCATCGGGCGGCGTGTCCTTGGCCGCCTTCGGCGGCGCGATGGCCTTGCGGCTGCCCTTGCCCTTCGTCGGGGTCGCGCGGCGGCTCTTGGCGCTGCCGCCGTCGCGCACCGGCGAGGTCTCCTCGTAGTAGTAGTAGTAATAGGAGCCGATGGCGCGCTTGGCGACCATGTTGACCACGACGCCGTAGAGCCGGCCGCCGACCTGCGTGAGCCGGTTGACCGCCTCGGTGATCTGGTCGCGGGTCGTCTGACCGTGGCGGACCACGAGGATCGAGCCGTCGGCCAGCGTCGACAGCACGGAGGCGTCGGCGACGGGCAGCAGCGGCGGCGCGTCGATGATGATCATGTCGTAGGACTGACGCAGCCGGCGGATCAGGTCGTGGGTCACCCGCGACTGCAGGATCTCGGTCGGGTTCGGCGGCTTGGCGCCGGACGCGAGGACGTGCAGGCCGCTGGGCTCGTGGACCTGGATGGCGTCCTCGATCTCGGCCTTGCCGACGAGAGCGGTGGTGAGACCGATGGCCGGGTCGACACCCAGGGTGCTCGCGACCCGCGGGCGGCGGAGGTCGGCGTCGATGACGAGGACCGTGCGACCGGTCTGCGCGAGGGCGACGGCCAGGTTGGTCGACGTCATCGTCTTGCCCTCACCGGGCACGGCGCTGGTCACGACGAGCACGCGGGCGCGCTGGTCGATGTCGATGAACTGCAGGTTGGTGCGCAGCAGTCGGAACGCCTCGGTGCGCGCGGCGAACGCGCCCAGGTCGGTGAGCAGCGGCGCCGAGCGGATCTCGTTGTCGAAGCCGATGCTCGCCAGGACCGGCGCGTCGGTGACCTCGGCGATGTGGTCGGCCGTGCGGACCGTGCGGTCGAGCAGCTCGCGGGCGACCGCGAGGCCGACGCCGAGCAGCAGGCCGATCAGGCCTCCGGCGATCAGGTTGAGGAGCGTGTTGGGCTCGACCGGGCTGCCGTTGTACTCGGGCTGGTCGATGACGTTGAGGGCGATCTGCGACTCACGGCCCTCGCCGATGGTCTCGATCTCCTCGGCGTAGGACTTGAACTCCGTGGTGACCACGTCGGCGATGGTCTGCGCCTGGTGCGGGTCCTCGTCCTGCACGGTGATCGCGATGACGGAGGTCGACTCGACGACCTCGGTGGAGATCTCGTCGGAGAGCTCCTCGGCCGTCATGTCGAGGTCGAGCACCTTGATGACCCGCGAGGCGAGCTCGGTGCTCTTGGCGAGGTCGGCGTAGGACGTCACCCGGTTCTGGAGGAAGTAGGTGGCCTGCGAGGCCTCACCCGCCGTGCCGGCGTTGACCGACACGATGGTGCGGGAGGTCGACTCGTACTTCGGGGTGATCAGGTAGGAGATGGCGCCGGCGATCACGAGGGCGACCACGAAGACCGCGACGACGCTGCGCCAGCGACGGCGCAGCACCAGCAAGAACTGCTTGAAATCCACGGACCCTCATCTCAGGTGACCAGCTGCGTAGGCATGTGAAGAACGCCGTGACCCGGCTTTCGGTCACGCGAGCCCTCCCAACCGCAGGCATCCTACGAGATGGCACGCAAGGCAGTGACAAGACGCCGCACGTCGGCGCGTGGGTCGGTGGCATGCTGTGCCGCGTGTCTCCCATGGTCCGTCGTCGCCGGCGCCCGCACGGCTGGCGCGGAGCGGTCCGGTGGGTGCGGGAGAAGCGGTCCCGCATGGTCTGGTGCGGCGTTGCCGCCGTGGTCGCGCTGGTCGCGATCTGGACCGGCTGGACGGTGCTGTCCGCCGTACAGGCCCTGAAGGACGTGCAGCACGACGCCATGGTGCTGCGCTCGGAGCTGCAGCAGGGCAACGCCGACAAGGCGAAGCAGGCGCTGGCCGACTACCAGGACAGCACCGACCGGGCGCGCGGGCGCACCGACGGACCCACCTGGTGGGCGCTCGAGCACACGCCGTTCGTGGGTGACGACGCCGAGGCCGTGGCCACGGCCGCCGTCGTGCTCGACGACCTGGGCGACGACGGCATCCCGCAGCTGGTCGACGCCGCGGAGCTGGTCGCGGCGCGCTCGTTCAACCCGAAGGACCACCGCTTCCCGCTCGAGACGATCCAGGCGATCGGCAAGCCGGCGAGGGAGAGCGAGCGCGCCTTCGACGCCGCCGCCACCCGGTTGCAGAGCGTCGACTCCACGGGGCTCAGCGGCCCGCTGGGCGAGCGCTACGACGAGCTGAGCGGCCTCATCGTCGACGCCCGGGCCGCGCTGGGCTCGGCCTACCGCGCGGCCGACCTGATGCCGAGCCTGCTCGGCGCCGACGGACCGCGCGACCACCTGCTCGTCCTCGAGAACAACGCCGAGCTGCGCAGTCTCGGCGGCCTGGCCGGCTCGATCTCGATGATCCACGCCGACGACGGTGACGTCGACATCGTGAAGCAGGAGGGCACCTCGAAGTACGGCGCCCTGGAGCACCCCGTGATCAAGCTGACCAAGGGCGAGGACGCCGTCTTCGGCCCCACCCTCGGACAGTGGTTCATGAACGCGAGCATGACTCCCGACGCCGGGCGTGCGGCCGAGCTGGCCGCCGCGCGCTGGAAGAAGGAGGTCGGCGGCCCGGGCAGCGAGGTGGACGGCGTCTTCTTCGTCGACCCCGTCGCCGTGTCCTACCTGCTGACGGCGACCGGCCCGGTCGAGGTGCCCGGCTACGGCACGGTGTCCTCGGCCGACGTCGTGGCCAAGGTGGAGAACCAGATCTACCTCAACGCCCCCGACCGGGCGGCCCAGGAGGACTTCCAGAACGCGGTCGCGCGCGCCGTCTTCAACGCCTTCGCCGCCGGGCGGGGCGACCCGGTCACGGTGATCCGCCAGCTGGTCCGGGCCGTGGCCGAGGGCCGGATCCGGATGCACAGCTTCGTCGAGGACGACCAGGCCGACATCGCCGACACCGAGATCGCCGGCCAGCTCACGACCGGCGACCAGCGCACCCAGGTCGGCGTCTACGTCAACGACGCGCTCGAGTCGAAGATGACGTACTACCTCAAGTACGACGTCCAGGCCGTCGCGCGCAAGTGCACCGGCTACTCCCAGGAGGTCGCCGGCACGATCGAGCTGACCAACGCCGTGCCGGGCGGCTTCGAGGTGCCGCCCACCGTCTCCGGCCTGTTCCCCGGGGGCCGGTACTACCGGGAGATCGACCCTGGCCAGCAGCGCATCGCGATCTACGTGATGGGCCCGGAGGGCGGCAGGATCACCTCGCTCGGCCTCGACGGCCGCGAGTTCGACCCCGTCGCCACCGAGGACCTCGACGGGCGCGACGTGGCGCAGGTGATCACCGTGCTGGACCCCGGGGAGACCCAGCGGATCGACTTCGTCGTCACCTCGGCGCCGGGCGGCACCGGGCCGGTGGACCTCGACGTCACCCCGGGCGCGTTCCCCGGCTCGTCGGCAGGCACGCTGCGCAGCGCCTGCTGAGCCGGTCGGCGGCACCGTGTCTCGATAGATGGACACCCGTCTCGTCATCCGGGACGCGGATTGGGTCGCCCCGCCCGGCGCCCGTAGTGTGGTCGACATGTCGACGACCTGGCTGACCAAGCGACGCGCAGTGGACAACTGCCGCGTCAGCTCGGCGCTGTGTCGAATGCGCTGAGCGGGGTTCGATCCCGGCGGCGCCCGCCGCTCCGCTGACCCTCGGTGCAGCTCCTCTCCTCGGCCGTCGCGCCGACTGCGCCCCCGACTTCCCGCGTCGTGCCCCGTCAGCGCCCTCCAGCACCGTCTTGCCTGTCTCCTGCACCACCGATCACTCCAGAAGGAATCACCATGACCCGCGAGAACTCGCTCGTCTCCGCCCAGTGGGTGGAGGAGAACCTCGACAACCCGAAGGTGGTGCTCGTCGAGGTCGACGAGGACACCACCGCCTACGACAAGGGCCACATCAAGGGCGCCATCAAGCTCGACTGGACCACCGACCTGCAGGACCAGGTGCGTCGCGACTTCGTCAACAAGGCGCAGTTCGAGGAGCTCCTGTCCTCGCGCGGTGTCGCCAACGACGACACGGTCGTCCTCTACGGCGGCAACAACAACTGGTTCGCGGCCTACGCCTACTGGTACTTCAAGCTCTACGGCCACCAGGACGTGAAGCTGCTCGACGGTGGTCGCAAGAAGTGGGAGCTCGACTCCCGCGAGCTGGTCTCCGAGGTCCCGCAGCGCGAGGCGACGTCCTACACCGCGCAGGAGCAGGACCGCTCGATCCGCGCCTTCCGCGACGAGACCGTCGCCGCCATCGGCGTGCAGAACCTGGTCGACGTGCGTTCGCCCGACGAGTACGCCGGCCGCCTCCTGGCCCCGGCCCACCTCCCGCAGGAGCAGGCCCAGCGTGCCGGCCACGTGCCGACCTCGATCAACGTGCCGTGGAGCAAGGCTGCCAACGACGACGGCACCTTCAAGTCCGACGACGAGCTGCGTGAGATCTACGGCGAGGCCGGCCTCGACGACTCCAAGGACACCATCGCGCTGTGCCGCATCGGTGAGCGCTCCTCGCACACGTGGTTCGTGCTCAAGGAGCTGCTCGGCCACGCCAACGTGAAGAACTACGACGGCTCGTGGACCGAGTACGGCTCCCTCGTGGGCGTCCCGATCGCGCTCGGCGACGAGCCCGGCTCCGCCGACGGGAGCAACTGACATGTGCGGCGCGACCGCTGGCGGCCTGTCGCTCGACGGCGTCAACACCAAGATCGAGGCCATCGTCCAGGGCCAGGTCACCAAGGCCGGCACGCCGGTCAGCACCGGCTACGTCCGGCTGCTCGACCGCAGCGGCGAGTTCACCGCCGAGGTCCCGGTCTCCGCGACCGGCCACTTCCGGTTCTTCGCCGGCGACGGTGAGTGGACGCTCCGCACGCTCGTCCCGGGCGCCGACCCGATCGACCGCAAGGTGCAGGCTGCCGTCGGCAGCATCGCCGAGGTCGAGATCACGGTCTGATCGACCTCCGCAGGAAGTGTGATCGGTATGACCACGCACACGGCGGCTCCCGGAATCCCGGGGGCCGCCGCGTGCGTTGGAGCCTGATGTGACCGGCATCGTGATCCTCGCCGTGGCCGCGCTCGTCGCGGTCGGCTTCGGGCTGCACCGGCGGCGCACCGACGGGCGCTTCGTCACCTCCGAGGCGACCACCTGGAGCCAGGTCGCGGCCTCGCTGCCCACGGCCGAGCCGGGCACGCGCGCCACGCTCGTGCAGTTCTCCTCGGCCTTCTGCGCCCCGTGCCGCACCGCCCGGGTGGTGCTCTCCGACGTCGCCGCACGCGAGGCGGGCGTCGAGCACGTCGAGATCGACGCGGAGCAGCACCTCGACCTGGTGCGCGCCCTGGACGTACGGCGGACGCCCACCACCCTGATCCTCGACGGCACCGGTCACGAGGTGCTGCGCGCGACCGGCGCGCCCCAGCGCAGCCAGGTGCTCGCTGCGCTCGCCTCCTCGGGAGCCGCCTCGTGAAGATCGATCCGCGCGGACCGCGCTTCACCGCCTCGGTGACCGCCGTGCTGCTCGCCGTCACCCTGCTGGTGCCCGATGGCGCCGCCACGGTGCTCATCGCGGTGCAGACGGTGTTCTTCGCGATCGGGGTGCTGGCCGGCGTACCCCACACCCCGACGGGGCTGGTCTTCCGGCACCTCGTCCGGCCGCGCCTGTCGCCGCCGACCGCGATGGAGGACGCGGCGCCGCCCCGCTTCGCGCAGGGCGTGGGCCTGGTGTTCGCGGTGGTCGCTCTGGTCGGCTACCTCACCGGCGCGACGGTCGTCGCGCAGGTCGCCGTCGGCTTCGCGCTCGTCGCCGCGCTCCTCAACGCCGTCTTCGGCCTCTGCCTGGGCTGCGAGCTCTACCTCTTCGGCCTGCGCGCCGCCCGCCGGACGGCGTAGCCGCCGACCCTAGGAGGCGGCGGCGAGCACCTCGTCCTCGTACCAGACGGCGAACGCGCCGAGCGAGAACGCCCGGCCGTAGACGGCCTGCCACAGCTGTGCCGTCGCGGGGTCGGTGAGCCCCCGGTGCAGACCCGCCTCGAGCGCGTCGAGGTCGAGGAACTGCGGCACCGACGGGGAGGCGCGCAGCTGCTCGAGGAGGGCTCGGTAGGCCGGCTCCGCGGCGGCGACCCAGAGACCGACGTCGGCCGCCTGGGCGCCGAACGTACGGCGCCAGCGGATCCGGTCGGGCACGAGGCCCTCCGCGGCCGACCGGGCGAGGCCCCGGTCCCAGCCGGAGGCGATCCACGACTCCTCCGGCAGGCGCAGCGCGAGCGCGACCACCTCGGGGTCGGACAGCGGGTCGCTCCACCAGACCGTCTCGGACAGGTTCTGGGC
This sequence comes from Nocardioides candidus, assembly GCF_041321175.1. Taxonomy (NCBI): domain Bacteria; kingdom Bacillati; phylum Actinomycetota; class Actinomycetes; order Propionibacteriales; family Nocardioidaceae; genus Nocardioides; species Nocardioides candidus. The sequence continues at coordinate 776,094 of NZ_JBGGWC010000002.1, read as the reverse complement.
GGCGCCGATGCGCGACTCGTCGTTGAGCGCGAAGTCGACCCAGCGCTGCCGGGTGGCCGGCAGGTGCCCCTCGATGAGGGCCAGCTGCGCGATCGCGGCGTCGCTCACGAGCTCGCGCCGGAAGGGCAGGTCGGCCGTGCCCAGGGGGCGACCGGGCCCCGGCGCGATGCCCCGGCGGGCCCGGGTCCAGGCGAGCAGCCGCTCGGGCGCGGCCTCACGGGCCACGTCGCGGGCCGCGCCCGCCCACGGCCGGCCGGCCCCGTGCCGCGCGCGCACCTGCCGCAGGACGGCGCCCAGGCGACCGGAGCGCGCGAGGTGCCGCACGATGCCGGCGGCCTCGCGGGAGAAGGTGGCGTTGCCCGACGAGCCCGTCAGCAGCACCGGGGACCCGGTCCGCTCCGCCCGTCGGACGACCTCGTTGAGCCAGACCTGGTTGGCCGGGTTGAACGGCGGGTGCCAGGTGCGGCGGATCATCCAGTCGTCGGCCGCCAGCGGCGTCGTGCCGTCGAGGTTGACCACCTCGTCGAGGTCGATGCCCGGCACGGTCGCTGCCATCGCGGCCGCGTAGGGCCCGTCGTCGGCCTCCCAGATCCCGCCCGGCTCGTCGGCGCCCGGGAGCGGCCGGTGCGTCAGGGCGCGGACCCGGCGTCCCTGCGGTCCGAGGAGTGCGGCCGCCGTACCGACGACCATGCTGGAGTCGAGGCCGCCCGACAGCGTCGCCGCGACGTCGCCATCAGCCGGCAGGGAGGCCTCGACGGCGTCCCGCACGGCGTCCCGCACCAGCCCCGGGGCCTGCTCCGGCCGGATCGAGCGGTCCTCCTCGAGTGCGGGACGCCACCACCGCTCCACGCGGGGCGCCCGCCCCGGGCTCAGGTGGAGCGCCGTGCCGAAGGGCAGGCGTCGTACGCCGTCGTAGACCGTGCGCTCGGCGTCGTCGTGGAGCGCGGCGAAGTCGGCGAGCTTGGCCAGGTCGAGAGCCGGCGGGCGGGCGAGCCGGCCGATGACGTGGGCCGGGTGGATCCCGACGACGATGCGGCCGCCCGCGTCGGCGTGGAGGACCGACTGCTCGGCCCGGCTGCCGGACGCCACCACCGCCGAACCGTCGGCGCGCAACTGGGCCGCGGCGAATCCCTGGCGGACGGGCGCCGGGCCGCGGCACCCGCGGTCGAGCCAGCGGAGCAGCGCGTCGTCGTCGCGCGGTCCCGGCCCAGAAATGACGAACAGGCCCGGTCGGGCCTGTTGCCAAGGCCCCGCGAGCTCGAGTGCTGGAGCGGGGTGGGTGGTCAGCGGTTCAGGAGGTCTTGCCCTTGAGGAAGCCGCCGTCGGGGATGATGCCGCTGGCGTTCTCCGCGTCCTTGGCGGTCGCAAGTGGGGCGACGGTGGGCTTCGCCCAGGTCTTCTTCGTCGTCATGTCCATGCCTCCCTCGGGCACCCCGTGGTGCCGGCGAGATTGAAGTCTCTGTCATCAGGGGCCCCTTTGCCAAGCCGCGGCGCCCCTCTCTTGATCGTTCAACGTGGCTCGCGGTCAAAGGTCACACCGGCCGTTGTCTGATCTGGTATCAGCCGCGCGCACCCCTACCCTGGTGCCGTGGGGAGGTTCCGACACCGGCTGCGGGTGCTCGAGGCGCTCGCGCTGCTGCTGGTGGCGCGGGTGCTGCGGGTGCTGGTGCCCATGCGCCGCTGGTCGCGGGTGCTCGGTCCGACCGGCGCGCCCACGGCCGAGACCGTGCCCGGTGCGCCGACCGGGGCCGAGGCCGACGTCTCCCGGGCGGTCGTCTCAGGGTCCTACCGGCTGCGGTCCAACTGCCTGGAGCAGGCGTTCGCGGCGACGGTGATGCTGCGGGCGCGGGGCCGTCGCGGGGTGGTCGTGATCGGGCTGGACCGTGCCGACCCGTCCGCCGCTCCGCACGCGTGGCTGGTCGCGCCGTCCGGGCGGGTGGTGGTCGGTGCGGAGGTGATGGACCGGTACGTGCCGGTCAGCCAGTTCGGACGGCCCGCGGGGTCGTAGGGTGATCGCCATGGTCCAGGCGGGGAGCACCATCAGGCGCAGCGACGGGGTGGTCGAGGCGCAGTTCGACGACGTACGCGTGGTCCTCAACGAGGACCTGGCCTACCTCGGCCTCAACGACGTGGGGCAGCGGATCTGGGACCTGCTCGAGTCGCCGCGCACCGTCGCGGACCTGGTCGCGGTGCTGGTGGAGGAGTACGACGTGAGCGAGACCGAGTGCGTCTCCGACGTGTCGAGGTACGTCGACGCGCTGGCCGAGCACAAGCTGGTCCGCCTCTCGTGATCCTCTCCGCGCCGCCGCTCACCCGCGACGTGCTCGGGGTGCCGGTCGTCGAGGGGCCGGTGCCGGCGCCGTGGGACGCCGCGATCATGAGGGACGACGCGATCTGGGCCGACCACGACCGACTGCTCCTCGACGCCGAGGACGCGGCGGTCCACGTCACCGCCGACAGCGTCACCTTCGAGCTGCGCGGCTCCGCCTCGCGGGCCGAGCACGACTGGCTCCTCTACGCCACGGCCGTGCGCGCGGTGCTCAGCTTCCGGCACCGCTTCAACCTGCACGGCACGCTCGTCATCTCGCCCGGAGACCGCGCCGTCGCCGTGCTCGGCACGTCGATGGCGGGCAAGTCGACGACCACGATGGAGCTGCTGCGGCGCGGTTGGCGGTTCGCGTGCGACGACATCGTCGAGGTGTCGGTGGGGGACGGCGGCGTGGTCGCCCACCCCGTCGCCCGGCCGGTCCACCTCTCCGACGCCGCGGCCCGGATGGCCGGTGCCGACCCGGCGGTCGGACAGGTGCTCCCGGGGCGCGAGAAGCGGGCCTACGTGCTCGAAGGCGACCTCACGCCCCGCCCTCTGGCGGGGATGGTGCTGCTCGGCGCGCGCGCCGAGGGGTCCGTGGTCGAGACCCGGCGCGTGGAGCCGCTCGCGGCCGTGCCGTCGATCGCCGCCTCGGCCGACCGCTACGGCATCCTCCACCTGCCCGAGCACCGCGCCGCCATCGTGACGTGGGCGACCGCGGTGTGCCGTGCCGTGCCGCTGTGGGACCTGCGCCGGCCGGCCGAGGGAGACTCGGTGGCCGCCGTGGCCGACGCGGTCGAGGAGCTCACCGGTCCCCTCAACGGCTGAGCCGGACCTCCAGGTCGGCGCGCTCGACCAGCGCCGCGCGGTGGGTGGCGAGGACGATCGCGCCGCCCGTGGCGACCAGCCGGTCCACCAGCCGGTCCATCACCGTGGCCTCGGTCGCCGCGTCGAGGGCGCTGGTCGCCTCGTCGAGCACGAGGAGCTCGGGGCGCCGGACGAGCGCCCGCGCGATGCAGAGCCGCTGCTGCTCGCCGCCCGAGAGCCGGGTGAAGTCGCCGAGCGGGGTGTCGAGCCCGTCGGGGAGGCCGCGCACGACCTCGGCCGCACAGGCCGTCTCGAGCGCGTCCCAGAGGTCGTCGTCGGTGGTCGGCCGGTTGGCCGACCAGGTCAGGTTGGTGCGGACGGTGCCGGGCACCAGCACCGTCTCCTGCGGCACGTAGCCGATCCGCGCCCGCCAGGCGGCGAGGTCGGCCCGCGGCCGGCCGCCGACCAGCACCTCGCCCGACGCGGGTTCGAGCAGGCCGAGGACGACGTCGAGCAGGGTGGACTTGCCGGCCCCGCTCGGCCCGGTGACCACGACCAGCTGGGAGGGGCCCACGACCAGGTCGAGGCGGTCGAGGACGGGGGCGTCGTCGTACGCCACCGTGAGGGCACGCAGCTCCAGCGGAGGGGCGCCGGGCACCGGCGGCTCGACCGCCGTGGTGGCGGCAGCCTCGTGGTCGACGGCGGTCTCCGCGATCAGGCGGTGCACCTCGTCGAGCGCCGGCGCGTAGTGGGCGAAGAGCTGCAGGGTGTCGAGCAGCATCCGGGCGGCGGCGGAGAGCCGGGTCGCCACGACCGCGAGCGCGATCACCTCCGCGACGCTCAGCCCGATCTCGCGCCCGACCACCACCAGCACCACCGCGGCGGCGACGCTGAGCGCGTTGAGCGCGGCGGACAGGCCGGCCGAGATCTCCACGAACCGGTGTTGGGCGGCCCGTCCGCGCGTCGCGCCGGTGCGGAGCAGCTCGGTCCACTCGGCTGCGGCGTCGTGGGCGCGGATCAGGCGCAGCGATGCCAAGGAGTCGGTGACCGTGGCGCCGAAGAGCGCGTTGCGCTCGCTCCACGCGACACCGAGCACGATGCTGCGCCGGACACTGGCCCGGCCGACGACGGCGACGAGCACGAGCGACACCAGCGCGAGCAACCCGATCAACGGCGAGATGGCGATGGCGACCGCCGCGGTGGCGACCACGAGCGCCGCCTGCACGCCGCTGTCGAGCAGCATCGCGAAGCCCGCCTCGGCGCGCTCGATCTCGGTCGTGGTCGCCTGCACGACGTCGCTGCGGCGCTGCCGCACGACGTAGGACCACCGTGCTCCCAGGACGCCCTCGAGCGCCTGGAGCCGCAACCGGTCGGTGGTGCGGATGCGCAGGTCGCTGCCGAGGACCGCGATCAGCCAGCCCGTGCCCGCGCGGAGGAGCACGACGACCCCGACCGCCGTGTAGAGCGCCCCGGCCTCGAGGCGGGTGCCCACGACCGGAAGACGGACGTCGTCGACGCCCGCGAGGTGCTGCACGAACGGCACCAGGAGCGCCAGCACGGCCGCTTCCAGCACGGCCGCCAGCAGCTGCAGCGCCTCGAGCCGGGCGACGGCCCAGGGCCCGCACGCCTCTGTCACCGCGCGGAGGTGCGCGCGGAGCCGGGGGATCACAGCTCGGTCCTCCAGCCCGCGAGCTTCCAGCTCACCTGGTGCAGACGATGTCCCACCGACGCGGCGATCGCTCTCGCCGGCTCGGGATCGTGCGAGGTGACGGTGCTCGCCGGGGGGAGCAGCAGGGTGACGGCGTTGAGCGCGAGGTCCCGCGGCGAGCGGCTGGTCCGCCAGCGGAAGGCCGCCTGCCGCCAGGTGCGCTGGCCGGGCACCACGGCGTGGCGCACGGGAGCGGCCTGCGCGCGGAGCATGCGGGGGAGCGGCGTCCGGGTGCGGTCGAAGCGCGGCGCTCCCGCCGGCAGGCCGAGCGCGGCCTGCACGGCGCTCAACGTCTCGACGCCCGCGGGATCGGTGACCTCGTGCGGCACCCCGGGATCGCGGGTGAGGCGGTGCACGTCGACCAGGCTGCGCAGCGACTCCCACCCGTCCTTGGCCGCGTGGTGCAGCGAGTGCGCGAACGTGTCGGCGACGCCGAGCGTGTCCACCTCCACCGGACCCACCTTGATCGCCGCGCGGCGCGCCCACAGCTCGTCGAAGGCCGGCAGGCCGTCGTACGTCGGGCCCAGGCGCCAGTGCAGGTCGATCGTCTCGGTGCCGCGGTCGAACGCCATCTCGTGGGCGCCCCACCGCTGGTAGCGCCAGGCCCAGCTCCCCTGGTCCGCGGTGTACGTCGGCCGCACCTCCCACCCCGCGGCGCCGATCGCGCTCGCGGCCGCTGCGAGCGCGCCGGGTGGCACGAGCACGTCGACGTCGCCCTCGCCGCGCGCGGCGGGGTCGCCCGTCGTGAGCGTCGCGAGCGCGGCGCCCTTGAAGAACAGGTGCGGGATGTCCGCGAGCAGCTCGTCGACGCTCGCGAGCAGCCGGATCTGGGCCAGCGCGCCCAGTCGTTCCTCGTCGCGCTGGGCGACCACGGCCCGGCGGACGCGACCGGTGAGGCCCAGGGCGTCGGCGTGGTCGGCGAGCACGAGCGAGACCCGGTGCCGGGCGACGGCCTCTGCGAAGTCGGCGTCGGCCACCTGGCCCTGCCACGACCACGCGGGCTCCGCGCCACCCTCGACCGCGAGCGCCGCGCGCACCGCCCGCCGGACGTGGGACACGGCGGCAGGCGACAACACGTGCTCAGTCTGTCGGATCGCGCTCCAGGAGCACGGTGAACGGGCCGTCGTTGACCGACGCGACCTCCATCATCGCGCCGAAGACGCCCCGCTCGACGCGGGTGCCGAGCCGCTCGAGGCCGGCGCAGACGGCGTCGTAGAGCGGCTCGCTCACGGGACCGGGAGCCGCCCGCGTCCAGGACGGCCGGCGGCCCTTGCGCGCGTCGCCGTACAAGGTGAACTGGCTGACCACCAGGACCGCCGCCCCGGTGTCGGCGACCGACCGCTCGTCGCGCAGGATGCGCAGGTCGCGGATCTTGCGCGCCATCCACTCGGCCTCGTCCGTGCCGTCGCCGTGGGCGACGCCGAGGAGGACCAGCAGGCCGGGCTCGTCGATCGCGCCGACCACGGCTCCGTCGACGGTCACCGATGCCGACAGGACCCGCTGCACGACTGCTCGCATGTCGACCATTCTCTCGCGCCCGACGCGACAAATCCTCCGGTGATCTGACACGATGACAGGATGGAGACGAGGAAGAACGCCGTAGACCCGCAAGCATTGCTGATCACGGTGGCGCCCACGGGAGCCGAGACCGCGAAGGCCGACTGCCCGCAGCTGCCGACGACGCTCGAGGAGCTGGTGCGCACGGCCCAGGAGTGCGAGGCGGCCGGGGCGGCGATGATCCACGTCCACATCCGCGACGACGAGCACCGCCCGACCCTCGACCTCGCCCGGCTGACCGACACGGTGCAGGCGCTGCGCGAGAGCACCGACCTGGTGGTCCAGCTCTCGACGGGCGGTTCGGTGCACGACCCGCTCGACCACCGCCTCCGGGTGCTCGACGCCCAGCCCGACTCCTGCAGCCTCACGATGGGCACCACCAACTTCGGCGACGACGTCTTCAGCAACCCCTGGCCGTTCGTCTGCGAGCTGTACCAGCTCAGCCAGGAGCGCCAGGTCGTGCCCGAGTTCGAGCTCTTCGACCTCGGCCAGGTCGCGGCGCTGCACCGCCTGCTCGACAGGTTCGGCCTGCCCTACGGCGGCCGGGTGCACTGCGACCTCGTCATGGGCGTGCCCGGCGGCATGCCCGGCACCGCCGACGCGCTCGTCGCCTCGGTCGCCGCGCTCCCGGCGCAGGTGACCAGCTGGTCGGCGACCGGCATCGGCCGCACCACGCTCCCCGTCGCGCTCGCGGCCCTGAGCAAGGGCGGCCACCTGCGCGTCGGCATGGAGGACGTCGTCACCATCAGCCGCGGCGTGCCGGTCGAGAGCAACCGGCAGCTGGTCGAGCGGGCGGCCGCGATCGGCGAGCTGGCGCAGCGCCGGCCGATGACCACGGTGGAAGCGCGCACGTTCCTGGGACTACCGTCTACTGCGGTGTGACTTACCGGTAACCGGCTCGTTAGCGCATCGGGGGAAGAACCGGTTCTATTCATCTCCAGGGAGGGGCGTCCCGGGTGCGTGTCCTTGTTCACGACTACAGCGGTCATCCGTTCCAGGTCGAGCTGAGCGGTGAGCTGGCCCGTCGCGGCCACGACGTGACCCACTCGTGGTGCGACGCGCACGTGTCCGGAAAGGGCAACCTCGGCGGCTACCCCGACGTCCGGTTCGAGGCGATCGGCCAGGGCGAGGTCGTGGAGAAGCTCAGCTTCGGCAAGCGGCTCGGGCAGGAGCTGCGCTACGGCGTCCAGCTCGCCCGCCAGATCCGCCGGCGCCGTCCCGACGTGGTGCTCTTCGGCAACGTCCCCGTGCCGATGATGGCCGTCGTCACCTGCTACCTCGTGGTGACGCGCACGCCGTGGGTCTCCTGGCAGCAGGACGTCCAGGGCATCGCGATGCGCTCGTTCGCGGGCACCAAGCTGGGCAAGGGCTTCCTCGTCTTCGCCACGATCGCGGGATGGATCGAGCGGTGGTGCAACCGCCGCGCCGACGCGATCGTGGTCATCTCCAACGCCTTCCTCGACGTGCACCGCAAGTGGGGCACCGCCGGGAAGACGAGCGTGATCCCCAACTGGGCGCCCCTGGGCGAGCTGGTGCCGACCCCGCGCGACAACGCGTGGGCGCAGGAGCACGACCTCGTCGACGCCCCCAACCTGGTCTACTCCGGCACCCTCGGCCTCAAGCACAACCCGCGGCTGCTCGTGCAGCTCACCAAGGCCGTGCGCGACCGCGGTGTCCCCGCCCAGCTCACCGTGGTCACCGAGGGGCAGGCGGTCGACGAGCTCGCCGACGAGGCCACCACGCTCGGCGTACCGATCACGCTCCTGCCGTTCCAGCCCTACGAGCGCCTCTCGGAGGTGCTGGGCTCCGGTGACGTCCTCGTCGTCGTGCTCGACAAGTCCGCCGGTGCGTTCTCCGTGCCGTCGAAGACGCTGTCCTACCTCTGTGCCGCCCGCCCCGTCGTCGGCCTGATGCCCGACGAGAACCTCGCCGCGCAGCTCATCGACGCGGCTGGCGGCTTCGTCGGCTCGCCCGACCTCGGCTCGATCCCGGCGGCCGCCGACTGGGTGGTCGAGGTGCTCTCCAACGACGAGGAGCGGGAGAAGCTCGGCCAGCGCTCGCGCGAGCTCGCGGAGCGCGAGTTCGAGCTCAGCCTGTGCGGTGCGAGGTTCGAGGAGATCCTCCTCCGCGTCGCCCGCTGACGGTCACGACCTGATGGCCGCCAGCACCAGCTTGGCGACCTCCTTGCCCTCCACCGGGTAGGGGTGCCACGCCGCCGCGTCGCCACTCTTGGGTCGCGGGAAGCCTGCCACCCACGGGTGCTTCGAGCACACGTCGTGGCCCTTGCTCGCGGCATACATGTCGATGTAGGTCGCGTCGATCTTCTCCGCGCCCTTCTCCAGGCCCTTGTTGACGCCCTTGATGATCCGGCGCGCGTAGGCGTAGTCACCGTGGGGGAGCGGGAACTTCTTGCAGCTGCCCTTGTCCGGCGCGACGCGCGGGTAGGAGATCACGACGATGCGGGCCTCCGGCGCCCGCTCCCGGACCGTGACGAGCGCCTTCTCGATGGCGTCCTGGGCCTCGGGGATGATCACGGCGAGCCGCTTCTTGCCCTGGTCCTTGTCGAGCTCGGTGCAGGGGTCGCCCTCCTTGTCGGTGAGCGAGAGCAGCGAGCACTGGATGATGTGGGCGTAGAGCGACTTGTCGTTGGCGCCGAGCCGGAAGGTGATCAGCGCCGTGTCCTCGTCGACGTCGGCGAGCTGCGGCGGGTGCCCGACATCGAGCTGCTGGCGCTTCAGGGTGCCCGTGGTGGCGCCGCTGCAGCTGTTGTCGACCAGGTCGGCGCCGGTCGCCCGAGCGATGCGGTGCGGGTAGTTGACCACGGTGTTCTGGCACTCGCCGCTGTCCGGAGCCTTGTGGCCGGTGCGGGGGGCGGAGGTGTAGGAGTCGCCGAGCGCGACGTACTGGTCGCCGACGTGGACCTGGTACTTCCAGTCCGGCGTGGCCGGCGGGCCGGGGTCGTCCTTGCAGCCCGTGAGAGCGGTCGCCACCGCGAGGAGGGCGATGACCAGGGCCGATCGGGGCTTCACGCTGCGCAACCCTACGGCCGCTCGAGCTGTGCCAGCACCAGGCGGGCCACGGCCTGACCCTCGGCCGTGAACGGGTGGAAGGCCACCGCAGCGCCGGGGACCGGCTCGATGCCGGCCATCCAGGGCTCGTCCGAGCAGGTGTCGTGGCCGGCGCTGACCTCGGTCATGTCGATGTAGGGCGCGTCGATCGCCTCCGCGCCGGCGCGCAGCGCGTCGTTGAGCCCGTCGAGGATCCGGTGCGCCCACGCCTCGTCGCCGGGCGGGAGGGGGAACAGGTCGCACGAACCCTCCGGCGGGAGGATCTGCGGGTAGCCGATGACGAAGATCCGGGCGTTGGGCGCACGGTCGCTGACCGCCTGCAGCGCCGCCTCGACCTTGGACTCCAGCTGGGGGAGCACCTCGTCGGCAGCGCCCTGGGGCGAGGTGCGGTCGAGGTCGGTGCAGGGCTCCGTGCCGCCGCCGAGCGTGCCGCGGGCGTCCGCGGCGGCGCACAGGAAGACCCGGGCGATGAGGCTGAAGTCGTTGGCGCCGAGCCGGAAGGTCACCAGGTCGGTGTCGTCGCTGAGCCCGTCGAGCTGCGCGTCGTTGACCTGCAGGCCCTTCGGGGTCGCCTGCGGCTGCTCGACGTCGTCGGTGCTCGCACCGTTGCAGCTGTTGTCGCGCAGCGAGACGCCGGTGGCCTGCGCGATCCGGTGGGGGTAGTTCACCTCGGTCTGGGAGCAGCCGCCGCCCTTGGTGACGGTGCCCGTGCCGGGCGCGGCCGTGTAGGAGTCGCCCAGGGCGACGTACTCGTCCCCCTTGCCGATGGCGTACGACGCCTCGTCGCTCTTCTTCCCACCGTCGTCGCACGCGGCCAGCAGGCCCGCCACGACGAGGCCGGCGCAGGCGGCGGCGAGCGGTCTGAGCACGTCCAAACCCTACGGCTCAGGCGGTGATGGACCGGGCGCGGTCAGTAGACGAGCGCCTGCACGCCGTCGCGCAGGCACTCCTCGACGAAGACCGGCGCGCCGGCGATGCGTACGCCGGCCAGCACGTCACCCTCCCCGATCCCGCGGCGTGCGGCGCACTGGGAGCACACGGTGACGCTGCCCAGCTCGAGGACCGTGGCCAGCAGGTCCGGCACCGGGGTCGCGAGCGGGAGCTCCAGCTCCGCGGCGCGCCCGGGCGTCGCGAGCCAGACCGACTCCCCGGTCAACCAGAGCGAGACCGGGACGCCGGACGCGGCCGCGGTGGCCGCCACGGTGAAGCCCTGGTTGGCCCGCTCCGGCGCGTCGGTGCCGCAGGTGACCTTGACGACGAGCTCGCGTGCCATGCGGCCACCCTAGAGGTGGGCTCGCTCCTGGCGCCGCCCTCCCTAGAATGGCTGATCGTGGCCTTCCAGATCCCTGAGAACCTGCACCCCGACTGCGGACCCATCGCGTGGATGCTCGGCACGTGGCGCGGCAACGGGCACGGCGACTACCCGACGATCGAGAAGTTCCAGTTCGGGCAGGAGCTGATCTTCCAGCAGGACGGCCGGCCGTTCTTCCACTACATGGCCCGCTCGTGGATCGTCGACGACGAGGGCAACAAGGTGCGCGACGCCGCCCAGGAGACCGGCTTCATCCGGGCGCGCGGCGAGGGCCGCCTCGAGATGGTGCTCGCCCACAACACCGGCCTCTCCGAGATCTGGTACGGCCAGGCCGACGGCGGCAAGGTCGAGCTCCGCACCGCCGGCGTCGGGTTCACCGAGTCGGCCAAGGAGGTCACCGGCGGCCACCGGATGTACGGCAACGTCGAGGGCGACCTGCTCTACGCGTTCGACATGGAGGCCGTGGGCCAGGAGCTGCAGCCGCACCTGTGGGCCAGGTTGCAGCGTGCCTGACGAGGCGGACTGGCGGCAGGCCCTTCGCGAGAAGGGCTACCGCCTCACGCCCCAGCGCGAGCTGATCCTGGCGGCCGTCGACGACCTCGGCCACGCCACACCCGACGAGGTGCTGGCCCACGTCCAGCAGCAGGTCTCCACCGTGAACGCCTCGACCGTCTACCGCACGCTCGAGGTGCTCGAGGAGCTCGGCCTCGTGCGCCACGCCCACCTGAGCGACCGCGCTCCGACGTACCACTCCACTCGCGGGCACGAGCACTTCCACCTGGTCTGCCGCCAGTGCCACAAGGTGGTCTCGGTCGATGCGGGAGAAGCCGCGTCGTTCGTGGAATCCCTGGGCACCCGTCATGCGTTCTCCCCAGACCTGGGTCACCTGACCGTGTTCGGTCGGTGCCACGAATGTGAGGAGTCCTGATGAGGAGCCCCCTGCTCGACCTGCCCGGCGCGGTCGCCGGTGACGGGATCGACGCTCCCGTGGCCGCGCACTACGGATCGCTGCACGTCGAGCAGCGCGCGCTCGCCGCGGGGGAGGGCTTCGTCGACCTCTCGCACCACGACGTCGTCCGGATCAGCGGACCCGATCGGCTCACCTGGCTGCACTCGCTGACCACGCAGTACTTCGAGGGCCTGCAGCCCGGCGTCTGGACCGAGGCGCTGGTGCTCAGCCCCAACGGCCACGTCGAGCACTGGTTCGCCGGGGCCGACGACGGCGAGGCGTTCACCGCGCACACCGAGCCCGGCGCTGCCGCGGCCCTCGTGGACTTCCTCGACAGGATGCGCTTCATGATGCGCGTCGAGGTCGCCGACGTCAGCGCCGACCTGGCCGTCGCCTGGCGTCCGCCTTCCGACGGTCGAGGAGGTCGCCCTGGCGACCGTCCCGCGACTTACGACCTCGTCCCGCGCGAGCAGCTCGCCGTCTACGCCGAGGCTGCCGGTCCTGCCGCCGGCCTCTGGGCCTACGAGGCGCTGCGCATCGAGCGGGGCGAGCCGCGCTTCGGCATCGACACCGACCACCGCACGATCCCCAACGAGGTCGGATGGATCGGCCCCGCGGTGCACCTGGACAAGGGCTGCTACCGCGGACAGGAGACGGTCGCGCGGGTGCACAACCTGGGCCGCCCGCCCCGCCGGCTCACCCTCCTCCACCTCGACGGCTCGGAGAACCGCCTCCCCGCCGTCGGCAGCGACGTCGTCGACGGCGCCGGCAAGGTCGTCGGCCGCGTCGGCTCCTCCGCGCGCCACCACGAGCTCGGTCCCATCGGGCTCGCCCTCCTGAAGCGCAACGTCCCCGTCGACGCGCCCCTCGTCGTCGAGGGCATGCCCGTCGCGCAGGAGGTTGTCGTCGACCCCGAGATCGGCCTCCACTTCCGCCGTTGACGCAACGCCTGCCCCGTCCGCTCGTCGAGTAGCCGCCCCACCCGCTCGTCGAGTAGCCATCGCGAGGAACGAGCGACGGCGTTATCGAGACGCGGTGACGTCCCTACGGTCTCGCCTTGGGTGGTCGGTCCGGATTTTTGGATGGCGTGGTTGCGCGCCGCCGGGGTCGAGGTGCGGTCCCCCGGGCCCTGCCTCGGGTGGGAGGAGGCGTGAGGTGCTCCTGGTGGTGACGGACGCAGGAGTACGACGAGCATCCGCCCCACCCGTTGTCCACAGCCCGTCCTCGCTCCACCTCGAAGTGTCGGAGGTCTCGTGTTGAATACAGAACATGGAACTCGGGACCGCCTCGCTCTTCGACCTTCCCGCCACCGCGCGGGTCGAGGCCCACGAGCCGGCCGCGCCCTCACCCAACGATGAGCTGCTGATCGCGATCCGCGACAACCGTGGGGTCCTCGACAACGCACAGGTCACCGAGGTCAAGAAGATCGCGGACTGGGCACTCCTCCACATCGTGTCCGATGAGTCCGCTGCCGCCACGATCACCGAACGAGGCCTGGACACCGGCCTTCCCGTCGCGGGACCGGGTGCACCCCTGATCAGCGACTTCGCGGTCATGGAGCTCTCCGCGTTGTTGGGCCGATCTCTGGATTCGGGGCGCAGCTACATCGGCCAGGTCCTCGAGCTCTCCCACCGCCTGCCCCACACCTGGGACCGCCTCCTGTCCGGGGCCGTCCCGGTCTGGAAAGCCCTCCGCATCGCCGACCACACCAGATGCCTGCCGATGGATGCTGCCGCCCATGTCGACCGGCACCTCGCACCCTTCGCCCCCACCATCACCTGGATCCAGATCGGGCGCCTCGTCGAAGAGGCCCTGATCCGGTTCGACCCCCAGGCCGCGGAGGAGAAGCGGAAGAACGCCGCCGAGCACCGCGGTGTCGACCTGGGTCTGGACAACGTCGATGCCACCGGCATCGCCTACGGAACCACCGCCCTGGACGTCGAGGATGCTCTCGACCTCGAACAGGCCATCCAGCGCCGCGCCACGCTCCTGGGCCAGTGCGGCGACCACGACACCCTCGACGTGCGTCGTGCCAAAGCCCTCGGCGAGCTCGCCCGCGATGACCTGATGCTCGACCTACCCCTCGCCGACCCGGTCACCGGGGAGATCACCCGGGTCATCCCCGGGCGGACCACCGAGATCGTCTACCACCTCTCCGCCGACGCCACCCTCATCCGCTGCGGCAACCACCCCCTGCTCCCCGGACACCTCACCGACATCCTCACCAGCACCCCCGCCACCACCGGGAAGGTGACGATCCGGCCCGTCCTCGACCTCGCCGGGCACCAGCCCGTCGACGCCTACGAGACCCCCGATCGGCTCCGCACCCAGGTCCAGCTCCGCGACCCCCACTGCGTCTTCCCCCACTGCACCCAACCCGCCCAACGCTGCGACCTCGACCACATCCACCCCCACCACACCGGCGGCCCCACCTGCCCGTGCAACCTCGCCCCCCTCTGTCGAGGCCACCACCGCATGAAGACCGCCCACCACGCCACCTACCGGATGCTCCACCCCGGCACCTACCACTGGACCCTCCCCACCACCAGCTACCTCGTCGACCCCACCGGCACCCACCCCCTCACCACCCACCCCCGCACCACCGACCCGCCCCACCACTGACCACCCCGCCCCACACCCCGCCACCCAGCGTCGGCGGGGCTACAGGCATGCCTCGAGCCTGAGGTCCCACCGCTTCGGTCGGTCCGCGCCGGTGCCGGCCGACTCGCCGACGTGTTCCGATGGTCTGCGCGAAGGGCGAGGGTCTGCGACGATCCGTCGGGTGTTCTTCGACGACTACCCGGCCTTCTGCACCCCCGGCAGCACGGCCGCCTCGCCGCGGCGGCTGAACCTGCGCCACCAGGCGATGATCGAGGCCAACCGCGACGTGCTCGCCGGCGCTCGTGTCCTCGACCTCGCCAGCCACGACGGACGGTGGACGTTCGCGGCCCACAAGGCGGGGGCGCGGCACGTGACGGGCATCGAGGCGCGCCCGGAGCTGGTCGAGTCGGCGCGCAGCAACTTTGCGAGCTACCGCGTGCCGGAGGACCAGTACCGCTTCGTGCAGGGGGACCTGTTCGCCGCGTTGCGCCAGGAGCACTTCGACGTCGACGTCGTCCTGTGCCTCGGCTTCATCTACCACACGCTGCGCTACGGCGAGCTGTTCAGCGCGATCGCAGCGACCGGGGCGTCGTACTGCATCCTCGACACCAAGGTGCTCGTCCACGACGAGCCGATGATCTCCCTGATGTCGAACCGCACGGGTCGCCAGGCCAACGCGGCCGACGACGAGCACTCCCGCGACGGGCTGACCCTCGCGGGCTATCCGTCGCCGGCGGCGCTGGACCTGATGCTGGACGTCTACGGGTACGACGTCGAGGAGCGCTTCGACTGGGCCGGGCTCCTGGCGGGGGCACCGGGGTCCAAGGGCCTCAGTGGCTACTCGACGGGGGAGCGGGTCACGCTCAGGGCGGTCAGCCGGACGGCTGGAGGATCCCCTCGGGCCCAGGCACGATGAGCCCGTCGGCGACGGCGAGGGCGACGGCGCGGTCGAACCGGCCGCCCTCCCAGTAGCGCGCGCCGACGAGGTCGGCGAGGGTCTCCGGGCCGCAGGGCCCGGTGTCCTCGAGGGCCCGGACGATCTGACCCATCTCGTGGAAGACCTGGCGGTCTCGCTTGGTCTCCGTGGACGACTTCGGCGGGGGCATCGGCATGTCGGTCTCCCTTCTCAGGCGTGCTGCGGGGTGGTGGTCGAGTGGTCGGCGGACGAGCCGCTGTCGTCGTCCTCGGCGGTGAGCGGCTTCGCGATGCTCTCCAGCGACTGGCCCTCGGCCTTCACGCCGAGGAACGCGGCGACGATGCCACCGGCGATCATCAGCGCACCGCCGATGTAGTAGCCGAGCGCGATCGAGGAGATCCCGCCGCCCGCCTTGACGGCGTCGTCGATGAGCTTGCCGAAGAGCAGCGGCCCGGCGATACCGCCGGCGGCCGTGCCGATGGCGTAGAAGAACGCGATGCACAGCGCGCGGGTCTCCATGGGGAAGACCTCGCTGGCGGTCAGGTACGCCGCGCTGGCTCCTGCCGAGGCGATGAAGAAGATGATGCAACCCATCAGCGTGAGCGTGGTCGCGGTGTAGGAGTCCAGGGTCAGCCCGGTGATGACGAGCAGGATCCCCGACAGGCCGTACGTCACCGTGAGCATCCGCACCCGGCCGATCGAGTCGAAGAGCGGCCCGAGGAGCAGGGCCCCGGCGAAGTTGCTGAGCGCGAAGACCGCGATGTAGTAGCCGGTCTGGGTGACGCCCTCGAAGTTGGTGAGGGTGTCGCCGTACGTGAAGAAGAACGCGTTGTAGAGGAACGCCTGCCCCACGAAGAGCGAGAAGCACAGGATCGTACGGCGGGGATACATCGTGAACACGGTCTTGGCGATGAGCGGGAGGCTGATCGTCTTGCGCTGGCGCACGGTGATCGTCTCCGAGGCCTCGGGAAGGTCCTTGCCGGACTCCTTGCTCACCGTGCCCTCGATGTCGGTGACGATCTCCTCGGCCTCCTCCTCGCGGCCGTGGATGAAGAGCCAGCGGGGGCTCTCCGGCACCGCGCGCCGCACGATGAGGATGCCGACGGCGAGGATCGCGCCGAGGCCGAACGCGAGGCGCCAGCCGACCGACTGGTCGATGACCGTCGGGTCGAGCAGCGGGATGGTGAGGAGCGCACCGCCGGCGGCGCCGATCCAGAACGAGCCGTTGATCGAGACGTCGACCCGGCCGCGGTACTTGGCGGGGATCAGCTCGTCGATCGCGGAGTTGATGGCGGCGTACTCGCCGCCGATGCCGGCGCCGGTGAAGAACCGGGCGACGAAGTACCACAGCGGCGACATGGAGAACGCCGTCAGCACGGTGGCCGCGGTGTAGACGCCGAGGGTGAGGAGGAACAGCTTCTTCCGGCCGAAGCGGTCGGTGAGCTGCCCGAAGAAGAGCGCGCCGACGCAGGCGCCGGCGACGTACGTCGCCCCGGCGAGCCCGACGTCGAAGCTGCTCATGCCGAGCCCGGTCTTCGGGTTGGCAAGCGCGTCGGACATCGAGCCGACGATGGTCACCTCGAGCCCGTCGAGGATCCACACCGTGCCGAGCCCGATGACCACGAGCCAGTGCCAGCGGCTCCAGGGGAGCCGGTCCAACCGAGCCGGGATGTTGGTCGTGATCCGACCGGTCTCTACACCATGGGACATGCGGAGGCGTTACCCGGCCGCACACCCGCTCATACTCAGGGGACGTTCTCGGGCTTCGGCAGGAAGGCCACCGGGTGGTCCTTCTTGTAGCTGCCGAAGTCGTCCTTCGAGATCGCCGCGAAGAGCTCCTGCGACTTCGGGATGTCGAGGTTGACGATGCTCTGACCGTCGGACGAGGTGCCGGTGCCGTTGGTCGGCGCGGTCATCCAGTCGATGTGGCCGGCGCCCTTGCGGACCAGCTCGAGACCCAGCCCGCGCAGGTCGCCGTCGCTCCAGTCGTCGTCGAGGAGCAACAGCTTGCTCAGGTCGCCGATGAGGCCGGTCATCTTGATCGGGTTGGCCCGGGTGCCGTTGCGGGTGACCTCCCACAGCACCTGCCGCAGGAAGTTCTGCTGCCGGTTGATGCGGTCGAAGTCGCCGCGGGGGAGGGAGTGGCGCTCGCGCACGTAGGCCAGCGCGTCCTCGCCCTCCAGGTCCTGGGTGGTGCCGTCGGCCATCTCGACCGGCACTCCGCCGAGGGTCTTGGTGATGTCGCGGAAGCCCTCGAAGTCCACGATCGCCACGTGGTCGATGTAGATGTTCATCGTGTCCTCGAGCGTCTGCACGAGGAGATCGGGGCCGCCCCACGAGAACGCGGCGTTCATCTTCGCCATGCCGTGCCCGGGGATGTCGACCCAGGAGTCGCGCGGCACCGAGACGATCTGGCTGGTCTGGTGGTCCTCGGAGAGGTGCCAGATCATCATCGTGTCGCTGAGGATGCCGGTCTGGCCCTCCTGGATCCGCTTGCGCACGTCTTCGCCGCGGCCGTCGACACCGACGAGCAGGATGTTGAGCGCGCCCTCGGGCTGCACCCGTGCGGGCCGGTCGGGCCGGTCGAAGTCGGCGTCGAACCGCGGGATGTCCTTGATCTGGTTGTTGAGCACGATCAGCCAGGCGCCGATGGCGATCAGCAGGATCAGGGCGATCGACACCAGCACCGTGAGTGCCTTGTGGCGCCGGACGAAGCCCGGGACCTTGGCTCGGTGACTCGTCGGCGTGGCGTCCTCCGCACGCGGAGCATCGTGGCCCAGATCAACCATGCGTGTCTCTCCCGGGTATCAATGAAGGGAAGCGTTCGGTGCCCCCGGCGTCGCCCATATAGTGTCATGGCGGCCCAGCAGTGGGGCGGGTCGCCGAGGGGCCACCGCATATCCGTCAGGCACCGGGGAGACAGATGCAACGCGATGACTTCGAGGTGAAGCGCTTCCCCGGGATCGAGTCCGTCGGGGTGAGCGACTCCGGGAGCCGGCTCCGCGTGGCGATCGTGACCGAGGAGATCATCGGCCCGGTTCGCAACGGTGGCATCGCGTCGACGTACTACCACCTGGCGAAGGGCCTGGCCGCCGAGGGGCACGAGGTCCACGTGCTCTTCCTCAAGGGTGCGGTGGTGCAGGACGAGACACCCGAGTTCTGGGTCGACCGCTACGCCGAGTTCGGGGTCACCCTGCACTACCTCTCGGTCCCCGACTCCAAGGTGTGGGCGTCGTCCCCGACCTGGCAGGCCCGCTACGCCGCGGCCTACGAGTGGCTGCGCGACCAGGAGCCGTTCGACGTGGTGCACACCTCGGAGTGGCGCGGCGGCCTCGTCTACGCGTTGATGGCCAAGCGGCTGGGGCTGGCCTTCCGCGACACGCTCTTCCTGGTCAAGACCTCCTCGCCCCACATCTGGAACCGGCACTACCAGATGCTGCCCATCACCGACACCAACCTGGTGGCGGCCGCCTACGCCGAGCAGAAGTGCGTCGAGCTCGCCGACGTGGTCATCGGCGGATCCGCCCACCTACTGTCGTTCATGGAACGCATCGGCTACCGGCTGCCGCCGGCGAACGTGTTCGTGCAGCCCAACATCGTCGACTTCTCCAACGTGCCGGTCCTCGACCGGCGGCCCGGCGAGCCACGCCGTCACGGAGACGTCGTGCGCAGCCGCGACCTGGTCTTCTTCGGCCGGCTGGAGGCCCGGAAGGGCATCGAGATCTTCTGCAGCGCGATCGACCTGCTCCACGAGCGCGGTGAGGTGCCCGACTCGGTTACCTTCCTCGGCAAGTGGGGCGGTCGGCTGGCGGCGCAGGGCGGGCTGAGCCCCGAGCAGTACATCCGCGAGAAGGCGGAGACCTGGAGCTGCCCGATCACGATCATCAACGACAAGAACCAGCCCGAGGCGTTGACGTTCCTCACCGAGCGGGACCGGATAGCGGTCATGCCGTCGCTGATCGAGAACTCCACGATGGCGGTCTACGAGACGCTGGAGCAGCGCGTGCCGTTCATCGCGACCGCGGTCGGCGGGACGCCCGAGCTGATCGCCGAGGACGACCACGCGGCCTGCCTCGTCGAGCCGACGGCCCAGGCCCTGGCCGAGCGGCTCGAGACGGCGCTGCGCGACGGGCAGCCCATCGCCCACCCGGCCTTCTCCAACGAGGCCAACCTCGAGGTCTGGTACGGCTACCACGCCCACCTGGCCGACCTCGTCGAGCAGCACGGCCGCACGGAGGCGGTGGCGAGCCTCCTGACCGGGGTCGACCAGCCCGGCAGCCGGGTGCAGACCGTCAGCCAGGTCGCCCTGGTCCGCCGCGACGACTCGCTCGAGGACCTCGTCAAGGCGTGCCACGCCGCCACGCCCGACGAGCTCGTCCTGGGCTACACCGATCCGCACGTGCGTGTGGCGATCGAGAAGGTGGCCGCGCTCCTCGACGAGGCGTGTCCGGCCGTCCGCGTCGTCAACTGCATCGGGCAGACCTCGGGCACGGCGCTCAACACCCTCGCGCTCTCGCAGACCTGCGACGCGATGGTCGTCTCCGACGGGCTGTCCGCCCTTCCGCAGGACGGCTTCTTCGACGCCGTCCGCGAGGCCCTCACGCACCGGCCGCGCGTCCTGTTCACCACGTTCTTCGCCACCGACGGCACCACCGTCGGCCTGCCGCTCGGCGGCGACGTCGCGACCCAGTTCCTCACCTCGCGCGGCTACGGCCCGGAGCTGTTCGCGGTGCGCGCCGACACCTTCGCGACGATCGGCACGTTCGAGCCGTACGACGCCCGCCACGGTGTCGTGCACGAGTACGTCACGCGCGCGGCCGAGGCCGGACACGACCTCCTCGTGCTGCCCGAGCAGCTGCTCAGCTGGCCGTCCGCCGAGCTCGAGGCGACGGCGTACGCTGCCGACCAGCTCTACGGCTACCTCAAGGCCAAGCCGCTCATCGACGCCTCCCCGCTGGCGCAGCGCAAGGTGGTGCTGGCCGCACTGAGCGGTGCGGCCGGCAGACCGGTCGGCACGGTCGACGAGTGGATGCTGCGCACCGACTCCGTCGACCCCGCGCAGCCGCAGTGGCTGATGCCGGCCATGTGGGGTCCGGAGAGCAAGCGGGCAGCCGCCCACCGCCGGGTGATCTTCGGCGTGCACACCGCGAAGAGCGAGATCTGGCTCTACGCACGCGGCCCCGGTGAGCGCCGGTTCCGGGTGCGCGGTGACGACGTCGCGGTCGAGCTGGTGGCGACGCGCGGCGTGGAGGGCACCGAGGACTACACGACGTTGTCGGTCTTCCCGGTCCCGACGGTCTGGACCCCGGCGACCTCCTACCCGCTGCTGTGGAGCCTGCACGACGGCGACGAGGAGCTGATCTCGGTCTTCCTCCGGGTCAACAAGGTCGGCGCCCGCACCTTCTCGCTCTCCGGCCGGGCGCCGGCGCTGTCGGCTCGGTTGCTCGCCGAGCTGATGGAGAAGCAGCCCGACGAGCAGGCCGGACCGACCCTCTGGTCCTTGGAGAACGCGCCGTCCGACCCGGCCGAGGTCGAGGCCCGCAGTGCGGAGCTCGTCGCGGCCGGCCCGGGTCCGCGGCCGGCCGCGCCGGGGTCGGGGCTGCGCTCTCCCGAGCGGCGCGGCGGCTGGGCCGTCGGCGACTGGCTGTCGGGCTGGGCGTGGGACCGGCAGGCCCCCGACCGGGTGCTGCACGTCGCCGTACGACGCGGGGAGGAGACGCTCCTCGTCGTGCCCGCCGACGTGGTCGACCGCTCGCTCGAGGACGTCCCCGGGCGCGGGGCGCACGCCTACCGCATCCCCGTCCTGCCCGCGTTCGTCGAGGGTGACGACGTGCACCTCGTCCTCTGGGAGGACGGATCGCCCGTGTACCGTGGCGGGCTGCACGTCGACCGGGTCGACGGCACGGCCGGGCCACGGCTGCGCCGGGTCCAGGCCGACCAGGACCCGCCCCCGGTCCGCTCCGGTCGGGGCGAGCCGTCGAGGAAGAAGAGGTCGTGGTGGGGAAGCCGGTGAGGAAGGACGCGCGGGCGGGCGACGCCGCCGACCTCGACATCGACCCCGTCGCGGAGCTCGCGGTCGTCGACGCCCGTTACCTCGAGGCGCGCGGCGAGGACCCCAGCAACGAGCCCAGCAACGAGCCCAGCGACGAGCTGGTCGAGGCCGCCTTCCGGCTGAGCCTCCTGGAGCCCGCCGGGGACTGGACCTCCGACGTCGTGCAGGCCAAGGTCGCCTACTTCCACTTCGCACCCGACCTCGAGGCAGCGCTGCGCAACTACGACCCCCACCTGGTCGACCTCTCCGCCCGCTTCGGCTACCTCACCTGGCCGCGCCGCATCCGTGAGCACGTGCGCGGCCGGTCGGTCCTCGACGTCGGCTGCAGGTTCGGCGGGTTCGGCATGGGGTTCCTGGTCGCGGGCGCGACGTCGTACGTCGGCGTCGACCCGATGCTCGACCTCGACAGCACGCGCGCCCGCGACAAGCGGCGCCGCGCGTGGGGCGACATGGGGATCACCCCGCGGCAGATCTCCGAGCAGCTGCCCGCCCTCCGGTCCGTGCGGGGCGCGGTCGAGGACGGGGCGGTCGACGGCACGTTCGACACCATCGCGATGCACAACGTCACCGAGCGCCTGCACAACCTCGACGACGTGCTCGTGGGACTGACCAAGCTCTGCCACCGCGACACCCGGCTGGTGCTGCTCCACCACAGCTTCTACGGCTGGAGCGGGCACCACCAGGCACCGGTGCAGCCCGAGCAGCTCGACGAGGACGACCCCCGCCACCAGCTGGTCTACGACTGGCGGCACATCAACGCGGTGCCCGACCTCGCCGACGACCACCCCATGATCAGGGTCCTCAACCGGATCCGGCTCGACGACCTCCGCTCGATGATCGAGCAGCATTTCGACGTCGAGCGGTGGGACGAGATCCCCTCCCGGCAGCAGGCCCTCGACCGGCTCACGCCGGAGGTCCTCGCCCGGGTGCGGGAGACCGTCCCCGACATCACCGAGCGTGAGCTCTCCACCAACACGGTGCTCGTCGTCGCGCGCCCGAAGTCCTGACCCCTCAACTCATCGGGAGAAGAGAGAACAGATGACCCAGCAAGTGATCCGGAAGCCCCTCCGGCACGGCGTCGCCGCCCTCGCCGTCACCCTGCTCGTCGGTGCCACCGCCGCGTGCAGCAGCGACGGTGGGGACAAGAAGAGCGATGACGACTCCCCGAGCGACGGCACCAGCACCTCGGCCACCGCGACCGACACGGCCAGCAGCTCCAGCTCGCCGACGTCGACGAGCTCGGCGGACCCCACCGAGAACGGCGGCTACGCGGCGATGCCGGACTGCAGCCAGTTCGCGACATCGGTGGTCAAGGGCAAGGACGTCGTCGAGGGCGACAGCACGCCCGGCAAGATCTGCCGCTTCTCGGTCGGCTCCGCCGACGACCCAGTGGCCGTCCAGCTGGCCTTCATCGTCCGCGGTGGCGGTGACTGGCCCAAGAAGTTCAAGGCCAAGGACCTCAACACGATCCTCGCCTCGGCCGGCGACGACGACCGCGACTGGGTCTCGGAGACGACCGAGCTGAAGCTGAAGAAGAAGGCGGACTTCGACTACGGCGTCCGCTTCCACCAGACCCTGGGCAAGGCCGAGCGCACCCAGTTCCGCCTGTTCACCTTCGCCAAGAACGGCGACCTCCTCCAGTGCTACACCAACGCCGACGAGAAGTACGTCGACAGCTTCGAGGACTGGTGCGGCGACGTGCTGAAGGCCGTCCAGCCCTGATCAGATGCAAGAACCCCGCACCGTCCGGTGCGGGGTTCTTGCGTTGCTGGCCGAGGTCAGCTGTTGATCATGCCGGCGCCGACGGTCACGCCGGTCGCCTCGTCGATCAGGATGAACGAGCCGGTGGCGCGGTTCTTCGCGTAGGGGTCGCTCAGCAGCGGCACCGTGGTGCGCAGCTGGACGCGGCCGATCTCGTTGACGCCGAGCTCCTTGGTCTCCTGGTCGCGGTGCAGGGTGTTGACGTCGAGGCGGTACTGGATGTCCTTGACCAGCGCGCGACCGGTGCGGGTCGTGTGCTTGATGGCCAGCTTCTGCCGCGGCTTGAGCGGCGTCGTGGTCATCCAGCAGATCATCGCGTCGATGTCCTGGCGCGGCTCGGGCGCGTTCTTCACCCGGGCGATCAGGTCGCCCCGCGAGACGTCGACGTCGTCCTCGAGGTGGACGGTGACCGACATCGGCGGGAACGCCTCGGTGACCTCCTGGTCGAACAGGTCGATCCGCGAGATCTTCGACGTCATGCCCGAGGGCAGCACGACGACCTCGTCGCCGGGCTTCAGCACGCCGCCGGCGACCTGGCCCGCGTAGCCGCGGTAGTCGTGGAACTCGTCGGACTTGGGTCGCACGACGTACTGCACCGGGAAGCGCGCGTCGATCAGGTCGCGGTCGGAGGCGACGTGGACGTGCTCGAGGTGGTGCATGAGCGTCGGGCCGGAGTACCAGTCCATGTTCTCGGAGCGGTTCACGACGTTGTCGCCGTTGAGCGCCGAGATCGGGATGACCTCGAGGTCCGGGATGTTCAGCTTGGTCGCGAACTGCGTGAACTCGGCGTGGATCTTCTCGTAGACCTCCTGCGAGAAGTCGACGAGGTCCATCTTGTTGACCGCCAGCACCAGGTGCGGGACGCGGAGCAGCGAGAGGATCACGGCGTGGCGGCGCGACTGCTCGGTGAGGCCCTGGCGGGCGTCGACGAGCACCAGGCCGAGGTCGGCGGTGGAGGCGCCGGTCACCATGTTGCGCGTGTACTGCACGTGCCCCGGGGTGTCGGCGATGATGAACTTGCGGCTGGGCGTCGCGAAGTAGCGGTAGGCCACGTCGATCGTGATGCCCTGCTCGCGCTCGGAGCGCAGACCGTCGGTCAGCAGCGCGAGGTCGGTGTAGTCGTAGCCCTTCGACGTGCTCGTCGCCTCGACGGCCTCGAGCTGGTCCTCGAAGATCGACTTCGAGTCGAGCAGGAGCCGCCCGATGAGGGTGGACTTGCCGTCGTCGACGGAGCCCGCGGTCGCGAACCGCAGCAGGTCCATGTTGGTGGGCTGGGTGGTCCCGGTGTTGTCAGCCATCAGAAGTAGCCCTCCTTCTTGCGGTCCTCCATGGCAGCCTCGGAGAACCGGTCGTCACCTCGGGTCGCGCCGCGCTCGGTGACCCGGGCGACGGCGACCTCCTCGATGATCTCCTCGATCGTGGACGCGGTGCTCTCGACGCAACCCGTCAGGGTCAGGTCACCCACCGTGCGGAAGCGGACGGTGCGCTCCTCGGCGACCTCGCCCTCACGGCAGGGGTTGTGCTCGCTCTCGGTCAGCAGCATGCCGTCGCGCTCGAACACGCGTCGCTGGTGCGAGAAGTAGATCGAGGGGATCTCGATGCCCTCGCGACCGATGTAGTCCCAGATGTCGAGCTCGGTCCAGTTGGAGATCGGGAAGATCCGCATGTGCTCGCCCTCGTGGAGGCGGCCGTTGTAGAGGTTCCAGAGCTCGGGGCGCTGGTTCTTCGGGTCCCACTGGCCGAACTCGTCGCGGTGGGAGTAGACGCGCTCCTTGGCGCGAGCCTTCTCCTCGTCGCGGCGGCCGCCACCGAAGGCGGCGGTGAAGCCGTTCTCCTCGATGGCGTTGAGCAGGGTGCCGATCTGGTGGCGGTTGCGGCTGGTCTTGCCGTCGTCGACGACGATGCCGTCGGCGAGCGCCTGCTCGACGGAGGCGACGATCAGCCGGACGCCCAGGCGGTTGACCCAGTTGTCGCGCGTCGCGAGGACCTCGGGGAAGTCGTAGCCGGTGTCGACCTGCAGCACCGGGAAGGGGATCTTGGCCGGGTAGAAGGCCTTCTCGGCGAGGCGCATCATCACGATGCTGTCCTTGCCGCCGGAGAACATCAGGACGGGCTTCTCGAACTCGGCCGCAACCTCGCGGAAGATGTGGATCGACTCGGCCTCGAGCTGGTCGAGCTGGCTCAACCGGTAGTCAGCGTGGGTCTGGGACATGCGGAGCATCGTGCCATGCTGCGCCTTCCAAGGTGACATCTGCGCGAAGCGCGTAGACAAATCTACGAGTTAGGCTGCGGGCATGGCCGACTTCGTCGCCCGGCTGGGCTCCCGGGCCTCGGTGCCGGGGGAGGTGCGCTCGCGCTTCGGCGTCGAGGAGTACGCCGGCCTGCTGGTCGGCGACGACCGCCCCCTCCCTGACCTGCGACACGGCAGGTTGTCGCCGTCGGCGCTCGACGCGCTGCTCCGGGCGCTCGCGGTCCGTCCGTCGGCGGAGCTGAACCGGGCGCGGCTGGCCGCGGTGACCGGCATCCCGCCGACCACGATCGCCCCCTACGTCGCCGCCCTGGTCACGCTCGGGCACGTCCGGCTCGTCCCGGGGGCCCGGGCTGCCGTCGCCAAGCGGGCGATCGCGCGGCCGCGGGTGGTCTTCGAGGACCCCGCCCTCGCGCGCCGCCTCGCCGGCGACGATCCCGCGGGGCTGACCGAGATGGACGGCCGGGCCCGGCTGGCGCCGTACCTCGAAGGGATCGCGGCGGCTGAGCTGCTGCGGCAGCAGGCCACCAGCGAGGTGGACTACCGCGTCACCCACCTCCGCGAGCGCAACGGGCTCGAGGTGGACCTCCTCGTCGAGCTCCCGGACGAGACGGTCTACGGACTCGAGGTCCGCACGGCGGCCGGCTTCCGGCCGCACCAGTTCCGCAACCTGGAGGCCCTCGCCGCCCGTGCCGGGTCGAGCTTCCGGGGTGGCATCGTGCTCAACACCGCGCCGGTGGGCTTCAAGTACCGCCCGGGCATGTGGGGCCTGCCGATCTCGGCACTGTGGGAGTGGGACGACCGACGGCCCGGCGCCGACTGACGTCGGCGGTCTCCCCGCGTCCCGCTACGGGCGCGACGGGGGCTTCTGGTCCGTCCGCCTGCCCGGCTGGGCCCTGCCCGCGGCGACGGCCGCCTTCCGGGCGGCCCGGCGGTCGCCGGGGATCTTCTCCAGCTCCGCGACCGTGGGAGCTCCCATGAACGGGAGGTCGTGGCTGCGGCGGATGAGGCCCCACACCAGCGGCACCAGCACGAGCATCGCGACGCCGACGAGGCCCACGAGGACCGGGTGGGTCTCCTCCTTGCCGAGCGGCGCCCACCCGGCCTTGTCGAGCAGCGCGACCCCGGACATGGTCAGCACGACGACGATGCCGCGACGGATGTAGCTCTGCGGCACCCTCGGCGCGATCGACGAGCCGATCATCGTGCCGGGCACCGAGCCGACGATGAGGGGGATCGTGATCGTCCAGTCGATGCCGTTGATCGCGATGTTGGACAGCGCCGCCGAGAGGACCAGGGGCACCGCCTGCACCAGGTCGGTGCCGACCAGCTTCACCGCGGACAGGCCGGGGTAGAGCATCAGCAGCGCGATCATGATGACCGAGCCGGAGCCGACGCTGGTGATGCCGACGAGCAGGCCGCCGAGCATGCCGACGAGGAGCGTCGGCACGGGGCGGATCCGCGGGTTCTCCTCGGGCGCAGGTGCGCCGCCGCGGACGCGCCGGAGGTTGATGTAGAGGCGTAGGGCGTAGGTGGTGGCCGCGAGGAGGAGGGCGAAGCCGATCGCCATCTTCAGCACGAAGTCGAGCTGCTCCTCGTCGGTGGTGAAGTGGTGGACCAGCCAGGGCCCGAGGAACGCCATGGGCACCGACCCCGCGATCAGCCAGGCCGCGAGCCGGAAGTTCGGAGAGCCGCTCCGGGCGTGGACCGCCGCGCCGCCGCTCTTGTAGACCGCGGCGGCCGCGAGGTCGGCCGTGACGACCGTGGCCGCCTCGCCGCCGCCGACGCCGAGGAAGATCAGGGCGGGCGTCATCAGCGCTCCGCCCCCCATGCCCGTGAGACCGACGATGACGCCGACGAAGAAGCCGGCCGCCGCGATCGACAAGGCAGTGAGGGTGAGCAGGTCGCTCATGGGTTGGTCCTTCCCGCGCCCGTCAGACGGGGCATGACGACGCGCAGCAGCCCGTCGATCTGGTCGGCGCACAGCTCGGCGGCCGCACGTCCACGATTGAAAGGGTCGCCGATCTCGTGGGCCGGACTGGCTGAGGCGCGCCGGTGGCCGGCGTGCGCGACGAGCTGGCGTCCCACGAGCGAGGGGTCGATCCGGTTGACGGTCTCGGCGAACTGCCCGAGCGTGAAGACCTTGCGGAAGGCACTGGGCGCCTCCTCGAGGACGTACTCGCGGTGCGTCGTCTCCGCCGTGAGCACCAGGTCGGCCGACTCCACGAGGGCGCGCGTCAGCGGACGGCTGCGGAAGGCGGCGAGCGGAGCGTCGTCGATGCCGCGTGCGGCCAGCACCGCGGCCATGGTCGCGTCGACCGCGCGGGCGGTGAACCCGTGCGTGCCCGCGCTGGCGAGCTCGACGGCGACGGCTCCGTCACCGGCGAAGGACCCCGCCCGCATCTCCATGTAGGGCGAGCGGCAGATGTTGGCCGTGCAGACGAAGAGCACGCTCAGCCGCTCGTCGGCGGCGCGGCTGCCGTCGGGGGCGTCGAGGGGCACGGTGGCCGGCGCGTCCACCGCCGCCGCGACCGGGGCCGGGGTGTTGACGCGACCGGCCGCCGGGGCGTCGTCGGTGACGAGGTCGAGGTAGCCCGTGGCGCGCAGCGCGACCAGCACCTCGTCGAGCGCCTCGTCGATCGTGCGACCCGTCGTGTCGACGCGGACGTCGGCGTCCTCAGGCTCCTCGTAGGGCGAGGAGATGCCGGTGAACTCGGGGATCTCGCCGCGGCGCGCCTTCGCGTACAGCCCCTTGCGGTCGCGTCGCTCGCACTCCTCCAACGGCGTCGCCACGTGGACGAGGAAGAACGCGCCGCCAGCGTCGGCGACGTACTGCCGCACCTGCTTGCGGGTCTCGTCGAACGGCGCGATCGGGCTGCAGACCGCGACACCGCCGTGCCGGGAGATCTCGGCGGCGACCCAGCCGATGCGGCGGATGTTGGTCTCCCGGTCCTCCTTGGAGAAGGTCAGCCCCGCGGAGAGGTTGCGACGCACCACGTCGCCGTCGAGGCTCGTCAGCGAGCGGCCGCCGTGCTCGAGCAGGCGGTCCATCAGCGCCTGGGCCAGCGTGGACTTGCCGCTGCCGGAGAGGCCCGTGAAGAACAGGACCAGCCCCTGCTCGTCGCGTGCGGGACGGTCGGTGCGGACGATGTCGGCCACCTCGGGTGCGGGCGTGCCGCCCGGGGGCAGGTCGAGCACCTGGTCGGGCCCGGCGTAGTTGGCCACGACCTGCGCGCGCAAGGTCGCGTCCGCGCCCGGGTCACCGTGCGAGGCAAGAGGTACGGCGACCACGTCGACCGAGGCGCCCCCGGACCCGACGGCCTCGGCGGCCCGCAGGGTCGCGCGGATCAGCCCGACGGCGGAGAGCGCGGGCGTGCCCCGGCCGACCAGGGCGAGCAGGACGAGGTCGCCGTGTCCGCGCAGCCTGGTGAGCTGCTCCGAGGTCAGGGCATCGGTCACCGGGACGACGGTCCGGCCAGCGTACTGCTGGCGGACGGTGTCGGGTGCGAGGTAGAGACGCCGGAACGGGCCGTACTGCGCGTGGGTGAGGGGGGTGACCGCCCAGCCGGCACCGCCACCGCTCACCCGGGCCAGCGGGAGGCCCTCGGGATCCACGAGCTCGACGGCTCCGCCCGCGGCGACCTCCTCGGCGAGCTCGCCGGGCAGGGCGAGGGTGATCGGACTGCCGGGCTCGTTGAAGCCGACGGTGGGTGCGAGTGCTCCGGCCGTCAGCAGCTCGAGGTCGTCCAGCTCGCGCGGCGAGGGACAGTGCTGCGGCGGGGGAGGGTTCGACACGAGGGGTATCTTGCCAAACACACGCAAGACAATAGGAATTGTCTATCACTCGGCCATGTGAACCAGTTCACCTGCTCTCAGCTTGCAAATTGCTAACTCCAGCAAGCACACTGGAGACATGGTGAAGGCAAGGGTGACCGAGACGGTCGGCGCACTGGGCGACTACCTCAAGGAGCAGCGCACGCAGTCGCGCCTCTCCCTGCGGCAGCTCGCCGAGCAGGCCGGCGTCTCCAACCCCTATCTGAGCCAGATCGAGCGCGGGCTCCGCAGGCCGTCGGCCGAGGTGCTGCAGCAGATCGCGAAGGCGCTGCGCATCTCCGCGGAGCAGCTGTACATCCGGGCGGGCATTCTCAGCCCGGATGACGGCGTGGGTGGATCGGTCGAGCTCGCCGTCCTCGGCGACACCGGCCTCACCGAGCGGCAGAAGCAGTCGCTCCTCGACGTCTACTCGTCGTTCCTGGCCCTCAACGAGGCCGACCGGACGTCCGCCGAGACGCCTGTCGTCTCGGACGAGCCGGCTGACAACGACGCGACGACGGCTCTGTCCTGAACGATTCGCACGAGCTCCACACACACAAGAAGGGTGTAATCCGCATGCCGAAGCTTGAGCTTCCCAAGATCGAGGTGCCGAAGATCGGCCTGACCTCTCTCGACCTGCCCGACGTCCCGGTGCCCGCCGCCGTGGCGCGCCCGATCTACGCCGGTGTCGGCGCGACCGACCTGGCCGTCGAGAAGGTCCGTGGCTACGTCACCGACGTCCAGGCCAAGGTCAACGCCCGCGTGGCCGACGTCCAGAAGTCCGTCAAGGAGTTCGAGGTCCCGCAGCCCAAGTCCCTCCAGGACAAGGCCGTCGCGCAGCTCACCGACACCCGCGCCAAGTTCGAGGCCAAGCTGGCCGAGTTCCAGGCCGACGCCAAGGCCCTCCCGGCCAAG
This sequence comes from Nocardioides candidus, assembly GCF_041321175.1. Lineage (NCBI taxonomy): Bacteria > Bacillati > Actinomycetota > Actinomycetes > Propionibacteriales > Nocardioidaceae > Nocardioides > Nocardioides candidus. The sequence continues at coordinate 746,079 of NZ_JBGGWC010000002.1, read as the reverse complement.
GCCCAGAGCAAGCTCGACGAGAACGTCGCGGCCGCGACCAAGCAGTACTCCGACCTCGCCAAGCGCGGCGAGTCCGTCGTGATCAAGATCCGCAAGGGTGACGAGGTCAAGGCCCCCGCCAAGACCCCCGGCTCGGTCGCGAAGAAGGCTCCCGCCAAGAAGACCCCCGCCAAGAAGGCGCCGGCCAAGAAGACGACCGCCAAGAAGGCGACCGCCAAGAAGGCTCCGGCCAAGAAGGCCGCCGCCAACTGAGGTAGCGCTCCGCCGACGAGGCCCCGAGGGTTGATCCCTCGGGGCCTCGTGCTCTCCCCGATAGGATCGGCCGCACCATGGATGTCTTCGTGCTCGAGGGGTGGATCTACCTCGCGGTCTTCTTCTTGCTCCTCGTGATCAAGATCTTCGCGTTCGCCAACTCCCTGCTCTACTCCGCCGAGTCCTACGTCGCCGCCGACCGGCGCAACAAGACCACGTGGTGCGCGGTCCTCGGCGTCGCCCTGCTCCTCCAGCTCGCCCAGCTCGTGTTGCCGCTGCCGCTGTTCTTCTCGATCATCAACTTCGGGATGACCATCGCGGCACTGGTCTACCTCGCCGACGTACGCCCTGCGCTCGCCGGCCTCCGCCGCCGCTGACCCCGCCGGTCAACTTTTCTTTGCCTTTCTGCGTACCTTCGGTATCTCCCGCGTCGTTACGGTTGACGTTGCGCCGGGGGGCCAGAGGGGGCGTGCAGGGACCAAGTGTGGGAGTGACGTCGTGATCGGTGACAGTGCAGTTCGGCCGTGGGGCTCGTGGCAGGTCCTCGACGAGGGCGAGGGCTTCAAGGTGAAGCGCATCGTCGTCGAGCCGGGCGCTCGCCTGTCCTACCAGACCCACGAGCACCGGGCCGAGCACTGGACCGTCGTCTCCGGCACGGCCACCTGCGTGGTGGACGGACACGACCTCGTGCTGCAGGTCGCCGAGTCGGTCAACGTGGCCATCGGCGAACCCCACCGCATCACCAACCAGCACGACGTGCCGCTGATCATCATCGAGGTCCAGCACGGCACCTACACCGGTGAGGACGACATCTGCCGCCTCGAGGACGACTACGGGCGGGTCGAGGTCACCTCCTGACGTCCTCGGCGTCCTGTCGTTCGTTCGGATGAATCTTTCGTCGAAGGCGTGACGCGGCGCCGGAGCAGGCGCAGAGTGCAGGGATGGCGACTCTCTGGCCTCGACGACTCCTCCCTGCCGTGATCGCGACGACGGCCCTGGTGGGAAGCACCCTGGCCGCGGCCTCCGCGCCGTCGCCCGCGCACGCAGATCCGACTAAGCCGGTCGCACCGTCGATCACCTCCGGGAGCAACGGCGACATCGCCTGGACCGCGATCTCTCGCGACGGGACCGGCGGTGTCAGCGGCGGTACGCTCTACTCGAGCGACGGATCCAGCTACTTCCCGCCGAGCGGCATCGCTCCGCGCGACCCGGAGTGGTCGCCGGACGGCAGCCAGATCGTCTATGCCGGCTATGCCGTCGGGTCGTCCAGCGGGACCGGGATCTGGGTGGTCGGCCAACCCTTCCACGTGCACACGACGCCGCTGCGGCTGACGACGAGCGCCTACGACAGCGACCCCACCTGGTCACCCGACGGCACCCGGATCGCGTTCGCCCGCTCGCAGGCGGGCAACGGCAACGGCATCTACCTCGTCGATGCCGACGGTGGCACGCCCCGGCGCATCTACGGCGACGGCTACGTCGAGGACCTCTCGTGGTCGCCGGACGGTCGGAAGATCGCGTTCGCCGGCTACTGCTGCGGCTACGGAACCACCCAGCACATCTACGTGCTCGACCTCGACGGCGGCCCGTTGGTCGACCTGGGTGCCGGACTGTCGCCGGCCTGGAAGCCGGACGGCACGAGGATCGCGTTCGAGTACGTCTACTCGTCGACCGATCACGACATCTACCAGATGAACCCCGACGGCAGCGGTGTCTCGGGCATCCAGACGGGGACCGTGTCCGACTCCGAGCCGACGTGGTCGCCCGACGGCCTTCAGGTCGCCTTCCACCGCTCGGGCGGGATCTACACCTACGGGGTCTTCAGCGGCGTGACGACGCAGGTCAGCACCTACGGCGCCGAGGTCGAGTCGACGACCTGGGGCTCGAACCAGACCGTCTGCCAGGGCCGACCGACCACGATCAGCGGCACCGCCGGGGCGGACACCCTGCGCGGCTCGAGTGGCGTGGACGTCATCAACGGCCTGGGTGGTGACGACATCATCATCGGGATGCAGGGCCAGGACATCATCTGCGGCGGAGCCGGCGACGACTGGGTCAGCTACGAGGGCCAGACCGCTCCGGCGCGGGCGGCGATCGGCGAGACCGACCCCGCGTCGGGCATGAGCGACCTGATCGCCGCAGACGTGGAGAACCTGGCCGGGGGCGCCGGCCCCGACTACCTCGTCGGCGACGACCGCAGCAACTCCCTCGACGGCGGCCGCGGCGACGACTCCATCCACGGTGGCGGCGGGGACGACCTGCTGGTCGGCTGGGCGGGCGATGACGAGGTCTTCGGCGACGACGGCTCGGACGAGCTCACCGGGGACGCCGGCGACGACGTGCTGCGCGGTGGCGACGGCGACGACCAGCTCATCGGCGGCGAGGACGCCGACCTGATCGTCGGCGGTCCCGGCACGATGGACCTCGCCGACTACACCGGCCGCACGCAGCCGGTGACCGTCACGCTCGGAGGTCCGGCAGGGGAGGACGGCGGCAAGGTCGACGGCGCCGCGGACGACCGCGACACGGTCAAGGGGTCGGTGGAGAACGTCACCGGGGGCAACGGTGCCGACACCTTGATCGGCAACGACCTCAACAACCAGATCCGGGGCAACGGCGGCGCCGACACGATGCGCGGCGGCGCGGGCAAGGACCTGATCCGTGCCCAGGACAACGCGGCCGATGCGGTCATCGACTGCGGTACCGACACCGACTCGCCGGCGATCAAGGACGCCGTCGACCCCGCGCCGATCAGCTGTCCGTGATTCCGGGGCGCTGGGCGTGACCCCGTACCCTGCTGTGCCATGAAGGTCCTCGTCACCGGCGGCGCCGGCTACATCGGTTCGATCACCGCGAAGGCCCTCGAGGAGGCCGGCCACACGCCGGTCATCCTCGACTCGCTCCTCAGCGGTCCGCGGCAGTTCGTCGGCGACCGGATCTTCTACGAGGGCGACATCGCCGACCGGGCGCTCGTAGCGCGCATCGTCGAGGAGCACCCCGACATCGAGTCGACCATCCACATGGCGGCGCGGATCGTCGTACCGGAGTCGGTCGAGCTGCCCTACGAGTACTACCGCGACAACGTCGCGAAGTCGCTGGAGCTCTTCGACCAGCTCGAGAAGCTCGGCAAGCCGCGGATCCTGTTCTCCTCCACCGCGTCGCTCTACGCGTTGCAGCCGGCGTTCGAGGTGCGGGAGACCGACCCGGTCGAGCCGACCTCGCCGTACGCCCGCACCAAGCGGATGATGGAGATGTGCCTGGAGGACATCGCTCGGGCCACCTCGCTGCGGGCGATCATCCTGCGCTACTTCAACCCGATCGGTGCCGATCCCGACCTCGAGACGGGCTACCACCTCAAGGACGCCACCCACGTCGTGCCGCTCCTCGCGCAGGCCGCCCTCGGCTACCGCGACAAGTTCACCATCACCGGCACCGACCTCCCCACCCGCGACGGCACGGGCATCCGTGACTACATCCACGCCTGGGACCTCGCCAAGGCGCACGTGCGCGCGGTCGAGGAGTTCGACGCGGTCATCGAGGCGGAGGGGGCGCCGTACGCCTACCTCAACCTCGGCAAGGGCGACGGCGTGACGGTTCGCGAGCTCGTCGCCGCCGTCGAGCGGGTGGTCGGCCGGACCGTGCCGATCGCCGAGGCCCCCGGCCGCCCGGGCGACGCCGTCGGTGCGTTCGCGAACGCCGACAAGGCCGCCGCCCTGCTCGGCTGGCGCACCGAGGCCACCCTCGACGAGGCGATCGCCTCCGCGCTCGCCTGGGGCGAGAAGCGCCAGGACGTCCTCGGCTACGAGTAGGTCTCGTGACGGTCGCTAGCGCGACCTCCTTGACCAGCGGTGCCTCGACAAGCGCCCGCGGGTGCCTCAGCAAGCGCCCGCGGGTGCCTCAGTAAGCGCCCGCGGGTGCCTCAGTAAGCGCCCTTGGCGTTGAAGACCACGCCGACGGTGCGCCACAGGATGTGCAGGTCCTGCAGCATCGACCAGTTGTCGACGTAGTAGAGGTCGAGCCGGATCGAGTGGTCGTAGGACAGGTCCGAGCGACCCGAGACCTGCCACAGCCCGGTCATGCCGGGGCGGACGTGCAGCCGGCGGCGGGCCGCGGCGTCGTACTGCGCGACCTCGATGGGGAGCGGCGGGCGGGGGCCGACGAGGCTCATGTCGCCGCGCACGACGTTCCAGAGCTGCGGGAGCTCGTCGAAGGAGTAGCGGCGCAGCCAGCGGCCCGGCTTGGTGATGCGCGGGTCGTCGTCCATCTTGAACAGGCCACCGTCGTAGCCGGTCGCGACGTGGAGTGCCGCGAGCAGGTCCTCGGCGTCGGTCACCATCGTGCGGAACTTCGCACAGCGGAACGGCACGCCCTGGCGGCCGACGCGCGACTGCTGGAAGAAGACCGGGCCGCCGTCGTGCAGCTTGATGCGCAGGGCGATGAAGAGGAACAGCGGGCTGAAGAAGAACAGCAGCGCGCTCGCGCCGATGACGTCGAAGGTGCGCTTGCCGATGCGGGTCGCCTGCGCCCACGCGGGGGCGCCGAGGTGCATCAGCGGGAGGCCGCCGACGGGACGGTACGTCGCCCGGCCGGTCGTGATGCCGGTGGCGCTCTGCGCCACGACGACACCGATGCCGCGCTCCTCCGCGTCCCAGACCTTCTCTTGGAGGTCCTGGGCCGAGGTGGACGAGCCGCCGGCGAAGAGGATCACTTCCGCGTCGGCCCGGAGCGCGGCCTCGGTGACGTCGTCGGTGGTGCCGACGACGGGCACGTTGCCCACGGCCGCACCGATCTCGTCGGCCGGGGTGACCGCGCCGACGACGCGGTAGCCGAGCCAACGGGCCTGGTCGAGGATGCCGTGGATCTGGTCCACGTGGCGGTTGTCGCCGGCGATCAGCACCGGCACGCCGAGATGACCCTTGCTGCGCGCCCGGTGGAGCACGTTCCGAGCTCCCCAGCGGGCCAGGAGCAGTGCCGGCAACCCGAAGAGGAAGAAGAAGAGGAAGAAGCTGCGCGAGACGTCGGCCTGCGCCATGAACAGCACGAAGGCGACGATGCCGGAGTAGGCGAGCGTGGCGTTGAGCACCCGCTTGTACTCGTCGGCCCCGCCACCGAGCACCTGCGTGCGGTAGCCGCCGCCGAGGCCGATCACCACGACCCAACCGAGCACCAGCAGAGGGGCTGAGGTCCGGGTCGCCAGGTCGGCGCTGTCGGGGTCGAAGGACATGCCGTTGTCGAGGAGCGCTGCGGCGCCGGTCGTGATCGCGGCGATGGCGGCGTCGAGCGCGAGCAGGCCGACCGGCAGGATCCGCCGGATGCGGCTGTTCGGCGCGGCGAGCGCACGTGTGCGCGCGGCGTACCCGATCACCGCTGTCACCAGATCACCTCGACTTCGCACACGAACGCAGGGGAAGAGTCACGCCGAAATCCCCCACTTCGACACGCGGGCTCAACGAGATGGTCCGTGATCAGTTACACCGTGTGTCGAATTGCACTGCACGTCTGTCTAGACCACGCCTGCCCGCGGGGCAGATGCCTGCGGCCCCGGTGCCGCAGGAACACCGACACTCTAGGCTCGGACGACGATGAGAGCACCATCGAGGCGCCGCCGTTCCGCGTGGTCCGTGACGAGCGTCATGTCCCTCCTGGTCGGCCCGGCGCTCGCGCTCACGGGGTGCGCGGACGGGTCGTCCGGTGCCGATGCCCCCACGGCCTCCGGACCGATCCGGTCCGCACCCACCTCGCGCGCCGCCGGGACCACCACCGAGCCCGGGGCGACGATGTCTCCCGAGCAGCCACTGGCCGGACGGGTGATCGTCATCGACCCCGGCCACCAGCTCGGCAACAGCTCCTTCCATGCCGAGATCGACGCCCCGGTCGAGGCGGGCGGCTTCACCAAGCCCTGCAACACGACCGGCACGTCCACCGACGGCGGCTTCCCGGAGGCGACGTTCGCATGGGAGGTGGCCCGACAGCTGCGCCGGCTGCTCGTCGCCGACGGCGCCCGCGTCGAGCTCACCCGCCACAGCAACTCCGCGAGCGCGTGGGGACCGTGCGTCGACGTGCGTGGCCGCGCCGGGAACCCCGGTGCGCCGGGCCCGACCGCCGACCTCAAGATCAGCATCCACGCCGACGGCTCCTACGCGAGCGGTGCGCACGGGTTCCACGTGATCGCGCCCACGGAGGTCGCGCCGTGGACCACCGACATCGCCGGCCCGTCGCTCCGCCTGGCGCGGGTGGTGCGCGACAGCCTGGTCGACCACGGCTTCGCCACGTCGACGTACACCGCGACCGACGGGATCGCGCTCCGCGGCGACCTCGCCACGCTCAACCTGGCGGACATCCCCACCGTGCTCGTGGAGCTCGGCAACATGCGCGACGCCGGTGATGCCGCGACCATGACCAGCGCGGCGGGGCGCGAGGACTACGCGTCGGCCCTGGCGTCGGCCGTGGAGCGCTTCTCGGCGCGGTGATGCGGCACGTGCGTCGCGGACGTCGCGGTCGTGGCCGGGAGCACGTGGGTCAGCGAGCTGCGCCGCTTGCCGCCGTAGTGACCGCCGTGCGGGCAGGCGCGGCCGTACTTCATGCGGCACCTGGCCTTCCTCGTCCATCTGCGGAGAGCACGCATCAGGAAACCCGGAACTTTCTCCCCCATGTGGTGAACATTCCGCGAATCGCGTCCCGAGTGACCACCAGTCTGCCCCGATGCACCCGGCCGCGCAGCAGGTTCACCCAGGAACGGGCACCTCGGTGCGCGGTCCGGGCGGTGGGTAGTGTCGCGAGCGTGTCCCTCGTGCCCCGGCGGTGCCCGTGAGTCCCATCCGCACCGCGCGGTGGGCGGACTGGTCGCTCGCTGACCTGGTCGATGCCAAGGGAGCGACGCGGGTCAGCCTCGTCGTCCCGGCGCGCAACGAGGCCGGCACGGTGGGCGACGTCGTGGGGAGGGTCCGCGAGCGCCTCGTCGACACCGTCTCGCTGGTCGACGAGATCGTGGTGATCGACAGCGACTCCACCGACGCCACCTACGACGTGGCCACCTCCGCCGGCGCGGTCGTGCACCGGGCCTCGGAGATCCGCCCGGACCTGGGGGCCCACCCCGGCAAGGGAGAGGCGATGTGGAAGTCGCTCTTCGTCACGTCCGGCGACCTGCTGGTCTTCATGGACGCCGACCTCACCGACTGGGACACCCACTTCGTGCCGGGCCTGCTGGGGCCGCTCCTGACCTGGCCGGAGGTCCGGCTGGTGAAGGGCTTCTACGAGCGTCCCGGCGAGACCGGTCCGCTCGACGGGGGCCGGGTCACCGAGCTCGTCGCCCGCCCGCTGATCTCTCTGCTCTTCCCCGACCTGCGCGACCTCGTGCAGCCCCTCGCCGGCGAGTGGGCGGTCCGGCGGTCGCACCTCGCCTCGCTCCCGGTGCCCACCGGCTACGCGGTCGAGCTCGCCGCGCTCGTCGACACGGCAGCCGCCCTCGGCCCGGGTGCGATCGCCCAGGTCGACCTCGGCACCCGCGCGCACGGGCACCAGCCCCTCCTCGACCTGGGTGCGATGGCGGTCCAGATCGTCGCGGCCGCCCTGGCCCGCGCCGGGTGCGCAGCCGGCACCGACTCCGCGATGCTGCGGCAGTTCCTGCCCGGGCCGGAGCCGATGGACCGGGTGGTCGGGACGGTCGAGCGACCGCCCGCGGAGAGGTACCTGTGATGCTCCGGTTCCGCGCGCACACCTTCACCGACGACGCCACGCTGATGATGGCGATCGTCAACCGCACGCCCGACTCGTTCTACGACAAGGGCTCGACCTGGGCCGAGGACGCCGCCTTCGACCGCGTGGCGGCCGTCGTCGCGCAGGGTGCGGAGATCGTCGACATCGGCGGCATCAAGGCTGCCCCCGGCATCGAGATCTCACCCGCCGAGGAGAGGGCGCGGGTCGTCGACTTCGTGGCGCGGGTGCGCGAGACCTACCCCTCCCTCGTCATCTCCGTCGACACCTGGCGCGCCGAGGTCGGGGCGGCGGTCTGCGAGGCCGGGGCCGACGTGCTCAACGACGCATGGGGCGGGGCCGACCCGGAGCTCGTCGACGTCGCGGCCTCCTACGACGCGGGCATCATCTGCACCCACACGGGCGGGGTGACCCCGCGCACCAGACCCTTCCGCATCGAGTACGACGACGTGGTCGCCGCCGCGATCGACGACACCACCCGCTACGCGGAGCGCGCGCTGACGGCGGGGGTGGCGCGCGAGTCGATCGTCATCGACCCCGCCCACGACTTCGGGAAGAACACCTTCCACTCGCTCGAGGTGACGCGCAGGATCGGCGAGATGGTCGAGACCGGCTGGCCGGTGCTGGTGTCGCTGTCCAACAAGGACTTCGTCGGCGAGACCCTCGACCTCCCGGTCGGTGAGCGGCTGATCGGCACCCTCGCGTCGACGGCCGTCTGCGCCCTGGCCGGCGCCCGGATCTACCGCGTGCACGAGGTCGTCGAGACAAGACAGGTCGTCGACATGGTGTGGTCGATCGCCGGCCGCCGCCCGCCCCGCCGGGCCATCCGGGGGCTGCAGTGATCGTGCTCGTGCCGGGCGTCCCGGCCCTGCTGCCGTCGTACGCCTCGATCGACAACCCGGTCGCCGACCTGCGCGCCGCCTGCCTCGACGCGGTCGGCACGCTCGGCCCGCGGGTGCGGGTGGTCGCGCCCACCGACCTCGGCGCCCGGGTCGCCGAGCACCTGCTGGCGACGCTCGGCGCCGAGCCCGCGGCGGACGCGACGGACGTGCTCGTCGTCGGCAACGGCTCGGCCAAGCGCACGGAGAAGGCGCCCGGCCACCTCGACGAGCGGGCGGTGGTCTTCGACGACGACCTGCGCCGCGCGCTCCTCGAGCCGCTCCCGACCGCTCTCTCCGGGCTCGACCCGCAGCTCGCCGACGAGCTGTGGGCCGACGTCGACGGCATCCGCGAGCTCGGCGACCTGCTGCGGCCGGGGACGACGGCCGAGGTGCGCTACGACGGCGACCCGTTCGGGGTGCAGTACTGGGTCATCTGCTGGGCGTGACGGCCGTCGAGACGGCACACTGACCGCGTGGAGATCAGGGGGCGCGAGGTCCCGGCCTGGCAGCAGGCGGCGGTCGTCACGATCGCGTTCACGGTGCTGCTCTGGGCCATCGAGATCGTGGACGCGGCGATGGGCCACCGGCTCGACCAGTACGGCGTCCAACCGCGTTCGGGGGAGGGGCTGCGCGGCATCGTGTTCGCGCCCCTGCTGCACGGCGGCTGGGAGCACCTCGAGGCCAACAGCCTCCCGGTGCTGGTGCTCGGCTTCCTCACCCTCGCGACCGGGATGCTGCGCGGCCTGCTCGCCACCGCCGTGATCTGGGTGGTCGGCGGCGTGGGCGTGTGGCTCGCGGCGGGCAGCCACTCCAACCACATCGGTGCCTCGGGGCTGATCTTCGGCTGGATCGCCTACCTCGCGATCCGCGGGATCGTCAACAGGCAGCCCTGGGAGATCGGCCTCGGCATCCTCGTCCTCGTGCTGTACGGCGGAGCCCTGTGGGGCGTGCTCCCCGGCCAGCCCGGGGTCTCGTGGCAGGGTCACCTCTTCGGCGCGGTCGGCGGCGGCCTGGCCGCGCTGCTGCTCGCCAACGAGCGGCTGTACCGTCTGCGCACGTGACCGACCTGCTCATCGAGCGCCGCGACGGCGTCCTCGACATCACGTTCAACCGGCCCGAGCGGCGCAACGCGTTCACCCGGGCGATGTACGGCGAGCTGCGTCAGCTGTGGATCGACACGGCTGCCGACCGGTCGGTCCGCGTGGTCGTGCTGCGGGGCGCAGGGGGCAAGGCGTTCGCCGCCGGCAACGAGATCTCCGACTTCGTCGGCAACGAGGACGTCGTGCAGTACGAGGACTGGATCCGCGGGATGCTCGACGGCCTCTTCCGGCTGCCGCAGGTGACGGTCGCCGCTGTCGACGGGGTGTGCGTGGGCGGTGGCCTCGCGGTCGCGACGAGCTGCGACCTCCGGGTCGCCACCGCGGGCTCGCGCTTCGGCTACCCGATCGCGCGCACGCTCGGCAACGCCTTGTCCTCGCCCGTCCTCTACCGGTGCGCGGCGGTGTTCGGCGAGTCGCTGACCCGCGAGATGCTGCTCGCCTCGCGCCTGGTCGACGCCGACCGGGCGCACGCCGTCGGGGCGGTCCTGTCGGTGCTGTCCGACCGTGACGCCCTCGACGCCGAGGTCGAGACCCTCGTCGCCGGGATCCTGCAGGCCTCGCCCGCGACGCTCAGGACGACCAAGCAGCAGCTGGCCGCGCGCGCACGCCTCACCGAGGTCGCCCCACCGGAGGAGGAGGCGCTCCTCCACGAGGTCTACGGCGGCCCCGACTTCGCCGAGGGCGTGCGCGCGTTCCTCGCGAAGGAGAAGCCGGCCTTCGGTGCGACGTGAGTGACCGTCGCGGGGGTGGGACCTAGCGGGTGCCCTTGCGTGCCCGGCTGGCCATCTTCGCGCGCTCGTTCTGGTCGAGGACGACCTTGCGGATCCGCACGGTCTCGGGCGTGATCTCGACGCACTCGTCCTCGCGGCAGAACTCCAGGCACTGCTCGAGCGAGAGCTTGCGCGGCGGGATGAGCTTCTCGAAGTTGTCGGAGGTGGCGGACCGGATGTTGGTCTGCTGCTTCTCCTTGGTGATGTTGACGTCCATGTCGTCGGCGCGGGAGTTCTCGCCGACGATCATGCCCTCGTAGACCTCGGTGCTCGGCTCGACGAACATGATCCCGCGCTCCTGCAGCGACGTCATGGCGTAGGCCGTGGCGGCACCGGAGCGGTCGGCGACGAGGGAGCCCGACGCGCGCGAGCGGATCTCGCCGGCCCACGGGTGGTAGCCCTCGGAGATGTGGTGGGCGATGCCCGTGCCGCGGGTCTCGGTGAGGAAGTCGGTGCGGAAGCCGATCAGGCCGCGAGCAGGGACGACGAAGTCCATCCGCACCCAGCCGGTGCCGTGGTTGGTCATGCCCTCCATCCGGCCCTTGCGGTTGGCGAGCAGCTCGGTGATGGTGCCGAGGAACTCCTCGGGGGCGTCGATGGTGAGACGCTCGAACGGCTCGTGCAGCTTGCCGTCGATCTCGCGGGTGACCACCTGCGGCTTGCCGACCGTGAGCTCGTAGCCCTCGCGACGCATCTGCTCGACCAGGATGGCCAGCGCCAGCTCGCCGCGGCCCTGGACCTCCCACGCGTCGGGGCGCTCGGTCGGGAGCACGCGGAGCGAGACGTTGCCGACGAGCTCGGAGTCGAGGCGGTCCTTGACCAGGCGCGCGGTGACCTTGTGGCCCTTGCCGCCCTTGCCGACGAGCGGGCTCGTGTTGGTGCCGATCGTCATCGAGATGGCGGGCTCGTCGACGTGGATCAGCGGCAGGGCGACCGGGTTGTCCGGGTCGGCCAGCGTCTCGCCGATCGTGATCTCCGGGATGCCGGCGACCGCGACGATGTCGCCCGGACCGGCGCTCTCGCCGGGCTTGCGCTCGAGGCCCTCGGTGATGAGGAGCTCGGTGATCTTGACGTTCTTGATGCCGCCGTCGCGCTGCATCCACGCGACCTGCTGGCCCTTCTTCAGGGTGCCCTGCTTGATGCGGAGCAGGGCCAGGCGACCGAGGAAGGGGGAGGCGTCGAGGTTCGTGACGTGGGCCTGGAGGGGGGCCTGGTCGTCGTACTCCGGCGCGGGGATGGTCTCCAGGATCGTCCGGAAGAGCGGCTCGAGGTCGCTGCCCTCGGGGAGGGTGCCGTTGGCGGGCTTCTCCAGCGAGGCGATGCCGGCCTTGCCGGAGGCGAAGACCACCGGGAAGTCGAGGGCGTCCTGGCTGTGGTTCTCGTCGAGGAGGTCCATGAAGAGCTCGTAGGTCTCGTCGACGACCTCGTCGATGCGCGCGTCGCCACGGTCGGTCTTGTTGACGACCAGGATCACGGGCATGTCGGCGTTGAGCGCCTTGCGGAGCACGAACCGGGTCTGGGGGAGCGGACCCTCGGAGGCGTCGACGAGCAGCACGATGCCGTCGACCATGGACAGGCCGCGCTCGACCTCGCCGCCGAAGTCGGCGTGACCCGGGGTGTCGATGATGTTGATCGTCATGTCGCCGTCGGCGAGCTCCTGCGCGGAGGGGCCGCGGTAGTGCACCGCGGTGTTCTTCGCGAGGATCGTGATGCCCTTCTCGCGCTCCAGGTCGCCGGAGTCCATGACCCGCTCTGCCACGCCCTCGGCCTGGTGGGCGCTGAAGGCGCCCGCCTGGTGGAGCATCGCGTCGACCAGCGTGGTCTTCCCGTGGTCGACGTGGGCCACGATGGCCACGTTGCGCAGGTCGGTTCGCTTCATCTCAGACACGAGGGGTCAGCCTATCCGCGCAACGCCGTGGACCCAGCATCGTGAGAGACTGCGGGCCATGCAGACGATCGGCCTCGTCGGGGGCATGAGCTGGGAGAGCAGCGCCGCTTACTACGAGCTGCTCAACCGTGGTGTCGAGGCCCGCATGGGGGGTCTCCACTCCGCGAGGTCCGTGATGGCGTCGGTGGAGTTCGCCCAGGTCACCGCCCTGCAGGAGGCCGAGGACTGGGACGGCGTCGCCCAGATCCTGGCCGACGCGGCCCGGTCCGTCGAGCGGGCGGGCGCGGAATTCCTGATGCTCTGCACGACCACCTTCCACCGCGTCGCCGAGCAGGTCGAGGCGGCCATCGACATCCCGGTGCTGCACCTCGCCGACGTGGTCGCCGAGGCCGCGAAGGCCCAGGGCGTCGAGGTGATCGCCCTGATCGGCACCCGGTTCGCGATGAGCCGCACGTTCTTCACCGAGCGGATCGCGCGCCACGGGCTGGAGGTGGTGGTCCCCGGCGTCGAGCACCACGACGAGATCAACCGGATCATCTACGAGGAGCTCGTCCACGGAAAGGTCGTCGACGACTCCCGGAAGTACGTCGTCGACCTGATCGACGAGCTGTGGGACAACGGCGCCGGCGGGGTCATCCTCGGCTGCTCGGAGCTGGAGCTGCTGGTCAAGCAGGCCGACTCCAACCTGCCGGTCTTCCCCTGCACGACCCTGCATGTCGGCGCGGCACTGGACCGCGCACTCGCCTGAGGCCTACTCCTGGACCCGGTGCACCTTGTGCTGGGCGGCCTGGGCGCGTGGCCGGAGGACGAGCTCGTCGATGTTGACGTGGGCGGGCCGGGTCGCGACCCACGTGATCGCGTCGGCGACGTCGTCGGCGGTGAGGGGCTCGGCCACGCCCGCGTAGACGGCGTCGGCCCGCTCCTGGTCGCCCCCGAACCGGACCAGCGCGAACTCGTCGGTGCGCACCATGCCCGGTGCGACCTCGCACACCCGCACCGGCTGGTCGTAGAGCTCCAGGCGGAGCGTCTCGGTGACCACCTTGGTGCCGTGCTTCGCGGCCGTGTAGCCCCCGCCGCCCTCGTAGGCGACGCGACCCGCGGTGGACCCGACGTTGACGATCACCCCGGCGCCGCTCGCGAGCAGGGCGGGCAGCAGCGCCCGGGTCACCTGCATCAGGCCGATCACGTTGACGTCGTACATCCGGCGCCACTCGTCGGTGTCGGCCTGGGCCACGGGCGAGGCACCGAAGGCGCCGCCGGCGTTGTTGACGAGCAGGTCGAGCCGGTCGCCCACGGCCTCGGCCAGCGCGGCGACCGCGGCGGCGTCGGTGACGTCGCAGACGACGGCCCGGCCGCCGACCTCCTCGGCGAGGGCCTCGATGCGGTCCCGGCGGCGCGCCACGCACACGACGGCGTAGCCCTCCGCGGCGAGGCGCCGCGCCGTCGCGGCCCCGATCCCGCTCGACGCTCCCGTCACGACCGCCTGCCGTTGGGTAGTGCTCATGGGGAAAGTTTGGCAGCCCGGGGAATGCACCGTGATCGGCACCGGTTGCAACGCTTCGGGGCAGTCCCGACGTCGCCGTGGAGGTGTGCATGACCGAGATCCGCCGGATGGCGATGATCAGCCTGCACACCTCGCCGCTCGACCAGCCCGGCACCGGGGACGCGGGCGGCATGAACGTCTACGTCGTCGAGGTCGCCCGCCGGCTGGCACAGCGCGGCATCGAGGTCGACATCTTCACCCGGGCCACGACGAGCATGCTGGAGCCGGTCGTGCGGATGGCCGACGGCGTCGAGGTCCGCAACGTCCACGCCGGCCCGTTCGAGGGCCTCACCAAGGACGAGCTTCCCGGCCAGCTGTGCGTCTTCGCCCGCGAGGTGCTGCGCGCCGAGGCGGCCCAGCCGCTCGGCCACTACGACGTCGTCCACTCCCACTACTGGCTCTCCGGGCAGGTCGGAGCGCTGGCGAGCGACCGGTGGGGGGTCCCGCTCGTCCACTCCATGCACACGATGGCGAAGGTGAAGAACGCGGCCCTCGCCGAGGGGGACACCCCCGAGCCCACCGCCCGCCTGATCGGGGAGGACCAGGTCGTCGAGGCCTCCGACCTGCTGATCGCCAACACCACGCTCGAGGCGCGCCAGCTCGTCGACCTCTACGACGCCGACCCCGACCGCGTCGCCGTGGTCCACCCCGGCGTCGACGACACCGTCTTCCGGCCGCAGGACCAGGCAGCCGCCCGCGCCGCCCGGGGCATCGCCCCCGACGCGCTCGTGCTGCTCTTCGCCGGCCGGATCCAGCCCCTGAAGGCTCCCGACGTGCTGCTCCACGCGACCGCCGAGCTGCTCCGGCTGCGCCCCGAGCTCCGTCGGCGCCTGGTCGTGCCGGTCGTCGGCGGTCCTTCGGGCAGCGGCCTCGAGCGGCCGACCGCGCTGGCCAACCTGGCCGACGAGCTCGGCATCACCGACGTCGTGCGGTTCGTGCCGCCGGTGCCGCAGCACGAGCTGGCGGGGTGGTACGCCGCGGCGTCCGTGGTCGCCGTACCGTCCTACAACGAGTCGTTCGGGCTGGTGGCGGTCGAGGCCCAGGCCTCGGGCGCGCCGGTGGTCGCCGCCGCGGTCGGCGGGCTCACCACCGTCGTGCGGCACGGGCGCAGCGGACTCCTGGTCGACACCCACGACCCCCGCGACTGGGCGCGCGCGCTGGAGCCGGTGCTGCTCGACGATGCCTATCGCGACCAACTGGCCGAGGGCGCGGTCAAGCAGGCCCAGGCCTTCTCCTGGGACGAGACCGCGGCCCGGACCCTCGCCGCCTACCACCGCGCGGCCCGCGTGCGCGAGGCGATGGCAGGCTAGGAGCGTGTGCGCTCCCGACCCCGCCCCCGACCCCGCTGCCGTCGTACGCCAGCACCTCGTCGACAACGAGATCGACCACGAGGAGCCGCGCGAGGGCGTCTTCACGCTCTCGCTGCCCGGGGAGCGCAAGCAGCAGACCCCCGTCCGCCTCGACATCGGACCGCACGCGCTCGGCGTGCACGCGTTCGTGTGCCGGCGCCCCGACGAGCAGTTCGAGCGCGTCTATCGCTGGCTGCTCGAGCGCAACATGCGGATGTACGCCGTCGCCTTCGCCCTCGACCAGCACGGCGACATCTACCTGGACGCCCGCCTGCCGCTCGCCGCGATCACGCCCGACGAGCTCGACCGGCTCCTCGGGTCGGTGCTGACCTACGCCGACGAGTCCTTCAACTCCATCCTCGAGCTCGGCTTCGAGACCTCGATCCGCAAGGAGTGGGAGTGGCGGATCTCGCGGGGGGAGTCGACCCGCAACCTCGAGGCGTTCCGCGGGTGGCTGGAGACCGACGACGAGACGGGGCCGTGACCTGGTGGTCACGACCCCGCCTGGTCGGTCGGTGAGCGATCAGCAGTTGCCGACAGCTGCCGCGCACCTGTTGCTGAAGATGGTCGTCCACCGGGAGTCGAGGTTCGACGCGCCGAGGACCAGGGCCGAGCCCCCGTCGGTGTAGCCGTAGGACGTCACGGCCACGACGGCGTTGCGGGTCGTGGAGCTGCCGGTCGGAGCCGCGCTGAGGGGGTTGCCGAAGTTCTCCACCCACGGCCCGCCGCTCGAGCCGCCGGTCATGTCGGAGCCGTACTCGACCGCGTTGGAGCCCGAGGTGCCCGGCGGGACCCGGTGGTCGCTCGTGTCGACGCGCTGCATGATGTTGCAGGAGTCGAAGTTGCACGGGTAGCCGAGCATCGTCACCGCGGTGTCAGCGAGGTGGTTCGTGACCGAGACGAACTTGCCCGCCTTCTTGAAGAGCGGGATCGCGGGAGCGCCGTTGAAGGACTGGTCGGCGAAGACGATGGCGGCGAAGTCGGTGTCGTTCGGCAGCGATCCGCCCGTGTCGATCCAGTTCAACGGGACCTCGGCGCTCGCCCACGTCCAGGTGCCGAGCGGCCGCTGGGTGGCGAGGGTCGGCTTGGACCCGTCGTAGCCTGGGATGAACACCCAGTTGGTGTAGAAGCCGCCTCCGTAGACGCAGTGCGCAGCGGTGATGACGATGCGCTTGGCGATGATGCTGCCGGAGCACTGGAAGTCGCCGACGCCGGGCTCGGTGAAGAAGATCTTTCCGACCGAGCGGTACGGCGCGGCGAGGTTGGCGGTCTGGGGCGTGATCCGGGACCGGGTGAAGTCCAGGTTCGAGGTGCCATGGGACATGTCGGAGGCGTCCGTGCGGACGAGTGACACCTCCTCGGCCGCGCTCATCTTGGCCCTGGTCCAGTAGGCCTTGGTCGCGTCGGGATTGCGGTTGGTGGTGACCGTGTTGGCCGGCGCGGAGGCCACGGGCGTCTGGTGCTTGGGCTGCGGCTTGGGCGCCGCGCCGCTGGAGACGTTGGTGCTCAGCTGGGAGACGCCGAGGATGGTAGCGATGGTGAGCAGTGCTGTCACGAGAGGTACGAGCCAGCGCTTGGCGGGGCTCGACTGCGGATCTGACATGCGTTGTCCTTGGCTCGCGACCCGCGGAAACGGGCCGGTTCGAACGCGCTCACGGTCCGGGGGCGCGTGGCCGGGAGAGATCCCCCTGTCGTCTGCGATCGTCCCTTCCGGCGAGGACATCTGTCCGCCGTTCGGGAAAAGTAAAACGCCGAAGCGGGGCCGTGACCTCCGGTCACGACCCCGCCAGGGTTGTTCAGCGCGCGGTCAGCAGTTGCCGGTCGCCGCGGCGCAGCTGGCGTTGTAGATGGTGGTGAAGTCGCCGTTGAGCTGCGACGCGCCCTGGACCTCCGAGGCGCCGCTGTCGGTGTAGCCGTAGGACGTCACCGCGACGACGGTGTTGCGGACCTTCCAGCCACCGGTCGGAAGGGCGCCGATGCCGAAGTTCTCCAGCCAGGGGCCGCCGCTCGAGCCGCCGGTCATGTCCGAGCCGTACTCGTACGCGTTCGCGCCCGAGGTGCCCGGCGGGATCCGGTGGTCGCTGGTGTCGACGCGCTGCATGATGTTGCAGCTGTCGAAGTTGCACGGGTAGCCGAGCATCGTCACCGCGGTGTCGAAGAGGTGACCCGTGGCGAAGGCGTACTTGCCGACGACGTCGGCGACCGACTTCACGCTGCCGCTGACCGACTGGTCGTTGAGGACCAGGACGGCGAAGTCCGTCGCGTTGGGCAGCGAGCCGTTCGTGGTGATCCAGTTGGTCGGGACCTGGCCGCGGGCCCACGTCCACGTGCCGTACGGACGCTGCTGGGCGAGCGTGGGCCGCGAGCCGTCGTAGCCGGGGATGAACGTCCAGTTGGTGTAGAAGCCGCCGTTGCCGTAGAGGCAGTGGGCGGCGGTGATGATCATCCGCTTGGCGATGACGCTGGCGGAGCACTGGAAGTCGCCGATGCCGGGCTCGGTGAAGAACAGCTTGCCGGTCGCCCTGTACGGCGTCGCGGTGTTGCCGGTCTGCGGGGAGATCCGCGAACGGGTGAAGTCCAGCCCCGAGGTTCCGTAGGACTGGTCCTGGGCGTCGGTGCGGTTGGGCAGGAACGCCTTGGCGTGCTCGGTGCGCGCCGCCGTCCAGTAGCCCTTGGTCGCGGCCTTGTTCGTGTTCACGACGAAGTTCTTGCTGGGCGCTGCAGTGGTCTGCAACGAGGACGACGTCGCCGGCTTGGCGGCGGCGCCGGAGTTGAAGTTCGCGCCGAGCTGCGCGACGCCGACCATGGCGCCGAGCGTCAGTGCCACCGTGGCGAGCGGCACGAGCCGCTTGCGGAACGTGCGGGTCTTCTGGGCATGCATCGTTAACCCCCTTCAGAGGTCGGACAGGACGACCGGCCGCAGAGAGGGCCGATCGCTACCGAGTGGTGATGGGGCAGGTGCCCCGACAACCAGACTGGACCTGTCCGGAGGCGCTGCCATTGGCCTCCTGGATGAAACAAACCCTCCGTCAGGATGTATCAGGGAGGGGTGCCGGGTCCGACGGCTGCCGGAGGTGCCAGATCGTCACCGTCAGCGGTGACGGGCATCGCGGCGCGCGGCCTGCTGCGCCGGGCGATCGCGACCCCGACGAGGGCGAGTGCGCCGCCGACGTACGCGACCGCCGGTGGTGCCTCGCCGAGGAAGACCAGCGCCATCACGATCGTCAGCGGCGGCACCAGGTAGGTCGTCACGCCGAGCGAGGAGGCCGTCATGTGCCGCAGGGCATAGGCGTACGTCGTGAAGGCGAGCGCGGTGGGGAACACGCCGAGGTAGACCACCCACCACAGCGAGGAGGCGGGCGCGTCGGCGGCCTGGTCGACGAGTGCGGGGGCGAACGGCAGGCAGGTCGCGGCGCCGATCACGCACGCCAGCCATGTGACGTGGACGGCCGAGAGGTCGGCGACCAGCGGCTTCTGCAGGATCAGGCTGACGGAGTAGGTGATCGCGGAGACCAGGCAGAGCAGGGCGCCGAGCAGCACCTTGCTCGAGTCGGTGCTGCCGTCGCCCGACCCGGACACGCCGATCAGCGCGACACCGGCGAACGCGACCAGGAGGCCGATCACCAGCGGCACCGTGAAGCGCTCGCCGAGGAAGGCGGCGGCCAGGACGGCGACGAGCACCGGCGAGACCTGGAGCAGCATCGCCGCGGTGCCGGCATCGACCCACACCTCGCCCTGGTTGAGCGCGAGGTGGTAGATCGCGAACCACAGCACGCCGATCACGACCAGCGAGGCCCACTGGCGACCGGTGGGCCGGGGCAGTCCGGAGCGCAGCGCGAAGACGCCGAGGGCCACCGCGCCGGTGCCCTGGCGCGCGAGGGTCAGCGGCCCGGCCGAGAAGTCGTGGCCGAGGTGGCGGATCGCGACGAACGCCGAGGCCCACAGCACCAGGGTCGTCGCGACGGCGAGAAGGGGCAGGGCCGGGCGGGGGGACGTCACGCGGATGACGCTACGGGGCGGCGCCGACGCCGGTCGCGCGGTTTTCGGACGCGGGAGGCTAGACGTCCAGCTTGTAGCCGAGTCCGCGCACGGTGACGAGATACTTCGGCTCGCTCGGCTCGGGCTCGAGCTTCGCGCGCAGCCGCTTCACGTGGACGTCGAGCGTCTTCGTGTCGCCGACGTAGTCGGAGCCCCACACCCGGTCGATGAGCTGGCCACGGGTCAGCACCCGGCCCGGGTTGCGGAGGAACATCTCGAGGAGCTCGAACTCCTTCAGCGGCAGCCGTTGCTCCTGGCCGTCCACGGTGACGACGTGGCGTTCGACGTCCATCCGCACCGGGCCGGCCTCGAGGGTGTCGGGCATCAGGTCGGCCTCGGAACCCCGCCGCAGGACCGCGCGGATGCGGGCGACCAGCTCCCGCGGGGAGTAGGGCTTGGTGACGTAGTCGTCGGCGCCGAGCTCGAGGCCGACCACCTTGTCGACCTCGTCGTCCTTGGCGCTCACCATGATGACCGGCACGTTGGACGTCTGTCGGATGGTGCGGCAGACCTCGGTGCCGGGGATGCCCGGCAGCATGAGGTCGAGCAGCACGATGTCGGCACCGTTGCGGTCGAACTCCGTCAGCGCGGCGTTGCCGTCGGCGGCGATGGCCACCTCGAAGCCTTCCTTGCGGAGCATGTAGGCGAGCGCGTCGCTGTAGCTCTCTTCGTCCTCGACGACGAGTACCCGGGTCACGGGCGTTCCTCCTGGTCTGGTGGGGCGACGAGGGACGCGTGTCCCTCGTCGTCGACAAGATGGTGGGGGAGGGTGAGGGTGAACGTCGACCCCTGTCCCTCCTCCGACCACACGCGGACGTCACCGCCGTGGGTGGCGGCGACGTGCTTCACGATCGACAGCCCGAGCCCGGTGCCGCCCGTGGAGCGGTGGCGCGCGGGGTCGACGCGGTAGAACCGCTCGAAGATCCGGTCGATCTCCTGCTGGGGGATGCCGATGCCCTGGTCGACGACCGAGATCTCGACGTACCCCTCGACGACCTTCGTCGTCACGAGCACCTTCGACCCGGGATCGGAGTAGTGGACCGCGTTGGCCACGAGGTTGGCGACGGCGGCGGTCACCTGCTCCTCGTTGCCCAGCACGGCGATGCGGGGCTGGCCCTCGACCAGCACCTTGATGTCCTTGGCGCCGGCGTCCATGGCGCTGGTGTCGACCGCGCCGGCGATCACGCGGTCGAGGTCGACCGTCTCGGGTGACTCCAGCGGCTCGTCGCCCTGCAGCCGGGACAGCTCGATGACCTGTTGCACCAGGTGGGTGAGCCGGTCGCTCTCGGTGAGCATCCGGTTGGAGAAGCGGTGCACCGCCTCGGGGTCGTCGGCGGCGTCCTGCACGGCCTCGGCGAGCAGCTTGATCGCGCCGACGGGCGTCTTCAGCTCGTGGCTCACGTTGGCCACGAAGTCGCGTCGTACGGCCTCGATCCGGCGCTCCCGGGTGCGGTCCTCGACCAGGGCGAGGACCAGCCGGCTGCCGAGCGGCGCCACGCGCGCGCTGACGTTGCGGGGCGGACCGTTGGGGCGGGTGACGATCAGCTCGGTCTCGCGGATCTGGCCGTCGCGACGCACCTCGCACACGAGGTTGCCCAGCTCCTCGGAGACCAGCGTGGTGCCGCGCACGAATCCCATCGCGAAGGCGGGCGCCGACGCCTTCACCACGACGTCGCTGTCGTCGATGACCACCGCGCTGCTGCGCAGCACCGAGAGCACGGTCGCCACGCCGGGTGGGACGAGGGGCTCCTCCGTGGGCGGCAGGCGGTGCTGCTGGCGGTCCGAGAGGTGCCACGCCAGCACCGCGCCGCCCGCCACGAGGGAACCGAGCAGCCCGGCGAGGAGCGCCTGCGTCGTCGGATCCACGATCGTGATCGTACGGCGGCCCGGACCCCGCCCCGCGAATCGCGGACACCGGGCTTCGCAGTGTTCATCCCACGTTCACCGGGACCCACCAGTTGGACAACTCGCCGTCCTACGGTCGGCCCCATGCGCGACGCCTACACCGAAGAGCTGGAGTCGATCCTCGAGGACCTCGCCGGCATCTGCCGCCGGGTGGAGACCTCCGTCGGACTCGCCACCGCCGCCCTGATGAACGGCGACGCCGCCGTCGCGGAGCGCGTGATCAGCGACGACGCGGAGATCGACCGCGCGCGCGAGCGCGTGGAGGAGACGGCCTTCAACCTGCTGCTCCTGCAGCAGCCCGTGGCCGGAGACCTGCGGACCGTCGTGGCCGCCCTCCGCATGGTGAGCGAGCTCGAGCGGATGGGCGACCTCTCGGTGCACGTCGCGAAGGTCGCCCGCCTCCGCGTGCCCGACGTCGCCGTGCCGGCCGAGATCCGACCGACCATCGCCCAGATGGCGGCGGTGGCCGAGGACATGGTCAGCCGGGTCTCGAAGGTGATCGTCGACCGCGACGTGGAGGCCGCCATCGCCCTCGGCAAGGACGACGAGGAGATGGACGGCCTCCGGCGCCGCAGCTTCGCGGAGCTGTTGTCCGACGACTGGACCCACGGGGTCGAGGCGGCGGTCGACGTCGCGCTACTCGGCCGCTACTACGAGCGCATCGCCGACCACGCGGTCTCCGTCGCCAACCGCATCGTGTTCGTCGTCACGGGTCACCCGGCGAGCGCTCTGGCCGAGCAGTAGGCCCGGGCGCCGGACGACGAGCGTCGCCGCACTGAGGAGCGCGATGGCGGCGATCACCACGGCGGCGTCCAGTCCCGCGTGGGCGCCGGCCAGGAAGTCGCCGGGCACCGAGTGCGAGGCGTAGACCGACGCGATCACGGCGAGGCCGACGGCGCCACCCAGCTGCTGCATGGTCTGCAGCAGGCCGGAGGCGGCTCCGGCATGCTCGGGCTCGACGTCCTTGAGGGCCAGCGAGGTGATCGGCATGAAGCTGCCACCCATGCTCAGGCCCATCACCAGCAGGGCCGGGAAGACCGTCCAGTAGCCGGTGCCGGGCTCGATGCGGCTGAGCCACACGAAGCTGGCCACCACGCCGGTCGCCCCGACCAGGATGATGGGCGCCTGCTGGAAGCGGGCCACCAGGCGCGGGGTGATCCGCGACATCGTGAACACGCTCAGCGGGATCGGGAGGAACGCGAAGCCGGTCTGCAGGGGCCCGTAGCCGAGGTAGTCCTCGAAGTACTGGACCATCAGGAAGAACGTGGCGAGCATGCCGCCGTACAGGCCGGCCATCGTCACGAGCGTCGCCATCCGGGTGCGGCTGCGGAGCAGGCCCAGGCGCAGGAGCGGGTGGCTGTGTCGCGCCTCGGTGACGAGGAGCACGACGACCAGCGTGGCCGCGAGCACGAGCCCCAGCACGGTCGGGGCCGATGCCCAGCCGTGCTCCGGAGCCTTGATCAGGGTCCAGACGAGAGCGACCGCAGCGCCGGTGGCGGTGACGGCGCCGACGACGTCGAAGCGGCCGGGTCGGCGGGGGGTGTCGGCGACGTACTGCCGGACGGTGAGGAGCACCGCGAGTCCGATCGGGACGTTGATGAAGAGCGTCCAGCGCCACGACAGCAGGTCCGTGAGGACGCCGCCGAGCAGCATGCCGAGCGCAGCGCCGCCGGAGGAGACGGCCGTGAAGAGGGCGAGCCCGCGGTTGCGGGCCGCCTCGTCGGGCGCGCTGGTGGTGATGAGCGCGAGCACGGACGGCGCCGCGATGGCGGCGCCGACGCCCTGGAGGGCGCGGGCGCCGATCAGCATCCAGGGCTCGGTGGCCAGGCCGCCGAGCAGGGAGAAGACGGTGAAGACGGCGAGGCCGATCCAGAAGACGGTGAGCCGGCCGAGCACGTCGCCGAGCCGTCCGCCGAGCAGGAGCAGCCCGCCGAAGGTGAGGGCGTAGCTGTTGAGGACCCACGAGAGCGACGCGGGACCGAAGTGGAGGTCGGCGGCGATGTGGGGAAGCCCGACGTTCATCACGGCGGAGTCGAGCACCAGCATCAGCTGCGCCAGCAGCACGATGTAGAGGCCGGTGGTCCCGGTCGTCACCGTGCGGACGGTGGTCCGCGGCTCGGTGGCGAGGGTGGAGGGGGTGGTCTGAGTGGTCAAGAGCGATCGGTCCTGTTCTGGCCGGGTCGGCCGAGGTACGATGAGCGGAGGATGACTCCGGTTAGTCTCAACGATACGGAGGGTGTCTCCGTTTAGCAAGGGAAAAGGTGATTTCGGTGCGGGCTGACGCTGTGCGCAACCGCGAGCGGCTCGCCGACATCGCGCGCCAGCTCTTCCGCGAGAAGGGCTACGACGCCGTGACGATGGACGAGGTCGCCAAGACCGCGGGCGTCGGCGTGGGCACGCTCTACCGCCACTTCCCGACGAAGGAGTCGCTCTACGACGCCGCCATCCAGGCGTGGGTCGAGACGGTGACCGCGGCTGCCGAGAAGGCCCTCGCCGGCGAGGGCAGCCCCCGCGACCGGCTGCTCGCCTGGTTCGATGCGTACGTCGAGTTCCTGACCCGGCACAAGGGCGCGGCCTGGCGGATCACCTCCGCCCTCGGCGACGAGGGTTCGCCGTTCGCCGCGAAGTGCCGGACCTACCTCACGGCCAACCAGCGCGTCATCGACACGCTGGCCGCCGAGGGCGCGATGCGCTCCGACGTCGACGCGATGCAGCTGTGCCGCCTGGTCGGCGGCGTGGCGGCGGTGGTGGACAACAGCGAGCTGGAGCCCGAGGCGGCGCGCTCGATGCTCACCGTCGTGGCCGACGGCGTGCTGGCGGGCTAGCGGCTCACCGGCCCTGGTTGGCCACGGCGGCTGCAGCGGCCGCGGCGGCCTCGGGGTCGAGGTAGCGACCGCCGGCGGTGACCGGCTGCAGCGTGTCCTCGTCGAGCTCGTAGACCAGTGGCATGCCGGTGGGGATGTTGAGCGCCGCGATGTCCTCGTCGCTGATGCCGTCGAGGTGCTTCACGATCGCGCGCAGGCTGTTGCCGTGGGCGGCGACCAGGACGGTGTGGCCGCCCTTCAGGTCGGCGACGATGTCGGACTCCCAGTAGGGGAGCAGCCTCGCGATGACGTCCTTCAGGCACTCCGTGCGCGGCATCTCCTCGCCGAGGTCCGCGTAGCGCGGGTCGCCGACCTGGGAGTTCGGGTCGTCGTCGGCCAGCGGCGGCGGGGGTACGTCGAAGGACCGCCGCCAGAGCATGAACTGCTCCTCGCCGTACTCCTCGCGGACCTGGGCCTTGTCCTTGCCCTGCAGCGCGCCGTAGTGGCGCTCGTTGAGGCGCCACGAGCGGCGGACCGGGATCCAGTGCCGGTCGGCGGCGTCGAGGGCGAGCGCGGCGGTGTTGATCGCGCGCCGCTGCAGGCTCGTGTGCACCACCGTGGGCAGCAGCCCGGCGGCGACGAGCTGCTCACCGCCGCGGACCGCCTCGGCGCGGCCCTTGTCGGTCAGCTGGACGTCGACCCAGCCGGTGAAGAGGTTCTTCGCGTTCCACTCGCTCTCGCCGTGACGGAGCAGGACGAGCGTGTGGCTCATTCCTCGCCCTCGGGCGACGGCGTCGGGTGGTCGCACAGGTAGGTGTCGTCGGTCTCGGACTCCGCCGAGTCCGACTCGGCGGTCGCGTCGGCCGAGGGCGAGGCGCTCTCGCTGCCGGCGGCGACCTCGAACTCGGGCGCGATGATCTCGGAGTACTGCCGGCAGGGCTTGACCACGGGCACGTCGACCGCGGCGGACTCGCCGGTGCTGAAGGTCAGGACCAGGGGGATGACGTCGCCCGCGGTGAAGTCGCCCTCGAGGGCGATCGGAGTGACGTCGTCGCCTGCGAGGTTGATGCCCTCGCCCTGGGCCACCTCGATGTCCGACACGGTGACGTCGTGCGACAGGTCGGCGCCGGTCACCTTCGTCAGCTGTGCGGGCTTGTCGGCGTCGTTGTCGTTGTAGACCAGCGACCCGATCAGGCGGCCCTGGCCGTCGCTCCACGCGACCACCCGGGCGCCGAGGACGTCGACCTGGTTGTCCCGGTTGTTCACGCCGGCCGCGATGGTGTTCACCCGGTCGGTCGGGGCGTCGAACCCGCAGGACGTCAGGGTGGCGGCCAGGGGCAGCAGCACCGCGACGAGAGCGGTCGCGGTCGAGCGTCGGTGGTGCATTTCGGCGGGCCTCCGCACAATCATCAGGACACGGTCGGGTGCTCACAGGGAGCGGGCAGCACTCTAGTGCCTCCTCGTCACCGGGCTGCGCCGCGGTCCGGACACCGTCCGCCGCACGGCACCCGGCAGCTCACCGGGTGAGGCCGTCGCGGGCGCCGAAGACGCCCAGGAGGACGACGATGACGACCGTGTAGAAGGTCGCGAGGGCGAGCAGTCGGGTGGCGCCGAGCTTGAGGCCCAGCTTGAGCGGCAGGTAGGTCCACCCGTCCTCGTGGTCGGAGACCAGGCCCCACACCGCGCGCATGAAGTGCACGCCGATGCCGAGCAGCGCGGCCAGCACCGTGATGGAGGTCTGGGGCGGGTCGCCGACGGTCTGGCCGCCCCATCCTCCGTAGGACAGGTAGGCGGGGAGCATGGCGAACGACGCCGCCCAGGTCACCCACGAGAGGAAGCCCGTGCGCAGCATGACGTTGCCGAGCATGCCGATGCAGACGGAGACCAGGTAGATGCCACCCGCCGTGATGCCGGTGGTGATCGACAGCGGCACGAGGATCAGCGCGGCGACGACGATGGCGTACCAGGCCGACCCGGGATCGAGCCGGCCGTCGGCGATCGGCTTGCCGGTCGCGTGGTGGGCCGCGTCGCGCTCCCGGTCGACGATGTCGTTGTGCCAGCCGAGGATCGCCTGGCCGACGAGCACGGTCAGCGCGATCACGCCGACCTCGCGGGCCGGCCGGTCGGTCAGGATCGCGACGCCGCCCATGGCGAGCGCGGTGACCAGCGCCTGCTTGGTGTGCGCGGCCTGCAACAGCAGGACGGGGGTCCACCGGACCCGGTCGACCAGGCGCCGCGGGGGCGCGTCGGCGTACGCCTCGTCCTCCTCGTCCTCGAGGTCGTCCTCGAGGTCGTCCTCGAGGTCGTCCTCGTGGTCGTCCTCGGCGTCGTCGGCGGGGTCCTCGTCGAGCGCCGGCTCCTCCACCAGGTCCCCCGGAGCCTGCTCCTCACGCTGCTCTCCCATGGCCAGCAGTATTGACCACCTGCCGTCGCCGTGCAGCCGCACCGCTGAGTGTCGTGTCGGCGAATCCCGCTCAACCACGGCGTTCCTGGCCTCCATGTGAGGTTGCCCACCACACGATCTGCGGTCTGTCAAGCCCGCGATTGCCGCCCTGACCTGCGCAAACGCTTTCTGAGGGCAGCCTGAGACGTGATAAGATGAAGGCCTAGGAAGGGGTTCATCACATATGACTTTCACCGTCGGCGAAACGGTCGTCTATCCCAATCACGGGGCCGCTGTCATCGAGGACATCGAGATGCGGACAATCAAGGGAGAGGAGCGGCAGTACCTCGTTCTTCGGATCGTAGCCCAGCAGGACCTGGTGGTTCGGGTCCCGGCCTGCAACCTGGACCTGGTCGGAGTGCGTGACGTCGTCGACAAGGAGGGTCTGGACCGTGTGTTCGGCGTCCTCCGTGCCGAGCACGTCGAGGAGCCGACCAACTGGTCGCGCCGCTACAAGGCCAACCTCGAGAAGCTGCACAGCGGCGACGTCATGAAGGTCGCCGAGGTCGTGCGCGACCTGTGGCGCCGCGAGCGCGACCGCGGCCTGTCGGCCGGCGAGAAGCGGATGCTCGCCAAGGCGCGGCAGATCCTGGTCTCCGAGCTGGCGCTCGCCGAGCACACCAACGAGGACAAGGCCGAGACGATCCTCGACGAGGTCCTCGCGAGCTGATCTCGATCGCTTGACGGTGCCCCTGCCCTCCGGGCCGGGGCACCGTCGCATTTCGGCGACCCCGATCCCGCCCTCTACGGTGGCGTCGTGGACGTGGAGACGTGGGACGACGAGGCCGGCGAGCCGATGCGCGCCGTCGGCTACGTGGTCGACGAGGACCGTGGGTCGCTTCCCTACCGGCTCGTCCACGGTGAGGCGCTGGTCGCGGCCGCTGCCTGGGCGATGGGCGAGGCAGGGATCGACCTGGTCGACGTGACCGTGCCCTGGCACGTCGTCGCCGACCTCGGGCGGCCCGTCGTGCTCCACGACCCGCTGTGCCCGATGACACCGCCGGACTTCATCGCCTCCTGCGTGCGGGCCGCGGCGGCCCGCGACGTGGTGGTCGTGGGCGTGCGGCCCGTGACCGACACCGTCAAGGAGGCGGCGGACGGCCGGCTCGGCGCGACCGTCGACCGTGACCGCCTGGCCGCCCTGGCCTCACCGGTCGTCCTTCCGGCCCGGGTGGTCGCCGCCCTGGGCTCGCGGCCCGAGCCGGATCTCCTCGCGCTCGTCGAGCGGCTCCGCTCGTCGGGTCCGGTCGAGCTGGTCGAGGCACCGCCGGCGGCACGCCGGGTCGCCTCGGACGAGGACCTCCGGGTCCTCGAGGCGCTCACCGACCCGCGCTGACGGCTCAGCGCAGGCGCGAGGCCGTGACGAGGTCCTCGGCGTAGGTGATCTTGAGATTGGCCGGCGTCGACGGCACCGCCTCGATGACCGTCTCGGCGCGGTAGCGCTCCAGGCAGGCCGCCGTGTCGGTGCCCTCGAAGCCCTCGTCCGCGGCCGCGCGGTAGGCCTCGAGGAGCGGGCCGGCCCGGAACGCCTGGGGCGTCTGCACCCCGACCAGGCCAGGGGAGAGAGCCGTGTCGGCGTCACGGGGGATCAGCCCCGGCAGCGCCACCACGGGTACGGCGCCGCCGTGCTCGCGCGCCGCGGCGATCGTGCGCTCGAAGAGGTCCGCGGGGGCGAGGGCGCGCGCTCCGTCGTGGATCACCACGACGTCGACCTCGCCGGCCTCGATGCGGGGCGCGAGCACCTGCAGGGCCGCCTGCTCCGACGCGTGCCGCGTGGCGCCGCCCGCGACGAGCAGCACGTCGCGATCGCCCAGGTGGGGCCCGACCGCGGCGGCGACCGCGTCCTCCTCCCCGGGTCGGTGGACGACGACCACGGCCTCGACGTCGCCGAGCGCGAGCGCCGTGAGGACGGAGTGGGCGAGCACGGGGAGCCCGTCGAGGTCGAGCAGGACCTTGTTGACGTGGGCGCCGACGCGCGACCCGCTGCCGGCTCCCAGGATCACCACGGCGGCGGACATGCTGCGCAGCGTACCGGCGGGGTGAGCGAGGGTTTTCACCGCTGTAACACGACGAAACGGCCGCGTGAACTCCCCGCGCCTAGCGTCGCGGCCATGGTGATCGGGTCCTCGGGCGAGGAGTGGCAGCCGGTGTGCCGGCTGGTCGAGCTCGAGGTCGACCGCGGCGTGACGGCGCTGGTGCACGGGCAGGCGATCGCGATCTTCCGCACGCCCGACGACGCGGTGTACGCCCTCGGCAACCACGACCCGTTCGGGCGGGCCGCCGCGGGAGGCATCGCCAAGGGCATCGTGGGGCGTCGCGGCGAAGTGCCCTTCGTGGCGTCGCCGGCCCATCGACACGGCTTCGACCTGCGCACCGGCCGCTGCCTCGACGACAGCCACATCGCGGTGCCTGCCTACGCCGTCCAGGTCGTCGAGGGCGTCGTGATGGTCGGGTCGCGGAAGGTCGACGCCGCCTAGCCTCCGCCGAGGCCGGTCCTAGCCCGCCGCGCGCTCCTCGTGGCCCGCCCGTGCGAGGGCGCCGTCGACCAGCGCGCACAGCTCCTCGCTGACCACCTCGCGTCGCTCGAAGGGCAGGTAGTGGCCGGCGTCGGGCGCGACCACGAGGTGCGCCCCGCTGATGCCGTTGGCCAGTGCACGGGCGTGGCTGGGCGGAGTGAGCAGGTCGCGGGAGCCGACGAGGACCACGGTGGGGATGTCGGCGAAGCGAGCGAGGTTGCCCACGCGGTCGTGGGTCATCATGTCGCGGAAGAAGCCCGACCAGGTCTCCGGTGCGCAGTGGATCATCTGGTCGACCACGTGCCCGACGTCGCGCGGGCGCTTCGGGTCGCCGAAGAGGAAGCGCCGCGCGATCGACCGCTCGATGATGGGGAACCGCTGGCGGCGCGACCTGCTCAGCATCCGGGCGCGCGTCGCGAGCACGAACGGCAGCCGGTCGCGCAGGAGCGGCCCCATCTCGGGCAGGCCGAGCGTCACCGTGCGCAGGTCGCCGCACGACGTCGACACGAGGGCGATGCCGGCGAGCCGGTCGAGGAGCTCGGGACACTCCTCGGGGATCGCCGTGATCGTCATGCCGCCGACCGAGTGGCCGGCGATGACGAGCAGGCCGTCAGGGGCGAAGGTCTCCGCGACGGCGCCGAGGTCGCGCGCCAGGTTGGGGATCGTGCAGTCCCGCTCGGGCGTCGGGTCGCTCTGCCCGTGGCCGCGGTGGTCCCAGGTGATCACCCGCACCCGGTGGCCGAAGCGGGACAGCAGGTCGGCGACCTGGTAGTGCCAGTCGGACTCGTCGGCCGTCCAGCAGTGCGACAGCAGCACGCTGACAGGGGCGTCGTCGGGGCCGTGCACGGTCACGTGGAGTCGCAGGCCGTCGTACGTCGTGAGCGAGGTGGTGGTCATCGGGTCTCCTCCTGTCCGGTGGGTACGGCGTGCACGAGCGCCGTCGCGATCGCGGCCACGCCCTCGCCCCGCCCGGTGAGGCCGAGGCCGTCGGTGGTGGTCGCCGACACCGAGACCGGCGCGCCGACCGCCGCGGAGAGGGCCGCCTCCGCGTCGGTGCGGCGTGCACCGAGACGCGGCCGGTTGCCGATCACCTGCACGGCGACGTTGCCGACCTCGAAGCCGGCGGCCCGCACCCGGCGTACGGTCTCCGCGAGCAGGGCGACGCCGGCGGCGCCGGCCCAGGCAGGATCGGACGTGCCGAAGTTGCTGCCGAGATCGCCCAGCCCCGCCGCCGACAGCAGGGCGTCGCACGCCGCGTGGGCGGCGACGTCGGCGTCGGAGTGACCCTCCAGCGTCTCGCTCTCGTCGGGCCAGCTCAGGCCCGCCAGCTGCAGCGGGGGAGCGTCCGTCGGGCGCGGCACGAGACGGTGCACGTCGGTGCCGATGCCGGTGCGGATCGAGCCCGGTTGGGGCGGTTGGTTCACGCGCCGATCATGCCTGAGTCACAATCAGTGCGTGAGGACGTCCCGAACCTGGTGGTGGCTGTCCGGCGTGATCGTCGGCGCCCTCGGTCTCGGGGTGAGCTATCTGGTCGCCGGCCTGCTCCGCGTGCGGGCGTCGCCGGCGGTCGCCGTCGGCGAGGGCGTGCGCGACCTGACGCCCGACGGCATCGTGCACTGGGCGATCGAGACCTTCCGGAGCCACGACAAGCTGGCGCTGTTCGTCGGGATGTTCGTGATCCTGACCCTGGTCTTCGCCGGGCTCGGCTGGCTGGCGCGCACCCGCTGGTGGTTGACGGTCACCGGCTACGTCGTGCTCGGCGTCGTCGCGTCGGTCGCGGTGATGTCCGAGCCCGCCTCGACGACGACGGAGATGGTGCCGGTCGTCGCCGGGTTCGTCACCTGGCTGATCGGCCTGGCCGTGATGGCCGGCTGGCTGCGGCGCTGGGAGCTCGTGGAAGCCTCCGACGACGCGGCCGGCGACCCCACGCACAGCCGTCGCAGCTTCTTCCTCGCCGCCGGTGCCGTCGCCGGGATCGCCGTGCTGTCGGGTGTGCTCGGCAAGCTGGCGGGCTTCCAGCGCGCGGCCGTCGACCGCGACCGGCGCCTGCTGCGCGTGGAGGACGCGACGAAGCCCGTGCAGCCGCGCGGCGTGAAGGTCGACGTCGACGGCGTGCCCGCCTGGCAGACCTCGGCCGACGACTTCTACCTGATCGACACCGCCTTCGTGAAGCCCGCCATCCGGCCGCGCGACTGGCAGCTGCGCATCCACGGCATGGTCGACCGCGAGCTGACGCTCAGCTTCGACGACCTCATCGGGATGGAGATCACCGAGGACTGGATCACGCTCAACTGCGTGTCCAACGAGGTCGGCGGCAACCTCATCGGCAACGCGTGGTGGAGCGGAGTGCGGCTCGCGGGGATCCTCGCCCAGCTCGGCATCCAGGACGGTGCCGACGCCGTGCTGCAGACCTCCGACGACGGCTGGACCTGCGGCACCCCGCTGGAGGCGCTGACGGACGAGCGCAGCGCGATGCTGGCCGTCTACATGAACGGCGAGCCGCTCACGATCGAGCACGGCTTCCCGGTGCGCACGATCGTCCCCGGGCTCTACGGCTACGTGTCCGCGTGCAAGTGGGTGGTCGACATGGAGGTCACGAAGTTCGACCGGATCGACGCCTACTGGACCGACCGCGGCTGGTCGGAGCAGGGGCCGGTCAAGATCGCCTCGCGGATCGACGTGCCCGACGGCGGGGCCGACGTCGAGACCGGCACCCTCGTCTGCGCGGGCTCGGCGTGGAAGCAGCACACCGGCATCGAGCGCGTCGAGGTCTCCCTCGACGGCGGTGCCTGGACCTCGGCCACCCTCGGGCGGGTGCCCAGCGACGACACCTGGGTCCAGTGGCGGGCCGAGGTCGACGTCGACGACGGGGACCACCAGCTGCGGGTCCGGGCGATCGGCAAGGACGGTGACGTGCAGACGGGCGTGGAGCACGACGTCCTGCCCGACGGTGCCACGGGCTGGCACACGGTCGAGTTCAGCGCCCGATGAGCGCGACGAGCAGTGGCCCGGCCGACTTCGCCGGGCTGGGGGGCGGCGCCCTCGTCGTGGGCGGGTCGGGCGGACTCGGCCACGCCATCGCCGAGATGCTGATCGCCCGCGGTGCGCGGGTGGCGGTGACGCATCGGACGCGTCCGTCGCAGGTGGGCGAGGCGTCGTACGCCGTCGACCTGACCGACCGTCGCGAGGTGGGCCGCGTCGTCGACCAGGCGGTGGCCGACCTCCGCGGCCTGCACACGGTGGTCTACGCGGCGGGGCCGCACGTGCCGATGGTCCACCTCTCGCGGGTGGAGCCGGACACGATGGCCGAGCAGCTCGCAGTCGACGCGGCCGGGTTCTTCGCCGTCGCGCACGCAGCGCTGCCGGCGCTGCGGTCCTCGGCCGGATCGCTGGTCGCGGTCACCACGGCGGCGACGGCGCGCTTCCCGGTGCGCGACGGGCTGTCGTCCGCGCCGAAGGCGGCGGTCGAGGCGATGGTGCGCGGGCTCGCGGCGGAGGAGGGACGGTTCGGCGTGCGGGTGAACGCGGTCGGACCGGGCATGCTCACCGACGGCATGGCCGAGCGGCTGATCTCCTCCGGTGAGCTCGACGACGCGGCGCTCGAGATCACCCGCAACAACATCCCGCTGCGCCGGTTCGGCAACGCCGGCGACATCGCCGAGGCGGTCTGCTTCCTCGCCTCCCCGCGCGCCGGGTTCATCACCGGCCAGAAGCTCGACGTCGACGGCGGCTACGCCGTCTGACCTCACCAGTTGGTGGCGGCCCGCGGATCGGGGAGCGGGTGGGCGGCGTCGGTGATGACGTAGGCGAGGCCGCCGGAGGCGTCCAGCCACACGCGCTCGAACTGGGCGCGGTCGTAGGTGCGGCGGACGTGGCGGCGGTCGCTGGAGGCCGGGTCGTTGACGACCACGTTGCCGTTGTCGCGCACGCCGACGATCACGAGGAGGTGGCCGTCGGAGGCGCTGATCGGGGCGCCGTCGAGCTCGCCGGGCCCGAAGGCGATCGACGCGACGACCGGGATGCCGGCTGCGAGGAGCTCCTCGGCCTCGCGCACCGACCGCAGCCGGGTGACGAACGCCTTGCCGGCCAGCGGGGCGGCGTACGCGGTGTTGAACGGCCAGTTGCCGGTGCCGTCGTAGGCGTGGTCGTAGGTCATCCGCGCCGCGTGGTCGACCCACGGGTCGACGTGGCCGGCGGGCACCCAGGCGTAGCGCCGGGCCGGCGGCAGCGCGTCGTAGTAGGCCAGCACCATCGAGGTCGACGTGGGGGAGCACCAGGCCTCACCGCCGCCGCCCCACTGCGGGTAGTGGCCGCGGTGCGCCATCTGGGAGAAGCGCGGCACCGGCAGCACGACGCCGCGCGCCGGCCCGGCCTGGGACGTCGGCCCGGCGGTGCTCGGGACACGCGAGGTCATCACGGTCGCGAGGTCGAGGCGCGGGCGGTACGACGCACCGGCCCGCCGCGCGAGCCGGACCCGGAGCTGGAAGGCCGGCAGTCCCGGCGTACGCCAGGTGTCGACCGCGACGCTGGTGCCGTCGTCGCCCTGGCCGGAGTCGGTCGAGCGCTGGAGGTAGCGGTCGCCGGAGGCCCAGCGACCGATCGTGTCCCACGTGGTCCGGTCGCTGCCGTCGCGGCCGCGGACCTCGATCTCGATCCAGCTGTCCTTCGGCGTGGTCGCCGACCACGACGCGACCAGCTCGGTGTAGTCGAAGCCCGTCGTCACCCACGGCGAGGTCCAGCGGGCGACGTCGTAGCTGCGCCCGGCGGCCGTCGCGCTCCTGACCGCCGAGTCGAAGACGAGGTCGCCCCCGTCGACGGCGGTGCCCGCCGTCTCGCCCTTGCGCCACTGGCGTGCGGTGTCCCAGCGCGAGAGCTCGATCTGCCGGTCGCTGGTGGCGGCCAGGACCACCGCGGAGCCGTCGGGCGCGTCGGTCGCACTGCAGGCGGTCAGCCCGGCAAGGGGGAGGACGCTGGCGAGGCCCGCGGCGAGGGAACGGCGCATGAGCTCCACGGTAAGTCACACCCGTCACTCCTGTCACACGCTGGATTCGGGTGGACCGGCCGCTCGTCCCTAGACTGGCCGGGTGACCTTCAGGCTCTACGACACCGCGACCCGCGAAGTCCGTGACTTCGTGCCCCTCGAGGAGGGCAAAGCGGGTCTCTACGTCTGCGGTCTGACGGTCCAGAGCGAGCCGCACGTGGGCCACGTGCGCTCCGGTGTGAACTTCGACGTGCTCCAGCGCTGGCTGCGCCACCAGGGGTACGACGTCACGTTCATCCGCAACGTGACCGACATCGACGACAAGATCCTGACGAAGTCGGCCGAGCAGGGACGTCCCTGGTACAACCTCGCCTACGCGATGCACCGGGAGCTGGACAAGGCCTACGCCGCGCTCAACGTCGCGCCGCCGACCTACGAGCCGGCCGCGACCGGGCACGTGCCGGAGATGGTCGAGCTGATCAGCGACCTGATCGGCAAGGGCCACGCCTACCCGGCCGAGGACGGCTCCGGCGACGTCTACTTCGACGTGAGGTCGTGGCCGTCGTACGGCGAGCTGACCCACCAGGGCATCGACGACATGGAGCCCGCCGGCGACGCCGACCCGCGCGGCAAGCGGGACCCGCGCGACTTCGCGCTATGGAAGGGCTGGAAGAAGGACTCCGAGCCGGAGACCGCGGCCTGGCCGTCCCCGTGGGGTCCGGGTCGTCCCGGCTGGCACATCGAGTGCTCCGCGATGGCCGGCAAGTACCTTGGTCCGGCGTTCGACATCCACGGCGGCGGCGTCGACCTGCGCTTCCCCCACCACGAGAACGAGCAGGCCCAGTCGCGCGCAGCAGGGCGCCCGTTCGCGACGTACTGGATGCACAACGCCTGGATCACCACCGCCGGCGAGAAGATGAGCAAGTCGCTCGGCAACTCGCTGACCATCCCCAACGTGCTGGAGAAGTACCGCGGCATCGAGCTGCGCTACTACCTCGTGGCCGCGCACTACCGCAGCCACGTGGAGTTCTCCTTCGACGCGCTCGACGAGGCGGCCGTCGGGTTCCGGCGGATCGAGAACTTCCTGGAGCGCTCGGCGCGCGCGATGACGCCGGGCGAGCACGGCGTCAGCTACGCCCTGCCGCGGGCGTTCGCGGATGCGATGGACGACGACCTCGGCACCCCGGGAGCCGTCGCTGTCCTGCACGACACCGTGCGCGAGGGCAATCGCTTGCTGGACGCCGGCGACGCCGAAGAGGCGTTCGTACGTCGCGCAGAGGTGCGCCGGATGCTCGACGTGCTCGGGCTCGACCCGAGCGACCCCGCCTGGACCGACGGCGGCGCCGGGTCGGGCGACGACAAGCTGAAGGGAGCCGTCGACGTCCTCGTCGCCGGCCTCCTCGAGGAGCGCGCCGCCGCGCGCGAGGCGAAGGACTGGGCGCGCGCGGACGCGATCCGCGACCAGATCAAGCAGGCTGGCATCGAGGTGGAGGACACCCCCGACGGTCCGAAGTGGACAGTGAGCTGATGCCAGGCGTCTCGAGACGGTCGCTGCGCGACCTCCTCGACCAACGAGGAAGAGGACACTGACGTGCCCGGAAATTCGTCCCGCAAGGGCGCGATCCGCAAGACCAGCAAGAAGCCCACGGCCGGCTCCGGCGGGCGGGTGCGACGCGGCCTCGAGGGCAAGAAGGCGACCCCTCGGGCCGAGGACCGGGAGTACCACAAGGCGCACAAGGCCAAGCAGGCCAAGGAGGCGGCGGCCAAGAAGACCGCCGCCCGACGCGGGGGCCCCCGTCGTCGGCCGGGCGACGCGGAGTGGATCGCCGGACGCAACTCGGTGGTCGAGGCGCTGCGCGAACGGGTCCCGATCAGCGCCGTCTACGTGGCTGAGGGGACCGATCGCGACGGCCGCCTGCGCGAGGCGTTCAAGCTCTGCGCCGACCACGGTGTCGCGCTGCTCGAGGTGAGCCGCAGCGAGCTCGACCGGCAGACCCAGGGTGCGGTGCACCAGGGGCTCGCGGCCAAGATCCCGCCCTACGAGTACGCCCACCCCGACGACCTGATCGCCGCGGCCGAGGAGATGGGCGAGAAGCCACTGATCGTGGTGCTCGACGCGGTGACCGACCCGCGCAACCTGGGTGCGGTCGTGCGCAGCGCGGCCGGGTTCGGCGCGCACGGCGTGGTCATCCCCGAGCGGCGCGCGGCCTCGATGACGGCGTCGGCCTGGAAGACCTCCGCCGGCGCCGCGGCCCGCATCCCGGTGGCGCAGACGGTCAACCTGACCCGTCAGCTCAAGGCCTACCAGGACGCCGGGTGCTTCGTCGTCGGGCTGGCGGCCGACGGCGACCTGACCCTCCCGGAGCTCGTCGCCGACGCCGACCTCGCGGGCGGCCCGCTCGTGGTGGTGGTCGGCTCGGAGGGTGACGGCCTGCACCGTCTCGTGGCCGAGACGTGCGACCGGCTGGTGTCGATCCCGATGGCCGGGGTGCTCGAGTCCCTCAACGCCGGTGTGGCGGCCTCGGTCGCGCTCTACGCGATCGCCGACTTCCGCGCGAGGCAGTAGTCGGGGCCGTGGAGCGGCTCCGCGCCTGGCTGCCGGCGGCGACCTGCGTCGTCGTGTGGCTGGTTGCGTCCGCCCTCGCGGCGACCGGGTTCTTCCTGACGGGCGAGCGCACGATCGAGCTGGCGAGCCACGAGGCTCGGGTCCAGCCCAGCTTCAGCGGGCAGGTCGTCGTCCGCACCGGGCCGGTGCTGCCCGACGTGCGGACCGACTCGGGCTCCGTGATCGGCGTCGAGATCGAGCTCGGTCACACCGACGCAGAATCCGTCGAGCAGCTGGCCAGCCGGTACGCGGCGATCGGCAGCAACCCGGACCCGCCGATCGCCAAGGTGAAGGACGCGGTCCGCGACATGGCGATCGACGCGGTGCTGCGGGGCCTCGCCGCGGGTGCGGTGCCGGTGCTCGTCTGGCTGCTCCTCGGCGCCCGGCGGCGCCGCGAGGTCGTGGATGCGCTTCCGACCCGCAAGGGGGTCGCCGGTCTGCTCGTCGTCGCGCTGGTGGTGGTCGGGCTGACGGCACCCTGGCGCGGTCTGGGCGGGTCGAAGGGCCCGCCCGAGCACTGGGTGCCGCTCGCCGAGTTCCTCGGTCCCTCGATCGACCTACCGGACGAGCTCGCCGGTGTCGACGTGCTCGGCGGCGACGCCGGCGGGACCCAGAAGATGGTGGCGAGTGCCGTCCACGCCTACCAGGAGGGCCGGCAGTTCTACGCCGAGGCTGCCGCGACCGCCTCCACGCTCGACCTGCGTCAGCCCGAGGACGGGGAGACCGCCGTACTCCTGCTGTCGGACCGGCACGACAACGTCGGCATGGACCAGGTGGCTCGGGCGATCGCCGACGCCGGCGGGGCCACGGCGGTCTTCGACACCGGCGACGACACCTCGACCGGGGAGAAGTGGGAGGCGTTCTCGCTCGACTCGCTGGCCGAGGCCTTCGACGACGGCTTCGACGGACGGCGCTGGGCGGTGGCCGGCAACCACGACCACGGCACGTTCGTGCGGTCCTACCTGAGCGACCTCGGCTGGACCTACTTCGACGCCGGCGACGTGGTCGACGGTCCGGGCGACACCCGCATCCTGGGCGTCGACGACCCTCGCGCGAGCGGCCTGGGCGACTGGCGCGACGAGACCGGCCTGTCCTTCGACGAGGTGCGCTCCCGGCTCGCCGACGCGGCGTGCGACGCCGAGCAGGACGGCGAGAGGGTCGACACCCTGCTCGTGCACGACACCAACCTCGGCAAGGAGGCGCTCGAGCGCGGCTGCGTGGACCTGGTGGTCGGTGGTCACACCCACACGCAGTCCGGTCCGACCCTCGTCGTGGGGCCGGACGGCCAGCGCGGCTACACCTACACCGTCGGCACGGCGGGCGGCGCTGCCTACGCCATCGCGCTCGGCACCAAGCTGCGTCGGCCGGCCGGGTTCGCCGTGATCACCTACCGCGGCGGGGAGCCGGTCGGCATCCAGACGATCGACATCCAGACCACGGGCCGCTTCACGGTCAGCCCCTATCAGGAGCTCACCTACTGACTCCCTAGAGTGGCCGGGTGAGCGTGGTGCGGCTGCTGCCCAGTGACGAGGCCCGGGAGCTCCTGGAGCTGACCCGCGAGATCGCGACGAAGGAGCTCGCGCCGCAGGTGCACGAGGCGGAGGAGGCTGCGGTCTTCCCCGAGGCCGCCTACCGACTGCTCGGCCGCTCGGGCCTGCTCAGCCTGCCCTTCCCCGAGGAGTACGGCGGCGGGGGACAGCCCTACGAGGTCTACCTCCAGGTCGTGGAGGAGATCGCCGCGGCGTGGCCCAGTGTCGGCGTCGGCACCAGCGTGCACAGCCTTACCGCGACGGTGCTGCACGCCAACGGCTCCGAGGAGCTCCGGCAGGAGTGGCTGCCACGGATGCTCGGCGGCGACTGGCTCGGTGCGTACTGCCTGTCCGAGCCGCAGGCGGGCTCCGACGTGAGCGCGATCCGGACCGCTGCGGTCCTCGATGGCGACAGCTACGTCGTCAACGGCACCAAGCAGTGGATCTCCAACGGGTCCTGCGCCGACTACTACATCCTCTTCGCGCGCACCGCCCCCGACCCGAAGCGGGGGCTGTCGGCGTTCGTCGTGCCCGACGGCACCGAGGGGATGGGGTTCGGCGCTCCTGAGAAGAAGATGGGGCTGGCCTGCGACGTCACCACGCAGGTGCTCTTCGACGGCGCCCGGATCCCTGCGGCGCAGCTGATCGGCGAGGAGGGGCGCGGGATGCAGGTCGCCCTGTCCGCGCTCGACGCCGGCCGGCTCGGCATCGCCGCGGTCGCGACCGGCATCGGGCAGGCCGCGCTGGACCACGCGGTCGCCTACGCCAAGGAGCGGGTGCAGTTCGACCGGCCGATCGCCGCCAACCAGGGCGTGCAGTTCATGCTCGCGGACATGGCTGCAGCAGTGGAGCGGTCGCGGGCGTCGTACCTCCACGCCGCCCGGCTCAAGGACGCCGGCCTGCCCTTCTCCCGGCAGGCGTCGATCGCCAAGCTGACCGCGACCGACGCGGCCATGCGGGTCACGACCGACGCGGTGCAGGTGCTCGGCGGCAACGGCTACACGCGGGAGTATCCCGTCGAGCGGCTGTTCCGCGACGCCAAGGTGACCCAGATCTTCGAGGGCACCAACCAGATCCAGCGGATGGTCATCGCGCGCGACCTGTTGCGCTGACGGCTCGCAGTAGCCGGTCGCCGCGGGCGTCGTTGAGGTCATCGTGCGCCGCCTGCTGCTGATCGTCCTCGGGATCCTGGTCGCCGCGCTCGGCGCTGTCGCTCCGTCGCGTACGGCGGCCCCGACCGCCGCCGCCTCGACGGAGGGCGCGCGGTGCAACGGCAGCCACTGGGTGGCGGACTGGTACGCACCGCCCGGCGACGCCCTGCTGGCGCAGCCGACCGTCGAGCAGACCTTCCGGATCCAGGTCGCGCCGACGCACGGTGGGTCGGTGGCGCGCTTCCGGCTCTCCAACCGGTTCGGGCACGGGCCGGTCACGTTCGGCGCCGCGACCGTCGGCCAGCAGGACCCGGTGGCCGGTGGCCCGGTCGTCGAGGACGGCACGCTGCGCCAGCTGACCTTCGCGGGGAGCCGCAGCGTCACCGTCCCGAAGGGCCGGGAGGTGGTCAGCGACCCCGTTCGTCTGCGGGTGCGGCCCTTCCACGTGCTGCTGGTCAGCGTGCACGTCGTCGGATCGCCGGGCCCGCCGACGCAGCACGCGATCGCCGAGCAGACGACGTGGCAGACGCCGCCGCTCTCGGGTGACCACACCGCCGACGACGGCACCCATGGGTTCGTGGCGCTCCCGCTCCCCGGCGTGACGCCGTCGCTTCCCGAGAACATCCCCTACCTGGCCGGCATGGACGTGCGCGCGCCGCGGCGGGTCGGGTCCGTGGTGACGTTCGGCGACTCGATCACCGACGGCACCCAGGCGTCGTTCGTGCCGGTCCTGCTGACGCCGACGAACGTCGACGAGTTCCAGAGCTATCCAGAGCACCTCGCGCGCCGGATCCTGCGCCGCGGCCTGCCGTTCGCCGTCGCCAACGCCGGGCTGTCGGGCAACATGCTGCTGAAGGACGCGGCGGTGCCGGTCTTCGGCCCGGCCGGCCTGTCGCGCTTCCCGGTGGACGCGCTCGCCCGCTCCGGTGCGACCACCGTGATCCTGCTCGAGGGCATCAACGACATCGGCCAGGGCCTGGCCTCGCGCGATGACCTGGTCGCCGGCTACCGCGCGACGATCGCGGCCGCCCACGAGCGGGGCCTCCGCGTCCTCCTCGGCACCCTCACCCCGCAGAACGGCACGATCCAGCCGCCCCGTTACGGCGCGCCCGGCGAGCCGACCCGGGTCGAGGTCAACCGGTGGATCCGCGGCCAGCACGTCGCCGACGGCGTCGTCGACTTCGACCGCGCCGTCCGCGACCCCGCGGACCCGTCACGGATCCGCCCGGCGTACGACGGCGGCGACCACCTGCACTTCAGTCCCGCCGGCTACAAGGCGATGGCGGCCGCCGTACCCCTGCGCCTGCTGGCGCGTCCCGCGTGCCGCTGAACAGGCTGCCGATGTTCGGGTGGTGCTGTTCGGCGGCTCCGGCTCGCGGCCTCTAGGCTTTCCCTACATTCCCCGGTTGGTCTGCCGGCAGGGCCCGCCTGACTTTGAATCAGGACAAGCGACGTAGGTTCGACTCCTACCCGGGGAGCGAGATCGCGGAATCCGCTTCAGCGAGTGTGTGGCCGCGGTGAATACCGGTCATCACGGCCACCCTCCTCTCCTCGGTCTTGCAGGACTCTCACCAGGTGCACCGCGGTAGCCCCGCTACAGGGCTGCGGACAGCACCTCGCCGACCTTGGCATCTGCCCTCTCGGCACCGCTCCTCCGTGGGCCTCTACGCCGCCCTGATAGACGCCTGTGCGTACCCTCCGAGCGTTCTCGAGGCAGACGTCACGAGCGCAGAGTTAAAGAGCGCGGGGCTCAACGCCGACGTGCTGGTCAGGCCGACCTGATCCCGCCCACGCCGCGGCAGTGGCGTGCGACTGTCCGGAGGTTCAGCTGACGGACAGCGAGCAGTGCCGTCCCCCGGCGAGTCGCACGTGGACCTTGACGTCAGTCGCGTCGTCGATATCGAGGTGCGCCGCGCATGTGTCTCTCAGCGGGTCCGAGTCGTCGCACCAACTGCTACATGGCCGGAGGCCCGCCGTCAGTGTGTAGGGTCCTGGCCTCAGGGTCCTCCACCGTCGCGGCTGGTTGTGGCGCCCCTCTGGCTCGAAGCGGGTGCCGTCAGCCGACTCAAGAACAAAGTCAGCGACTGCCCCGTCTATGTAGTCGATCGGCCCCTGTCGCTGCGTCCAGGTGAGGGTGATGCTGCCGGACGGCCGCGGCCCGTCACCTGTTGGGCTAGGAGCGTCGGTCGAGTCGCAAGCGGCGAGCGGGGCAGTCA
Source organism: Nocardioides candidus (assembly GCF_041321175.1). Classification (NCBI taxonomy): domain Bacteria; kingdom Bacillati; phylum Actinomycetota; class Actinomycetes; order Propionibacteriales; family Nocardioidaceae; genus Nocardioides; species Nocardioides candidus. The sequence goes on along the minus strand of NZ_JBGGWC010000002.1, from coordinate 704,395 downwards.
GCGCGAGCAGCATGAGGACCGATCTCATCGCTCAAGAATGACGGTTGATGCCCAGACGTGGCATCGATTTGAAGATCCGCAACTCGGCAACCTCGCACGCCGTGCGGCAGCAGCGTGCGACACCGCGCACACCGAGCCTACTTGTTCCATTGCTCTAGGACCGGTGTCTGGCCAGGCTCGGTCCAGGCGTCCGGTCCGTTGCTCTCTGTGCGGCTGCCCACGATTCGTCGTGTGGCTCTCTACTGGCATGCGCGGGCCGGGCGTCGCCAGGGCCAGGAGAGGCTCAAGAGGGGTCTGCCCTGCTCGAAGTAGCGTTGCCCTCCCGGCTCGACAACCCAACGGTTCGAGCATCGGAGACAAGCAATGCAGAAGACGTCGCGGCGGGTCGTGATCGGGATGGACCCGCACAAACGGTCGGTCACGATCGAGGTGATGGCCGCTGATGAGGCGGTGTTGGACGGTGGCCGGTTCGGCACCGATGAGGCCGGTTTCGCCGCGTTGATGGATTACGTCAGCCGGTTCGACGACCGCGTCTGGGCGATCGAGGGCTGCAACGGGATCGGCCGGCATATCGCTGTGCGGTTGGTCGACCGCGGTGAGGACGTGGTCGATGTTCCGCCCAAGCTCAGCGCCCGGGCGAGGGTCTTCGCTACCGGCCAGGGACGCAAGACCGACGCCACCGACGCCCACTCGATCGCGCTGGTCGGGACCCGGATGACTGGCCTGCGGCCCGTGGTCAACGACGAGGACCTGGCGGTGCTGCGGCTGCTTGTCGACCGCCGGCGCTCATTGGGTGAGGAGCACACCCGCAAGGTCAGCCAACTGCACGCTTTGTTGCTGGAACTCATCCCCGGTGGGGCGAAGAAGGACCTGTCCGCCGCCCAGGCCAAAGCTCTGCTGGCCAAGGTCCGCCCGCGAGATGTGGCCGGAAAGACCCGACGCCGCGTGGCCGCGGAGCTGGTCGGCGACCTGGAGCGGATCCACACGCGGAAGAAGGCCGCGGACAAGGAGCTCATCGAGCTGGTGCGAGCCAGCGGGAGCAGTCTGCTCGACCTTCCCGGGATCGGCCCCTCGGGCGCTGCTCGGCTGCTGGTCGAGGTCGGCGACATCACCCGGTTCCCCGACCGCGGCCACTTCGCCTCCTGGAACGGCACCGCACCCATCGACGCCTCCTCCGGTGACCACGTGCGCCATCGGCTGTCGCGGGCAGGGAACCGCCAGATCAACAAGACGCTGCACATCATGGCTACCGTGCAGCTGCGCCGACCCAGCGAAGGCAGGTCCTACTTCGACCGCAAGACCGCTGCCGGGAAGAGCAACACCGAAGCGATGCGCTGCCTGAAACGCAGGCTGTCCGACGTCGTGTTCAAGACCATGCTCGACGACCTCGTCACCGCGAAAGCGACGGGTCCGGGAGGACACCGGGGCAACGTCTCTGACTCCAGCGCGACCGGCTCACAACCCCACACCGGCTCTTCGGATCAGTCACTTCCCGAACCCGCCACCACCGAGCCTAGACCCGCACTTCCCGCTGCGTCTTGACACAGAGGGGAGCCAGTAGCGGACGTCCGCCCCTAGCAAGCCCGAGGACATGCGCCCTCACCGCCGCCACCTAGGGGATCGTAAGTCGTTCAGGTGCTTCCGACGCCGCGTGGGCGCGCACGAGTGCGTAGGTCATCGTGCCCAGCGGAACGACAAGCACCGCGAGTAGAAGCAGTGCAGGTTGCCACGCGAGGACGGCCAGTCCGCCGATGAGGAACGTGTAGACGCCGACCAGGCTCCAGCCGATCCACGCCCAAGGCTGCGTGAACATTGGCGGTGGCAACTTCTCGATACGTCGGCGCCGTGACCATCGCAACATGCGCCACGCCAGCCCGCCGAGCACGAGGAGCCCGGGCATGGGGAACAGAAACGGATACACGAGCACCGCCAGCGGACTCAACACGGCCTCGAGCACGTCCATGAGCGAGATCCCATCACGAAACGGCGCTGGGTACGACGCCCGACAAAGATCGTGAGGCAGGGAGACCGCTCATCGGCACACCACGCACCGGTCGCGCCAAAGCGTGCGTTTCGCAGTCACGGCAAGATGCACTGCATGGGTGCAACGAGTGTCCGGCAACGGGTTGCTGCCTACGGCGTGGCGCGGCGGGAGGGAACAGTCCTTCTCACGCAAGCTTCACTTGATTCAGGTGTCCCCGGCACATGGTGGCTACCGGGTGGTGGCGTCGAGTTCGGTGAGAACCCCAGAGATTGTTTGGCGCGGGAGTTCCTGGAAGAGACGGGCCTACACGCGCGAGTGGGTGGCGTCCTAGATGTTGTTTCAGACGTCAGCGACATGGTTCACGAGCCAGTGCGCCTTCACTCCATCCGGCTGATTTTTGAGGTGGAGGTCTCGACCGGCTCCGCTCGCCCAGAAGTCGGTGGCTCCACGGACGCCGTGCTGTGGGTCGCGATCGAGCACGTCTGCGATCTTCCGCTCATTCCATGGCTTAGGGATATCGCAAGCACTCATCTGGTCCCTTGAGAGCCGCCCGCAAGAATTGCCGTGCACACGCTTATCGGCATGAGCGCGCCACCGAGCGGAAGTAGCGAGCACGCAGCGGCGGCACTTGCGAGCGTTGAGCGAACCCGCGGGATGAACCTTGACGTCGCTCTACCATCGATACGTGGCAATGAGAGCGTCGAAGACCCCCTCGCCCTTAGGTGTGCGAGTGGCGCTCTACGGCATCGGCACTCTTGGGATCTGTGCGCTAGCCGGCATCACCGGCGAAGCCTTTTTCCCAGTGGAGCTGATCGGCGACACCGGGCGGAACGACATGGCAGGGCTCGCCTTAATCATATGGAGTTTCTACGCCTTCGTGCTGTGCGTGCTCGCCGCCAGCGCTTGGGAAGTGCGTCTGTGGATGCTGCGACGCCGCCGTTAGGCCAACTCTTGGACCTCACCTGTCATCTTGCCCGTCCGCACCCCGAGCCGCGCACGATGCGGCAGCGTGCGAAACCGCGTTCAGCGAGGCCGCCACACCTCGCAGCTCCGTCTGTCGTCTCTGGCCTTACCGCCATCACAGACGTCGTGGCCCGGACCGCCATACAGATGATCGGGCCTGGCCCCACCGCGCAGACGATCGTTCCCTCCCTGCCCCAGGAGGTAGTCATACATCGGACCGCCCACGAGCACGTCCCGGCCGGGGCCTCCATACGCGCCGTCGTTGCCCTTGCCGCCGTAGATGCGGTCGCGACCTGCCCCTCCCTTGATGGACTCATATCCACGGTCGCCGTAGATGACATCGTCGCCCCCAGCCCCGCAGATCACGTCGTCCTGACCGAGGCCGTGGATCACATCGGGACCCGGGGTGCCCATGATCACGTCGTCGCCCTCAGTTGCCACCGCATCAGGACCCCAGAAGATCGACACCGGATACCCGAGACACTCCGCTACGTCGCCACGGGCGTGTGCAACCGGCGCGGCGCTCATCGACGGACTAAGCGCGGCGACCGTTAAGACGAGGCACAGCATGGCCAACGAGAGAGTTCTCACGCGCCCTAGCATCGCTCCACAAGGCCGTCACGCGCACCCGTTCCCGGCACCTGCCCTGCTCATACCCTTTACTCGGCATGAGTGCGCCCACCGCGCGGCAGCAGCGGGCGGCACCGCGCATTATTCGCAGTCTTCGATGTGGTCGTGGCCGGGGCCGCCGTTGCAGGTGTCGTGGTCCGACCCGCCGTCTAGCCAGTCGGTGCCTTCGCGACCGTTGAGGATGTCGTCCCCCGACTGGCTCTCCAGCCGGTTGGATGCGCTGTTGCCTGACACGACGTCGTCGCCGCGGGCGGTGAGCACGTTCTCGATGCCGACGACCTCGTCCCAGCCCGCGCTTTGAGTGTCTTGAGGTCCGTCCAGCGCGAGGTCGATCATCACGCCGTCCGCTGGGTCGGTGCACCGGCACCCGTCGCCGGGGAATCTGACGGTATCGCTGCCGGGGCCACCGACCAGGACCTGGTCGGCGGCGCTGGAGGTGAGCTGATCCGCGCCCGGTCCGCCATAGGCGCGCTCTGCGCCGGCGATCCAGTCTGTGCCCTTGCCGCCGCGAGCAACGGCGCCGCCCTCGAGGACGTCGTTGCCGTCTCGGCCCTTGAGCACGTCGGCCCCGCCCCCGCTGTGAATCCTGTTGCGCCTCCTGTCCCCGGACAGGATGTCGTCGCCCGCGCCGCCGTCGAGATTGGTGATATCGACGATCTCATCCAGCCCGCCAGCTCCGGTGTCCTGTCGTCCAGCCACCATGAGGTCGACGATGACACCTTCGGTCGCGTCACTGACCAGGTCGTACAAGACGACGTCCGGGCCGCTGCCGCCCGCGAGTAGGTCGTTGCCGCTGCTGCTGTGGAGGAGGTCGATGTCAGCGCCGCCGTAGGATCTGTCCCGCCGACCGCTCGGCGCTCCTCCGCCGGGATAGAGGTCGTCCTGAAGACGGCCGCCTCGCAGTGTGTCCGCCCCCGCGTTCCCGTAAAGGTGGTCGAAGCCAGCCGCCCCGTCGATCAGGTCGGCGCCAGCCTCTCCGTACAGCGTGTCGTTGCCGCGGCCGCCCCGCACCACGTCCCCGCCGGCACCAGCACAGACCACGTCCGCCCCCGCACCGGTTTCGATGCGGTCGCCGCCCGGGGTGCCCAGCACGACGTCACGTGCGTCCCGCTCCGGATCGGGCGCTCCCGGCTGGTTCAGGTCAATGGTCACGACGGCGCCTCCGCACATCGCCGTGCCGGCCTCGGCGGTGGGCGCAGCGAGCGCCGGAACGAGCGACCCAGCGGCGGTCAACATGAGGACAACCAGGAGGCGCACCATGTCCCAACGATAGGCGCCATCGAACTCAGCGCCCCGGTTTCAGCTGATCGACGCGACCGCTACTCGGCTGCTTGTTTCATTGACCGCACGACCGGGGCTGACGAGGCTCGGTCGAGGTGGTCGGGCTTGTCGCTCTCTATTCGGCTGCCCACCTTCGGGGTGTGGCTCTCTAATGGCCTGCGCATCCCCGACCACCGCAAGGGCGGGAGTGGCTCAAGAAGGGATTGCTCTGCTCGAAGCAGCGGTGCCCTCCTGACCCGACCTAGTCGGATCTCAGGACGGAGGACATTAATGTCGGAAGTTGAGCAGCGGGTCGTGATCGGGATGGACCCGCACAAACGGTCGGTGACCATCGAGGTGATGACGGCCGATGAGGCCGTTGTTGGCGGTGAACGGTTCGCCACCGACACGACCGGCTACCGCTCGATGCTGGCCGCGGTCAGCCAGTGGAAAGACAGGGTCTGGGCGATCGAGGGCTGCAACGGGATCGGCCGCCACATCGCCATGCGGCTGGTCGCCGACGGTGAAAAAGTCATCGACGTGCCACCCAAGCTCTCGGCCCGCACACGCGTGTTCGCGACCGGTCAGGGACGCAAGACCGACGCCACCGACGCCCACTCCGTCGCACTGGTCGGCACCAGGATGAGCGGACTGCGACCCGTCGTGCGTAACGAAGAGCTCGAGGTCCTCCGCCTGCTCGTGGATCGCCGACGATCCCTCGGCGAGGAACACACGCGCAAGATCAGCCAGTTGCACGCTCTGCTGCTCGAACTGATCCCCGGCGGCGCGAAGAAGGATCTCTCCGCAGCTCAAGCCAGGCGACTCCTCACCGGTGTGCGACCCCGCGACATCGTCGGCAAGACCCGCAAGCGCGTGGCCGCCGAGCTGGTCACTGACCTGGAGCGGATCTATCAGCGCAAGAAGGCCGCAGATAAGGAACTCGCCGAGCTGGTCCGAGCAACCCGCACCGGACTGCTCGATCTGCACGGCATCGGCCCCGCCGGCGCGGCTCGGTTGCTGGTCGAGGTTGGCGACGTGACCCGCTTTCCCGACCGCAACCACTTCGCTTCCTGGACCGGCACCGCCCCGATCGACGCCTCTTCTGGCGACAACGTCCGGCACCGGCTGTCTCGCGGCGGGAACCGGCAGATCAACAGAGCACTGCACATCATGGCCACGGTCCAGCTCCGCAACCCCACCGAAGGCCGCGCCTACTACGACCGCAAGAAAGCAGCCGGCAAGACCTCCGGTGAGGCCATGCGCTGCCTCAAACGACGACTCTCCGACACCATCTACCGAACCCTCATCGCCGACCTCGCCGCGCACACAGCGACGGGCCCGGGAGGGCAACAGGGACGCGACTCTGACTCCAGCGCGACCGGCCTACATCCCAACGCCGGCTCTTCGGACAAGCCACTCCACGGACCCGCCACCCAGCACCCTAAACCCGCGCTCCCGAAGGTGTCTTGACACAGAAGGGAGCCATTAGCGGATGGGGCCGAGACGGTTCACGAAAACGCTGCACATCCGTGCGGTCCATCTGCGACCACGCCTAGCGAACCGCGCGAGGCGGCGTGCCGGGGAATCGGGTGACCGGGGGCCGTCGTTCTCACAGACGGCCTGAAGCCAGCCGACACGCCCCGGCACCGTTGGCCGGGATCTCCCGCTCTCAGGCGGACGGGGCGTCACCTCCGATCACCGAGCAGCACCCTCGCTCTCGCCTTTGAATCAGGACAAGCGACGTAGGTTCGACTCCTACCCGGGGAGCAGGGTCGCGAGTCGTGGGCAGCTCCAACCAATTTCCGCGACTCGCCTCGCGGGGCGGCCGGTTCACCTAGTGTCCCGAGCGTGCGACGCATCCTGCTCTTCCTGCTGCCACTGACCCTCTTGCCCATGGTGCTCGTCGCCTCCACGGTGTCGCCCGCGCGAGCGGCGGTGCCGGACAAGTGGGTGAAGTGGAACCTGGGTGACCACTGGATCCGGTCGCTCGACTACGTGACGCCCGGGCAGCTCGTCGCCGGCTCGGAGACCGACGGTGTCTTCACCTCCTCCAATGCCGTGGGTCCGTGGACCGACATCAGCGGCAACCTGAGCACGCTCGGCAAGCAGGTGCACCAGGCCAAGGGCCAGGCCGGTCAGATCTTCCTGGCGACGAGCGACGGCCTCTACCGCGGCACCGGCAACGGCACATGGACCAAGCTCGGCGTCGCCGCGTCGACCCCGCAGCCGATGCGGCTCGACCAGGGTGGCGTGCAGTCCGTGGTCTTCCCGAGCGCCGGCACCACCCAGATCGTGGTGAGCACCGCTGGGTCGGGTCGTGACGGCATCTTCTACTCCTCCGACGGCGGCGTGAAGTGGACCGCGGCGACCGGCGTCGTCGGCGGGGCGTTCTCCCTGACCAAGGGTGCCGGCAGCCTGATGTACGCAGCGTCTGCCACCGGCTTCTACATCTCCACGGACGCCGGCAAGAGCTGGACGTTGTCGTCCGACGGCATCCCGCCCGGCGAGTCGGCGCTGCGGCTCGCCGTGTCCCCGCTCGACCCGACCGAGCTGATCGCTGCGACGACGGGCAGCGTCTACCGTTCGGACAACGGCGGCGTGACCTGGTACGACGCCACCGGCTCGGGTTCCGGCGCCCTCCTCGCGACGCAGGTCCGTGCGTTCCAGCTGGTCCCGTCCGCCTACTGGGGTGGTGGCGAGCCGCGCATCGTCGTGGGCACCAACAACGGGGTGTGGGCCACCGTGGACGGTGGTGAGCACTGGAGCAAGATGTCCGACACCAAGGTCAACGCGCCGGGGGAGATCGGCATGGGGAGCGAGTCGGTCTGGTCGCTCAACATCGGCTTCGGCGCGCCCGGCAGCCTCATCGCCGGCACGCAGGGGCACGGCATCTTCGCGCTCCCGCTCTCCGCGCTGCAGGCACCGAGTGCCATCGCCGCGCCGACCGGCAGCAGCGTGAGGGGCAACACGCTGACCGCCCGTACCGGTGTCTGGGCCGGCACCGGGCCGTTCCGCTACCGCTACCAGTGGAAGCGCTGCACCACCACGGCGCCCGGCAGCTGCGCCAACATCGGGGGCAAGACGGGCCGCGCCTACCTCACGACCGCTGCGGACGTCGGCAAGTACGTCCGGGTCGGCGTGCGCGCCATCAACCTGGTGACACCGGTGTACTCCAGCGAGGTGCTGTCCGGCCCGGTCGGACCGATCACCGCGCCTTCGGGACCGGTGCCGACTCCGCCGACGAACTACCCGAAGCTGCTCAACGGCGCCTCGGCCCCGTGGGGCGCGACCTTCACGATCGATCCGAGCGACCTCCCCTCGGACCAGTGGAAGGCCAACGGCACGCCCATGCCGACGACGTTCGAGTACCGCTGGTACCGCTGCGACCAGGACCTGAGCCCCTGCGTGCAGCTGACGGACGAGACCGGGATCTCCTACACCAGCACGGTCGACGACGTCGGGTCGGTCATCCAGGCCACGGTCGTCGGGAAGATCGGGACCACTAAGTCGCCGGAGCGCCTGGCCGGCATCTCGGGCTCCGTCTACGAGCGCAAGCCGGTCAACACCGCGAAGCCCAAGATCATCGGTTCGGCGTACGTCGGCACGACCCTCCAGTCGACGTCAGGGACGTGGACCGGCACCAACCCGACGTACACGCGCCGCTGGTTCCGGTGCGCCGCCGACGGCACGCAGTGCAACCTCACGAGCCCGGTCGTCACGACCTCGACCTACAAGGTGACGAGCGCCGACCGCGGCTACACCTTCAAGGTGGAGGTCACCGCGACCGTGACCGACGAGTTCCAGAACCGCACGGAGACGGTGTTGTCGGACAAGTCCGCGAAGGTCGTCAACCCGCCGGCGCCGTGAGCTGCTGAAGGCTCGCTCCGAAGGTCTGCCCCTCGACGCTGAGCGGCCGAACGGCATCGCGCGGCGAATGCCGAACCGGCGCCAGAGTGTTGCATTTGGGATCGAACACATGTACGATTGAGCTATCAACTCGGGGGAAGGTCGGATCGTGGTCGCAGAGCTCGTCCAGCAGCCGCACCCGATCACCTCCTGCGCCGAACGGGCGATCGCAGTGTTGGAGGACTCCGCCGCCTATGAGCCGGTGTTCATGTCGACGGGCGACAAGCGTGCTGCGCTGTTGGCGATCGCCCAGCTCGAACGCCGGGTGGCGGGGTTGAAGCTGCGGGTGCTGCCGGCCGCAGCCGATGTGGCCGATGAGGACGGTGCCCGCGATGTCGCGGCGTGGATCGCGGCGCGCACCCAGGCCGAGCCCGCACCCCTGCGCGCCCAGCAGAGGCTCGCGACCGCGTTGGACGAACGGTGGCTGCAGGTCGCCGCCGCCATCACCGAAGGCCGGTGCTCAATGGAGCAGGCACAGGTGATCGTGCGTGGCCTGGAAGACCTGCCCGACCGGATCGGCGCCGAGGTCCTCCACGCCGCCGAAGCGCACCTGGTCGACCTCGCCGCCGACCACAACCCCCAAGAGCTGCGCATCCTGGCCCGACGGATCCTGGAGGTCGCCGCACCCGAGATCGCCGAGGACGAAGAAGCCCGCCGCCTCGAAGAAGAAGAGAGACGCGCCCGCGAGGACGCCCGTCTCTCCCTGAAGCCTCTGGGTGATGGCACCACCCGCATCACCGGCGTGCTTCCCGACGAGTCAGCGCAGCGGCTCCTGGCCTATCTGCACGCCTACACCAACCCCCGCAAACACGCTTCCGCGGTCGGTGGGGAGGAGGACCGGATCCCCTACCGCCGTCGGCTCGCCCACGCCTTCTGCGCGCTCCTGGAGCACCTCGACCCCACCCAGCTCCCCACCCACGGCGGCGACACCACCACGCTGTTGGTCACCATCCCGCTCGCCTGCCTGGTCAAGGACCTCGGCACCGGCACCATCCTCGGCGGCCAACCCCTCTCCGCCACCGCGATCCGCCGCCTGGCCTGCACCGCCGACATCATCCCCGCCGTCCTCGGCGGCAACGGCGAGGTCCTCGACCTCGGCCGCCGACGCAGACTCTTCACCACCGCCCAGCGCCGAGCCATGGCACTCCTCCACCCCACCTGCATCGAAGAACACTGCGCCGTCCCAGCACGAGAGTGCGAAGCCCACCACCTCAAACCCTGGTCACAAGGCGGCCACACCGACCTCAAAGACGCCCGACCCGCCTGCAACCACCACCACCACCTCATCCACGACCCCACCTACACCCACCACACCCTGCCCAACGGCACCATCCGCTTCCACCGCAAGAGATAGGCCGTCAGGTGACCTGATCGCCCACGATCTGCATCCCCTCGCCGGTGTCCTCGACCGTGATCAGCCGCGTCTCGGACTCCGTGCCGGCGTCGGAGACGTAGGTGAGGTCGACGGTCACGGCGCCGTCGCTGCTCTCGGTCGCGCTGTCGACCGACACGGAGTCGATGGTGCTCCAGAAGCCCCGGTAGGAGCCGTAGCTGCCCACCTGGTCCTGCAGGTCGTCGGAGAGCAGCGCCCAGGCCGACTTGGTGTCGGTCGGGAGGAGTGCGTAGTAGTCGGTCACGAACTGTGCGGCGTCCGTCGACGACTCGTCCGTCGTCTCCGTCGTCTCCGTCGGGGTCGGCGTGGATGCCGTCGACTGCTGGTCCGGCGCTGCGCTGGAGGCGGCCGGTTCGGCCCCCTTGCCGTCGGCCGACCCGCTGGGGCTGTCGCCGGCCGTCGTGGAGGAGTCGTCGCCGCCGTCGCTGAGGAGCAGCAGTGCGCCGACCGCGACGAGGACGAGCACGAGGACGATGGCGGCCGGGAGCAACCACCTCCGCTGGACCGGCACGGGTGGTGGGTCCGCGGCGCGGATCTCCCGCTCCACGGTCGGCGGACCGTTGGTGAAGGCGACGGTCGGGTGCTCGGTCTCGTCGGGGTCCTCGACATCGCCGGCCGCGACGGTGTGCAGGACGCTCGCCACGGCAGCCATGTCCGGCCGCGCCGCCGGATCGGGGTCCATCATCTGGCCGATGAGGGTGGTGAGGGGGCCGGCGGAAGCCGGTCGCGGCGGAGCGTTCTCCGCGATGTGGACCAGCATGGCGAGAGCGTTCGGCTCGGGCGGCCACGGCGGTCGCCCCTCGACCGCGGTGAAGAGCGTCGCGCCGAGCGCCCAGACGTCGTCCGCCGGTGTCGCCCGGACACCGCGCGCGAGCTGGGGTGAGAAGAACATCGGCGTTCCCGTGACCATGCCGGTCTGGGTCAGCGTGTCGTCGCTGTCGTGCCGCGCGATGCCGAAGTCGGAGATCTTCGCGAGGTCGCCGTCGCCGACGAGGATGTTGCCCGGCTTGACGTCGCGGTGGACCGTGCCACCGGCGTGAGCGGCCGCGAGCCCGTCGGCGACCTGGGCTCCGACGAACGCCGCTCGCCGGGCGGGGAGCGGCCCCTCGTCGGCCAGGAGGGTGGAGAGCGTCCTCGACGGGACGTACTCCATCACCAGCCACACGTGCTCGCCGTCTTCCACGGCGTCGTAGATCGAGACCACCTGGGGGAGGTTGAGCGCAGCGGAGGCTCGGGCCTCCCGCAGGGCTCGCGCCAGGTGAGGCGCCGACTCACCCGGCAGGCCGCCGACCTGCTTGACCGCGACCTCCCGGCCGAGGACCTTGTCGCGGCAGAGCCAGACGGCGCCCATGCCGCCGCGGCCGATCTCCCGCAGCACCTCGTAACGGCCCGCGATCACCTCGGGTGACATGTCTCCTCCTCGCATCGCCCGAGGGGCGTTACCCGCGAACGGGGCCCTCACGCGACCCGCGGCCGAGCCGAGACCGCGGGAGTCAGGGGATGAAGCGGATCGTGGCGGCGTCGGACAGCGTCGCCGCATCGACGGAGTACTGCAGCGCGTCGTCGCCGGTCGCGTTCTCGATGCCGACGGTCGCACCCGAGCCTTGCTCGAGGGGCAGGGCGGGATCGAGGTGGCGGTAGCGGAGGTCGAGCTGCCCGCTCTCCTTCAGGACCACCTCGACGTCCATCCGCTTGGTGGCGTCGCTGTAGAGGCGGACGTTGCGCCACTCGACGACGAAGGAGCGGTTCGGGGCGGTGCCCAGGGTCCGGGTGAGGATCTGCGCGGTCGGGCTGTCGACGTACAGGTCGTCCCAGAAGGCGTAGACGGCGCCGTTCGGTTCGACGGCGTTCGGGAGGGCTGTGTTGCTGCCGCGCGACGAGGTGGTCGCGAAGCTGAGGTACCCGTTCGTGTCGACGTTCGCGGTGCTGTAGCTCGTGCCGTAGAAGGAGAACGCGAAGGGCAGCGCGACGCTCGTGTCGTTGTCGTCGCCCGTGAGCGGGAACACGGTCGTGCCCTGGAGGTACGGCGCGCTGACGACCTGGCAGGTGTGGCCGAAGCCGTCCTTCCTGGCCGGCAGCACCAGGTCGACGGTCTTGTCGACGTTGACGCCGACCGTCCGGGACGCGTCGTCGTGACAGAGGTCCAGGGCCGTCGCCTCGACCGTCTGCTGCCCGACCGGCACGACGGGGAACGCGTAGTGGCCGGCGGCGTCAGTGGTCGTGGTCAGCGTGCCGATCGTCACCGTCGAGCCCTGCGCGGGCCCGCCGCCCTGGGTGACCGTGCCGCTCACGGAGTGGTGGCGGCCCGGAGTGAGGATGAAGTCCTGCGTCGAGGGTGCCGTGACGCCGGTCCGGGTCGTGGTCAGGTAGCCGGGAGCACCCGCCCTGAGGGCGTAGGTGCCGGCGGTCGTCGGCAGCGTGTAGTGACCTGCGGCGTCGGTCACGGCCGCATACCCGTTGGTGGTGCGCACCATCGCGCCGGCGACCGGCGCGCTGGTGCTGGCACCGGTCACCGTGCCGGTGATCGCCTGGACCGTCTGAGCGGCCGTGCACTGGCTGAACTTGAACTTCGCGATCCGGGTGTGCCAGCCGATGGAGGCAGTCGTCGGGTAGTACTCGTTGACGTACCAGAAGGTGCAGTTGTCGCTCGGGTCAACGACCATCCCGGTGTAGTCGCCCCAGCGCGACTCGTCCGCGGTCTGGGACCCCGAGCCGTTGAAGATCGTCTGCTCGGCGCCGAGCGTGTTCGCCGGGGCGCCGGCCGCCCGACCGGTGTACCGGATCGACGGGAAGGTCGAGGAGGAGGACACGCTGTAGCCGACGGCGAGGTTGCCCTGCCGGTCGAGCGCCGCGCTGCCCATCCAGCGGTTGGTCGCGTCCGGGGCGAACGACATGCTGTTCTTGACGACCCAACCCGACCCGCTGCTCGTGAGCTCCTCCACCCGGACGCCGGCCCGGAAGGCCGCCGGGTCCGGGCTCCCGGACACGTTGACGGTGTGGTTGGTGGTCAGGTGCGCGATGCCGCCCACGACGCGGTACTGCAGGTGCTGCATCAGCCGGTCGCTGAGGACGTCGAGCCCGACGGTCGTGCCGGGTTGCGGCACGTCGTTGGTGTCGATCGGGTCGAACGGGGCGACGGCCACGGTGGAGGTGGGCGTGAACGTCGAGCTCGCCGGGCTGGCGAAGTCGGCATGGAACGCCCAGGTCTCCAGCGCGTCGGCCGGGTCCCCCTTCTCGGTCGCTGTGAAGCTCGCGAACGTGTTGGGCGTCCCGACGGCGGGCGGCCGCCCTTCGAGGTCCGACGGCAGCATGCCGCGGACCTCGGCGTGGCCCGCGAGGTTGAAGTAGAGGTAGGCGGCAGTCGGGTCGCCGGTCAGCAGCTTGAACCGGTCGAACGCGAACGCCCCGTCGCCGCCCCAGGAGCTCCCGTTCACGAACTGCTGGTCGGTCATGTAGTAGCCGTCCGGCCAGACGCCGAACTTCGCGTAGTCGTTGAAGTTGTTGCCGGGCATCACGAAGTCGTAGGCGTAGTAGCCGCCGGTGGGATCGCCGCTCCTGGAGACCGCGACGCACTGGTGGTACGGCGGCGAGAACTCGCTCACGAACGCGAACTGGCTGATCAGCCATCGGTCCGCGAGTTGGTCGTAGAGGACCTGCGGGTCACCGTCGTTGTGCGTGCGGCAGAGGTTCCCGGCGGGCAGGGAGCTGAACAGGTCCGACGGCTTCGTCGGTCCGGTGAGCGGGGCGCCCGCCTTGTCCCAGACCCGGAGCGCTGCGTTGACCATCTCCACGACGTGATGGGGGCCGACGGCGATGTTGCTGTCCGGCGGGTAGATGCCTCCGCCATCCGTGCTGTCGAGCCCGTCGAAGCTGGTCGCCGGCCCCGTGAGAGCGGCAGGCCCCGTCGCGGTCACCAGCGCACCGTCCGGCGCGCGCGAGCCAGGCGCGTCCGGTCGGGCCGGCCGGTCGCGGGTCGGGCGGGCGGGGTGCGCCGTCCTGCTCGCCTCGTCGGGATCCACGTGGAGACGACGCAGCCTCGGGGTCTCGCCGAACGCAGCCGCCTGCCGCACGATCGGCGTGACGACGGCCGGGGCGGTGTCGGCGGGAGAGCCGTGAGCTCCGCCGGACGGGGTGAACAGTGCGGCGATGACGATGGCGGCCCAGGCCGCGGAGAGCTTGCGAAGGCGAGCCATTGTCTGCTCCATCCGGTGCTCGCTCCCCGGGGAGGGTCATCCAGCGCCCGGGGCACTTCGGGCTCTGCTTACCACGCGGGTGCGCTCCGACGGAGCGGAATCGGCGAAGTAGGTGGTCGCGACGTCAGCCGGGCTCCAGCCGGGGGAGGGGCCGGTCCTGCCTAGGAGTAGTCGGTCATCAGCTTGGACTTGAGCACCGTGAACTCCTCGTCACTGAGGAGACGGTCGTAGCGGAGCTTGTTCAGCTCGCGGAGCGCGTCGGCGAGGCTCCCGCTGGCGACGGCCTTGACCTGCTCGGCGGTGGCGTCCTCGGAGGACGCCGACACGTTCACCACGACCTCGGGCGTCTGCCCCGCCGCGGTCACCCACGCGGACCCGTCGTACCAGAAGTTGCCCATCTGGTTCCTGGCGAAGGGCCGCCACTCGCCCTGGATGTAGGCGTGCTGGCCCGACGGGCTGAGCGCCAGGCCCGGCGGGAGGGGCGTCAGCGATGCGTGGAACGCTTGAGAGGCGGCAGTAGCGGCGGAGGCCACGGCAGCCGCTGCGGACTGTGCCGCATAGGCGTTCTGCTGCTTCTGAAACTTGCGCGTCCGGTAGTCGGCCATTGGACTCAGGTCCCTCAGTTCTATCCCTCGTCGATTCGCGAGAAATCATCACACGGTCAGCGCCCGCGTGGGCCGTGAATGGAACGGATTGTCCTGCGCGGGGGCCGCGACCGGGCTAACGTCGGGCTGCTGCCAAGGTAAAGGAAGAACATCATGCGGGCACGCAAGCTGGCGGTCGCCTCCCTCTGCGCAGCGGTCGCTCTCGGAGCGACCGCGATGGACCCGAGCGCTCACGCCGCGCCGGACCGGAGCGCCACCGCGGAGCACGTGTCCACGCGTGGGTCGACGGTGCACCTGACGTCGAAGACAGTGGTGGTCTCCCGCAAGGTGGCCCGCCAGCAGCTGACGTCGGTGTCGAAGGACGGGGGCACCTACAAGTTCCGGTCGGCGGTCGGGCCGCTGGGCAAGCTGCGCGCGGGCAAGGTCCTGCTCATCACCGGCCTGGCCGCCCGTGACGTCACCAAGGTCACCAAGAAGCGCGGCCACCTGACCGTGGTCACGACGCCGGCGCAGCTGACGGACGTCGTCAAGGACGGCACGCTCTCCCTCGCGCACTCGATCGACTTCAGCAAGGGCCTCGTGGCAGGTGGGGCCGCCGTACCGCCCGAGCGCAGCGCCCTCCGTCGGTCGCTGCCGGAACGGTTCGGGCTCCAGCCCCTCGAGCATCGCGCCGCCCTCACGGTCAAGGGCAAGGTGAAGGGCTACGCCTGGAAGGCCGTCTTCACGCCGTCGAAGACGGGCGTCGGGGTCGAGGTGACCATCACCCGCTCCAGCGACGTCGAGCTGTCGGTGACCATCAAGGGCACGCTCGACGACCTGAAGACCGGTGGCAGCATCGCGGTCGACGGCGGCGAGCTCTCCAAGGCGTCGATGGTCGCGAAGAACATCCAGGGCTCGTTCTCCCTGAAGTACGCCGCCAAGCCCCTCAACCAGTTCGGCCTGGGCGACGCAGGTGGCATCAAGGTCGAGCTGCCCGCCGAGATCCTGGTGCCGTTCACCGTCGGTCCGGTGCCGTTCTTCGTCGGGGTGCGGGTCGCGTTCTTCGCGAGCGCCGGCTTCTCGAACTTCGACCAGGAGCTCAGCGGCGAGTGGACGATGAAGTACGACGGCGCCGGTGGCATCACCACGAGCAGCGACGGCGCCACCTCACCGGCGGGCGCCCTCGACGGGCTGGCGAAGATCATCCTCGGCGCGGCGAACGCGGTGAACCAGGGTCCCCTCAGCTTCGTCTTCGGTGCCCAGATGCCCCAGCTGCAGCTCGGCATGGGGATCAAGGGCTTCAACGTCGCGGGCAACGTCACGCTGGTCGGGACCACCCAGATCTCGACCACCGGTCCCGGCTGCGACACCCGCAAGATGCGCATCCTCGGCACGACCGGCGCCAGTGCCAGCTTCTTCGGGCTGTCGGCGGACCTCGGCACACAGAACCTCTTCGACAAGACGATCCAGGCGGCGTGGCCGACAGGCTGCGGCACCCCTCCGCGCTCCGGCCGCTGAGACCGACGAGGGTGCGGGCCGCTGCGTCAGAGCAGCTCCCAGCTCCCCTCGGAGACGACCTCCACGGTGCCGTCCACCACCGTGATGGCGGTCTGGTCGTCGATGGCGTAAGCGGGGTGGCTGATGCTCGCCGCCCACTGCATCGCCTCGGCCATCGAGTTGCCGGGCCGGCCCTCGGACGCCAGGTGCGGGCAGATCGAGAAGTCGACGAGCCCCAGCGTGGAGTCATCACCCTCCGGTGACCTCCACTGGATGAAGTCCTCGCCCACCTCGGGCGTCATCACCATGCTCCCGGCGCTCAGCCCCACCCACACCGTCTCGCTCAGCGACGGGAGCAGGTCGGCAAGTCCGGACCGCCGCATCCAGTGGCACAGGTAGAGGACGTCGCCCCCGGCCGCGAGGAGCACGTCGGTCTCCTGCACGAGCGGCACCCAGCGCTCGGCGTCGATGCTGGGCAGCGCGGTGAGCTCGAGCACCCCGACCGACCTCCAGCCGAGCTCGACCATGGGGTTCTCGGAGGTGCCGCTGATGAACTGCCATGCCCGTCCGCCGGGACCCACCGCCGGGTGCCCGTACATCGCGGTGGGGATGCAGAGCGCGCTCGACTCGGCGATCGGCTTGCCGAGCAGGCCCACGAGCGCGTCGCGGATGCTGGGGTTGGTGACGCCTCCGGATGTGAGCAGCAGCTTCAAGGTTCCTCCCGGACGGGGTCGCGACGGATCGTTCGGGCATGCAGACCCGGCGTCTCGGTGAGACTCATCGGCGTCCGGGCTACGCGAGCGGCGCGAGTCCTGCGGCCGCGCAGCCCGCGGTGAGCCGGTCGAGGCCGAAGGCGCCGACCGGACCCAGGGCGCCGACGCCCAGGAGGTCGCCCTCCGCGGCGGAGACCGCGCCCCACGCGAGGATGTCGGCGGTGAAGTCGTAGGGGTCGGGCCCGGCGAGCGTGACGGTCGCCAGCGCCTCGCCCGTGGCGGCCCGCGCCACGGCCACGATCGTGCAGCGGGCCCGCGCGCGCAGCTCCGCGGACGGCCCGCCGGTCGAGCCCTTCACCAGGCGACCGGCCACCGCGAGGGCGGCCCTCTTGGCGGGGGCGACCCGCCGTACGGGCGTGGTCAGCAACGTGGTCGCGGACATGCCACGCGCGATCCCGGGCGGCACGCCGAGGAAGGAGTCGACGTCGCGCAGCTGCGGGTAGGCGGCCGGCAGCGCGAAGTGCTCGGAGCCCGGCACGGAGGCGGCCGTGAGTCGTCGGCCGCCGACCTCGAACGTCTCGGTCCGGCGGCCGGCGCGCACCCGGCGCACGGCGCCGTCGACGTACGCGAAGCCCTCCTCCATCGTCATCCCGGCGATGGACGCCTTGGTGCCCCCGCTGGTGCCGAAGCCCTTGACGAAGTAGGCCACGTCGAGCCTCGTCGCGGTCGGTCCGGCCTCCTCGAGGGCGAGGGCGCCGGCCAGGCTGCCGGGCACGAAGTCGAAGCCGAAGGCCGTCATCAGCGCTGCGTCGTTGCCGGCTGCGACGGGACCCCACCGCTCGAAGACCGACCGGAGGAACGTGCCCTCCCCGGTCGAGTCGAGGTAGTGCGCACCGGTCTCGGCGGCGACGCGCACGGCGGCCTCGCCGTACTTGAGAAAGGGCCCGACGGTGCTCACGAGCACGTCCCCCTTCCGGACGACCGAGCGCAGGGCGCCGGCGTCGGTCGCGTCCGCGACCGCGACCTCGAGCCCGCCGAGCTCGTCGGCGAGCGCGGTGACCCGTTCACGGTTCCGCGCCACCAGGACCGGCCGGGCGCCTCGAGCCACGAGGGCGCGGGCGGTGAGGTCGCCGGTGTAGCCGGTGGCGCCGAAGACCAGGATGCGGCGGGGGTCGGTGGGGTCGGGCACGGGAACTCGCTTTCGCTGAGGGACGACCATGACAGTACCGCTGTCAACGAGACCGGCATCCGGACGTCCGGGGCCGTCTGGTGACGGTGTGCCTCACGTGGCGTTGAATGACTCGGGACCACCGACGAGAGGGAGCCGATGAACCGTCGCCTGGGAGCGCTCGTCAGCGCACTCGCCGTCACCGCGCTCGGCGCGGGCACGGCCGTCGTACCCGCCGAGGCAGTGAGTACGACGGCGGCGACCGCCGTCGCCCAGGCCGGCCCGCTCGACGACCCGTTCTACGACTACAGCGGGGCCACCCCGCTGCGCGACGTCCCGCCCGGCACGGTGCTCAAGACCCGCACCGTGCCCTACAGCGTGCAGGGAGTCGACCTGCCGCTCGAGGCGGTCCAGATCCTCTACCGCACCCGCAACACGATCGGCCGGCCGGCTGTCAACGTCACCTCCGTGGTCCGCCCGGTGGTGCCGCTCGGCGATCCGAAGGTGATCTCCTACCAGTCGTTCTACGACTCGCTGAACCCTGCGGACCAGCCGTCCGCGGCGATCGCCGGGGGGTCCGGCATCGGGCCGTCCATCGCGAACGTCGAGACGGCGCTCTTCGCGCCGATGCTCCTGGCGGGCTACACGATCAACATCGCCGACACCGAGGGTCAGCGGGCCGACTTCGCCTCCAGCACCGAGTACGGCTACACCACGCTCGACTCGCTGCGCGCGATCGCGCAGGCTCCCGCGACCGGCGTCGGGCGGCGTGCCCCCGTCGGCCTGATCGGCTACTCCGGAGGCGCCATCGCGAGCGAGTGGGCGGCCGAGCTGGCCCACGACTACGCGCCCGACGTGGCCCGACGCATCGTCGGCACTGCGATCGGCGGGGTGTTCGTCCACCCCGGCCACAACCTGCACTACGTCGACGGGTCCCTGGTGTGGGCCGGCGTCCTGCCGATGGCGCTGATCGGGCTCTCCAGGAGCTACCACGTCGACCTGGCGCGGTACGCGAACGCCAAGGGCAAGGCCCTCCTACAGAAGATGCGGTCGGCGTCGATCACGTCGGCGCTGGGCACGCACCCAGGGCTGACCTGGGCGAGCATCGTGAAGCCGCGCTACTCCACACCTGAGTCGGTGCGGCCGTTGGTGACGATCGCCAACAAGCTGATCATGGGGCGCTTCCACACGCCGACCGCGCCGATGTTCATCGGCCAGGGCACCGGCGGCGTGCTCGAGGGCACCAGCCCGGACGAGAAGCTCGGCAACGGCGACGGTGTCATGGTCGCCGGCGACGTGCGGGCGCTCGCCCGGCGCTACTGCCGGCGCGGGGTGTCCGTGTCCTACAAGCAGTACCCGCTCTCCCACGTCACCGCCGCCGCCGTCTGGGCGCCGCAGGCCTACGCGTGGCTGCTGGGTCGTTTCGGCGACACCGAGGCGCCGAGCAGCTGCGGTGACATCAAGCCGGGCAACTCGCTGGCGCCGCTGAAGTACGTCGGCTGACGGGGCCGACGCGCACGAACACCCGTAGGCTCGGGCCCATGGCCGACCAGCTCACCGTGATCGTCCTCGCCGCCGGTGGCGGCACCCGGATGAAGTCCAAGACGATGAAGGTGCTCCACCGCATCGGTGGGCGCAGCATGATCGGTCACGTGCTGGGCGCGGTGGGTGCGCTCGAGCCGACCCGCGTGTGCGCCGTCGTCGGCCACCAGCGCGAGCAGGTCGGCCCGCACATCCAGGAGCTGCTGCCCGAGGCGGTGCTCGCCGTGCAGGACCAGCAGCTCGGCACCGGCCACGCGGTGCGCGTCGCGCTCGAGACGATGGCCGGCGACGGGCAGGCTCCCGACGGGGGCACCGTCCTGATCGCGTACGGCGACACGCCCCTGCTCGAGGGCCGCACGCTGCGGTGGTTCGCCGCCGAGCACCAGGCGGCCCAGGCGGCCGTGAGCATCCTGTCCGGCGTGGTGGAGACGCCGGCCGGCTACGGCCGCATCGTCCGCGACGACGAGGGTGACGTGCTAGCCATCGTGGAGGAGAAGGACGCGAGCGCCGAGCAGCGCGAGATCCAGGAGATCAACTCCGGGATCCTCGCCTTCGACGCCGACTTCCTGACCGACGCGGTCGGCCGGATCGGCAACGACAACGCCAAGGGCGAGTACTACCTGACCGACACCGTGCAGCTGGCGCGCGACGCCGGGCTGACGGTGACCGCCTTCCCCGTCGACGACGTCTGGCAGACCGAGGGCGCCAACGACCGCGCCCAGCTCGCCGTGCTCGGCCGCGAGCTCAACCGCCGCACGCTCACGCGGTGGATGAAGGACGGCGTCACGGTGATGGACCCCGAGACCACCTGGATCGACGCCGACGTGGTGCTCGCACCCGACGTCACGATCCTCGCCGGCACCCAGCTCCTGGGCGCCACCGTGGTCGCCGAGGACGCCGTGATCGGCCCGGACACCACGCTGGAGGACTGCGAGATCGGGGCGGGTGCGCGCGTCGTCCGCACGCACGGCCAGCTCGCCGTCATCGGCGACGGCGCGACGGTCGGACCCTTCTCCTACCTCCGGCCCGGCACCGCACTCGGGGCCGACGGGAAGATCGGCGCGTTCGTCGAGACCAAGAACGCGCAGATCGGCCACGGCGCGAAGGTGCCGCACCTGTCCTACGTCGGCGACGCCGAGATCGGTGAGGGCACCAACATCGGCGCCGGCACGATCTTCGCCAACTACGACGGCGTGGAGAAGCACCGCTCGGTCGTCGGCCGCCACGCGCGCACCGGCTCCAACAACACCTTCGTCGCTCCCGTCCACGTCGGCGACGGTGCGGGCACCGGCGCGGGGACCGTCGTACGCAAGGACGTGCCGCCCGGCGCGCTCGCCGTCAGCGCCGGCCCGCAGCGCAACCTTCCGGGCTGGGCGCAGACGAGGCGGTCGGGCACGCCCCAGGCCGCGGCCGCCGAGGCGGCCGACGACGAGGACTGAGCCCGCCGTTCGGGGTCAGGCGTTCGGGCTGGCGCAGAGCGCGAGGTCGCGCTTCTTGTCGACCAGCGCCTGGCGCGGCTTGCACGTCGCATCGGCGCTCTTGCCGAAGGAGTCGATCCTCAGGACCCGCTTCTCGCCCTTGGTCGAGGTGCAGTCGACCAGCTCGGCATCGATGATGTCGTCGGTCGGCACGCGGATGCAGTCGCCCGCCTCGACGTTGAGGTAGAGGCAGAGGTCGGCGGCATCGGCGCCGGTCACCTCGACGGTGTACTCGACCTCGTAGCTGTCGCAGTCGCCGTCGTCACCGACCACCTTGTAGAGGACGTCGTCGTCGTCGCAGTCGGCCTTGTCGACGTCGGCGTCGGTGGCGGTGCCGCCGACGGTCACGCAGTCGCCCACGTCCGGGGCGGACGCCTTCGCCGACAGGAAGCCGATCCCGAAGCCGGCGCCGAGCTTGAGCGCCAGGATGACGAGACCGACCACCAGGGCCACGCCGAGACCGCCGAATTTCTTGAGCATGGGAACGTCCCCCCAGGAGCGGGCAGGACGTCGAAGAGCCTGCCGGGTGGGCGTCAAGGTAGGGCATACAAGAGGTCGCCCTCAGCCGAATGACCAGATCCGGCAACGTGAACTGTCCGAAAACGGGTGGGGACTTGGGGCTGGCTACGCGGAACCGGCACAATCGGAGCATCTGCCGCTGGCGACCCACAGGAGTTGCGCGTGACCGGAATCCAGAAGACCACTGAGAAGAACCTGATGGTCTTCAGCGGTCGGGCGCACCTGGAGCTCTCCGAGGAGGTCGCCGAGATCCTGGGGATCTCGCTCGTGCCGACGCAGGCCTACGAGTTCGCCAACGGCGAGATCTACGTCCGGTTCGAGGAGAGCGTCCGCGGCTGCGACGCGTTCGTGATCCAGAGCCACACCGCTCCGATCAACGAGTGGATCATGGAGCAGCTGATCATGGTCGACGCGCTCAAGCGCGCCTCGGCCAAGCGGATCACCGTGGTCATGCCGTTCTGGGGCTACAGCCGGCAGGACAAGAAGCACCGCGGCCGCGAGCCGATCTCCGCGCGACTGATGGCCGACATGTTCAAGACGGCCGGGGCCGACCGGATCATCACCGTCGACCTCCACGCCGACCAGCTGCAGGGCTTCTTCAACGGCCCGGTCGACCACCTGATGGCGCTGCCGATCCTCACCGACTACATCAAGGCGCAGTACGGCGGCCAGCCCCTCGCCATCGTGTCGCCCGATGCCGGTCGCATCAAGGTCGCCGAGCGCTGGTCGGCCCGCCTCGGCGGTGCACCCCTGGCGTTCATCCACAAGACCCGTCGCACCGACGTCGCCAACGAGGTCGTCGCCAACCGGGTCGTCGGCGACGTCGCCGGCCGGGTGTGCGTGCTGACCGACGACATGATCGACACCGGCGGCACGATCGTGAAGGCCGCCGAGGCCCTCATGGCCGACGGTGCGTCCGGCGTCGTCATCGCCGCGACCCACGCGATCCTCTCCGACCCCGCGGTCGACCGGCTCAAGAACTGCAGCGCCGTCGAGATCGTGGTCACCAACACCCTGCCTGTGGGCCCGGAGAAGCAGTTCGACAAGCTCACCACGCTCTCGATCGCGCCCATGCTCGCCCGCGCCATCCGCGAGGTCTTCGAGGACGGCTCGGTCACCTCGATGTTCGACGGCCACGCCTGAGCGTCCCGCCCACGCCGCCTCGTTTTGTACGACGGCCCGCCCGCCGTCTAGCATCGTCAGGTTGCCTCGGCGAGGGAGCACCCGCTTCTGTGACTCCGTGATCGACTGGGCCGGCACGTTCCACGACGCCGCGCGCCCACCGGTCACCGGGTGAGCACAGTGCCCGATTCCCGGGCAGGCGGCTCTCGCTCTCGCTGGGGTCCATGCCACCACCAGAGGAGACACCCATGAGCGAGAAGATCACCGCTGAGCTGCGCACCGAGTTCGGCAAGGGCGCCGCGCGTCGCATCCGTCGTGCCGACAAGGTCCCCGCGGTCGTCTACGGCCACGGCAACGACCCGATCCACCTCACCCTCCCGGGCCACGACACGATGATGGCGATCAAGCACCTCGGCGCCAACGCGCTGCTCGAGCTCGACATCGACGGCACGTCGCAGCTCGCGCTGACCAAGCAGGTCCAGGTCGACCCGATCCGCCGCGTCCTCGAGCACGTCGACTTCGTCGCGGTGCGTCGCGGCGAGAAGGTCACCGTGGACGTCCCCGTGCTGGTGGTCGGCGAGGCCGCCCGCGAGACCCTCGTCGTCAGCGACACCTCCACCGTCCAGGTCGAGGCCGAGGCCACCCACATCCCCGAGTCCTTCGAGGTCGACGTCACCGACGCCGAGGCCGGCACCCAGTTCCTCGCGGGCGGGCTCGACCTCCCGAAGGGCACCACGCTGCTCACCGACCCCGAGACCCTGCTGGTCAACGTGACCGCTCAGGTCGAGCAGGACCTGGGCGAGGAGCCCGAGGCCGCTGAGGGCGACGAGGCCGCCGAGGGCGACGCCGACTCGGGCGAGGGCGCGGGCGACGACGCCGCCGAGGGCGGCGACGAGGAGTGACCTTCACTCGGCTCAGGTGGTTCCTGGGCCGGCTGATCTCCCCGGTGCGCGGTGTCGCGCCGGGGAGCACGAACCCCGCGGAGGATCCGATGGCCGAACCGACCGAGGTGTGGCTGGTCGTCGGCCTCGGCAACCCCGGGCCGTCGTACGCCGGGCACCGGCACAACATCGGCTACCTCGTCGTCGACGAGCTGGCGCGGCGGATGGGCAGCGGCTTCCGTGCCCACAAGTCCGGCCGAGCCGACGTGGTCGAGGGTCGCTTCGGCGCCCCGGGCACGCCCGGACCGCGGGTGGTCCTCGCGAAGGCGCGGTCCTACATGAACGAGGTCGGCGGGCCGGTCAAGGCCCTCGCCACCTTCTACAAGGTGCCGCCCGAGCGGGTCGTCGCGATCCACGACGAGCTCGACATCCCGTTCGGCACCCTGCGGGCGAAGCTCGGCGGTGGCGACAACGGCCACAACGGCCTGAAGTCGATGCGCTCCTCCTTCGGCACCGGCGACTTCCACCGCGTGCGGGCCGGCATCGGCCGTCCGCCCGGCCGCCAGGAGGTCGCCGACTTCGTGCTGTCGAACTACTCCACGGTCGAGCGCAAGGAGCTCCCGTTCCAGGTCGACACCGCCGCCGATGCCGTCGAGACGCTCGTCGTCGAGGGCCTCGAGCGCGCCCAGCAGAAGTTCAACTCGTAGGCGTTCGCTTCCCAAGCGATGGAGCCGGACGACTGCTTCCCAGCTCCGATTCGCACGGGGAAGCAATCGTTCGCCTGCAGACCGTGATGAACGGCGCTCCGGCGGCGCCCACTACCCTGACGCCGTGACTTTCGATGCCGGTACCCCCGCTCCCGAGGTCGTCGCGGACGACCACCTGCTCGCCGCCTGGCTCGCCGAGGCCGCCGGCCGCCGGCTGCTGCAGGTGCGCGGGGAGGGACTGGAGGGCAAGGAGCTCAAGGACGCCGGCGACGCCGCCGCCCACGAGCTGCTGATGACGCTGCTGGCCGAGTACCGGCCCGACGACGCGGTCCTCTCCGAGGAGGGGAAGGACGACAAGGCGCGTCTGGAGGCGGCCAAGGTGTGGATCGTCGACCCGCTCGACGGCACCCGTGAGTTCAGCGAGGTCCCGCGCGACGACTGGGCCGTCCACGTCGCGGTCTGGGAGGGCGGCACCCTCACTGCCGGCGCCGTGGCGCAGCCCGAGCTCGGCGAGACCTTCAACACGGGCAACCCGCCCGTCGTACCGCCGCGCACGTCGGAGCGCCCCCGCATCGCCGTCAGCCGCAGCCGGCCGCCGGCCTTCGTGTCCGCGCTCGCCGAGAGCCTCGACGCCGAGCTGGTGCCGATGGGCTCGGCCGGCGTGAAGATGATGTCGGTCGTGCGCGACGTCGCCGACGCCTACGTGCACGCGGGCGGCCAGTACGAGTGGGACTCCGCGGCACCCGTCGCGGTCGCCCGGGCGGCCGGCCTGTTCACCAGCCGGGTCGACGGGAGCGAGCTGGTCTACAACCAGGACGACGTCTACCTCCCCGACGTGATCGTGTGCCGTCCCGAGCTCGCCGAGGACATCCTGGCCTTCATCGCGGAGCACGGCACCGACTAACCCGTAGGGATGACGCGCTGGGGGCCCGCCAACCCCTAGCGTGGCGGCCATGAAGCGTCTGCTGGCGTCGGTCATCACCTTCCTGGTGCTGGTCGGGATCCTCTGCATCCCGGCCCTGTTCTACGACGTCGACTTCGAGTCGTCCGACATGACCACGTCCGACCCGACGACGATCACCGACTACCGGGCCGACTTCACCGTCGACGACGACGGCGACCTCGACGTCGTCGAGACCCTCACCGTCGACTTCCCGGTGAGCGACCGGCACGGGATCTACCGCTTCTTCGACCGCGTCGACCCCACCGATCCCGACGTCCGGCGCATCCCCGAGGACCTCGAGGTCACCGCCGACGGGGTGGACGTGGACGTCAAGCACACGGTGGAGCAGGGCCGCTACGACAACTACCGCATCGGCGACGCCGACGTGACGCTGTCGTACGGCGAGCACGTCTACGTGCTGAAGTACCACATGGACGCCGCGCTCACGCCCGGCGGCAAGGACGTCTCGACCGACTCGCAGTTCTACTGGAACCTGATCCCCCAGGGCTGGCAGCAGGACATCGACAAGGCGCTGCTCACGGTGCACCTGCCGGAGCCGGCGCAGGACGTGCAGTGCCTGGTCGGGTCGGGCACCGACGAGAGCGGCGCGGAACCCTGCGACGTCAAGGGCGCCGGCACCACCGACCTCACGATCAGGGCCCGTGACCTCGGGCCGCACACCCCGGTGACGCTCATCGCCGGCCAGGACGTGTCCCCGCCCGACCAGGCGACCCTGCCGTGGGCGCCGCGCCTGGACAACGTGCTCGGCACCGACACCTCGCGACTCGGCATCTTCGTGCTGCTCGCGGTGGTCCTCGGTGCACTCGGCCTGCTGCTCAACTGGCTCGCCTTCGAGCGCGAACCTCGATTCCCGCTGATGTACGGACCGCCGGAGGGCATCGGCCCGGCCCAGGCGCAGTTCATCCTCAACGAGTCGGTGGACCGGCGCGCGTTCGTCGCGAGCCTGATGCACGCCGCCGAGCACGGCGCGATCGACCTCCAGCGCGGTGAGAACAGCTGGACGATCAGCGACAAGGCCGGTCCCCAGGGCTGGGCCGGGCTCGACCCGGTCACCACGAGCGTCGCGGGCCTGCTGTCGGGGCCGGGCTCCCACTTCGTCGCGAGCCGCAAGGACGTCGGGGCCGGCAAGCTGCTCCAGTCGCAGCTGTCCAGGTTCACCACCGACACCAAGACCTGGGCCGTCGCCAACGGGCTGCTCACGCGGGCGGGCGTCGGGGGCATGGGCGGGCTGCTCGTGCTCGGCGCGATCGTCGTCACCGGTGTCCTCACGTTCTGGAGGCCGCTGAACGCCTCGGTGCTGGGCCTGCCGTTCGCGGCCTTCGCAGCCGCCGCGATCGTCCTGATGCAGCCCGGGGCGTCCACCAAGCGCACCCCGGCGGGTCGCGAGCTGTGGTCGCGGATCGGCGGGTTCAAGCGGATCCTGTCGACGCCCTCGGCCAAGGACCGGTTCGACTTCTCGGGCCGCCAGGAGCTCTACACCGCCTACCTTCCCTACGCAGTGGCCTTCGACTGCGCCGATGCATGGGCGGAGAAGTACCGGGTCGAGGTGGGCGCCGAACCGCCGGCTCCGTCGTACTTCGCCGGCTACGGCTACACCTACGGCGCCACCGGTTTCGTCGACACCATGGTCGGCGACTTCGACAGCACCCTCAGCAGCGCCATCTCCTCCTACGAGGCCACGCAGAGCTCGTCGTCCTCGGGCGGGGGCGGCGGCTTCTCCGGCGGTGGCGGCGGTGGCGGTGGTGGCGGCGGCTCGTGGTGACCGCCTAGATTCGCCAGCAACTCCGACCGAAGGATCCTCAGCATGCTCTTCGCCATCATCGCCGTCGTCGTGCTCGTGCTCCTCGTCGTGTTCTTCGTGGTCGGCTTCAACCGGCTGCGCAAGCAGGACGTCGGTGCCCAGGAGGCGCTCGGCGGGATCGACGTGCAGCTCACCCGGCGGGCGGAGCTCATCCCCAACCTCGTGCAGACGGTCAAGGGGTACGCCGCCCACGAGTCCGGCGTCTTCGACGAGGTGACCCGGGCGCGCGCGGGGGTGACGGCCGCCGCGGCCGGCGACGACGTACCGGCGAAGGCCGCCGCCGACGCGGCCCTGCAGCAGGCGCTGGTGAAGGTGAACGCGGTGGCGGAGGCCTACCCGGACCTCAAGGCCGACGCCAACTTCCGCGACCTGCAGGCCCAGCTGGCCAAGACCGAGGACCAGATCGCCTTCGCCCGGCAGTACTACAACGACGCCACCGCCCAGCTCAACCAGTCGGTCCGCACCATCCCGTGGATGTTCTTCTCCGGCGTGGCCGGGGTGAGGCAGCGCGACTTCTACGACGCACCTGAGGCGCACACGGCCGCGCCGGGCGTGGAGTTCTGACCGGTCAGAAGACGTTCAACGGCCGGAACTGGACCGAGATCCTCGGGCCGGCCGAGGCGACCTTCGGCACGGCATGCTCCCACGTGCGCTGGCAGCTGCCGCCCATGACGAGCAGGTCGCCGTGGCCCATCTCGAAGGAGAGCGACCCCGTGCCGTCGGACCGGTCGCGCGGGCGCAGCGCCAGCCGCCGCGGGTCGCCGATCGACACGATCGCGACCATGGTGTCGTCGGTGGAGCCGCGCCCGATCGTGTCGCCGTGCCAGGCGACGCTGTCGCGGCCGTCGCGGTAGTAGCAGCAGCCGGCCGTCCGGAACGGCTCGCCGAGCGTCGGCAGGTAGTGCGCGCTGAGCGCGTCGCGGGCAGCGGTCAGCACAGGGTGGGGGAGGTCCTCGCCGATCATGTAGGTGTAGACGAGCCGGGGCACGTCGACGACGCGGTCGTACATCTTGCGGCGCTCGGCGCGCCACGGCACCTCGCCGACGAGGGTGCTGAAGACGTCGTCGGGGTCGGTCAGCCAGCCTCGGGCGACGTCGACCCACGCGCCGGCGCTGAGCTCGTGGCGCTCGAGCCGGGTGAGGTCCAGGTCGCCGCCCGCAGCCGGGGCGAAGAGCGCGCTCTGGAAGTCCACGACGACGAGGATACCCGAATCTTCGAACATCTGTTCGGATCGCGTGACGGTGTGGCACGTCCGGTGCACGGCAGGTTTCGGCGTTCCCGGGACGGGTGGTGTATGCGGCCCTAACCTTCCCCTGTGGAGACAGTCGACAGGGGGACGGCTGACCGTCGCGCATTGAAGCACGTGGCGATCCGGGAGTACGTGCGGGACCTGGTCTCGGGATGCGCGCCCGGTACGGCCGCCCCCTCCGAGAGAGACCTGGTCGAGCGCTTCGGCGTGGCACGGATGACCGTGCGCCAGGCACTCGACGCCCTGGTCGCGGAGGGCGTGCTGCAGCGCTTCCCGGGCCGCGGCACCTTCGTCGCGCCGCCCCGGCGCAAACCCAGCCGTGTCGCCAGCTTCACCGAGGACATGGCGACCCGCGGCACCGTCGCGGAGAGCCGCACCCTGGCAGCCGAGAAGGTCCGGGCGCCGGCGGGCGTCGCCCGGGCCCTCGGCCTCGGGCCGCGGGAGCCGGTGCTGCGCTGGCGCCGGCTGCGCCTGGCCGACGGCAGCCCCGTCTGTCTCTCCGACGCCTACATCAACGCCGCGCTCGCGCCGGGACTGCTCGACGGCCCCGACCTGCCGGCGAGCCTGTACGACGAGCTCGCCGCGCGCGGCCGTCGCCCCACCTGGGCGGAGGACTCGCTCTCGGCCGGGATCGCCACCGAGGAGGAGGCGACGTTGCTGGAGTGCAGCGCGGGCGCCGTCGTCATCCGCCTGACCCGGCGCGCGCTCTGGGAGGACCGGCCGGTGGAGGTCGCGCGGAGCGTCTATCGCGCCGACCAGCACACGCTGTCGTTCCAGGTCGGCAGCTGACAGCTCACCGGCGGGCACCGACCGGCGCCGGCTAGCCCGGCTCTCCGCCGAGCCGGCCCAGGGCCGCCACGGCCGTGCCCGACTCGTCGCACACCCAGGCCGGGTCCGGTCCGCCGAGGTCGGGCTCGATGTGCAGGGCATGCAGCGGCAGGTCCCCGCAGTGCCGGCACAGCGGCCACAGGCCCGTGCGGTCGGTGCGGCCGTGCTCGTCGACGAGGGCGTCCTGCACGTCCTGGGCGATCAGCCCGGCGACGTACGCCGCTCCCTCGGGCCACTGCTCGATCCACCAGCGGCGCTGCGAGCAGGCCTCGTCGAGCACCGAGACGGTGCCGGCCGTCGCTACCCCGCGAGCCTCGAGGTCGGCCAGGACCGCCGCGCGGGCGTCGTAGATCACGCGGTCATCCACAGCCCCATTGTGCGGGGGTTTGGCAACTGCGACGCCCCGGGCACCCGCTCGCCGACCCCGCCACCCGCGCGGGGCGGAGCGGAAGGAGCCGCACATGACCGACATCGACATCAGGGCGTGGGCCGATCTGGAGGGGTTGCCGGGGGACCTCGACGAGCTGGCGGGGGAGGCGCACCAGGTCTTCGACTACGCCCGGACCTGGGTGTGCCAGCGGGCGGGGTTCGAGCCCAGCCCGCTCTGCCTGCTCTCGCCGCTGGCGGACCTGATGGACGTCTTCGCCCAGGGCTTCGACGAGGTCGAGCGACTGGCCGTGCAGGACTGGGCGTCGATCCGCTCGGCGGTGGTCGCCGCGACCGCCGACCTCCGGTCCGCCGACGACCGCGTCGCCGAGCAGATGCCCGAGGTGGCCTGAGATGGCGCTCCTGCAGGCCGAGCCCCTCGACCTGGCCGCCCCCGACCTCGGCGGGGAGACGATCGAGCACGACGAGGAGTTCGAGGCGCTCGACGACACCCTGTGCCGCATCCGCGACGTGGTGAACAAGGGCATCGACGCGCTCAACCACGCCGGCCTGGGGCTGCGCAAGCTGCCCGAGGGCAGCCTCGAGGAGCTGCTCGTCATCCCGCTGACCGGCGACTACCGGCGGATCCGCCAGAACGCGACCGCGACGGGCCGGGTGCGCGACGCGCTCGACGTCTACGCCGGCAATGCCAGCCGGCTCTCGCTCGCCACCTCGCCGCAGTGGGGCGGGGAGGCGGCTGCGGCCTTCCTGCTGCGTCTCAACGGCCACGCCCTCGCCGCGCGCGGGCTCGGGCTGCTCGTCGCCGAGGCCGCCCCCGCCTTCGACCTCGTCGCCGACCAGTGCGAGCACCTCGCGGTCGAGGTGGAGAAGCTGATCATGGAGTTGGTCGAGCGCGGCGAGCACCTGGTGCGCAAGCTCCTCGAGCGGGTCTCCGGTCCCGCCGGGTGGGCGGCCTGGGGCGCCGAGCTCGCCCTCAAGGGCTTCGACGCCGTCACCGACATCATCGAGGACGTCGAGCGGATCCTCTGGATCATCGACCGGCTGCTCGACATGAAGGGCGAGGTCACCTCGTGGGTCGCCGAGCAGCGTGAGCGGCTCTCCTCGCTGAAGGAGCTCGTCGACCTCGCCCACCGCGAGCTCGCCGGGCACGGCGGTGGCGGGACGTGGTGAGCAGGTGACGTCGTACGCTCGCCGGGTGATCCTCATCGACCCGCCCAACGCCGCCGGGCACGGGCGGTTGTGGTCCCACCTGGCGAGCGATGCGTCGTACGACGAGCTGCACGCCTTCGCGCGGACCGCAGGGATCCCCGAGCGGGGCTTCGACCGGGACCACTACGACGTCCCGTCGGAGTGGTACGACGACGTGGTCGCTCTGGGGGCCGAGCCGGTCAGCTCGCGCGAGCTCGTCGGGCGGCTGAGGGCCGCGGGTCTCCGCCGCCGTCGTGCCCGCCGCCCGGCGCGCTCAGGCGGCGAGGACTGACAGCTCGCGCTCGACGTTGCGCCGGGCCGGCTCCTCCCAGTGGGCGAGCGCGAAGGCGGTGTGGAAGAGGCGCGGCTTGGACGTCAGCTCCCGCAGCACGTCGGCGCGTCCGGCGGCGAAGACCTCGTCGGGCAGGTGGGCGTACTCGGTGCGGACCGCGGCGACGTACTCGTCGTAGCGCGCCTCGGGCGCCGCGAGCACGCCGAGGTCGGCGTCGGAGAGGGCGCACCCGTTGGCGTCGCCCTCCTCGGGGCGGTGCGACTCGGTCAGCCGCACCAGACGCGCCACCTCGGCCACGGTCGCGGCGTCGACCAGGCCCGGCAGCGCCTCCTCGGCCCAGGCGGCCGAGCGCTCCTCGGCGTCGCGCTCCCCGTCGTAGACCGCGTCGTGGAACCACGCCGCGAGCACGACGGACGTGCGGTCGAAGGTCGCGCCCGACGAGGCGAGCTCGGCCAGGCGGTCGAGCACCTCGGCGAGGTGCCGCTCGTCGTGGTAGCCACGGGTCGGCTCGGCGTAGGCCGCGAGGAGCGCGTCGCGCAGGGCCAGGCCGTCCGTCAGGGGCCACGTCGGGGTGGTCGGGTCACTCGGTCTGTCAGGCATCGTCCCCGATTGTGGTCCAAGTTCCCGCGGATCGGGAGGGGTCGGAGAGGATGGACCTCGTGACACCCGACGAGGCCCACGAGGAGCTGCTCCGGCTGCGCTCCAGCATCGACAATCTCGACGCCGCGCTGGTGCACCTGCTGGCGGAGCGGTTCAAGTGCACCGAGCAGGTCGGCCGGCTCAAGGCCCACGCCGGCATGCCGCCCGCCGACCCCGATCGCGAGGCCGTGCAGATCGAGCGGCTGCGCGCGCTCTCGGAGAGCTCCGGGCTCGACCCGCACTTCGCCGAGAAGTTCCTCAACGTGATCATCGCCGAGGTGATCCGCAACCACCGGCAGTTCCTCGACGAGTGAGCCGATGAGCGAGCCCGACCCCGCCGAGACGCTGCGTCGGGACGTTCGCGCTCTAGCTCAGGGCGCCGATGTCGTCGGCATCGACGATCCGGTAGGCGTAGCCCTGCTCGGCGAGGAAGCGCTGGCGGTTCTGGGCGAACTCGGCGTCGACGGTGTCGCGCGAGACGAGCGTGTAGAACCGCGCGACCTTGCGCTCGCCGTGCGGACCCGGGTCGCCGGGCCGGAGCAGCCGTCCGAGGCGCTGGGCCTCCTCCTGGCGCGAGCCGAACGAGCCCGACACCTGGATCGCGACCTCCGCGGAGGGCAGGTCGATCGAGAAGTTGGCGACCTTGGAGACGACCAGCAGGTCGATCTCGCCGTGGCGGAAGGCCGCGTAGAGCCGCTGGCGCTCCTTGACGGTGGTGGCACCGGTGATGACGGGCGCGTCGAGCGCCTCCGCGAGCTCCTCGAGCTGCTCGAGGTACTGCCCGATCACCAGCGTCGGCTGCCCGCGGTGCCGCTCGACGAGCTCGCGCGTGACGGCGACCTTCTCCCGTGTGCACGCCGCGAGCCGGTAGCGCTCCTCCGGCTCGGCGGTCGCATAGGCCAGGCGTACGGCGTCGGGCAGCGTCACGCGCACCTCGACGCAGTCCGCGGGCGCGATCCAGCCCTGCGCCTCGATGTCCTTCCACGGCGCGTCGTAGCGCTTCGGGCCGATGAGTGAGAAGACGTCGCCCTCGCGGCCGTCCTCGCGGACCAGGGTGGCGGTGAGGCCGATGCGGCGCCGGGCCTGGAGGTCGGCGGTCATCCGGAAGATCGGGGCCGGCAGGAGGTGCACCTCGTCGTAGACGATGAGCCCCCAGTCGCGGGCGTCGAAGAGCTCCAGGTGGGGGTAGACGCCCTTCCTGCGGGTCGTCATGACCTGGTAGGTCGCGATGGTGACCGGCCTGATCTCCTTGACGGCCCCCGAGTACTCACCGATCTCGTCGGCGGTCAGGGACGTCCGTCGTACGAGCTCGTCCTTCCACTGCCGCGCGCTGACGGTGTTGGTGACCAGGATCAGCGTGGTCGCCCGGGCGTGCGCCATGGCGGCCGCGCCGACGATCGTCTTGCCGGCGCCGCAGGGGAGGACGACGACGCCGGACCCGCCGTGCCAGAAGGACTCCGCGGCCTCCTCCTGGTAGGTCCGCAGCTCCCAGCCGTCGGGGGTCAGGTCGATCGCGTGCGCCTCGCCGTCGACGTAGCCCGCGAAGTCCTCGGCCGGCCAGCCCAGCTTGAGGAGCGCCTGCTTGAGGTTGCCGCGCTCGGAGGGATGCACGGCGACCGTGTCCTCGTCGATGCGGCTGCCGAGCATGCCGGCGATCTTCTTGGCGCGCAGCACCTCCTCGAGCACGGGCCGGTCGGTGGTCGCCAGCACCAGGCCGTGGACGGGATGCTTCTCCAGCCGCAGCCGCCCGTAGCGCGCCATCGTCTCGGCGACGTCGACGAGCAGCGAGTGCGGCACCGCGTAGCGGCTGTAGGCCAGCAGCGTGTCGACGACCTGCTCGGCGTCGTGCCCGGCCGCGCGCGCGTTCCACAGGCCGAGCGGCGTCAGGCGGTAGGTGTGGATGTGCTCCGGGCTGCGCTCGAGCTCGGCGAACGGGGCGATCGCCCGGCGACACTCCGCCGCCTGCTCGTGGTCCACCTCGAGCAGCAGCGACTTGTCGGACTGCACGATCAGGGGGCCGTTCATCGCTCACACACCACCGCACGAGTTTACGGGGGGCGTCAGGGCAGGGGAGTGACCCGCGAGATCCGGTGGACGGCGAACGTGCGCACGTCGTCGGCGGTGCGGTCGTGGGCGGTGAGCTGACCGCCCTCGACCGAGAGCGGCTCGACGACCCGCTCACCGACGACGCCCTGGTTGTCGGTGAAGCCGATGACGACGGCGGCGCGGCGCTCGATGGCGTCGCGCAGCGCCGAGAGGGCGCCGGCGGGGGAGACGGCGGCGGCGGGACGCACCTGGGCGGCCTGGTCCCCCGCCCGCAGGGCGCGTACGGCGGCCGCCACCTGCACCGCGAGCCGCGCCTCCTGCTGGCCGGCCCCCCGCGGCTTCGGCGTGCGGGCCCGCAACTCGTCGGGCCGCCCGACCCGGACCGTGCCGTCGGGGCCCTCGACGACGGGGGCGACGCCGAGCTCGCGGAGCCGGACCAGCAACAGGTCGACGGGCGTCGTGCTGACCAGCACGGTCGGGGCGATCAGCCGCAGCCCGAGCGACGCGGCCTTCGGGTGGTGCACGAGCGCGGCGAGCGCCGCCTCGTCGTCGGACCGCACGAACGCCTCCGCGAAGCCGACCCGCACCTGGCCGAACGTCCGCACCGCGTCGTCGACCAGGTAGGTCAGCGGCTGCGGCACCGGGGTGCGCGACACCGCGGCCAGGAAGGCGTGCACCTCCCTCGCCGTCCACCCGGCGTCGAGCGCGCGACGGAGCGACGAGGCGCTGAACCGGTAGACGGTCGCCGCGCCCCGCGACTCGACGTCGGCGACCAGCTGGAGCGAACGGGCCACGTCGGGCTCGAGCGGC
Source organism: Nocardioides candidus (assembly GCF_041321175.1). NCBI lineage: Bacteria > Bacillati > Actinomycetota > Actinomycetes > Propionibacteriales > Nocardioidaceae > Nocardioides > Nocardioides candidus. The sequence continues at coordinate 669,651 of NZ_JBGGWC010000002.1, read as the reverse complement.
CCGGGTGCGACGGCCGTCAGGTCGGCCTGGATCAGCACGTGGTCGACGGGCTCGGGGAGCAGCGCGGCCAGCAGCGGAACCGGGTCCTCGCCGGCGGCCAGCGCCCGGCCGTACGGCGACAGGGCGTCCAGCCCCGTGACGCCGATCGCCGCCGCCTCGGCCACCGTCCAGGCGACCTGGTCGGCCCGCGAGCGCGGCCGGCGCGGTCGTCGCCAGGCCAGCAGCGCGACGAGCGAGGGCAGCCCGGTGCCGGAGGCGAGGGCATGGCCGGGCGGGACCTCGCCGAGGGCGGCGAGCGTCATCGCCCGCGTCTCGGGCATCAGGGCCGAGGCCAGCTCCGGGCCGAGCGCGGCCCAGGGCTTGTCGTCCGCGCCGCGTCCGCCGACGAGCGAGGGCAGCCGGGCGCTGGCCGCCCAGGCGCGCGCGAGCACGACCCACCGCGCCGCGACGTCGGTGGCGAGCCAGGCGTCGAACGCATCCGTCGGCACCCACACGGGGTTGCCGTCGCCGTCGGCCCGGGTGGCGATCAGGCCGGCGGCGTGGGCGGTCTCGACCACCAGTGCGGTCTCGACCTCGCTCAGCTGCAGGTGCGCCGAGGCGGCCTTCAGCTCCCGCACGCCGAGGCCGCCGGTCCGCAGGGCGGCCGCCGGGCGGGTGCTCCACCACTCCAGGAGCAGCTCGGTGCGCCGGCAGAACTCCAGCGCCGCGCCGGCAGCCGCGCCCTCCGTCAGCCGCGTCGGGCGCTCCGCGGTGGCGAGCGTCGGCTCGGCGTCGACGGGCTCGGTCGTCGTACACCCGTCGCGCAGGGCCACGCCGACCTCGCCCGGCAGCACGAGGACGTCGTCGCGACCGGGCACCAGCAGGGCCCGCGAGAGCAGCTCCTCGGCCGGGGTGGCCGCGTCCTCGGGGCGCACCGTCCGTCGCGCCGAGCCGGCCGTCGCCTCCCCACCCTGCTCCAGCACGTGCTCGAGCATCGCGCGGGCCGGCTCCGACAGCTCGTCGATGCGGGTGCGCAGCACGTCGAGCGGCGGGGCGTCCGCCGAACGCGGCCGCAGCCCGCTGCGCCCGGTCTCCGGCCCGCCGGTCAGGCAGTCCGCGACGCCGGAGAGCGGCCGCAGGCCCTCGGGGGAGTCCCAGGCGAGGGCGAGGGCGCGCAGCCGAGCGAGCGCGGAGACGACGTACGACGGCTCCGCCCGGACCATCGCGATCAGCTCGCTGTCGGTGGTTTGGCCGGCGACGACGAGGGCATCGATGACCGAGAGCTCACCGCGGGTGAGCGAGTCGAGGGCCCGTGCGAGGGAGCTGCGCACCGCAGCCCGTGAGGCCAGCTGGGAGAAGTCGTGGGGGGCGGGTGTGGTGAGGTCCGGACGGTCGGCGAGCAGCCGGCTCACCTCGTCGTCGGACCACGACCGCAGCTGGTCGGCGAGCGACCGGTGCCCCGCCGATCCTCCTGCTGGACTACCCACCCGGGCAACGCTAACCGCGGCCGGTGGTGATGTGGTGGGATGGGTCCCGCAGGAGCCGCACGGCCTCGCGTGCAGCAGTCGATGACGGAGCAGGAGACGTGAGTGCGATGAGCTTTGACGGCACGGCTGGCGCGTGGTCCTACCGCACCGGGCCCTGGTTCGCGGCCTTCGGCCCGAGGGTCGCGGTGCTGCTGCCCGAGTCGCAGCGAGGGCACGTCATCGGCGTCTGGTCGCTGGTCGACGGCGGCGCCGCCTTCGACGAGGTGCTCGACGCCCTGCTGGCGTCGGGTCTGAGCAAGCTGCCCGGCTTCGTGCTGGTCAGCACCGACGAAGGCCCGACCCGCGTGCTGCTGCGCGGCGCCGGGGTCAGCGCGACCCTCTCGGCCGGCGGTGAGGACGTCACCCTCGACGGCAGCGCGAGCGGCACCTGGGTCGAGCGCACCATCGATGACGTCACCACCTTGACGGTCCTGCTCGCCGAGCCCGACCCCGAGGACACGGAGGCCCAGCGCGACTTCGGGATCGTCACCGGGCTCGTGAGGGTGTCCCGGATCGACCGGCCGCCGTACGTCGAGCCGGTCGCCGCCGCCGACGAGGCGCCCGAGGACGCGTCCGTCGTGCCCACTCCGGTCGACGAGGTCGAGGACGTGCCGACCGAGGAGGCCCCGTCCGAGGAGGTGCCGTTCGAGGAGGTGCCGTCCGAGGAGGTGCCGCCGGGCGGCGACCTCGCCGCCGCCTCCCTCGACGAGCCCGCTCCCTTCGACGAGCCCGCTCCGTTGGAGGAGCCCGCGCCGTTGGAGGAGCCCGCGCCGCTCGAGGAGCCCGCGCCACTCGATCCGCCGCCCCTGGGCGACCCGCTGACCGACCCGATGCCCCCGACACCCGCCCCCAGCGACTGGGTGACCCCTTGGGACTCCCCGCCGCCGGTGCCCGCGGTCGACGAGGTCCCTGCCCCGGACGAGCAGCCCGCCGCGGACGAGGCCCCCGCGGCCGAGGACGGCCCTGCGACCGAGGTCATGGACATGAGCGGCGAGCTCGCCCCGGAGTCGACCCCGGTGAACCCGCTGAGCGCGCCGACCCCGGAGACCGAGTACGCACCGCCCGCGTTCGCGCCCCCGCCGCCGCCGATCGACGCGCCCTCGGTCGACCTGCCGCCCCCGCCGCTCGGCATCGGGTCGTGGGAGCCGATCGGTGGCGCCGTACCCCCGCCGCCGCCGGCTCCTCCGGCACCCGCGTTCGAGCAGTCCTCCGACGCCGGCGGCACCGGCACGACCGGATCCGACGCGGTCGCCAAGCTGATGATCAGCGACGGCCAGCAGCTCCTCGTCGACGGCGTGATCCTGATCGGCCGGGCGCCCGAAGCGCGGCGGTTCGACACCACCGAGCAGCCCACCCTGATCACCGTGCCGAGCAGGCTCCACGAGATCTCCTCGACCCACATCGAGATCCGTCCCGGCAGTGGAGCCGACCAGGGCGCCGCGGTGGTGACCGACATGGGCTCCACCAACGGCACGGTGCTCGTGCAGCCCGGCCTCCAGCCGGAGGACCTCAAGCCGGGCATCGCGGTGCAGCTGCAACCGGGCGCGATCATCAACCTCGGCGACGGCATCACCATCCAGGTGACCCGGCCCTGAGCCGCGCCCCGGGCCGACCCGGGCAGACCCCTCAGGACGGCGGCCACTCCTCGCGGAGCAGGCCGTAGATCGCGTCGTCGGTCCAGGTGCCGTCGCGCTCGGGCCAGTTGCGGCGCAGGAGGGCCTCGCGGGTCATCCCGAGCCGTTCGCACAGGGCCGCCGACCGCGTGTTGCGCGGGTCGAGGTGCGCGATGAGCCGGTGCAGCGGGTAGTGGTCGAAGGCCAGGCCGACGAGGGCGGTCGCGGCCTCGGTGGCGAAGCCGCGGCCGGCGTACGACGGCCCGAACGCCCAGCCGATCTCGCCCACCGACGGCGCGCTGGTGTCGTCGGCGCGCGCGCCGAGCCGGAGCATCACGTCGCCGACGACCTCGCCCTCGTGCTCGACCGCCAGGGCGAGCACCTCGTCGGGCAGGGAGGGTGCCAGCCGCTCGGTCATCGTGGTCACCCGCTTCGCGAGGCCGGCGTCGTCGAGGGCGTCGAACGGCAGGTAGCGGCACACCTCCGGATCGGTGTAGTAGCGCAGCGCGTCGAGGTCTTCGGCGCGCACGTGGCGCAGCACGAGGCGCTCGGTGATGAGGGGCAGCGGGGGAGCGGGGAGGCGGGGTGCGCTCGTCTCGGTCACCTGCCGATCATCGCAAGCGGGAGTATCCGTTCGAGGCCGCCGGGCCCGATGTCCTACGATTTCGGGCCGCGCTCCGGAAATCGCCGCAGCGTGCCGTGAGAGAAGGGTCGAGACCGTGCCGACTGGCAAGGTGAAGTGGTACGACGCGGAGAAGGGCTTCGGCTTCCTCTCCCAGTCCGACGGGCCGGACGTCTACGTCCGTTCCGACGCGCTGCCCGAAGGCATCACGACCCTCAAGGCCGGGACGCGTGTCGAGTTCGGCATCGCGCAGGGCCGCCGCGGCGACCAGGCGCTGCAGGTCAAGGTGCTCGACGCGCCCGCCTCCGTCACGCGCAACCAGTCGGAGGCCAAGCGGCGCAAGCCCGAGGAGATGGTCCCGATCGTCGAGGACCTCATCCGGCTGCTCGACGGCGTCGGCGAGGCCTACCGCCACGGCCGGCACCCCGACCGCCGGACGGCGCAGCCGGTCGCCAAGCTGCTGCGTGCCCTCGCCGACGAGCTCGAGGGCTAGCCGACGGTGCGCGGCACCGGGCCGCCGGCCGCGCGGGGGCTCCCAGGCCTGGCCTTGTCGGACCGGCTGGTGAACACGAAGAACGTCCAGGCGGCGAGCACCACCGCCGCGAAGGGCAGCCCGATGCCGTTGACGGCGGGGTAGGAGAGCACCACGCCGAGGAAGCCGCCGACCACCCATGCCAGCTGGAGGGTGGTGTCACCCTTCGCGAAGGCGCTGGAGTGGGCCCGCACCGGGACGTCGCTCTGGATCGTGGAGTCGAGCGACACCTTGGCGAGGAACTGCATCAGGCCGGCGGTGAGGCCGAGCACGATCAAGGGCACCAGGCTGTAGGCGACCGCCGCGAAGACGACGGCGGCGATGTCGGCGAACAGCGCGACCACCACCATCGCCGCAGGGTTGATCTTGCGGGCGACCGACGCGACGACGATGCCGAGGGTGTTGCCGAGCCCGGCCGCGCCGACCACCAGGCCGACCAGCAGGGTCGCCCGGGTCGTGCTCTCCCAGCCGTCGAGCGGCTCGGAGGACAGCACGAAGGTCAGGAACATGACCATAAACCCCGACAGCAGGCGCGGGCCGCAGTTGGCCCGGAGCGCGAAGGCGACCCGCGGCGGCACGCCGGAGCCCGGTCGGGCGCTGGGCGGCCCGCCGCGGCTGCTCTGGATCGCGGCCTCGCCCTCGGTGGAGTCGACCTTAGCCGGCAGCATGATCGCGGCGACGGTGCCGAGCACGAACACGAGGAAGGCGTAGCGGCAGGCCCACTCCGGACCGAGCCAGTAGGAGAAGCCCGCCAGCGGGGCCGAGACCGCGGCACCGACGACACCGGCGAGCGAGACCCGGCCGTTCGCCTTCACGAGCGTGATCTCGGGCGGGAGGAGGCGGGGCACCGCCGCGGCCTTGGCCACGCCGTAGGCCTTCGAGGACACGAGGACGCCGAGCGCGGCGACGTAGAACCAGGGCGACCCGCTGGTCAGGGTCCCGGCCAGGACCCAGCAGAGGAACGCGCGCATCGCGAAGGTGCCGCCGATCGCCCACCGGCGGCCGTGGCTGAACCGGTCGAGGAACGGTCCGATCAGGGGCGCGACGATCGCGAACGGCACCATGGTCAGGCCGAGGAACAGCAGGACCGGGCCCCGCTCGCCGCTGGTGGCGCCGGCGAAGAAGATGGTGCCGGCCAGCGCGATCGCGAAGGCGGAGTCGCCCGCCGCGTTGCAGGCGGCCAGCTCGATCAGCCGGTTGAGGCCGGACTTCTCGGCGCCCTGCGCGCCGGCCGCCCGGCGCGCCCGCCGGAACGTCGCCCGGCCGAACCGGCCGGTACCACGGGCGAACCCGCGCAGGCCGCGAGCGGTCGCTCGCGCACCGGTGCTGACGTTCTGACCGACCGAGCGGGTGGTGTCGTGGCCGGGCGCGCCGGGGTCGCGCGGGGGCAGGTGCTCCGGGGGCCGCGACGTCATGGGCCTATCTTGCCCGTTCCCCCCGACGTGACGCCCGCCTCCCCGATGAGCAACACTTGCCCGGTGACCACTCTGGAGCGCAAGGCCAACGACGCCGTCACGGCCGGTGCCGTCGACCTGGCGCGTGCCGCGCTGCTCGACGACGTCGACGCCGCCGATGTCGGCGACCACCTCGGTCACCAGGTCGACGGGCAGCGTGTCGTCACCCACCTCTTCGCCTGCACCCGCCGCGGCTACGTCGGCTGGCACTGGGCCGTCACGCTCACCCGCGCGTCGCGACAGAAGCGCGTCACGGTCGACGAGGTCGTGCTCCTGCCGGGCTCCGACGCGATCGTCGCGCCTGCGTGGGTGCCCTACCGCGAGCGCATCCAGCCCGGCGACCTCTCGCCCGGCGACCTCCTCCCGGTCTCCGACGACGACCCCCGACTGGTGCCGACGTACTCCTTCGGCGACGACCCGCTCGACACCGACGAGAAGGCGCAGATCCGTCAGGTCGCCAAGGACCTCGGCCTGGGGCGGGTGCGCACGCTCTCGCCGGAGGGCCGCGACGCGGCCGCCGAGCGGTGGTACGACGGCGACGGCGGCCCCGACTCCCCGCTGGCCAAGTCGGCTCCCGACAGCTGCTACAGCTGCGGCTTCCTCGTGCGGCTGGCCGGCCCTCTGGCCGACACCTTCGGTGTCTGCGCCAACGGCGACGCCAACGACGACGGCCGGGTGGTCACCTTCAACCACGGCTGCGGCGCGCACTCCGAGGTGCACCTCAGCAAGCGCCACGCACCGGTGCCGCCGGCGCCTCCGGTGGTCGACACCCTGTCGCGCACCGACCTCGAGCAGTTCTGATCCGGCGCGCTACCCGGCCAGTCGGTCGGCCAGGGCTGCGGCCGCCTTCGCGGTCGTGTCGCCGAGGCTGATCTGGAGCCGGCCGCCCTCGATGGTGGCGTACGGCGCCACGGCCGTGACCACCTGACCGTCCTGCACCAGCGCGATCTGCCGGCCGGTGCCGGACAGCTCCTTGGTGAGGGAGGCGAGCTTGTCGCCGGCGTCGTCGGTCAGCTGGAGGTCGATCACCCAGCCGCCGGCGCTCTCCGGCCGGCCCGCCTCGGCGGAGGCGATCCCGTGGGTGATCTCGGGCTCGCCGAGCAGGTAGGCCTCGTGCTGGTAGGCGCCGGTGCCGCAGGCGATCACGAAGCTGTCGGCGAGGTCCTGGGCGTCCGCAGGGCACGTGAAGGCGGTGAGCGCGGCGCAGTCGTCGGCCGCGGGCTTCTCGGGCGCCGACGTGCAGCCCTGCTCGCTGATGGTCGTGGAGACCACCCGCCGGAACTCGACGGAGGAGTCGGCGGCGGCCGCCGCGGCGGGGTCGTCCTTGCTCTTCGGCTCGTCGTCGCCCGAGCACGCGGTCAGGGTGGTGGCGGCGACCAGCGCGACGAGGGCCGCGGGGAGCCGGAGTGATGCGCCCACGCGATCAGGCCTCGCCCGCGTCGCGCTCGGTGCGGAAGCGGCGACGTCGCTTGCAGTACTCCATGCCGAGCAGGCCGAGCCCGACCCCCGTCAGGCACATCCAGAGCAGCCAGGTGTCGTCGGACTCCTGCAGGCGGGCCCAGAACGGGATCAGTCCCAGAAAGCCCAGCAGGAACAGCCCCGTGCCCACCTGGACCGTCCGCACGCCGTCGACGTCGAGGGGTTCGACGGGAGCGATCAGGTAGGTGCGGCTTCCGATCTCGTGCTGGGTCGGTTGCTCGTCGCGCAGGTCCACGGCTCGATCGTAGACGGCCGCGCCGAGCCCGAGGAATGGTTAGCAAGGGTAATGACTTATGCTAAGGACATGCCCACCGCTGAGAAGGTCGTCCGCACCGACGCCGGGCTCGCCAGCGAGCTCCGGATCTCCGTCATGCGCCTGCGCCGCCGACTGGCCAACGAGCGGCACCCCAGCAACCCGCTGAGCGTGGGCCAGATGGCGGTGCTCGGCGCGCTCCACCGCAACGGTGACCTGAGCGTCGGCGCGCTGGCCGTCCACGAGCGGGTGCAGCCGCCGAGCATGACCCGCACGGTCAACTGCCTCGCCGACGGTGGCTACGTCGTCCGGCGTCCGCACGAGTCCGACGGCCGCCAGGTGGTCGTGGCGCTCACCGAGACCGGCCGCACCGTCCTCCTCGCCGACCGGGCCCGGCGCGACGAGTGGCTCAACCGGCGCCTGGCGGAGCTCACCCCCGACGAGCGCGACGCCTTGCGCCGCGCCACGCCGATCCTCCAGCGCCTGGCCCAGGCCGACTGACCCCGATCCACCTCGAAGGAGGACCCCACGAGTCCCACGTTCCGCTCCCTGTCCCACCAGAACTACCGCCGCTACCTCGCCGGCAGCGTCGTCTCCAACACCGGCACCTGGATGCAGCGGGTCGCCCAGGACTGGCTGGTGCTGAGCATCCCGGGCAACGGCGGTGCCGCGCTCGGCATCACGACCGGCCTGCAGTTCCTGCCGGTCCTCCTGCTCTCGCCGTACGCCGGCGTGATCGCCGACCGCTTCCCGAAGCGCCGCCTCCTGCAGATCACCCAGGCCACGATGGCCGTGGCCGCGCTGATGCTCGGCGTGATCGCCGCGTGCGGGGTCGCGGAGACCTGGCACGTCTACGTCATCGCCGTCGCGTTCGGTGTCGGCGCCGCGTTCGACGCGCCCGCGCGCCAGGCCTTCGTCTCCGAGATGGTCGGCCCCGACGACGTCACTAACGCGGTGGGGCTCAACTCCGCCGCCTTCAACACCGCGCGCATCGTGGGCCCGGCCCTCGCCGGCGTGCTGATCGGCCTGCTGGGGGGCGGCATGCGGGCGACCGGGTGGGTCATCCTGGTCAACGCCGCGTCCTACCTCGCGGTGATCTGGCAGCTGGAGCGCATGGACACCCGCGCCCTGCACTCGCCCAAGCCGGCCGCCCGGCGGCCGGGGATGCTGCTCGAGGGCGTGCGCTACCTGCGTGACCAGCCCAAGATGCTGATGATCATGGTGCTGGTCTTCTTCGCCGGCACGTTCGGCATGAACTTCCAGATGACCTCCGCCCTGATGGCGACCGAGGTCTTCGGCAAGGGCGCGGGGGAGTTCGGCCTGCTCGGGTCGGCCCTCGCGGTCGGCTCCCTGAGCGGCGCGCTGCTCGCGGCGCGACGGCCGCGGATCCGGATCCGCCTCCTGGTCCTGGCAGCGGTCGGCTTCGGCGTCGCGGAGATCATCGCGGGGTCGCTGCCGTCGTACGCCTCGTTCGCGCTGTTCGCCCCGCTCATCGGCCTCTCGACCATCACCCTGCTCAACTCGGCCAACGCGACCCTGCAGGTCGAGTCCGACCCCGAGTTCCGCGGTCGGGTGATGGCGCTCTACATGACCATCGTCATGGGCGGCACTCCGCTCGGTGCTCCGGTGATCGGCTGGATCGGGGAGACGTACGGCGCCCGCTGGACCCTCATCGTCGGAGGGGTCCTGGTGCTGGTCGGTGTCGGGCTCGCGCTGGTCGTCCTGCGCACGGCACCACGCCGAGCCGTTGCCGCTCCAGGAGGTCGCAGTTCTGCCATGCTGCCCTCATGAGCACTGAGCTGGCCTCGGGCACATCTGGCATCGACCGTTTCTTCCACATCTCCGAGCGCGGCTCCAGCGTCGGGCGCGAGATCCGCGGTGGCGTCGTCACCTTCCTCACGATGGCCTACATCATCGTGCTGAACCCGATCATCCTGCTCGGCGGCATCGACGTCGACGGGAAGCAGCTGGCCGGCGGTGACGGGGCGCAGATCGCCGCCGCCACGGCTCTGGTCGCGGGCGTCATCACGATCCTGATGGGTGTCGTCGCCAACTTCCCGATCGCGCTGGCGACCGGTCTCGGGCTCAACGCGTTCGTCACCTACTCCGTGGCGAGCCAGATGACCTGGGCCGACGCCATGGGTCTGGTCGTCATCGAGGGCCTGATCATCCTGGTGCTCGTCCTCACCGGCTTCCGCAAGGCCGTGTTCAACGCGGTCCCCGCGCAGCTGAAGGTCGCCATCGCCGTCGGCATCGGGCTCTTCCTGACCCTCATCGGCCTGGTCGACGCCGGCTTCGTGCGCAGCACCGGCATCGCCGCACCGCCCGTGCAGATCGGCATCGACAACAAGCTGCAGGGCTGGCCGGTCCTCGTCTTCTGCATCGGGCTGGCGCTGATGGTCGCGCTCTACGCGCGCCGGATCCCGGGTGCGATCCTCATCGCGATCCTGGTGACCACGGTGATCGCGATCATCGTGGAGTCGGTCGCCGACGTCGGTGCCACCTTCGTCGATCCCGACACGGTCAACCCGGTGGGGTGGAACCTGAACGTCCCGGCGTGGCCCGACGACGTCTTCGCCAAGCCCGACCTCGGGCTGCTCGGTGAGTTCAACCTCTTCGGGTCGTGGGGCGAGGCCGGCGTCGTCGCGGTCTGCCTGCTGATCTTCACCCTCCTCATCTCCGACTTCTTCGACACGGTCGGCACGATGACGGCGATCGGCGAGGAGGCCGGCCTGCTCGACGAGGAGGGCGTCCCGCCGAACATGCAGCGGATCCTGGTCGTCGACTCGCTCGCCGCCGCTGCGGGCGGCGCCGCGGGCATCTCGTCGAACACCTCCTACATCGAGTCGGCGTCGGGCGTGGCGGAGGGCGCGCGCACCGGGCTGGCGAGCGTGGTGACGGGCCTGCTCTTCCTGATCGCGATGTTCATCGCGCCGGTGGTCGAGGTGATCCCGAGCGAGGCCGCCGTGCCGGCGCTGGTCCTCGTCGGCTTCCTGATGATGCAGCAGGTCAAGGGCATCGCCTGGGACGACATCGAGATCGCGCTCCCGGCGTTCCTGACCATCGTGCTGATGCCGTTCACCTACTCGATCTCGGTCGGGATCGGCGCCGGCTTCATCGCCTACGTGTTCCTCAAGCTGGTGCGCGGCAAGGCCGCCGAGGTGCACCCGCTGCTGGCGGTCGTCGCGCTGCTGTTCGTGGTCTACTTCGCGATCGACCCGATCACCGGCTGGCTCACCTGATCGCAGGGTCCGTTCCGCATTTTGCGCCGGTCAGGGGCGGCCGGTAATCTCGTTCCTTGTGTCTGGCACGCCCAGACGCGTCGAGCGTGCCCTCACTCCATCGGATCCGAGGACCGTCTCAACGGCACGAGCAGCAACGCAGTACTCCCGTGCCCGGCAGGTCGCCGGACCGTGACAGCAGACAAGGAAAGGGAACCACCAGGTGCCCACCATCAACCAGTTGGTCCGCAAGGGCCGCCAGGACAAGGTGTCGAAGAACAAGACGCCTGCCCTGAAGGGTTCGCCCCAGCGACGCGGTGTGTGCACCCGCGTCTACACCACCACCCCGAAGAAGCCGAACTCCGCCCTCCGCAAGGTCGCCCGTGTGCGCCTGAGCAGCGGCGTCGAGGTCACCGCCTACATCCCGGGTGAGGGTCACAACCTGCAGGAGCACTCGATCGTGCTCGTCCGCGGCGGTCGTGTGAAGGACCTGCCCGGTGTCCGTTACAAGGTCATCCGTGGCGCCCTGGACACCCAGGCCGTGAAGAACCGTAAGCAGGCTCGCAGCCGCTACGGTGCCAAGAAGGAGAAGAGCTGACATGCCGCGCAAGGGCCCCGCGCCGAAGCGTCCCCTCGACGTCGACCCCGTCTACGGCTCGCAGCTGGTCACCCAGCTCGTGTCGAAGGTGCTGATGGACGGCAAGAAGCAGGTTGCGCAGCGCATCGTCTACACCGCTCTCGAGGGCACGCGTGAGAAGACGGGCGTCGACCCGGTCATCACGCTGAAGCGTGCGCTCGACAACGTGCGCCCCGCCATCGAGGTCAAGTCCCGCCGTGTCGGTGGTGCGACCTACCAGGTCCCGATCGAGGTCAAGGGCACCCGCGGCACCACGCTCGCGCTGCGCTGGCTCGTGGGCTACGCCCAGGACCGTCGCGAGAAGACGATGAGCGAGCGCCTCATGAACGAGATCCTCGACGCCTCCAACGGCCTCGGTGCCGCGGTGAAGAAGCGCGAGGACACGCACAAGATGGCCGAGTCCAACAAGGCCTTCGCCCACTACCGCTGGTGACGTGGTCGGGACGGGCGCCCCACAGGGAGGCCCGTCCCGCACTCACCTGCCCACTACTTCCTAAGGAACGCTGACTCACGTGGCAGTCGACATCACGACGGACCTGAACGTCGTCCGCAACATCGGCATCATGGCGCACATCGACGCCGGCAAGACCACCACCACCGAGCGCATCCTCTTCTACACCGGCATCACCTACAAGATCGGTGAGGTCCACGAGGGTGCCGCGACGATGGACTGGATGGAGCAGGAGCAGGAGCGCGGCATCACCATCACGTCCGCCGCGACGACCTGCTGGTGGAAGAAGCACCAGATCAACATCATCGACACCCCCGGCCACGTGGACTTCACGGCCGAGGTGGAGCGCTCGCTGCGCGTGCTCGACGGTGCGGTCGCGGTCTTCGACGGTGTCGCCGGTGTCGAGCCCCAGACCATGACGGTGTGGCGTCAGGCCAACAAGTACTCCGTGCCCCGGATGTGCTTCGTCAACAAGCTCGACCGCACGGGTGCCGACTTCTTCCGCTGCGTCGACATGATGGTCGAGCGCCTCAACTCCACCACCCTGGTCCTCCAGCTGCCGATCGGTGCCGAGTCCGACTTCATCGGCGTCGTCGACCTGGTCGAGATGAAGGCCAAGGTCTGGCGCGGCGAGACCCAGATGGGCGAGGACTACGCCGTCGAGGAGATCCCGGCCGAGCTGCAGGCGCAGGCCGAGGAGTACCGCGAGAAGCTCGTGGAGACCCTCGCCGAGGCCGACGACGACATCATGGAGGTCTACCTCGAGGACGGTGACGTCTTCGACGTGCCGACCCTGAAGGCCGCCATCCGTCGTGCGACGCTCGCCGACAAGCTCAACCCGGTCCTCTGCGGCACCGCGTTCAAGAACAAGGGCGTCCAGCCCCTGCTCGACGCGGTCGTCGACTACCTCCCCTCGCCGCTCGACATCGACGGCATCGTGGGTCACGACCCGCGCAACGAGGAGAAGGAGATCACCCGTCAGCCGTCCGACGACGAGCCGTTCTCCGGCCTGGCCTACAAGATCGCCACGGACCCGCACCTCGGCAAGCTGATCTACGTCCGCGTCTACTCGGGCAAGCTCGAGGCGGGCTCGACCGTGGTCAACTCGGTCAACGGCCGCAAGGAGCGGATCGGCAAGGTCTACCAGATGCACGCCAACAAGCGTGAGGAGATCGCGTCGGTCGGCGCCGGCCAGATCGTGGCGGTCATGGGTCTGAAGGACACCAAGACCGGCCACACGCTGAGCGACCCCAACAACCAGGTCGTCCTGGAGTCGATGACGTTCCCGGCCCCGGTGATCGAGGTCGCCATCGAGCCGAAGACCAAGAGCGACCAGGAGAAGCTCGGCACCGCGATCCAGCGGCTGTCCGACGAGGACCCGACCTTCGTCGTCAAGACCGACGAGGAGACCGGCCAGACCATCATCGCCGGCATGGGCGAGCTCCACCTGGAGATCCTGGTCGACCGGATGAAGCGCGAGTTCAAGGTCGAGGCGACCGTCGGCAAGCCCCAGGTCGCCTACCGCGAGACCATCCGCAGCGCCGTCACGAACCACTCCTACACCCACAAGAAGCAGACGGGTGGCTCGGGACAGTTCGCGAAGGTCGTCATCTCGATGGAGCCCAACACCGACCCGGAGACGGGCCTCGGTGCTGGCTACGAGTTCGTGAACAACGTGTCCGGTGGTCGCGTGCCGAAGGAGTACATCCCCTCGGTCGACCACGGTGGCCAGGAGGCCATGGAGTTCGGCGTGCTCGCCGGCTACCCGATGGTCGACGTGAAGTTCACCCTCGAGGACGGCGCCTACCACGACGTCGACTCCTCCGAGCTGGCGTTCAAGATCGCCGGTCTGCAGGCGTTCAAGGAGGCCGCGCGCCAGGCGCGTCCCTGCCTGCTCGAGCCGATGTTCGCCGTCGAGGTCACCACGCCCGAGAGCTTCCTCGGCACGGTGATCGGTGACATCAACAGCCGTCGCGGCCAGATCCGCGCGCAGGAGGAGCGTCACGGCGACATCGTCGTGAGCGCCCTCGTGCCGCTGTCCGAGATGTTCGGGTACGTTGGCGACCTGAGGTCCAAGACCTCCGGCCAGGCTTCGTACTCGATGGAGTTCGACTCGTACGCCGAGGTTCCCACGAACATCGCCGACGAGATCATCAAGAAGGCTCGTGGCGAGTAGTTCGTCAGAACTGCAGACCCGGCCCTCGGCACCACCCATTAGTACGAGTCAAGTAACAAACAAACCAGGAGGAGCCCCCAGTGGCTAAGGCGAAGTTCGAGCGGACCAAGCCGCACGTGAACATCGGCACGATCGGTCACATCGACCACGGGAAGACGACGCTGACCGCGGCGATCTCGAAGGTGCTGCACGACAAGTACCCGGACCTCAACGAGGCCTCGCCGTTCGACCAGATCGACAAGGCTCCCGAGGAGCGGCAGCGCGGCATCACGATCTCGATCGCGCACATCGAGTACCAGACCGAGGCGCGTCACTACGCCCACGTCGACTGCCCCGGTCACGCCGACTACATCAAGAACATGATCACCGGCGCGGCGCAGATGGACGGCGCGATCCTCGTGGTCGCCGCCACCGACGGCCCGATGCCGCAGACGCGTGAGCACGTGCTGCTCGCCCGCCAGGTCGGCGTGCCGGCCCTGGTCGTGGCGCTCAACAAGTGCGACATGGTCGACGACGAGGAGCTCATCGAGCTCGTCGAGATGGAGGTGCGCGAGCTCCTCTCCGAGTACGAGTTCCCGGGCGACGACGTTCCGGTCGTGCGCGTTGCGGCCTTCCCGGCCCTCAACGGCGACGCCAAGTGGGCCGAGTCGGTTGCCGAGCTCATGTCCGCGGTCGACGAGTACATCCCGACCCCGGCGCGTGACACGGACAAGCCGTTCCTCATGCCCGTCGAGGACGTCTTCACCATCACCGGTCGCGGCACGGTCATCACCGGCCGCATCGAGCGGGGCATCGTGAAGGTCAACGAGGAGGTCGAGATCATCGGCATCCGCGAGGGCTCGCAGAAGAGCACCGTCACCGGTGTCGAGATGTTCCGCAAGCTGCTCGACGAGGGCCAGGCCGGTGAGAACGTCGGTCTGCTCCTCCGTGGCACCAAGCGCGAGGACGTCGAGCGCGGCATGGTCGTGATCAAGCCCGGCACGACGACCCCGCACACCAACTTCGAGGCCTCGGTCTACATCCTCTCGAAGGAGGAGGGCGGCCGTCACACGCCGTTCTTCAACAACTACCGCCCGCAGTTCTACTTCCGTACCACGGACGTGACCGGCGTCGTGACCCTCCCCGAGGGCACCGAGATGGTCATGCCGGGCGACAACACCGAGATGGCCGTTGAGCTGATCCAGCCCATCGCCATGGACGAGGGCCTGCGGTTCGCCATCCGTGAGGGTGGCCGCACCGTCGGCGCCGGCCGGGTCACCAAGATCACGAAGTGAACCACTTCTGATCTGACCTGACAGTCACTCGACGGCCCCGGACCGCAAGGTCCGGGGCCGTCGTGGTCTTCCCCCGTCCCCGGGATGGGAGGATTCCGGGCATGAGCGAGCAGCAGCCTCCGCACAACCCCTACCAGCCCTACGGCGCTCCCGGGCCGGGCTACGGACCGGGCTACGGACCGGGCGGGGCGCCGCAGTGGGCGCCGGACCACCCGGACGCCACGATGGTGCTCATCCTGGGGATCGTGGGGCTCGCCGTCTGCCAGCTCGTCGCTCCGTTCGCGTGGGTCAAGGGCCGGCGCGTGAAGCAGGAGATGGCGGCGGCCGGAGGTCGCTACGGCGGCTCCAGCCAGGTGCAGATCGGCTACGTCCTCGGCATCGTCGGCAGCTGCATCCTCGGGCTCTACGTCGTGGGCTTCGTGCTCTACATCGTGTTCGTGGTCATCCTCGTCGCGGCGGGCACCGCGTGACCGACGACCGCTCGGGCGTCAGCCCCGCGCGACCGCACCAGAAGCTGACCGAGGACGGGCGGCGGATGCGGGAGGTGCTGACCTACAGCCGCCGAGGGAGCCGCTTCACCCCCCAGCAGGCGCTCGCGTGGGAGGCGCATGCCCAGGAGTGGGTGGTGCCCGACGAGGCGGTCGACCAGCAGGGGTTCTCCTTCGACACCTGGTTCGGCCGGGGCCCGGACGAGCGCGACGGCCTGGTGGTGGAGATCGGTTCGGGCGTGGGGGAGGCGACGGCGGCGCTGGCGGCGACCAGGCCGTCGTACGACGTCGTGGCGTTCGAGGTCTGGAAGCCGGGCGTGGCCTCGACGCTCGCGCGGCTCGAGGAGGCCGGCGCCCGCAACGTGCGGCTGTGCGGCGTCGACGCGGTCTGGTCGGTCGAGCACCTGCTGGCACCCGCCAGCATCGCGGAGCTGTGGACGTTCTTCCCGGACCCGTGGCACAAGACCCGGCACCACAAACGGCGCCTGGTGAACCCGGACTTCGCGGCGCTGGTGGCCGGGAGGCTGCGACCGGGAGGCGTCTGGCGGCTCGCGACGGACTGGGGCGACTACGCGGAGCAGATGGTCGAGGTGCTCGACGCCGCGCCCGGGCTGGAGGGCGGCATCGTCGAGCGCTGGGCGGAGCGGCCGGTCACGAAGTTCGAGCGCAAGGGCATCGCCGCCGGCCGCGAGATCACCGACCTGCGCTACCTCCGGACGTGAGGATCGCGATCTCCTCGTCGACGTAGGGGTCCTCCGCGCCCCGCGCCTCGAGGTCGGCCTTGAGCGCTCGCTGCATCGCGAGGGCCTCGTCGGCGCGACCGAGGTTGCGCAGCGCCCAGGCGATCATCCAGCGCGCGACGCCGATCTCGCCCGGGGTGCCGTCGGTCGCCTCGCGGGCCGCGCGGGCGTCCTCGAACGCCGTCAGTGCCTCCTCCCAGCGCTCCGCGTCGGCGTGCACCATGCCGATGTTGTTGAGCAGCGACGCCCGCCAGCGGCGTGCTCGCGGGTCGGTCGCCGACTCCGCGCCCGCCAGTGCGGCGAGCTGGGCGTCGAGCTGCTCCTCCGGAGGTGCGACGAGTGCGACCATGTGCAGCGCGTCGACCCACAGCTCCTCGAGCCCCGCGCCCCGGGCGACGGTGGCGGCCGTCTCGAAGAAGGGCCGCGCGTGCCCGGCGTCGCCGGAGGAGCGGTAGATCCTGCCCCGCTCGAGCAGCAGCCGGGCCTCGACCTCGGGGGCGCCGTCGGGCATGAGCTCGTCGAGCACGTCGTGCGCGGCGTCGTACTCCTGCTGGAGGCCGAGCGCGCGGGCGACCTGGGTCATCAGGACGGCCTGCTGCATGCCCTCGGCGCGTCCCGCCGCCTCGCGGAAGCGGGCCTCGGAGCCGCTCGGGTCGTCGAAGTCCCAGAGGTCGAGCGGGTGCACGGAGCCAGTCTGGCGCGACACGCAAGGTTCATGCACCCGTTAGGGCGTGTCGCCTGCCGGAGACGTGCGGCGGGCGTACTTTCGCAGCAGTGGCGGGTGGGGAAGCCCGCCACATCGGGAGGCTCGACGTGATCCACCACGGTTGCGCAACCCGGTCCCTCTTCAACGAATAGGGCCGGGCGCGACAGACGCGTGCGGTCCGGTGAGGTGCGAAGTGCCCAATCCGAAGTCGCGCGCCGCTTCCAGCCCCGATCGCGCCAAGGTCGAGCCCGTCCCGGGTCGCCGTACCTACGTGCTCGACACGAGCGTCCTGCTGGCCGATCCGACGGCCCTGCGCAGGTTCGCCGAGCACGAGGTCGTCCTCCCGGTGGTCGTCATCACCGAGCTGGAGGGGAAACGGCACCATCCCGAGCTCGGGTACTTCGCGCGCAGCGCGCTGCGCATGCTCGACGAGATGCGCATCAGCCACGGCCGCCTCGACACGCCCGTCCCCGTGGGCGAGGAGGGTGGGTCGGTCCGGGTCGAGCTCAACCACACCGACGTCGCGTCGCTCCCGTCGGGCTTCCGGCTGGGCGATAACGACACCCGCATCCTCGCCGTCGCGCGCAACCTGGCGGACGAGGGCCACGACGTCACGCTCGTCTCCAAGGACCTGCCGCTGCGGATCAAGGCATCGGCGGTCGGCCTGCAGGCCGAGGAGTACCGCGGCGAGCGCATCGGCGACTCCGACACCGGCTACTCCGGGATGGCCGAGCTGGAGGTGGCCGCCGAGGACCTCGACGAGCTGTACGACGACGGCACGCTCGACCTCGAGGAGGCTCGCGACCTGCCCTGCCACCAGGGCCTGGTGCTGCTCTCCGACCGCGGCACGGCGCTCGGTCGTGTCGGCGCAGACAAGCAGGTGCACCTCGTGCGCGGCGACCGGGAGGCCTTCGGGATCCACGGGCGCTCCGCCGAGCAGCGGATCGCCCTGGAGATGCTGCTCGACCCCGAGGTCGGCATCGTCTCGCTCGGCGGCCGCGCCGGCACGGGCAAGTCGGCGCTCGCGCTGTGTGCGGGCCTCGAGGCGGTCATGGAGCGGCGGCAGCACAAGAAGGTCGTCGTCTTCCGTCCGCTCTTCGCCGTCGGTGGCCAGGAGCTCGGCTACCTGCCGGGCTCGGAGTCGGAGAAGATGTCGCCCTGGGCGCAGGCCGTCTTCGACACCCTCGGCGCGCTCACCTCGCGCGACGTGATCGAGGAGGTCCTCGACCGCGGCATGCTCGAGGTGCTCCCGCTCACCCACATCCGCGGGCGCTCGCTGCACGACTCCTTCGTGATCGTCGACGAGGCGCAGTCGCTGGAGCGCAACGTGCTGCTGACCGTGCTCTCGCGGATCGGGGCCAACTCCAAGGTGGTGCTGACCCACGACGTCGCCCAGCGCGACAACCTGCGGGTCGGGCGCCACGACGGTGTCGTCGCGGTCGTCGAGAAGCTCAAGGGCCACCCGCTCTTCGCGCACGTGACCCTGACCCGCTCGGAGCGCTCGCCGATCGCCGCGCTGGTGACGGAGATGCTGGAGAACGTCGTCGTGTAGGGAATTGAACACACCGCACCGGGATGCCTGGGTCTGGTGTGACGGATGGGGCGAAGGTTGCCGGGACTTCCTCCACGACATGCGCGGTTCGGTTTGCGAGGGGGAGTGAAGTCAGGCAGGGTGTCCGAGGTTGCCCTGGTTCGCGAGCTCGGTCGCGGACCGCCTCGGAGGGCGACCTCATCTGTTGTCGATCACGGAACTCTGACTTGTCGAAAAACGCGAAGGCTGCCCCCAAGCACCGCGGCGCCCCCCGACATGCCCACCTCGCCGAAGCCCCGAAGAAGGCGGTCCGCAACACCGTCGTGCTCTCCGGTGTCGCGGTCGCCGTCACCGGCATCACCATCGGCGGAGGACTCCTCGGCAAGCACGCCCCGCAGCCGGCAGCTGCGGACGCGAGCGCCGACCTCGACAGCACGATCGGCAGCCTCCGGGCCCAGGCCGACACCGGCGGCACGCCCGCGCGGCTGCCCGTCGTCTCGCGCAACGACCGCCGCGGCGCGGCCGACCCGACCAAGCAGGCCGTGATGGCGCCGGCCCGGACGTCGGCGGTCACCGAGTCCGAGCGGCTCTCCGACTCCGACCCGAAGGACATCGCCCGGGCGCTCCTCGGCGACTACGGGTGGAGCCAGGACCAGTTCGGCTGCCTCGACCTGCTCTGGACGCGGGAGTCCAACTGGAACCCGCTCGCCCACAACGCATCCTCCGGCGCCCACGGCATCCCGCAGTCGCTGCCGGGCTCGAAGATGGCCTCGGCCGGCCCGGACTGGTACTCCAACCCGGTCACCCAGATCACGTGGGGACTGGGCTACATCCAGGACCGCTACGGCAGCCCGTGCTCGGCCTGGGGTCACTCCCAGGGCACCGGTTGGTACTGAGTGCCCGTGGCTCCTGACCCGGACGACTTCCGGGCCGACCGGGTCGGCACCGCCCTCGCGGGCACCAACCCGACCGTGCTGCGCCGGATGCGCGCCGGCTTCGCCGTGATCGGCGACGTGCAGCACCTGCCGGGCTACTGCGTGCTCATCACCGACACCCCGGGCATCGACCAGCTCACCGACCTCCCGCCGGCGCGGCAGATGGAGTTCCTCGAGGACATGGCGATCCTCGGACGCGCCGTCTCGGCGGTGTGCTCGGCGCGCGACCCGCGGTTCCGTCGGATCAACCTGGAGATCCAGGGCAACACCGACGCCTTCCTGCACGCGCACGTGACCCCGCGCTACGAGTGGGAGCCGGCGGAGATCGTGGGCTGGCCGGCCGCCCTGCACCACTGGACGGGGCTGATGACGGGTGGGTCGCCGGTGCCGCTCGGCCCCGAGCACGACCAGCTGCGCCGCGACCTCGGCGAGGAGATCGACCGCCAGGTCAGGGATGCGTCATCGACTCCACGTCGAGCGCCGCGTCCAGCTGCTCCTCGGTGATCTCGCCGCGCTCGACGAACCCCATCGCGACGACGGTCTCCCGGATGGTGGCGCCGTCGGCGAGGGCCTGTTTGGCGATCTTGGCGGCCGTCTCGTAGCCGAGGTGCCGGTTGAGGGGCGTGACGACCGAGGGCGAGGACTCCGCGTAGCGGCGCATCCGGTCGGCGTCGGCCGTGATGCCGTCGACGCAGCGGGCCGCCAGCGTGCGCGTGGACGCGGCGAGGAGCCGCACCGACTCCAGCAGGTTGCGGGCCAGCACGGGCATGGCGACGTTGAGCTCGAAGCTGCCGCTGGCGCCCGCCGCGGTCACGGCCGCGTCGTTGCCGATCACCTGCATGCAGACCATCAGCGTGGCCTCGGGCAGCACCGGGTTGACCTTGCCCGGCATGATCGAGGAGCCCGGCTGCAGGTCGGGCAGGTGGATCTCGGCCAGGCCCGTCGTCGGGCCGGAGCTCAGCCAGCGCAGGTCGTTGCAGATCTTCGTGAGGCCGACGGCGATCGTCCTCAACACACCGCTCAGCTCGACGAGCGAGTCGCGCGTGCCCTGCGCCTCGAAGTGGTTGCGCGCCTCGGTGAAGGGCTGCCCCGTCGCCTCGCCCAGCGCCTCGATCGCGGCCTGCGGGAAGCCGTCGGGGGTGTTGATCCCGGTGCCGACCGCCGTGCCGCCCAGGGGGAGCTCCCGCACCCGGGGGAGTACGGCGTCGAGCCGCTCGCCGGCGTACCGGATCGTGGCGGCGTAGCCGCCGAGCTCCTGGCCCAGCATCACCGGGGTGGCGTCCATCAGGTGGGTGCGGCCCGACTTCACGAGCCCGGCGAACTCCTCGGCCTTCGCCTCCAGTGACGTCGCGAGCACGTCGAGGGCGGGCTGCAGGTCGTCGGCGACGGCGAGCGTCGCGGCCACGTGGATCGCCGTCGGGAACGTGTCGTTGCTCGACTGGCTCGCGTTGACGTGGTCGTTGGGGTGCACCTCGACACCGGCCGCCGCGCAGAGCGAGGCGATCACCTCGTTGGCGTTCATGTTGGAGCTCGTGCCCGAGCCGGTCTGGAAGACGTCGATGGGGAACTGGGCGTCGTGGCGTCCTTCGGCGACCTCCCGCGCCGCGGACGCGATCGCATGGGCGGTCTCGGCCGGCAGCACCCCGAGCCGCCCGTTGGCGACGGCTGCCGCGGCTTTGACCTCGCCCAGCGCGTGGACGAGCGCCGGCTCGATCGGCGTGCCGCTGATGGGGAAGTTCTCCACCGCGCGCTGGGTCTGCGCCTTCCAGAGTGCCGCGGCCGGCACCCGGACCTCGCCCATGGAGTCGTGCTCGACGCGGAAGTCGCTGCCGTCACTGCTGTCGGGGTCGCTCATGCGCTCGACAGTACCCAGGGGCGGGCCTCCCTCTCAGGCCGGACGACGGGCCAGGTAGAGGAAGTAGTCGCCGACCCGGCCGTGCGCGGGCACGGGACAGCGCTCCTCGGCCGCGTTGCCGAGCACGTGCCGCAGGGCAGCCTCGAGATCGGGCGCTGCTGCGGCCGACCACACGACGAGGGTGCCGCCGGGTCGCAAGGCGTCCCGGGCGGCGGTGAGCAACGGCACGCCGTAGAGCCTCGCGTTGTCGTCGTGCACCAGGAAAGCGGGGCCGTTGTCGACGTCGAGCAGCACGACGTCGTACTCCTCGCGCGCCGAGCGCAGCGCGTCGGCCACGTCGCCGACGACCACCTCGACGCGCGGGTCGGCCAGGAGGCCGGGTCCGTGGGGGACGGTGCCGTCGCGGAGCCACCCGACCAGGGCGGGCTCGATCTCCGCGACGACGCAGCGGGTCACGCGGTCGTTCGCCAGCGTGGCGGCCAGGGTGTAGCCGAGGCCGAGCCCGCCGACGAGGACGGAGAGCGACCCGGGACCCGCCACAGCGAGGGCACGTGCGGCGAGGGCGTCCTCGGAGGTGTGCTCGAGGGTGTCCATCACGAACACCCCGTTGGCCCGCAGCTCGAGGTGCCCGTCGTCGCGGCGTCGCAGCACCAGCTCGCCGCGGTCGGTGACGTCTCGGGCGACGGGCTCCATGGGGTCACCCAACCACGGTCCGTCCTGAGCGGGCGGGGCCGTCGGACGTCCACAGGGCCGGCTCGTGAGCCCCGCCGTCCACAGCAGAGGTACGACGCGGGGTCGATCGTCGACCGCTTCGCGGATCGTGAGCGCATGGAAGAGGCGAGGAGGGGCACCCGCGAGCGCCGTCTGGCCGTGGCCCGGAGTGCTGCCGAGAAGGCCGCGGAGCAGGGCCACGTCGTCACCCGCGAGCAGCTGCACGCGCTCGGACTGACCGCGGCACACATCGGCGCCAACCTCGACGCCCGGCGATGGCAGTCGTTGGGCGTGCACTGCGTCGTGCTCCACACCGGACCGCTGTCCGACCTCACCCGTCTCTGGGCCGCGGTGCTCGAGGCGGGCCCGAGGGCGTACGTCGACGGTGAGTCGTCGCTCGTCGCTGCCGGCCTGCAGCACTACACGCCGCATGCGATCCGGCTGAGCGTGCCGCGCGGCGCCCGCGTGCGGCACCGTGGGACAGGCATCGACATCCGCCAGACGCGGCGGTGGGACCCGCAGGACGTCGTGCTCACGCCCGTGCCACGCTCGCGCACACCGGTGGCGGCCGTGCGCGCGTGCCTCTGGGCGCGCTCCGACCGGCAGGCACAGTTGCTGGTCACCATGACCGTGCAGCAGGGGCTCGCGCGGGTGGAGGAGATCGCCGAGGCGGCGATGCTCGTCAAGCGCGACCGGCGACGGACGCTGCTCGGGACGGTGCTCGTCGACCTGTCGGGAGGTGCCGGATCGCTCGGCGAGCTCGACGTGCTCCGGGGCTGCCGTGAGCGCGGGCTCCCCGAGCCCGGGCAGCAGGCGCTGCGGCGCACTCCCGGCGGCTCCTACTACCTCGACTTCCGGTGGCGGCGGTGGAGGACCGTGGTCGAGGTCGACGGCATACACCACGCCTGGGCGCAGCACCTCGTCGCGGACGCGCTGCGCCACAACACCGTCGCCCTCGACGGCGACACCGTGCTGCGGCTCCCGGTCCTCGGGCTGCGGCTGTGCCCGGACGCGTTCTTCCAGCAGATCGAGGACGCGTTGCGGCGCGCAGGCTGGGCACCCGGGTTGGCCGCGTGAGACGTCATACGTGCATCGACGTACAGGTCGACGGGCGTATGACGTCCGGGCTACTCCGCGGAGCGCACTCGGATGCCGCTGATGGGGACGGTGACGGCGCCGGAGGGATCGGTGAAGAAGTCGTTGCCCTTGTCGTCGACGACGATGAAGGCGGGGAAGTCCTCGACCTCGATCTTCCAGACGGCCTCCATGCCGAGCTCGGGATACTCCAGCACCTCGACCGACTTGATGCAGTCCTGGGCCAGCCGCGCGGCGGGGCCGCCGATGGAGCCGAGGTAGAAGCCGCCGTACTCGGCGCACGCCTCGGTGACCTGCTTGCTCCGGTTGCCCTTGGCGAGCATCACCATCGAGCCTCCCGCGGCCTGGAAGGACTTCACGTAGGAGTCCATCCGGCCGGCCGTGGTCGGGCCGAACGATCCGGACGCGAAGCCCTCGGGCGTCTTGGCAGGGCCGGCGTAGTAGACCGGGTGGTCCTTGAGGTACTGCGGCATGTCCTCGCCCGCGTCGAGGCGCTCCTGGATCTTGGCGTGCGCGATGTCGCGCGCGACGACGAGCGGGCCGGTCAGCGAGAGCCGGGTCTTGACCGGGTGCTGCGCGAGCGTCGCGAGGATGTCGCTCATCGGCTGGGTGAGGTCGATCTTCACGACCTCGCCGCCCTGGATGAGGTGCTGCTCCTCGGTGTCGGGGAGGTACTGCGCCGGGTCGGTCTCGAGCTGCTCGAGGAAGACGCCCTCGGCGGTGATCTTGCCGAGCGCCTGGCGGTCGGCGGAGCACGAGACGGCGATGGCGACCGGGCAGCTCGCGCCGTGGCGGGGCAGGCGCACCACGCGGACGTCGTGGCAGAAGTACTTGCCGCCGAACTGCGCGCCGATGCCGAAGGACTGGGTCAGCTTGAAGACCTCCTCCTCGAGCTCCTTGTCGCGGAACCCGTGGGCGCTCATGGAGCCTTCGGTGGGGAGGTTGTCGAGGTAGTGCGCGCTGGCGTACTTGGCGGTCTTGAGGGCGAACTCCGCGCTGGTGCCGCCGATCACGATCGCGAGGTGGTACGGCGGGCAGGCCGCTGTGCCGAGGGAGCGGATCTTCTCGTCGAGGAAGCTCAGCATCCGCTTCGGATTGAGGATCGCCTTGGTCTCCTGGAAGAGGAAGGACTTGTTGGCCGAGCCGCCGCCCTTGGCCATGAAGAGGAACTTGTACTCCGGTCCCTTCTCGCCCTGCGCGGTCGAGTAGAGCTCGATCTGCGCCGGCAGGTTGGTGCCGGTGTTCTTCTCCTCGTAGGTGGTCAGCGGTGCGAGCTGGCTGTAGCGGAGGTTGAGCCGGGTGTAGGCGTCGAACACGCCCCGGCTGATCGCCTCGGCGTCGTCGGCGCCGGTGAGCACGCCCTCGGACTTCTTGCCCATCACGATCGCGGTGCCGGTGTCCTGGCACATGGGCAGCACGCCGCCGGCCGAGATGTTGACGTTCTTGAGCAGGTCGAGAGCGACGAAGCGGTCGTTTCCGGACGCCTCCGGGTCGTCGATGATCTTGCGCAGCTGCGCCAGGTGCGCGGGCCGCAGGTAATGGCTGATGTCGTGCATCGCCTCGGCGGTGAGCCGCTGGATCGCCGCCGGGTCGACCTTCAGGAACGTCTGCCCGTCGGCCTCGAACGTCGAGACGCCCTCGGTGGTCACGAGGCGGTAAGGGGTGTCGTCCTTGCCGGTCGGGAGGAGGTCGGAGTAACGGAACTCTGCTTCAGCCACGGTCAGCGAGGATACGCGCGCCCGCGGGTCGGGCATACGCCGCGTCCGGCGTTGGTTGACGTGTCATGCACGTGTCCGACTCCCTCGTGATCGGCGCAGGGCAGGCCGGCCTGTCGGCGTCCTTCCACCTCCGTCGCCTCGGCATCGACCACGTCGTGCTCGACGCCGACGAGGGGCCGGGCGGCGCGTGGCAGCACCGCTGGGACTCGCTGTCGATGGACGACGTGCACGGCGTGGCCGACCTGCCCGACGGTCCCGCCCCCGGCCGCGGCGGCGACCGGGCCAACGTCGTGATCCCCGGCTGGTTCGGCGCCTACGAGCGTGCGTTCGACCTGCCGGTCCTGCGGCCGGTCCGGGTCGACCGCGTCGAGAGCGCGGGCGACCTCCTCGTCGTCCGGGCGGACGCGCGCACCTGGACCACGCGCACCCTCGTCAACGCGACCGGCACCTGGACGCGGCCCTTCGTGCCGTCGTACCCGGGCGCGGAGACGTTCCTCGGCGAGCAGCTCCACACGGTCGACTACCCGGGCCCGGAGCACTTCGCGGGCAAGCGGGTCCTGGTCGTCGGCGGAGGCGCGTCGGCCGTGCAGTTCCTCGGCGAGCTCGCGCCGCTGACCGACGTGCTCTGGGTGACCCGCCGCCCGCCCGTGTGGCGCGAGGAGTGGGGCGAGCACGCGGGTCGTGACGCGATCACCCTGGTGCAGCAACGGGTCGCCGCCGGCCTGCCGCCCGCGAGCGTCGTCAGCGTGACCGGGCTGGGCCTGCGCCCGCAGGAGCAGGAGGCCGCGCGCCTCGGGGTGTACGACGCCCGGCGGCCGATGTTCGAGCGGATCGAGCCGGACGGGGTGCGCTGGGCCGATGGGTCGTTCGAACCCGTCGACGTGATCCTCTGGGCGACGGGCTTCCGCCCGGCCGTGACGCACCTGGCGCCGCTCCGCCTGCGGAGCCCGCTCGGCGGGATCGCGCTGGAGATGGTCGGCAAGGACGTGCAGACCGCGGTCACCTCCGTGGTCGACCCGCGTGTCCAGCTGGTCGGTTACGGACCGTCCGCGAGCACGATCGGCGGCAACCGCGCGGGACGGGCCGCGGCGCTCGCCGTACGGCGTCACCTCCGGGAGCGGTCGACGCTCTCCGCATGACCTGCGCTAGCGTGGAGGCACATCCACCACGGGAGTCCGCGGCAGCGGGCTGAGAGGGAGCTGGAGCCGCTCCGACCGTCGAACCTGATCCGGGTCATGCCGGCGCAGGAAGCGAAGGAGCAGTCCCATGCGTCGTGTCGTCGAGGTCCCGCGCCTCACCTGCCTGGTCTCCGACAAGGACGACCACTCGTTGCTGTCGGCGTTGGCGGAGGCCGGGGTCGACGGCTTCCAGGTGCGCGCCAAGGAGTACGGCGGCCGCGCCCTCCTCGCCCTGACCGAACGGGTGCTCGGGGCCGTCGCCGGCAGCGGCGCGCGCGTGATCGTCAACGACCGCCTCGACGTGGCGCTTGCATCGGGGGCGCACGGCGTGCACCTCGGCGCGACCGACCTGCCCGTCGCCGACGCGCGGCGGGTCGCACCCGACCTGATCGTGGGCGCGACCTGCCGGACGCGTGAAGCGGTCGTGCGCGCGGCGCTCGACGGCGCCGACTACGCCGGGATCGGGCCGGTCTTCGCGACGACGAGCAAGGCCGGCCTGCCCGCGCCGATCGGCCCGGCCGCGGTCGCCGCCGCGGCCGGCGTCCTGCCGCTGGTCGCCATCGGTGGCATCGATGCGGAGCGTGCGCCGCGGGTCCTCCTCGCGGGCGCGCACGGGGTCGCCGTCATCGGCGGGATCTGGCGACATCCGGACCCGGTCGCAGCAGCGAAGGAGCTGGCCGCGGCCCTCGGAGCCTGAGGTGCGCGCCAGGATCCTGGGCGCCGGGATCGTGGGCCTGGCGGTCGCCGCCGAGCTGCGGCGCCGCGGGCACGAGGTGACCGTGATCGACCCCGCGCCGGGGAGCGGTGCCTCCTTCGCCGCGGCGGGGATGCTCAGCCCGTCGGCCGAGCTGTGGCACGGCGAGGCGGCGCTGCTGGAGCTGGGACGGGAGTCCCTCGCGCTCTGGCCGGACCTCGCCGACGCCCTCGGCGTGCCCCTGCACGCCACCGGCACCCTGCTCGTCGGTCATGACGCCGGCGACCGCCAGCAGGTCGCCCGGCAGGTCGCGCTGCTCGAGCGGCACGGTGCCGCGGTCGAGTGGCGCGAGGAGGGTGTGGCGCTGCTCCCCGACGAGGCCAGCGTCGACGCGCGTGCCGTGGTGGCCGCGCTCCTGGACCGGGTGCCGGTCGTCCCGGCCGACCCCGGGGGCCACCACGACGTCACGGTCCTCGCGACGGGCGCGTGGCTGCCGCCGCCGTACTCCTCGATGGTGCGGGGTGTCCGCGGCGAGATCCTGCGGCTGCGCTCCGACGACCCGCCGCGGCGCACCGTGCGCGGCTGGGTCTACGGCGAACCGGTCTACCTGGTGCCGCGGCCGACGGGTGAGGTCGTCGTCGGCGCGACCAGCGAGGAGCACGACGCGGCGCCGGTCGTCACGGCGGGAGGGGTGGCGCGGCTGCTCGCGGCGGCCCGGCTGCTCTGGCCGGCGCTCGACCGCGCCGAGCTGGTCGAGGCGGTCGCCCGCGACCGGCCGGGGACGCCGGACAACCTGCCGCTCGTCGGACCGGTCGCCGACGGCGTCGTGCTCGCTGCCGGCCACTACCGCCACGGCGTCCTGCTCGCGCCGCTCACCGCACGGCTCGTGGCCGACCACCTCGAGACCGGCGCCGTCCGGGCGCCGCTCGACCCCCGCCGACTCCTGGAAGGAGCCCGATGAGCATCACCGTCAACGGCGAGACCGAGACCCACCGCGGGACGATCGCCGACCTGCTCGCCACCCGTCTCGCCGACCCGTGCCCGCGCGGCGTCGCCGTGGCCGTCGGCGGGGTGGTCGTCCCGCGCGCCGACTGGCCGCGGCGGCGGCTCGTGGAGGGCGACGTCGTCGAGGTCGTGACGGCGGTGCAAGGAGGATGACGCCGCTCACGATCGCCGGGCGCGCCCTCTCCTCGCGGCTCCTCCTGGGCACGGGCGGGCTGCCGAGCCTCGCGCTCCTGGAGCCGGTGCTCGCGGCGGCCGAGCCCGGGCTGGTCACCGTCTCGGTGCGCCGCACCTCGTCGACCCGTGACGGCGGCTTGCTCTCGGTGCTCCGGCGCTACGGCGTGCCGGTCCTGCCCAACACCGCCGGGTGTCTCTCCGCACGTGAGGCGGTGCTGACCGCCGAGCTGGCGCGCGAGGCGCTGGAGACCGACTGGGTCAAGCTCGAGGTGGTCGGCGACGAGGCGTCGTTGCTCCCCGACGCGGTCGGCCTGCTGGACGCGGCCGACCAGCTGGTCCGACGCGGGTTCACCGTGCTGCCCTACACCACCGACGACCCGGTGCTGGCCCGCCGGCTGGCGGACGTCGGCTGTGCGGCCGTCATGCCGCTCGGGTCGCCGATCGGGTCCGGGCTCGGGGTCCTCAACCCGCACGCCATCGAGACGGTCCGGGCCGCGGTCGCGGTGCCGGTCGTGCTCGACGCCGGCGTCGGCACCGCCAGCGACGCCGCGCTCGCGATGGAGCTGGGCTGCGACGCGGTCCTGGTCGCCACGGCGATCACCCGTGCCGACGACCCGGTGGCGATGGCCGGCGCCCTGCGGCTGGCGGTGGCTGCGGGCCACGCCGCCCGTGGGGCCGGCCGGATCCCGCGCCGTTCCACCGCCCGTGCCTCCTCCCCGATGTCCGGGCGGATCTCGTGACCCGCCTCGTGGTGGTGACCGACCGGGCCCAGCTGGCCCTCGGGCGAGGTCTGCTGCGGACCGTCCGCGAGTGTGTCGAAGCCGGGCTGGGGGCGGTCCTCGTGCGCGAGCACGACCTCCCGCCAGCGCGGCGGCACGCGCTGGTGGCGGCGCTGGCCGCGATCGAGGGCCTGACCGTGGTCTCGAGCCGTCTCGACGACCCCGCCGCGCACGGCGTCCACCTCGCGGCGCACCAGCCGGTGGTCGTCGGCCGGTTCGGGCGCTCCTGCCACAGCCGGGCCGAGGTCGCCCGCGCGGCGGAGGAGGGCGCGCGCTGGGCCACGCTGTCGCCGTACGCCCTCAGCGGGAGCAAGCCCGGCTACGGCCCACCCCTCCCGATCGAGGAGTACGCCGGCCTGCCCCTGCCGACCTACGCGCTCGGCGGCGTCACCGCTGCCAACGCAGCGGAGGCGGTCGGCGCCGGCGCCCGCGGGGTCGCCGTGATGGGTGAGGTCATGCGCGCGCCCGATCCGGCCGGCGTCGTGCGACGGCTCCTCGAGGTGCTCCGGTGACCCCGCCCGTGGTGCTCACCGTCGCCGCGACCGACTCCGGGGGCGGGGCAGGGATCGCCGCCGACCTGGCCACGTTCGCCGCGCTCGGCGTGCACGGCGCGTGCGTGGTCACGGCCGTGACCGCCCAGGACACCCGCGGCATCCGGGCGATCCACCCGGTGCCGGCGGAGGTGGTGGCGGCCCAGCTCGACGCGGTGCTCGACGACCTGCCGGTCGCGGTGGTCAAGACGGGGGTGCTGGCCACCCCCGCCGCGGTCGTGTGCCTGAGCACCCGCCTGAGGTCGTGCTCAGGCACACGACCCCTCCTCGTGGTGGACCCGGTGCTCCGCGCCTCCACCGGCGCCACCCTCGCCGGCCCGGCGATGATCGCCGCCTACGAGGAGCACCTGTTTCCGATCGCCGACGTGGTCACGCCCAACGAGGACGAGCTCGAGGCGCTCGGTCGCCCGGACCACCCCGGCCTGCTCGTCACCCGCGGCGGTGCCGTCGTGACCACCAACGACCACGGCACCGGCTGCACCTACAGCAGCGCCCTCGCGGCCCACCTCGCCCACGGTGCCGACCTCGGCACCGCAGCTGACGCGGCGGCGGCCTTCGTCGCCCAGCAGCTGCTCGTCAGCCAGGACTGGCAGCTCGGCCGTGGCCGAGGGCCCGTCGCCCACACCATCCCCGAAGGAGCACGCCCGTGACCGTCCACCCCGCCCACACCCGCATCGAGGTCGGCGACCTGCGCGTCCCGTTCACGCGGGTCGCGCTCACCAACGGTGAGACGTTCGACCGCTACTGCACCGAGGGCCCGGGCAGCGATCCCCAGCAGGGCCTCCCGCCGCTGCGGGCCCCGTGGATCGCGGGCCGCGCCGACACCGAGGAGTACGACGGCCGGGAGACCCGCCTCGTCGACAACGGCCGCGCGGCCGTCCGCCGCGGCGAGGCCCGCGGTGAGTGGCGCGGCGCGCAGCGCCCGCCCCGCCGGTCCACCGGGCGGGCGGTCACCCAGCTCGCCTACGCGCGCGCCGGCATCGTCACCGAGGAGATGCGCTACGTCGCCGCTCGCGAGTGCTGCGACGTGGAGCTGGTGCGCAGCGAGGTGGCCGCCGGGCGCGCGATCATCCCGGCCAACGTCAACCACCCGGAGTGCGAGCCGATGGTGATCGGCCGGCGCTTCCTGGTGAAGATCAACGCCAACATCGGCAACAGCGCCGTCACCTCCTCCATCGCCGAGGAGGTCGACAAGCTCACCCACGCGATCACCTGGGGCGCCGACACCGTCATGGACCTCAGCACCGGCGACGACATCCACACCACGCGCGAGTGGATCGTGCGCAACAGCCCGGTCCCGATCGGCACCGTTCCGATCTACCAGGCGCTCGAGAAGGTCGACGGCGAGGCCGACCGGCTCACCTGGGAGATCTTCCGTGACACCGTGATCGAGCAGTGCGAGCAGGGGGTCGACTACATGACGATCCATGCCGGCGTGCTCCTCGCGCACGTGCCGCTCACCGCGAACCGCGTCACGGGCATCGTCTCCCGTGGCGGCTCGATCATGGCCGGGTGGTGCCTCGCGCACCACGAGGAGAACTTCCTCTACACGCACTTCGACGACCTGTGCGCGATCTTCCGGCAGTACGACGTCAGCTTCTCCCTCGGCGACGGGCTCCGTCCGGGCAGCACCGCCGACGCCAACGACGCCGCGCAGCTCGCCGAGCTGCGCACCCTCGCCGAGCTGACCGGTCGCGCCTGGGATCACGACGTGCAGGTGATGGTCGAGGGGCCCGGCCACGTGCCGCTGCACCTGGTCGAGGAGAACGTCCGGCTCCAGCAGGACTGGTGCCACGGTGCGCCGTTCTACACGCTCGGCCCGCTCGCGACCGACGTCGCGCCCGGCTACGACCACATCACCAGCGCCATCGGTGCGGCGACGATCGCGATGCACGGCACCGCGATGCTCTGCTACGTCACGCCCAAGGAGCACCTCGGCCTGCCCGACCGCGACGACGTGAAGACGGGCGTGATCACCTACAAGCTCGCTGCCCACGCGGCCGACGTCGCCAAGGGCCACCCGGGCGCGCGCGACTGGGACGACGCACTGTCGCGGGCGCGGTTCGAGTTCCGCTGGCACGACCAGTTCGCGCTCTCCCTCGACCCCGTGACGGCGGAGTCGTTCCACGACGAGACGCTGCCGGCGGAGGGGGCCAAGACGGCGCACTTCTGCTCGATGTGCGGCCCGAAGTTCTGCTCGATGCGGATCAGCCAGGATGTGCGCGAGCGGTTCGGGGCGGAGATGGAGCAGAAGTCGGCGGAGTTCCTCGCCCTCGGGGGCACGGTCTACGTCGAGGAGGCGTCAGTCCCGCGGTGAGGCGGCCTGCGCCTGGGTGCGGCCGCGGTCGGTGACGGCCTGCCGGCGCTGCTCGAAGCCGGACGGGTCGACGCCGGCGCTCCACGACTCGGCCACCTGCGCCTCGAGGAGCCATGCGTCGCCGCCGGCGAGCAGGGCACCGTCGGCGTAGGTGTCGAAGAGGCGGCGCACGGCCGACTGGTCGCTCGACACGATGTCGGCGGCCAGCCGGCGCGCCGCGGGCAGGAGGTCGTCGTGCGGCACCACGTGGTTGACCAGGCCCCAGGCCTGCGCGGTCTGCGCGTCGAGGAAGTTGCCGGTCGCGCTGAGCTCGCGGGCCCGCCGTACTCCCACCGCCTGGGGCAGCAGCACGCTCAGGCCCCACCAGGGCTGCAGCCCGACCCGGGCGTGGGTGTCGGCGAAGCGCGCCCGCTCCGAGGCGACGAGGAAGTCGCAGGCCAGCGCGAGCTCGAAGCCGCCGGTGATCGCCGCACCGTTGATCGCGCCGATGACCGGCTTGGTGAGGCGCGGGAGCGGTCCGCGGTCGCGCACGGCCTGGTCCGGTCGCGGCCGGGTGTCGAAGAGGCGGGGGTCGCCGGAGCCCACGGCCTTGAGGTCGAGGCCGGCGCAGAAGGCCGGGTCGGCGCCGGTGAGCACCAGCACGTCCACCTCGTCGTCGGCCTCGGCGGACGCGGCGGCGGCCACGAGCTGCTCGAGGAGGTCGCCGTCGATGGCGTTGCGCGCCTCGGGTCGGTTGAGGGTGATGGTCGCGATGCGCTCAGCGGTCTCGGCCAGGACGAGGTCGGTCATGACCGTGACAGTAGTGCTGTCACGGTCGCGTGTCACCGTCGGCGCGGTCAACTACGCTCGGCGCGTGGAGTTCGAGTTCTCGGCGAGCGTGATCGAGTGGCGGGGGCCCGCGCCGTTCTTCTACGCCGACATCCCGGCCGACGACAGCGACGACGTCAAGGACGCCGCGAAGGGCCTGGAGTACTGGGGCCAGGTGCCGGTCGTCGTCGTCATCGGCGACACGCGCTTCACGACCGCGCTCTTCCCGAAGGACGGCCGCTACCTGCTGCCGCTCCGCACGGACGTACGGCGGGCCGAGGGCATCGAGCTCGGGATGACGGTCGAGGTGGGGATGGACCTCAACCGCGAGGGCACCCGCCCCGACGTGACCCGCCGCAACCTGGGCTGATCAGTCGCCCTGGAAGAGCGTCAGGTGCACCTCTCCGGGTGCGTCGAAGCGGGCGTTGAGCGACTGCCACGGCGTGAGGGTGGGCGGCGCTACCGGCATCGCCCCACCCTCGAGCGCCGCCGCGGTCGCGGCCTCGCAGTCGTCGACCTCCAGGGCGACCCGGAAGTGCGGAGCGACCCGGCTGCCGACCTCGACCTCGTCGATGTAGTCGATCTGGGCGTCGTTGCAGAGCTCCAGCGTCGCGCGTCCGGCGTCGAGGATCGTGACCTCGGCGCCGCCGGGGCCGGAGAAGGCCTCGGCCTGCGGCATGCCGAGGGAGTCGCGGAAGAAGGCGAGGGCGCCTTCGTAGTCGGAGGCGTGGACGACGAGGCGGAGCTGGCGGACAGTCATGCACCGCACCCTACGATCGCCGCATGACCGAGAGCCCGTGGCAGATCGACGAGCTCGACCTCGACGGCTACCTGGCCCGGCTCGGCGTGGCCGCCGAGCCGCCGGGCCGGGCCGGGCTCGACGCGTTGCACGAGGCTCACGTGCGCACCTTCACCTTCGACAACATCGACGTGCTGCTGGACGCCCATCCCGGCGTCACCCTCGCCGTGCTGAACGAGAAGTTCGTCGGCCGGGGGCGCGGCGGCTACTGCTTCGAGCACTCGACGGTGTTCGCGGCGGCGCTCGAGCGACTCGGCTACGAGGTGCGCCGTCACCTGGGCCGGGTCGGCGACCCCGCCACGGGCAGCGTGCAGGGTCGCACCCACATGACCGTCGAGGTGCTCCTCGACGGCGAGCGGCTGCTCTGCGACCCGGGCTTCGGCATGAGCCTGCTGCGTCCCGTGCCGCTGGTCGACGGCGCCGAGAGCGACCAGCGCGGTTGGCCCTACCGCGTGCGTCTCGACGAGGAGGGCGGCTGGCAGCTGCTGCGGCTGCGCGACGGCGACTGGGAGGTCACCCACACCACCGACGAGCTGCCCGTGCGACCGGTCGACGTGGTCATCGGCCACCACTACACGAGCACCTTCCCGGCCTCGCACTTCCGCAGCACCTTGATGATCACCCGGCACGAGGAGGGCCGGCACGTCACGGTGACCGCCACCCACGTGACCGTACGACGGCCGGGCGCCCCCACCGAGCACAGGGACCTGCGCCCCGGTGAGCTGCGCGTGTGGCTGGCAGCGCTCGCCGTACCGCTCACGGAGGACGAGGAGCAGCGGCTCCTCAGCCGCGTGGCCGGCCTGTCGGCCTGAGCCGCTCGACGGGCAGCAGCGTCTCCGCGGCATCGGCGAACCGCGCCGGCGAGCCGGCCGGGTCGAGCTGCTCGGCGACGGCACGCGCCGCGGGCGCGAGGGCCCGCGCCTGCCGTACGGCGTCGCGCAACCGTTCCGCGGTGAGCTGCTTCGGCTTCAGGCTGATGCCGGCCCCGGCCTCCGTGACGCGCCTCGCGACCTCGGGCTGGTCGCGACCGAACGGCACGACGACCATCGGCACGCCCGCCGAGGCCGCCTTCGTCACGATGCCCATGCCGCCGTGGCACACGACGACGGCGGCCTCGGGCAGCACGTGCCCGTGCGGCACGAACCGCTCGACCCGCACGTTCGCCGCGTCGGGGAGCGTCGTGTCCTCGAAGGCGTCGGCGAGGGTGACCAGCACCCGCACCGGCTCGTCGCGCAGCGCCTCGACCGCCACCCGGGCGAGGTCCTGGTCACCCTGGTACTCGGTCGAGCAGGTGACCAGCACCCAGGGGTCGCCGGGCTCGTCGAGGTAGTCGGGCCGGGCGGTCGGGACGTCCCAGGGCTGGGTGCCGACGAGGTGCATGTGGGGCGGGAGGTCGGTCCGCGGGTACTCGAGCGGCTCGGCCGTCAGCGTGATGACCGCCGTCGCCTCGGTGTAGACCTCGAGCACCGAGCGCTGCTCGGGCAGCCCGGCGTCGCGACGCAGCTCGTTGAAGCCGGGCATCATCGCCTTGCCGAAGGCCCGTTCCACGGCCTTCTACAGCACGGCGTCGCGCAACCGGCCGACCGGTCCGCGCCGCGGCGGCAGGCCGAGCCCGTACGGCGGCACGCCCCGCCCGGGCCACGGCAGCACCGACGGGATCAGCATGGCCCACGGCAGGCCGGACGCAGCGGCACGGGCCATCGCGCCGTACGCGATCGAGTCGACGAGGAGGGCGTCCGGTGCGAGGTCCGCCACGGCCCTCGCGAGGTCGGGTCCGTTGAACCGACCGCGACGCATGAGGTCGACCTGGCCGGCGTGGAGCCGGTCGCTGTCGGTGGTCGCGAGGTAGTCGGTCACCTCCACCTCGAGCACCTCGGCGGGCAGCGGCTCGGTGGTGAGGCCGGCGGCGCGGAGCGCCTCGACCAGGGACGGCAGCGCGCGGACGTGCACCTCGTGCCCGCGCCGCTGGAGCTCCAGCAGCCCGGGCACGTAGGGCAGCGTGTGGCCGACGGCGGGGGTCAGGTAGGCGAGGAATCGGGACATGGGGGGCTCCGGTGGTGCGGGGGAACTGATATTGGTTAGTATGGGAGCCAAATCGTTTGTGTCAAGTCCAAATGAAAGGATGGGCGGGTGTCACCACGACGTTACGAGATGTCCGGCCGCTCCGCAGCGATGCAGCGGACCCGGGAGTCGATCCTCGACGCGGCGGCTGAGATGTTCACGCCCGCATGGTTCGACGAGGTGACCCTGGGTGACGTCGCTCGTGCCGCCGGCGTCTCGCAGCAGACGGTCGTCAACCACTTCGGCAGCAAGATCGGCCTCTACCGCGCCGGCCTGGCCGAGCGCGTGGTGCCCCGGCTCACGGAGCTCCGCGGGGAGGTGGACCCCGGCGACGTCAGCCAGGCGGTGGCCGCCGTCCTGCGCGACTACGAGCTGACCGGCGACGGCACCTGGCGGATGCTGGTGGTCGCCGCGCGCGAGCCCGACCTCGCGGACACCGCCGAGGGCGGGCGCGCCTGGCACCGCGCCTGGGTCGAGAGGGCGTTCGCCCCTGCGTTGGCGCGACGCCGGGGCGCGCGGCGCGAGCGGCTCGCCGTGCTCCTCGCGACGGTCCTCGACGTCACCACCTGGAAGCACCTGCGCCGGGACCAGGGGCTCGATGCCGGCGCTGCCGCCGACCACCTGCGCGTGCTGGTCGAAGGGGTGCTGCAGGCGGGATGACCGCTGTCGGGCGGCGAGAAGACCCGGCCGGCGCTCGCGAGCTCGCTTGACGCGTTTCCCCTGACCTACGGGTCGAGAAATCGCGAATTCTCGACCGGTAGGTAAGGGGAAACGACTCACTCGCTCGCGATCGCGGCCGTACGTCGCCTCAGACCGTCGCGACCGCTCCCGGGATCTCGCCTGCGTTGTCGTGGTCGACGGTGAGGTTCTCGCCGGTGCTGGGGTCGAAGAGGTGCATCTTGCTGGCGTCGATCCAGATCTCGGCCTCCGAGCCCTCGGTGATCCGGCTGGCACCGTCGAGGTTGATGACGAGCTGGGTGCGCATCGCCTCGCCGTCGAGGTCCTTCTCGAGCTGCTGCAGCTGCGCGGCGACCTCGGGCGGCGCCTCGAACGGCAGGTAGGCGTAGGTCTCGTTGCCGAGCCACTCCACCACGTCGACGGTCGCCCGGAAGGTCGACCCGGAGCCGCTCTTGCCGGCGATGGTGGCGTCCTCGAAGTGCTCGGGACGGATGCCGGCGATCAGGAGACCGCGGTCGGCTGCGCGCGCGAGTCGGGACGAGTCGGGCAGCTCGACGGTGCCGAACGGCAGCTTCACCTGGTTGCCGGACACCTCGGCCGGCAGGAAGTTCATCGGCGGTGACCCGATGAAGCCGGCGACGAACAGGTTGCCGGGGTTCTCGTAGAGCTCGCGCGGGGTGGCGAGCTGCTGCAGCACACCGCGCTTGAGCACGGCCACCCGGTCGCCGAGCGTCATCGCCTCGGTCTGGTCGTGCGTGACGTAGACGGTCGTGATGCCGAGCCGCTTCTGCAGGCGGGCGATCTCGGTGCGCATCTGCCCGCGCAGCTTGGCGTCGAGGTTGGACAGCGGCTCGTCGAAGAGGAACGCGTCCGCCTGGCGCACGATCGCGCGCCCCATCGCGACCCTCTGGCGCTGGCCGCCGGAGAGGTTGCCCGGCTTGCGCTGCAGGTGCTCCTCGAGCTCCAGCGTCGAGGCCGCGTCCTTCACCAGGCGGTCGACCTCGGCGTTGTCCATCTTGGCCAGGCGCAGCGGGAAGGCGATGTTCTCGTAGACGGTGAGGTGCGGGTAGAGCGCGTAGTTCTGGAAGACCATCGCCAGGTTGCGGTCGCGCGGCGCGAGGTCGTTGACCCGTCGGTCGCCGATCTTGAGATCGCCGGAGGTGATGTCCTCGAGGCCGACGATCATCCGCAGCAGCGTCGACTTCCCGCAGCCTGATGGGCCGACGAGGATCATGAACTCGCCGTCGGCGATGTCGATCGACACGTCGTTGACGGCGGGGAAGCCGTCGCCGTACTTCTTGACGAGGTGGTTGATGGTGATCGAGGCCATGGGTCTATCCCTTCACTGCGCCGGAGGTGAGCCCTGCGACGATCTTTCGCTGGAACAGCAGCACGATGACGATGATCGGGACGGTGACCACGACCGACGCGGTCGCGAGCTGTCCGTAGGGTGGGTTGAACGGGTCGGCGCCGACGAAGAACGACATCTGGGCCGGCACCGTGCGCGAGCTGGTCGTCGAGGTCAGCGAGATGGCGAGGACGAACTCGTTCCACGCGAAGAAGAAGGTCAGGATCGCCGCGGTGAAGACACCGGGAGCGGCGAGCGGCACGATCACCTTGCGGAAGGCCTGCCACGACGTCGCCCCGTCGACCTGCGCGGCCTGCTCCATCTCCCACGGGATCTCGCGGAAGAAGGCGGACAGCGTCCAGATCGCCAACGGCAGCGTGAACGTCATGTAGGGGATGATCAGGCCCGGCCAGGTGTTGAACAGGTGGAACGTGCGCCACATGTCGAAGAGCGGCCCGACCAGCGACACCACGGGGAACATCGCGATCGCCAGCGCGAGCGAGAGCACGAGACGCTTGCCCCGGAACTCCAGGCGGGCGATGGCATAGGCGGCGAGCGTGGCGAAGACGACGCTCAGCGCGGTGGCGATCAGCGCGACGCCGAACGAGTTCAGCAGCGCGCGGAGGAACGCGTCGGACACCGTCGGGTCGGGCGTCGACCCGTCGCTGAGGGTGCCGAAGCCGAGGATGGTCTTGTAGTTGTCCAGCGTCGCGTCCTGCGGCAGGAAGTGCGGACTTCCGGCCCCGGTCTCCGCTGCCGACTTGAAGGACAGCGAGATGATCCATGCGACCGGCAGCAGGCACCACACCAGGATCACCACGAAGCCGACCGACGTGCCGGCCAGGGAGCCGGCTCGGGACTTGCTCGACATCAGCCCTCACCCCTTGCCTGGGCCAGGTCGACCCGGAACAGCTTGACGATCAGGAAAGCCAGCAGCAGCACCGTGAGGAACAGCAGGACCGACAGCGCCGAGCCCAACCCGAGCTGGAACTGCTCGATCACCTGCCGATAGGTCAGGAACGACGACGACTCGGTGTCCTGGGCGCCGCGGGTCATCACGAAGATGTTGTCGAAGATCCGGAAGGCGTCGAGTGCCCGGAACAGCACGGCGACCATGATCGCGGCCCGCATGTTCGGGAGGATCACCTTGAACAGCCGTTGCCACCAGGTCGCGCCGTCGACCTGGGCCGCCTCGAGCATGTCCTCGCTGACCTGGGAGAGCCCGGCGAGGAGCAGCAGCGACATGAACGGCGTCGTCTTCCAGATCTCGGACACCATGATCGCGAACATCGCGGGCCAGTGGTCGCCGAACCAGTTCGTGTTGTCGCTGATCCACGGCAACCAGGAGAACCAGCTGTTCACCCATCCGTTGTTGAGGCTGAAGGTGAACTGCCAGGCGAAGGCAGAGACGACGGTGATGATCCCGTAGGGGATGAGGATCGACGTGCGGATCGCACCGCGGGCGAAGATCACCTTGTGCATCACCATCGCGAAGACGAAGCCGATGACGAGCTCGACCGCGACGGTGACCACCATGATGATGACCGTGTTGACGGTGTCCTTCCAGAACAGGCCGTCACCGAGCACCGTCGCGTAGTTGCCGATGCCGACGAACTCCTTCTCGTCGGGAGTCGTGAGCCGGTAGCGGAAGAGCGACAGGTAGAGGGCCTGGATCATCGGCCACGCCGTGACCAGGAGCATGACGACCACGGCTGGCGCCACGAGTCTGATGCCCAGCTTGTTCTCAGCCGACGAGCGGTCGCTCGCGACGGCCTTCTTGGCCGGCACGGGGGCGCCGACGGGGGCCTGCGCAGTCGTTGTCACAGGAGGCTCCTTTGCTGCAGCACGTCCTCGATGAACTTCTGCGCGTCAGCCGGTGTGTCCTTGTCGACCGAGGACGGTGGGTGGAAGCGGCTGATCAGAGCACCGGAGATGTCGCTCCAGTACGGCGTCACGGTGCGCGGCGCCGCTGCGTCGAGGCTCTGCTGGAAGAGGTCGAGCAGGTCCTGAGGGTAGATCTTCTTCAGCGCGGGCCACTTGTAGCCCTCCGGGCTCGACGGCATGTTGCCGGTCAGCTCCGCGTTGAGGCCCTGGTTGTCAGGGCTGGTGATGCACTCGAGGGCCTTGATCGCCTCGTCCTCGTGGTCGGAGTACGCGCTCACCCCGATCCCGATCCCGCCGTACGGCGGCCGCGACTCCTCGCCGGCCACCGTCTGCGGGTAGCGGGTGTAGCCGATGTCCTTGACGACGTCCTCCGGGTAGCCGGCGCCGGTCAGCACGTAGGTCCAGTTGACCATGAACGCACCGGTGTCGCCCCCGAAGGTGGTGCCGGCCTGGCCCTCCTGGGCGATCGACATGTCCGGCGGCGCTGCCTTCGACCTGGCGAGCTCGGCGATGACGCCCGCAGCGTCCTCGCCCGCCGGGGAGTCCACCTCGATGGTGGCGTCGGCCCCCTTCTCCGTGTCCGTCGCGATCTCTCCTCCCGCTCCTGAGATCAGGGCGTTGATCCAGACGGCGTACCCCTCGTACTTGTTGGACTGGACGGCGACCGTGCCGCCGTTCTTGGAGGCGGCTTGGATGATCTGGTCCCAGGTGACGGGCTGCGACATGTCGATCCCGGCCTTGTCCGCGAACGACTTGCGGTACCAGAGCACCTGGGTGTTGGACCAGAAGGGCGCGACGACCAGCTGGTCGTCCCACGTGGCCGCCTCGACCGCTCCGTCGAAAGCCTGGTCGCGGAAGCGCTGCTGCATGTCGTCGGGGATCGGGGCCAGGTAGCCGGCGTTGGCGAACTCCGCGGTGTAGGGCGGGTCGATGCTCATGAGGTCGATCGCCGGGTCCTCGGCCGCCAGTCGTCGGGCGAGCTGGATCCGCTGCTGGCCGGCGTCCTGGGGGAGGACCTGGGTGTCGATCTCGAACCCGAGCTTCTTGCTGCAGGCCGCCGCGACCGCCGCCTGGCCGCCGGTGTCCGGGTTGGTGTACCAGACGAGCGCGTCGTCGGACCCGCCGCAGGACGACAGCAGCGTGGCGACGAGACCTAGCGATGCAGCGGTAGCGAGCACTCCCGAGCGTTTCACCATTGAGCCCTCCCGATGTGTGACCCCCGACACACATTCCACCGGGAGGGAGGTTCTTGTCTAGACCGATTAAGCCTTTCGTTTCCGGGTAGCACTTGTGGCCGTCCTGCGGATCGCGGCTGCGAAGGTCTCGAAGAGGACGGGTGGGAGGTCGTGGCCCATGCCGTCGATGAGCAGCAGCTCGGCCCCCGGGATCGCCGCTGCGGTCGCGCGGCCGCCGGACACGTGGACCATCCGGTCCCGCAGCCCGTGGATCACGGTGGTCGGCACGGAGATCCGGGCCAGGTCAGCGGTGCGGTCGGGCTGGGTGATGACCGCCATCATCTGCCGCAGCACCCCCGACCGGCTCACGCCCCGGTCGAAGGTCTCACCGGCGCGGCTCTCCAGCGTGCCCTCGGCGGGCGGGTAGCCGGGGGAGCCGATGAGTGCCCACACCTTGAGAGCGCCGGCGAGGTAGTCCTCGCGCGTCGGGCCGCGGCCCGACAGCAGGGTCGGGATGAGGGTCGGGCTCTGCCACCCTGCCGTGCGCTGCCCCGTCGTCGACATGATGCTCGTCAAGGAGAGCACCCGCTCCGGGGCGTCGAGCGCCATCGTCTGGGCGATCATGCCGCCCATCGACACGCCGGCGACGTGCGCCGCGGGGATGTCGAGGTGGTCCAGGAGGCCGAACCCGTCGCCGGCGAGGTCGCCGAGCGTGTACGGCGGCGTGACCGGCCGCCCGAGGAACGCGCGCACCAGGTCGATCCTGCGTACCCGGTGAGGGTCGCGCGACGAGCGCCCGGTGTCGCGGTTGTCGTAGCGGATCACGAAGAAGCCCTGCTGCGCCAGCAGGACGCAGAGCTCCGCGTCCCACCAGGTCATCGGCCCCCCGAGGCCCATCACGAGCAGCAGCGGGTCGTCGTCGCGCTCGCCGAACGTCTGGTAGCACAGCTCGACCCCACCGGGGAGGGGGGCGAATAACTCTTCGGAGACCGCGACGTTGGTCTGGTCGGGTGACGCGCTCATGGATCCCAGTCTGCCGAATGGCCACCAGTTCAGGTTTCAACCAAGTTAGGGTCGGTGATATGAGCAGCGTGCTGGCGCCCTACCTGATGCCGGACGGCTTCGGCCGTCCGCCGCTCGCGTCCCTGCTGCGTGAGGGCAGCGTCGTCACCGAGGCCGGCCGGCTGGCCGTGCACCGGTCCGCTGCCCGCCGTACGCGCAGGAGGACGCCGTACGCCGGCCGCTCGGCCGTGCGCGCAGCCGAGCCGGTGCTCCTGGTGCCGGGCTTCCTCGCCGGCGACTGGACGCTCACCCAGATGGCCGCGGGCCTGAGGGAGCGCGGCTTCCGCACCTACCGCTCCTCGATCCACGCCAACGTCGGCTGCACGCTCACCGCCGCCGCACTCGTCGAGGCCCGGCTGGAGCGGATCGCCGAGCGTCGCGGCTCACGCGTGCAGATCGTCGGCCACAGCCTGGGCGGCATGATCGCGCGCGGCATCGCCGTGCGCCGCCCCGACCTGGTCGCCGGCATCGTCACGATGGGCAGCCCGATGCTCGCGCCCGGTGCCCACCACCGCCTGCTCAGCGGCGGCGTGACCGTGCTCAACCGGCTCTCGCGGGCCGGTCTGCCCGGCGTCATGTCCGTCGACTGCGTCGCGGGCCCGTGCGCCGAGACCAGCTTCAACGAGGTGTGCCAGCCGCTGCCCGCCGGCGTCGCGATGACCAACGTCTACTCGCGCCGCGACGGCATCGTCGACTGGAAGGCCTGCATCGACCCGCAGGGCGTCGCCGTCGAGATGCGTGCCTCCCACATCGGCCTGGCCCTCGACCCGCGCGTCATCCGGGTCGTGGGCGACGCGCTCCTGCGTCAGTCCTCCGCCGGCGTCGCGACCCTCTCGATCGCCGGCACGGCGTAGTCGGCGCGTCAGGAATCCCCGGTCGACCGGGGAAACTGCCACTTGTCGGGGTTTGCAAACCCCGACAAGTGAGGGAATCCCCGGTCGACCGGGGATTCCTGTGACCCGTGTGACTCAGTCGAAGTCGATGGAGCTGAACTTGCGGAGCTTCTGGAGCTGGTGCTCGGAGGTGATCGTGCGGATCGTGCCGGACCGGGAGCGCATGACCAGGGACTCGGTGGTGCAACCGCCGGCGCGGTAGCGGACGCCGCGCAGGAGCTCGCCGTCGGTGATGCCGGTGGCGACGAAGAAGCAGTCGTCGCCGGTGACCAGGGTGTCGGT
This sequence comes from Nocardioides candidus, assembly GCF_041321175.1. Classification (NCBI taxonomy): domain Bacteria; kingdom Bacillati; phylum Actinomycetota; class Actinomycetes; order Propionibacteriales; family Nocardioidaceae; genus Nocardioides; species Nocardioides candidus. Next base: position 626,968 of record NZ_JBGGWC010000002.1, on the reverse strand, counting down.
GCCGAGCACGTGGTCGGGGTCGAGGTTGTGGCCGGCGTCGATGGCGCGCTGGCGCTCCTCGTCGTCGGTCGGCCACAGCCGTCCCTGGATCGTGCCGCCCATCGCCTTGATCGCGCAGGCGGTGATGATGCCCTCGGGGGTGCCGCCGATGCCGAGCAGGAGGTCGACGCCGGAGTTCGGACGTGCGGCGGAGATGGCGCCGGCCACGTCGCCGTCGGTGATGAACTTGATGCGCGCGCCCGTCGCCCGGATCTCGTCGACGAGCGAGGCGTGGCGGGGCCGGTCGAGCAGCACGACGGTGACGTCGGAGGCGGTGGCGCCCTTGGCCTTGGCGACCTGGTTGATGTTCTCGGCGACGGGGTTGCGGATGTCGACGACGTCGGCGGCCTCGGGCCCGGTGACGAGCTTCTCCATGTAGAAGACGGCCGACGGGTCGTACATGGACCCGCGCGGGGCGACAGCGAGCACGGAGATCGCGTTGCTCATGCCCTTGGCCGTCAGCGTGGTGCCGTCGATCGGGTCGACCGCGACGTCGCACTCGGGGCCGGTGCCGTCACCGACCGCCTCGCCGTTGTAGAGCATCGGCGCCTGGTCCTTCTCGCCCTCGCCGATCACGACGACGCCGTTCATGCCGATGGTCGAGATCATCACGCGCATGGCGTTGACGGCCACGCCGTCGGCGCCGTTCTTGTCGCCACGGCCCACCCAGCGGCCGGCGGCCATCGCGGCGGCTTCGGTCACGCGCACCAGCTCGAGCGCGAGGTTGCGGTCGGGGGCCGGCGGCGGCACGGCGAGGGAGCTCATGAGCCGAACCTTATCGTCCGCCGCGTGACGCCCGTGTCACGGGAACAGGGCCCGGACGGTGAATTCAGCCGCGGGCGTCGTACGTCGTCACCGCGGTCTCCTTCACCGACAGCCACACCTCGCGGCCGGGCGCCAGGGCCAGCTCGCGGGACGCCGCCGGGGTGACGTCGGCGATGAGGGGGCGCTCGCCCTCGACCTGCAGCCGGATCGCGTCGCCGTGCGGCGCGGCACCGCGTACGACGCCCTGCCACCGGTTGCGCGCGGAGTCGTCGGGCGCGTGCACCGACACGGTGACCGCGGCCGGCGAGAACGCGCGGAGCCGGTCGCCCTCGCGGATCACGTTGAGGCCGACGAGGCGCGCCACGTGCTCGGTCAGGGGGCGGGCCGCTACCTCGGCCGGCGGCCCGACCTGGGCGACCCGGCCCGCGTCGAGGACGGCGACGGTGGTCGCGAGGGTCAGGGCGTCGAGCGCGTCGTGCGTGACGAGGACGGTGATGCCGCGGAAGTCCGCGAGGTGGCGCCCGAGCTCGATGCGCAGCGTCGCGGCGACCCCGACGTCGAGACCGGTGAACGGCTCGTCGAGGAGCAGCAGGTCGGGTGCGGTGACGAGCGCCCGCGCGATCGCCACCCGCTGCGCCTGCCCGCCGGACAGCTTCGCGGGCCGCCGCCCGGCCAGGTCGGCGATCCCGAGGCGCTCGAGCCAGTCGCGGGCTGCCGACCGCGCGGCAGCCTTCGCGGTGCCGCGGGCCACGAGCCCGAAGGCGACGTTGTCGAGCGCGGAGAGGTGCGGGAAGAGGCGCTGGTCCTGGAAGACCACCCCGACGTCGCGGTCGCGCGGGGTGCGGGCGAGGAGGTCGTCGCCGACGAGCGTGGCGTGCCCGCCGGCGGCCACCAGCCCGGAGAGGGCGTGCACCAGCGTGCTCTTGCCCGCGCCGTTGGGCCCGACGACGGCGACGACGTCGCCCCGCTGGGCGGTGAGCGACGCGTCGAGCCGCCCCGGCACGACCAGGTGCGCCTCGAGGTCGTTCACGCCGGCACCAGCCAGCGGTCGCGCAGCGCGACCAGCACGGTGATCGACACCGCCAGCATCACCAGGCTGAGCGCGAGGGCGGCGTCGGCGTCGGACTGCCGCGCCACGTAGATCAGGGTGGGCATCGTCTGGGTCGTGCCGGGGTAGTTGCCGTTGAAGGTGATGGTCGCGCCGAACTCGCCCAGGGACCGCGCCCAGCCCAGCACCATGCCGGCGGCGATCCCGGGCAGGGCCAACGGCACGGTGACCCGCCGGAAGGTGGTCCAGCGGGTCGCGCCGAGGGTGGCGGCCGCGTCGTCGTACGCCGTCCCGGCGGTGCGCAGCCCGCCCTCGATCGCGATCGTGACGAACGGGAGCGAGACGAAGACGTGCGCGAGCACGACGCCCCAGGTCGTGTAGGGGAACGCGAACCCGGTCGCGTGGAGCAGCGGCTCACCGAGCAGCCCGCTGCGGCCGAAGGCCGAGCGCAGGGCGATGCCGGCGACGACCGGGGGCAGCACCATCGGCACCGTCACCAGCGCGCGGACCGCGCGCCGGCCGCGGAAGTCGACGCGCGCCAGGAGCCAGGCGAGCGGGAGGCCGAGCACGAGGCAGACGACCATGGCGATCGTGGAGGTCAGCAGCGAGAGCCACAGCGCCTGCTGCAGGGCCTCGGTGCCGAGCGCGTCGACGAGGCTCCCCGGATCGGTCGCGACGACCATCGCCCCGATCGGCACGAGGAGGAGCAGCACGGCCACCGCCGCCGGCACGAGCAGTGCCAGCGGCGCGCGGCCGAGCGGGTCGCGCGTCATGGCAGGGAGAACCCGGCGTCCTTCAACGCGGCCCGGCCCTCGGCGCCCGTGACGAGGTCGACCCACTCCTGCGCGAGGGAGGCGTCCTCGGACTGGTCGAGCGCCGCGATGGAGTACGACGTCGGCTCGCTCTCCGCGCCGTCGATCGGGATCGTCTCGACGGCGTCGCCGGCCGCCACCGCGTCGCTGGCGTAGACCAGGCCGGCGTCCGCCTCGCCCGAGGTGACCTTGTCGAGGGTGGACCGCACGTCCTCCTCGAGGCTGGCGGGCTGGGCGTCGATGCCCGCGTCGTCGAGGACCGCGAGCGCGACCCGGCCGCACGGCACCTCGTCGGCGCAGCGCACCCACGTCGCGCCGTCGAGGTCGGCCAGCGACGTGATCCCCGCAGGGTTGTCGGGTGGCGTCACGATGACGAGCACGTTGGTCGCGAAGGTCGCCGGGTCGGTGACGGCGCCGGCGTCCTGCGCCACCGACATCGACGTCCGGTCGGCGGTGGCCAGCACGTCGCCCGGTGCGCCGTCGGCGGCTTGCTCGGCGAGGTCGGTGCTCGACCCGAAGGAGAACGCGACGTCGACGCCGTCGTGGTCGGCCTCGAACTGCCGGCCCAGCTCGGTGAAGACGTCGGTCAGCGAGGAGGCGGCCAGCACCTGCAGCTTCTGGTCGCCGCCGTCGCCGTCGTCGCCGCACGCCGCGAGCGGAAGGGTGAGGGCGAGCAGGAGGGGGAGGGTCGCCGTACGACGACGGGTGCGGCTCACGCGTCCCTCCTGGCGACGGGCCTCTCGACGACCACGTTGGTGGACTTGACCGACGCGATGGCGCGCACGCCCGGCTCGAGGCCGAGCTCGGTGGCCGCCTCGGCACTCATCAGGGAGACCACGCGGTAGGGGCCGCAGACCATCTCGATCTGCGCCATGACGGCGTCCTTCACGACGCGCGTGACGATCCCCGTCATCCGGTTGCGGGCGCTCACCGAGCCCGCGCGGGTGCGGTCGCGCTCGGCGTCGTCGACGAGCGTCGCCGCGAGCGCGGCGAGGGCGGGGCCGGGGATCACCGTCGGTCCGGCCTCGGTCGAGCCCGGCAGCCGGCCGGCGTCGATCCACCTGCGCACGGTGTCGTCGCTGAGGCCGAGCACCTCGGCGGCCTCCGCGATCCGGTAAGTGGTCACGCGAGGAGTATTCCGCATCTGCGGGGATATCGACATATTTGGTCCGCAGATGCGGAACATGCCTGGCCGCCCTCCGTGGTCGGAGGAGCGGGCTGGGAGGATGGGTCCGCTATGAGTACGACGAGCGTGGGCCGCCCGGGCAAGTACCAGCGATCGGCCGGCGGCCTGATCGCCGCCCTGGTGATCACGGTGGTCGCCGTCGGGGGTCTGCTGTGGTTCCTCGGACTCTTCCGGGCCGACGTCGACAACCGGCCCGAGCCGATCGACTACCGGTCGAGCATCGACGACGCGCAGGAGGGCAGGCTCGACCCGGTGTACCTCGGCTCCCTCCCCGATGGCTGGATCGCCACGAAGTTCGACGTCGAGCCGGCCGGCGAGGACTCCGCCTTCGCGACCGGGCTGTTCACCGACGACGAGAAGTTCGTCGGCATCGAGCAACAGACCGCCACCGTGGACAGCCTGCTCGACAGCTATGTCGACAAGGACGCCACCACCACCGACATCTTCCGCGCCGACGGGTCGGTCGCCGACGCCTGGCAGGGCTACGAGGACGCCGGCGGCGACGCGGCGTACGCCTCGACCGTGCACGGCCAGACCGTGCTCGTGTACGGCGATGTCGCGCCCGGAGTGCTGCAGGACGTGATCGACCGGCTCACGACCGCGCCGGTCACGCGGTAGCCGGGCCGCTACTCCTCGTCGTCGGCCTCGAGCACGGCGTCGAGCCGGGCCCGCGCACCGTCGAGCCACTCCTGGCAGATCGTGGCGAGCGCCTCCCCCCGCTCCCAGAGGGCGAGCGACTCCTCGAGCGTGGTGCCGCCGGCCTCGAGGCGGCGGACCACCTCGACGAGCTCCTCGCGCGCCTCCTCGTAGGAGGGGCGGTCATCGGTGCCGGCATCGTCGGTCATGGGCTCTCCTCGAGCAGCTCGGTGCTGGTGGTGGTCACGTGGATGCGGCCGTCGGCGACGCGGACGCTCATCGGCACGCCGTCGGCGACGTGCGCTGCAGAGGTGACGACGTGGCCCGCCTCGTCCTGGAGCACGGAGTAGCCGCGCTCCAGGGTCGCGAGCGGCGAGAGCGCCCGGGCCCGCGCGCGGTGGTGGCCGATGTCGTCGGCCGCCCGGTCGAGCCGGTTGTCGAGACAGCGCCGGATCCGCTCGCGCAGGCCGTCGAGCTCGTCGATGCGCTGGTCGACCAGTGAGCGCGGGTCGGCGAGCGCCGGCCGGGAGCGCAGCGCGTCGAGCGCGGACTGCTCGCGCGCGAGGCGGGTGTCGAGGCCACGGCGCAGCCGGTCGCGGGCGTGCGCGATGCCGGTGGCCTCCGTCGCCACGTCGGGCACGACGAGCTTGGCCGCGTCGGTCGGGGTGGAGGCGCGCACGTCGGCGACCAGGTCGAGCAACGGCGTGTCGGGCTCGTGCCCGATGGCGGAGACGACAGGGGTGCGGGCCTTCGCCACCGCGCGGACGAGACCCTCGTCGGAGAAGGGGAGCAGGTCCTCGACCGACCCCCCGCCGCGCGCGATCACGATCACGTCGACGTCGGTCCGCGCGTCGAGCCGCTCGACGGCCTCGATGACCTCCAGCGCCGACCGCGGGCCCTGCATGGCGGCGTAGACCGTCTCGAACTGCACGCCGGGCCAGCGCCGGGTGGCGTGCTCGAGGACGTCCTTCTCCGCGGCCGACCGCGGCGCGGTGACCAACCCGACCCGGCCCGGAAGGAAGGGCAGTCGGCGCTTGCGCTCCAGGGCGAAGAGGCCCTCGGCGGCCAGCAGCTGGCGGCGCTGCTCGAGCCGCGCGAGCAGCTCGCCGAGGCCGACCATCCGGATGTCGCGCGCGTAGAGGGAGAACGTGCCGCGGTTGGCGTAGTAGGACGGCTTCGCCTGGATCACCACGCTCGCGCCCTCGACCAGGGGTGGCTGCAGCCCGTCGAAGAGCACCCGCGAGCAGGTCACTGGCACGGAGATGTCGGCGACCGAGTCGCGCAGGGTCAGGAAGACGGTGCCGACGCCCGGTCGGCGGCTCACCTGGGCCACCTGGCCCTCCACCCACACCACGCCGAGCCGGTCGATCCAGCCCGCGACCGCGTTGGCGATCGACCGGACCGGAGCCGGCTTCTCCAACGACGTCTCCAGGGCCACGGCCCGACCCTATTTCATGGGGCCGACGAAGAGGTCGACCGAACCCCGGGACGGCGCCGTGCAGTCGGCGTACCGTCGCCGGCAGTCGCCGAACGTGGTGGTCGGCTGAGGAGGTCAGAGACCGCCGAGGTAAGCGTGCACGAGCGGTACGACGGACGACCCCTCGCCGCTCGCGGCCGCGACCCGCTTCATCGACCCGGAGCGGATGTCACCGACGGCGAAGATGCCAGGCACCGTCGTACCGAGGCTGGGTGGCGGCACCCCGTCGCTCCACGTCTGCGCCGGCACGTCACGGCCGGTGAGGAGGAAACCTTTGTCGTCGCGCGCGATCGCCTCCGGCAACCAGCCGCTGTGCGGCTCGGCGCCGAGCAGCAGGAAGAGACCGCCCGCAGGGACCGTGTCGGTGGTGCCGTCGCGGCTGTCGCGCAGGGTCAGCCACTCGAGCCGCCCGCCGCCCCCGCCGTCGACGACCTCGGTGAAGGGCCGCACGGTCAGCCGGTGGTGGTAGCTGATCTCCTTGATGAGGTACGACGACATGGTGGCCTCGAGGCTCTCGCGCCGCACCACGATGGTGACGGACCGGGCGAACCGCGCGAGGTGCAGCGCGGCCTGGCCGGCGGAGTTGCCGCCGCCGACGACCACGACGTCGGCACCCTCCATCTCGCGGGCGACCGACATCGCGCTGCCGTAGTGGACACCGAGGCCGACCAGCGCCTCGATCGCCTCGACGCCGAGCTTGCGGTAGGTCACCCCGGTCGCGAGGACCACGCTGCGCGCGTGGAGGTCGCCCCCGTCGGTGTGCAGCACGTGCGGGGCGCCATCGACGCCCGGCGTGAGGCCGCTGACCTCCCAGCCGGTGAAGAAGCGCGTGCCGAACCGGATCGCCTGGCTCCGCGCGCGCTGCGCCAGCCGCATCCCGGAGACGCCGCGGGGGAAGCCGAGGTAGTTGCGGATCATCGAGCTGGTGCCGGCCTGGCCGCCGATCGCCTCGGCCTCGACGGCGACCGTCGAGAGTCCCTCGGAGGCGCCGTACACCGCTGCCGCGAGGCCCGCCGGCCCGGCGCCGACGATGCAGAGGTCGACGATCGCGTTGGCGCCCTCGGGGTCGATCGAGTCCGGCCGGCCGTAGATCTCGGCCGCCACCTCGCGCACGGTGCTCGGCGCGATGACGCCGCCGCGCATGCTCCGCACGAGCGGGTACGACGGCGGGTCGGCCGGCTCCGGGTGGTCGGCCCGCCACTCGGCGAGCGCGGCCTGCCCGGTGGGCGAGTCGGGCGCGAAGGTGGCGCTGGGCATGCCCATCCGGGAGAAGAACTCCCGGACCGCGACGGCCAACGGGTTGCCGGGCTCGGCGATGACCTCGGCCGTGGTGACCTCCGGTGCGGCGACGGTCGAGCCCCAGTCGGAGAGCAGCTCGCACACCGCCGTGTGGAACTCCTCGTCGCGCGCCCCGCGCGGCATGAGCAGGAAGGCGTCGTACTTGCCCGTCGCCAGGCCCGGCCGCAGCGCCTCGGCCTCGACGAGGAAGTCCTCCCAGTGGGCGGCGATCATCCGCCGCGCCGTCGGCACCACGACCCGCCAGCGGTGCAGCGCCACCAGCATGGGCGCGTCGGGGAGCCGGGCCTCGCTCACGAAGAGGGCGACCTGGGCGCCGTCGTCGACGATCTTCTGCGCGATCGCCTCGGCCTCGGCGGCCGAGGACGCGCAGAGCACGGTGTAGTCGCGGGTGTAGCGGCCGAACTCGTCGAGCAGGAAGTCGGCACGCGACGCGGAGACGAGGATGATCGCGGGGTGCGGGTGCACGGACGGCTCGGACACGCGTGAAGTATGGCCCGGCCACGGCTGACCGGGCACAGTGTTGGCCGTGGACGGTGTCGCGCTCGTGGTGGGGGAGTCGCTCGTCGACGTGGTTGAGCGAGCGGACGGCGAGGTCGACTCGCTGCCCGGCGGATCGGCCGCCAACGCCGCGGTCGCGCTGAGCCGCCTCGTGCGGCCGGTCCTGCTCGCGACATCCTACGGGCCGGACGCCCACGGTCGCCTGATCGCCGAGCACCTCGCCGCGAGCGAGGTGCCGCTCGCGCGCGACCCGCACGTCGTGCAGCACACCTCGGTGGCGCGCGCCCGGATCGGCGGTGACGGCGCCGCGACCTACGAGTTCGACGTGCGGTGGGAGCTGGGGCCGGTCGCCGTCACCGACGTGCACGTGCTCCACGTCTGCTCGCTCGCCCCGCTGCTGGCTCCTGGGGCCCTCGTCGTCGACGAGCTGGTCGGCCGGCTCGCGCCGACCGCGGCAGTGAGCTACGACCTCAACATCCGTCCGGCCATCACCGGCACCGGGCCCGATGTCGTCGAGCGGGTCGAGCGGACGGTCGCCCGGGCCGACCTCGTGAAGGCCTCCGACGAGGACCTCGCCGCGGTCTGGCCGGCGCTCGACCTCGACCACGCGGTCGACCACCTGCTGGCGACCGGCGCGGGCGCGGTCGTCGTCACCCGGGGTGGGGCGGGCGCGACCTGGCACCTGTCGGACGGGCGGGCGGGCGCCGTACCGGCCGAACCGGTCCACGTCGTCGACACGATCGGCGCCGGGGACACCTTCGGCGCCGCCCTGCTGGACGGGCTCTGGGAGCGGCTGCGCGACCGCGACCTGGCAGCCGTCCCCGACGACGAGTGGGACCGCGTCCTGGCGCACGCCGCCCGCTGCGCCGCGATCACGGTGTCCCGCGAGGGAGCCGACCCGCCGTGGCGCTCCGAGCTCTAGGTTAGGGGCGTGGACGTCGAGCGCATGCGGGCCCACTGCCTCGCCAAGCCCGGGGCGTGGGCGGACAACCCGTGGGACCACCAGCACCCGGTCATCAAGGTCGGACCGGGGGAGCGCGGCAAGATCTTCGCCTTCCTCGGCGAGACCGGCGTCGGCGTGAAGGCCGGCCGCACCCGGGAGGTGGCTGACGAGTGGTTGCAGCGATTCCCCGACGACGCCTCGGTGATGCGCTACATCGGCCGCTCGGGCTGGAACGACCTCGCCTTCGGTGGCGCGATCCCCGACGAGGAGCTGCTGGAGGCGGTCGACGAGTCCTACCGGCTCGTGGTGGAGGGGCTCCCCAAGAAGCTGCGGCCGGAGGGCTGGGAGGATTGATCCCGTGCGGCTCCGGATCGACCTCGCCTACGACGGCACCGACTTCCACGGGTGGGCGGCACAGCCGGCGCTGCGGACGGTCCAGGGGGAGCTCACGGCGGCCCTGACGACGGTGCTGCGCCGACCGGACGGCGAGCTGCAGGTGGTCTGTGCGGGCCGCACCGACGCGGGCGTCCATGCGCGCGGCCAGGTCGCCCACCTCGACCTCCCCGACGATCTCGACCCCGGCGACCTCGCGAGGCTGGCCCGGCGGGTCAACGGGGTGCTGCCGGCCGACGTACGTCTGCACCGGGTGGTCGCGGCGGCGCCGGGCTTCGACGCGCGGTTCGCCGCGCTGTGGCGCCGCTACGCCTACCGGATCGCCGACGACCCGACGCTGGTGGACCCGTTGCACCGGCGCCACGTCCTGGCCTGGCCGCGAGCCCTCGACCTCGACGCGATGAACGCGGCGTCGCTCCACCTGGTGGGTCTGCACGACTTCGCGGCGTTCTGCAAGCAGCGTCCCGGCGCCACCACGATCCGCACCCTGCAGGAGCTGTCGTGGGCGCGCGACCCCGACGGGGTGCTCGTCGGGCGCGTCGTCGCCGACGCGTTCTGCCACTCGATGGTGCGTGCGCTCGTCGGCTGCCTGGTGGCGGTCGGCGAGGGTCGCAAGTCGCCGGAGTGGGCGCTGGAGATGCTGGAGGGACGACGCCGCGACCCCGGCGTGGTCGTGCTGCACGCGCACGGCCTCACCCTCGAGGAGGTCGGCTACCCGCCCGACGCCGAGCTCGCCGCGAGGGTCGAGCAGACCTCCGCCCGCAGACAGGCGATCGAGGTCGAGGGATGAGCGACGACCACTACTTCACCGCCGACCCGGCCGCCCCGTTCCAGCGGGCGGCCGTCAGCGCGGACGTCTGGGGACACCGGCTCGAGCTGTCCAGCGGGTCGGGTGTCTTCGCCCAGGGCCGGGTCGACATCGGCACCTCGGTGCTCTTCCGCGAGACCGAGCCGCCCACGGGTGGGCGGATCCTCGACCTCGGCTGCGGCTACGGCGTGATCGGCCTCGCGATCTGCGCGGCAGCCCCCGACGCCCGGGTGACCGCGGTCGACGTGAACCGGCGCGCGGTCCTCCTGGCCGGCGAGAACGCCGCGTCGATCGGCGTCGCCGACCGCTACCGCGCGCTGACGCCCGAGGAGGTGCCGGCTGACGCGACGTTCGACGAGATCTGGTCCAACCCGCCGATCCGCATCGGCAAGGCGGCGCTGCACGAGCTCTTGCTCACCTGGCTGCCGCGCCTCGCGCCGGGCGGCCGCGCCGTGCTGGTCGTCGGCAAGAACCTCGGCGCCGACTCGCTCCAGCGCTGGCTCGGCGAGCAGGGCTACCCGACCGAGCGACTCGCGAGCGCCAAGGGCTTCCGCGTCCTGGAGTCCCGCCCTACGGCGTGATCGCGGTCGCCAGCAGGCCGGCGGCCGCAGGGTCGTCGACGACGACGCGCTTCCACAGCGCCAGCAGCAGGTACGCCGACGAGCCGGCCAGCTCCGTCACCGGCTCCTGAGTCCCGATCTCCACGGGGTCGGCGTCGAGGTCCGACGCGACGAGCCGGAGGGTGCCGTCGAGGGGCGAGGTCCGTCGCATGCGCACCTGCCGCGGGTAGAAGACCGTCGCCACCTCGTCGACGCCGTCCCAGGCGAGGTCGGGGGCGACGACCCACTCCCGTCCGCGCTGCTGGGAGGCGAGGCCGTCGTACAGGTGGACGAGGGTCTCGTGCACCTGCCGCCGGTGCCAGAAGCCCGCGACCTGCTCGGGGCCGAAGGTCCACGCGGTGGCCTCCGGCGGGGTGCCGGCGAGCACGTCGACGAGGTTGCGCGCGGACTCGCGGTACCACCGCACGAGGTCGCTGCGCTCCCGCGGAGCCGAGGTCGGGGCGCCCTTCGCGTCGCCGACGACGACGGCGTGGGTCGCCCACTGGTGGACGCCGCCGAGGTGGTCCGCGAGGTCGGCGAGCGTCCAGCCGGGACAGGCCGGGACGGGCGCCTCGAGATCGCCCTCGGCGAGCAGGTCTGCGACACCTCCCGTCGAGGTGCGCAGCAGGGAGATCCAGTCCATGCGCGCCATCGTCCCAGTCCCGCATGCCCGCTACCGTCGCTGCATGACCACCGAGATCACCGTGCGTGGCTCCTTCTCCGCCTTCCAGCCGCCCGAGCGCGGCACGGTCCGCGCCACGCTGGGCTTCGAGGGTCCGAAGATGCAGCCGGTCTACGAGCGCGTCGTCCGCGACCTGGAGACGGTGAAGGCGTCGATCGCCGAGCTGCACGACCCCGAGCGTGGCCCGGTCACCTGGTGGTCCACCCAGCACGTCGCGACGTGGTCGCGCCGGCCGTGGAACCAGGACGGCAAGCAGCTCCCGCTCGTGCACCACGCCGGCGTCGGGATCGAGGTGAAGTTCCGCGACTTCGGCGCGCTCGGCCGGTGGGTGGGGCGCCACGTCGAGTCGACGCAGGGCTTCACGCTCGACGGCGTCGAGTGGGCCCTGACCGAGGCCCGACGCGCCCAGCTCGCGGCCGACGCCCGGACGCGCGCGGTCCGCGACGCCGCCACGCGCGCCCAGGAGTACGCCGACGCGCTCGGCCTGGGCCCCGTGCGGCCCGTCGCCCTGGCCGACGCCGGCATGCTCGGCGAGGGTCTGCAGCCCACCGCGCGCGGCGAGGTCGCCTTCGCCCGCGCCATGGCCAAGGACAGCGGGGGCGAGCTGGTCCTGTCGCCCGAGGACATCGAGGTCGCCGCGGTCGTCGATGCCCGCTTCGTGGCCGGCTGAGGCCGCTCGCAACAGGATCCGGGCGGCGAGCGTCTGTAGGGCGTGGAGACAACGATGGACGCGGTGGGTCGCAGGGCCGGGCCGGTGTCGTTCGACGACTGGGTCGCAGCCCGGGGACCTGCGCTGCTGCGGTTGGCCTACGTGCTGACCGGCAACGCAGCCGACGCGGAGGACGTGGTGCAGGACGCACTGTCGCGCGCGCTGCCGCGGTGGGAGCGCATCTCCCGGGCCGACGACGTCGATGCCTACGTGCGGCGGATGGTCGTCAACGCGCACACCTCGTGGTGGCGGAAGTTCCGCCGCCGCGAGTCGCCGGCCGCCGAGGTGCGGCCCGACGGGGTCGTCGCCGGCCCCGACGAGGGGATGCCCTCCGACGAGCGTCGCCGCCTCTGGGCGGCCTGCCAGGACCTGCCCGCCGACCAACGCACCGCGGTGGTGCTCCGCTACTACGAACAGCTCGACTACGACGAGATCGCGGCGCTGACCGGTGTCCGCGAGGGCACGGTGCGGTCGCGGGTGTCCCGCGGGATCGCCGTGCTGCGGGAGAAGATGGGTGAGCGTGATGAGTGATTTCGACGAGCGGCTGAGCGCGGTGCTCACCGAGCAGGCCGACACCGCACCGGTTGCGACCGGTCTTGCCGACGCGGCCCGCCACCGGCACGCGCGCCGCCGCACGGCCCGGGTCGCGGTCGGTACGGCGGCCGCGATCGTCCTCGCGGTACCGGTCGGCCTGGCCGTGGCCGCCGGTGGGGGCGGGGCGGACGTCGACCGGAGCGCCGGCGACCCCACGACGACCGTCGACCCCGGCGGTTGGCGCACGGTCGAGCGCGACGACGTCCGCGTCGAGATGCCGGGCGACTGGCAGAGGTTCACCTGCGACTTCGACGGCTTCACCTCCGACGTCTACGGCCCGACCGAGCACGACGCGTGCTCGTTCAGGACCTACCTGGCGTTCTACGGCAGCGCGACCTACGACGCCGTGAGCTCGCCGGGGTTCGTCACCGCCGGCACCGGTGGCGCGGCCGCTCGGGCACAGGGCTACGTCTACGCCGGTGAGTACGCCGTCTCGGTCGCGACCGTTGACCAGGACCTCACCCGGCACGTCCTCGCCACCGCTCGGGTCGCGGGGCAGCCGTCCATCGACGTCACCGAGTGGTGGGGGCTCGAGGGCGACGGCCTGCGCGCCGAGATCCCGGCCCGCTGGGGCCTCGGGGTCGGTGCCGACCTGGGGGACTACCGGGTCTGCGCGACGCCCGGCGACGAGGACGACCCGCCGCACGCGATCCTGCCCGGCAACGCCACCACGGTCTTCCAGTCGCTGAGGTACGACGGCGGCCGCTGGATCAAGGTCTCGGCCCCGACCCAGGCGCTCGCGGACCTCGTCGTCGCCTCCGCGAACTCGGCCCCCGGGCACCGCGACGAGTCGGAGTGCGCTCCCCAGGTGGCCGGCTGAGCCGTAAACCGGCTGCGGATCTCGCGCCCAGCACCGAGAATCGACCCTCGTGGGTCACGTAGAGGTCGCCGGTGTGCGTTTCGAGCTCCCCGACGGACGGGTGCTGCTCGACGACATCTCGTTCCGGGTGGGCGACGGCGCGAAGGTCGCGCTCGTCGGTGCGAACGGCGCCGGGAAGACGACCGTGCTTAAGATCATCACCGGCGAGCTGGTGCCGCACGCGGGAGCGGTCACGCGGTCCGGCGGGCTGGGCATCATGCGCCAGATGGTGGGCGCGGGGCTCGGCGCCGAGCCGACCGTCGGCGACCTGCTGCTCTCGATCAGCCCCGAGCGGGTCCGCGCGGCGGCGGCCGAGGTCGACCGCTGGGAGCGGGCGCTGATGGACGTCGACGACGAGGCGACCCAGCTCGCCTACGCCCATGCGCTGTCGGACTACTCCGACGCCGGCGGCTACGACCTCGAGGTCACCTGGGACGTGTGCACGGTCAAGGCGCTGGCCCTTCCCTACGACCGGGCGAAGTATCGCGAGCTCAGCACCCTCTCCGGCGGTGAGCAGAAGCGGATCGTGCTGGAGTACCTCCTCGCCGGCCCCGACGAGGTGCTGCTGCTGGACGAGCCCGACAACTACCTCGACGTGCCCGGCAAGATCTGGCTCGAGGAGCGCATCGCGAGCTCGGACAAGACGATCCTGTTCATCAGCCACGACCGGGAGCTGCTCGCCAACACCGCGACCCGCGTCGTGACGGTCGAGCTCGGAGCGGCGGGCAACTCCGCGTGGACCCATCCGGGCGGCTTCGCCAGCTATCACGAGGCCCGCCGCGACCGCTTCCTCCGGTTCGAGGAGATGCGTCGGCGGTGGGACGAGGAGCACGCGAAGCTCAAGGCCCTCGTGCTGCGCTACAAGATCAAGGCGGAGTACAACGACGGCCTGGCCAGCCAGTACAAGGCCGCCCAGACCCGTCTGCGGAAGTTCGAGGAGGCCGGTCCGCCGACCGAGCAGCCGCGCGAGCAGTCGGTCACCATGCGACTCTCCGGCGGCCGCACCGGCAAGCGCGCGGTCGTCTGCGAGGGGCTCGAGCTCACGGGGCTGATGCGCCCCTTCGACCTCGAGGTCTGGTACGGCGAGCGCGTCGCCGTCCTCGGGTCCAACGGCTCCGGCAAGTCGCACTTCCTGCGCCTGCTGGCTGCGGGAGGCAGCGATCCCGATGTCGAGCACCGACCGGTGGGTGAGGTCGTCGTACGACCGGTACGGCACACGGGCCTCGCCAAGCTCGGGGCGCGGGTGCGGCCCGGCTGGTTCGTGCAGACCCACGAGCACCCCGAGCTGATCGGCCGCACGCTGCTGGAGATCCTGCACCGTGGCGACGGCGGCCCCAACGGACGGCAGGGGATGGGCCGCGAGCAGGCGAGCCGCGTGCTCGACCGCTACGAGCTCAGCGCGGCCTCCGAGCAGCGCTTCGAGTCACTGAGCGGCGGGCAGCAGGCGCGCTTCCAGATCCTGCTGCTGGAGCTGTCGGGGGCGACGCTGCTGCTCCTCGACGAGCCGACCGACAACCTCGACGTCGCGTCCGCCGAGGCGCTCGAGGAGGGGCTCGAGGCGTTTGCCGGCACGGTGCTCGCGGTGACCCACGACCGGTGGTTCGCGCGCGGCTTCGACCGCTTCATGGTGTTCGGCGCCGATGGTGAAGTCTATGAGTCCGACGATCCCGTCTGGGACGAGGGAAGGGTGGCGCGAGTCCGATGAGCCTCAGCTCGATGGAGATCACCGAGGTCGACCCGTTCGTCGACGACGACCTGGCGGCGTGGCTGGAGGTCATGAACACCGTCGACGAGCACGAGCGCGGCGCGGCGTCGACCACGTGGACCCTGCCCGAGCTGGTCGCCGGAGCGCGGCACCCGTCCAAGCACCAGCTGGTGGTCCGGCTGCTCGGCACCGTCGACGGTGCGCCCGTCGCCGCCGGCCAGGTGCGGCTGCCCCTGCTCGACAACCTGTCCGCGGTGGACCTCGAGGTCTCCGTGCTCCCCGAGCACCGCCGCCGCGGCCTCGGCTCGCAGGTCCTCGCGCGGTGCGAGGGTCTCGCCCGGGAGCACGGCCGCACCCGCTTCGACGCGATGACGTCGTGGACGTACGACGGCCCGCCCGACGGCGCCGGCACCTCGGGTGTCGAGTTCGGGAAGGTCCACGGCTACGTCTTCGGGCTCGGCGACGTGCAGCGGGAGGTGGTGCTGCCGGTGGACGACGCCGTCCTGGCCGAGCTCGCCGCCGAGGCCGCCGAGCGTGCCGGCAGCTACGAGCTGCGCTCGTGGGCGGGTCCGTTCCCCGACGACGACCTGCTGCTCAGCTACCTCGAGCTCGCCTCGAAGCTGATGACCGAGGCGCCCATGGGCGACAACGACTACGAGGACGAGGCTGTCGACGTCGAGGCTCATCGCGTCCACGAGCAGATGGTCGAGCGCCAGGGCCGCACCACCTTCACGACCGTCGCGCTCGCGCCCGACGGCACGGTGGCTGCCTACACCGACCTGATGGCGCCCTCCCACGACACCCGGTGCGTCTACCAGTGGGGCACGCTCGCCGGCCGCGCCCATCGCGGTCACCGGCTCGGTCTCGCGGTGAAGATCGCGAACCTCCGCGCCCTCCAGGCGACCCACCAGTACGACGGCCGCCGCCTGGTCACCTGGAACGCCGAGGTCAACGAGCACATGATCGGCATCAACGAGCGGATGGGGTTCGTGCCCGTCGCGCGCGCGGGGGAGCTCCAGAAGAAGGTGTGAGGCGAGCGAAGTGGGGAGGATCTGACGCCCCTGGTGCATCGGATCCTCCCCACTGCCTCAGTCCGGGCAGTCCGGACACCGTTGGACGGTCCCGTTCCAGCCGCGGAGGTTGAGCAACCGCCCGATCTTGGCCGCCGTCCGGCACGGCCGGCCGAGGACCTGCCCGTAGCCGAGACGAACCGTGTGCTCGCGCTCGATGGCAGCGTCGAGGTCGCGCTCCATGTCCCGGTCGCGCGCGGTCGCGCTGTCGTGGTCGAGCCTCCCGTCGAGCTCGACGACCTGGACCCATGACCGGCGCGGGTCGCGGTAGACCACGTCGCGAAACATCCGGCGGTCCGACCGGACGACGCGGTCCTGACGAGTGCCGCGCGGCAGGCCGTGCCGGCGCTCGACGTCGGTGAGGTAACGGTGCTCGAGCACCGAGCACGTCCCGACGGCGACGTCGTCGAGCACGCTCGTCAGCAACGCGCGCCGGTGGAGGCGCGGGATCGTGTCGATCCGGGCGCGCAGCCGGGCGGCCGTCGTACGGCGGCCTCCGCACGCATCGGCGAGCGCGGCGATCAGGTCCAGCTCGCGCTCGGCCGTGTCGGCGATCTCGATGACGGTGTCGTCGTACGTCATCCGCGGCGGGCTCAGGTTCCACGACACCTGCTCGTCGAACCGCCGGCTCCGCCTCGCGATCACCCCCGCGGGAGCCGCGACGCGGCGGTGGTGGGCGACCAGCACCGCGATCGGCTCGTCAGCACGACCCCGGCGACCGGGACCTCGTGCGCACGGAGCGCTGACTATCCGTCGAGCGCGGCCGGCCAGCACGCCAGGACGGCGGCCCAGGCCCGTTGTCTCCACGAGAGCGGGCCGGTGTGGTCGACGTAGACCCCCGGGTGCACAGGGGCCCACTCGCGGCGGCGCAGCAGGCGCGCGATGGCATGCGGCGCAAGCCCGGCGGCCAGGGCCTGCTGGCGGGAGATCACGCCGTCCTGGAGCGACAGCTGAGCCGAGACCTCGTCCACGCCGTGATCGTGCCTCGTGGGGGCGACCCGTGGGCAGAGGTCTCCTCGCCGCTGTGGACAACCGCCCAGGATGACGAAGTGGGGAGGATCTGACGCCCCTGGTGCATCGGATCCTCCCCACTTCGCCCCGGGTCCCGGCTGCCTCTGTGGGGTCGGCGGCCGGGGCGGGCGTCCGCGCGGCTGGATGCGCGGCGCCCCGTCAGGGGATGCTCAGGCGTCGGAGCCGAGCTCGAGCTCGGTCGTCTTGGTCTGGCCGTCACGGAGGTAGGTCACGGTGACCTTGTCGTTGGGACGGTAGGACCGCACGGTGGCGACCAGCGAGCCGGAGCTGTCGACGAGGTGGTCGTCGACCTTGGTGATCACGTCGCCCTCCTGCAGCCCGGCGTCGGCCGCGGCCGAGCCGTCGTCGACGGTGCGGACGACGGCGCCGTCCTGGGCGTCGCCGACCTCGATGCCGAGACGGGCGTGGGTCGGGGTGTCGCCGTCGCGGAGCTGCTGGATGATCGGGACCAGCTCGTCGATCGGGATGGCGAAGCCGATGCCGATGGAGCCGCTCTCGGGGTTGCCGTCGTCGGCCGTCTGGATCGAGGCGTTGATGCCGACCAGCTGACCGTCCATGTCGACCAGGGCGCCCCCGCTGTTGCCGTGGTTGATCGCCGCGTCAGTCTGGATGGCCGGGTAGGCGGTGGTGTTGCCCTGGCTGTCGCGGCCGACCTCGACGGGACGGTCGAGCGCGCTCACGATGCCGCTGGTCACGGTGGAGTCGAGGCCGTAGGGCGAGCCGATCGCCACGACCTGCTCGCCGACGTCGAGGACGCCCGACTTGCCGATCGTGATCGGCGTCCGGCCCGTCACGCCCTGCGCCTGCACGAGGGCGCTGTCGGTCAACGGGTCGGTGCCGACGACGGTGCCCTTGACGCGGGTGCCGTCGGAGAACGACACCGTGATCTGGGCCGAGCCGGCGTCGGTCTCGCCCGCCAGCGTCACCACGTGGTTGTTGGTGAGGATCAGCCCGTCCTGGGTCAGCACGACGCCCGACCCACTGCCGCCCGCCTGGCCGGCGGTCACGTCGAGGGCCACCACGGAGGGCAGCACCTTCTTCGCGACCGCCTCGACGCTGCCGTCGGGGGCGGGGGTGTCGGCGTTGCTCGACACCTGCAGGGGGGCGGACGACGTGCTGCTCCCGGGGGCGCTGCCGCTGTCGTCGAGGGCCGACCACAGCGCGGCGCCGCCCAGACCCGCACCGCCGCCGACCACCAGGGCGCCCGCGAGCACCGCTGCCGCGAACCCGCCGCGACGCGGACGCGGGGCTCCCGGGGGCGGCGGCGGTGGGCTCGAAGGCGGCGGCCACTGGTTGTACGGCGGCGGTGCGGAGCTCGACATGCCCCTAGCGTGCGACCCGTCCCTGTGAGAGGGCTGAGACGGAGATTGAGATTTCCTCAGACCTCGAGGAGCTGCTCAGACCTGGCGGTCGCGTCCTTCCCAGTACGGCGCCCGCAGCTCGCGCTTGAGCACCTTGCCCGTCGGGTTGCGCGGCAGCGCCGCCACGATGTCGACGCTCTTGGGGCACTTGTAGTGGGCGAGCCGCTGCCGCGCGTACTCGATGATCTCCTCCGGCGTCGCGTCGGCGCCCTCCTTCAGCGCGACGAACGCCTTGACCGACTCGCCCCACCTCTCGTCGGGCACGCCGACGATCGCGACCTCCAGCACCGCGGGGTGCTCGGCGAGCACCCGCTCGACCTCGGGGGAGTAGATGTTCTCGCCGCCGCTGATGATCATGTCCTTGAGCCGGTCGGAGACGTAGAGGAAGCCGTCGGCGTCCAGGTGCCCGATGTCGCCGGTGCGGAACCAGCCGTCCTCGGTGATCACCTCGGCGGTCGCCTCGGGCTTGTTGAGGTAGCCCTTCATCAGCTGCGGCGTCCGCATCCAGATCTCGCCCGCCTCGCCGGTGGGCAGGTCCGCGCCGTCGCTGCCGACGATGCGCAGCTCGCAGCCGGGGATGGCGCGTCCGGCGGAGAGCAGCCGCTCGGGGTGGCCCTGCGCCTCCGCCTCGCGGTGCTCCTCCGGCAGCAGGTGGGTGGCCACGCCGGAGACCTCGGTGAGGCCGTAGACCTGCATGAAGTCGGTGTCGGGCCAGGCCTCCATCGCGGCACGCAGGAGCGGCGGCGGCATCGGCGAGGCGCCGTACGTGTAGACCTTCAGCGCGCCGAACAGCTTCACCGCGTCCGGTCCCGCCTGCAGCACCTGGGCGAGCACGGCCGGCACCAGGAAGGTGCAGTTGGCACCGGCGAGGATCGCCCCGGCCAGCGAGGCCGCGTCGGGCTCGCGGGTCATCACGCTGGGGACGCCGTCGTGGATGCCGAAGAGGACGTACGACGACCCGCCCACGTGGAAGAGCGGCATGGCCACCAGCGACTTGTTGCCCTCGCCGAAGTCCCAGCCGTCGTGCGACAACACGGTGTGGCTGACCATGTTGCGGTGGGTGAGCATCACGCCCTTGGGATGCCCGGTCGTGCCGGAGGAGTAGAGGATCAGGCAGACGTCGTCCTCGAGCACGTCGGGCCCGTCCTCGCACGACCCCGAGGCCGCGAGGAAGGCTTCGTACTCGTCGCCCTCCGCGCCGTCGGGCGTCACCGAGATGATCCGCTCGACGTTCGGCAGCCGGTCGCGGATCGCCTCGATGGTCGGCATCAGCTCCGCGCCGACGAAGAGCACCTTCGCCCCCGAGTCGTTGACGACGTAGTCGACCTCGTCGCCGGCCATCCGCCAGTTGACGACCGCGTTGGCCGCGCCGATCGACCCGGCGGCCATGCTGATCTCGACGCACGCCGGGTGGTTCTTGTCGAGGAAGCCCACGACGTCGCCGCGCGCGACACCGAGCTCGCGCAGCCCACAGGCGGCGCGGTGCACCCGGTCGTGGAGCTGCGCCCAGGTCCAGGTGCGCTCCAGGTAGGTCATCGCCTCGCCGTCCGGGTTGGCGTCGGCCCAGTAGTTGAGGCGGTCGTGGACGTAGGTCGGCTCGGGGGGCGTGGCCGGCGGCCAGGAGCGGCGGTGGGGTGCGTCTGTGACGGTGCCGGCGGAGGTGCTCATTCGCGGGATTGTGTCCTACGCCACACCTCGGCACAACGGACGCACCGGGAATCTCGTCGTGCGAGCGGGGATCCGGAGCGGGATGCCGTGGTGCGTCAGACGGGGAGGCCGGCGCCGCGCAGGTCGAGCCGGAGGCGGTCGGCGTCGTCGTACCGGATGCCGTGCATGCCCACCGCCGCGGCGGCATCGACGTTGACCTGCTTGTCGTCGACGAACACCAGCTCGGCGGGGTGGAGGCCGGCGCGCTCCGCGGCGAGCCGGTAGATGGCAGGGTCGGGCTTCGCGATCCGCTCGCGGCCGGAGACGACGACGTCGTCGAGCAGGTCGAGGAACGGGAAGAGTGCCGGGGCGTGCGGGTAGAGCTCGGCGGAGAAGTTGGTGAGCCCGACCTGCCGTACGCCGGCCGCGTGCAGCTCGCGCACGAGCGCGACCGTGCCGGGGTGGTCGCCGACGAGCGACGCGGCGAAGTGGTCGTGGTAGGCGTGCCCGTGGGCGGCCCAGCCCGGGTGGTCGCGCTCGAGCTCCGCGAGCGCCTCGGCCCAGGTCCGCCCCGCGTCGCACGCGTGGTTCCAGGTGCCGAAGTCGAAGCCGGCGAAGAACCGGTCGGCCTCCGCCTCGCCCAGCCCGGCGGCCACGGCCGCGCGCGGGTCCCAGTCGATGAGCACGTTGCCCAGGTCCCAGACGACTCCGTTGCGCACGACCCGATCCTGCCTGATCCCATTTCGCTCGCCTGCACCCCGCCCGGCCGTCACACTGGCGCCCGTGAGACTCACGCCGTTCCGCGCCTTCGACTGGAACCTCCGCTCCTGCGGGTTGCACGGGCACGTCACCTACCGGCCCGACGAGGAGCCGCTCGCCGAGCGGCTCCACACGTCGACGCCCGTGGGGGAGGCCTGGCGCTGCCTGCGCTGCGGCACCTTCGCCCTGGGCGCTCCTGCCGCGGCCGGACCCGCCGACGAGGCACCCCTGGTGCTGCGCGGCCGGGCCCTGCGCGACGCCGTGATCCTGCGGCTCCTGGCCGCCGAGCGCGGGATCCGCGGCCTGCTGCTGCTCCTGCTCGCCTACGGCATCTACCGGTTCGACGGGTCGCGCCAGGCGCTCCGCAAGACGCTCGACGACTACCTACCGCTGCTGAAGCCGGCCGCCATGAAGGCCGGCGTGGATCTCGAGCACGCCGGGCCGGTGCGGCTCATCGAGCACGCCCTCACGCTCAAGCACAGCACCCTGCTGCTCGTCTCCGCCGGCGTGCTGGCCTACGGGATCCTGCAGCTCACCGAGGCCGTCGGCCTCTGGCTGATGAAGCGGTGGGGGGAGTACGTCGCCGTGGTGGGCACGTCGATCTTCGTGCCGCTGGAGGTCTACGAGCTCGTCGAGGGCTTCACCTGGCTGAAGGTCGGCGCCCTCGTGGTCAACCTCGCGGCCGTCGTCTACCTGGTGTGGTCCAAGCGGCTCTTCGGGATCCGGGGTGGCCACGCCGCGTTCGAGGCCGAACGTCACGCGGAGTCGCTGCTCGCGGTCGAGCACGCCGCGGCGCTGGCCTGAGCCAGCGCCGCCACCGGCTCAGGCCCAGCGCTCCTCGGCAGGCACGAAGGTGAGCTTGCGGTCGCCGGTGTAGATCTGCTTGGGCCGGGCGATCTTCTGCTCCTTGTCCTGGGTCAGCTCCAGCCACTGGGCCAGCCAGCCCGGGGTGCGGCCGATCGCGAAGAGGACCGTGAACATCTCGGGCGGGAACTCCAGCGCCTCGTAGATGAGGCCGGAGTAGAAGTCGACGTTGGGGTAGAGCTTGCGCTTGACGAAGTACTCGTCCTCGAGCGCGATCTTCTCCAGCTCCTGCGCGACCTCGAGGAGCGGGTTGACGCCGGTGACCTCGAAGACGTCGTCGCACGCCTTCTTGATGATCTTCGCCCGCGGGTCGTAGTTCTTGTAGACCCGGTGGCCGAAGCCCATGAGGCGCTCGTTGCCGTTCTTGACGCCCTCGATGAACGCGGGGATCTCGGACTTGCTGCCGATCCGGCGCAGCATCTTCAGCACGGCCTCGTTGGCGCCGCCGTGCAGGGGGCCGAAGAGCGCGCCGATGCCCGCGGCGACGGCCGAGTAGGGGTCGACCTGCGAGGAGCCCACCGACCGCACCGCGTTGGTGGAGCAGTTCTGCTCGTGGTCGGCGTGCAGGATGAAGAGGGTGTCGAGCGCCTTGGCGATGCGCGGGTCGGGCTCGTACTTCACCTCGCTCATCTTGAAGAGCATCGAGAGGAAGTTCTCGGAGTAGGACAGGTCGTTGTCGGGGTAGACGTACGGCTTGCCCTGGGCGTGCCGGAACGCCCACGCGCCGAGGGTCGGCATCTTCGCGATCATCCGGACGATCTGGATCTGCCGGTTGTCCGGGTCGGAGATGTTCGCGGCCTCGGGGTAGAACGTCGACAGCGCGCCGATGGAGGCCATCAGCATCCCCATCGGGTGGGCGTCGTAGCGGAAGCCCTGCATGAAGGCCTTCACGTTCTCGTGGACGAACGTGTGGTACGTGATGTGGTGGACCCAGCTGTCGTACTGCTCCTTGGTCGGCAGCTCGCCGTGGACCAGCAGGTAGGAGACCTCGAGGAAGCTGGACTTCTCCGCCAGCTGCTCGATGGGATAGCCGCGGTACTCGAGGATCCCGGCCTCTCCGTCGATGTAGGTCACGGAGCTGCGGCACGAGGCGGTGTTGACGAAGCCGGGGTCGTAGGTGGCGAGGCCCGGGGTGTCGTCGTCGAGCTTGATCTGCCCGAGGTCCGCGGCCTTGATGGTGCCGTCGGTGATCGGGATCTCGTACTCCGCGCCGGTGCGGTTGTCGCGTACGGTGAGAGAGTCAGTCACGTCCTGCACCGTAGCCCTCGCGCCCACGCGCACGTAAGGCAGTGTCCGGTCACTGGCGCGGTGCCCCGGCGTTTTGACCCCCTCCCGCCCTGCCCGTAACCTTGTCGATCGCGTCTTCTGCCGCTTCCGCATGCGGAGGCAGAGGCTCACCCGGAGGTACGCCGACGGGGGGTCCAGTGTTCGTCAGAAGGCGCCGCGGCCGGAGCCTTCGGCCGTGTCCACACGAACAGAAAGTGACGCAGCCATGCGCACCTATGCTCCGAAGCCCGGCGACATCGAGCGCCAGTGGCTCGTGATCGACGCGACCGACGTCGTGCTCGGTCGCCTCGCGACCACCACGGCCAACCTGCTGCGCGGCAAGCACAAGCCGATCTTCGCGCCCAACGCCGACACCGGTGACTACGTCATCATCGTCAACGCCGACAAGATCGCGCTCAGCGGCAACAAGCGGACCAACAAGATGGTCTACCGCCACTCGGGCTTCCCGGGCGGTCTCACCGCCACGCCCATCGGCGAGGTCATCGACAAGGACTCCCGCAAGGCCATCGAGAAGGCCGTCTGGGGCATGCTCCCGAAGAACAAGCTCGGCCGTCAGATCCTGAAGAAGCTGAAGGTCTACTCCGGCCCGGCCCACCCGCACCAGGCCCAGCAGGCCGTGCCCTACGAGATCACCAAGATCTCCCAGTGACTGACGCGAAGGATCTGAGGAACACCGTGGCTGACATGACCACCGAGAACACCGAGGTCGAGGAGACCTTCGAGTCCGACGAGCAGGGCCTCGCCTACACCAGCGAGACCTCCCCGTCGGCCGCCGTTTCGAGCGCCCCCGCCACCATCGCCCCCGGCGCGGCCACCGGCCGTCGCAAGGAGGCCGTGGCCCGCGTCCGGATCGTCCCGGGCACCGGCGTCTGGACGATCAACGGCCGCACGCTCGAGTCGTACTTCCCCAACAAGCTGCACCAGCAGGTCGTCAACGAGCCCTTCGCGGCTCTCGGCCTCGAGGGCCGCTTCGACGTCATCGCCCGCATCCACGGCGGCGGCATCACCGGCCAGGCCGGTGCGCTGCGCCTCGGTGTGGCCCGCTCGCTCAACGCGATCGACATCGACGCCAACCGCCCGACCCTGAAGAAGGCCGGTCTGCTCACCCGCGACGCGCGGGCCACCGAGCGCAAGAAGGCCGGTCTCAAGAAGGCGCGCAAGGCGCCGCAGTACTCGAAGCGCTGATTCGAGCGATCCGTTGGTCGAGCCAGTCGAGACCCGGATCTTCGGCACGGACGGGGTCCGGGGCCTGGCGAACTCGTCACTGACGGGGGAGCTGGCCCTGGGCCTCGGTGCTGCTGCTGCCCAGGTGCTCGTCGAGCACGGCGGGCTCGGCAGCGGTCGCGCCCGACCGCTCGCGGTCGTGGGGCGCGACACCCGGATCTCCGGCCAGTTCCTCGAGCACGCCGTCGTGGCGGGGCTCGCGTCGGCCGGGGTCGACGTGCTCCGGCTGCGGGTCCTGCCGACCCCCGGCGTCGCCTACTTCACCGACGCCCTCGGTGCTGACGTCGGCGTGGTCATCTCCGCCTCGCACAACCCGATGCCCGACAACGGCATCAAGTTCCTCGCGCGCGGCGGCGTGAAGCTCGACGACGCGATCGAGCGGGAGATCGAGGACCACCTGGGGCGCGAGTGGGTCCGCCCCGTCGGTGCCGACGTGGGCCGGGTGACGCCGTACGGACCGACGGTGAAGGAGTACGCCGCCCACCTCGTCGCGACGCTCGACAAGCCCCTGGTCGGTCTCAAGGTCGTGCTCGACTGCGCCAACGGCGCAGCCAGCGAGGTCGGTCCGAAGGCGCTGACCGACGCCGGCGCCGAGGTGATCGCGATCGGCGCCGAACCCGACGGGCTCAACATCAACGACGGCTGCGGGTCGACCCACCTCGAGCCCCTGCAGCGCGCGGTCGTGGAGCACGGCGCCGACGCCGGCTTCGCGCTCGACGGCGACGCCGACCGCTGCCTGGCCGTCGACCACACCGGCGCCGTCGTCGACGGCGACCAGATCATGGCGATCCTCGCGCTCGCCATGAAGGACGAGGGCACGCTCGCCGACGACACCCTCGTCGCCACGGTGATGAGCAACCTCGGTCTCGTGCAGGCACTGACCGCCGCCGGCATCACCGTGCGGCAGACGGCCGTGGGCGATCGCTACGTCCTGGAGGACATGCGCGCGGGCGGCTACTCCCTCGGCGGTGAGCAGTCCGGCCACGTCATCATGCGCGACCACGCCACCACCGGCGACGGGGTGTTGACCGCCCTGCACGTGATGCAGCGGATGGTGCGCACCGGCAGCACCCTCCGCGAGCTGGCCGGCGTCATGACCCGCCTCCCGCAGGTGCTCGTCAACGTGCCCGGCGTCGACAAGGACCGCTGCGACGACCCCGAGCTGCTGGCGGCCGTCGCGGTCGCCGAGGCCGAGCTCGGCGACGCCGGCCGGGTGCTGCTGCGGCCGTCCGGCACCGAGCCGCTCGTGCGCGTCATGGTCGAGGCCCCCACGGCCCAGCAGGCCGAGTCGGTCGCCGGCGGGCTGGCGGACGTCGTACGCGCTCGGCTGGCCCTGTAGGCAAGCTCGGTGCCGGCGCGCTCAGATCTTCCTGAGCCGCACGTAGCGGACCGAGTGGTCGGCGTCCTTGCGGAGCACGAGGGTCGCCCGGGAGCGCGTGGGAAGCACGTTCTGCTCCAGGTTCGGGCCGTTGATCGTGTCCCAGATCCGGCGCGCCTCGTCGACGGCCACGTCGTGGGTGAGCTGGGCGTACTTCGCGAAGTAGCTGTCGGGGTCGCGGAAGGCGGTCTCGCGGAGGCGGAGGAAGCGGTCGACGTACCAGTGCCGGATGTGGGCCACCGCCGCGTCGACGAAGATCGAGAAGTCGAAGAAGTCCGACAGGCCCAGGCTGGTGCGACCGTCGGGGCGCACCCGCGCGGGCTGCAGGACGTTGAGTCCCTCGAGGATGAGGATGTCGGGCCGCTTCACCGCGATCTTCTCGTCGGGCACGACGTCGTAGATGAGGTGGGAGTACTTCGGCGCGAGGACCTCGTCCTTGCCGGACTTGATGTCGACGACGAACTTCATCAGCGCACGGCGGTCGTAGGACTCCGGGAAGCCCTTGCGCTCCAGCAGGCCGCGGCGCTCCAGCTCGGCGTTGGGGTAGAGGAACCCGTCGGTGGTCACGAGCGCCACGTTGGGGTGCGCGGGCCAGCGGGCGAGCATCTGCTGCAGGACGCGGGCCGCCGTCGACTTGCCGGCGGCGACCGACCCAGCGAGGCCGATGACGAACGGCGTGCGCGGCGGCGTGGTGCGGTGGAGGAACTCCTCCTGGGTGCGGTGCAGCGCCCCGGCCGCCTCGACCCGGAGGCTCAGCAAGCGGGAGAGCGGCAGGTAGACCTGCACCACCTCGTCGATGTCGAGCTGGTCGCCCAGTCCACGCAGCGCGAGGATCTCGCTGAGGGTGAGCGGGCTCTCCGTCTCCGAGGCGAGCGCGGCCCAGGTGGAGCGGTCGAGCTCGAGGTACGGCGAGGACTCGCGCGGTGACTCGTCGACCTGCATGGCGCGATTGTTCCATCCGCGCCGGGCACTAGAGTTGCCGGCTATGTGCGGGATCGTCGGTTACGTCGGACCCCAGCGCGCTCAGGACGTCGTGATCGACGGCCTCCGGCGGCTGGAGTACCGCGGCTACGACTCCGCAGGCGTGGCGATCGTCCACGACGGCGAGCTCGCCGTCGCCAAGCGCTCGGGCAAGCTGGCGAACCTCGAGAAGGTCCTCGCCGACCATCCGCTGCCGTCCGCCCACACCGGCATCGGCCACACCCGGTGGGCCACCCACGGACCGCCCAACGACGCCAACGCGCATCCCCACACCGGCGGTGCCCGGCGGATCGCACTCGTGCACAACGGGATCATCGAGAACTTCGCGGAGCTGCGCGCGCGGATCGAGGCCGACGACCACGTCTTCCTCTCCGAGACCGACACGGAGATCGCCGCGCACCTCGTCGAGCTGCAGGTGCAGTCCGGGGTCGACCTGCCCACGGCGATGCAGCGCGTCTGCCAGCAGCTCGACGGGGCCTTCACCCTCGTCGCGGTCGACGCCGAGGACCCCGACCGGGTCGTCGCGGCGCGTCGCAACAGCCCGCTCGTGGTCGGGCTCGGCGAGGGGGAGAACTTCCTCGGCTCCGACGTCGCCGCGTTCATCGAGCACACCCGCGAGGCGCTCGAGCTCGGGCAGGACCAGATCGTCACGATCACCCGCGACGCGGTCACGGTCACCGACTTCTGGGGAAACCCGGCCGAGGCGGAGCGCTTCCACGTCGACTGGGACCTCTCGGCCGCCGAGAAGGACGGCCACGACTGGTTCATGCGCAAGGAGATCTTCGAGCAGCCGCGCGCCGTCGCCGACTCGCTGATCGGCCGGCGCGGCGTCGGGGGGCTGCTCCACCTCGACGAGATGCGGCTGGCCGACGAGGAGATCCGCGACCTCGACAAGATCATCGTGATCGCGTGCGGCACGTCGTTCTACGCCGGCATGGTGGCCAAGTACGCCGTCGAGCACTGGACCCGCACCCCGGTCGAGGTCGAGCTCGCCTCGGAGTTCCGCTACCGCGACCCGATCGTCGACAACACCACCCTGGTGGTCGCGATCAGCCAGTCGGGGGAGACCGCGGACACGCTCCAGGCGATCCGCCACGCCAAGAGCCAGGGCGCGAAGGTGCTCGCCATCTGCAACACCAACGGCTCCTCGATCCCCCGCGAGTCAGACGCCGTCATCTACACGCACGCCGGACCGGAGATCGGCGTCGCGTCGACCAAGGGCTTCCTGACCCAGCTGGTCGCCTGCTACCTGCTCGCCCTCTACGTCGCGCAGGTCAAGGGCACCCGCTTCGGCGACGAGATCGACGAGATCATGGGCCAGCTCGAGGCCATCCCGGACCAGATCGACACCGTGCTGGAGTCGGCCGAGCAGGTCTACGCGCTCGCGCGCTCGCTCACCGGGACCCGCTCGGTGCTCTTCCTCGGCCGCCATGCCGGCTATCCCGTGGCCCTCGAGGGAGCGCTGAAGCTCAAGGAGCTGGCCTACCTGCACGCCGAGGGCTTCGCCGCCGGCGAGCTGAAGCACGGACCGATCGCGCTCATCGAGGAAGGGCTGCCCGTGCTGTGCGTCGTACCTCCCCGCGGTCGCGACCAGCTGCACGGCAAGATGCTGAGCGGCATCCAGGAGGTCCGGGCGCGCGGGGCCCGCACGATCTGCCTCGCCGAGGAGGGCGACGAGGCCATCGCCCCGTACGCCGACGACCTGGTGCGCCTCCCACGGGTGCCGGTGCTGCTCCAGCCCCTCGTCGCGATCGTGCCGCTGCAGCTCTTCGCCTGCGAGCTGGCCACCGCGCTGGGCCACGACGTCGACCAACCGCGCAACCTCGCCAAGTCGGTCACGGTCGAGTAGGCGATGGCCGTGATCGGCGTCGGCATCGACGTCTGCGAGCTCGACCGCTTCGCGGCGTCGATCGAGCGCACGCCGGCACTCGCCGTACGCCTCTTCACCGAGGCCGAGCGGACGCTCCCCGTCGCCTCCCTCGCGGCCCGGTTCGCGGCCAAGGAGGCGCTCGCCAAGGCCCTCGGCGCGCCGCGAGGCATGGACTGGCACGACGCCGAGGTGATCCGCGAGGAGTCCGGTCGCCCGGTCTTCGAGATCCGCGGCACCGTGCTCGCCCAGGCGGACGCGCTCGGGGTGCGCCACGTCCACCTCTCGCTCTCCCACGACGCCGGCATCGCCTCGGCCATGGTGGTCCTCGAGGGCTGAGCCCCTCGTGCAATCCCGCCCCGCCCCGGGGCCGCCCCGCCCCGCCCGGCGCGCCCGGCGCAACGGGGGTCGTGTGCCTGAGACCGACCCATGGCTCGTTGTCGGGCACACGACTCGGGTCGGTGGGTGGGAGGCGTGGAGTCGTGTGCCTGAGTACGACGCATGGCCGGTCGTCAGGCACACGACTCGGGTGCGTCGACGAGCGGGCCGTCAGGCGGCAGACCTCGGCAGCCGACCGCGGACGCCGAGGGCGATGAGGTCCCGGGCGACCTCCGCTGGTTCGTGACGTAGCTCGACGGCGGTCGCGCCGACGACGATGCGGTCCGGTGCGGCGATGCGCCGAGCGCGCCGCTTGTCCGCGGCCCAGTGGGAGACCTCCATGTGGAAGGAGCCGTCGACCTCGAGCACCAGGACCCGGCCCCCGGGAAGCGGCCACTCGCAATCGGTCCACCGTCGTCGGCCGCCGGCGTCCAGCCGGACGACCTGTCGGTCAGGCAGGGGCATCCCGAAGCTGCGGCACATGGCGGCGACGTCGCGCTCGGCCCCGGAATGGGTGCCTCCGTCGAGGTCGCCGAGCAGCCGACGGAAGCCAGCCGCCCGGCGCAGCGGCTTGAGACCGTCGAGCGACTCGCGGAGGAGTGCGGGCGTCGTGAGGCGTTGCTGGGCGGCAGCGGCGAGGACACCGTGGGCCGGACGCAGCGCAGCGTCGTACCCGGCCCAGAGGAGGAGGGCGGATTCGAGCCGGCAGGACGGGATGCCGGCCTTCGGGCTCAGGAGCAGGTGGAACGGCCGTCGCGAGCGGAAGAACCGCACGCCGGCGACCGGCTCGAAGCTGAGCTCGTCATCGACCAGGACGGTGACTTCCGGACGCTCCCAGCCGATGAGACCGTGCCGGGCACCTGCGGTGAGCCCGCCGAGCATGCTGCGCGGGCCGGCGTGGAGCACAGCGACCCAGCGCCGCTGCTCGATGGTGAGTGCGCCCGTGAAGGTGCTGACCACCCGCGGCGTCCGGACGGCCCAGCGCCCGGCCACCACGTGGTGGTGCACGTGGTCCCAGCTGACTCCCAGCGCGGTCAGCTGCCGTCGCGCGAGGACGCCCTCCTGTGCACCGATGAGCTCGCGGATGCGTTGGTCCATGCCTGATCGTGTGCTCGGTCGCACCCCTCGCGCATCAGCCTCCTGAGTTCTCCACAGCACTGTCCCGCCGTCCATGAGGTCGTGTGCCTGAGGCCTGGCCACGTCGCACGGAGTCGTGTGCCTCAGACGTGACCACGTCGCACGGAGTCGTGTGTCTGAGACCGACCTAGGGCGGGTTGTCAGGCACACGAGTCGAGTGGGGGCATGGGTGGCATGGAGTCGTGTGCCTGAGACCGACCTAGGGCGGGTTGTCAGGCACACGACTCGAGTGGGCGCAGGGGTCGCGTGGAGTCGTGTGCCTGAGACCGGCCCATGGCGCGTTGTCAGGCACACGACTCGAGTGGGCGCGCGACTCGGGGTGGGCGGGGGGAGGGAGGGGTGCCGATAGCGTGGACACATGATCCGGGCGCACACCGTCGAGCAGGTGCGGGCAGCCGAGGCGGCGCTGATGGCGACGCTCCCCGAGGGCGCGCTGATGCAGCGGGCGGCGTACGGGCTGGCGCACGCCGTGCTGGACCTCCTCGGTGGCGGCTACGGACGGCGGGTGCTGCTGCTCGTCGGCTCGGGGGACAACGGCGGTGATGCGTTGTACGCCGGCGTGGTGCTCGCCCGGCGCGGCGTGCAGGTCGAGGCGTGGCTGCTCTCGGACCGGGTCCACGAGGGCGGGCTGGCGGCGCTGCGGGAGGCCGGGGGCCGGGCGCGGCGTCCCGACGCGCCGCCGACGGGCGGCCGGTTCGACGTGGTGGTCGACGGGATCGTGGGGATCGGCGGACGACCGCCGCTGCGGGCCGACGCCGCGGCTGCGCTCGAGGCGCTGTCGGGCGTCCCGGTCGTCGCGGTCGACACGCCGTCGGGGGTCGACGTGGACACCGGCGAGCTCGCCGGTGCGCACGTTACGGCCGACGTCACGGTCACCTTCGGCACGCACAAGGTCGCGCACCTGGTCGACCCCGCCGCGCGGGCCAGCGGCGCCGTGCACCTCGTCGACATCGGGCTCGACCTGCCCGCACCGGCTCTCGAGGCGCTGCAGCCGGACGATGTCGCCCGTCTGCTCCCGCGACCGACCCCGGACGCGCACAAGTACACGCGGGGCGTGGTGGGGGTGAGGGCCGGCTCGACCACCTATCCCGGGGCAGCCCTGCTCAGCGTCGCCGGCGCTGCGTGCGGGCTCGCGGGCATGGTCCGCTACGTGGGTGACGCTGCGGTGGCCGACCGCGTCCGCGAAGCCCATCCCGAGGTCGTCGGCGACGGACGGGTCCAGGCGTGGGTGATCGGGTCGGGCAGCGCCGACACCGCCGAGGCGCAGCTCGCGGCCACGCTCGACGACGGCGTGCCGGTCGTGGTCGACGCCGACGCGCTCGAGCACGCCGACATGGTCGCCGGCCGCCCTGCGGTGCTGACCCCGCACGCGGGCGAGCTCGCCGGGATGCTCGGCGTCGACCGTCACGAGGTCGAGGCCCGGCCGCTCCACTTCGCCCGTGTCGCCGCCGACGCCTACCGCACCACCGTGCTCCTCAAGGGCCGCCGCACGCTCGTCGCCGAGGCCGGCCGTGCCGTGCGCGTGACCACGACGGGCACGCCGTGGCTCGCGACCGCGGGTGCCGGCGACGTGCTCGGCGGGCTCGTCGGGGCGCTCCTCGCGGCGGGCCTGACGCCGTACGACGCCGCCTCGGTGGGGTCCTGGCTGCACGGCGCGGCGGCGACCTCCGCCTCGCGCGGCGGACCGGTCGTGGCCACCGAGGTGGCGCGCGCAGTGCCGGGGGTCGTCGCCGCGCTGACGTCCTGATGGGACAATCGATCCCGTGCCCGCGCCGCCCGCAGCCTCGGACCATCGCGGCGATCTCGCTGAGATCGTCGTCGACGTCGCGGCGATCCGGCACAACGTGCGCACGCTCCGCGAGCTGACCGGCGTCCCGGTCATCGCAGTGGTCAAGGCCGACGGCTACGGCCACGGCATGGTCGAGTCGGCCCGGGCCGCGCGCGCCGGCGGCGCGACGTGGATCGCGGTCGTCACGGTCCAGGAGGCGCTCGAGCTCCGCTCGGCGGAGTACGACGGCCCGCTGCTCTGCTGGTTGACGCTGCCCGGCGTCGACCTCGGGCGAGCCGTCGAGGAGGGCATCGACCTGACGGCGTACTCCGTCGCCGAGCTCGACGACATCGCCGCGGCGGCCGAGGCCGTCGGACGCCGGGCCCGGGTGCAGATCAAGGTCGACACCGGCCTGCACCGGGGCGGGGCACCGCGGGCGACCTGGGCGGAGGTGTTCGCCCGGGCCCGGGCCGGTGAGCTGGCCGGGAGCTGGAAGATCACCGGCCTGTGGTCGCACTTCGCCTGCAGCGACGAGCCGGAGCATCCGGCGAACGACCGCCAGGAGCAGGCGTTCCGGGCGGCGCTCGCCCTCGCGGCCGACAACGGCCTGCAGCCGGGACTGGTGCACCTGGCCAACTCGGCGGCGGCGGTGCTGCGGCCCTCGGCGCGCTTCGACGCCGTCCGGTGCGGCATCGCGATCTACGGGCTCGACCCCGCCCCGGGCCGCACGCCCGACATCGGGCTGGTGCCGGCGATGACCGTGCGCAGCGAGCTCGCGATGGTGAAGGAGCTCGCGCCGGGCGACGCGGTGTCCTACGGCCAGCGCTGGACCGCCGACCGGCCGACCACGGTCGGGCTGGTCCCGGTGGGCTACGGCGACGGCATCCCGCGCCACGCGTTCCACGAGGGCGGGAGCGCCGAGG
The DNA here is from genome assembly GCF_041321175.1 of Nocardioides candidus. Classification (NCBI taxonomy): domain Bacteria; kingdom Bacillati; phylum Actinomycetota; class Actinomycetes; order Propionibacteriales; family Nocardioidaceae; genus Nocardioides; species Nocardioides candidus. Next base: position 594,240 of record NZ_JBGGWC010000002.1, on the reverse strand, counting down.
TCGCGGTGGGCGGCAAGCGGCGCCCGATCCGCGGCACCGTGTGCATGGACCAGTTCGTGGTCGACCTCGACGGCGACCGGGCGGAGATCGGCGACGAGGTGGTGCTCTTCGGCCCGGGCGCCGACACGCCGACCGCCCAGGACTGGGCCGAGGCGTGCGGCACCATCAACTACGAGATCGTCACCAGGATCGGAGGCCGGATGACCCGGACGTACGTCGACAGCGAGGCCCCGGCCGGCGAGGAGCCGTCGTGAGCCGCACGCGTCGCCGCGTCGTCGGATCGGTCGCCGGGGCGCTCGGCCTGGCCGCTGCCAGCGGAGCGGTCGGGTTGCTGCGCCAGCAGCGGTCGATCAGCCGCCGCGCGGGCGAGGAGGTCGCCTTCGGCTCGCTGCGTTCCCACGCGGTGACCGTGGTCGCCGACGACGGCGTGCCGCTGCACGTGGAGATCGACGACGTCGTCGACGCCAAGCTTCTCGGCAGCCGGGCCTTCGCCCGCGCAGCCAGCCCCGATGTGACCGTGGTCTTCGTGCACGGCTTCTGCCTCGAGCTCGACTGCTGGCACTTCCAGCGCGCGGCCTACCGCAACCTGGTGCGCACCGTCTTCTACGACCAGCGCTCCCACGGGCGATCGGGTCGGTCCGACCGTGAGCACTCCACGATCGACCAGCTGGGCCGCGACCTCCGCGCGGTCATCGACGCGACGACCGACGGCCCGGTGGTCCTCGTCGGCCACTCGATGGGCGGGATGTCGATCGTCGCGCTCGTCGAGCAGTACCCCGACCTCGTGGGCGGCAAGGTGATCGGCGCCGGGCTGATCTCCACGACCGCGGGCGGCCTCGACGTCGGCCGGATGCTGCTCCCCATGCTGCCGGCCCGGCTCGGCGGGCCGATCACCAGCCGCGCGGTGCGCACCCTGCACCGCGGGCACCGGGCCGTCGACGGCGTGCGCCGGCTCGGTCGCACGTTCGCCACGGTCGCCACCGACCGCTACGCCTTCGGGGGAGAGGTGCCGAAGGGCTACGTCGAGTTCGTCGACCAGATGCTCTCCTCGACCCCGTTCGAGGTGGTGGCCGACTTCTTCCCGCACTTCGCGACCCTCGACAAGTTCCACACCGTCGAGGCACTCGGTGCGATCCCGACGTCGATCATCTGCGGCACCCACGACCGGCTCACCTCGATCGGCCACTCCCGCAAGCTGCACGAGCGGATCCCGGGCTCCCGCCTCCTCGAGTGCGACGGCGCCGGACACATGGTCACCTTCGAGCGGCACGACCAGGTCAACGCCGAGCTCGACCAGCTGATCACCGCGGCCACCACGGGAGCGCGCAGCCGGTGAAGACCGATGTGAGCGCACCGACGATCGAGGTCGTCGGGCCGGAGGCGGCCGGCGCCGTCCTGGAGGTCGTGCGCGCCGCCTTCGCGGACCGCGCCCCCCTCGACCCGCCGACCGACGCCCTCGCCGAGACCGAGGAGACCATCGCCGCGCGCCTGGCAGGGGGCGCCGGCCTGGTCGCGCACGTCGACGGGGAGCTCGCGGGCGCCGTGCTCCTGGACGCGGAGGCGGACGGACGCACCGTCCACCTGCGCCGCTTCGGCCTGACGCCGGCCGCGCGCGGGCGCGGGGTCGCCGTGGCGCTGGTCCGGGAGGCGCTGCACGCCGCGGCCGACCTCGGTGACGGGCGCGCGGAGCGGGCGGTGGTGTTCTCCCGCGAGGAGCTCCCGCACACGGCGCGCTTCTGGCGGCAGCAGGGCTTCGCGGAGACCGGCCGCACGCCGCCGTACGTCGAGCTGGCCCGTGCGCTTCCGCGCCGGCTCGACGTGCCGACCCCCGACGACATGCGGGCGCTCGCGACCGGCATCGCCGCGGTGGTCGAGGCCGGCGACGTGCTCGTCCTGAGCGGCGACCTCGGTGCGGGGAAGACGACGTTCACCCAGGGACTGGGCGCCGCCCTGCAGGTGCGCGGCGGGATCACCTCGCCGACGTTCGTCATCTCGCGGGTGCACCCCTCGCTCGTCGGGGGACCGGACCTCGTGCACGTCGACGCCTATCGGCTGGGGGGTGCCGCCGAGCTCGACGACCTCGACCTCGACACCGACCTCGACCGCGCCGTCACCGTGGTGGAGTGGGGCGAGGGGCTCGCCGAGGACCTGGCCGAGTCTCCGCTGGAGATCCGGATCACGCGCGCGGTCGGCACCGATCCCGAGGCCGACGACACCGATCCGCGCACGGTCGAGCTCGACCCGCTGGGCCTGCGGTGGCTGGGTGTCCCGCTTCCGGGATCCCCCGCTGCCGGTCGCTGACCGGCATGGCCTGTTCGGGTCATCGCACCGGCCCACCTTCGACCGATGGGTCGTGGCGCGGGGTTCCGTAGTCTCCTGAGTAGTTCAAGTCTTGACCTTGCTCCGCGGCTATGAGGGTGGCCGCGGAGATCTCGGGAAGTCCTTGGGAGGGGATCTCCGCACATGCGGTTCGCGCGCGCTTTTTTCCTGCTGCTGGCCTCGCTCGCCGTGGTGGCGGCCGTGGTCGTCCCGGTGCCGGCGTCCGACGCGGCGACGGTCGCGGTCGCCGGCCGGGCCGCTGCCGCGGCTCCTCTGGTGAGCGGGCCGGACGACTGCGGTCGACGGCTGCGCAAGGCCGAGGGCGGATGGTGGGAGTGCAGCTTCGTCGACGACTTCGACGGCACCGAGCTCGACGGCACCAAGTGGTCGGCAGGGGAGACCGCGGTCAGCGGTGTGACGAACGGCGGCGCGAGCTGCTACCTCCGCAAGCCCTGGACGCTCGCGGTGGACGGCGGCCTGCTGCGGCTCAGCGCGAAGCGCACACTCCACACGTTCCTGTGCCGCAACCCGCTCGGCGACTTCCGCACGAACCTCGCCGCGGCGACGGTGTCGACACGAGGGAAGTTCGCCCAGGCCTACGGCCGGTTCGCCTTCCGCGCCCGGATGCCCGACGTCACCGTGTCGGGCGCCCACGCCGCGCTGTGGCTCTACCCGAACCGCAACACCTACGGGGCGTGGCCGCAGTCGGGGGAGATCGACGTCGCCGAGTGGTACAGCGCGCTGTCGGACCAGGTCTACCCGTCGCTGCACTACGTCGACGGTCTCAGGAACGTGCAGACCGGCGAGGACACCGCGTTCGCCGCGGCCGACCGGTTCCACACCTACGCGGTCGAGTGGACGCCGACCACGATGCGCTTCTACTACGACGACGTCCTCACCTACCAGCACTCCTGGTCGCCGCTGGCGCCGCTCGTCGCCTCGCAACCGTTCGACCAGCCCTTCAACGTGGTGCTCACCCAGGCGTGGGGCGGGCTCTGGAACGCCGCCACCGCCGACACCCCCGACCGGTTCACGCTGCTCGTCGACTGGGTGAAGGTCTGGCAGTAGCGGCTGCCGCGGGCAGTGCGGCGCGCGCTAGCCTCGGGCACGTGCTGCTCGCCTTCGACACGTCCTCGCCGACCGTCACCGTGGCCGTCCACGACGGCAGCGACGTGGTGGTCGAGCTGACCTCCTCGGAGACGATGCGTCACGGCGAGCAGCTGACCCCGCTCGTCGACCAGGCCCTGCGCCGGGCCGGCATCAGCCCGCGGGACCTGACCGCGATCGCCGTCGGCGTCGGCCCCGGCCCGTTCACCGGTCTGCGCGTGGGGCTCGTCTCGGCCCGCACCATGGCCTACGTGTTGGAGATCCCGGTCTACGGCGTCTGCTCCCTCGACGTGCTCGCCGTCGAGGCGGTGGAGACCGGCACCGTCGAGGGACCGTTCGTGGTGGCGAGCGACGCGCGCCGCCGGGAGGTCTACCTGGCGACGTACGACGACGGGGGCGCACGCACCTCCGGACCCGACGTCCAGCGACCCGCGGACGTGGCCACCGAGGTGGCCGTCGTGGGGGAGGGCGGCTCGCTCTACCCCGACGCGTTCCCGTCGGGACGCGCGCCGCTGCGGCCCTCGGCCGGCTGGCTCGCGCGCTGCGTCGTCGAGGAGCGGGCCGAGCTGCGCGACCCGGAGCCGCTCTACCTGCGCCGCCCGGACGCCGAGATCCCGCGCGCGCCCAAGCCGGTCTCGTGAGCGTGACGGTCCGGGCGGCGCGCCTGGGCGACGTCGACGCGATCTGCGACCTGGAGACCGTCTCCTTCCCGGCCGACCCGTGGTCGCCGGTGCTCGTGGAGGAGGCGGTCGCCGGACTGGTGCCGACGACGTCGTACCTCGTCGCCGACCGCGACTCCCGCGTCGTCGGCTATGCCGTGGTCTGCGTCGTGCAGGACCTCGCCGAGCTGCAGCGGATCGCGACCGAGGCGGACGAGCGGCGCACCGGGGTCGCGTCCGCGTTGCTCGACGCGGTCGACGCGCACGCGCGGGCGGGGGGAGCGGAGCGGATCCTGCTCGAGGTGCGGGAGGACAACGCGCCGGCGCGGGCCTTCTACGCCGGCACCGGGTTCACCGAGATCTCGCGCCGGGCGCGCTACTACCGCGACGGGACCGACGCCGTCGTCCTGGAACGATTTGTGAGAATGACGCCGTGACCGACGAACCGCTCGTGCTCGGCATCGAGACCTCCTGCGACGAGACGGGTGTCGGCATCGTCCGCGGGCACACGCTGCTGGCCGACGCGGTCGCGAGCAGCGTCGAGGAGCACGCCCGCTTCGGCGGGGTCGTGCCGGAGGTCGCCAGTCGCGCGCACCTCGAGGCGATGGTGCCGACGATCGAGCGTGCCTGCGAGACGGCCGGCATCGCGCTGCACGACGTCGACGCGGTGGCCGTGACGAGCGGCCCGGGCCTCGCCGGCGCGCTGCTCGTCGGCGTCGCCGCGGCGAAGTCGCTCGCCCTCTCGCTCGGCAAGCCGTTGTACGGCGTCAACCACCTCGCCGCCCACGTCGCCGTCGACCAGCTCGAGCACGGGCCGCTGCCCGAGCCGTGCCTGGCGCTGCTCGTCTCCGGCGGGCACTCGAGCCTGCTGCGCGTGGAGGACGTGACGGGCTCGATCGACCCGCTCGGCGCCACGATCGACGACGCCGCAGGGGAGGCCTTCGACAAGGTGGCGCGGCTCCTCGGACTGCCGTTCCCCGGCGGTCCCCACATCGACCGGCAGGCGCGCTCCGGCTCGTCGGTCGCCATCGACTTCCCGCGTGGCCTGTCGAGCAGGCGCGACCTCGAGCGGCACCGCTTCGACTTCTCCTTCTCGGGCCTGAAGACCTCGGTCGCCCGGTGGGTCGAGGCGCGGGAGCGCTCCGGCGAGCCGGTGCCCGTCGCCGACGTCGCGGCCTCGTTCCAGGAGGCCGTGTGCGACGTGCTCGTGCGCAAGGCGCTCGACGCCGCGTCCAGCGAGGGCATCGAGGACCTGCTCATCGGCGGCGGCGTCGCCGCCAACTCGCGTCTGCGGGCGCTCGCCGAGGAGCGCGCCTCGAAGCTCGGCATCCGCGTGCGCGTGCCCCGCCCCGGCCTCTGCACCGACAACGGCGCCATGGTGGCCGCCCTCGGCTCGACCATCGTCGCCAAGGGGCTGCCCCCGTCGTCGTACGACCTCCCCGCCGACTCCAGCCTCCCCGTCACCTCCGTCCTCGCCACCTGACCGGGTGACGCGCCAGGACCGTCCGCTCCCTAGGACGCCCTGCGGTGCTCGGCGGGGGAGACGCCGCGGATCCGCTTGAAGGCGGTGCTGAGGGCGAACGGCGTGCTGTAGCCGACCTGGCGGGCGACGGACTCGAGCGTCGCGCCCGGCTCGTGGAGCAGGTCGGCGGCGAGGGCGATGCGCCAGCCGGTCAGGTACGCCATCGGTGGCTCGCCGACCAAGGCGGCGAACCGGCGCGCGAGCGCTGCCCGCGACAGGCCGGTGGTCGCGGCGAGCTCGGCGACCGTCCACGGGTGCTCGGGGTTGTTGTGGATCAGCCGGAGGGCGCGGCCGACGACGGGGTCGGCGTTGGCGCGGTACCAGCTCGGCGCCGCGGTGCCGGGGCGCGCGAACCACGCGCGCAGGGCTGAGATCAGCAGCAGGTCGAGCATCCGGTCGAGCACCGCCTCCTGGCCCGGCTCGTCACGGCCGATCTCGCTCGTGAGCAGTCCGGTGACGGGACAGTCCCACTCGTCGGCGTGGAGCACGAGGCAGCGCGGGAGTGCCGCGAGCAGCCGCCGGCTCACCTCCCCGGCCAGCTGGTAGGTGCCGATCAGCATCACCGTGCCGCCGTCCGCACCGTTGCCCCAGCTGCGGACGCCGAGGCTCAGCTTGTCGGCCAGCTCCTCGCCGTACAACGTGGTGCAGCGCTGGTCGGGATGGATGATCGTCTGCACGGGCGTGTCCGGGGAGTCGGCCATCGTGTAGGGCTCGGGCCCGAGCGCGACGAGCACGTCGCCGGGGCCGAGCGAGGTCGGCTCCCCACCCTCGGGAGCGAGCCAGGCGGTGCCGCTGACCATGGTCACGACCGTGAGCGGGGCCTCGTCCTCGATGCGGATCGACCAGGGCGGCTCGAGCACGGCGCGGAGCAGGAAGGCGTCCTGGGCCCGTGGCCCGCTGAGCAGTGCACCGAGTGCGTCCATGGCGGAAGCCTAAGACGATCGCGTATGGGATCGAGCGTCTCGGCGATGTCGCGTCTCGCCCGGAGCGGATGGGATGGAGCCATGACCGCACTCCGCATCCTCACCCTGATGGCCGCGACCCTCACGATGGGCCTGACCGCGGGCGCTTTCGCCCTCTACGCCCACACGATCATGCCGGGACTGGGGAGGACCGACGACCGGACGTTCGTCGGGTCCTTCCAGGCGATGGACCGGGCGATCATGAACCCGTGGTTCATCGGCTGCTGCTTCTTCGGTGCGCTGCTGCTGACGGCGCTGGCCGGGGTGGCGGCCCTGCGGACCGGCGCCTTCGTCTGGATCGCCGTCGCCTTCGGCCTCTACCTGGTGGCGGTGGTGCTGACGGTCGCGGTCAACGTGCCGCTCAACGACGCCCTCAAGGCCGCCGGCGACCCCGGCAGGATCGACGTGGCAGCCGCCCGAGCGGCCTTCCACGAGACCCGGTGGGTCGTGTCGAACGTCGTCCGCACGATCTTGACCACCGGCGCCTTCGGCCTGCTGGCGTGGGCGCTGGTGGTCACGGAGCGTTGAGGATCAGTGCAGGATCATCGTGTAGGGGCTGTTCTCCTCCGAGCCCTTCACCGGGTCGGCGATCTCCTCGGTGGCCCCGTCGGTCGTCATCGCGAAGAGGTGCCACTGCGCGCCGTCGTACGAGTCGAGGACGAGGCGGCCGTCGGCCGACCAGGCCCAGTTGGAGCTGAAGCCGCCCTCGACGCCGTAGCGACCCGTCTCCTCCATGGTCTGCGCGTCGACGATCGCGAGGTCGGAGACGCCGAGCCCGTCGTAGTACGCCGGCAGAGCGAGCACGTGCTGGCCGTCGGGCGCGATCAGGTTGGCCTCGAAGTCGCAGGTCCGCCACCTGGGCTTGGTGCTGTTCTTCGTGAGGTCGACGAGCGCACTGCAGGAGCCGTCGTCCTCGACCCTGTCGACGTAGGTGACCAGGCCGTCGGCGGTGACGTCGTTGAAGTCGATCGCCGAGGGGATCGGGTTGTCGTTGACGCCGTGGGAGTCGAACTCCTGCGGCTGGCCGACGCCGGAGTTGACGAAGACCTGGCAGCCGTCGTGCACCTCGTAGCAGTTGGGACCGCCGATGACGGCCACGGCGGAGTAGGCGATCGTCTCGCCGGGGGCGGCGAGGTCGACGTGGCCCAGCTGGACCTGGCCGCCCTCCCAGGCGGTCATCACGTCGCCGCTCTCGGGGTCGATCCAGGCGATGGTGGTGCCGGCGTCGTTGACGACCACGGGGGCCGTCGTGCGGAACGTGTCGACGACGGTGCCGTCGGCCGCGATCACGTCGGCATCGGAGTAGATCTCGCCGTCCCACTTGGTGACGACGAGCCGGCCGTCCCAGATGACCGCGCCGTCGTAGTCCTTGGCCGGGAGCTCGACGGTGGTGCCGTCGGCCCGGTGCCAGGTGCCGCCCTCGACGTAGTCGATGCCGGCGGGGTCGGCCGGCGTGTCCGAGGTGTCGGTCGGGTCGGTCGTGGTGGTGGTGTCGTCGGCGGCCGGCGTGGTCGTCGCGGAGGACGAGGTGGTCGAGTCGTCGGCCGCCTTGGCGGGCGAGTCGTCGCCGTTGCCGCACGCGGTCGCGAGCACGGCGAGAGGGGCGATCACCGCCGCGACGGCGATCCGGGAGTGCAGCTTGATGGTCATGATGGTCCTTGCCCGATGGTCGAGGCGCTGGTGCGCCCGTCTGGCAGGAGGACGCCGATCGGGGCCGAACGGTTGCAATCCGTCGATCCCTAGGGGGGATCCGGGCTCGAGCCGTCGAGCTCGAGGTTGCGGATCGCGGGCCTGGTGGCGCCGATCGCGCCGACCACGACGCAGAGGACAGCGCTCCCGAGCATCACGTCACGGGTGCCGAACGCGATCGCGAGCGGACCGACGACGAGCTGCCCGATCGGCATCGCCACGAACGAGAAGAACCCGTCGATCGCCATCACCCGCGACAGCATGTGCTCAGGAACCTTCTCCTGCACCGTCAGGCTCCAGGAGAGGTTGACGACCGCCAGTCCCGCACCGGCGATGAGGAAGCCCACGGCGAGCGCGACGGTGTTGACCCAGGTGCCGAGCAGCAGCATGGGCACGGCCGAGGCGGTGAAGCCGAGCACGCACGCGCGCAGGGAGCGCCGCATCGTGAGGCGGGCGAGGAAGAAGGCCGACACGAACACCCCGACGGCCTGCCCGGCCCGCGCGAAGCCCCAGCCGTCGCCGCCGATCGTGTCGTTGGCGATCGACGGACCGAGCACGCCGAGTGATCCGCTGATCAGCGCGTTGAAGACGAGCGAGCAGGAGGCGACGGGGATCACCCACCCCAGCGACCGCACGTAGGACCACCCCGCCGCGAAGTCGCCGAGCACGCTCTGCTGGCGGTCGGGCCGCGCACCGAGCGGCAGTCGTACGGCGGAGAGGAACCCGGCTGCGACGACGTACGTCGCCGCGTCGGCTGCCAGCGCCCAGCCGGGCCCCACGGTCGCGACGAGCACGCCCGAGAGTGCGGGGCCGATGATGCTCAGGCCGCTCTCGGCCTGGCCCATCAGCAGGAACGCCGCCTTGCGCTCCTCCTTCGGCAGCAGCACGGGCACCATCCCGTGGAACGCGGGATAGCTCACCGCGAACACCGTGCCGCTGACGAGCTGCAGCACCACGAGGTGCCAGATCTCGGCGGTGCCGGTCAGCACGAGCGCGGCCGTGCAGGCCTGGACGATGCCCTGGACCAGGTTGCACCCGCGCAGCACCAGCGCCCGCGGCAGGCGGTCGGCGATCGCGCCGCCCAGCAGCATGAGCGCCACCATCGGCACCGTCCACGCCGCCACGACCCACCCGAGCGCCGACACCGAGTCGCTGATCGCCAGCACGGCGAAGGCCAGCGCGATCCCCGACATCGAGGACCCCGCGCTGTTGATGGTCTCCCCGAGGAAGAACCAGCGGAAGTTCGCGACCCGCAGGGGGGACAGGTGACCGCGGGACCTCACCCGCCGGAGGCTACCGGTGGGCGTCCCCAGTGTCGGGCGAGCTCCTCCGCGCCCGGACGGACCGCGGCATCAGTGCTGGACGATGACGAACGGGCTGTCCTCGGCCGGCCCCTTGGCGTCGGTCAGCTCGGTGAGCGAGCCGCTGGGCTCCATGGACATCAGGTGCCACGTCGCGCCGTCGTAGGTCGAGAAGACCAGGGTGTTCGACTCCGACCAGGCGTAGTCCGTGGACACGAAGCCTCCCTCGGGAGCGAACTGGCCGGTCGAGGCCCCGTCGGTGGCCTTCAGGATGTTGACCTGGGAGTCGCCCAGCCCGTCGCCGTACGACGGAGCGCCGGCGACGTACTTGCCGTCGGGCGAGATCGCCCCTGGGTCGAAGTCGCAGGTCTGCCAGGCGGGCTTGCCCTTCTCGAGGTCGTACAGGCCACCGCAGACCGAGGTGTCCTGGTTGTAGGTGTCGATGTAGGTCGCACGGAACCCGCCGACCGTGCCGGCGTCCGCATAGCTCTTCGCGCCGGGGATGGGGTTGTCGACGATCCCGTGGGAGGAGTACGTCGTCGGTTCGTCGCCGAGGTTGCTGTTGGCGAAGACCATGCAGCCGTCGACCGCCTCGTGGCAGTCGGGCCCCCCGGTGACGGCGGCCACCGTCCACGCGACGCCTTCGCCCGCGGCCGCGAGGTCCACGGTGCCGAGGTCGACCTCGTCGCCGTCCCACGCCGTCATGACCTTGCCGTCGGTACCGATCCACGCGATCGTCGTGCCGCCGTCGTTGACGGCGACAGGACTCGTGGTGGAGAACGAGTCGACCACCGTGCCGTCGTCCGCGATGACGTCGGCGACGTCGTAGACCTCGCCGTCGTAGCGCGTGGCGACCAGCTGGCCGTCCCAGAGCACGGCGGCCCGGTAGGGCTGGTCGTTCTTCGGCAGCTCCACGGTGTCACCGTCGGCCTGGTGCCACTCGCCGCGGGACAGGTAGTCGACCGCCACGTCGTCGTTCGCCGGATCGGACGTCTGGGACGTCGGCTGGTCGCTGCGGCCGACGTACGGCTGCTGGTCGGCCTTGCCGGTCCCGTGGCCGCCCGCGATCACCGCGATCGGCGTGATCACGGCGGCGACGCCGAGGACGCCGCCGGCGACGGCGGCGCGCCGGTTGCGGCGGATCTTGTGCGCCTTGCCCTTGACGGAGTCGAAGTCGAGCGGAGCCTCGTGGAGGTCGCGGACGCGCGCGTCGAAGTCGCGGGACATCGCTTCCTCCCAAGGGGTGTCGGAGCTGCTGGAGCTGGTGGGGTCGTTCGGGGTCTGGTTCATGACGTGGACTCCTCGCCGTAGCGGGGGTGGAGCTCGGCGGGCACCCGCTCGCGGAGAGCGGACAACGCCCGGCTGCACTGGGACTTGACGGTGCCGACGGAGATGCCGAGTGCGTCGGCGACCTCGGCCTCGGACATCTGCTCGTAGTAGCGGAGCACGACCACCGACCGCGCCTTCGGAGGCAGGGTCTGGACGACGGCCCACAGCTGGTCGTTGGTGCCGTCGTCGTACTGGTCGTGGTGCGGAGCACCCTCGGGGACCTCGTCGGTGGCCCACTCGCGCTTCTTCCACGCGCGGCGCCACAGCGAGTTGTTCTCGTTGACCATGATGCGGCGCACGTACGCGTCGACGGCGCCGCGGTCATGGACCTTGTCCCACGCCAGGTACAGCTTGGCGAGCGACGTCTGGAGGACGTCCTCGGCCTGGTGGCGATCGCCGGTGAGCAGGTACGCCGTGCGCAGCAGGCTGGGCTGCCGGACCGCGAGGTACTCGGTGAACTCGGCGTCCCGCTCTGCTTCGCGGGTCCTCCGGCTCATCGGCTGCCCTCCTTCGATCCTGGTCCCCGGGTGGAACTCTGTCGGGTGGAGGACGCAACCCGTCGGAGAATGGTTGCAATTGCCCTCGTGTCGCTCTCAGGCGGTGCTGCAGGCGGCGCACAGGCCGTGGAAGACGACCTCCGTCTGGAGCACCTGGAAGCGGTGCCGCTCCGCGACCTCGAGCCGCTCGCCCGCGGGCTCGGTGCGCGCGACGTTGGTGATCGAGCCGCACCGGTCGCAGACCAGGTGGTCGTGGTGGTCGCCGCCCGTCTCGAAGCGCGCCGGCGCCCCGGGGAGGTCGACCCGGCGCGCGAGGCCGGCCGAGACGAGCGCGTCGAGGCAGCGGTACACGGTCTGCGGTGACAGGCCGGCCACGATCTCCCGGGTGCGCTCGACCGTCTCGGCCACCGACAGGTGAGCCTGGTCGCTCCGCGCCCGCTCGAGGACCAGGAGCACGCCGAGCCGCGGCTGCGTCACCCGGAGCCCGGCCCGCCGCAGCCGAGCCTCCAACGCCCCCAGGTCCAGCACGCGCGGGAAGTACCCCCACGAACGCGAACGATTCGCGAACACGCCCGCAGGGCGCGCAGATCATGCGCACTTCGCGCAGGTCGGGGGTCGGGGGAGGAGGTCGGGGTATTGCGCTCCCTCTCCACGGAAGGGATTTCGATGACGACCTACGACTACGGAACAGGCGCCCCGCCGCAGACCGGCCCGGAAGGCACGCGGGAGCACGTCCAGCAACAGGCCCAGCAGGCCGCGAGCACCGCGGCCGACGAGGGCACGAGGGTGGCCGACGTCGCCAAGGACGAGGCGAGGTCCGTCGCGAGCGACGCGCAGGAGCAGGCGCGCAACCTCCTCGACGACGCGAGGACCCAGCTCGAGGAGCAGTCCCGCGGCCAGCTCGACAGCCTGCGCTCGACCTTGCAGTCCTTCGCCGACGACCTGGCGCGGATGACGCGGGGCGAGGCCGTCGAGGGCGGGCTCGCGCAGGACCTGGTGAGCCAGGTGGGCGACCACGCACGGACGCTGACCTCGCACCTCGAGGGCCGGGAGCCGGCCGAGCTGCTCGACCAGGCGCGTTCCTTCGCGCGACGGCGTCCCGGGACGTTCCTCCTCGGCGCCCTGGCGGCGGGAGTGGTGGCCGGCCGACTGGCGCGCGGGGCGAAGGACGCCCAGGGCGACCCGGGTACGACGCCTGCGCCATCGACCGCGGCGGGCAGCCCTGCGCCCGACCCCGTCGGGACGAGCACGGCCTCGATGTCGCCCGCCCCGCCCGCGCCGCCCGCCCCGCCGACCCAGGAGGTCCCGGCCTCCCCGGCACCCGCGGCCTGGCCGTCGGGCACCGCCACCGACGACCCGCTCGCCGGCACCGGTTCGCCGACCGGGACGCCGGTCTACCCCGCTGACGGTCCGACGCCCGGAGGCGCACTGTGACCGAGCAGCCGGGAACGACGTACGCCCCCGGTGGTCAGCAGACCGGGCCCGGTGGCACCACGACCACCGCGGACGGGCGCTCCCTGGGCGAGATCGTCGGCGACATCGCCAACGACCTGACCACCTTGGTGAAGCAGGAGATCGAGCTCGCCAAGACCGAGGCGAAGGCCGAGGCGGCGAAGGCGGGCAAGGGCGCCGGCCTCTTCGGCGGCGCCGGCATCGCCGGGCACCTGGCCCTGATCTTCCTGTCCCTGACGGTGATGTTCCTGCTCGACGAGTGGATGCACACCGCGCTCGCGGCACTGATCGTGACGGTGCTGTGGCTGGGTGCAGCAGCCCTGATGGCGGTCGTCGGGCGCAAGGAGCTGAAGTCGATGAACCCCAAGCTCGAGACAACGCAGAGGACCCTCAAGGAGGACGCGGCATGGGCCAAGCAGCTGAAGAACGGATGACGACGGGGATCGCCGACACACGGGAGCACCTGACCCGTGACGTCGACGCGCTCTACGACAAGGTCAGCCCCGGGCGGATCGTCGAACGGCGCAAGGAAGCGGTGCGCGGTCGGCTGTCGTCCCTCAAGGGCTCGGTCATGGGCACCGCGCAGAGCGCCAGCGGTACGACGCAGGGCGCTGCGGGCTCGGCCAGGGACGCCGCCTCCGGCGCCGTCGGCACGGTCACGGACGGCGCCCAGTCGGCGGTCGACGTGATCGAACGGCAGACCCAGGGGTCGCCGCTCGCGGCCGGCCTCGTGGCGTTCGGTGCCGGCATGGTGATCTCGGCGCTGCTCCCCGCCTCCGAGAAGGAGGCGCAGGCCGCTCAGCTGCTCACCGAGGCGGTGAAGGACTCACCGATCGCGGACCAGGCGAAGGCCGTCGGGCAGGAGGTCGGTCAGCACCTCAAGGAGTCCGCCACCGATGCGGTGCAGGAGGTGCGTGCAAGCGCCGAGGACAGCGCAGCGAACCTCAAGGACGAGGGCCAGTCGGCCGTGCAGGCCGTCAAGGAAGAGGCGCCCGGCACCTGACGGCAGGTCCACGAGCGACGCCGTCCACCGGTCACCGGTGGGCGGCATCGTCGTGCTCCCGGAGCGCTCCGGCTGATCAGCGGGACGTCTCGAACGCCACCCCGTAGGTGCCCTCCGACGGGGTCCAGTCGATGGCGGTGGAGAGCTCGCCGGTCGCCACGTCGATGCGCACGACGGCGGTGCGGTGCGGCAGGTCGACCCCGGCCAGCAGGTGGCGCTCGTCCTCCCAGGCGAGCTGCTCGGAGAGCCAGGCGCCGCGCCGGTACGACGGCCGCGGGAGCACTCGGCTGAGGTCGCCGGTCCGCGCGTCGAGCACCACGAGCCGGCGCCCCTCGAAGGCGAGCAGCCGGCGTCCCGACGGGCTGAAGGCGACGGGATAGGTGCCCTCCGCGTGCCACAACGGGTCGCGGCTGGCGAGGTCGACGACCTCGAGCGCGTTGTGGTCCTTGCCAGTGCGGAGCGCGACCAGGCGGGCGCTCGGGGCGACCGCGGTGGCCCCGTCGAGGGATCGGACCCTGCGCGGGGCGCCAGAAGCCGGCGCGAGCCAGGTGTCGGTGCGTCCGCCCCAGCCGGTCGTCAGCACCGCGGTGCCGTCGACCACGCCGACGACGGAGGTCAGGAAGGCCGGCGCGACGTGCAGTGCGACCCACGACGTCCCGCCCGTCGTGACGTCGGCCCGGTGCAGGCGGGTGGGGCGCTCCAGACCGGTCTCCGGCGGCGTGAACGTCAGCCAGTGGAGGGTCCGCCCGTCCGCGCTCAGGACAGGGGGCGAGCTGACCGTCCCGGACGCAAGGACGCGTCCGCTCCGGTCGAGCCGGTAGATCGCGGTCGTGCCCTCGAAGTACTGGTCGCTGGTGGCGAGGAAGTCGTCACCGAGCCGGGCGATCGAGGTGGTGCCGTGATCGGGCAGCACGCGGACGATGTGGCCGTCGGGAGCGTGGTAGCGGTGCCCGATGACGTAGCCGATCGCCGGCGGGCGGCCGACCCGCAGTCCCGCGAGCCAGGCGGTGGCGTCGAGGCCCGTGGGCGCCGCGGTCGTCACCGCGGTCGTCGGGCTCGACGGCGTGGTGGGTGACGACGGTCCCGCCGACGGGCCGCCGCCACCGCACCCGCTCAGGAGTACGGCGGCAGCGACCGCGGCGGCAAGGAGCTGTCGGGACGGGGCCATGCCCGTAGGACGCACGACCCCGGCTGCAGGTTGGCGCCCCGGATGCGGGCCGGTCAGCTGTGCACCGTCATCACCATCGCGATGACGATCAGGACCGTGCCGAGCGACAGCAGCAGCACGGTCTCGCCGGTGCGTGAGGAGCGGTGGGCTCCGCCTGCGCCGTCGGTGCGGGCGCCGGCCGTGACGGGCTCGGTCGCGCGGTGCTTCTTGGTGGTGCTCATCGGTGGATACCTCCGAGATCGGGATCCTTACACCGATCCGGACGAGGCACCCTGCCCGAACATCACGCGATTTCGGAGAAAAGGCTCAGAAGGGCGTCACGAGGAGCGCGGTGCCGTGCCCCTCGACCCGGGTCAGCACGAGGGTCGCCTCCTCGTCGCCCACCAGCGCCAGCCGCTTGCGCAGCGCCTCCGGGGTCACGTCCACGCCGCGCTTCTTGATCGTCAGCCGGCCGATCCCGCGCTCGCGCAGCGCCGCCTTGAGCTGCTTCTCGCGGTAGGGGAGGTGCTCGACCACCCGGTAGCCGCGCGCGAACGGGGTGCGGAAGGACTGGTCGGAGGTGACGTAGGCGATCTTCGCGTCGAGGAGGCGGCCCGCCACCCCGGCAGCGACCGCGGTGACCAGGCCGGCGCGGATGACCGCGCCGTCCGGCTCGTAGAGGTAGTCGCCGACGGGACCGACCCCGACCTCGTCGACGCCCGGGTCGTCCTCGTCGGTGATCGATGCCAGCCCGCCGGGGCCGATCACGGTGGCGCGACGGTCGGCGGTCGCCGTACGCCCGGACCAGAGCGCGGCCTCCTTGACCTCGCCGCCGTCGCTGACCCACTCGGCCTCGACGCCGGCGGGCACCAGGTCGTGGGGGATGCCGGGGGCGACCTTGACGCAGGCGTCGCGGCGCAGCAGCTCGGTGACCCACGACCACGGCGGCACCCAGTCGTCGACGTCGAAGCTGCGGCCGGCTCCGGTGCGGCGCGCAGGGTCGGCGAAGGCGATGTCGAAGGGGGCGTGGTTGACGGTCGTCGCGTCGGCGACCTGGACCGCGCCGGGAAGTCCGAGCGCCGCGAGGTTGGCCTCGGCGACGGCGACCCGCACGGGGTCGCGGTCGACACCGGCGCAGACCATCCCGGTGCGCGCCGCGGCGATCAGGTCGCCGCCGATCCCGCACCCGAGGTCGATCAACGTGGTCGCGCCGAAGGCGCCGTAGCGCCCCGCGCGGTGCGTGGACACCGGGAGGCGGGTCGCCTGCTCCAACGCGTCAGGGGTGAAGTAGAGCCGGGCGGCAAGGTCGCCGAACTTCGCCTCCGCCTTGGCGCGCAGCTCGACCTGGGTCAGGGCGGTCGCCACCGCCTCCGGCGGAGCAGTACGACGGAGCTCGGCCTGCGCCCGGAGCTCGGGGACGTCCACGAGCTCGGTCGCCCGAGCGAGGAGCGCCTGCCCCTCGTCGGTGAGCAGCCAGCGGAAAGACTCCAGGTCCACCCGCCGATCCTGTCAGGTGGTGGTCTCGACCTCGCGGTGCGGGCGCTCCTCGTCGCCGTGGCCGGGCCACCAGGCGGCGTGCCCGATGAGCGCGGTCAGCGACGGCGTGAAGAACATCGCCATCACGAAGGCGGCGAGCAGGATGCCGATGGCGAGGGCGAAGCCCATCGAGACGATCAGCGTGTTGCCGCCGAGCATCAGCGAGCCGAACGTGCCGGCGAGGATGACACCGGCCGACGCGATGGTGGGGCCGGCCTCCTTGACCGCGAACGCGGCAGCGGCGCGGGGCTCCCGGCCCTCGCGGGCCTCCTCGCGTAGTCGCGCGATCATCAAGATGTTGTAGTCGGTGCCGAGGGCCGTGACGAACAGGTAGATGTAGATCGGCAGCATGAAGATCAGGCCGGGCTCGCCGCCGATGTGCTGGAACGCGATCACCGTGGCGCCGAGGGTCGCCGCGAAGCCGAGACCGACCGCGGCCATGAGGTACCACGGGGCCACGAGGCTGCGCAGCAGCAGCGCGAGGATCAGCATGATGACGATCGCCGCGACCGGGAAGACGACCTTGTAGTCGCGTGCCATCGCCTTCGACATGTCGGCGAAGATGCCGGGCGTGCCGCCGACGTACGCCTCGGTGCCGTCGGGCGTGTACTTGTGGGCCGCGTCGCGGATCGGGCCCGCGACGTTGTCCTGGGCCGCGTCGGACGTCGGGTCGTCGGTCAGGGTCACGTAGAGCTGGTAGGCCGATCCGTCCTTCGAGGCGACCGGGTCGCTCACCTTGTCGACGCCATCGGCCTCGCCGAGCGCGGTCTTGAGCGGTGCGAGGTCCTCCGCGGTCACGTCCTCGCCCTGGGTGTCGACCAGCACCGGGACGGGATCGGCGGCGCCCTTCGAGAAGTGGTCCTCGAGGGTGTGCTGCGCCTCGGTCGACTCCACGCCCTTGGGCAGGCTGGAGGCGAAGTCGAAGGACGGGTTGAAGCCGAGCGCCGCCAGCGCGATCACGGTCATGACGCCACCGGAGGCGAGGGCGATCATGCCGGGCCGCTTCCCGACCGTGTCGCCGAACTTCTTGAACGTGCCGTGCTGCGGCTCGCGCTGCCAGGACTTCGAGGGCCAGAAGAGCGCCTTGCCGAGCAGCGAGACGATCGCGGGCACCAGCGTCAGCGCCGCGAGCAGCGTGACGAAGACGGCGATCGCGAGGGCCGGGCCGATCGCCCGGAAGATGCTGAGCGAGCTGAGGATCAGCGCCATGAACGACACGATCACCGCGCCACCGGCGGAGGCGATCGCCTCGCCGGCGCGGTCGAGGCTGTGGATCACCGAGTCCTTCACGGCCGCTCCCTGGCGCAGCCGCTCCCGGTGCCGGAAGAGGAAGAAGAGGATGTAGTCGGTGCCGACGCCGTAGAGGACCACGACGAGGATCTGCTCGACCGACGAGTCGGCCTTGAGGTCGAAGACCTTGTTGGCCCACCCGATCGCACCCGTCGCGATCACCGACACGAGTGCGACCGTCACGATCGGCAGGAGGCAGATCAGCACGCTGCGGAAGATGAGCGCGAGCAGGCCGATGATGAGGACGACGGTCGCGATGCCGACGATGAGCAGGGTCTTGTCGCCGGACTCCTGGGAGTCGAGGCTCTGCGGGACGGTGCCCGTCGTGCGGATCTCGAGGTCGGTGCCGTCGGTCAGGCTCTCGATGTCGTCGCGCAGGTCCTTGCCGTCGTCGATGTTCTGCGGGTCGTAGCCGCTCGCGTCCTCGGCCAGCGGGATGACACCCAGGAGGACCGTCCCGTCCGCCGACAGGTTCGGGTTGCCCTTCTCGTCGGTCATCACGACGGTCTGCTGGAAGGTCTTCTTCGACAGCTCGGGCCCGAGCTTGCCGGCGATGTCCATCGCGGCCTTCTGGTCGTCGCCCGACAGCTTGCCGCCACCGTCGCGCTCGACGATGAGGATCGCGCCGGGCGCCGATGCCTGGGCGAACTCGTCGCTCTGGAGGTTCATCGCCTTGATCGACTCGTAGTGGTCGGGCAGGAACTCCGAGTTGTCCTGCGTCGACTCCAGGGCGGGCGCGAACGCGCCGACGAGGACGGCGATCACGACCCACGCGGCGATGACGTACCAGCGGAAACGGGTGACGAAAGCTCCGAGCGCACCGAACATGGCCCCGACGCTAGTGGTTGACGGTGCGGCACGGTCAACCGACTTTGGTCGGTGTTGTCGCGGCGCCGGCGGGTCCTCCGTCGTCAGCGCCGGGCAGCGTGCGGGGCCGAGGACCCAGGGGTCCCTCTGGCACTCGTTGGCCGTGAGTGCTAGTTTCGGCGTTGGCACTCTCGTCATGAGTGTGCCAGCGCTTGCCGATGAGAGTGCGACCCCCGCGACGGCGTACTCCTGGAGGCAAGCACCAAACGTGGGCGGGCGTCAGCCCGTCGGACCTGCACACCAGATATCGAAGTGAGAAAGAGGTCGATCGACGTGTCGATCAACATCAAGCCGCTCGAGGACCGCATCGTCGTCAAGCCGCTCGAGGCCGAGCAGACCACCGCCTCCGGCCTGGTCATCCCGGACACCGCGAAGGAGAAGCCCCAGGAGGGCGAGGTCCTCGCGATCGGCCCCGGCCGGGTGGACGACAACGGCAACCGCGTCCCGCTCGACGTCGCTGTCGGTGACAAGGTCATCTACAGCAAGTACGGCGGCACCGAGGTGAAGTACTCCGGCCAGGAGCTGCTCATCCTCTCGGCGCGCGACATCCTCGCCGTCGTTTCCTGATTGATTTCGAGACGGCCGAGGCACACCGGCGCTGACGCGCCGGTGTGCCTCGGCCTCCTCAATCTCCTCGCCTTTCGGGACCGGCTCGCAAGCTCGCCGCTCCCGGGCTCGGACCCTCTCTACTAGGAGTAGACGAATGCCGAAGATCCTGGAGTTCGACGAGGGCGCCCGCCGCGCCCTCGAGCGGGGCGTTGACGCCCTCGCCAACGCGGTCAAGGTGACGCTGGGCCCGAAGGGCCGCTACGTCGTCCTCGACAAGAAGTGGGGAGCCCCCACCATCACCAACGACGGCGTGACGGTCGCGCGTGAGATCGAGCTCGACGACCCGTTCGAGAACCTCGGTGCGCAGCTCACCAAGGAGGTCGCGACCAAGACCAACGACGTCGCCGGCGACGGTACGACGACCGCCACCGTGCTGGCGCAAGCGATGGTCCACGAGGGCCTGCGCGCCGTGGCCGCGGGTGTCAACCCGATGGGCATCAAGCGCGGCATGGACGCCGCGGCGCAGGCCGTGTCCGACGCGCTGCTCGCGTCGGCCCGCGAGGTGGAGTCGAAGGACGACATGGCCAACGTGGCCACGATCTCCAGCCGCGACAGCCACATCGGCGACCTGCTCGCCGAGGCGTTCGACAAGGTGGGCAAGGACGGTGTCATCACCGTCGAGGAGTCCAACACCATGGGCACCGAGCTCGAGTTCACGGAGGGCATGCAGTTCGACAAGGGCTACATCTCCGCCTACTTCGTGACCGACACGGAGCGCATGGAGGCCGTCCTCGAAGACCCGTACATCCTCCTGCACCAGGGCAAGATCTCGGCGATCGCCGACCTGCTGCCCCTGCTGGAGAAGGTCATCCAGGCCGGCAAGTCGCTCTTCATCCTCGCCGAGGACGTCGACGGTGAGGCCCTCTCGACGCTCGTCGTCAACAAGATCCGCGGCACCTTCACCGCCGTCGCGGTCAAGAGCCCTGCCTTCGGCGACCGCCGCAAGGCGATGATGCAGGACATCGCGATCCTGACCGGTGGTCAGGTCATCGCGCCCGAGGTCGGCCTCAAGCTCGACCAGATCGGTCTCGAGTCGCTCGGCCAGGCCCGTCGCGTCGTCGTCACCAAGGACAGCACCACGATCGTCGACGGCGCCGGTGACTCCGCGCAGGTCGAGGGCCGGGTGGCGCAGATCCGCAAGGAGATCGAGGCCGCCGACAGCGACTGGGACGAGGAGAAGCTCCAGGAGCGTCTCGCCAAGCTCGCCGGCGGCGTCTGCGTGATCAAGGTCGGCGCGGCCACCGAGGTGGAGCTCAAGGAGCGGAAGCACCGCATCGAGGACGCCGTCTCCGCGACGCGCGCCGCGATCGAGGAGGGCATCGTCCCCGGCGGTGGCTCCGCGCTCATCCACGCGGTGTCGGTGCTCGACAAGGACCTCGGCCTCACGGGCGACGAGGCGATCGGCGTGCGCATCGTGCGCAAGTCCGCCGAGGAGCCCCTGCGCTGGATCGCCGAGAACGGCGGTGAGAACGGCTACGTCGTCACCACCAAGGTCCGCGAGCTCGGTGTCGGCAACGGCTACAACGCCGCCACCGGCGAGTACGGCGACCTGGTCGCCCAGGGCGTCCTCGACCCGGTCAAGGTGACCCGCTCGGCGCTGGTCAATGCGGCCTCGATCGCCGCGATGCTGCTGACGACCGAGACCCTCGTGGTCGACAAGCCCGAGGAGGAGGAGCCCGACGCAGGCACCGGCCACGGGCACGGTCACGGCCACGGTCACTGATCGATCCCGCACGTCCACCGGGTCGGCTCTTGTCAAAGGAGCCGACTCGGTGCATTTTTTCCCCGGTGGACGATGCGACCTTTCTCGGGGAGTGGCGCGACTGGCACGAGGCCCGCGAGCAGCGGCTGGTCTCGCCGCACGGCTTCCTGGCCATCACCGGCCTGCACTGGCTCGACGACGCACCAGCACGGATCCCCGGCGTGCCCGGCGCGTGGTCCTTCGGGCCGGACGGCGTCGTCGTCGAGCTCGGCGAGGACGAGCGGCTGAGCCTCGACGGGCGTGACCTGGCGGGCCGGGCCGTGATCGGAGAGGTGGACGAGAGCGGGATCCTCGCGGAGTCGGGTGACCTGCGGATCGAGGTCGCGCGCCGCGGCGGTGCCGTGCTGCTCCGGCCCCGCGATCCCGCGCACGCGCTGCGCACGGAGCACCGGGAGACCCCGACCTACCCGCCCTCCCGGCACTGGCAGGTGGCCGCGACGTTCCACCCCTACGCGGCGGTGGCGCCCACCGACATCGAGATCCAGAACCTTCCCGACGCCGTCGTCGAGGACGCGGTCGGGGAGGTGACCTTCCGGATCGACGGGGAGGAGCAGCGCCTCGTGGCCCTCGACGACGAGGGCGGGTTGTGGCTGCTCTTCTCCGACGCGACATCGGGCCGCACGACGTACGGCGCCGGGCGCCAGCTCTCCGCCCCGCCGCCGGGGCCTGACGGGACTGTCGTGCTCGACTTCAACCGGGCCACCAACCTGCCGTGCGCCTACACCGCCTTCACGACGTGCCCGATCCCGCCGCCTCAGAACCGGATGAAGATCCCGGTCGCGGCGGGCGAACAGGTCCCGTCCGATGAGGCATGCTGAACCCATGCTGTGGAGGGTGCGCGCCGACCTGCCGAACCGCCCGGGCAAGTTCGCTGCCCTGGCGCAGGAGTGCGGCACCGCGGGGGTGAACATCGGCGCGATCCAGGTCTTCGGCGGTGACGATCCGAGCATCGCGACCGTCGAGGTGGTGCTCGACAGCCCAGCGGACTGGGGCGAGGCCGAGGTCGTCGACGTCGTCAGTCGCTCCGGTGGCGAGTCCGTCGTGGCGCAGTCGGTCAACGAGCATGCGCTCGACGACCAACCGACCCGCTACGTGCGTGCGGCGCAGAAGATCCTCGACCACCCCGCCTCCTTCCCCGACGTGGTCGCCCACCTCTTCGACGCCGACATCGAGCCGAGCCACGGCTCGGAGGACGTTCTGGAGATGACGGTCGGCACCGCGGTCATCCAGGTCCGGCGCGACGCGCCCTTCACCCCCGCCGAGCGCGCCCGCGGCTCGGCGCTGGCCGAGCTCGTCGGTGACGTGCTGAGCCGGCAGGCGCCCGCCGCGCCGGCCACGGCCGACGCCTCCGAGCCGACCTACGTCACGGGCGAGGCCGAGGTGTCCTGCCTCGTCGGCGGCCGGGTCGTCGGCCGCGCCTGGCACGAGACGCCGGCCGAGTCCGACGCCCCCTGGCCGGTCGACATGTGGGTCGAGCCGGCCTGGCAGCGCCGCGGGCTCGGCACCAAGCTGCTCTCCGACGTCGCCCGGATGGCGCGCGCCCGCGGTGCGGACGAGATCGTGCTGACCGCCCCCGCCGACAGCCAGTCCGTGCTCCCCATGGTGCTCTCCGCGGGTCTGCGCGGTCGCATCCGGATGGCGGGAGACTCACTCACCGTGCGGATCGCGGTGGGCGAGCTCAGGGTGTAGGGGTCTTTCGCTAGTCATTTCGCGTCATTGACGCTCCAGCGCAGCCGGAGAGAGCATCGGTCCTCACCTTTCAGCTCCCCGGAAGGCTCCCCCATGAGCGATCGAACAGTCCTGTTCGCGCTGTCTGGCCGTCGAGCACGACGAGCAGCAATGATCGCGCTCGCGGTCGCCTTCTGCGGCTGGCTGCCGGCGATGGCGGCATCCACCGACTTCGACCCGGCGCCCGGGAGTCCCAAGCACCTCGACCGGTCGCCCGGGAAGGTCGCACTCGCGGACCTCGACGGCGACGGCGACCTCGACCTCGCGGTCGCCGAGCCGCTCGGCGACGTGATCGGCGACAACGACCACGTGGCCATCTTCATGAACAACGGCGCCGGGAGGTTCGCGGCACGGAGCACCAGCCCCGAGTCGACGGGTGACAATCCCTCCGACATCGAGCCCGCAGACATCGACGGTGACGGCGACCTGGACCTCGTCATCCCGAACTACTCCTCGGGAGACCTGACCATCCTCGTGAACAACGGCCTCGGCAACTTCTCGCCGCGCTCGACCAGCCCGGAGACCGGCTACGACACGGCGGTCGCGGTCGCCGCGGTCGATGTCGACGGCGACGGCGACCTCGACCTCGCGGTCGCCCAGGACACCGCCAAGCGGGTGGCGATCCTCGTCAACAACGGCCTCGGCAACTTCAGGCCCCGCTTCACGAGCCCGGAGCTCGCGATCGCCGACCCGCACGACATCGTCGCGGCCGACTGGGACGAGGACGGGGACATGGACCTGGCGGTGGCCAGCGTCAACGCGCACTGGGTCTCGGTGCTCTACAACACCGGCGTCGGCAACTACGTCTACCGCGACTTCATCACGGTCCGGCAGACGGGCAACGCGCCCGACGCCCTCGCCGTCCTCGACGCCAACAAGGACGGGCATCCGGACCTCGCCGTCGCGAACCGCACGGACAACACCGTGTCGGTCATGCTCAACAACGGCCACGGTCTGCTCACCCAACGCACGACCGGTCCCGAGGCGGTCGGCCTACGGCCGAACGACCTCACCGCGGCCGACTTCGACGGCGACGGTGACACCGACCTCGCGGTGGTCAACGGCAACTCCGGCGACGCGACGATCCTCGTCAACAACGGGTTCGGCAACTACAGCGCGGCTCCGACGAGCCCGGAAGGGATCGGCAGAGGACCGGTCGGCGTCGCCAGCGGCGACATCGACGGCGACGGGGACCCGGATCTGGTGGCCTCGGCCTTCAACGACTTCGACGTGGTCGTCCTGCGCAACCTCGGCTGAGTCACCCGGCCCAGGATCGGTGTGGCTAGGAGCCGCTGTCGACGTGGGGCCGATGAGTCCGGGTGACCGCGGCGGTCTCCAGCACCATGAGCAAGATCGACGTCGTCCTCTCCGACCTCGCCTTCCCCGAGTCGCCCCGGTGCCGCGACGGCCGCGTCTACGTCTCCGACTGGGGTGCCGGTGAGGTCCACGCCCTCGTGAGCGGCGGCTCCGAGGTCGTCGCCAGGGGCAGCGCGTTCCCGATGTGCATCGACTTCCTCCCCGACGGGCGGCTGGTCGTCGTGCACGGTCGCGAGCTGCTGGTGCAGGAGACCGACGGTGTCTTCGCGACGTACGCCGACCTGGCGCACCTGTCCGAGCACGGCTTTAACGACGTCACGGTCACCAAGGACGGCTTCGTCTACGTCGGCAACGTGGACTTCGAGTTCCCCGGCGGTGAGCCGCGGCCGGGGTTCATCGCCGTCGTCACGCCCGACGGCCGTGCCGAGCGGGTCGCCGGCGGCGTGATGTTCCCGAACGGCCTCGCGGTGATCGGGGACGAGCTCGTCGTCGCGGAGTCCTACGGGAGCCGGCTGACCGCCTTCCCCATCGGCGCCGACGGGTCGCTGGGGGAGGGCCGCACGTGGGCCGACCTCGGCGAGGGCGTGCCCGACGGCATCTGCGTGGACCCGGCCGGGAGGATCTGGTACGCCGACGTGCCGCACGAGTCCTGCACCCTGGTCGCCGAGGGCGGGGAGCTCGTCCGGACGATCGGCCTGGACCGGGGCGCCTTCTCGTGCGCGCTCGACGGGGACA
Organism: Nocardioides candidus; assembly: GCF_041321175.1. NCBI lineage: Bacteria > Bacillati > Actinomycetota > Actinomycetes > Propionibacteriales > Nocardioidaceae > Nocardioides > Nocardioides candidus. Next base: position 569,409 of record NZ_JBGGWC010000002.1, on the reverse strand, counting down.
CGCTCTACGTCGCGACGAACCTGTGGACCGGCGGACCGACGCCGGGTCGCAATGGCCAGCTCGTCGCGGTCGACCTCAGCTCTTGAACGACCTGTCGGGTGGGTGGTTGCCGAGTCGCCAGCCGCCCAGCGGGAGGTCGACCGCGTCCTGCGGTCCCCACGAGCCCTGCTCGTAGGGCTGCGTCTCGGGCCGGCGGTCGAGCACGGGCTGGCAGATCTCCCACAGCCGCTCGACCTCGCCCGAGCTGATGAAGAGCGTGCGGTCGCCGCGCATCACGTCGAGGAGCAGGCGCTCGTAGGCCTCGAGCGGGTCCGACCCGGGAGCGTCGCCGACCAGGTCGAGCCGGAAGACGCCTTCCACGAGCGCCATGTCGGGGCCCGGTCGCTTGGCGCGGACGTCGATGGCGATCCGCGGGTCGTCGGCGAGCTCGATGACGAGCTCGTTGGGCGCCGGCGTGCCGCCGTCCTCCGGCTTGAGCCAGCGGTGACGCGGGTCGTGGAATCGGATCGTGATCGTGCGCCGCCCCTCGGCCAGCGCCTTGCCGGTGCGCAGGTAGAACGGCACGTCGCGCCAACGGTCGTTGTCGATCCAGACCTCGATCGCCACGAACGTCTCCACGTCGGAGTCGTCGGCGACGTCGGGCTCGTCGCGGTAGCCGTCGTACTGCCCGAAGACGACACGGTCCGGGTCGAGCACCCTGACCGCGCCGAAGACGGCGGCCTTCGCGGCGCGGATCGCGGACTCCCGGTAGGCGTGCGGGTCCTCCAGCGCGACGAACCCCAGCAGCTGACACAGGTGCGTGGTGACCATGTCGCGCAGGCAGCCGGTGCCCTCGTAGAAGCTGCCGCGTCCCTCGACCGTCAGCTTCTCCGGCACGTCGATCTGCACCGACTCGATGGTGTGCCTGTTCCACGCCGGCTCGAAGAGCCCGTTGGCGAAGCGCAGCGCGAGGATGTTCTGCACCGCCTCCTTGCCGAGGAAGTGGTCGATCCGGAAGATCTGACCCTCCTCGAAGGCGTCGCGCAGCACCGCGTCGAGCGCGCGCGCCGACGCGAGGTCGGTGCCGAACGGCTTCTCCGCGACGAGCCGCGACCGGTCGACCAGGTCCTCCTCGGCGAGCATGCCGACCATGCTCTCGACGGCGGAGGGCGGCACGGAGAGGTAGAGCAGCCGTCGTACGTCGCCCAACAGGCAGCCCGCCTCCTCCAGGATCTTGTCCTCCGCGTCCCGCACCGCCTGCGCCAGGTCCTTGCCGTCGTCGGCGGAGGAGGTCACGAACGTGATCCGCTCCAACAGCGGCCCGGCGAGCTCCTCGTCGACCTCGCCCACGAACTTCTCGAGCGCCTCGCGGACGTGGTCGCGGAACTCCTCGTCGGTCCCCGGCGAGCGGCGCCCGCTGCCGATCACGGCGAGGTGCTCCGGCAGGCGGCCGTCCTGAGCCAACCGGTAGAGACCGGGGAAGAGCTTCCGGGAGGCGAGGTCACCGGTCGCGCCGAAGAGGACCAGCACGTGCGGGGGGAGGTCGTTGGTCACCGCCCCAGCCTGACTGATCGGCGCAAGGACCGCGAGGGTGATCGGTCGTTCGGATCCGTGGTCACCAGGCACCACCTCGGTGTTCGGCGCGCTCCCGGGGCGGTATGACCGGTCGCAGCGCAGAGGGAGTGGCCGCTTCTCCGTGGGAGCGAGACGAACACTGAGTTACAGCGCGCGCGGGCGCCAGATCGGCCCGCGGACCGGCCGCGAGCGGCGCTCCCCGGTTCGTGGGGAGGCTCAGGCGCCGCGTAGGATTCCGTCATGGAGGTCCCTGACAAGTTCGCGTCCCTGGGTCTGACGTACGACGACGTGCTGCTGCTGCCGGGTCATTCCGACCTGGCGCCCGACCAGATCGACCTCACCACGCGCCTCACGCGGGAGATCAGCATCAAGGCGCCGCTGGTCAGCGCGGCGATGGACACCGTCACCGAGTCGCGGATGGCGATCGCGATGGCACGCCAGGGCGGCATCGGGATCCTCCACCGCAACCTGTCGGCCGAGGAGCAGGCCTACCAGGTCGACCTGGTCAAGCGCACGCAGACCGGCATCATCTCCAACCCCGTGACGATCGGTCCCGACGCGACGCTGGAGGAGCTCGACCGGATCTGCGGCGAGTACCGGGTCTCCGGCCTCCCCGTCGTCGACGCCGACAACCGGCTCCTCGGCATCTGCACCAACCGCGACCTGCGGTTCACGCCCGTCGCCGAGTGGGCGACCACGAAGGTCGACGAGGTGATGACCCCGATGCCGCTGGTCACCGGCGACGTCGGCATCAGCCGCGAGGAGGCCACCACGCTGCTGCGCAAGCACAAGCGTGAGCGGTTGCCGCTGATCGACGCGCAGGGCCGCCTCGGCGGGCTCATCACCGTGAAGGACTTCGTGAAGTCCGAGCAGTTCCCCGACGCTTCGAAGGACGGCCAGGGGCGCCTGATGGTCGGCGCCGCGATCGGCTACTTCGGCGACGCGTGGGAGCGGGCGACCAGCCTCGTCGAGGCCGGCGTCGACGTGCTGGTCGCCGACACCGCGCACGGCCACGTCACCCTGCTGCTCGACATGGTCCGCCGCCTCAAGACCGACCCGGCCACCCGGCACGTGCAGGTGATCGGCGGCAACGTCGCGACCCGGGAGGGCGCTCAGGCGTTCGTCGACGCGGGGGCCGACGCGGTCAAGGTCGGCTTCGGCCCGGGCTCGATCTGCACCACCCGCGTCGTCACCGGCTGCGGCGTCCCGCAGGTGACCGCGGTCTACGAGGCCTCGCTCGCGGCCAAGCCGGCCGGCGTACCCGTCATCGCGGACGGCGGCCTGCAGCAGTCCGGCGACATCGCGAAGGCCATCGTCGCGGGCGCCGAGTCCGTGATGATCGGCTCCATGCTCGCGGGCTGCGAGGAGTCGCCGGGCGAGGTGATCTTCGTGCAGGGCAAGCAGTTCAAGGCCTACCGCGGCATGGGCTCACTGGGCGCGATGTCGTCGCGCGGCAAGAAGTCCTACTCCAAGGACCGCTACTTCCAGGCCGAGGTCACCAGCGACGACAAGATCGTGCCCGAGGGCGTGGAGGGACAGGTCGCCTACCGAGGCCCGTTGTCCGCGGTCGCCCACCAGCTGCTCGGCGGTCTCAACCAGTCGATGTTCTACGTCGGGGCGCAGACGATCCCCGAGCTGCAGGAGAAGGGCCGGTTCATCCGGATCACCTCCGCGTCGCTCAAGGAGAGCCACCCCCATGACGTGCAGATGACCGTCGAGGCGCCCAACTACCACCAGGGCTGACCGCGCGCCCCGCGCTGCTGCCGTCCGACCCCGCGACCGTCGAAGGCCGCGGGGCCGGACGTCGAACAGCGGTCTACTGGCAGACGTATGGCGTGAAGGACGAGTCGCCGTTCTTGAGCTTGACCATGCCCTGGCCGCACAGCGTGTACGAATCGGCGTACCCGACCGCGCCGCTGGAGCTCTGCGGCGCCAGGGTCGCGCCGCTGACGGACGGGTTGACCCAGAAGTAGGCGTCGTGCGGGTCGGTGTCCCTGGCGGGCAGCAGGTAGCAGCTGACCTGGGTGTAGGCGTTCGCGCGGTAGCCGTCGAGGTCGGCCGGGCGGGCGTTCGCGGTCAAGGTGAAGTACACGCTGCCCTGCGCGACCCGGTTGACCTGGAACTTGCAGGAGGCGATCACGTCGGCGTTGCGCGGGGTGACGATACGCCCCTTGGGCTTGGCGGTGAACGCGGCGTCGGCCGGCGCGAGGTCGACGACGGTGGGAGCTGCCATGGTCCCCATGACCATGACGGCAGCGAGGATCTGCTTCTTCATCGTGGATGTTCCTTCTCGGGAGGGAGCGAGGTGATCCGTCGCCAACGCCGCCCGAGATCCGACTCGACGAGTGGACCGACCCCGCAATACCCAGCGCCCCGCATCGCACGCGGAAATGCTCCGAAAGTCCCGTCTCACAGCACTGACCAGGCAGATCGCGCGTCAGAGGTAGACGCCCGTCCCGGTCGTCGGGGCCGACGGGGGAGCAGGCGGGAGGTCCGCGACGAGCAGCGTGCGTACGTCGTCCGCTGATGGTGTCGCGCCGACGGCCGTGATCCGCAGGGCCTGCCGGGTCGCCGCGTCCTCGAACACGTTGCGCGCCCACCGGCCGTTGCCGAAGCCGACCGGCCGCGGCGAGGGCACGAGCGCGCCGAAGGCGTCGTACAGGCCGGGGCCCGGTGTGAACCCGGCGGTGTCCACCAGCAGTGCGAAGATCCGCACCAGCTCGGCGGTGTCGTAGTCGGGGAACGAGATCGTCGTGGGGAAGCGCGAGCGCAGACCGGGGTTGGAGTCGAGGAAGGCCGCCATCTCCGCGGGGTACCCGGCCGCCACGACGACGAGGTCGTCGCGGCGGTCCTCCATCAGCTTCAGCAGCGTGGCGATCGCCTCGTGCCCGAAGTCGCGGCCGCTGTCGCGCGGCACGAGCGAGTAGGCCTCGTCGACGAACAGCACGCCGCCGGTCGCCCGGTCGACGACCTCGGTGACCTTGGGCGCCGTCTGGCCGATGTACTCCGCGATCAGGTCGGCGCGCCCGACCTCCACGAGGTGGCCCTCGCTCAGCACCCTGAGGTCGTGGTAGATCCGCGCGATGATCCGCGCCACCGTCGTCTTCGCGGTGCCGGGGTTGCCGACGAAGACCAGGTGGTGCGACCGCTCCGCGGCCGGCATCCCGGCCTCCCGGCGCAGTGCCTCCGCCTTGCGCTCGGCGACCAGCCCGCGCACCTGCTGCTTCGCGGCGGTCAGCCCGATAAGGCGGTCGAGGTCGGCCATGGGGTCGCCCCCGCCCGGCGGTACGACGACGCCCCCGCCGACCGCGCTCCCGGTCGCGCCGCCGCCCGATGGGGCGGCGGCGACGTCGGCGACCGGTGGCAGGGAGGCGAGGCGCTCGCCCTGGGTGTTGCGGATCCGGTCCATCGGGTCGAAGAGCTCCTCGACGTCGGTGACGAAGCCGAGCAGGTCGGGGCACCCGGAGCCCTTGCTCGCGTCCGAGAGCCACGCGCAGAGGTAGGAGACCTGGTAGCCCGTGGCCACCCAGAGCCGGGTCGCGTCGGGCTCGCCGGCGCGCAGCCCGCGTCGCAGCCAGGCCCGGTTGCGGCGCTGCCAGGTCGGCGCGTCGAAGTGGTCCCTCGTCAGCTCGTCGAGCCGGGCGGCCACGGCACCCGCACGCTCCTCGCCGGCTGCGACGACGAAGGCCTCGGGGAGGGTGACGCCGTTGCAGGCCGCCATCGCGGCGATCGCGTCGTCGGCCGTGCCGAGGTCCGCGCCGAGCGCCGCGCAGAGCCGGGTGTGCGCGGCGTCGTACCCGTCGAGCGCCCAGGACAGCTGTCCGCGCCAGCCCTCCGCCTCGGGCCACTGGGCGAGGTCCTCGGCGTCGAGGAGCCCGCGCCAGGCGGCGACGGCGGTCGGGTAGCGCAGGTGGGCCTCGAGGAGCGCCGGGTCGGCGAGGATGCGGTCGATCACCGCGGCCAGTGTGACCGGGCGCTGTCCGAAGACCGGCACGTCGGCGAGGAGCAGGGCCACGTCGCGGGTGAAGGCGAGCGCCTCCCCGACGGCCGCGGTGTCCTGGGTGGCCATCGAGCGCTTGACCACGTTGAGGAACCACAGGTCGGTGCCGTTGGTGAACGCGCTGAACCTTCCGGTCGGGGTGGCGTAGTCGTCGGGCAGCCAGGGCTTGAGGAGCGTGTCGCCGAGGAACGGGTAGCTGCCGGCCCAGACCGGCAGCGCGCTCGGGAGGTAGCTCAGCATCGCCCAGGTCAAGAAGATGCCGGTCGGTGCGTCGGGGTGCCAGTCGGAGCCCTGGCCGCCGGTGTCCCAGGCGGGGCGGTAGCCCTCGACGAGCGTGCGGACCTGCTGCTGGGTCTGCTCGAGCCAGCCGTCGGGGACGATCCACGGATCGGCGATGCCGACGATGTCGAGGTGGGGCTTGCCGGAGACGAGCGGCGCCAGGTGGTCAGGCAGGTGCGCCATGGAGCGAGCCTAGGGCTCGCCGGCGCGGGGAAGGCCGTTCCAGAGCAATCGGGTCGCGGCATCGGCCACGGCAGCCAGGGGAGTGCGGGGGTGCAGTGCCCACCACTGCGCCAGGCCGTCCGCGGCGCCGCTGACGGCGGCCACCATCACCGGCAGGCTGACCGAGCCGAGGTCGACGCCGGCGCGAGCGAGGTCGGCCGAGATCAGGGCGCCGATCGCGTCGGCCCGGGCCTGCAGGTAGGTGTGCACCACCTCGTCGAGCTCGCTGTCTCCCGACGGGATCGGGTCGAGGAGCAGTCGCCGCGTGGCCGGGTGGTCGCGGGTGAACCGCAGGTAGGCCGCGAAGGTGGCGCGCACCCGGTCGCGCGGCTCGCCCTCGCTGGTGATGCCGCCGGCGATCTCGTCGAGCATCAGCTCCTGCTGGCTGGCGAGGACGTGCAGGTAGAGCGCGCGCTTGTCGGGGAAGTGGTCGTACATCACCGTGCGGGTCACCCCGGCGGCGGTCGCGATCTCGCCGAGCGAGGTGGCGTCGTACCCCCGGAGCGCGAAGGCCGTCACGGCCGCCGCCTCGATCCGGGTGCGTCGCTCGGGACCGCGCAGTCGGCGGCGCGGCGCGCGCTCGGCAGTATCGGTGGGCTCGGCAGGCACCGGCCTACCGAACCCACCGGCGGGGGTCTTGTCAACCGCGTGACCTTTGCGCCAGACTCCTCGTTAACCGACACAGGTGTCGGTTAAGAGAGGTGGAGACATGGGGTCCCTGTCACGACGGACGGTGCTGCAGGGCACCGGCATGGCCGCGGCGGCCGCGCTCGCCACCGGTCCGCTCTCGCCGGCGCTGGCCGTCACCCGCAAGCGGGTCGCGGTGCTCGGCGGTGGCATGGCGGGGCTCGCCGCCGCCCACGAGCTCGTCGACCGCGGCTTCCAGGTGACGGTCTACGAGCGCAAGTCGCTCGGCGGCAAGGCCCGCAGCATCCCCGTGGCCGGCACCGCGACCGGTGGCCGCCGCGACCTGCCGGGCGAGCACGGGTTCCGGTTCTTCCCGGGCTTCTACAGCCACATCCCCGACACGATGGCCCGGATCCCGTTCGGCACCAACGCCAACGGCGTCTTCGACAACCTCGTCGGTGCCGGCATGCCGCTCTTCCCCCGTTCGGGCGGCCGCGACGACCAGAACCTCTTCGGGCTCATCCCCGACCCGCGCCAGCTCGGCACGCCCGACGCCCTGCGCCGCCTCATCGTCGACGAGCTCGTCGGCGGGTCCATGATCAAGCCGACCGACGCCGCCTACTTCGCGACCCGGCTCATCGTCTTCCTCTCCAGTTGCGACGAGCGCCGGTTCGGGCAGTGGGAGAACACGTCCTGGTGGGACTTCGTCCGGGCCGCCAAGCGCGACGCGGAGTACCAGACCGTCGCCGCCCGAGGCCTCACCCGTGCCCTGGTGGCGGCCAAGGAGGAGATCGCCAGCACCCGCACGATCGGCAACATGGCGGAGGCGTTCCTCTACTCCTTCGCCGGCCTCGGCACCAACGGCCGGCCCGCCGACCAGGTGCTGAACGGCCCCACCAACGAGGTCTGGATCGACCCGTGGGTCGACCTGCTGCGCAGCAAGGGCGTGCGCTTCGTGACCGGCAGCCTGATCACGGGGCTGACGATGTCGGGCGGTCGCGTGGTGAGCGCCCGTGCGAGCACGCCGGCCGGCCCGACCACGATCGATGCCGACTGGTTCGTCTCCGCCATGCCCGTGGAGCGGTTCACGAAGTTCCTGACGCCGGCCGTCCTGCGTGCCGACGGCAGCCTCGAGGGCCTGCGCAACCTGGTCACCGACTGGATGAACGGCATCCAGTTCTACCTGCGGCGCCCGGTCGACATCACGCCCGGCCACATCGCCTTCATGGACTCGCCGTGGTCGCTGACCGGCATCCTCCAGGCGAGCCACTGGACCAACGACTTCGCCCGGACGTACGGCGACGGGTCGGTCGTCGACTGCCTGTCGGTCGACATCTCCGACTGGACCGTGCCCGGCATCCTCTACGGCAAGCCGGCCAACCGGTGCACCCGCGCCGAGGTGGAGGCCGAGGTCTGGGCCCAGATGAAGGCGTCGCTGGAGGACACCGGGAAGTCGGTGCTGCCCGACGACGTGCTCCACTCCTGGCACCTCGACCCGGGCATCAAGTACGACCCGGTCAGCAAGCGCAACTCCAACGACGAGCCCTTGCTGATCAACACCGTGGGCTCCTGGGAGCTGCGGCCGACCGCGCGCACCAAGATCCCCAACCTCTTCATGGCCGGCGACTTCTGCCGCACCCACGTCGACCTCGCGACGATGGAGGGCGCCAACGAGTCGGGCCGCCAGGCGGCCAACGCGATCCTCGAGGAGTCGGGGGTCGGCGGCACGCCGGCGGCGATCTACTCGCTCTACCGCCCCAAGGAGTGGGAGGCGCTCAAGCTGGTCGACAAGCAGCTCTACAAGGCCGGCCAGCGCAACCTGTTCGACATCGGCTGAGGCGACGGCCTACTCGGTCGCCGTCTCGTTGGTGAACGGCACGGCCGGTCGGCAGGGCTCGTTGCGCAGACTCGGGCACGGTGGCTGGCGCGACCCGATGGTCACCCCGGGCACGACCGGGAGCACCAAGCGCGAGCGCATCTGCCGCGACGAGGTGACGTGCACGTCGGCCGTGGTGCCGGCGGGCTCCGTCTCGTCGAACGACCAGATGGGCTGAGTGCCGTTGGGCGCGGAGATCGTGATCCTGATCTGCGTGCCCTTCCGGTAGGCGTGGCCCTGGAAGTAGAGCGGGATCGTGACGCGGGTGTAGGTGTCCTGCGGCATCGGCTCGACGTCGCTGGCGAGCATCGTCGGGATCGGCTGCAGCAGGGTGCTCGGCTGCTTGAAGATGTTGTCCGACGTGGTCGCGAGCTTGCGCTCGCTGGCGCGCAGCCACCCGTTCTGGACGAAGGTCTCGTGGCCGTTGCTGACCTCGCTGACCGTCGCCTGCAGGTCGACGTCGGGCGTGGACGAGCGCACCCACAGCTGCACAGATCCGGCGCCCACGGTGGTCAGGTCCTGGGTCAGCGGCGCGGACAGGTAGGAGATGGCCGTGCCGGGCGGGTTCTGCTTCCAGTCCCAGCTCCACTGCGAGGCGTTGCCCCACAGGCCGCCGGTGCCGGTGTTGCCCGTGTAGTCGTTCCGCGGCAGGGCGTCGGCGTCGGAGGTGTAGCGCACGAACTGTGGCCTCGCCGGCGGGCTCGAGGCCAGGGCGCCGTTCGCGCCGAGGTACCAGGAGCGCGCCTCGGTGCCGGGCACGGGCAGGGTGGAGAACGACCGCTCGTACGCCGGGTAGGGGTCACCGGCGGAGTGGATGCCGATCGGGGAGGGGCCCGCGCCGTTGTCGAAGAGCACGCGCACCGCCGGCAGCTTCTCGAAGGCCGCCAGGGCGCCCGCGTAGGTCAGCCGCGCCTGGATGGGGTCGAGCGGCAGGGTGACCAGGTCGGTCAGTGGGACGCCCATCGCCTCCTGGTAGATCAGCGGCGCGGCGGCCCGGATCACCGCCTGGTTGAGGGCGGGCGGCTGGTGGGCGACGTAGAGCTCGAGGAAGTCGTACCAGCGATTGAGTGTCGTCGGGTCGAGAGAGTCGATGTGCGCTCCGTTGGTGAAGGTGAACCACTTCTTCGACGTGCCCGTGAAGTGGCGCACCAGGGCCGGGCAGTGGCCGCCGGTCTGCTCGTCCTCCCACTGGCAGGCCATGAACGTCGGCACGTTGATCTTGTGCACGAACGTGATCGGGTCGAGCGGGTCGGCCACCTCGGGCACGTAGTGCGCGTTCTGCTGGATCTTCGTCATCAGGTCGGCCGCCTCGCCGTGCAGCGCCTGGTTCGCGATGCAGGTGGCGTCGCCCTCGGCGACCCGCTGCTCGGCATAGGGCTGGGTGCCGGTCGCCCCGACGCCGGCGGGCTGGGCCTGCTCCTGACGCTCCTTGGCCCAGGCCACGGCGAAGCCGTCGTTGCGGATGCCGCCGGGGTAGAGGGTGGTCGCGGTCGCGTCGAGCACCGACAGCGGTGAGATCGCCGCGAGGTGCGGCGGGCGGAGCTGGGCGGTGAACAGCTGGCTGATGCCGCCGTACGAGATGCCCATCATGCCGACCTTGCCGCCCTTCACCCACGGCTGGCGGGCGATCGTCTCGATGACGTCGTAGCCGTCGAGGTTCTGCAACGGCTCGAAGAAGTCGAACGCGCCACCGGAGCAGCCGGTGCCGCGCATGCTCACGTCGACGACGGCGAAGCCCATCAGGTTGGCGAGCGCGGCGATGCCGCTGACGGGTGCGTCGGGGGCGGCGTAGCCGTAGCCGGAGTACTCGATCAGGGTCGGGTACGGCGGCAGGTAGTCGGGTCCGTTCGGCACCGGGAAGCCCTCGGGCAGCCCGCCGATGCCGGCCGGGTGGGTCGGCGGGTGCACCGTGAGCGCCAGCTGGGTGCCGTCGCGCGTGGTCAGGTAGGAGTAGCCGTCCTGGGGGATCGACTGGTCGTAGATGCTCGGGTCCCAGGGTGCTGCCGCCTCGGAGTGGACGGTGACCGGCCCGGACGTCGCGCCGGTCGCGTCCTCGCGCACCCGGTAGCCGGCGCCCGGTGCCACCTCCCGGAACAGCAGGCCGCCGAGCGAGTCGGCGTCCTGGGTCGCGACCTCCTGACCGGCGCCGTCGAGCAGCGTGGCGCTCGCGCCGGCGGGCAGCCCGACGGCGTACACCTGCCGGGCGCTGCCGTGCGCCGAGAAGGGGTCGGCGCCCTGCGCGCTCGGCGGGGCCAGTGCGGCGGCGCCGAGGAGCACCAGCGCGATCGCGGTGCCGAGGACCAGGGCCCGGGTGCGGAGGGTGGGTGTGGCCACGGAGGACTCCTCGCTCGCTGGACGCCTCCCCAGGGCGCAGGACCGCGCCGCGTACGAGCGCTCAACGACGGTCCGGCGCCGCGGGTCACGGCGGCGCGGGGTCGGCGCCGCCGACCCCCTAGAATCAGCCGGTGACCGACATCGAGATCGGGCGGGCCAAGCGGGCCCGCCGCGCGTACTCCTTCGACGACATCGCGATCGTGCCCTCCCGGCGCACCCGCGACCCCGAGGAGGTCAGCGTCGACTGGCAGATCGACGCCTATCGCTTCTCGCTGCCGATCCTCGCCGCGCCGATGGACTCCGTGATGTCGCCGGCGACGGCGATCGCCTTCGGTCAGTACGGCGGCCTGGGCGTCCTCAACCTGGAGGGCATCTGGACCCGCTACGCCGACCCGGAGGCGCTGCTGGAGGAGGTCGCCGGCCTGCAGGGCGACGCCGCGACCCGCCGGCTCCAGGAGATCTACACCGAGCCGATCAAGCCCGAGCTCATCACCGAGCGGCTGCGCCAGGTGCGCGAGGCCGGCGTGACCGTCGCGGGCTCGCTCTCGCCCCAGCGCACCAAGGAGTTCGCGAAGGTCGTCACGGACGCCGGCGTCGACCTCTTCGTCATCCGCGGCACGACGGTCTCCGCCGAGCACGTGAGCAGCCAGGCCGAGCCGCTGAACCTCAAGGAGTTCATCTACGAGCTCGACGTGCCTGTCATCGTCGGTGGCTGTGCGACGCACCAGGCCGCGCTGCACCTGATGCGCACCGGCGCCGCCGGCGTGCTCGTGGGCTTCGGCGGGGGAGCGGCGCACACCACGCGCACGGTGCTGGGTGTCGCCGTACCCATGGCGTCCGCGGTCGCCGACGTCGCTGCCGCCCGGCGTGACTACCTCGACGAGTCCGGTGGCCGCTACGTCCACGTCATCGCCGACGGCTCGATCGGCCGTTCGGGCGACCTCGCGAAGGCCATCGCCTGCGGCGCCGACGCCGTCATGGTCGGGTCCCCCTTCGCCCGGGCGACCGACGCTCCGGGCCGCGGGTTCCACTGGGGCGCCGAGGCGCACCACCAGGCCCTGCCCCGGGGCCAGCGGGTGCAGTTCGAGCAGATCGGGACGATCGAGGAGATCCTCTTCGGCCCGAGCGTGGTCGCCGACGGCACCATGAACCTGGTCGGAGCGCTCAAGCGGTCGATGGCCACGACCGGCTACACGGACCTCAAGGAGTTCCAGAGGATCGAGGTCGTCGCCGAATGACGGCCGCGCCTGCCGACGAGGCGCTGCTGCGGATGGGCAGCGCCCGGGGTCGGTGGGTGCTGCTCACGACGGTGCTCGGCTCCGGCCTGGCCATGCTCGACGCGACGGTCGTCAACGTCGCGCTGGGTCGGATCGGCGAGGACCTCGACGCCGGCTTCGCGGGGCTGCAGTGGACGATCAACGCCTACACGCTGACGCTGGCCGCGCTGATCCTGCTGGGCGGCTCGCTCGGTGACCGGTTCGGGCGCAAGCGGGTGTTCCTCATCGGGGTGGTGTGGTTCGCGGTCGCCTCGCTGCTGTGCGGCCTCGCCCCGACGACCGGGCTGCTGATCGCGGCCCGCGGGCTGCAGGGCATCGGCGGGGCGCTGCTGACGCCGGGGAGCCTGGCGATCATCGCTGCGTCGTTCCACCCCGACGACCGGGGCGCAGCCGTCGGTGCGTGGTCGGGGCTCGGCGGCATCGCCGCAGCGGTCGGGCCCCTGGTCGGCGGCTGGCTCGTCGAGTGGAACTGGCGCCTGGTCTTCCTCGTCAACGTGCCGGTGGCGGTCGCGATCCTGCTCGTCGCCGCGAAGCACGTCCCCGAGAGCCGGGACCCCACGGCGCTGCCGCGGGTCGACGTCGCCGGCACCGTGCTCGCGGCCGCCGGGCTCGGCGCCCTCACCTTCGCGCTCACGCGTGCGGGCGACGTGGGGTTCAGCGGCACGGTGCCGTGGGCCGGCGCGCTCGGGATCGCCTGCCTCGTCGGCTTCCTGGTGGTCGAGAGGCGCTCGTCCCACCCGCTCGTGCCGCTCGGGCTCTTCCGCAGCACCCAGTTCAGCGCGGCGAACGCGGTGACCTTCCTCGTCTACGCCGCGCTCGGCGTCATCTTCGTGCTGCTGGTGCTGCAGCTCCAGGTGGTCGCCGGCTGGTCGCCGTTGGTCGCCGGCTCGGCGATGCTGCCCGTCACGGTGCTGATGCTGCTCTTCTCCTCCCGCGCCGGGGCGCTGGCGCAGCGGATCGGGCCCCGTCTGCCGATGACGCTCGGCCCGCTGCTGTCCGCCGGCGGAGTGATCTGGATGGGGCGCGTGGGTGCCGGGGCGTCGTACGCCGTCGACGTGCTCCCGCCCGTCGTGCTCTTCGGCGCCGGCCTGTCGCTGATGGTCGCGCCGCTGACGGCGACCGTGCTCGACGCCGCCGACGACCGCCACGCCGGCATCGCCTCGGGCGTCAACAACGCGGTCGCCCGCACGGCCGGCCTGATCGCGGTGGCCACCATCCCCGTGGCCGCCGGCATCGCCGGCGACGACTACACCCAACCGGCCGCGTTCGACGCCGGCTACGGCACCGCGATGACCATCACCGCGGCGCTCCTGGTGGCGGGCGCCGCCCTCGCCTTCGCGTTCGTACGGCGCCCCGCCCGCGTCGAGCCCATCGGCACCGTCGACGGCGCCCGTCTCCACGTCGAGGAGTGCCGCCACTGCGGCGTCTCCGGCCCGCCGCTGCATCCCGCCGACCACGCTCACTAGCTCGGCATCCCGGAAGCGGAGTCGTGCGGGAGCCGCTGCGTCCGCCACGACCGGGCCACGTTGCCTCTTGAAGTGCGCTAGAACGTGTTCTAGTTTGGGTCAGCGCGGCTGCGGTCGCGCCTGAGACCGGAGGGAAGACCGATGACGCAGGCAACGCCGCCCGCCGACATGACCCTGCAGCGCTCGAGCCGCGACCCGGCCACCGTGCGCGCGCGGCTCGAGGAGTGGCTGGCGAGCGTGCTGCCGCCCGGCGCCGAGCCGGAGGTCACGCTGCACGAGGGCATCCAGACCAACGGCATGTCGAGCGAGACCGTGCTGCTCGCGATCACCGCGACCGACAGCGAGGGGGACGGCACCCGCACGACCAAGGAGTACGTCGCCCGGGTCGCCCCCGCGCCCGAGGACCTCCCGGTCTTCGCCTCCTACCGGCTCCAGGACCAGTACGACGCCATGCGGCTCGCCGGCGAGCTGGCAGGCATCCCGGTCCCGGCGGTCGGCCTCAACGAGCCGACGGGGGAGGTGCTGGGGACGCCGTTCTTCCTGATGGACCGGCTCGAGGGCGCCGTGCCTCCCGACGTGCTGCCCTACACCTTCGGCGACAACTGGCTCTTCGACGCCGCCCCCGAGGAGCAGGCGGCCCTGCAGCGCAACACCGTCGCCGTGCTGGCGAGGCTGCACGGCATCGACGGTGCCGCCGAGCGGTTCGGCTTCCTCGACCCCGCGGTCACCGGCCACGAGGGCCCCACCCCGCTCGCCCGCAACGTCGCGAAGATCCGGGCCTGGTACGACTACGCGACCTCCACGACCGAGGCCAGCCCGCCCTCGCCGCTCATCGAGCGCGGCCTCGCCTGGCTCGAGGCCAACCTGCCGGTCGAGGGTCCGCCGGTGCTGGTCTGGGGCGACTCGCGGATCGGCAACGTGATGTACCGCGACTTCGCGCCCGTCGCCGTCCTCGACTGGGAGATGGCCACGCTCGGGCCGCGCGAGATGGACCTCGCCTGGATGGTCTTCGCCCATGCGGTCTTCCAGGAGATCGCGACCATGCTGGGGCTGCCCGGCATGCCCGACTTCATGACGGCCGACGACGTCGTGGCGACCTACCAGGAGCTGTCCGGCGTCGAGGTCGGCGACCTCACCTGGCACCAGCTCCTCGCGGCGGTCATCTGGGGCATCGTCTTCCTGCGCACCAGCTCGCGCCAGGTCCACTTCGGCGAGATCGAGCGGCCGGAGGACCCGGAGTCCGTGATGCACCACCGGCCTCTCTTCGAGAGGCTCCTCGACGAGGTCGGGGCATGAACCGCCCCACTCGAGCCTGCACCACCGCGTCGCTCCACCGCACGACCGATCGGGGACCCCGATGAGCAACCTCCACGGCGAGTACGTCGGCCTCGGCCCCCTCGACGAGTACCCCATCCACCAGCTGCCGCGCCCGGTGGCGTGGGCGGGCAGCAGCGACCGCAACTTCTACGACCGCTGCTACCTCAACGCCCACGACCGCACCGGGGACCTCTTCCTCATCACCGGGCTCGGCTTCTACCCCAACCTCGGCACCAAGGACGCGTTCGTGCTGCTGCGCCGCGGCGACGAGCAGACCGCCGTACACCTCAGCGACGCCGCCGACCCCCGCGGCGGCGACCGGATGGAGCAGCAGGTGGGCGGCTACCGCGTGGAGATCCTCGAGCCCCTGCGCAGGCTGCGCGTGGTGATGGAGGAGACCGAGGGCATCGCGCTCGACCTCACCTGGGAGGGCTCCTTCGACGTGGTCCAGGAGCTGCCGCACGTGATGCGCCAGGGGTCGGGGACGGTCCTCGACGCGCAGCGGTTCGCCCAGGTCGGCACGTGGGAGGGGCTCATCTCGGTCGACGGCACAGACATCCCGGTGACCCCCGACCGGTGGGTCGGCTCCCGCGACCGGTCGTGGGGGATCCGCCCCGTCGGCGAGGCAGCGCCCGCGGGCAAGCCGGCCGACCCGGCCTTCGAGGGCATGTGGTGGCTCTACGTGCCGATGCGCTTCGACGACTTCTGCGTCGTGATCATCATCCAGGAGACGCCGGACGGCTTCCGCGTGCTCAACGACTGCACCCGGGTCTTCAAGGACGGCCGGGTCGAGCAGCTCGGCTGGCCGCGCGTCGAGGTCCGCTACACCCCCGGCACCCGGGTGCCGACCGGCGCGACGATCCACTGCACGACGCCGGACGGCAAGGACCTCGTGCTCGAGGTGACCTCCAAGCTGCCGGTGCCGATCCACGTCGGAGGCGGCTACGGCGGCGACTCCGACTGGACCCACGGGGTCTGGAAGGGCGCCGGCTTCACCGAGCGGCTCACCTACGACATGAACGATCCCGCCGTCGCCGGGAGGGTGATGTTCGGCGTGATCGACCACGTCGGTCACGCCGTCGCCCACGGCCCGGGGGCCGACGGCGTCGAGGGATGGGGCCTGTTCGAGCACGGCGCCCTCGGACGGCACGACCCCAGCGGCTTCGCCGACTGGTTCGACCTGGCCTGACGGAAAGGAACCCCATGACCAACCTCGATCGTGACGCCCTCTACATCGGTGGCGCCTGGACCAAGCCCGCGACGGACTCCGTGCTCGAGGTGGTCTCGCCGCACTCGGAGGAGGTCGTCGCGCGCGTGCCCGAGGGCAGCGTGGCCGACATCGACGCGGCGGTCGCCGCAGCGCGGAAGGCGTTCGATGAGGGGCCGTGGCCGCGGATGTCTCCGGCCGAGCGGATCGACGTGGTCGCGGCGCTCTCCGGCGCCTACGCCGCGCGGCTCGGCGAGATGGCGGAGGTGATCACGACCGAGATGGGCTCGCCGATCGCGTTCAGCAACCTCGCGCAGGCACCGGCGGCGTGGATGCAGATCGAGGCGTTCCTCGCGATCGCCCGGGAGTTCCCGTGGGAGGCCACGCGTCCCGGCGCGCTGGGCTCCGACGTACTCGTGCGGCACGAGCCCCTCGGTGTGGTCGCGGCGATCCCGCCGTGGAACGTGCCGCAGTTCACCGTGCTCTCCAAGCTGGTGCCGGCGCTGCTCGCCGGCTGCACGGTCGTCGTCAAGCCGGCGCCCGAGAGCCCGCTCGACTGCTACCTGCTCGCGGAGGCGCTGACCGAGGCGGGCGTGCCCGAGGGGGTCGTCAGCATCGTGGCGGCCGGCCGCGAGGTCGGGGAGCACCTCGTGTCCCACCCCGGCGTCGACAAGGTCGCGTTCACCGGCTCGACCGCGGCAGGGCGGCGGATCGGGGCGATCTGCGGCGAGCAGCTCAAGCGCTGCTCGCTGGAGCTGGGCGGCAAGTCGGCCGCGATCGTGCTCGACGACGCCGACGTGGCGGCGACGATCGAGGGCCTGAAGTTCATCGGCGTGATGAACTCCGGCCAGGCGTGCGTGGCGCAGACCCGCATCCTCGTCAGCCGCGACCTGCACGACTCCTTCGCCGGTCAGCTGGCCGAGGCGGTCGCGGGCATGAAGGTCGGCGACCCGATGGACGAGGCGACCGAGATCGGCCCGATGGTGGCCCGGCGCCAGCAGGAGCGGGTGGAGAAGTACATCGCGCTCGGTCAGGAGGAGGGCGCGTCGCTGCTCACCGGCGGTCTCGGCATGCCGGACGGCCTGTCGTCGGGCTGGTACGTCCGCCCGACCGTGTTCGCCGGCGTCGACAACCGGATGCGGATCGCGCAGGAGGAGATCTTCGGCCCGGTGCTCTCCGTCATCGCGTACGACGACGTGGCCGATGCCGTGCGGATCGCGAACGACTCCGAGTACGGGCTCGCAGGCACGGTGTGGACCGCTGACGCCGAGGCCGGCGCCGACGTCGCCCGGCAGGTGCGGACCGGCACGATCGGGGTGAACACCTACACGATGGACTTCGCGGCGCCGTTCGGCGGCTACAAGGCCTCCGGGATCGGCCGTGAGTTCGGGCCCGAGGGGCTCGCGCAGTACACCGAGCTCAAGTCGGTCTACCTGGCCTCGCCCCCGATGGGGTGACGCGGCCTCAGGGCCGGAAGACCACCTTGACCATCCCCTCCTCCTTCTTCTGGAAGTGCTCGTAGGCGTTCGGCGCCTCGTCCAGGGGGAGGTGGTGGGTGGCGAAGGCGTCGACCCCGAACGGGTCGTCCGCGACGAGCTTGGCGAGGAGCTCGTCGGTCCACCTGCGGACGTTGGCCTGGCCCATCCGGAGCTGGATCTGCTTGTCGAAGAGCTGCATCATCGGCATCGGGTCGGCCGCGCCGCCGTACACGCCGGAGATGGAGACCGTGCCACCGCGACGGACGGCGTCGATGGCCGTGTAGAGGGCCGCGAGCCGGTCGATGCCGGCGTTCTTCATCAACGGCTCGGCGACGACGTCGGGCAGCAGACCGGCGAACTTCTGCACCATCGCCGCGGCGGGCGAGCCGTGCGCCTCCATGCCGACCGCGTCGACGACGGAGTCGGGGCCGCGCCCGCCCGTCGACTCGCGGACGATCTCCGCGATGGTGCCGACCTTCTCGGCCTCGTCGAGGTCGAGGGGCTCCGCCCCGAACGCCTCGACCCTGGCCAGCCGCTCGGGGACGCGGTCGACCGAGATCACGCGGTAGCCCTCCTTGATGGCCATCCGGGCGGTCATGTCGCCGATCGGGCCGGCGCCGAGCACGAGGAGTGTGCCGCCGTCGGGGACGTCGGCGTACTGCAGTGCCTGCCAGGCGGTCGGCAGGACGTCGGAGAGGAAGAGGAACCGGTCGTCGGAGTGCTCGTGGGGCACCTTCACCGGTGAGAAGTTGGCGAAGGGCACCCGGAGGTACTCCGCCTGACCGCCGGGCACCTGGCCGTAGAGCTTGCTGTAGCCGAAGAAGCTCGCGCCGGTGCCGTGCTCGTGGTTCTGCGTGGTCTCGCACTGGCTGTAGAGGTGCCGGTCGCACATCCAGCACGAGCCGCAGGAGACGTTGAACGGCACCACGACGCGGTCGCCCACCTGGAGGTTGGTGACCTCCGCGCCGACCTCCTCGACGATGCCCATCGGCTCGTGACCGACGACGTCACCGGCCTCCATGAACGGCGCGAGCGTCTCGTAGAGGTGGAGGTCGGAGCCGCAGAGGCCGGTGGAGGTGACCTTGATGATCGCGTCCGTCGGCTCTTCGATGCGCGGGTCCGGGACGTCGATGACCCGCATGTCGTGGGTGCCTTGCCAGGTGACTGCCTTCATGGTGCGCCGGTACCCAGGCCCACCGGCAGCATCCAGGGAGTGGTCGACGGAGACGGCCGGCCACTGCTCATCGACGGGAGAGGGACCGGACGGCCTCTCCCGCTGGGAGCACGGTGTCGATGCGGGCGACCGTCTCCCCGGCATAGAGCGGGCCGCCCTCCACGAGTCGGGCGGTGAGGTCGTCGGTCGGCGCCTGCGGGGTGAGCAGGCGACTGCTCGGGCGCTGGCGCCGGACGAGGCGCGCCTCGATCTCCGCGGGGAGGTAGCGGGCGCCGAGGCCACTGCCCGCGTTGAGCAGGCGGAGCGGTGCGGGTACGGCTCCCGACCGCGCGAGCCACCGGTCGGTGGCCTCGTTGGGCGCGACGCGGTGGGCGGCGGCCGGCCAGCCGAGGCCGAAGAGGGTCGTCAGGATCGTCCGGTCGGCGGCGAGCAGCCGCTCCTTGTAGAGCGGATGGGCGCGGCTCTCCTCGGTGAGCAGGAAGCGGGTGCCGGCGACCGCGGCCTCGGCGCCGGCGTCCAGGGCGCGGCTCACGTCCTGCGCGGTCGCGACCCCTCCGGCGAGCCAGGCGGGCAGCGCAGGAATCGCGGACCGGACCTGGGCGAGCAGGTCGAGCGCGGGGGTGGTCCCACGGACGTGCCCACCCGCCTCGACGCCCTGGACGATCACACCGTCGGCACCGGCCTCGTGGGCGGCGCGCGCCTCGGCGAGCGACCCCACCTGGTGCAGCCAGACACCCGGCGTGTGCCGGCGTGGTCGGCCCCAGAACGTGACCACCGCGTCGGCCCGTGCCGCCTCCTCGAACCAGCTCCTCCGGGCGAAGGGCAGGAGCAGGTTGACCGCGACCGGCCGGTCGGTGAGCGATCGCGCGGCGGCCAGCTCCGCCCGGATCGCAGCGGCGCCCTGGACGGCGATCGTGCCGAGGCCGCCGGCCTCCGACACCGCGGCGGCGAGCCGGTGCCGGCTGACACCGCCACCCATGCCGGCCTGGACCACCGGCTGCTCGACGCCGAGCCGCTCGATGATCGTCATGCCGCGATCATCCTCCGTGCGGCGACCGCCCGGCAGCGACCACCGGACGGCAACCACGGGCGGCGCACACTTTCGGAGTGATCGAGGTGGAGCCGGAGCGCTTCGAGGAGATGGTGGCCGAGGCGCTCGACGGGCTGCCGGAGGAGCTGGGCCGGCTGATGAGCAACGTCGCGGTCCTCGTCGAGCACGACCGCGGACCGCGCGGGCTCCTCGGGCTCTACCAGGGCATCCCGCTGTCGCGCCGGACGTCGTCCTACGCCGGCGTCCTGCCCGACCGGATCACCATCTACCGGCAGGCGATCTGCCGGATCTGCGCCTCGGAGGAGGACGTGGTCGAGCAGGTCCGCAAGACGGTGGTCCACGAGATCGGGCACCACTTCGGCCTCGGCGACCCCCGGTTGCGCGAGCTCGGCTACTGACCGTCCGGGACCACTGGCCCGGGCGGGACGTCTCTGCGAGGCTGGCCTCCACGCTCGGGGACCACCGATGCCAGGGAGGCGCCGCATGCAGGTCGCCGGCTCGATCGACGAGCTCCTCGCCGACGCCACCGACCGTCGCCCGCTCGACGGCCCCGGCAAGTCCGGTGCCCGGTTGGAGAGGGTGACGATCGGCGGGACGCCGTACGTCGTCAAGCACCTCGACCACGACGCCGACTGGACCCTCCGGGTGGCCGACATCCCGGGCAGCGCGACCGTCGAGCTGTGGCGGCGCGGCATCCTCGCCCGCCTGCCCGCCTGCTTCAACCAGCCGATCGTCGCGGTCGCCCACGACGAGGAGCGGCCCACCCTGGCGGCGTTGCTGATGCACGACGTCGGCGAGTGGCTGGTGCCCGCGACCGACGAGCCGATCGGCCTCGAGCAGCACGAGCGGTTCCTCCGCCACATGGCGACGCTGCACACGACGTTCTGGGAGACCGAGATCGACGTGGTGTCCCCGTCGACGCGCTACCTCGAGCTGTCCCCGCGGATGGCGGCCGCGGAGGCGGCGCTGGGGTCCGACCACCTCGTGCCTCGTCTGGTGGCGCAGGGATGGCCGCTGCTCGAGGACGTCGCGCCCGAGCTGGCGGCGGTCGTCGTACCCCTGGTGCACGAGCCGGGGCCGCTCGTCGACGCGCTGGCCACCACGCCGCAGACCTTCGTGCACGGCAACTGGAAGCTCGACAACCTCGGCACCGACCAGTGGGGCCGCACCGTGCTGCTGGACTGGGAGCTGCCGGGTGTGGGTGCGGGGCTCAGTGACCTGGCGTGGTACCTCGCGATCAACTGCCGGCGTCTGCCCACCTCCAAGGAGGACGCCGTCGCGACCTACCGCGGCGAGCTGGAGCGGCAAGGGGTCGACACGGGCGGCTGGTGGGACCGCCAGCTCGGGCTCTGCCTGATCGGCGCGATGGTGCAGTTCGGCTGGGAGAAGGCGCTCGGTGGGCGCGACGACGAGCTGGCGTGGTGGGAGGAGCGCGTGCTCGGCGCGGCCCCTCTGCTGGAGAACGGATGACGGCGATGGACGGGGTGGGCGAGGCCTACGACGCCGCGGCCGAGGGCTGGCGCGCGGGGCCGGCGCGGATGTACGCACGGATGGCGGGCGTCATGGCCGAGCACGCGCCGGTGGACCTGGCGGGCGCCGTGGTGCTCGACGCGGGCGCGGGGACCGGCGTCGCCGGCGACGCGCTGCTCCGGCGCGGTGCCGGCACCGTGGTGTCGGTGGACCTCGCGGCCGGGATGCTCCCGCGACCGCCCGCGCACTCGGTCGTCGGCGACCTCGGGCGGCTGCCCTTCGCCGACGCCACCTTCAACCTGGCCGCGGCGGCGTTCTCGCTCAACCACTTCACCGACCCGGTGCCGGCCATGGGCGAGCTGCGCCGGGTCGCCGGCGCTCTCCTCGCCACGGCCTACGCCCCGGAGTGGGGCCACCCGGCCAAGGAGGCGGTCGAGGAGGTGCTCGCCACGCACGGCTTCCGGCCACCAGAGTGGTACGCCGTCGTGCGGGCCGACGCCAACCCGGACACCGCGGAGCTGGAGGCGTGCGCGCGGCGCGCGGGCCACGCCACGGCCCGGGCCGTGCGGGTGGACGTCGCCACCGGGATGGACACCGCGGCCGACCTCGTCGACTGGCGTCTCGGGATGGCCCACACGGCACCGTGGGTCGCCGCCCTGGACGTCGAGGAGCGGGCCGGGCTGCGAGCCGCGGCGGAGGCCGCGGTCGCCGGGATGCCGCCGCTCGTCGTCGCGATGATCGTGCTCACGGCGCGCTGATCGCGCCCCGTCCCGTCGGTGCGGAGCCCCGAGGACGGCCCTTTACAGCAAATATTGATGTGTAAAGCAGCACATCGGCTACTGATCGGTAGCCGGGAGTGACCGCCCTCACCTACGCTCGTCGTATGAGCGCTTCGAATCCCGGTCATCCCGAGGGTCTCCCGGAGGGTGCGGGCGGTCCGCTGGTGGACGGTCCCCACGACCCCGAGCACGACCCGCGGGCGTCGTACGTCCTCGAGCCGGAGTACGTCGCCACGCTGACCGACCGCGTCACCGCGACCAGCGGCAGGAGCGTCACCCTCACCTCGCCGCTCGACGGGGCGCCGCTGGCGAACATCCCGCAGTCGAGCACCGACGACGTCGCCGAGGCCTACCGCCGCGCGCGGGTCGCGCAGGCGGCCTGGGCGCGCACGACGATGGAGCAGCGCTCGGCGGTGATGCTGCGCCTCCACGACCTACTGCTCGACCGGATGCCCGAGCTGCTCGACATCATCTCCCTCGAGAACGGCAAGGCCCGCAAGCACGCCTACGACGAGGTGGTGCACACCGCGCTCACCGCCCGCTACTACGCGCGGACGTCGGCCAAGCACATGGCGAGCGAGCGGCGCGGCGGGGTGATCCCCGTGCTCACGCGGATCGACATCAACCACGTGCCCAAGGGCGTCGTCGGCATCATCTCGCCCTGGAACTACCCGCTGACCATGGCGCTCTCCGACGGCCTGCCCGCGCTGATGGCCGGCAACGCGGTCGTCGCCAAGCCCGACGCCCAGACCATGCTGACCGCGCTCATGGGCGTGAAGCTGGTGGACGAGGCGGGCTTCCCGAAGGACCTCTGGCAGGTCGTCGCGGGGCCCGGTCGCGAGCTCGGCACGCCGATGATCGACCGCTCCGACTACATCTGCTTCACCGGCTCGACCGCCACGGGCAAGCTCATCGCGAAGCAGTGCGCCGAGCGGCTGATCGGCGCCTCCCTCGAGCTCGGCGGCAAGAACCCGCTGCTCGTGCTGCGCGACGCCGATGTCGAGAAGGCCGCCGAGGGCGCGGTCCGCGCGAGCTTCTCCAACGCGGGGCAGCTCTGCGTCTCCGCGGAGCGGATCTTCGTCGCCGACCAGGTCTACGACCGGTTCGTCGAGCGGTTCGTCGCGCGCACGCAGGCGATGACGCTGGGCGCCACGCTCGACTGGGAGGTCGACATGGGGCCGCTCATCTCCGCCGACCAGCTCGACACGGTCAACGCCCACGTCGACGACGCGGTCGCGAAGGGTGCCCGCGTGCTCACCGGTGGACGCGCGCGACCCGACCTGGCGCCGTACTACTACGAGCCGACGATCCTCGAGGGCGTCAGCCCCGACATGACCTGCTTCGGGCACGAGACGTTCGGCCCGGTCGTGTCGATCTACCGGTTCCACGACGAGTCCGACGCCATCGCCCGGGCCAACGACGGGGAGTACGGCCTCAACGCCGCGATCTTCAGCCAGGACGGCGCCCGGGCCCGGGCGATCGCCCGCCAGGTCAAGTGCGGCACGGTCAACATCAACGAGGCGTTCGGTGCCACGTTCGGCAGCGTCGCCGCTCCGATGGGCGGCATGCGCGAGTCCGGCATGGGCCGGCGCCAGGGCGCCGAGGGCATCCACCGCTACACCGAGACCCAGTCCGTCGGCACCCAGCGGCTGCTCAGGCTCGCCCCGCAGTTCGGGCTCAGCTCCGAGCGCTACGCCAAGGTGCAGACCGCGGCCCTGCGGGTGATGAACAAGCTCGGGCGGGCCTGACATGGCCGAGGGGGAGCTCCACTACGACGTCGTCGTCATCGGCTCGGGGTTCGGGGGCTCGGTCTCCGCGCTGCGGCTGACCGAGAAGGGCTACAAGGTGGCGGTCCTGGAGGCCGGCGCCCGGTTCGACGACGGCGACTTCGCCGACAGCTCGTGGGACCTGAAGCGCTACCTCTTCCAGCCCGAGATCGGCTGCTACGGCATCCAGCGGATCGACGCCGTGCGCGACTGCCTGATCCTCGCGGGCGCCGGGGTCGGCGGTGGCTCGCTGGTCTACGCCAACACGCTCTACGAGCCGCTCGACCCGTTCTACCGCGACCCGTCCTGGTCGCACATCACCGACTGGAAGGCCGAGCTGGCGCCCTACTACGACCAGGCGAAGCGGATGCTCGGCGTCGTGGAGTACGCCGACGTCACTCCCTCCGACGAGGTCATGCAGGCCGTGGCCGAGGAGATGGGCGTCGCCGACACGTTCCACCCGACGCCCGTCGGCGTGTTCTTCGGCGGCCCGGACCAGGCTGCGGGGGAGTCGGTCGGTGATCCCTACTTCGGCGGCGCCGGCCCCACCCGCAACACCTGCCTCAATTGCGGCGAGTGCATGACGGGATGCCGGCACAACGCCAAGAACACCCTGGTGAAGAACTACCTCTACCTCGCCGAGCAGAACGGCGCCGAGGTCCACCCGCTCACCACCGTCACCCGGGTGCGCCCCCTCGACGGCGGCGGCTACCGGGTCGACGCGCGCTGGACGAAGGCGAAGCTGAGCCGTCGTACGGCCGTCAAGACGTTCACCGCCGACCACGTCGTCTTCGCGGCCGCCGCGCTCGGCACGCAGAAGCTGCTCCACCAGCTGAAGACCACCGGCGACCTGCCGGCGATCTCCGACCGGCTGGGTGTCCTCACGCGCACCAACTCCGAGTCGTTGCTCGGTGCGATCGCGCCGAAGGGAGCAGCCACCGACTTCACCCGCGGCGTGGCCATCACCTCCTCCTGGCACCCCGACGAGGTCACCCACATCGAGCCGGTGCGCTACGGCAAGCGCTCCAACGCGATGTCGCTGATGCAGACGGTGCTCACCGACGGTGGCGGCTCCGAGCCGCGGTGGAAGACGTGGCTGAAGGAGCTGTGGAAGGAGAAGGCCAACGTCCTCGACCTCTACGACGTCAAGCACTGGTCGGAGCGTGTCGTCATCGCGCTGGTGATGCAGACGGTCGACAACTCGATCACCACCAAGCCCAGGAGGATCCCCGGCCTCGGCTGGCGGCTGACCTCCCAGCAGGGGCACGGCGAGCCCAACCCGACCTGGATCCCGGTCGCCAACGAGGCGGTCCGGAAGATGGCCGAGCACATGGGAGGCAAGGCCGGCGGGACCATCGGCGAGCCGTTCAACATGCCGCTGACCGCGCACTTCATCGGCGGTTGCACCATCGGCGACAGCGCCGAGACCGGCGTGGTCGACCCCTTCCACCGGGTCCACGGCTACGAGGGCCTCCACATCGCCGACGGCTCGACGATCTCGGCCAACCTCGGGGTGAACCCCTCGCTCACGATCACCGCCCAGGCCGAGCGGGCCATGGCGTTCTGGCCCAACAAGGGCGAGAACGACACGCGACCGGCCAGCGGGGCGCCGTACCAGCGGATCCAGCCGGTCGCCCCGAAGCAGCCCGTGGTGCCCGACAGCGCGCCCGGCGCGCTCCGCCTGCCCATCGTCGGCGTCTCCTGAGCCTCGCCCGTCACGAAAGTCCGTTCGAAAATTCCTCCAGATGGGCTGCGGCTGGGCGTAACCCGCCCTCCGTGGCATCGTTGAGGAGACGAGCCCGGAGATTCACGCTCCCTCCCGAAGCCCGGGCTCGGTTCAGGCACTGTCCAGCAGCTGCTTGGACGATCAGGGCCCGACCACCCTCCCTCCCCGGTCGGGCCCTGGTGCTTTTTCCGGCCCCCGCGCCCCCGTCGCCCCTGACGTGCGGGTCGTGAATTCGCCGATTTCCGACCCGCACGTCAGGGGCTTCGGGCCTCGGTCGGGCGGCACCTGTGGATATCTCGCGCGGGGGTGGTCGCCAGGGGCGGCGGGCGTGAAATCTGCGCGCCATGACGAGCGACGGGTACGCCGACGTGGTGATGCCGGTCCGGGTGGACCCTGCGGGCGTCGCGGGCCCGACACCGGGACAGGCGCGGGGCAGGCGCTGGCGACGGGTCGGAAAGGGGCTGTACGTCCCCGCCGACGTCGATCCGGCGCCCACCCGTCAGCGGATCGCGGAAGCGGTGCGGGGCACGGGCGGCGCCGCGACGGGGTGGGCTGCTCTGCACTGGCTGGGCGCGACCTGGTTCAACGGCGTGCGCGGCGACGGTCTCACGCCGCAGGCGGTGCCGATCGCCCTGGATGATCGCCGGCAGGCTCGCGCCCGGCCGGGGGTGGCGCTGAGCGAGGACTGGCTGTTCGACGACGACGTGATCGTGGTGGGCGGCCTCCGCGTCACGATCCCCGAGCGGGCCGTGACCTACGAGGTGCGCCGCGCGTGGCACCTGGCCGGCGCCGTACGGACCATCGACATGGCGGCGTTCGACGACCTCGTCGACATCGAGGGGCTGACGGCGTACACGGAGCGTCTCGTCGCGCGCGGCGGCGTGCGGTTGCTCCGGCAGGCGTTGACGAGGGCCGACGAGAACGTCTGGTCGCCCCCCGAGGTGGACATGCGCATCGAGTGGGAGCACACAGGACGCGCAGGGAGCCTGCTCTGCAACGTGCCGCTCTTCGACCTGTCGGGCCGGCACCTCCTCACGCCGGACCTGTTCGACCCGGTGCATGCCGTCGCGGGGGAGTACAACGGGGCGGTCCATGACGGCGTGGCTCCTCGGCGCCGCGACCTCGACCGCGAGGAGCTCTACCGGCGGCACGGCATCGAGTCGCTGTGGATGATGTCGGCGGACAACCGCGACACGACCCGGTTCGTGCGGCGGCTGCATGCGGCCTACGACCGGGCGGACGGTCGCCCCGGCGCGCCGACGTGGACCCTGACCCAGCCGGACTGGTGGGTCGACACCAGCACGGTCGCTGCCCGTCGCGCGCTCACGCCGGACCAGCGGGCGCGGTGGCTGCGCCGCCAGAACCCCAAGCCCCTGACATGCGGGTCGTGAATTCTCCGATTCTCGACCTGCACGTCAGGGGAACGGAGGGTGTTGGTGGGATCCCGATCGGTGCCAGACTGCCCGGGACGACTCGGGTTCCACCTGGCACAGGAGGCGTGCGATGACCGACTGGGACTTCAGCGACCTGAGGGCGATCTACATCAACTGCACGTTGAAGCGGAGCCCCGAGGTCAGCCACACGCAGGGACTCATCGACGCGAGCTCGGCGATCATGATGAAGCACGGCGTCACGGTCGAGGAGGTGCGGGCGATCGACCACCCGATCGCGACCGGCGTCTACCCCGACATGCGCGAGCACGGGTGGGAGGTCGACGCGTGGCCGGACATCTACCCGCAGATCCTCGACAGCGACATCCTGGTGATCGCCGGGCCGATCTGGCTGGGTGACAACTCCTCGGTCACCAAGCAGGTCATCGAGCGGCTCTACGCGCTGAGCGGGTCGCTCAACGAGAAGGGGCAGTACCTCTTCTACGGACGCGCCGCCGGCTGCATCATCACCGGCAACGAGGACGGCATCAAGCACTGCGCGCAGAACGTCCTCTACTCCCTGCAGCACATCGGCTACACGATCCCGCCCAACGCCGACGCGGGGTGGATCGGCGAGGCGGGTCCCGGGCCGTCGTACCTCGATCCGGGCAGCGGTGGCCCCGAGAACGACTTCACCAACCGCAACACCACCTTCATGACCTGGAACCTGATGCACCTCGCGAAGATGCTCAAGGACGCGGGCGGCGTACCGGGCCACGGCAACCAGCGCTCGGAGTGGAACGCGGGCACGCGGTTCGACTGGGAGAACCCCGAGTACCGCTCCTGATCGGCGCCGCTCAGGTCGATACGATTCGCCCATGACGGCACCCGACGGACAGTACGCCGAGCACGACCTGGTCCTCGTGGTCGACTTCGGGGCGCAGTACGCCCAGCTGATCGCCCGGCGGGTGCGCGAGGCGCGGGTCTACTCCGAGATCGTGCCGCACACGATGCCGGTGGCCGAGATGGTGGCCAAGGGCCCCAAGGCGATCATCCTGTCCGGCGGTCCGTCGTCGGTCTACGAGCCGGGCGCACCGAGCCTGGACAACACCCTGTTCGACGCAGGTACGCCGGTCTTCGGCATGTGCTACGGCTTCCAGCTCATGGCGCAGGGACTCGGCGGCACGGTGTCGGCGACCGGCGCGCGGGAGTACGGCCGCACGCGCGTCCACGTCAGCCACGCCGGCACCCTCCTCGGCGGCGTGCCGACCGAGCACAACGTGTGGATGTCGCACGGCGACTCCGTGACCGCTGCGCCCGAGGGGTTCGACGTGCTCGCCTCGACGCCCGACACGCCGGTGGCGGCCTTCGAGGCCGTCGACAAGGGGTTCGCGGGCGTGCAGTGGCACCCCGAGGTGCTGCACACCGAGCACGGCCAGAAGGTGCTCGAGCACTTCCTCTGGGACATCGCGGGCTGCCGCCAGACCTGGACGATCGGCAACATCGCCGAGGAGCAGATCGAGCGGATCCGCGAGCAGATCGGCGAGGACGGCCGCGCCATCTGCGGGCTCTCCGGCGGCGTCGACTCCGCGGTTGCCGCGGCGATCGTGCAGAAGGCGATCGGTGACCGGCTGACCTGCGTCTACGTCGACCACGGCCTGATGCGCAAGGGCGAGACCGAGCAGATCGAGCGCGACTTCGTCGCCGCCACCGGCACCCGGTTGGTGGTGGTCGACGCCGAGAAGCAGTTCCTCGAGGCGCTGGCCGGCGTGACCGACCCGGAGACCAAGCGCAAGATCATCGGGCGCGAGTTCATCCGCACGTTCGAGGCCGCCGAGGTCGACGTCATCAAGAACGCCCCCGAGGGCTCGACCGTGAAGTTCCTGGTGCAGGGCACGCTCTACCCCGACGTCGTCGAGTCCGGCGGGGGAGCGGGCACCTCCAACATCAAGTCCCACCACAACGTCGGCGGCCTCCCCGAGGACCTCGAGTTCGAGCTCGTCGAGCCGTTGCGTACCCTCTTCAAGGACGAGGTCCGCCTCGTCGGCGAGCAGCTCGGCCTCCCGCCCGAGATCGTCTGGCGCCACCCGTTCCCCGGCCCCGGCCTCGGCATCCGCATCATCGGCGAGGTCACCCGCGAGCGACTCGACATCCTGCGCGACGCCGACGCGATCGCCCGCGCGGAGCTGACCGCCGCCGGCCTCGACCGCGACATCTGGCAGTTCCCGGTCGTGCTCCTCGCGGACGTCCGCTCGGTCGGCGTACAAGGGGACGGCCGCACCTACGGCCATCCCGTCGTGCTCCGGCCAGTCACCTCCGAGGACGCGATGACCGCCGACTGGGCGCGCGTGCCGTACGACGTCCTCGAGCGCATCTCGACGCGCATCACGAACGAGGTCCGCGAGATCAACCGGGTCACCGTCGACATCACGAGCAAGCCGCCGGGCACCATCGAGTGGGAGTAGCCCTTCCACGCTGACCTGGGAGCAGACCCTGCTCCGACCGGAGGTCAGCCGCAGGCTCCCTCCAGCCCTTTGTACTCGACGTCGTCGCAACCCCACTTCGCGGCGCGTTGGATGTCGCGCTCCTCCTGCGCAGAGCCGGGGCACCCGGTCGTGTAGCACTCGCTGCTGTCGTCGCTGCACGCCGACAGGCCGGGGCCGGCGATCATCACGGCAAGAGCAGCAGCGGAGAACGCTTTCGGTAGTCGCGACATGGATCGCTGTTACCCGCCGGAGGCTGACGCAGTCGACGTCTCAGAGCGCGGTGATCCCCGCCCGGTGCCGCTCGGCGAGCTCGCTGTAGTACGGCCCGTTCGTCTCGACCCAGAATTGCGCGCCGGTGCCGTCGATGGGCTTCTTGGCGGCGGCGGGAGAGCCGGCGGCCAGCACGCCCGCCTCGATGATTGTGCCGGGCGTGACGACCGAGCCGGCCGCCACGAGGGAGCCGGCACCGATGGTCGCGCCGTCGAGGACGGTGCTGCCGTTGCCGAGCAGCGCCTTCTCGCCCATCTTCTCGCCGTGGAAGACGCAGGAGTGGGCGATGGTGGCGTTCGGGCCGATCTCGATGGTCACGTCCGGGGCCGCGTGCACCACGGAGTTGTCCTGGATGTTGGAGCCCTCGCGCACGATGATCGTGCAGATGTCGGCGCGGAGGACGACGCCGTACCAGATGCTCGCGCCCTTCTCGACGCGGACGTCGCCGATCAGGGTGGCGGTGGGGGCGACGAACGCCTCGGGGTGGACCTGGGGCCGGCGGCCCTCGAACTCGAAGAGCAACACCGGGTCACCGTAGAGCAGCCTCGACGAAGGCCTGCACGCACCTGCGTACGTCGGCGTCGGGATGCGCTGCCGAGACCTGCACCCGGATCCGGGCCCGGCCCTGCTCTCCTCGGTCCATGGCACCCAGCGTCCCCGATGGCGTGCCGGCCGCGGCTGTGCTGGCGGACGAGGGCACGCCCGAGCCTTCGGCTCCCTGGACGAAAGCACCTATCGTCGCCGGCATGCATCCCGTCACCGAGCGTGAGATCCGCGGGTCGTTCGTCAACTGCAGCCGGGGCGAGGCACAGCGGGCGAACCTGCCGGCGTCCTTCGACGAGCTCCCGTGGGCCGACCTCGACTTCCTCGGATGGGTGGACCCCAAGGCGCCCCAGCAGGCGTACGTCGTCGTGCCGGGCGACCGGCTGCTCGGCATCAAGCTGCGACGCAACCCCAGCAGCAGCGGGCGGGCTCGGATGTGCTCGCTGTGCTGCACGGTCCACCCGGCCAACGGCGTCACGCTCATGGCCGCGAGCCGGGCGGGCCGGGCCGGCCGCGAGGGCAACACCGTCGGCGTCGACGTCTGCACCGATCTGCGCTGCTCCGGCTACGTGCGCGGCTGGGCACCGGCCCCGGTCGTGAGCCTCCTCGAGGAGACCACGACCGTCGAGCAGCGGGTCGAGCGGCTCCTGCTCAACCTCGACGCCTTCGTGCGCCGCGTGCTGCGCTGAGCATGCCGCAGGTCGCCCTTCAGCGCGGCGCGGGGAAGCAGCGCTCGAACAGCTCGAGGGCCGCAGCGGTGCCGTCGACCCGGAGCCGACCGTCGAGGTCCTCCAGGAGCGCGCCGCGGCTGAGGTCGACGAGCGCGGCGGCGGAGCCGGTGAAGACGAGGTCGGGAGGCAGGGAGGTGTCGGCGCGGCGCAGCTTGCCGTCGCGGACCTCGAGCCAGTGCTCGTCGCCGTCGAGCAGGAACCGCACGCGGAGGTCGACGCCGATCGCGGCGACGGGGTCGAACAGCGCGCCGGCGCCGCCGTACACGGCCATCCGGGGACGGACCCGGCCCTCCTCCGCCGGCGGCAGGTAGGGCACGCCGAACTGCGCGATCGCCCTCAGGACCGGGCGGATCCGGGTGCCGGCGGCGGTCAGCCGGTAGACGTTGCGGGCAGCCGGGGCGGGCAGCTCGACCTGCTCGACCAGGCCGTCGTCCTGCAGGCCGCGCAGCCGGTCGGTGAGCAGGTTGCTGGCGATGCCGGGCAGTGCCGAGCGGAGGTCGGTGAACCGCTGCTCGCCGAACGAGAGCTCGCGCAGCACGAGCAGCGCCCACCGGTCGCCGACGAGGTCGAGGGCGGTGGCGATGGTGCAGTACTGGTCGTAGGTCTTCGTCCCCACGGACCCCAGGCTACCTCGGGGGTTGTGATTTGCGTCTATCTGGTTGTTTTTTTAAACCAATCGGCACTACCGTCACGTCATGACTCCTCCTCAGGCGGCCGTGCGGCCGTACGCCGTCCTCGGCATCGCCTCGATGGCCGCGTTCATGGTGTTCCTGGACACCCAGGTGCTCTTCGTCGCCTTCGACGACATCCGGCGCTCCTTCCCCGGTGTCTCGTTCGCGGCGATGTCGTGGGTGCTGTCGGCGTACACGATCGTGCTCGCGGCGGCCCTGGTGCCGGCCGGCCGGATGGCCGACCGGTTCGGTCGGCGCCGGGTCTTCTCCGTCGGCCTCGTCGCCTTCACCGCCGCCTCGGCGCTGTGCGCGGTCGCGGACTCGCCCGCGCTGCTCGTCGCCTTCCGTGCGATCCAGGCGCTGGGGGCCGCCGCGCTCGTGCCGGCCTCGTTGGCCGTGGTGCTCTCCGTCTTCCCGGCGCCGAAGGTGCCCGCGGCCGTCGCGATCTGGGGTGCGATCGCCGCGCTCGCCGCAGCGGTCGGGCCCACCGTCGGCGGGCTGCTCGTCGACGGCTGGGGCTGGCGCTCGGTCTTCCTGGTCAACCTGCCGGTCGGCCTCGTCGCGCTCCTCCTGGCAGCCCGGTTCGTGCCGGAGTCGAAGGAGGGCACGCACGCGCGTTTCCCCGACCCGGTCGGCATCGTGCTGCTCGCGGGCTCGCTCAGCCTGCTCGCGCTCGGCCTCGTGCAGAGCGACCAGTGGACCTGGACCTCGGTCCGGACGCTCGGCGCGCTGGCGGGCGGCCTGGTCGTGCTCGGCCTCTTCGTGGTGCGCTCGCTGCGCCACCCGCACCCGGCGCTCGACCTCGCGCTCTTCGGCGCCCGCTCGTTCCGCTGGGCCAACATCGCCACCGCCGCGTTCACGATCGGGTTCACCGCGATGTTCTTCGCTCAGGTGCTCTTCCTGACGCAGGTCTGGGGCTACGGCATCGTGCGCACCGGCCTGGCGATGATGCCGGGCCCGGTCGTGGTGATGGTGCTGGCGCCGTACTTCGGTCGGCTCGCCGGCCGGGTCGGCCAGCGCACCCTCCTCGTCCCCGGCGGGCT
Organism: Nocardioides candidus; assembly: GCF_041321175.1. Lineage (NCBI taxonomy): Bacteria > Bacillati > Actinomycetota > Actinomycetes > Propionibacteriales > Nocardioidaceae > Nocardioides > Nocardioides candidus. Next base: position 536,692 of record NZ_JBGGWC010000002.1, on the reverse strand, counting down.
GATCTACGCGGCGTCGGGGCTGTGGCTCATCGCCGCCGTCGGCACGACGCCGCACTGGGCCGGCCAGATCCTCCCGAGCGCGCTCGTGGCGGGGCTCGGCGTCTCGCTGGTCATCCCGCACCTGACCAGCGCGGCGGTCCAGGGGCTGCCGCCCGACCAGTACGGCGCCGGCTCGGCCGTCAACCAGGCGATCCGCCAGCTCGGGGCGACCTTCGGTGTCGCGCTGACCGTGGCCCTGTCGGGCTCGGCCACCCCGGGGAGCGTGCTCGACGCGTTCCACGACGTGTGGTGGATGCTCGTCGTCTGCGGCGTGCTCACCTCGGCCGCCGCGATGGCGCTGCCGCGACGGGAGCCCGACGTGGTCGTGGTGCCCGGTCCGGTCGCGGCGATCGGGGAGGCGGCATGAGCATCGACCTCGCGCAGCTCGCGGAGATGACCGGGTTGGAGACCATGCGCGCGATCGCCGACGGCGAGCTGCCGCCGCCCTCGATCGCCGTGCTGCTCGGCATGTCGGTCGTCGACGTGGGGGAGGGACGGGCGACCTTCGAGCTGACCCCCGACGAGCGCATGATGAACCCGCTCGGCACCATCCACGGCGGCATCGCCGCGACGATCCTCGACTCGTGCCTCGGTTGTGCCGTCCACACCACGCTGCGACCGGGCGAGGGCTACACCACCGCGCAGCTCAACCTGCACTACCTGCGCCCGATGCTCCCCGGCACCGGCCCGGTCCGTGCGACCGGGACGGTCGTCCACCGCGGGCGCAAGCAGGCGACCGCCGAGGGTCGGCTGGTCGACGGCGCCGGGAAGGTGATCGCGCACGGCACGACGACCTGCCTGATCCTCGGCGACTCCTGACCTCCCCGTCCCCCTGATCTCCCCGTCCCCCTGACCTCCCCGTCCCCTGACCTCCCCGTCCCCCGGATCTCCCTTCTCCCTGACGTGCGGGCTCTGTTTCGGCGAAATCAGAGCCCGGTGGTCAGGGGAAACGGGGTGGGCCGCTGGACACGTGTCCGGCGCCCCGCCTATCCTCTCCTGAACTAGAACGTGTTCTAACTTAGGAGACCGATGGCGATCCGCGTGGTGCACGTCGCGACGGGCAATGCCGGGCGGATCGCCCTGCGGCAGGTGGTCGAGGACCCGCGGTTCGAGCTGGTCGGCCTCGTCGTGTCGACCGAGGAGAAGGTCGGCAAGGACGCCGGCGAGCTCGCCGGGACCGACGTCGTGACGGGCGTCGTCGCGGTCGACGACCTCGCCACGGCACTGCAGGCGCGGCCCGACTGCGTCGTCTACTGCGCCCTGGCGGAGACCCGGTTCTTCGAGGCGCTCGAGGACCTGAAGAGCTGCCTCGCAGCCGGCGCGAACGTCGTCGCGACCGCCCCGGTGCCGATGATGTTCCCGTGGGGCCTGCTGCCCGACGCGATGATCGATCCCTACGAGGACCTGTGCCGCGAGCACGGCGTCAGCCTGTTCGTCAGCGGCGTCGACCCGGGATGGTGCAACGACCTGCTGCCGTTCGCGATCGCCAGCACCTGCCAGAGCGTGGAGCAGGTCCGCTGCTACGAGATCGCCGACTACGCGACGTACGACGGCGCGCCGGTGATGTTCGACGTGATGGGCTTCGGGCGCGAGGTCGGCGACCTGCCGATGCTCTTCCAGCCGGGCACCCTGTCGGCGGCCTGGGGCATCGCGCTGCGCCAGCTCGCGCGCGGCTTCGGGCTGGAGCTCGACGAGATCAGGGAGTGGTTCGAGCAGGAGCCCGCTCCGGAGGCGTTCGACGTCGCGGTCGGCACGATCCCGAAGGGTGGCGTGGCCGCGGTCCGCTTCACGATCACCGGCGTCGTCGACGGCAAGGAGGTCCTCGTCGTCGACCACACCACGCGGCTGCGGCCCGACCTGCGTCCCGACTGGCCGCAGGCCGCGCAGGAGGGCGGGTCCTACCGGGTGGAGATCACCGGGGAGCCGTCGTACGTCGTGGACGTCTGTCCCACCAGCGCGCGCGGTGACCACAACTACGCGGCGATCGCGTCGGGTGCGGGGCGCGTCGTGAACGCGATCCCCGACGTCGTCGCGGCAGAGCCGGGCATCCGCACGGTGCTCGACCTGCCGTTCCCCGCCACCAAGGGCATCTTCGCCACCACCCTGGCCTGACCGGCCGCCGACAGGACAGGAAGAGAAGCAGCCATGGGACGTGTGTCCGGCAAGGTCGTCCTCATCGCGGGCGGCGCGCGCAACATCGGCGAGGCGAGCGCGCGGATGCTCGTCGCCGAGGGGGCGCGCGTGGTGATCGGCGACCTCCTCGACGAGGAGGGCGAGGCGCTCGCCGCGGCGCTGCGCCAGGAGCACGACGGCGACGTCGCCCGCTACGTCCACCTCGACGTCACCAGCGAGGAGGACTGGAAGGCTGCCGTCGACCTCGCCGTCACCGACTTCGGCAGGCTCGACGTGCTCTTCAACAACGCCGGCATCTTCAACGGGGCACCGGTGAACCGGTTCAAGCGCGCGCAGTGGCAGGAGATGATCGACATCTGCCTGACCGGGCCGTTCCTCGGCATCCGCGCCGCCACCGACGCCCTCATCGCCGCCGGGGGCGGGTCGATCATCAACACCTCGAGCATCGAGGGACTGCGCGGCACCCCCTGGGCGCACGGCTACATCGCCGCGAAGTGGGGACTGCGCGGGCTCAGCAAGTCGGTCGCGCTCGAGCTGGCCCCCCACGGCATCCGGGTCAACTCCCTGCACCCGGGCCGGATCAGCACGCCGGCCACCGACGCCATGCCGGAGGGCATGATCCAGATCCCGCTCGGCCGGCCCGGTCGCCCCGAGGAGGTCGCCACGTTCGTCGTGTTCCTCGCGAGCGACGAGTCGTCCTTCGCCACCGGCGCGGAGTTCGTCGTCGACGGCGGCACCGTGCAGCAGGTGCCGATGAACCTCTGACCCTTCCGGGCCAGAGGCTCATCGGCCCGCGTCAGCGGCTCAGGGCAGGTAGTAGGTCGGGTTCGGCAGCTTGTAGCTGACGTCGGCCGAACCGCCCTTGAGGTCGGAGAACTGGTCGCCGAAGTTGCCGACGACGTCGAACCCGAGGTCGTTCTCGATGTGGGCGCGGGTCTGCGACTTGTACTCGATCGTCGAGCACGAGGTCGGGTTGCCGTCCACCGTGCAGTCGAGGTACGGCGGCAGGTCGCTGAACGCCGGCTTGGTGAAGTAGTCGTCGGAGGTGAAGAGCGGGTCGCCCGCCCCGTCGACGTAGCCGCGCTCGGTCAGGTTGGCGATCGTGGCGTCCTGCTGCGCGGTGCCGCGACCGGTGAGGCCGAAGATCTCGCAGCCGGCGGTGTCGGCGGCCTTGACGAGGTCGACCATCCCCGGCACGGCCGGGAACCACTTGTTGTTGACCCAGTCGGCCTGGCGCGTGGGATTGAAGACGAACTTCATGTCGCCGTCCTCCATGTCGTAGGTCCACAGGGTGGTGTCGTCGGCGTCGAAGACGGCGGCCGGCAGGCCGGGCACCGTGATCCCGTCGACGACGGCCTGGGCGGCCTGCACGGCCTCGCGGTCGGCCCACACGGTCTCCTCGGCCGCGCGCACCAGGTCCTTGCGCTCGGCGACGACCGTCCGCCAGTGGTGCACGGCCTTGCGGGCCTTGCGCTTCTCGCGCGGGGTGTCGGCGGCTGCGAGACGGTCCTTGGCGGCGGCGAGCTTGTGCCGAGCCCGGTGCAACGCGTCGCGCGCGGCATCCAGGGCCACCTTGTCGTCGCGGAGCTGCCGCTTCGCGGCGTGGAGGTCCTGGTTCGCCGCCGCCAGGGCGGCGGCAGCGGTGTCGTGCGCCTGCACGCCGTCGGTGCAGCTCGTCGTCAGCTCGTCGGTCCACGACGACGCGAGGCCGTTCATCTCCGAGATGTAGGGCGAGCTGTCCTTGTTGGCGATGCCGTTGCTGACCGCGGTGCCGTCGGGCAGCGTGCCGGGCCCGGCCGCGTAGTAGGCGCGGATCTCGTTGCGCACCAGGTCGATGTTGGGGATGCCGTCACCGCGCTCCGTCAGGCCGCTGGAGCCGTCGGGAAGCATCGTGTACGTCGACGGCGGCACCATCGACGCGTCGCGGGCCGGCGCTCCGACGAGGTCGGGGCTGGCCAGGAAGTAGGTCGGGTTCGGCAGCTTGATCGACCGCTCGGCGTACCCGCCCCAGAGGTCGCTCCACTGGTCGCCGACGTTGGCGATGATCGTGCCGCCGGTCATGTCCTCGATGTGCGCACGCGTCTGCGCCTTGTACTCCACCGTGGTGCAGCGGGCGCCGGTGCACTGGGCGATGTAGGCCGGTGCGGGGTCGCCGCTGTTCCACTTGGTGAAGACGTTGTCGTTGTCGAAGATCGGGTTGCCGTCGCCGTCGACGTAGCCCTGCTCGGTGAGGTTCGCGATGGTCGCGTCCTCCTGGTTGGCGGTGCGGCCGGTGATCAGGTAGACGGCGTAGCCGCGGTCGAGGATCTCGTTGACGGTGTCGGCCATGCCCGGGACCGCCGGGAAGTGCTTGCCGTCCACCCAGGTCGTCTGCTTGACCGGGTCGAAGTTGAAGTTGAGGTAGGCGTCCTCGAAGTTGTAGTTCCACAGCGTGGTGTCGTCGGCGTCGAACACGACCATCTGGCCGGGCCGCGCGGTCGAGCGCAGCGAGCCGAGCAGGTCCTGCTCGATGTCGGAGACCTCGGACAGGTAGGGCGACGACGTCGGGTTGGCGAGCTGGCCACTGACGTCGGGAGTGCCGTCGCCGTCCCAGTCGATCGTGCCGGACGCGGTGTTGTAGTACTTGCGGATCGTGCTCTTCACCGAGTCGATGTTGGGGATCTCCGCACCGCCGTTGGGCACGGCGACAGCGCCGGTCGCGGCGTCGATCGACATCGTGAAGGTGTGGTGCGGTTCGAGCGTGCTGTCGTCGGCGTGGGCCGCGACAGCCGTGCCGACGAGGCTCGCGGTCAGGCCCAGAGCGGCGACGACGGAGGTGGAGCGGGGCAGGTTCATGGGTTCTCCGAGCGGACGGGGGGAGTGTCAGACAATCGGCGACGTTACCCCCGCTCGGCGTGATGCGCAGCACCTTGTGGTCCCCGGGTGGGGAGGCCGGCGGCGGGTACAGGAAGAGGCTGACCGTCGTCCCCGACCTCCCAGGGAGCCATGCTCGACGTCCTCTCCGAACCCACGACCGTCCTCCTCCTCGGCACTCTCGTCGGTGCCGTCGCCATCGGGTGGCTCTCCGCGCGGGCCGTGCTTGTCGCGGCACGTGTCACCCGGCGACCGTTCCTGGAGCGGATCCACGACCGGTGCCACCGCTCGTGGCTCGCCACCCTCGTGACGGTGGGCGAGCTGTCCGCCGTACGCTCCGCCGGGCTGCCCGCCGAGGTCGAGCGCCCGCTCGGCCACCTGCTCGTGATCGCCACCATCGGCGCGGTGTCGTGGCTGGTGGCGAGCATCGCCTTCCTCGTCGAGGACGGGGTGATGCACCACGTCGACGTCGACGTGCGCGACAACCGGCGGGCCCGCCGGGTGCGCACCCAGATGGGCATCATCCGCCGGCTCACCGCGGTCCTCATCACGGTGATCGGGCTCGCGGCCGCGCTGATGACCTTCGACACGATGCGGACGTACGGCGCCTCGGTGCTGGCCTCCGCCGGGCTCGTCGGAGTCGTTGCCGGTCTCGCCGCCCAGACGACGCTGAGCAACGTGTTCGCCGGCCTGCAGCTGGTCTTCACCGACGCGCTGCGGTTCGACGACATCGTGGTCGTGGAGGGGCAGTGGGGCCGCATCGAGGAGCTGACGCTCACCTACGTCGTCGTCCACCTCTGGGACGAGCGCCGCCTGGTGCTGCCGGCCACCTACTTCACCACGACACCGTTCGAGAACTGGACGCGCTCGGAGTCGCGGGTGATCGCGGCCGTGGAGCTGCACCTCGACCCGTCCGCCCCGGTCGCCGAGCTCCGTGCCCGGGCGCGCGAGCTCGTCGAGGACAACCCGCTGTGGGACCGGCGCGAGTGGGTGCTGCAGGTGACCGGGAGCACCGAGCTGACGATGATCGTCCGCATCACCGCCTCGGCGGCCGACGCCTCATCGGCCTGGGACCTCAAGTGCGACCTGCGTGAGGACCTGCTGGCGTGGGTGCAGGAGCACCATCCCTCCGCCCTCCCGCGCGTGCGTACGACGACCGCGACCGGGTCCGTCGAGCGCGAGCGCCGAGCGGCCTGACCCCCGAGCGGCCTGACCCCCGAGCGGCCTCAGTCGGCGAGCGGGGGGCCGTCGAAGCGCTCCAGCGTGGTGAACTCGGAGACCGGGCGGCGGCGCAGCTTCTTGACCTCCTTGACCGGACGGCCGAGCGGGATCACGCACGCGACGGCGTAGGGGTCGGGGATGCCGAGCAGCTCCTTGAGCGCCGGCTCCTCGGCGATCGCCATGGTGGTGAACGTGCCGCCGTAGCCGCGCTCCCTCGCGGCCAGCAGGATGTTCCAGGCCAGCGGGTAGATCGAGGCGCCGGCGACGAGACCGACGCGGTCGAGCAGCTGGTCGGTCGCCGCCACGGCGGAGAGGTCGACGCACACCACGATCAGCGCGGCCGCCGTACGGATCGGCTCGACGAGGTGGGCCGGCACCGGTGTCGCCGCGATCTCCTCGGCCGTCAGCGAGGTGGGCAGCACCGGGTTCCACGGCCCCTCCCGCACGGCGCCCTGTGCGGCGTAGCGCTGCGCGCCCGGCGAGGTGATCTCGACCAGGCGCTCGCGGGTGTCGCGGTCGCGGACCACGACCAGCCGGGCGCCCTGGCGGTTGCCGCCGCTCGGTGCGAAGCGCGCCACCTCGAGGATCTCGCTGAGCACGTCGTCGGGCAGCGGGTCGTCGGTGAACTCCCGCACGGCAGCGGTCGTGTGCAGGATGTCTTGCAGCTCCACGGGTCCTCCTGGTTCGTGCGCCCTACCAGGGCGCGGGTGCGTAGTCCTTGACGAAGCAGCCGTAGAGGTCCTCACCGGCCTCGCCGCGCACGATGGGGTCGTAGACGCGGGCGGCGCCGTCGACGAGGTCGAGCGGGGCGTGCCAGCCCTCGGCGGCGATCCGCAGCTTCTCCTGGTGCGGTCGCTCGTCGGTGATCCACCCGGTGTCGACGGCGGTCATCAGGATCTTGTCGGTCTCGAACATCTCCCCGGCCGAGGTGCGCGTCAGCATGTTGAGCGCGGCCTTGGCCATGTTGGTGTGGGGGTGGCCCGAGCCCTTGTAGCGGCGTCCGCCGAACTGGCCCTCCATCGCGCTGACGTTGACGACGTACGCGCGGCGCGCCCCTGCCGCGACGGCGGCACGCATCGCGGGCCTCAAGCGCGAGACCAGCAGGAAGGGCGCGATCGAGTTGCAGAACTGCACCTCGAGCAGCTCGAGCGGATCGACCTCGTCGACCACCTGGGTCCAGGAGTTGTTGGTCTGCAGGTCGGGGAGCAGCCCGCCCGCGTCGACGGCGGTGCCCGCGAGGTGGGCGTCCAGGGAGGCGCTTCCCGCCTTCAGCGCGAGAGCGGTCAGCGACGCCGCGTTGTGCACCGCCACCGCGTGCTCGGCCGACTCGCCCTCGTGGTGGGCGACCGAGTGCGCCTGCAGGGCGCCGGTGATCGCGGCCGGGTGGGCCTCGGAGATCCGGTCGAAGGTGACCATCTCGGGCAGCACGGCGACGTCGGGCAGCGGGGCCGACTCCAGCTCGACGAGCTGGGAGTAGGCGCCGGGCGATCGGCGGACGGTCTGGCACGCGTTGTTGATGAGGATGTCGAGCGGGCCGTCGGCGGTGACGTCGTCGGTCAGGGCGACGACCTGGGTCGGGTCGCGCAGGTCGATCCCGACGACCTTCAGGCGGTGCAGCCAGTCGGCGGAGTCCTCCATCGCGGCGAAGCGCCGGATGGCGTCCTTGGGGAAGCGTGTGGTGATGGTGGTGTGGGCGCCGTCGCGGAGCAGGCGCAGCGCGATGTACATCCCGATCTTGGCGCGGCCCCCGGTCAGCAGCGCGCGCTTGCCGGTGAGGTCGGTGCGCTGGTCACGCTTGGCGTGGGAGAAGGCCGCGCAGTCGGGGCAGAGGCCGTGGTAGAACGCGTCGACGATCGTGTAGTCCTGCTTGCAGATGTAGCAGCCCCGGGCGGTGAGCAGCTCGCCGGCCGACGCGCCGGTGGCCGTCGAGACCAGCGGGATGCCGGCCGTCTCGTCGTCGATCCGCATCGCGGATCCGGTCGCCGTCAGCTCGATGATCGCCTGGTCGTGCGCTGCGCGCTCCGCGCGGATCGCCGCCCGGCGGGACTTCTTGATCAGCTTCCACATGTGGCCGGTCGCGTGCTTGACCGTGCGCACGTCCGGGTGCGCGGGATCGAGCCGGTGGAGCTGCCCCAGCACCTTCAGGGTGGTGGCGAGCTCGTCCGGGTCGATCCGGTCGAGGGGGGTCTCCGCGTCGGGCACCGGACGAATCTAGTCGCCGTTCGCCCGAAGACCGTCCTCGGCGACCTCAGCCCCGCCCGGCGCGCAGCATCTCCTCGCGCTCGCCGACCTTGATCCGCGTGCGACCGGCCGCCTCGCCGAGGGCGATCTCGTGCTGGTCGAGGCGCTCCCAGTGCTCGAAGGTGGCGACGGCGACGCCGCGCTCGGCGAGGTAGGCGTCGACGTCGCCCGGTTCCCGGAGCGGTGCCGTGGCGCTCGTCTCGGCGAGCAGGTGCCCCACCGTCTGGGCGGCGTCGCTCTTGGTGTGGCCGATGAGGCCGACCGGGCCGCGCTTGATCCAGCCGGTCACGTAGGTGCCCGGGATCGCCTCGCCGTCGAGGTCGAGGACCCGGCCCTCGTCGTTGGGCACGACCGCGTCGCGGTCGTCGAAGGGCAGCCCGGGCAGCGCGGTGCTGCGGTAGCCGACGGCGCGGTAGACCGCCTGCACGTCCCAGCTGGTCACCTCGCCGGTGCCCTCGACGCGGCCGTCGCCCAGGGGGCGGGTCCGCTCGGTGCGCAACGCGGTGACCGCGCCGTCGCCGACGATCTCGACGGGCGCCTCCGCGAAGTGGAGGTGGATCCGGTGCGGCTTGCCGACCGGCTCGCGTCCCACCCAGTTGGCGAGGGTGTCGAGCACCATCTTCTGCGACTTGTGCTGGGCGATGTGGGCCATGCCGTGGTCGTCGACGTCGAAGCCCTCGGGGTGCACGATCACCTCGACGTTGGGGGAGTGGTTGAGCTCGCGGAGCTCCATGGGGGAGAACTTGGCGTACGCCGGACCGCGTCGCGCGAACACGTGCACGTCGGTCGTGGTCTTGGCCCACAGGCCGTAGTGGACGTGGGAGGGGATGTCGGTGGTGAGCATCTCGTCGCCGGTCTTCGCCAGCACCCGGGCGACGTCCAGCGCGACGTTGCCGACGCCGATGACCGCGACGCTGCGCGCGTCGAGGGGCCAGTCCTGCGAGACGTCGGGATGGGCGTCGTACCAGGACACGAAGTCGGCGGCGCCGTGCGACAGCTCCTCGCCCGGGATGCCGAGGTCGCGGTCGGACATCGCGCCGGTGGCCACGACCACGGCGTCGTAGAAGTCGCGCAGGTCGTCGAGCTTCACGTCGACGCCGTACTCGACGTTCGCCAGCAGGCGGACCTCCGGCTTGGCCAGCACGCGGTGGAGCGCCTTGACGATCTCCTTGATGCGCGGGTGGTCGGGCGCGACGCCGTAGCGGACCAGCCCGAACGGAGCGGGCAGCCGCTCGAGGATGTCTACCGAGACCGGAGTCTCGGAGCGGGTGAGGATGTCGGCGGCGTAGATGCCGGCGGGGCCGGCGCCGATGATCGCGACGCGGAGAGTCATGTCCTCCAGTCTGGACACGTGTCTCGCCCCACAGAACGAGGTTGTGGTTGTGGGGTCACAAGGTAACTTTGTGTCTCGTGCTGGGATCCCGTGTGCCGGAGCTGCGTGCTCTCGAGCTGCTCGCCGTGGTGTCGCGCACCGGCAGCCTGAGTGCGGCCGCGGCGGAGCTCGGCATCTCCCAGCAGGCGGCGTCCTCGCGCCTGCGCACCATGGAGTCGCTCGTCGGCGCGGCCCTGCTCGACCGGAGTCACCGCGGGTCGGCGCTGACGCCCACGGGCGAGCTCGTGGTGCAGTGGTCGGCCGGCGTGCTGGAGGCCGCGGAGCAGCTCGACGCCGGGATCGCGGCGCTGCGCGCCGACCGCCGCGGTCACCTCACCATCGCGGCGAGCCTGACCATCGCCGAGCACCTCCTCCCCGCCTGGCTGGTGGCGCTCCGCTCCCGCCAGCAGCAGCTGGGGCAGTCGCCGACCGACGTGACGATGACGGCGACCAACAGCGAGCGCGTGGCGGAGCTGGTCGCCGCCGGCGAGGTCGACCTCGGCTTCGTCGAGGGCCCCGACGCCCCGGAGGGACTGCGCCACCGGCTCGTCGGCACCGACACCCTGGTCGTGGTCGTCGGTCCGGCCCACCCCTGGGCGCAGCGCTCGCGTCGCCGGGTCAGCGCCGCCACGTTGGCGGCCACCCCGCTCGTCGTCCGCGAGCCGGGGTCCGGCACCCGCACCGTCCTCGACCGCGCCCTCGAACAGCTGCCCACGGCGCCGCCCGCCCTCGAGCTCTCCAGCACGGCTGCGGTCCGGTCCGCCGTCGCCGCCGGCGCCGGGCCGGCGGCCCTGGGTGCGCACGCGATCCGCGACGACCTGGCGACCGGCCGGCTGGTGCGGATCGACGTCGCCGACCTCGATCTCACCCGCCGGCTCCACGCGGTGTGGAAGGGCGGGGCGCACCCGCCCGAGGGCCCCGCACGCGACCTGGTCGCCTGGGCGGCGGCCGCCCGACCGGAGAAGAACTAGAACACGTTCCTGTTTTGCCGGTAGCCTGTGCCGATGAGCAAGACCGAGTCCATGGTCCGGGTCAGCCTGGCGTACGTCGTCGCGCTCGGTGTCGCGACCGCCTGGCTGCTGTGGGGGCCCGACACCGAGTGGCTGTGGCTCGACGCGCTGGTCGCCGACGTGCTCGCGACCGTCGTCGTCTTCGTGGCCAGCCGGATCCACCACAACTCGAGCTTCTACGACGCCTACTGGAGCGTGCTGCCGCCGTACCTCGCCGTCTTCTGGGTCGTCGCGAGCGACGCTGCCGGCGACGGCCTCCGCACCGCGCTCGTGCTGGCGGTGGTCTGGCTGTGGGCGGTCCGGCTCACCGCCAACTGGGTGATCGGGTTCCCGGGTCTGCACCACGAGGACTGGCGCTACCCGATGCTGCGCGAGCAGGCCGGGCGCCTCGAGCTGGTCGTCGACTTCCTCGCGATCCACCTGATCCCGACCTTCCAGGTCTTCCTCGGCACCGTGCCCGTCTACGTCGCGGTGGCGCTGCCCGGCCGCGACGCGGGCTGGCTGGACGCCGTGGCGCTCGTCGTCGGCGTCGGCGCGGTGCTGCTCGAGCTGATCGCGGACGGCCAGATGCGCCGGTTCGTCGCGGAGCGTCAGCCCGGGCAGGCGATGGACCGCGGCCTGTGGGGGTGGTCGCGCCATCCGAACTACTTCGGCGAGATCAGCTTCTGGGTGTCGCTCGCCCTCTTCGGCATCGCCGCGTCGCCCGGCGACTGGTGGTGGCTGGTGCTCGGCGCCGTCGCGATGGTGGCTCTCTTCCTGGGCGCCAGCATCCCGATGATGGAGAAGCGCAGCCTCGAGCGGCGACCGTCCTACCAGGACGTGATCGACCGGGTGCCGATGCTCGTCCCGCGTCCGCCGCGACGCCGGGCGGCCTCGTGACCAGACCGCGGGTGGTCGTCGCAGGGCTCGGCGACAGCGGCCTGCTGACCGCGATCCACCTGGCGCGCCACGCCGAGGTCGTCGGCATCTCGGCCAAGCCCGGTCTGGTCAGCGGCCAGGAGCTCGGCCTGCGGCTGTCGCGACCCGACGAGTGGGCGCGCCAGTACTGGGTCCCCTTCGACCGCTACCGCGGGCTCGACCGGGTCGGCACCGTCCACGGCACGCTGACTTCGCTGCACCTCGAGGCGCGCAAGGTCGCCGTGACGCTGCCCGACGGCTCCACCCACCTCGAGCCGTACGACGTCCTGGTGATCGCGACGGGGGCGAGCAACGGGTTCTGGAGGAGGCCCGAGGTGCAGACCGAGGACGAGGTCGCTGCCGACCTCCGCGCCGCGCACGACCGGTTGGCGGCGGCCGGCTCGGTGGTCGTGGTCGGGGGCGGCGCCGCCGCCGTGGGCAGCGCGCTGAACCTGCGCACCCGGTGGCCGGACAAGCAGGTCGACCTGTGCTTCCCGGGGGAGCGGGCCCTGCCGCGTCACCACCCGCGGGTGTGGAGCCATGTCCGGCGCCGCCTCGTCGCTGCCGGCGTCGGGCTGCACGGTGGGCACCGGGCGGTGGTGCCGGAGGGCTTCGCGCTCGACCGGATCACCGACGGTCCGGTGCGGTGGTCCACCGGTCAGGAGCCGATGCCCGCCGACGCCGTGCTGTGGGCGGTCGGGCGGCTGACGCCCAACAGCGGCTGGCTGCCCGGCGAGCTGCTCGACGACGAGGGGTTCGTCGCCGTACGCCCGACGTTGCAGACGCCCAGCCGGCCCGAGGTCTTCGCGATCGGCGACGTCGCCGCCACCGACCCGTTGCGCTCCTCGGCGCGCAACCGCGCCGACCGCCTGCTGGCCAGCAACATCCGGCGCCACCTCGCCGGGCGGCGGCTCGGGACCTACTCCCCGCCGCGGTCGCGATGGGGCTCGGTGCTGGGTCCGCAGGACGACGGGCTCCAGGTCTTCGCGCCGAACGGGCGTCCCTTCCGGTTCCCCGCGTGGTCGGTGCGCAACGTCCTCTTCCCGTGGATCGTCGACCGCGGGATCTACAAGGGGATCCGTCGCCGGTCTACGTGAAGAGGCTGACGCCACCAGGGCCGACGAGCAGTCCCACTACGATGAGGACGATGCCCCACATGACCGCTCCGCGGACGAGGCTGACGATGCCGGAGACGACCAGGACCACGGCGATGAGCCACAGGATGAATTCCATGGCGGTCAGATACCCGTTGGTCGCACCACCAGACCCTCAGATGCCGGGCGGGTCGTCGTCGGGGATGACGTGCACGGCGGCCTCCTCGGCGCTCGCGGCCGCGCCGTCGATCCCGACGTCGGTGCCGACGAGACCGCTCTCCGTGTCCTCGCGGGCGCCCTCGTCGGGCTCCACGATCCTTCCGGCCCGGACGTCACCGACCTCACCGTCGTCGACGTCGCCGTCGACGATGTCGTCCACGTCGCGCTCCGCCTCCTCGTAGGGGTCGGGCTCGGGGACCTCCTGGGCGATCCGCTGGTCGAGGGTCTCGCCCTCGATCTCCTCGCGCGGCGTGGTGCCGTGGTCCTGGGCCGTCGAGTAGCGCTCGGGCGGGGAGAAGCCGCGGTCGAGGACGTCCTCGACGTCCGGGTCGTCGAGGGTGTCCTCGGGCTGCAGCTGGTCCTCGTCGTCGACGCTCTCGTCGTGGTAGGTCTCACGGTCCGGTTCGGGCGGCGGGTTGAGGTCGTCGTACTCCATGACAGGCGGGTACCCGACACGGGCGGCGGCACACGGCTAGCCTGCCGCCGTGGAGTCCCTCGCGCTCGCCTTCTCCAGCGGCTGGGCCAGCGGCGTCAACGCCTACCTGGTCGTGCTGGTCCTCGGTGTCGCCGACCGGATCGGCGGGCTCGACCAGGTGCCCGACGAGCTCGGCCGGTGGGAGGTGCTCTCCGTCGCGGCGCTGATGTACGCCTTCGAGTTCGTCGCCGACAAGGTGCCCTACCTCGACTCCGCCTGGGACGTGGTCTCGACGGTGCTTCGGCCGGTGGTGGGCGGCGCGATCGGGGTGCTGCTGGCGGGCGACTCGCAGTCGATGAACGCCCTCGTCGGCGGCGCCGTCGGGGGCGGCACCGCGCTCGGCTCGCACTCGGTGAAGGCCGGCACCCGGCTGGCGGTCAACAGCGTGCCGGAGCCCTTCAGCAACATCACCCTGAGCACCGCCGAGGACGTCGTCGTGCTCGCGCTCGTGTGGTTCGCCATCGAGCACCCCTACGTCGCGGCGGGGATCACGGCGGTGCTGCTGGTCGCCGGCCTGGTCGTGCTGTGGCTGGCCATGCGCGCGATCCGGCGGGGGTGGCGGCGGTTCCGGACGTGGCGCGCGCGGCGCCGGGGCCTCGATAGGGTCGGCGTCGACTCCGCCGCCCACCAGAACCGGACGACCTGATGACGAGTGCCCCCGCCGTCCCCGGCGCCAACTCGCGCGCGGTCCTGGTGGCCTGCATGCCGAAGAGCGGGTCGACCTTCCTCTCCGCCGCGCTGGCGAGCCTGCCCGGCTACCGGCGCGAGCACATCGTGCCGTCCTACGCGCGGCGCGAGCAGGAGATGAGCGAGACCGAGATCCAGCGCGCCTTCGCCGCGACCCAGACCCTGCGCCGCGCCTTCGACCAGGGCGAGCTCGTGAGCCCGCAGCGCCCCCGGGCGTGGGTCGCCCAGCTGCACGTGAAGCACACGCACGAGACGCAGACGCTCGTCGATCGCTACGGCATCGTTCCGGTCTGCCTGGTGCGCAACATCTACGACATCCTCGTCAGCCTGCGCGACCACTTCGTCAACGACTCCCCGCTGACGGCCGCGGCCTACGTCGAGGAGTCGATGGTGGGCTGGGACGAGGAGCGGATGTACGCGTTCCTGGTCGACATGGCCGTGCCGTGGTACCTCCACTTCTACGTCAGCTGGGCGAAGGCGGAGCAGAAGGTGCTCGTGACCTACGAGGACCTGGTCGCCGACCCGCCCGGCGAGCTGCGCCGCATCCTCAAGGCCGGCCAGCTGCCCTGGAACAGCGAGGGCATCGCCGAGGCGCTGGAGAAGGTCGCCGGCGGCGACCAGGGCAAGGTGCGCAGGAACGTCGGTACGACGGGGCGCGGCGCGGTCATCGGCCCCGACCTCCGGGCCCGGGTGGAGTCCTACTGCAACTACTATCCCGACGTGGACTTCCGGCCGCTCGGCATCGCATGAAGATCGTCATCCCCACCGCGGACCGACCCGCCTCGCTGCAGGCCGTGCTCGACTACTACGCCCGCTTCCACCCGCGCGCCGAGCTGGTCGTCGCCGACGGCAGCACCCCGGAGGTCAAGGAGCGCAACCGCGAGTCCGTCGCCCAGGCACAGGTGGCGGTCGAGCACCAGGAGTACGACGCCGACCTCCCCGTCTTCGAGAGGCTGCTCCGCACGCTGCACACCTTCGAGCGCGAGTTCGTCATCATGGGCGCCGACGACAACTACCCGGTGCTCGAGACGCTCGAGAAGGCGCGCAAGAGGCTGATCGAGCGGCCCGAGGCGGTCTGCGCCGGCGGCCACGTCGTGCACCTCGACGTCACCGCACCCGGTCGGGCCAGCGCGCGCCTCGACGTCGTACGCCACATCAACGCCGACAACCCGGCCCAGCGGATGCGGGTCTTCGGGTCGCTGCCGTTCCCGACCAGCTACGGCGTCGCCCGGCGGGCGCACGTGATCGCTCGCCTGGAGTTCCTCCGCACGTGGTACCTCCGCAGCTTCTACGAGCTCGGTGTCGGCCTCACCGACGTGGCTCGCGGCCAGTACGTCGCGATCCCCGAGCTCGGCTTCATCTGCACGAGCAACTACGTCGACGACCCGCCGCGCGCCGAGGAGCCGCTGGCCTACCTCCGCGGCGCGGACCAGGTGCTGGCGATGCACGACGCCGCCTACGAGCGGGCCGCGCAGGCCCCGGGCTTCGACGGCGACCAGGTGCGCGACGTGCTGAGCTCGGTCATCGGCCGGCGCACCGCCGCCCTGGCGGGCGCGCCCCAGCACCAGGTGGTCGGGTTCGCCGACAAGGCGCCGTACAAGACGCCCATGGTGGAGAACGCGCGGCAGCTCTTCCGCGACCTCTTCGCCGAGGGTTCGGCGGTGCGCACCCAGCACGCCGACCGGCTGGCCTTCATCGCCGACCGGATCCAGCAGATCACCGCCACCACCGCCAACCACGCCCCCGCAGGTGCTCGATGACCGAACCGACCGACACCCCTGTCCCCCCGGCCCCTCCGGTGGACCTGATGGAGCAGCTCGGGCTGCGGCTTCGGGTGTCCTTCCCCGAGTTCCTCGCCCTCGACGACGGCCCGCAGGCCGAGCGGAAGAAGCGCGCCGACCAGGAGTGAGTCAGGCGTCGAGCAGCAGCTCGGTGCTCTCGGCCGCCAGCAGGACCGCGCCGATGAGGCTGGCCCGCTCGCCGAGCCTGCTCGCCTCGACGGGCGTCAGCGCGACCGGGTCGAGGGCGTGGCGGCGCAGCCCGATGCGCACCGACTCGAGCAGCAGGTCGCCCGCACGCGCCATCTCGCCGCCGACCACGATCACCGACGGGTTCAAGATGTTGACGATCGCGGCCAGGCCCCAGCCGAGGTGGAGGCCGGCGTCCTCCAGTGCGCGGCGGGCGGAGACGTCGCCGCGACGGGCCGCGGCGACGATGTCGTCGAGGGTGGCGTCGGGCAGCTGGCCGGCGATCATCGACTGCACCGCGCCGACCGACGTGTAGGTCTCGAGGCAGCCCCGGCTGCCGCAGCGGCAGAGCGGGCCCTGCTCGTCGAACGTCAGGTGGCCGAGCTCGCCGGCGCTTCCGGCGGTGCCGCGGAAGAGCTCGTTGTTGATGATGATGCCGGAGCCGACGCCGGAGGAGATCTTCACGCAGACCGAGCTGTCGAGGCCGCGCCCGGCCCCGACGCGGTGCTCGGCGAGGGCGCCGAGGTTGGCGTCGTTGTCGACCTCGACCGGCGCGCCGAAGGCGGCGATCGCGGTCTCTCTGGCGTCGATGCCACGCCAGCCCGGGAAGATCGATGCGGTCTGGATGATCGCCTCGGTCATCGGGGCGGGGAGGCCGAGCCCCACACGGCGCAGGATCGCGCCCTCGGGGAGCAGGTCGTCGGCCATCCGGACGGCGAGGTCGAGGGCCTCGCCGTGGCTGATGTCGGAGGCGATCCGCTGGCGTTCCTCGGCCAGGATCCGGCCGGTCAGGTCGCCGATCGCGACCGCGAGGTGGCTGTGCCCGAAGTCGATGCCGGCGACCACGCCGGCTCGCGGCGAGAGGCGTACGGCGGAACCGCGCCGTCCGCTTCCGGCCTCGGTGTCGATCAGGCCGGCTGCGCCCAGGTCCCGCACGATGTTGGACACGGTGGCCCGGGCCAGCCCGGTCGTCCGGGCCAGCTCGGCCTGGGTGAAGACGGTGCCGTCGGAGCCGTCCGGGGCGGTCGTGCGCAGCGCGTCGAGCACCCGGCGCTGGTTGGCGGCGCGCAGCGACGCGGTCGAGCCGGGGGCGGCGTCGCTGCGGGCGGGCGTCATGGCGGAACTGTGCCCACAGCGGCGCTAAACAGTCAAGAACCATCCACTAATGGCGTCCGGCGAGATGAATTCGCGTTTTTGTGTTCAAGTCTTGACGGCAACGGTGTGACCGTCGACACTCGGACCCATCGGCCCCCCAGCTCAGCCCGAGGAGAGAAATGAAGACAACCCTGCGCCGTACCGCGGCCCTCTCAGCCGTCTCGTTCGTCGGCGTCGCCATGCTGGCCGCCTGCGGCGACGACAACGACGGCGGTGGCAGCGGCGGCGGTTCCGCCGACATCGTGTCCGCCTGCTCGCTCGACAGCCCGCCGACCAGCGAGGCCTCCGCCCCGCCGGCTGGCGACACCTCGGCGAAGGCGTCCGGCAAGGTCGGCGTGATCCTGCCCGACACGACATCGTCGACCCGCTACGAGCTCTACGACAAGCCGCTCCTCACCAAGGCGCTCACGGACGCCGGCATCGACGCCGACGTGCAGAACGCCCAGGGCGACAAGAACAAGTTCGCCTCGATCGCGCAGAACATGATCGGCCAGGGTGTCGACGTGCTCATCATCGACTCGATCGACGCCGCCTCCGGCGCCGGCGTCGAGCAGCAGGCCGCTGAGGCCGGTGTCGACGTCATCGACTACGACCGCGTCAACCTCGGCGGCAACGCGCCCTACTACGTCTCCTTCGACAACGAGGACGTCGGCAAGCTGCAGGCGCAGACGATGATCGACTGCCTCGAGGCGCAGAACATCGACAAGCCGAAGATCATCATGATGAACGGCGGCACCGACGTCGACAACAACGCGGTGCTCTTCCAGAAGGGTGCGCACGAGGTGCTCGACCCGCTGGCCGACTCCGGCGACATCGACATCGTCGCCGAGCAGACCGTCAAGGGCTGGGACGTCGAGAACGCGGCGCCGGCCTTCGAGCAGGCGCTGACCTCCGCCGGGGGTGACGTCCAGGGCGTCGTCGCGGCCAACGACGACATCGCCAACGCCGTCAACGGCGTCCTGAAGAACCGCGGCCTCGACGGACACGTCGTGATCACCGGTCAGGACGCCAGCGTCGAGGGCCTGCAGAACGTCATCACGGGCAACCAGAGCATGACGATCTTCAAGGACGTCACGCTCGAGGCCACCGCCGCCGCTCAGCTCGCCATCGCGCTGATCTCCGGCACCGACCCGGCCGACGCCGGCATGACGCTGGCGCCGTTCGACGACCCGGAGGCGCCCGACCACGACCTGAAGGCGCTCCTGCTCCCCGCGCAGGTGATCACCCAGGCCAACGTGCAGGACGTCATCGACGCGGGTGCGCTGACCGCCGACGACCTGTGCTCGGGCATCGAGGACGACTGCAGCAAGCTCGGGATCCAGTGATCGCGGGCTGAGCCCAGCCACCCACCCGACGACCGGTCCCCGGGGCGACCCAGCCTCGCCCCGGGGACCGGCTCCCACCGCACGTGACCGAGGAGCCGGCATGACCGAACCCATCCTGCAGATCTCCGGGCTCAACAAGAGCTTCGGTCCCGTGCACGTGCTGCACGACGTCGACTTCAACGTCTACCCGGGCGAGGTCACCGCGCTGGTCGGTGACAACGGCGCCGGCAAGTCCACCCTCGTGAAGTGCATCGCCGGCATCCACGGCATCGACAGCGGCCAGATCCGCTTCGAGGGCCGGCCGGTGACGCTGAACGACCCGCGCGACGCCACCGCTCTCGGTCTGGAGTTCGTCTACCAGGACCTCGCGCTGGCCGACAACCTCGACATCACCCAGAACATGTTCCTCGGCCGCGAGCTGAGCAAGCTCGGCGGCATCCTCTCCGACGGTGAGATGGAGCGGCGGGCACGCGAGACCCTGGCCGCCCTGTCGGTGCGGACCGTCTCGTCGGTGCGCCAGCTCGTCTCGCGCCTCTCCGGGGGGCAGCGGCAGACGGTCGCGATCGCGCGCGCAGTGCTGTGGAACAGCAAGATCGTCTTCCTCGACGAGCCGACGGCGGCGCTCGGCGTCGCCCAGACCCGCGAGGTGCTCGACCTGATCCGACGCCTGGCCGACCAGGGCTGCGGTGTCGTCTTCATCTCCCACAACATGAACGACGTCATGGAGGTCGCCGACCGCGTCGCGGCCCTCTACCTCGGCCGCGTCGCCGCGGAGGTGTCGACCAGCGCCAGCTCGACGACGCAGATCGTCGAGCTCATCACGTCCGGCCGCAGCGGTGACATCGGGCTCGCGCCCGCGGTCGCCAGCGAGAACATCTGAGGGGACCATGTCCAGCGATACGCCGCAGATCCGGGTCGAGGCCGGGGCGCTGCCCACGTCCGAGCGTGCCAGCGAGTTCTCCCTCGACGTCGAGGAGATGTCGATCGGCGGAGCCCTCCGCTCCTGGTTCGGCAAGCTCCGCAGCGGGGACCCCGGGGCGCTGCCCTCGGTGCTCGGCCTCGTGGTCCTGGTGATCCTGTTCAGCCAGGTGAGCGACCAGTTCCTGTCGGCGTACAACATCGGGAGCATCCCGGGCCAGGGCGCCTACATCGCCGTCATCGCGATGGGCCTGGTCTTCGTGCTGCTGCTCGGCGAGATCGACCTGTCGGCCGGCACCGCCGGCGGTGCGTGCGCGGCCTTCGCCGCGGTGGGTGTCTTCAAGGGCAGCCTCCACGACGGTCTCCCCGGCGCGCTCTACTGGGCGATCATCGTCGGGCTCGCGCTCGCGATCGCGCTGGCGGTGTGGCTCAAGACGTACGCCGGCGCGGTGGTCGTGCTCGTCGGCCTGGTCCTCGTGCTGACCAACCAGACCCAGCACCTGCTGCCGGCGCTCATCGCCGCGGTCTGCATCGGTGCCGCGATCGGCATCTTCAACGGCTTCCTCGTCGCGAAGGTCGGCATCCCGAGCTTCGTCGTCACCCTCGCGCTCTTCCTGGCCTGGCAGGGGGTGCTGCAGTTCGCCCTCAGCGGCCAGCCGGTCACGATCTCGCGCTACCCGTTCTGGCACGACCTCACCTACGGCAACCTCAGCATCGTCAACAGCTGGATCTTCGTGACGGTCATCGTGGCCGGCTACGTCGGCTACACCGTGGTGCGCTCGGTCCGCGCCAAGGCCGCGGGCCTGGCGCACGAGACGATGGGCCTGGTGCTCGTGCGCGGCGGCGTGCTCGCCGCCGTCGCGATCGTGATCACCGCGCTGGCGTGCCGCAACCGCAACACCAACCCGTTCAAGCTCATCGAGGGCATCCCGGTGCCCGCCGCCATCGCGATCGTGCTGATGATCGGCTGCACCTTCGCGCTCACCAAGACCACGTGGGGCCGGCACCTCTACGCGACCGGCGGCAACGCCGAGGCCGCGCGGCGCGCCGGCATCGACGTCGTCCACATGAAGGTGACCGCCTTCGCGATCTGCTCCGCCTTCGGCGCGCTCGGCGGCATCATGCTGGCCTCGTCGCAGTCCTCGGCGTCCCTCGATCTCGGCTCCGGCAACGTGCTGCTCTTCTCCGTCGCCGCGGCCGTGATCGGAGGCACCTCGCTCTTCGGCGGACGCGGCCGGCCGCGCGACGCCATCCTCGGCGCGCTCGTGATCGCGATCATCCCCAACGGCCTCCTGCTGCGCCCGAGCCTCGACGCCCAGTGGCAGCAGGTCATCACCGGCGTCGTACTGCTCATCGCCGCCGCCGTCGACGCGATCTCGCGCCGGCGGTCCGCGCGCGGCTGAGCGGACTCAGCGCGGGGGCTGGGCGCCGTACGTCGTCGTGCGCTCGCGCACCGGGCGGTCGATGCCCGCACCGATCTCGGTGAGCTCGACGACGGTCTTGGCGGAGCCGTGCTCGGAGCCGGCCATCCGGCTGATGGTCTCCTCCATCAGGGTGCCGCCCAGGTCGTTCGCGCCGGCACGGAGCATGGCGCGGGTGCCCTCGACGCCGAGCTTGACCCAGCTGGTCTGGATGTTGCGGATGCGGCCGTGGAGCAGGATCCGGGCCATCGCGTGCACGGCGAGGTTGTCGCGCAGGGTGGGGCCGGGGCGGGCGACGCCCGCGAGGTAGATCGGTGCGCTGGTGTGCACGAAGGGGAGCGGCACGAACTCGGTGAAGCCCTCGCTGCCGTTGTCGCGCGCGGTGTCCTGGATGGCCTTGAGGACGTTGAGGTGGCCGACCCAGTGACGCGGGTTGTCGACGTGGCCGTACATCATCGTGCTGGTCGTGGGGATGCCGATCCGGTGGGCGGTGGAGACGATCTCGACCCACGTGCGCGCCGGCAGCTTGCCCTTGGTGAGCACCCAGCGGACCTCGTCGTCGAGGATCTCGGCGGCGGTGCCCGGCAGGGAGCCGAGGCCGGCCTCGCGGGCCTTGATGAGGAAGTCCTCGATCGAGAGGCCGGTGCGGGCGGTGCCGTTGACGACCTCCATCGGGGAGAAGGCGTGGACGTGCATGTCGGGCACGCGCTGCTTGACCGCGGCGACGAGGTCGAAGTACGCCGTCGCGGGCAGCTCAGGGTCGATGCCGCCCTGCATGCAGACCTCGGTCGCGCCCAGCTCCCACGCCTCCTGCGCGCGGTCGGCGACCTGCTCGTAGGACAGGGAGTAGGCGTCGGCGTCGGTGCGTCGCTGGGCGAACGCGCAGAACCGGCAGCCGACGTAGCAGACGTTGGTGAAGTTGATGTTGCGGTTGACGACGTAGGTGACCTCGTCGCCGACCGTGTCCTTGCGCAGGTCGTCGGCCAGGCGCACCACCTCGCGCAGCAGGTCTCCCTCGGCCGTCATCAGGGTCAGCGCGTGCTCGTCGGACAGGTTGCCGGGGTCCTTCTCGGCGGCTCGGAGCGCGGATAGTCCCCCACCAAGGGCACCCGAATTCCCCCGATCGAGGTGCCGTTCGTGGGGGAGTATCCCGATTTCGGCGGTGGAGCGCGCCGCGGCCTTCACCTCGTCCCAGTCGCCGTAGACGCTGGAGAAGTCGCTGCGGCGGTCCTCGGTGCGACCCTCGGTGTCGACGGCGGCGAACAGGTCCGTACGGCCCGCCGACTCGTGACCGCCGTCGGGCTCCTGCCAGGGAAGGCCGGTCGGGCGGACGCCGGGGATCGCGAGCCCGTCGGGGCCGGCGAGAGCGGCGATGTGGCCGTGGACGCGCGGGTCGATCCAGGCCTGCCCGTCGCGCAGCGAGCCGACGACGTACTCCGGGTGGACGGTGAGGCGCGCCTTGAGCTCGAAGCCGCACTCCGCGGTGACCTCGCGGAGCCGGTCGAGGGAGGGCCAGGGTCGCTCGGGATTCACGTGGTCGGGCGTCAGGGGGGAGACGCCGCCCCAGTCGTCGACGCCCGCGCCGAGCAGGAGCCGGCACTCGTCGAGGTCGACCAGGTTCGGCGGCGCCTGCACCCGTGCCTTCGGCCCGAGGACGAGACGGGTGACCGCGATCGCCGCGCGGTAGTGGTCGAGGTCGAGGTCGTCGGTGTGGCGCATGGCCGTGTCGGGCTTGGCTCGGAAGTTCTGCACGATGACTTCCTGCACGCCGCCGTACTGCCGGCTCACGCGGCGCAGCGCGAAGATCGTCTCGGCACGCTCGGCCAGCGTCTCGCCGATGCCCACCAGCAGTCCGGTCGTGAAGGGCACCGAGTGGCGACCGGCGTCCTCGAGCACCCGGAGCCGGACGTCGGGGTCCTTGTCGGGAGAGCCGTGGTGGGCCTCGCCCTTGGTCTCGAACAGCCGACGGCTGGTGGTCTCGAGCATCATGCCCATCGAGGGCGACACCGGCTTGAGCCGGTTCATCTCCTCCCACGACATCACCCCGGGGTTGAGGTGGGGCAGCAGACCCGTCTCCTCCAGCACCCGCACGGCCATCGCGCGGATGTAGGCGAGGGTGGAGTCGTAGCCCTGCTCGTCGAGCCAGGCCCGGGCCTCGGGCCAGCGGTCCTCCGGCCGGTCGCCGAGCGTGAAGAGGGCCTCCAGGCAGCCGAGGCCGGCGCCCTCGGCAGCAATGGCGAGGATCTCGTCAGGGGAGAGGTACGGCGACCGCCCCTCGCGCGCGGCCTGCTTCGGCGTCTCGACGAACGTGCAGTAGTGGCACTTGTCGCGGCACAGCCGGGTGACCGGGATGAAGACCTTCGGGGAGTAGGTCACGACGGCCTCCCGGCCGGCCGTCACGAGACCCGCGTCGCGCACCTTCGCGGCCGCTGCGGTGAGCCGGTCGAGGTCGTCGCCCGTCGCCGCAAGGAGCACCGTCGCCTCATCGAGGTCGAGGGCGGCGCCGCGCTCGGCGCGCGCCAGCGCACGGCGGATCTGCTGGGGGGTGGGCGGCTCGGCCAGGCTGTCGGACATCGCTCCAAGAGTAACGGACCCCCGCCCGAACTAGAACGTGTTCTAGTCCAAACGGGGGTCCGTCCATGACGCCTCAGAGAGCAGGCACCTTCTCCCTCTCCGGCTCGGCACCGGGCTCGGGCACGTCGCGCCCACCCCTGTCGATCTTGCTCGGCCACCAGATCTTGCTGCCGAGGTCGAGGTTGAGGGCCGTCACGAGGACCGACCGCACGATCATCGTGTCGAGAAGCACGCCGAGCGCCACGGCCGTGCCGAGCTCCACGAGGAAGACGAGCGGGAGGGTGGCGAGGGCGCCGAACGTCGCCGCGAGGACCAAGCCGGCCGAGGTGATCACGCCGCCGGTGGACGAGAGCGCGATCAGCGATCCCTTGCGGGTGCCGTGGTTGATCGTCTCCTCCCGGACCCGGGTCATCAGGAAGATGTTGTAGTCGATGCCCAGCGCGACCAGGAACACGAAGGCGAACAAGGGGAACCCTGGGTCGGCTCCGTCGAACCCGAACAGGTACTGGAACACCAGCGACGACAGTCCGAGTGCGGCCCCGAAGGACAGGACCACGGTCGCGAGCAGGATCACCGGCGCGACCAAGGCCCGCAGCAGGATCATCAGGATCAGCAGCACGACAAGGAGGACCATCGGGATGATGAGCTTGTTGTCGTGGTCGGACGCGGTCTTGGTGTCGAGGTAGAACCCCGCCGATCCGCCGACCTTCGCGTCGGCGCCGCTGACCGCGTGCGCCTTGTCGCGGACCTCCTGGAGGATGTCCCACGCGGCGTGCGAGGCCATGTCCTTCTTGATGGGGTACTCGAACCAGGATCGGCCGTCGCCGAGGTCCTTCACGTCGGTCGACCTGCCGAGCCCGCTCGTGTCGGCGACGGCCGACTGGACCTGGCTCACCTCGCTCGTGTCCGACACCACCTGGATGGTGTTGGAGTTGTCGGCGAGGCCGTGCTCGTCCATCAGCTTCATCGCGGTGATGGCCGGGATCTCGTCCGTCACGGAGTCCTCGGTCGTGAGGCCGGTCGCGTCGAGCTGGAAGAGGCCCAGGCACGCGATGCCGAGGAGCACGGAGGTGACGACCCAGACCGCCCGCGGGCGGGGGGCGATCTTGTTGCCCACCTTGGCCCAGAGGCCGGTCGAGGTGGGCTCGACCGAGCCGAAGTCGGGTCGGCTGTGAACGCTGGTCCAGCGCTCGATGCCGGCCTGGGCAAGCATCAGGAGGCCGAGCACGAGGGCCAGTGCGCCGGGGATCATCAGGACGAGACCGAGCACCTTCGCAGCGCCGTCGCCGCCGACGAGGAACCCGCCCGCGACCGCAGCGACCAGGCCGACGCCGGACATCCACTGCGCGACACGGGACCAGGTCCGGCGGCTCTGCTGCTCAGGGCCGGGGCCGAAGACCCAGCGGCCGCAGATGACGAGGGCGGCCGGCAGGAAGGTCACCATCACCAGCAGGGTCACGGCGACGCCGACCGCGAGGACCGGGCCGAGGCTGGCCGTCGAGTTGAGATCGGCGAAGGCGAGGCACATCAGCCCGACGACGACGGTCGCCGCGCTCGCGATGATCGCCGGCGCCGAGCGGTGCAGCGCGTAGGCCATCGCCTCGTGCCGGTCCGCATGGCGCCGCAGCTCCTCGCGGTAGCGGGCGACGAGCAGCAACGCGTAGTCGGTGCCGGCGCCGATGACGAGGATGCTCAGGATGTACTGGCTCTGGTCGTTGACGACCATGTCGGTGTACTTCGCGAGGAGGTAGACGACCCCGCCGGCGATCTGGTTGGCCACGACCGCGCTGATGATCGGCAGCAGCCACAGCAGCGCGCTGCGGTAGGTGATCAGCAGGATGATGATGACCACGAGGAACGAGATCATCAGCAGGTTGGTGTGGGACCCCTCGAACGACTCCGCGAAGTCGGCCGCCTGTCCGCCGTAGCCGCCGACGTAGACGTCGACGCCGTCGATCTTGGTGATCTTGCGGATGTCCTTGACCGGGTCGGGAACGGCGTTCCAGCCGTCCTTGCCGAAGTTGAAGACGAGGTAGGTGTAGGCGACCTCGCCGTCGTCGGAGACCAGGGTGGGGGCGTTGCCGCCCTGGCCTTCGAGCGCTCGCGCGCCGTTCGGCGTGAGGACGCCCTGGTCCGTCACGCCCTTGATCTGGGCGATCTCCTCGGCCTGGTCGTCCATGGCGGCGAAGTCGGCGTCGGTGAGGCCGCCTGCGCGGTGGTAGACGACCAGGGTCGGGATGTCGTTGGGGTTGACGTCAGCGGAGATCTCGTTGGCGACCTCCGTGGCCTCGGCCGAGCTCGGGAGCCAGGACGACGCCTCGTTGTTCTTCACGTCGCCGAGCTTGGCGCCGAGGCCGCTGAAGACGACCATGGCGATCAGGACGCCGAAGAAGACGATCCACTTGGTGATGGGGCCGGTGAGCCTACCGGCGATCTGACGGTGCATGGCGCGAAGCCTTTCAGGGACCACGGACATCGGGCATCGGGGTTTCGCCGGATCCGACCCTGATTGCACCAGGGATTCATCGGTGGGGCCACCAATAAAAACCAGACAGGCCCGGCGGGTGTCATGGAGACACCTCGGCGGGCCGGTCTGTGACAACCTGACGCAGGAGCGTCAGGCGACGAGCTCCTTCATGCGACGCACGAGGGCGGGCGCGTCCTCGCTGGCCGGCGTGATCTGCAGGTTGGTGACGCCGGACTCCTGGTAGGCGGCGATCCGCTCCTTGACGTAGGACTCGGGGCCGACGAGGTTCATCGCCTCGAGGAACTCCATCGGGACCTTCGCCTCGGCCTCCCGCTTCTTGCCGTCGAGGTAGAGGTCCTGGATCTCCTTGGCCTCGGCCTCGAAGCCGTAGTCGCAGAAGAGGTCGTTGTAGAAGTTCTTGCCGCGGGCGCCCATGCCGCCGACGTACAGCGCGATCAGAGGTCGCGCGAAGTCGAGCAGCGCCTTGGTCTCGGGGCCCTCGCCGATCGCGCACATGCCCCCGGCGACCACCTCGAGCGGCGCCAGGTCGTCGGGCCGCTTCTCGGTGCCGGCTGCGACGACCTCGCCCCAGACCGCCTTGGCCTTCTCGGGGTAGTAGAGGAACGGGAGCCAGCCGTCGGCGTACTCCGCGGTGCCCTTGACGGACTTCTGCCCGAGCGCCGCGATGTAGATCGGCACGCTGTCGCGCTCGGGGTGGGTGAGCAGCTTCAGCGGCTTGCCGAGCCCGGTGACCGCACCGTCCTCCTTGGAGAGCGGCAGCTTGAAGATGCCGTCGTTGGTCAGCACCTCGCGCCGCAGGCCGCGCCGCACGAGGTCGACGATCTCGCGGGTGCGGCCGAGCTGGCTGGCGTAGGGGACGCCGTGGAAGCCCTCGATCACCTGCGGGCCGGAGGCGCCGAGGCCGAGGATCGCGCGACCGCCGCTGACGTTGTCGAGACCCGCCGCGGTCTGCAGCAGGGCGCTCGGCGTGCGCGAGTAGATGTTGAGGATCGCCGAGCCGATCTCGATGGTCTCGGTCTTGGCGGCGAGGTAGCCCATCAGCGTGGGGGAGTCGAAGCCGTAGGCTTCGGCGACCCAGATGGTGTCGAGTCCGGCGCGCTCCAGGGCGACGACCTGGTCGGCCGCCTCACGGGGGTTGCCGGCGTACATCAACGAGCTGGAGAGCTTCATCGCTTCCCTTCCGGGTGGGGTAGGTGATCGGAGCAACTGTGACAGTACTACTGTCACGGTGTCGAGATCGTGTGACCTAGTCGAGGAGAACTGGTGGACGACGTCAAGTACCGCGTGGCAGTGATCGGCGGCACCGGGCCGCAGGGCAAGGGCCTGGGCTACCGCTTCGCCAAGGGCGGGCACACGGTGGTGCTCGGCTCGCGCGCCGCGGAGAAGGGCGAGGCCGTCGCCGCGGAGGTCCGTGAGAAGCTCGCCGGCGCCGCGTCGGCCGGCGAGGTGACCGGAGCGGCGAACGTCGACGCGGTCGAGCAGTGCGACGTGGTGCTGCTGGCCGTGCCGTACGACGGCCACGACGAGCTCGTCGCGTCGCTGCCGCTGGCCGGCAAGACCGTCATCTCCTGCGTCAACCCGCTCGCGTTCGACAAGCGCGGGGCGCACGGCAAGGTCATCAACAACGGCGAGGGCTCCGCCGCAGAGTCCGCCCAGGAGCTCGCCCCCGACGCGACCGTGGTCGGTGCCTTCCACAACGTCTCCGCCGTCGGCCTCTGGGAGGAGCCCGACGACCTCGACGAGGACGTGATCGTCGTCGGGGACGTCGTCGAGGCCAAGCAGGTCGCCATGGCGCTCGCCGCCTCGGTGACCGGCCGGGTCGGCATCGACGGCGGCAAGCTGCGCCTCGCGCGTCAGCTCGAGCCGTTCACCGCCGTGCTGATCTCGATCAACCGGAAGTACAAGGTGCACTCCGGGCTGCGGATCACGGGACTGGCCGAGCAGCACTGACCAGACGCTCGACGATCCGGCGCGCGCGGCCGCGGGGTTCCCACTCCCGGCTGCCGCCCACGGCCAGCGCCTCGCAGTGGTCGGTCACCGCGATCGGGTC
Source organism: Nocardioides candidus (assembly GCF_041321175.1). Classification (NCBI taxonomy): domain Bacteria; kingdom Bacillati; phylum Actinomycetota; class Actinomycetes; order Propionibacteriales; family Nocardioidaceae; genus Nocardioides; species Nocardioides candidus. Next base: position 508,553 of record NZ_JBGGWC010000002.1, on the reverse strand, counting down.
CCGCCAGGCACTCTCGCCGACGAGCCAGTACTCGCGCCGCGGTCCGGGCGGGCAACCGAGCAGACCAGCGACGGAGAAGGTGTCCGTCCGCATGCTGTCGAGCAGGACGGCGAGATCCTTCGCCGGGATGGCCGCGCGGCGCGCTCGTCGCGGATGGTTGGGCTCCCCGAAGCAGAGCACGGCGACGGCGAGGTCGGTCGCCCGACCGAGCGGCCAGGTGTAGCCGTACTGGTGCTGCTCGCCGCACGAGAGCTGTGCCGCGCGACGGTCCGGACCCGGGGGATCGGCGGTCGCTCGCTGGTCGAGCAGCCGGTGGACGAACGTGCGGAGTGGCGGGGAGGAGTCGGTGCGCCACCCGCTCCCCGCGACGAGCCGGTAGCAGCTGGACATCGAGCCGGACACGAGGAACCGCGAGCCGTCCGGATAGCCGAACGCCATCCGATAGGTCGGCACCCACTGCCGTACGCACCGCGGCCGGTCCACGCTCGGCTGGCGGTTGACCGCGCGGACGAGTGCCGAGACGTGGGTCGTCAGTGCGTCGTAGGGCGACAGCACGGCGGTGTACTTGTCGCCGCCCGGGCAGAGCCGGACGGACGTCGCCCCTGCTGGCACGTGGTCGGGGAGGTCGGGGTCGGGTCGGTCGGAAGGGATGGACCCGATCGCTGGCGCCTCGGGGCACGTCACGACGGTGGGGTCCGCCGGCGCCGCGGGGGACGGGGACCGCTCGGCCCCCGGTGACGCGTCGTCGCACCCGGCCAGCGCGAGCGCGACCGCGAGGAGGGCTGCCGGCAGCCAGCGGGACGTCATACGAAGGGCAGTCTATGAGGTGCGAGACGGATGACCTCCGGTCATGGGACTGCCCGAGCACCGAGGCGGTCGATGATCGCCTGGGACGCGGCGCTCGGCTGCCAGGCGCGACCGTCCGGCAGGACGTAGGAGTCGCACTGGTAGGTGATCATCACCGCGTCGCCCGAGGTGGTGACGCCGGAGATCCAGGGCTCCTCCCGGTAGCAGCGGGCGATCCCCGCTGTCGCGTGGGCGTTCGCGGCGATGTCGGCCACCAGGGTGGCCAGGTCGTCGTCCGGGATCTCGACGAACCCGAGGGATGCCGTGCTCCCCGACTTGTCCTGGACGCAGAGAAGGGCCTCGGCGAGGTCCTCCGCGCGGCCGGTCGTCGGCGTGGGGGGATCGGTGGTGCAGGCCGGCCCGTCGGTCGTGTCGGTGGTCGGCTCGGCATCGCCCAGCTGTGCCTGGAGGAGGTCGTCGAACTCGTGGGCGGCGGTCTCGGGGTCGGCGCGGTAGCCGCTGCCGACCGTCAGCGTCCGGCAGCCGTAGAGCCTGCCGCTGACCACGAAGGTCGACCCGTCGTCGTAGCCGAAGACGATCCGGAAGCCCGGCCCGAGCTCCATCGTGCAGACGTCGGCCGGTCCGTCGGTGCGGGCGAGGCCGTTGACCGTCTCGACCAGCGTCGCCACGTCCTGCGTCAGCAGGTCGTCGGGGTAGGTGAGGGCGGCGCCCGGGCCCTCGCAGATCCGGGCGGCGGTCGCGCCCTCGGGGACCGCGTCCGGCGCGGCCGGGTCGGGGCTGTCGATCGCGGACTCGGGGATCACCCCGTCCTCGGCCTTCGCCGGAGGACAGCTGACGCTCGGCGGCGCTCCGAAGTCGTAGCGGTCCACCGCCCTGTCGTCGTCGCCACCGGCGAGCGCTGCCGTGAGGACGGCGGCTCCCGCCACGACGCCGACCGTGCCCACCAGGGCCGCTGCCGTCGTACGGCGTCGGCGGCGCGCCAGCCGCTCCGCGCGCCGTGCGCGGTCGGGGGTGGCAGGCGGCTCGGGTACGGCGTCGGCGAGCCCGTCGCGCAACCACTTCTCGTCACTCATCGTCGTCCTCTCGTCGCAGGTGGGGAGAGGAGCGCAGGGCCGTCAGGGCGCGGGAGCACTGGCTCTTGACGGTGCCCTGGCTGATGCCGAGCGCGTCGGCGGTCTGGGCCTCGGTGAGGTCCTCGAAGTAGCGCAGCACGACGATCGCGCGCTGTCCCTTCGGCAGGCCCGCGAGTGCGGAGACCAGGTCGTTGCGGGTGTCGGTGTCCGGGGCACTCACGCCCGCCTCGGGCAGCACCTCCGTCGGCCGCTCACCGCGCCACTTGCGCCGCCACCAGGACACGTAGGTGGTGAACATGACCCGCCGCACGTAGGGCTCGAACCCTTCCGGGCCGACCCGCTCCCACGACCGCCAGCTCTTCGCCAGCGCCGTCTGCACGAGGTCCTCGGCGAGCTGCCGGTCCGACGTCAGCAGCCACGCCGAGCGCCACAGCGCGTCGCCGCGCGCGGCCACGAAACCGTCGAAGGTCCCGTCCGCCGTGTCGTTCGCGCTCATCACCGCCTGCTCCATCGGCCCTCCTCTCCACCGTCATAAGCGGTGAGGGGCGGGGAAAGGTTGTCAGCGCGCCCGGGAGGCGAGGTCCTGGACGATGGCGCGTGCCCTGCCGCGCGGGATCCAGACCTCGGCGCCGTGCAGGCCGAACCCGACGCAGCCGGCCTCCATCGTGATCGGGTCGCCCCACCCGTTGACGCCGACGATCCAGCGACCGCGCGGGTTGTAGGGGCAGAACATGCCCTCCGTCGATGTCGTGCTGGTGGCCATGTTCCTCTCGAGCACGGCGAGGTCGTCGGAGCCGATCGTGGCCCGGCGCGCCTTCGCCGGCTCGTCGATCGCACCCACGCAGAGCACGGCGACCGCGAGCTCGGTGGGGTCGGCGAGGGGCCACGTGAACCGCTCGGGCGGTTGCGCGCAGTCGAGGTCAGCGGCTCGGACGGAGCTGCTCGGCCGGGGAAGGCCGGCGCGCTGGGTCTTGAGGGCGCGGACGAACCGGTCGAGGACCGGCGCCGCGCGGGCGCGACGGGCGCTGCCGACGAGCAGCTCGCCGCACTCCGTGTAGCGGCCCGCGACGACGAAGCTGGTGCCGTCGGGATAGCCGAACGCGAGCTGGTAGGTCGGCAGCTGGCGGTCGGAGCAGTGCCGCGTGACGACCGGCTGGTCGTTGACGGCCTGGACCACCCCGGAGACGTTGGTCGTCAGCGCGTCGAGCGGCGGCGTGACCTCGCCGGGCGCGGCCGCGCAGAGCCGCACCGAGGTGGCGCCGTCGGGCACGGCGTCGGGGAGGGCCGGGTCGGGGTCGAGGGCAACGTCGTCGGGGCACGTCACGACAGGTCCGGGATCGGTGGAGGCGCTCGCGCTCGGGTCGGTCGTCGCGCCGGAGCCCGGTCCGGCCCCGGGGTCGTCCGTCGAGCCGTCACACCCCGCCGCGAGGGCGAGGGCGACGACAGCTCCGAGGGCCCAGCCGGCAGTCCGCTTCACGGGGCCCATGATGCCGTCCCGGGTGGCGCTCCGGCTGGTTGCGCTCCGGCCGGTTGTCCTCGGGAGAGGGGGTCGTGTGCCTGAGACCGACCCAGGGACCGTGCTCAGGCACACGACTCGCCTGCCCGGGCAGCTCAGCCCGCCCGGCCCGCTCAGCCCGCTCAGCCCGCTCAGCCCGCGAGGCCCTCGATCACCTCGGCACCGGGCAGGTCGGCGAGGAGGGAGCCGGGGAGGAGCAGCTTGGAGCGGCGTACGCCGGAGCCGATGATCGCCGCGGGGACGTCGGGGACCCGGGCGTCGACGAGGAGGCGCCAGTCGGAGGGGAGCCCGACAGGGGTGATGCCGCCGTACTCCATCTCGGACTCGGCGACCGCGCGGTCCATCGGCATGAACGACAGCTTGCGCACGTCGAGCAGACGCTTCACGGCGTGGTTGACGTCGAGCCGGGTGTCGGCGCGCACCAGGCAGGCCGCGATCCGCTCCTGGCCCTCCCGCTTGCCGGCGACCAGCACGCAGTTGACGCCGGTGTCGAGCGGCAGGTCGTAGGCCTCGCTCATCGCGGCGGTGTCGGCGAGGTCGGGGTCGATCTCGGCCACCGCGACGCCGGTCGCGCCCGGCCAGGTGGCGAGCGCGGCGGCGACGCGGGGCGCGACGAGGGTGGGGTGGTCGGTGGCCGGCAGCGAGGTGAGGCCGGGGAAGGAGATCAGATCCACCCGGACATCTTGCCGTTGCGGCGTCCGGCGTTGCGCAGCACGGTCGCGACCAGCCCGACCACACCTGCCACGAGCCACGGCAGCGGCAGCAGCCAGTGCGCGTCCACCAGCTCGACGGTGTCGGAGCTGATCAGCGCCCACACCGTGAACAGGCCGACGAACGCCACGCCCATCACCAGGTGGCCGATGTTGACCGGGTGCCAGCCGCGCGGGGGCGCGGGGACCGTGGCGGCGCCGGTGTCGACCGGCCGACCCTCGATCGGCTGTTCCTCCATCGGGGTGGTCTCGGGTCCGCTCATCGCACTGCCTCCTTCGTCTCGACCTCGATCTGGCCGAAGAGGACCGTCAGGTCCAGGTCGATCTCGGTGCTGGACCCCACGTCCCGGGTGCCCTCGTCGGAACCGTCGGTGCGGTCCCCGAAGATCACGCTCTCGCCGCCGCCCTGGACGTCGGTCGTGACGTGCACGTCGACGCCCTCGCGCGGCACCTGCACCAGCACGTGCCCGAAGCGGGCCTCCGCCTCGATGGTGCGGCCGTCGAGCTTCGCCAGCTCGGAGCGGGAGAGGTCGGTGAGGTCGATGACGATCTCGCCCGCGCCGACGTGGTAGCGGTCCTTCACCTGCTCCGCGGTCTGCGGCCGGGCGTCGACCTGCCCGGCGCTGATGTCGTCGACGGCCGCTGCGACCAGGGTGGCCAGCGCCGCGACCAGTCCGACGAAGACCAGCCCACCGGCCCGTCCGTAGACCGAGCCCACGACCAGCATCACGCCGCAGGCCGCGAGCACCGCTGCCGGGTAGGCCGATGCGGGTGCGTCCCAGCCGGCGAGGTCGAGGGTCGCGACGAGCGCGAGGCCGACGGCGGCCAGGCCGAGCGTGAACCAGAACAGGATCGGCCCGCGCTTGCGGGGGTCCTTGGGCCTGGGGGCCGGCGGCCGAGGACCGGAGTACGGCGGCCTGGCGGCCGGCTGCGGGACCGCAGCCGTGCTCGGCTGCACCCAGCCGCTGGCGGGCAGCGGGCCGGGGTGCGGCTTCGGCCGGACGGCGGCGGCGATCGCGGCGATCGCGAGCCCGACGATGGCGAGCGGCCACGGGAAGCCCCAGCCGCCGAACGAGTCACCGACCAGGGACAGCGCGCAGACCACGCCGACGATGGCGAGCAGGGCGGTGCGGGTGCGGTGGTCGACCCGGACCACCCCCTCGTCGCTGCCCTCCTCGGGGATGAGCAGCCAGCCCGCCGCGTAGGCGAGCAGGCCGCCTCCGCCGAAGATCGCCAGCAGGACGAACAGCACCCGCACGACCAAGGGGTCGATGTCGAAGTGGCGCGCGACGCCGCCGGCGACCCCGGCGATCTTGCGGTCGTGGAGGCTGCGCCGGATCCGGCCGAGGTCCTTGGCCTCGTCGCGGGTCACACGAGGGCCGCTGGGCTGCGGAGCCTCGGGGGCCTCAGGAGGTGTCGTGGTCATGTCATCAAGGTTGGGCCGTCCCGCGGGCGCACACCATCGGGGACTGCCCTGATCTTGCCGCATCCCCGCCCCGGCGCTCTCGGGGTCCGGTCAGGGTTGTTCCCGCTGCTGCGCCTCCGCGCGTTGTGTGACGATTGACCATCATGACCACGACTGCAGGCGCACCGGGGGTGCGGGCACCCCGCGACGTGCGGCGCGCCTACCGCGACCTGCGGGAGCCGGTCCTCGGCGGCGTGGCCGCCGGCCTCGCCGAGCACCTCGGCCTCAGTGCGCTGATGGTGCGGGTCGGATTCGTCGTCGCCGCCGTGCTCGGCGGCTTCGGCATCGCCGCGTACGCCGTCCTGTGGGCGATGCTCCCCGCCGGACCGCCGACCTCGGCACTCGCACCGGGCCTCGCGAGCGCCAGCCGCGGCGGACGGCGGCCGGGGCCGGTCCGCCGGCTCTCCGACCTCGGGCCCGTCGTCGTGCTCGGCGCGCTCGGCATCGGCGCCGTCTTCGTGCTGCAGGGGGTCCTCGGTGCGGGTGGCTGGGTGTGGCCGCTCGGCATCGCGATCGTCGGCGTCGCCCTGCTGTGGCGGCAGGCCGACGAGGCGCAGCGCGAGCGCTGGGTCGACGCCACCGGACGGATCGACCCCGTGCGGATCGTGCTGGGCGACGGAGGCTGGGCGTCGTACGCCCGGCTCGCCGCCGGCGCCGGCCTCATCGTCGTCGCGATCGTGCTCTTCTCCCTGCGCGGCGGGTCGCTCTCGCTGGCGCGCGACGTGACCGTCGCCGTGCTGCTCGGTCTCGGCGGCCTCGCGATCGTCGTGGGACCGTGGATCTACCGGCTCGCCAACGAGCTGAGCGACGAGCGCGAGGAGCGGGTGCGCACCCAGGAGCGTGCCGACGTCGCCGCGCACCTGCACGACTCGGTGCTCCAGACCCTCGCGCTGATCCAGAAGAACCCCGCGGACGCCGCGCGACTGGCGCGCTCCCAGGAGCGCGACCTGCGGGCCTGGCTCTTCTCGACCGAGTCGCTCGACGACAGCACCGTCGGCAGTGCGCTGCGGGCGATGGCCGCCGAGATCGAGGACGCCTGGGGCCTGACGGTCGACGTGGTCGCCGTCGGCGACTGCGACCTCGACGAGACCCTGCGCCCGGTCGTGGCGGCCGCGCGCGAGGCGACGACCAACGCGGCCAAGCACGCCGGCGTACCCCGGGTCGATGTCTATGCCGAGATCACCGCGGGCGCCGTCGACGTCTTCGTGCGCGACCGCGGCGCCGGCTTCGACCCGGACGCGACCCCCGAGGACCGGCTCGGCGTGCGTCGCAGCATCATCGACCGGATGCAACGGCACGGGGGGACCGCCGAGGTGCGGTCCGCGCCGGGCGAGGGCACCGAGGTGCGCCTGCACCTCGGACGTGAGGACGAGGGGGCCTGAATGAGCGTGCGGGTAGTGGTCGTCGACGACCACGCGATGTTCCGGCGGGGCGTGATCGCCGAGCTCGAGGCCACCGGCAGCGGCGTGATCGAGGTCGTCGGCGAGGGCGAGGACGTGGACACTGCGGTCGCTGCCGTCGCGACCGGCCGGCCCGACGTCGTGCTCCTCGACGTGCACCTGCCCGGTGGCGGCGGCGTCGAGGTGATCCGGCGGTCGTCCACGCCGGCCGGCGGCGAGCCGCCGCGCTTCCTCGCGCTCTCGGTCAGCGACGCCGCCGAGGACGTCATCGGCACCATCCGCGGTGGTGCCCGGGGCTACGTCACCAAGACGATCACCGGCCCCGAGCTCGTCAGCGCGATCCAGCGGGTCGCCGACGGCGACGCGGTCTTCTCGCCGCGGCTGGCCGGCTTCGTGCTCGACGCGTTCGCCGGGTCCATCGACGTCGCCGACATCGACGAGGATCTCGACCGGCTGAGCGAGCGCGAGCGCGAGGTGATGCGCCTGATCGCGCGCGGCTACTCCTACAAGGAGGTCGCCAAAGAGCTCTTCATCTCCATCAAGACCGTCGAGACCCACATGTCGTCGGTGCTGCGCAAGCTGCAGCTCTCCTCACGTCATGAGCTGACCAAGTGGGCCTCGGACCGTCGCCTTCTCTAGGGTGACGCCCATGGACACGGCCCACCTGATCCTGCTGATCATCCACATCCTCGGGTTCTCCGCGCTGATCGGCGGCCTGCTCGCCCAGGCGGGCGCGGAGGAGAAGCGCGTCACCGGCGTCATGCGTGACGGCATCGGCACCGCGTTCCTCGCCGGCCTCCTGCTCGTCGGCGTCCTCGAGGGCGGGGACGAGCCGGTCAACCACGCCAAGGTGTTCGTCAAGCTCGGGATCGGCCTGGTGCTGCTCGTCCTGGTGATGGCCAACATGCGCAAGCCCTCGATCCCGAAGGGCCTGTGGGCCGGCCTCCTGCTGCTCGCCGTCGCCGAGGTCTGCGTAGCCGTGCTCTGGTCGCCCGTGCACACCTGAGTGCGCGATGCCGGGGCGCGCTGTGACGGCGGTGCGCCGTAGGCTGACGCCAGGATGACTGACGCACTGCCGCTGCCTGGTTTCGAGGGCATGACGACCAACGAGCCGCGCACGACGAGGCGCGGGCCGAGCGCGGAGGAGCTCCTCGACGGGCTCAATGGGCCGCAGGCCGAAGCGGTCCGGCACGCCGGTCCGCCGCTGCTCGTGGTGGCGGGTGCGGGCTCCGGCAAGACCCGGGTCCTGACCCGCCGGATCGCCTGGCTGATCTCAGAGCGCAAGGCCCACCCCGGCTCGATCCTGGCCATCACCTTCACCAACAAGGCCGCGGCCGAGATGAAGGAGCGCGTCACCGAGCTGGTCGGCAACCGCGCCCGCATCATGTGGGTCAGCACCTTCCACTCGGCCTGCGTGCGGATCCTGCGCAAGGAGGCCGACCACCTCGGCTACGAGCGGCTCCGGTCGAACTTCTCGATCTACGACGCCCAGGACCAGAAGCGCCTCATCACGCTGGTCTGCAACGACCTCGACCTCGACCCGCGGCGCTTCCAGCCGGGCCCGGTGCTCCACTGGATCAGCAACCACAAGAACGAGCTGCGCGAGCCCGACGAGGTCGCCGCCGACGCCAAGAACAGCATCGAGGAGAACTACGCAGCGGCCTACAAGCTCTACCAGCGGCGCCTGCGCGAGGCCAACGCCCTCGACTTCGACGACCTCATCATGGAGACCGTGCGGCTCTTCCAGCTCCACCCCGAGATCCGGGAGACCTACCGCCGCCGCTTCCGCCACGTGCTCGTCGACGAGTACCAGGACACCAACCACGCGCAGTACTCCTTCATCCACCAGCTCTGCGGGCAGAGCCTCGAGGAGACCAGCGCGTACGACGACAGCCCCGTCGACGCCGACCGGGTCCCGCCGGCCGAGCTGATGGTGGTCGGCGACGCCGACCAGTCGATCTACGCGTTCCGCGGCGCCGACATCCGCAACATCATGGACTTCGAGCAGGACTTCCCGGACGCGCGGACGATCATGCTCGAGCAGAACTACCGCTCCACGCAGACGATCCTCACCGCGGCCAACTCCGTCATCGGCAACAACCAGGGCCGCAAGGAGAAGCGGTTGTGGTCCGACGCCGGCGACGGCGAGAAGATCGTCGGCTACGTCGCCGACACCGAGCACGACGAGGCCCGGTTCGTCTCCGACGAGATCGACAAGCTGACCGACGGCGGCCTCAAGGCGGGCGACGTCGCGGTGTTCTACCGGACCAACGCGCAGTCGCGGGTGTTCGAGGAGATCTTCATCCGCACCGGCATGCCCTACAAGGTCGTCGGCGGCGTCCGGTTCTACGAGCGTCGCGAGGTGCGCGACGCGCTCGCCTACCTGCGGATGCTGGTCAACCCCGACGACCAGGTCTCGCTGCGCCGGATCCTCAACACCCCCAAGCGCGGCATCGGGGACCGTGCCGTGGAGTGCATCAACGAGCTCGCCAACCGGGAGCAGATCACCTTCTGGGAGGCGCTGCAGCGCGCGAGCGAGGCGCCCGGGCTGGCGACCCGCAGCCAGACCAACATCGAGGGCTTCGTCGCCCTCGTGACCGAGCTGCAGTCGATGGTGGCGGCGGGGGAGCGGCCCGACGTCGTGCTCGAGACCGTGCTGGACCGCTCCGGCTACCTCACGTCGCTGGAGGAGTCCGACGACCCGCAGGACGAGACCCGCGTGGAGAACCTCGGTGAGCTCGTCGCGGTCGCCCGCGAGTTCGCCGAGGACCCGGTCGCCGGGCCCAGCGCCGACCCGGCGGACGTCGACGCCGGGTTCGTCGAGCCCGGCCTGTCCGACTTCCTCGAGCGGGTGGCGCTGGTCGCCGACGCGGACCAGATCCCCGACGCCCCCGACGACGATCCCGACGCTCCGCCCGACTCCGGTGTCGTGACGCTGATGACCCTCCACACCGCGAAGGGTCTGGAGTTCCCGGTGGTCTTCCTGACCGGGCTCGAGGACGGCGTCTTCCCCCACTCCCGCTCGCTCGGCGACCGCCCCGAGCTGGAGGAGGAGCGCCGGCTCGCGTACGTCGGCATCACCCGTGCCCGGCAGCGGCTCTACGTGTCGCGTGCGGTCGTCCGCTCGGCCTGGGGCGCTCCGTCCCACAACCCCGCCTCGCGCTTCCTCAGCGAGCTGCCGATCGACCTGGTCGACTGGCGCCGCACCGAGGCCGACCAGGCGCGCTGGTCACGGCCGACCTTCGCCTCGCGCGCCTACGACGAGACGGCACCCAGCCGGCTCGGCGCGCCCACCGCGGCGGGCCGCCGCAACTTCAGCTCCGCCGCCGCGCGCGCCGATGCCGCGGCCAAGGCGAAGCCCGCCCGGGCGATCCCGGTGCTCGAGCCCGGCGACCGGGTGACCCACGACAGCTTCGGCCTGGGCACCGTCGTGTCGGTCGAGGGGCAAGGGGACAAGTCGGTCGCGAAGATCGACTTCGGCTCCGACGGGGAGAAGCGGCTGCTCCTGCGCTACGCCCCGGTGGAGAAGCTCTGAGCGTCGCGGTCGGCGGTTGCGGTCGGCATCTGGCTCACCGGGTCTCGAGACGCCCCTCGCGCAGGCGCGAGCGTCCCTGCTAGGGGTGCACGCCGTTGACGACGAGGGCCGCGTAGGGGTCCACCGGGTCACCGCCGCCGGGGCGGACCTCGATGTGGACATGGGGGCCGGTGGTGTTGCCGGTCGATCCGATGTAGCCGATGACCTGGCCGGCGACGACCCGGTCTCCGGGGGAGACGGCGAACTCGTTCTGGTGGCAGTACCAGATCTCCGTGCCGTCATCGAGGGTGATGATCGTCTGGTTGCCGTAGGCGCCCTCGTAGCCCGTCGAGGTGACGGTGCCGCCCGCGATCGCGTGGATCGGTGTGCCGGTGGCGCCGGCGAAGTCGAGGCCGGTGTGACAGTGCGACCACAGCCCGGAGCAGTCGCCGAAGCCGGCGGTCAGGTGGTAGGAGCCCGGGTCGACGGGAAGGACCCAGGCATTGAGCTTGATGTGCTTGGCCTCCTTCTCCGCCTGCTGCGCCAGGTTGCCGAGGGCCTCGTTGCGCTGCTCGGCCTGGGCCTCGACCTCCTGCTGGAGGGTGGCCTCGCTCGCGTCGTCGAGCGCCTGGCGGTCGGAGTCGCGGCTGAGGACGGGGGAGCGGCCGAGGCTGTCGTAGACCCCCGTGCCGATCTCGCCGCTCGCGGCGTTGGGCGCGGCGATCCGGGCGTCGGAGTGGTCGACGAGCTGGGTGCCGGAGGTGTTGAGCACCCCGCCGGCGGAGATGGCGAGAGCGGCGATGCCGACCATCGCCGGCAGGGACGGGACCCCGCGCAGACGAGCGGTGCGCGATTTCTTGGCGGCGCGGCGCTTGCCAGGGACGGCCGGACGCAGCGAGCCGGTGGTCGTGTCGGTGAAGACCGTGGGCAGCTCGACGGCGACGGGGCGCACGACTTGGTGGTCGCCACGTGTGACCGCGGCGGACGCGGGTACTGGGGTGGTGGTCGCGTCGCGACCGGCGATCCGGCGGCCGACGTAGGCCGAGGCGGATGACTCGTCGCGCTCCGAGCGGCGTCGCGGCGCTGCGCGCCGTGCCCCTCGGTGGTTCCCCATGCGCTCGTGTGTCCCCGTGTCGGCGATCTGGTCGTCCGCCTCACACGCCGGTGCGGACCACCCCCCACGGGGTCTCGCTGCCGCGGGCGTTGACCGACCACCCGGTGAGACGAATGCCGACGACCTTAACGGATGGACACGTCCAGGTGAAATCCCCCGACCGGTCACGGTGGACTAGTCATGTCGATCGGGCCGCCGGTCCGGGTGTTACCCAGGTCACGCCCACGATGGGCACCCTCGTCGGTGGCCGGAAGAGCCTACTAGGGTGCCTGGGGACCCGCACTGCAGCGCGGCCCGCACCCGATCTAGAAGGACATGTCCGTGGACCTGATGGAGTACCAAGCGAAGGAGCTCTTCGCCAAGCACGGTGTGGCGACCACGCTCGGCGTGGTCGTGGAGACGGCGGAGGCCGCCAAGGCCGCCGCGGAGCAGCTCGGCGGTGTCACCGTCGTCAAGGCGCAGGTGAAGGCCGGCGGCCGGGGCAAGGCGGGCGGCGTGAAGCTCGCCAAGACCGCCGACGAGGCCTTCGAGCACGCCAGCAACATCCTCGGGATGGAGATCAAGGGCCTCACGGTCAACCGGGTCCTCATCACCCCTGCGACCCCGCCGGAGGAGGAGTACTACTTCTCCTTCCTGCTCGACCGCGCCAACCGGCAGTACCTCTGCATCGCCTCGGTCGAGGGTGGCGTGGAGATCGAGGAGGTCGCCAAGACCAACCCCGACGCCGTCAAGAAGATCGCGATCAACCCGGGCACCGGCGTCGACGCCGCGGTCGCCCGCGAGATCGCCACCGAGGCCGCGTTCCCGGAGCCGGTCTTCGAGCAGGCGGTCGAGATGATCGAGAAGCTCTACCAGGTCTTCGTGGAGGAGGACGCGACCCTCGTCGAGGTCAACCCCCTCGCGCGGCTCGCGGGCGACAAGCTCGAGGCGCTCGACGGCAAGGTCTCGCTCGACGACAACGCCTCCGAGGTGCGCCACCCCGACCACGAGGAGTTCGAGATCCGTGAGGAGGCCGACCCGCTCGAGGCGAAGGCCAAGGACCTCGGTCTCAACTACGTCAAGCTCGACGGCCAGGTCGGCATCATCGGCAACGGTGCGGGTCTCGTGATGAGCACCCTCGACGTCGTCGCGTACGCCGGCGAGGACCACGGCGGCGTCAAGCCGGCCAACTTCCTCGACATCGGCGGCGGCGCCAACGCCCAGGTGATGGCCAACGGCCTCGACGTGATCCTCAACGACGAGCAGGTCAAGGCGGTCTTCGTGAACGTCTTCGGCGGCATCACCGCGTGCGACGAGGTCGCCAACGGCATCAAGGGTGCCCTCGAGCTCCTCGGCGACAAGGCCACCAAGCCGCTCGTCGTGCGGCTCGACGGCAACAACGTGGAGCAGGGTCGCGCGATCCTCGACGAGCTGGACCACCCGCTGGTGACCCAGGTCGACACGATGGACGGCGCGGCCGACAAGGCCGCCGAGCTCGCGAACGCGAACGCCTGAGGCCGGGGGAGAAGGAACAATGAGCATCTACCTCAACAAGGACAGCAAGATCATCGTCCAGGGCATGACGGGTGGCATGGGCTCCAAGCACACCGCGCTCATGCTCGACGCGGGCAGCCAGATCGTCGGCGGCGTCAACGCGCGCAAGGCCGGCACGACCGCCGAGATCGGCGGCCAGGAGCTGCCGGTCTTCGGCTCGGTCAAGGAGGCCATGGAGGCGACCGGCGCGAACGTGTCGGTCCTCTTCGTCCCGCCGGCCTTCACCAAGGACGCCTGCATCGAGGCCATCGACGCCGAGATCCCGCTGATGGTCGTCATCACCGAGGGCGTGCCGGTCCAGGACTCCGCCGAGGTGTGGGCCTACCTGGCCGGCAAGAGCACCCGGATGATCGGTCCCAACTGCCCGGGCATCATCTCGCCCGAGGAGTCGCTGGCCGGCATCACGCCGCACACCATCGCGGGCAAGGGCCCCATCGGCCTGGTGTCGAAGTCGGGCACGCTGACCTACCAGATGATGTACGAGCTGCGTGACTACGGCTTCACCACCGCCATCGGCATCGGCGGCGACCCGGTCATCGGCACCACCCACATCGACGCCCTGCAGGCCTTCGAGGACGACCCGGAGACCAAGGCGATCGTGATGATCGGCGAGATCGGCGGCGACGCCGAGGAGCGGGCCGCGGCCTACATCAAGGAGCACATCACCAAGCCGGTGGTCGGCTACGTCGCGGGCTTCACCGCCCCCGAGGGCAAGACCATGGGCCACGCCGGTGCGATCGTCTCCGGCTCGTCGGGCACCGCCCAGGCGAAGAAGGAGGCCCTCGAGGCCGTGGGCGTGAAGGTCGGCAAGACGCCGTCCGAGACCGCCTCTCTCATGCGGGAGATCATGCAGAACCTGTAGTACGACCGCTGGTCGAGGAGCTCGCGCAGCGAGCGTCACGAGACCGAGGACACCTCACGGGGTCTCGTGACGGTCGCTAGCGCGACCTCCTCGACCAGCGACAGCGCTCCACGCGCTAGCGCGACCTCCTCGACCAGCGACAGCGCTCCACGCGCTAGCGCGACCTCCTCGACCAGCGACAGCGCTCCACGCGCTAGCGCGACCTCCTCGACCAGCGGAGGCTTGGAGGGCCGTCACCCAGCCGGGTGGCGGCCCCTCGCCGTCTCACAGCTCGGCGTGGTGGCAGACGGCCTCGACGTTGTTGCCGTCGGGGTCGCGCACGAACGCGCCGAAGTAGCGCTCGTGGTACTCCGGCCACAGCCGGGGCGCGTGCAGCGACTCCGCGCCGAGACGGGTGGCCGCCTCGTGGAAGGCCTCCACCGTCGCCGCGTCGGCGGCCTCGAAGGCGATGTGCACCTCGCGGTTGGGGGGCATGTCGTCGTACGCGCTGAGCCAGAAGTCCGGTTGGTCGGTGCCGTAGCCGACGGCCACGCCGAAGTCCATCAGCCGGCGGTGCCCGAGCACCCCGAGCACCGTGTCGTAGAACCGCTTCGAGGCGTCGAGGTCGGCGCAGTTGATGCCGAGGTGATCGATCATGTGCCGATCGTGGCAGCCGGGTCCGACAAGCGTCAGAGGTACGGCGTGATCGTCGTGGTCAGCGCCGTCCGTCCGTCGATGCTGGCCCGAGCGCCCGCCAGCGAGCCCTCGCCGTACCCGACCAGGAACAGCACGGCGTTGCCGACGCGGGTGACCTGGTAGGTCGAGAGCCCCAGCCCCTTCCGGTAGGACAGCGTGAAGGTCACGGAGTCCTCGCCGGTGTCCGCACGGTGCGCGGTCCACACCGAGTCGTCCTCGCCGTGGCAGTCCTGCAGGGCGGTCCGGATGGCCGCGACCGCCCGCACGGCGTCGTCGACGGACGGCATCGTGACCAGGTCGCGGGTGTCGGCGTACTCCGGGCCCGTGGCGTAGGCCAGCAGCTCGTCGTTGTGGGCGACCGGCCAGAGCGCGCGACCGCAGAGCTCGAGCGAGAGTCAGTGCGGCGTCCGGTCCGGGTGGTACGCCGCCGCGTACGCGCCGCCGTCGCCGGTCATGTCCGCCAGGCGGTCGTCCAGCGGTACGTCGTCGGGAATCGTCGTCGTACCCGACCCGTCGCCACATCCCGCCGCGGTGAAGACGCACATCTCGGGTGCGAGCAGGTCGACGGTGTCGACCGACCCGGGTACGCCGTAGCGCTCCAACGAGTCGGGGCTGTACTCGGCGTAGAACCGGAGCGCGAGGAGGGCGGTCCCCGCCCGGACGACGCTGAACAGCTCGCCTGCCGGCGCCGAGTCGGGACCGTAGGTGTAGCCGAACGTGAGGGAGTCGTGGCCGGTGTCGGCGTCGAACACCCGCCACTGCCGGGTGTTGCCGAGGTCGTCGGTGTCGGTCGAGCAGGCCTCGACCTGGGTCCGCAGCCCGGCGATGCGGTCGACGGCTGCGGTGATGGTCGGGAAGGACTGGATGCTGCGCCCGATGTAGTACTCCGGGCCCGTGACGGCGTAGCCGAGCGCCTCGTCCGGGGCATGGTCGCCCTGACCGGGCAGCACGACGTCCTGGCCGCAGAGCGAGAGGCTCCCGACTCCGTCCTCGTCGCGCGCCGGGCCGTGGACGGTGACCTCACCGTCGCTGGTGGGCTCCTCCCCGTCCGCGGCGGCGTCGATCGGGAAGTCGATGGGGACGGTGGTGAGCGGCCCGCCGGCCGGTGTGTCGGCCGGTGTGTCGGCCGGTGTCGACCCGGGCGTGGTCGGGTCCTGCTGCACGACCGGGTCGATGACGTCGGTCCGGGTGACGGGGTCGGTGCCGCCGCAGGCGGTCAGGGCGAGGGCGGACGCCGTGAGGGCCGCGGCGAGCAGGTGCTGGGTGGAGCGACGGGTCCTCATCGCGGCTACCCCTTCCGGTCGTGATGGGTCGTAATGGGTCGTGGTGAATACGCCCGACCCGACCTCGGGGTTGCCCGCGGCGCAGAGAATCCCCCGAAATCTCGGGGGATTCTCCGTGCCGACCGGCCGTCGTCTCCGCGCGCCAGACGCTCTCAGCGCTCGAGATCGATCAGCAGCCGTCCGCGCTGAAGTCGCAGTCCATCTGGTCGCCGATCCGCTGGGCGAGCTCGACCTGGTCGGGCGCGTTCGCCGCCTGGGTGTCGGCGCTGTACTCCCCGCCCCACTGGATGGTGACGATCGCGTTGCCGACCCGCTCCACCGTGAAGAGGTTCCCGGCGGTCGCGCCCTGGTTGGCGGTCGCCTCGTAGTACCAGCCGAACGTCACCGAGTCGTAGCCCGTGTCGGAGTTGAACGACCGCCAGATCCGGTCCGACAGGCCGTCGCCGGCGCTGTCGGTGGCGCAGCCCTGCAGCTGGTCGCGGAGCTGGGCCATGTGGTCGAGCGCGTCCTGGGCGTTCGCGTAGGCGTGGATCGTGCGGCCGTCGTACCCCTCGATGCCGGAGACGGCGTAGCCGAGCTCGTGGGCCGGGTCCGGGGTGCCGGAGCTCGGGAACGTCAGCACGGTGCCGCAGGCGGTCTCCTGCTCGGCCCCTGCGATGTCCGGTCCGGGCCCGGAGACCGAGGTCTCGCCGTCGTCGGCCGGCGGGGCGCCGAGCGCGAGGTCGAGCGGGAAGTCGCTCGGGACGGTCGAGGTCCGGGCCGGGTCGTCCGGGCCGGGGGTGCTCGGGTCCGTCGAGCCCGATGTGCCCTCGAGGTCGGCGAGCGCGGCGACCACGTCGGCGAGGTTCTCGTGGGCCTGGGTCGCGAGCGCGTCGGTGTCCGAGCCGTTGCCCTCGTCGCTCACCAGGTCGAGCACGACACCGTTGCCGACCCGCACGGCCGTGATGGCGGTGCGGCCGACGCCGTCGGAAGCGCGCCGTACGTCGATCGACTCGTCGCCGATGCCGCCCTCGCCGAGCGTCGTGGTGATCGTCGGGGCGGAGCCCTCCGTGCGGCAGCCGTCGTAGACGGCCCGGACGTGGGCGAGGAACGTGATCGCCTCCTGGTCGGTGGGGAAGAGCTCCAGCTCGCGGCGGTACGACGCCGAGCCGTAGGACAGCGAGGAGGTGAGCCGGTCGATCACGCCCGGGGGCGGGACCTTGTTGCCGCACGCCTGGAGCGCCGCGACGACCATCGACTCGTTGTCGGCGTTGGGCGGGTCGAGCCGGTACTCGCTGCTCCCGTCGTCGGTGGGCCAGCCGGAGGTCAGCGGGAAGTCGGCCCGGATCGTGGTCGGCCACGTGGCGGGCGTCTCGGTGGAGAGGTCGCCGCCGCCGCCGAGGACCAGCCGCTGGGCGGCCGCGGGCAGGATCGCGGACATCTGCTCCACGTAGTCCTGGGCGCCGACGCCGCTCACGACGACCTCCAGCCGGTTGCCCGCGAGCACCAGGCCGGTCTCGAGCTCCTCGTTGAAGCCGCGCGTGCCGTAGGGCACGAAGGACGCGAGGATCCGGTGCGCCTCGTCGCCGATACCGACAGCCACGTCCTCCTCGGCGAGCAGCTGGTAGTTCTTGCCGACGGTGTCGCTGTTGGCGGTGCACGCCGCCAGCTCGTCGGACAGCTGGTCGTAGGCCGCCTTGGCGTCGTCCGCGGTCGCGAACTCGCCGGCGATCGCGGTCATCCAGCCCGTGACGGTGTCGGACGGGACCGCGTTGAACTCCCGCTTGTAGAGCGGCTTCGCGCCGAGGCTGGCGAAGGACGCGGTGGCGCACGGGTGGTAGCTGCCCTGGCCGTCGCCCCGGTAGGTGCTGTAGTCGACCCAGGTGCTGTCGCTGCCGTAGACCTTGCCGGCGTCGCCGGAGGTCAGCAGGTTCTCGGCGGACAGCGGAGCGGCCGGCACCGAGTCGGAGATGCTCGGCTGCGGCGCGACGGGTGCGTCGGACCGGTCGTCACCGCCGACGGTGAGGACGACGGTCGGGACGGCGACGGCCGCGACGACCGCGGCGCTCACGCCGGCGACCAGGGTCTGCCGGCGGCGGCGGATCCGGTCGCCACGGGCGCGGATCTCGGAAGCGGGAAGTGGCATGGGTGCGCCCTCCAGCGCGTCGCCGAGACGGGTGAGCTTCTCGATCGGGTCAGACATGGCTCATACCTCCAGCCAGGCCGCCGGGGGCCTCGTCCGTGAGCAGCGCAGCAAGCGCGGTGCGGCCGCGGCTCAGTCGTGCCTTGATGGTTCCTTCGGGGACGCCGACCTCGGCGGCGATCTGGTGGATCGGCAGGTCGGCGATGTGGTGCAGCACCAGCGCCTGGCGCTGGGCCTCGGGCAGCTGCTTGAGAGCGGCGACGAGCGCGACGTGCGACTCGTCGATGCCGGGCATCTCGGTGGGGGCGCCCACGGCGCGGTCGACGGGCCGCTTCGCGAGCTTGGTACGGCGCCAGCGGCTCACCGCGAGGCGGTAGGCCGTCGTACGGATCCAGGCCTCGGGGTACTGCGCCTTGTCGAGCTTGCGGCGATGGGCCCAGGCGCGTGCGAATGCTTCCTGCACGCACTCGGTGGCCTCGTCGTAGTTGCCGATCATGGCGTAGACCTGGCTGGTGATCCGTCGGAACGACGCGGCATAGAGCTCGTCGAACTCCGGTGCCTCCACGGCCGTCCCCCTCTCGTGCCCGAGCCGGGCCGTCCTGCGCGGCGGGCCCGGGTGTGTGTTGTCGATGGTGGTACGCCCGGAGGCCGGTGACGGTTGCACCGGACGACGAGCTTTTCGTGTCGCGCGCTCAGCCGGGGTAGGGAGGCAGCTGGGGGAGCCGCTGCAGGGCACGCTCGGTGAGGGCCACGAACTGGTCGTCGGTCATCCGCGCGCCGGGCGCGGACACGAAGACCAGCTGGGAGACCGAGGAGCCGCTCCGCAGGAAGGCGACGGAGTACTCCACCGTGCGCTCGCCCGGCAGCCGGGTGCTCAGGTGCCATGCCGTGTACGACGACCTGCCGTCGTCGGTCTTCCCGAGGACCCGCACGTCGGTGCCGGCGCTCGCGTCGCGGTCGGGGCAGGTGGTGATTGCGTGGCGGTAGTCGGCGAGCAGCTTCGCGGCGTCCTTCTCGGGGAGGGATGCCACCGCCTGGGTGAGTCCGAACTCGTCGGGCAGGTCGCTGTCGACCTTCAGGAAGGTGCGGGCCAGGTCGAGCTTGAACCTCGCGCCGGCGTACTCACCCGCGAGCGCGGGGTGCACGCACCCCAGAACGTCCATGTCGGTGCGGGCACCGGTGATCTCGTGCGGCGGCGTGCCCATCCACGGTTGCGCCGGGTCGCCGACGAACGGAAGGTCGACCGGGGAGAGCAGGGCCGGCACCTGGCCCGCCGGGTAGGGCGGGAGCTCGGCCAGCGTCGCCGGCTGGTCGGCGCACTTCCCGGCGTCGGGCAGGGTGCAGAGCCGGTCGACGGCGGCACCGAGGAGCTTCGCCACCCCGGACCGGTCGGCCAGGCCGGGGTCGACGTCGGTCTGCAGCGCGACCGACGTCGTGAAGAACCCCGTGCGCGCGACGCCCACCACGTAGGTCGTGGGCGCCGGGTGCTCGTCGTAGAGCACGAAGACCGCCGACGCGTCGCCCACGTGGGCGCTCGCGGCGGTCGACTCGAGGCGGACGCCCGGCGTCCGACAGTCGGCCATCCAGTCACGGAGGCGCTGGTAGGACTTCTCGGCGCGGCCGTGGGTGCGGGAGGCCTCGGCGACCTCGGTGAGGCGGCGGGAGGCCTCGCCGACGGGTCCGTTGCGGAACACGCGCACCCAGGCTGCGCTGCCGTGCGGGTCGACGTAGCGGGAGTCGGTCGGCTGGCAGGGCAGAACGACGCCGTTGCCGGTGGAGTTGTCGGTGGTCGGCCCCTGCCGCCAGTCGGTGCTCAACGTGTCCTGCACGAGTCCCGCCGGCAGCAGGCTGGTGTCGGGGAGCGCGACCTCGACGCCGGGGAGGGTGGCTCCGCCGCTGTGGGAGCGCGGCTGCTCGCGGTCGAGCGTGGGTCGGACGCCGCGGGCATCGGTCACCACGGCGCCGCTCGCGACCAGCGCGGCGACGACCACGCCGGCGCCGACGACGGTGTGCATCCGGCGGCGTGCGGCGCCGGCGCGGCGGATGATCGTCACCCGGGGCCAGTGCACGTCGCGGGTCACGCTCGCCAGCGCGGCGAAGGAGAGGGGGATCGCGGAGGCGGGAATGTCGCGCTGCGCGGCGAACTGGGTCGCCGCCGTCTGCAGCTCGCGCTCGGCCAGGTCGGCGGGCAGGCCGATCTCGCGGGCCATCTCCTCCATCGACACCGCGGCGAGCTGGGTGAGGAGCAGGGCGCGCCGTTGTGGCCCGGTCAGCGCGGCGAGCGCCTCGAGGGTGGCGCGGTTGTCGGGGTCGAGCCCCTTCTCCTTGTGCCAGGGCCGCACGGTCGCGCGGCGCAGGGCGTTGCGCCAGGCCTGCGGACGCACCGACGACTCCGGGTCGTCGAGACGGGAGACCTTGCGCCAGTGGTGCCACGCGACGACGTACGCGTCACGCACTGCGCTGCGGGCCGCGCCCAGGTCACCGGTCAGCGCGTAGGACTGGAGCAGCAGCCGGTCCCGGGCAGCCTTGTAGAAGGCGTCGAACTCAGCCGGGTGGTCTGGCGGCAGGGCGGTGTCGTCCATGATCCGGACCAAGGTACGACGACCGCCGCCCCGGTCGGCAACCGGTAGGGCGTCTCGGACGGTCGCCCGGCGTGGCACCGCAGGTCCGTGGCCGGATCGGGCGAAGATCGAGGAGCCATGACGTCCCTGCAAACCTCTGCCCGGCCGGCCGCGCGCGGCCGCGGTCGCCAGGAGGCCGAGCTCCGGCAGGCACTGGGGAGCCGCCGGCCCCTCGCGCCGACCGCCACCCTCGGCGGTGCGCTGGCGGCGGCCGGTCCGCTCGTGGTCTGCATGGCCGTCGCCGTCGTCGGGTGGTTCCTCACCGACGCCGGCGGGCACGGCACGCCGAGCGGGGCGCTCCGCGTCGGCGCCCTCGGCTGGTTGTCCGCCCACGGCTCGGGCGTCAGCGTCCAGGGTGTGCGGCTGACCGCCGTACCGCTCGGGCTCACGCTGCTGTGCGCCTGGTCGACCTGGCGGATCGGCCACCGCGTCGGGGAGTCGATCTCCGGGCACGGCCCCGACGCCGACCGCATCAAGGACGGCGAGCGCGACTGGACCGTGCCGATCGCGGGTGGTCTGTTCACCCTCGGCTACGCCGTCGTCGGCGTCCTCGTCACCTCGCTCGCCTCCACCGCCACGACGGCGCCGAGCGGCAGCCACGTGGTGCTCTGGTCGGTCGTGCTCAGCGCCGGGATCGGGCTGCCCGCCCTGGCGCGCGGCTCCGGCCGCGCGGCGATCTGGGTGCCGACGCTGCCCGCGACCCTGCGCGACGGCGCGCTCCTGGTGCGCGCCATCCTCCGGACCTGGCTGCTCCTGGCGCTCGTCGCGCTCGTGGCCTCGCTGGTGCTCGACTTCTCGACGGCCGCCAACATCGTCTCGCAGCTGCACGCCGACACCGGCGACACCGTGCTGCTCGGCGCCCTGTCGCTCCTCGTCCTCCCCAACGCGACGCTGTTCAGCAGCGGCTACCTGCTCGGACCGGGCTTCACCGTCGGCACCGGCACCCTGGTCACCCCGACCGCGGTCGTGCTCGGACCGCTGCCGCTCTTCCCGATTCTGGCGGCCCTCCCGGACGCCGGCCCGACTCCCGGGTGGACGCCCTGGCTGATGGGCACGCCGGTGCTCGTCGCCTTCGCGGCCTCGGCCTGGGCGCACCGCGCCCGTCCGGCCCGCGCCTGGGACCAGGCGGCGATCCGGGGCTGCGGTGCCGGCCTCGTCGCCGGGCTGGTGCTCGGCCTGGTGACCGGCCTCGCCGGCGGGGCCGTCGGCCCGGGCCGGATGGCCGACGTCGGGCCCTTCGCGTTCGACGTGTTCGTCCACGCGGTGACCGCCTTCGGCATCGGAGGCCTGCTCGGCGCGCTGGCGACGACGTGGTGGCAGCGACGCGGGGGCGACCTCGCGCGGGCCGGTCTCGGCCGGCTGCGCCGGTCCTGACGCCGGCTAGAAGGTGTCGGCCACCGCGACCGCGTCGAAGGCGGTGTAGTCGTCGCCGGAGAAGCAGTCGGCCCGGCCGCTCTCGCCGTGCGGGATCGGGTGCGTGGAGCAGCTGATCGTGCCGACCAGCTCGTCGTGGCGGTAGAGCGTGAAGTCGAGGAACGCCGCGCGGTCGCCGATCGCGTCGTTGGTGAGGGAGAGGCCGGAGACCGTGAACGTGCCGCGCAGCTCGACGACGTCCCAGCCGGCGTCGGCGGCGAAGCCGTCGTGCTTGAAGTCCGCACCGACGTCGATGCGGGAGGGCCGGTCGTTGGAGCGCTCGACGGCCCGCTTCACGGCAAGGACGACGCCCCCGACGCCGCAGCAGAGCACGAGCGAGGCGACGACGGCACTGACGATGATCCAGCTGTTCTTGTTGATGCTGGCCGAGACTAGCGACCGACCCTCACTACACTGCGGCGCGTGCCTGTTGCTCCCGCGCGTCTGGTCGTGCTCGTGTCCGGTGCCGGCACCAACCTCCAGGCGCTGCTCGACGCGTGCGACGACCCGGCGTACGGCGCCCAGGTGGTCGCCGTCGGTGCCGACCGTGCCGGCATCGAGGGCCTTGCGCGGGCGGAACGGGCCGGCGTGCCGACCTTCGTGGTGCGGCTGAAGGACCACGCCTCGCGCGAGGACTGGGACCGGGCGCTGACCGACCAGGTCGCGGCCCACGAGCCGGACCTGGTGGTGCTGGCGGGATTCATGAAGCTGGTCGGGGCGTCGTACCTCCCGGCGCTCGGCCGCCGTACGGTCAACACGCACCCCGCCCTGTCGCCGTCGTTCCCCGGCATGCACGGCCCGCGCGACGCGCTCGAGTACGGCGTCAAGGTCACCGGCTGCACGCTCTTCGTCGTCGACGACGGCGTCGACACCGGCGCCATCGTCGCCCAGACCACGGTGCCGGTGGACGACGACGACACCGTCGAGTCGCTGCACGAGCGGATCAAGGTCGCCGAGCGCGCGATGCTCGTCGACACCGTCGGCCGGATGGCTCGGGAGGGCTGGACGGTCGACGGCCGCCGGGTTCGTTTGGGAGGGTCGGCCTCGGTAGAGTGAGGGCACACGACTGGCGAAGGTGGGACAACCACCAGGGAGTGTGAGCCGGCATCGACCGCCTGGGTGCCCTCATCGACATGCATCGACCGATGAGGAGCAAACCTGTGACCGACCGCATCGAGATCAAGCGAGCGCTGGTCTCCGTCTACGACAAGACCGGCCTCGACGACCTCGTGCGCGGCCTCGCCGCCGCCGGCGTCGAGCTCGTCTCCACCGGCGGGTCCGCCGCGCTCATCGAGTCGCTCGGTCTGCCGGTCACCAAGGTCGAGGACCTGACGGGCTTCCCCGAGTGCCTCGACGGGCGCGTGAAGACGCTGCACCCGCGGGTGCACGCCGGCATCCTCGCCGACCGCCGGCTGCCCGAGCACGTCGCGCAGCTCGACGAGCTGGGCGTCGCGCCGTTCGACCTGGTCGTCGTCAACCTCTACCCGTTCACCGACACCGTGATGTCCGGGGCGTCGGTGCAGGAGTGCATCGAGAAGATCGACATCGGCGGTCCCTCCATGGTGCGGGCCGCGGCGAAGAACCACGCCTCGGTCGCGATCGTGACCGACGGCGCGGACTATGCGCGTGCCCTCGACGCGACGAAGGCGGGCGGCTTCACGCTGGCCGAGCGCGAGGCGCTGGCAGCCAAGGCCTTCGTGCACACCGCGACCTACGACGTGCACGTCGCCTCCTGGATGGGCAACGTGCTGACCGACTCCTCGCAGGGGTCGGGCTTCCCTTCCTGGGTCGGCGCGACGTGGGACAAGACCGCCGTCCTGCGCTACGGCGAGAACCCCCACCAGCCCGCCGCCCTGTACCGCTCCGGCTTCGGCCCCGGCGGTCTCGCGGCCGCCGAGCAGCTGCACGGCAAGGAGATGTCCTACAACAACTACGTCGACACCGACGCCGCCCGTCGCGCGGCGTACGACCACGGCGACCAGCCGACAGTGGCGATCATCAAGCACGCGAACCCCTGCGGCATCGCCGTCGGCGCCGATGTCGCCGAGGCGCACCGGCGGGCGCACGAGTGCGACCCGGTCTCTGCGTTCGGTGGCGTCATCGCGACCAACGTCGCGGTCTCGGTCGCCATGGCCGAGCAGGTCGCGGAGATCTTCACCGAGGTGATCGTGGCGCCGGCGTACGACGACGGCGCGGTGGAGGTGCTCCAGGCGAAGAAGAACATCCGGATCCTGGTCGCCGAGCCCGTCTCGCACGGCGGCGCGGAGATCCGGCCGATCAGCGGTGGTCTGCTGATGCAGCACACCGACACGTTCCAGGCCGACGGCGACGACCCGGCGAACTGGACCCTCGCGACGGGCGAGGCCGCCGACGAGGCGGTCCTCGCCGACCTGGCGTTCGCCTGGCGCGCGGTGCGGGCGGCGAAGTCCAACGCGATCCTGCTCGCCTCCGGCGGAGCGGCCGTGGGCATCGGCATGGGCCAGGTCAACCGCGTCGACTCCTGCCGGCTCGCGGTGACGCGCGCGGGGGAGCGGGCCGCGGGCTCGGTCGCCGCGTCCGACGCGTTCTTCCCGTTCGCCGACGGCCCCCAGATCCTGCTCGACGCCGGGGTCGCGGCGATCGTGCAGCCGGGTGGCTCGGTGCGCGACGAGGAGACCATCGCCGCCTGTCAGGCTGCCGGGGTGACGATGTACTTCACCGGCACCCGCCACTTCGCCCACTGACCGGGTCCCTGAGGGAGGATGCACGACGTGACGGCACAGAAGCTCGACGGCACCGCGACCGCGGCCGCGATCAAGGGTGAGCTCCGGGAGCGCATCGCCAAGCTGGCCGAGCAGGGCATCACGCCCGGCCTCGGCACGGTGCTCGTGGGCGACGACCCCGGTTCGCGGTGGTACGTCAACGGCAAGCACAAGGACTGCGCCGAGGTGGGCATCGCCTCGATCCGGGTCGACCTCCCCGAGGTCGCCACCCAGGAGGAGATCGAGGAGGCGGTGGCCACGCTCAACGCCGACCCCGCCTGCACCGGCTACATCGTCCAGCTCCCGCTCCCGCGCGGGCGCGACGAGAACCGCGTGCTCGGCCTCATCGACCCGGCCAAGGACGCCGACGGCCTGCACCCGACCAACCTCGGCTGGCTGGTCCTGGGCAACGAGGCGCCGCTGCCGTGCACGCCCTTCGGCATCGTCGAGCTGCTGCGCCGCCACGGCGTGGAGATCGCCGGCGCCGAGGTGGTCGTCGTCGGTCGCGGCATCACCGTCGGCCGCCCGCTCGGCCTGCTGCTCACCCGTCGCTCGGAGAACGCCACGGTGACGCTGTGCCACACCGGCACCGTCGACCTCGCCGCCCACGTGCGCAAGGCCGACATCGTGGTCGCCGCTGCGGGTGTCCCGGGGATCATCACCGCCGACATGGTCAAGCCCGGCGCCGCCGTTCTCGACGTGGGAGTGTCCCGCGTCGACGGCAAGCTCGCGGGCGACGTGGCCACCGACGTCTGGGACGTCGCGGGCTGGGTCTCGCCCAACCCCGGCGGCGTCGGCCCCATGACGCGCGCGATGCTGCTCGCCAACGTCGTCTCGATGGCCGAGAAGCAGGTGGCACGCTGAACGACGAGGCAGCCGACCCGCCCGCGCCCGAGCCCGAGGCCCGGCGCCGCTACCCGTCGACCATCGGCGGGGCGCTCTACCTGCTCGTGCTGGTCGCGACCGCCGTCGGCATCGCGATCACCTGGAGCGGCCACGACTGGCGCCTCGGCGTCCGGGTCGTCTCGGGGGCGCTGGGCGCGGCGGCGGTGCTGCGACTCGTGCTGCCCGAGCGTGACGCGGGCATGCTCGCCGTACGCCCCCGTCTCGTCGACGTCTTCATCCTCGGTGGCGTCGCGATCGCGCTCTTCGTCCTCGCGATGAACATCCCCGACCAGCCGTCGTAGGGGGTGTCAGGAATCCCCGGTCGACCGGGGATCCCCTCACTTATCGGGGTTTGCAAACCCCGACAAGTGCAGGAATCCCCGGTCAACCGGGGATTCCTGAGCACTAGTGGGACGACGGGATCAGATCAGGCCGAGGTCGGTGACAGCCTGGCGCTCGTCGGCGAGCTCCGCGGTGGAGGCGTCGATGCGGGCGCGGGAGAAGTCGTCGATGTCGAGGCCCTGGACGATCTCCCAGTCGCCACCGGAGGTGGTGACGGGGAAGGAGGAGACCAGGCCCTCGGGCACGCCGTAGGAGCCGTCGGAGACGACGGCCATGGAGACCCAGTCGCCATCGGGGGTGCCGCCCAGCCAGTCGCGGGCGGCGTCGCAGGTCGCGGACGCGGCGGAGGCGGCAGAAGAGGCGCCGCGGGCGTCGATGATCGCGGCGCCGCGCTTGGCGACGGTCGGGATGAAGTGGTCGGCGATCCAGGCCTGGTCGTCGACGACCTCGGCAGCGTTCCTGCCACCGATCTCGGCGTGGAAGACGTCGGGGTACTGGGTGGCCGAGTGGTTGCCCCAGATCGTCATCTTCTTGATGTCGGTGACGGTGGCGCCGGTCTTGGCGGCCAGCTGCGAGATCGCCCGGTTGTGGTCGAGGCGGGTCAGTGCCGAGAAGCGCTCGGCGGGGATGTCGGGGGCGTTCTTCGACGCGATGAGCGCGTTGGTGTTGGCGGGGTTGCCGGTGACGCCGATGCGTACGTCGGAGGCGGCCACCTTGTTGAGCGCCTTGCCCTGGGCGGTGAAGATCGCACCGTTGGCCGAGAGCAGGTCGCCGCGCTCCATGCCCGGGCCGCGCGGACGGGCGCCGACGAGCAGGGCGAGGTTGACGCCGTCGAAGATCTTGTCCGGGTCCGAGCCGATCTCGATGCCCGCGAGGTTGGGGAACGCGCAGTCGTCGAGCTCCATGACGACGCCCTCGAGCGCCTTCAGCGCGGGCTCGATCTCGAGCAGGCGCAGCTCGACGGGGCGGTCGCCGGCGATGGCGCCGCTGGCGATGCGGAAGAGCAGGCTGTAGCCGATCTGACCGGCGGCGCCGGTGACGGCCACCTTGAGGGGCGTGTCGCTCACGGGTACTCCTTCGATGAGGTGCGGCTCGGCCGTCAGGGCCGGAGGCAGGCGGTGCACGCGACGCTAGCAGCGCAGCCGGGGGCGGGCGCACGCGGGCGGTGGTGCGAGACTGGCCGCCATGACGAGGAGAGCCCGGCTCGCGGCCGTCGCCCTTCTCGGAGGGGTCGCGGGTGGCGTGCTGACGGGTTGCGGGAGCGCCTCGGCGCCGTACGCCCCGACCGGCGTCGACCAGCTGGTCATCCCGACGCCGTCGCTCGACCCGGCCGACTTCGTCGAGGGTGTCGACAACCGGTGGCTGCCCCTCGCGCCGGGCAGCACGTGGACCTACGACCGCGTCGTCGCCGGGCGCCGCGGCACGGTCGAGGCCACCGTGATGGACCGCACCCGCGAGGTCGCGGGCGTCGCGGCGACCGTGGTGCACACCTCGGTCGTGAGTCCGCGGCACGAGGTGACGGCCGAGAGCGACCGCTGGTACGCCCAGGACCGCGACGGCAACGTCTGGCTGCTCGGCGAGCAGACCACGTCGTACGCCGGAGGGCGACGCGACACCACCGGCTCGTGGCAGGCCGGGGTCGACGGTGCGGAGGCGGGCTTGGCGGTGCCGGCGCAGCCGCGGGTGGGGGACGGCTACCGCGTCGAGTACGCCCCGGGCGTCGCCGAGGACCGGGTGGAGGTGGTCGCGCTCGACGGCTCCGCCTCCGTGCCGTACGGCGACGTGACCGATCTGCTGACCACGCAGGTCCGAACAGCGCTCGAGCCCGATGTCCTCCGGCGCGTGGAGTACGCGAAGGGCATCGGGCTCGTGCGAGAGCTGACCGTCAGCGGCGGCGACGAGATCCTGGAGCTCGTCGCCCACCGCCCCTGATCACGCGTCGGGCGGGCGGACCTGCGTCTGCTCACCCGGAGGGGGAGCCCAGCCGCCCGCGGCGGGCGGCTGCTGGACCTGCGGGGCTTGCGGGGCCTGGGGTGCCGGCGGCTGCTGCTGCGCGGGGATCCACTGCTGGGTCGCGGGGTCCCACTGCCAGCCGTCCTGGATGATCGGCTGCGCCTGGGCGGGCTGGCCGGCCTGCTCGACCGGCATCTGCGCGGCAGCGACGCCACCGGACTGCTGGGCCCACTGCTGCTGGAAGGCGTCCGCCGCACCGCGGAAGTCGAGACCCGAGCCGGGGGCGGCCGCGCCGTCACGGCCGAACAGCATGGGGTGCAGGAAGCCTGCGGCCGCACCGCCGACGATCGGCGCGATGAGGAAGAGCCACTGGTACTTCATGGCGTCGTCCCAGTTGAAGCTCAGGATGCCGGGGCCGAGCGAGCGGGCCGGGTTGACCGAGCAGCCTGTGATGCCGATGAGCAGCAGGTGGCACAGGGTCAGGGCGAGGCCGATCGCGACCGGGGCGGGGATCTTCTCGGCTGCCCGGCGCCGGTCGGTGACCGCCAGGATCATGAAGACGAAGACGAAGGTGCCGATCACCTCGACGAGGAACGCCCCGAGGAAGGCGGCGCCGTTGGACCCGATGCCGGTGTCCCACTTGTTCGACACGGATGCGAGGACGTCGCCCCACTCGGCGTCGTCGTAGAGCAGGACGGCCGCGATCGCGAGGACGCCGGCCGCGACGAAGGCGGCGACGAACTGGACGGCGATGTAGACCGCCGCGGTCGCCCAGCCGATCCGGCCCGCGAGCGCGGCACCGATCGAGACCGCCGGGTTGAAGTGGCCACCGGAGAGGTGACCGACGGCGTAGGCCATGACCAGCACCGTCAGGCCGAACGCCAGGGCGGTCGCGACGTAGTCGCCCCCGCTGGCGAAGGCCGTGCCGGCGCCGAAGAACACGAGCACGAAGGTGCCGAGGCCCTCGGCGATCAGCTTCTGGACCTGCGTCGGTGGCGCGGTGTCCGCCACCGGCATCTGTGCAGTCGTTTGGGACATGGGATGCACTCTCCTTAGGTCGGCTCCCGAAAACCCGCCAGGTAACAGGACGAAGACTAGCGATCTTGCCGCTCCCAACCGGGGATGCGAGGCTGACGCAGGCCGGACGTGCCGAGCGGGGCCGCGTCCGATATCTTGACGTCAAGCAAAACTCATCCGAGCCAGGGAGTGTCGCCCGAACATGTCGAGCATCATCTACACCCACACCGACGAGGCGCCGCTGCTCGCGACGTACTCCTTCCTGCCGATCGTCGAGGCCTACGCCGCCAAGGCGGGCGTCGACGTCGAGACGCGGGACATCTCGGTCGCGGCGCGCATCCTCGCGCAGTTCGGCCTCGCCGACGACGCGCTGAGTGAGCTCGGTGACCTCGCCAAGACGCCCGAGGCCAACATCATCAAGCTCCCCAACATCTCCGCCTCCATCCCGCAGCTCAAGGCCGCGATCAAGGAGCTGCAGGAGAAGGGCTTCGACGTGCCGAACTACCCGGAGTCGCCCTCTTCGGCCGAGGAGACGGAGATCCGCGCGAAGTACGACAAGGTCAAGGGCTCCGCGGTCAACCCGGTCCTGCGTGAGGGCAACTCCGACCGCCGCGCGCCGGCGTCGGTGAAGAACTACGCGAAGTCCCACCCGCACCGCAACAAGCCCTTCGCCGAGGGATCGAAGACCGAGGTCGCCACCATGGGCGCCCACGACTTCGCCAGCAACGAGAAGTCGGTGACGCTCGAGGCCGACGACACCCTCTCGATCGTCCTGGAGACCACTGCCGGCGAGCCGATCGTGCTCAAGGACGGCCTCAAGGTCCTCGCGGGCGAGATCGTCGACGCCACCAAGATGGAGGCCGCGCACCTGCAGGCCTTCCTCAAGAACGCCGTCGCGCGCGCCAAGTCCGACGACGTGCTCTTCTCGGTGCACCTCAAGGCGACGATGATGAAGGTCTCCGACCCGATCATCTTCGGCCACGTCGTGAAGGCGTTCTTCGCGCCGGTCTTCGAGCAGTACGGCGCCGACCTGGCCGCCGCCGGCCTGTCGGCCAACGACGGGCTCGGCTCGATCCTCCCGGGCCTCGACGGGCTGCCCAACGGCGCCGAGATCAAGGCCGCCTTCGAGAAGGCGATGGCCGAGGGGCCGCGCATGTCCTACGTCAACTCCGACAAGGGCATCACGAACCTCCACGTGCCCTCCGACGTGATCGTCGACGCCTCGATGCCCGCCCTGATCCGCAACGGCGGTCGCCTGTGGGGAGCCGACGGCGGCGAGGACGACACCCTCGCGGTCATCCCGGACTCCTCCTACGCCGGCGTCTACCAGGCGGTCATCGAGGACTGCAAGGAGCACGGCCCGCTCGACCCGGCCACGATCGGCTCCGTGCCCAACGTCGGCCTGATGGCCCAGGCGGCCGAGGAGTACGGCTCGCACGACAAGACGTTCGAGATCCCCGAGGCCGGCACCGTCCGCATCCTCGCCTCCGACGGCTCGGTGCTGATCGAGCACGACGTCGAGGCCGGTGACATCTGGCGCGCCTGCCAGACCAAGGACGTTCCCGTCCAGGACTGGGTCAAGCTCGCCGTCTCGCGCGCCCGCGCCTCCGGCAGCCCGGCGATCTTCTGGCTCAACGAGTCGCGCGCGCACGACGCCGAGATCATCAAGAAGGTCAACGCCTACCTGGCCGAGCACGACACCGACGGGCTCGAGATCAAGATCCTGAGCCCGGAGCTGGCGACGTCGTACTCCCTGGAGCGCATGCGGAAGGGCGAGGACACGATCTCGGTCACCGGCAACGTGCTGCGCGACTACAACACCGACCTCTTCCCGATCCTCGAGCTCGGCACGTCCGCCAAGATGCTGTCGGTCGTCCCGCTGATCGCGGGCGGCGGCCTCTTCGAGACCGGTGCCGGCGGCTCCGCGCCGAAGCACGTGCAGCAGCTGGTCGAGGAGGACTACCTGCGGTGGGACAGCCTCGGCGAGTTCTTCGCGCTGGTGCCGTCGTTGGAGAAGTACGCCGAGCAGGCCGGCCGGCCCGCCGCGCAGGTCCTCGCCGACGCACTCGACCGGGCGACCGGCACGTTCCTCAACGAGGACCGGTCGCCGGGACGCAAGCTCGGCACGACCGACAACCGCGGCTCGCACTTCTACCTGGCGCTCTACTGGGCCGAGGAGCTCGCGAAGCAGACCGACGACCAGGCGCTGGCCGAGGCCTTCGGTCCGCTGGCGAAGAAGCTGCGCGACAACGAGTCGACGATCGCCGAGGAGCTCATCGCAGTCCAGGGGAAGCCTGCCGACATCGGCGGCTACTACTACCCCGACGCCGAGAAGACCTCCGCGGTGATGCGCCCGAGCAAGACCCTCAACGAGGCGATCGCCTCGCTCTGACAACGGGGGCAGCACGCAACGCACGCGGGTCGAGACGCCCGCGGCTGGCTGTCGGCGTTGCGGCCGGTCGTCGGACGGTCCGAGCCACGGGCGCATCGGTAAATCGGGTGATCGACGTCGGCGGCTGGTCCTAGGCTCGTCGGCGAGATGACGCAGACGCTCACCAGCACCCCTGCCGCCTCACCGTCACCCTCGACCCGGTCGTCGCACCCCGACAGGCCCGCTCGGCGGGTCGACCTGGGGCGGCTGCGTCACCCCCTGACGCTGGTGGCCCTCGTCCTCCTGGCCATCGCGGCGATCGGCCCGGCGGTCGGCACCGTGCTCGCCGGTCGGATCGCCGCGGGGCCGACGGACACGCTGGTCGCGCTCCTCGCGGTCGCCGTCGTGGGCGCCGCGCTGCTCGACACGACCGGACGGGTCATCTGGGCCGGTGTCATCGACCGGGCGGAGGGCCGGTTGCGCGCCGACCTGGTCGACGCCGCGCTCCACCAGCCGCTGGAGCACCTGACGGAGCAGGCGGTCGGCGAGATCCTCGACCGGGTCGACGACGACACCCACGAGGTCGGCGTGCTGCTTCGGATGCAGATCTGGCAGGCGGCCCGCACGGCGCTGAGCGCGCTGCCGATGTGGCTGATCGCCGGTCTCAGCTGGTGGCCAGCGTTCCTGCTGTTCCCGGTCGTGGGGGCGGTCGCGGTGGTCGTCATGCGTCCCTACCTCGGCGAGATCGCGCGCCTGAAGGTGATCGAGGAGGCGGCCTGGACCGACCATGCCGCCGGTCTCGAGGAGGGGGTCGCTGCCCGCGACGACCTGCGGACCAGCCTGGGTCAGGCCTTCGCCGTACGACGGCTGGCGGAGCTGTCCGCCCGCGTGCACCGGAAGTTCGACGACGTCCTCCGGGTCGAGGCGCAGCTCGCCCTGCGGGTCGGCGCCCTGCTGCACGGCCTGCTGGTCGCCACCGCCGTCGTCGGCGTCGCGCTGGTGGCGTCCGACCGCCTCGGGCTGTCGCAGCTGATCACCCTGTTCCTCGTGACCACGCTGTTCGTCGGGCAGATCAACCAGCTCGCCCACCACCTGCCCGACATCCAGGCCGGTCTCGGGGCGATCTTCCGGATCCGCCAGATGCTGGCCGTCCCGGAGGAGCCCGTCGGGGGCGACCCGGTGCCGACCGGTGCGCTCGACATCGAGATCCGCGACCTCGACTTCGCCTACGCCGAGGGCACCTTCGCGCTGCGGGGCATCAGCCTGCGCGTCGAGGAGGGCCACACGCTCGCCCTGGTCGGTCGCACCGGCTCCGGCAAGTCGACGCTGGCGTCACTGCTGTCGCGGGCGGTCGAGCCACCGCCCGGCACGATCCTGCTCGGCGGGGCCGACATCGCGACGCTCGACCTGCACGCGCTGCGGCGGCGGGTCGGCGTCGTCACCCAGCGCACCGAGATCCTCGCCGGCACCCTCGCCGAGAACATCACGCTCTTCGCGCCCACCCCGCGGGAGGAGGTCGAGGCCGCCGTCGCCGAGCTGGGCATCACCGAGTGGGTCGACGGCATGCCGGACGGTCTCGACACGCTCCTGGGGCCGGGCGGCACGACCCTGTCCGCCGGTGAGGAGCAGCTGGTCGCGTTCGCCCGGCTGCTGGTCCGTCACGTCCAGATCGTGGTGCTCGACGAGGCCACCGCCCGCATGGACCCGGTGACCGAGGCCCGGGTGGTCGCCGCGGCCGACCGGCTGCTGAGCGGCCGCACGGGCGTGCTGGTCGCCCACCGCCTCAGCACGATCGAGCGGGCCGAGGCCGTTGCCGTGCTCGACCACGGTCGACTGATCGAGCACGGCCCGCGCGACGAGCTCGCGGCGCGCACCGGGCCGTTCCGCCGGCTGCTGGACGCCAGCGCGACCGCGGACTTCGACGACACCGCCGCCGACCTCGGCGACGGCGCGATCGGCGCAGCGCGTCGCGCGGGGGAGCCCCCGGCGCGCCCGCCTGTCGGCACCGGCCCCTCGCTGGCACGCGGCACGTGGCACGCCTTCTGGGTCCGTCCCTGGTGGGGTGCGTGGTCGGTGCTGCTGTTCCTCGGAGGCACCGTGTTCGCCCCGCTGGGCGCGATCACCGGCTACCTGTGGGGCCGGATCGTCGAGGACCTGAAGGCCGGTGCGTCGCCGACGACCAGCGTCGTGGTGCTCGCGGTCCTCCTGATGCTCGCGCCCGTGCTGCTCGCCGACGCGTTCCGCCGCTATCCGCGATGGTGGATCGAGGTGATGCTGCGGGTGCGGATGTCGGTGCTGATCGGTCAGACCCGGACCAAGCGCCTGCCGCGCACGCCGCCCGGGGAGGTCGTGGCCCGCACCATGGACGCCGACCGCTTCGCCCGCTACTCCGACCGGTGGGTGGACTTCGTCAACGGCCTGCTCATCGCGCTGATCACCACGATCGCCGGCGGCACCGCGTTGGCGGGCGCCGTGCTGCTGGGCGTGATGGTCACCAGCGCCCTCGCCTCGTCGGTCGGGCGTCCCATCGCCGGTCGCTCCGCGGCCCGCTCCTCGGCGGCGCGGGCCCGGTTCGGCCGCGCGCTCGTGTCGGTGGTGGAGTCCGCGCGCACCGTCAAGCTGGCCGGCCGCACCCCGCAGGTCCACCAGCACCTGCGCGGGGTGGACGGCGGCCGCATCGAGGCGGCCGTGTTCGAGCACCGGGTCCAGGCCGTGCTCGACGGGGTCCCGATCGTGATGGTGCAGGTCGGCGTCGTCGCCGCCTGGGCGATCTACCTGCTCGACGGCTGGGAGCTCGGCACCGCGCTGCTCGTGGCGACCGCCGTCAACGGCTTCGACTGGTTCGGGCGGGTCGCCGGCGCGGTCGTCACCGAGGCTCCCGGCACCCGTGCCTGGCAGCGGGCGACCGCCCGCCACGCCGGCGGAGCCGACCTGATGCACCTGCCGTCGGGCGTCGACCTGGTCGCCGGCACCGCCCCCGACGCGCCGGCGACCGAGCGCGTCCGCCTGGAGACCCTGGCGCTGCGTGGGTTCGCCGCCGTCCACGACGACGGGACCATCGGCGTGGAGGACGTCGACCTCGTCGTACGACGGGGCGAGCTGGTGCTGCTCCTCGGCCAGATCGGGTCCGGCAAGTCGAGCCTGCTCGCGGCGCTCGCCGGCCTCATCGACCACCGGGGCTCGCTCCGGTGGAACGGCGAGGACGTCGACGACCCGGAGGCGTTCCTGCGGCCCGCGCGGGTCGCCCACGTGGCCCAGGTGCCGCGTGTGCTCTCGGGCACGTTCGCGGACAACGTCCAGCTCGGGTTCGACCGCGAGCTCGCGGGTCCGGTCGGCGCGGCCCGGCTCGACGCCGACGTGGCCGACGCCGGGGGCCCGGACGCGGTGATCGGGCACCGTGGCGTGCGGTTGTCCGGCGGGCAGGTGCAGCGCCTCGCCCTGGCCCGGGCGCTGGCCGCCGACGCCGAGCTGCTGCTGGCCGACGACGTCTCGAGCGCGCTCGACGCCGCCACCGAGATCGAGCTCTGGGAGGCGCTGCGCGAGCGGCGTACGACGGTCATCGGCGCCACCTCGAAGCGCGCCGCCCTCGCGCGTGCGGACCGGGTCGTCGTCCTCGACGGCGGCCGGGTCGTGGCGGTCGGAGGTTGGGCGGACCTCGCGCCTGCGTGGGGCCACCTCGCCGGCTGAGCCGTCTGCGCGAGCCTGCGACAAGGTGTCGCGAACAGCCGGCCGGCGCGCTACCGTTCGACTGCTCTGATGCGAGCGCGGTCACACGACCGGCGGGCTCCCCGCCGGGGGCACGGGGGTGCGGGATGAGGGTGCGGGCTCTGATCGGCGCGGGCGTCGCCGCCGTGGGGGTGGTCGCCTACCGAGACCTGACCCAGAAGACGCACGCGATCCGGCGCAACTTCCCGGTCATCGGCAACTTCCGCTACCTGCTGGAGACGATCGGCCCGGAGCTGCGGCAGTACATCGTGACCAGCAACGAGGAGGAGCGGCCGTTCAGCCGTGACGAGCGGCGCTGGGTCTACGCCTCGGCGAAGGGGCAGAACAACTACTTCGGCTTCGGCACCGACATCGACGTCGAGCACATCCAGGGCCACACCTACATCAAGCAGCGCACGTTCCCGCTCGAGCCGCCGACGCCGCTGGACGAGCTCGCCAGCCTGCCCTCGACGAAGGTGCTCGGCGGCCCGCGCGGGCGCACCGGGGCCTTCCGTCCGGCGTCGGTGGTGAACATCTCCGCGATGAGCTTCGGCTCGCTGTCCGGCGCCGCGATCACCGCGCTCAACAAGGGCGCGGCGAAGGCCGGCTGCCTGCACAACACGGGGGAGGGCGGCATCTCGCCGTACCACCGCAACGGCGCCGACCTCGTGCTCCAGATCGGTACGGCGTACTTCGGTTGCCGCAATGCCGACGGCTCCTTCGATCTCGAGCTCCTCAAGGACGTCGTCGCGGCGGCGCCCGTCAAGGCGATCGAGATCAAGCTCAGCCAGGGCGCGAAGCCCGGCCTCGGGGGCATGCTGCCGGCCGCGAAGATCACCGAGGAGATCGCGGCGATCCGCGGCATCCCGCTCGACCGCGACTGCATCAGCCCGCCGCGCCACTCCGCGTTCTCCGACGTCGACTCGATGCTCGACTTCGTCGAGCTGGTCGCGACCGAGACCGGCGTGCCGGTGGGCATCAAGTCCGCCGTCGGCCACCAGGGGTTCTGGCGCGAGCTGGCCGAGCTGATGCGCACCCGCACCCGCGGCGTGGACTTCATCACCGTCGATGGTGGGGAGGGCGGCACGGGTGCAGCGCCGCTCATCTTCACCGACTCGATCTCGCTGCCCTTCCGGATGGGCTTCTCGCGGGTCTACGGCACCTTCGCCGAGCTCGGCCTCGCCGATGACGTCACCTTCATCGGGTCGGGCAAGGTGGGGCTCCCCGAGAACGCCGTGGTGGCCTTCGCCCTCGGTGCCGACATGGTCAACGTCGCCCGCGAGGCGATGCTCTCGATCGGCTGCATCCAGTCGCAGAAGTGCCACACCGACGAGTGCCCGGTCGGCGTCGCGACGCAGAACCCGTGGCTGGTGCGCGGTCTCGACCCCGTGTCGAAGGCGGATCGCTGCGCGGCGTACCTCGTCCAGCTCCGCAAGGAGCTCATCCGGGTGAGCGCGGCCGTCGGGGTGGGGCACCCCTCGCACATCACCCCGCACGACATCGAGATCCTCAACGGCGACTACGAGAGCCGCACCCTGACCGGGATCTACGGCTACAAGGACCATTGGGGCGTGCCGGTCGCCGACGCCGGCACCTGAGGGCTACGCCGGCAGCTCCGGCACCGGCCACGCCGGGTCCGGACGGAAGTGCTCCCACCCGTCACAGAAGGGCGGGCCCCAGGCCTCGATGACGGCGTCGATGTCGTCGGCGACGGCCGTGATGGCGGCTGCCTCGTCAGCGGTGTAGCGGCCCTGCTCGACGGCGAGCACCAGCTCGTCCTCGTCCTTGCGGAAGTGGCTGCGGTCGGGCTCGACCCAGATGTCGAGCACGTGGTCGCGGGAGTAGGTGCCGCGGGCGTCGCGGGTGTGCGGGTCCTCGATGTTGCAGTACCAGCCGACGAAGGCGCCCGTCCCCGCGTCGAAGAACACCAGCACCGACCAGGGGCGTCCGGGCTCGTGCAGGCGCAGCGTGTGGTGGGCGAAGAACGGTCGCTCGATGATCTTCCGCGGGGCGGTGAAGATCGTCGCGGGGTCCGCCCGCAGCTCGCGGCCGTCGGCGCGGATCGCGACCCGGCCGACGGTCCCGACGGTCAGCCAGGTCGCGAACAGCGCGGCGTCGTCGCGGACCACCGTCACCGGGTAGACCCACGAGGGCTCGCCCGGCAGCCCGTAGGTCCAGGTGATCTGCTCGCCACGTCGCCAGTACGGCGGCGTGCCCGTGGGACGGCGATCGGGTGGTGCGTCGGGGGGAACCACCCGCACTTCCTACCAGGGGTCAGCGGCGCGCGACGGCCCGGATCGCCGCGGTGAGCTCGTCGGGGGCGTCGAGGGCGAGGAGGGTGCGCGCTCCCGGCACCTCGACCAGCTCCGCGTCGGCGAAGGCCTCGTGCAGCCGCCGGCCGAGGGCGGGCTTGAACGCCCTGTCGGCCATGCCCCAGACGACCGTGACGGGGATCTTGACCTCCGGCAGCCGGGTGGACACGTCGAGGAGGTCGGCGGGATGGATGCTCCCGAACAGCCGCACGGCGTCGCGGCGGATCCCGGGGTCGGTGCGCGCCGGCTCGATCCAGGCGCGGGTGAGCTCTGCCGGCAGGTTCTTCGCGAGCAGGCCGTACCCCAGCACGGACTGGCGCAGCGCCCGTACGCGCAGGAGGCCGGCGACCGTCTTGAGCCGCCACTCGTCGCGCAGGAGCGGGAACAGGCCGGTGAACGGTGGGGGAGGAAACTGCTCGAACGCGTCGCAATTGGCGAGCACGAGCCGGGCGACGCGGGAGGCGTCGGCGTCGAGAGCGGGGTCGACGACGAACTGGCAGATCGCGCCACCGGTGTCGTTGCCGACGAGGGTGACGTCGGTGAGGTCGAGGGCCGCGATGAAGTCGAGGACGAGTCGCGCGACGCCGCGCGGCGACTGGTCGGCGTGCGCGGGCCGCGGGATGCGGTGCGACGCGAGGGGCCAGTCGGGGGCGAAGGAGCGCACGCCCTGCGCTGCGAGGCGCTCCATGACGGGGAGCCAGAGCGATCCGTCGGCCAGGACCGGGTGGATGAGGACGACCGGCGGTTCGGGCGAGTCGTCCGGGCCTGCGACGTGGTAGTTCAGAGTTGCGGTGGGCAGGTCGACGGTGGGCATCCGGGCTCCTCGGCGTGGGAGACTTACCGACAAGGTGTATGTAAGTTACGAACAGACTGTAGGTAAATGACGAGAAGAACGCAAGCGGACCGCACGGCCGCGACCCGGTCCGCACTGGTAGCAGCCGGTCGCCGGCTCTTCGCCGAGCACGGCTTCGCGGGCGTCGGCACCGAGGCGATCGTCGCCGAGGCTGCCGTGAGCAGGGGCGCCCTCTACCACCACTTCGCCGACAAGACCGAGCTGTTCGCCGCCGTCATCGAGGCGGTCGAGGCCGGCGTCACCGACGACATCGCTGCGGGCGCACTGGCCGGGGACGACCTTGGGTTCGCCGCCGTGATGACCCGAGCGATGGACGCGTGGCTCGACGCGTGCGAGGCGCCTGACGTGCAGCGGATCCTGCTGACCGACGGACCTTCCGTGCTCGGATGGGCCCGCTGGCGCGCGCTGCTCCAGCCCTACGCGCTGTCCCTCATCGAGGCCACCCTCGCCCAGGGCATCGCCGACGGCGCGGTCGCCGACCTGCCGCCGCGACCGCTGGCCCACGCCCTCACTGCCGTGGCCGAGGAGGCGGCGATGTACGTCGCCGCGGCCGACGACCGGCCGACCGCGCGGCGTGAGATGACCCAGGTCATCGCCCGGACGCTCGCGGGACTGGCCCCTCGGCCGCCCTCGTAGCAGACGTCGTGGATGGAATGGTCGGACGTCTGGTGTGGTTGTCTCCTCTCGTGACCCCCGCTCCGCCCGCCGCCCGATGACCGGCACCGAGACCGACGCCGACCTCGCCCTCGTGGCCGAGGAGCCGACGGTGCGCACCGCGCGGCCCGCGCTCGCGATCCTGGCGCTCGCGGTCGGCGGCTTCACGATCGGCACCACCGAGTTCATGACGATGGGCGTGCTGCCCGAGATCGCGAAGGGTGTCGACGTCTCGGTGCCGACCGCGGGGCGGGTGATCTCGGCCTACGCGCTCGGCGTGGTGATCGGCGTACCGATCCTGGCCTTCTTCGGGGCGCGACTGCCGCGGCGCGGCATGCTCGTCGGCCTGATGGCGGCGTACGGCGCCTTCAACCTGCTCAGCGCGATCGCTCCAGGCTTCGGGGTGCTCGCGGCGGCGCGGTTCCTCGACGGCATGCCGCACGGCGCCTACTTCGGCGTCGCCAGCCTGGTCGCGGCGAGCCTGGTGGCCCCGGCGCGCCGGGGACGCGCGGTCGCCAGCGTCATGCTGGGGCTCTCGGTGGCCAACGTCGTGGGGGTGCCGCTCGCGACCTGGCTCGGCCAGCAGGTCGGGTGGCGGGCGACGTACGTCCTCGGGGGTGCCCTGGCGTTCGTCACCGCAGCCCTCGTGCTGGCGGCGGTGCCGTCGGTGCCCGGCGACTCGGAGACGAGCGGGCGCAAGGAGGCGCGGGAGTTCTTCACCAGCCTCCAGGTGTGGCTGACGATGGCGGCCGGCGCGATCGGCTTCGGCGGCATGTTCGCGGTGTACTCCTACATCGCGAAGACGGTCACCGTCGTGGGTGGCCTCGACCGCGGCACGGTGCCGCTGTTCGTGCTCGCCCTGGGCCTGGGCATGGTGGTCGGCACGCCCCTGGCCGGCGAGCTCGCGGCGTGGTCGGTCTACCGCAGCCTGCTGCTCTCGGCGGCGTTCGGCTCGTTGGTCCTGGTCGCCTACTTCTTCGCCGCTCCGGGCGGCTGGACCCTGTGGCCGGTGGCGTTCCTCGTGACGGCGACCGGGTCGGTCCTCGTGGTCAACCTGCAGCTGCGGCTGATGGACGTGGCCGGGGGAGCGGTCACGCTCGGTGCGGCGATGAACCATGCGGCGCTCAACGTCGCCAACGCGCTCGGCGCGTGGCTCGGTGGCGTCGTGATCGCCGCGGGCTGGGGCTACCGGGCGCCGGCGCTCGTCGGCGCGGTCCTGAGCGCGCTGGGCCTGGTCATCCTCGTCTGGTCGGCTCTGGTCCACCGCCGTGACGGTGCGGCGACCCCGGCCTGAGCGCCCGACCGTGAGCCCGCTGTGAGCCGGGCGGGGACTCCTGAGAGAATCGCGCCCATGTCCGCGACGACCGAGCAAACGCTGCCGCAGACGTCCTCCCCGGCGGCGCCCGAGGGCGGCGCCCGACCACGGGTGCTCTCCGGGATCCAGCCGACGGCGGACTCCTTCCACTTCGGCAACTACCTCGGTGCGCTGCGGCAGTGGGTCGACCTCCAGCGCGACCACCAGCCGTTCTTCTTCATCGCCGACCTGCACGCGATCACCGTCGAGCAGGACCCCAAGCTGCTCCGCGACCGCACCCTTCGCGCGGCCGCCCAGCTGCTGGCGGCCGGCATCGACCCGGCGCGGTCCGCGATCTTCGTGCAGAGCCAGATCCCCGAGCACGCCCAGCTGGCGTGGGTCCTCAACTGCCTGACCGGCTTCGGCGAGGCGCGCCGGATGACGCAGTTCAAGGACAAGTCGGCCAAGCAGGGCGAGGGCGCCGCGTCGGTGGGCCTCTTCACCTACCCGATCCTGCAGGCGGCCGACATCCTGCTCTACCGCCCGCACTTCGTGCCGGTCGGCGAGGACCAGCGCCAGCACCTCGAGCTGACCCGCGACCTCGCGCAGCGCTTCAACAGCCGCTACAAGAAGACGTTCCGCCTCCCCGAGCCCTACATCCTCAAGGCCACGGCGAAGATCGCCGACCTGCAGGACCCGACGGCGAAGATGTCGAAGTCCGGCTCGTCGCCCAGCGGCATCGTCGAGATGCTCGACGACCCCCGGGCGAGTGCGAAGAAGATCCGCTCGGCGGTGACCGACTCCGGCTCCGACATCCGGTTCGACGCTGCGGAGAAGCCCGGCATCAGCAACCTGCTGACGATCTACTCCGCGCTGAGCGGCGAGCCGATCGACGCCCTCGAGGAGCAGTACGCCGGCAAGGGCTACGGCGTCCTGAAGGGCGACCTGGCCGACCTGGTCATCACCTTCGTCACGCCGTTCCGCGAGCGCACCTTGGAGCTCCTCGACGACCAGGCGCACCTGACGGACGTGCTGCGGCAGGGCGCGGAAACCGCCGGTGCGGTGGCGGAGGCGACCCTGCGCGACGTCTACCAGCGGGTGGGCTTCGTGGCACCCTTCCGCGGCGCTCCGAGGGCCTGACGCGTGCCGACCATCGGCGTCGCGATCGCGATCCCGGAGCCCTGGGCGACCCAGCTGCAGGACTACCGCACCGAGATCGGCGACCCCACCGCGGAGGGAGTGCCGACCCACATCACCCTCATCCCGCCGCTCGACGTCGACGACCTGCACGACATCGAGGGGCACCTGGAGCAGGCGGCGCAGCGCCACGAGGCGTTCCGGGTACACCTGCGGGGAACGGGTACCTTCCGGCCCGTGTCGCCCGTCGTCTTCATCGGCCTCGCCGAGGGAATCTCCCAGTGCGAGCAGCTCGCCGCCGACGTACGGGGCGGCTCGCTGGACCTCGACCTCGACTTCCCCTACCACCCGCACGTGACGGTGGCCCACCACCTGGGTGACGCGGAGCTCGACCGGGCGTTCGCCGACCTGGCCGGCTTCGAGTGCTCCTTCGACGTGCTCGGCTTCCACCTGTACGTTCACGAGGGCGAGCTGGGTTGGCAGTCCAGCCGTACCTTTCCGCTCAAGCCCGCGGCAGGCCGTGGCTCCTGACTCGATGAGGTGATCTCGGTGCCGTCGTTCGTGAGCAAGGTGAAGTCGAAGGTCGCGCGGGAGCGCGAGCAACGCCCGTGGCTGGACCACGTGGTGCGCACCGTCGAGCACTACGGTGACGTCAAGGGCAGCATCCAGGCCGGGGCGGTGACCTACTTCGGCTTCATCTCCTTCTTCCCGATCCTGGCGCTCGCGTTCGCCCTCGTCGGCTTCGCCGCCCGGGTGTACGACGGCGCCGAGTCGGACCTCGTCGACGCCATCAACGGCGTGCTCCCGGGGTTGGTGGGCAACGGCGACGGCCAGGTGTCGCTGACCGACATCCGCGACGCCGCGCCCGGCATCCTGTCCGTCGGCATCGTGGTGGTCCTCTACTCCGGGCTCGGCTGGCTCTCGAGCATGCGCGACGCGCTGGCGGTGATGTTCGTGCTGCCCGAACGCGAGCAGCCGAGCTTCGCGATCGGGAAGGTGCGCGACCTGGTGGCCCTCGCCTCGCTCGGCGTGATCCTGATGCTCAGCGTGGGTGTCTCGGGGATCGTGCGCGGGGCCTCGTCCCAGATCCTCGACTGGATCGGGCTGGGCGCGGGGCTCGGGTGGCTGCTGACGGTGCTCGCGGTGGTCATCGGCGTGGCGGCGAACGCGCTGCTGTTCTTCGCGCTCTTCGAGATCCTCGCCGATCCCGACGACGTGCCGCGGCGTGCGGTCTGGTCGGGCGCGGTGCTCGGCGCGGTCGGCTTCGAGATCCTCAAGCAGGTCTCGCAGCTGCTGCTGCAGTCGACGGCGAGCTCGCCCGCCTTCCAGGCGTTCGGCATCGCGCTGATCCTCGTCGTCTGGATCAACTACTTCAGCCGGGTGGTGATGTACGCCGCCGCCTGGGCCTACGTCCACCCGCTCGCCCGCGCGGAGCGTCCCGCGCCCGAGGACCGGGTGCAGGGGCCGTCGTCCCCGCCCATGGACTGGCGCGACCGCCTCGCCGCGGACCGTGCCTCGGAGGGCACCGCGGCCCGGTGGGCGACCCCGTTCGCGGCCGGCAGCGCGGCCACGCTGGCCCTCGTCGCCGTGCTCAGGAGGTCGGGGAAGGACTGAGCGTCCGCTGTCCTCAGCCGTAGAGCCTGAGGAACGCGTGCGCCGCGGCCTCGACGATGTCGGCGGGACCGGCCTCGATCGCGCCGTCGAGCCAGGCGGTGATCAGCTCGGCCATGCCTCCGATGAAGAGCAGACCGGCGAGCTCGTCCTCGGTGGAGCTGCGCTCGGGCAGCTGCAGCCACTCGCGCGCCTCCTCGGCCGTGCGGTGGGCGAAGTGGCGCAGCAGCTCGGTGCGGCGCTGGCGCAGCTCGGGCATCGCGCCGGCCTCCACGATCGCGACGCGACCCTTCCGCGGGTCGCCCGCGATCAGGTCCACGAACGCCACCATCGACGCCTGGGTCCGCACGATCGGGTCGTCGCCCGCTGCCGCGGCCGCGGCGGTCGTCGTCTGCTCGATCTCGTCCGCGACGGCGTCCAGCACGGCGCGGAGTGCCTCGTCGAGCCCGGAGAAGCTCTCGTAGAAGTAGCGCTCGGTGAGCCCGGCCTCCGCGCAGACCGCGGTCATGGTGGTCCGGCGTGCCGGATCGGCCCAGACCTCGAGGGTCGCCTCCATCAGCCG
The DNA here is from genome assembly GCF_041321175.1 of Nocardioides candidus. Lineage (NCBI taxonomy): Bacteria > Bacillati > Actinomycetota > Actinomycetes > Propionibacteriales > Nocardioidaceae > Nocardioides > Nocardioides candidus. Next base: position 465,008 of record NZ_JBGGWC010000002.1, on the reverse strand, counting down.
GGCGCGCCGCTCGGCGACGCGCTCCTCCGCGGAGACGCCGCGATAGACCCCTGACTGCACCGCCATGGCACCACCCTCTCACGCGAACGACGACTTCCGGGAGAAGGTTGACAGGACGTCCTTCCTGAATCAATCTTCTGACATGGAGCAGGTGACGATCGACGCGATGGTCCCCGGGGCGGACCCCGCCGAGCCGGCCGGGTCGACGGCGTTGCGCGAGGTGCCCGTGGTGGGACCCGGCGACAAGGGCCTGCCCTGGCTCGGCCGACTGTTCGACTACGCGGGCGACCCGATCGGCTTCATGCGCCACCAGTGGGAGACCTACGGTCCGGTGTCGCCCTTCAACGCGGCCGGCGAGCTCGGTGCGGTCGTGCTCGGGCCCGACGGTTGTGAGGAGGTGCTGCGCAACAAGGGCAAGGCCTTCGCCAACGGGCCGGCCTGGGGCAAGATCGTCGGCCCGTTCTTCGACCGCGGCCTGATGCTGCTCGACTTCGACGAGCACCACATGCACCGACGGATCATGCAGGAGGCCTTCACCCGCGACCGGTTGGCGAGCTACACCACGCGGATGCATCCGGCCATCGAGCACGGCATGGCGTCGTGGGACACCCATCCCCGCTTCAAGTCCTACTGGGCGCTGAAGCAGCTCACCCTCGACGTGGCGGCCGACATCTTCATGGGTGGGGCGCACGACACCAGCCGCCACGACATGGACAAGGTCAACCAGGCGTTCATCGCCTGCGTGCAGGCCGCCGCCGGCATCGTGCGCGCGGACGTGCCGATGACCCGGTGGGGCCGCGCCTTCCGTGGCCGGAAGGTGCTCGAGGAGTTCCTGCGCCACTACCTCCCGGAGAAGCGCGCGAGGCTGACCGACGACTTCTTCTCGGTGCTGTGCCACATCGAGACCGAGGACGGTGAGCGGTTCTCCGACGACGACGTCGTCAACCACATGATCTTCTTGATGATGGCGGCCCACGACACGTCGACGATCACCACGTCGACGATGCTGCAGTACCTCGGCCAGCACCCCGAGTGGCAGCAACGCTGCCGCGAGGAGGCGCTGGCGCTCGGGCCCGAGCCCACGATGGCCGAGCTCGAGGGGTTGCAGGCCGCCGACTGGGTGATGCGCGAGGCGCTGCGGCTGCGCGCCCCCGTGCCGGTCCTGGTCCGCCACACCGTCAAGGACGCGGCGGTGCAGGGCTACCGCATCCCGGCCGGCACGGACGTGATGGTCGGCGTGCAGTACTCCCACGTGATGGAGGAGTACTGGACCAACCCGATGGTCTTCGACCCCGAGCGCTTCTCCCCGGAGCGCCGCGAGGACAAGTCGCACCGGCTGGCCTGGGAGCCGTTCGGCGGTGGCGTCCACAAGTGCATCGGGCTCTACTTCGCGGGCCTCGAGGTCAAGTCGATCCTCCACCGGCTGCTGCGCAACTACCACTGGAGCGTCGACCCGGCCTACGTCGCTCCGCTCGACAACCACTCGCTGCCGTTCCCGAAGGACGGCCAGCCGATCAACCTGGTGCGCACCGGAGGTGCCCGATGACCGCGACCGTCCCCCCGCCGACCGACGTCCGACCGGACCGGCCCACGGCCCGACCGGCGTGGGTGACCGACCGCAAGCTCGCCTCCTGGAACCGCTGGGTCGCCTGCCCGGTGTCCGGTGGCGACGGCGAGCTCACCGCCACGGCGCCGTACGACGGCCGGCCGACCGCGCCCGTGCCGGCCTGCACCGCCGAGGACGTCGCGGCAGCGGCGCGTGCGGCGCGCACGGCGCAGGCGGACTGGGCCGCGCTGCCCTACGCGGCGCGTGCCGCGGTGGTGCTGCGCTTCCACGACCTCCTCGTCGAGCGGCAGGACGAGGTGCTCGACCTGATCCAGTGGGAGATGGGCAAGGCGCGCTTCCACGCCTGGCAGGAGGTGCTGCAGGTCGGCAACCTGGCACGTCACTACGCGCGCCACGGGGCGAAGTACGTCGCGGACACCAAGGTCCGCTCGGCGGTCCCGCTCGTGACGAGCGCTCGCGAGGTCCGTGTGCCCAAGGGCGTCGTCGGGATCATCTCGCCGTGGAACTACCCGCTCTACCTCGGTGTCGGTGACGCGATCCCGGCGCTGCTCGCCGGCAACAGCGTGCTCGGCAAGGCCGACCCGCAGACGCCGCTGACGCTGCTGTGGACGCGCGCCCTGATGGCCGAGGCGGGTCTTCCGGAGCACGTCTGGCAGGTCGTCGCCGGACCGGGCGCGGCCGTCGGCGAAGCCGTCGTCGACAACGTCGACTACGTCGCCTTCACCGGATCCACGGCCACGGGACGGCAGGTCGCCCAGCGCGCCGCCGGCCGTCTGATCGGGGCGTCCCTGGAGCTCGGCGGCAAGAACCCGCTCATCGTGCGCGCCGACGCCGACCTCGAGCAGGCCGCGCGCGGCACCGTGCAGGCGGCCTTCGCCAACACCGGCCAGATGTGCATCCACATCGAGCGGGTCGTCGTGCACACCGACGTCTACGACGCCTTCAAGGAGGCGCTGCTCGCCGCGACGAGCGGCCAGAAGCTCGGCCAGGCCTTCGACTTCTCCTGCGACGTGGGCTCGCTGGCGTCCCAGGCCCAGCTCGACAAGGTGACCGCGCACGTGGCCGACGCGGTCGGCAAGGGCGCGACGGTGCTCGCGGGCGGACGGGCGCTGCCCGACCTGGGGCCGTTCATGTTCGCGCCGACCGTGCTGGAGGGCGTCACCGAGGAGATGGAGCTCTGCCTCGGCGAGACGTTCGGGCCCGTGGTCGCCCTCTACCGGGCCGCCGACGACGCCGACGCCCTGCGGATCGCCAACCAGGGAAGGGCCGGCCTCTCGGCCAGCGTCTTCAGCAAGGATCTCGCCTCCGCCGACGCGCTCGCGCGCCGGATCCGGGCCGGGTCGGTCAACATCAACGACGGCGCCGCGCTCGCGGCCGGGTCGATCGAGGCCGGCATGGGCGGCCTCGGAGACAGCGGCCTGGGCCGCCGCCACGGTGGGGAGGGCATGCGCAAGTACACCGACGTGCAGACCATCGCGGCGTCGCGGATCGGTCCGGTCGGCCCGCCGCCCGCTGCTCCGCTGTCGAAGTTCGTCGCGATGGGCAACGGCCAGCTCAAGGCGCTGCGCAAGCTGCGGATGCGCTGACCCGGCCGGACCTCAGCCGTCGAGGGCCAGCCCCGTCAGCAGCTGCTCCCGGGCCGGCGGCCAGGCTCGGCGCACGGTCCGGTCGCTCGCGACCGAGCGCAGCATCAGCAGGCCGCGGATCGTCGAGATCGCGGTCGTCATCGCCTCGGGGAACTCCGCCCGCACGACCAGCTGCGGAGCCACTCGGTCGGCCGCCTCGGCCAGCGTCTGCATGACCGCGTGGTCGAACTGGACCAGGTGGCGCCGGAGGTCGTCGTCGGTGCGGGCGGCCGTGAAGAGCTCGAGCTGAGCGTAGGAGACCGGCCCGCTGAAGATCTCCCACAGGCGGTTGAGCAGCACGCCGTACTGCTCCAACGGACCGTCGCCCACGTTGAGGGGCTTGGAGATCAGCTCGGCCACCAGCTTGTCGGTGAGGTGGCTGAGCGCCTGGACGACGAGCTCGCCCTTGGTGGCGAAGTAGTGCGCCTGGGCGCCGCGGGTCACGCCGGCGCGCTCGCAGACGGCCGTCGTGGTCAGGCCGGCGTAGCCCCGCTCGACGAGGACGTCGATGGTCGCGTCGAGCAGCGCCGAGCGCGTGGTGGCACGGCGCTCGGCCTGCGTGCGGCGCGGGCGGACGGGAGCGGGTTCGGATGTCATGGCACCTCAGATCGCGGCCAACGTGGAGACGAGCCAGTGGTCACCGGAACGCGTCAGGGTGACGAGGATCCGGCTCTGGTCGAGCTGTGGTTCGGTCAGCTTCTTGCTGGTGGACGTCTGGTCGACGAAGAGCAGGACCCGGGCGGAGTCGTCGTCGGACTCGAGCACGGTGGTCGCCTTGACGTCGGCCGACACCACCGCCTTCAGCTTCGGCGCCGTCCTCAGCAACGGCTGCTGCAGCTCGACGTACTGCTTCTCGGCGTCGCCGGTCAGCAGCGGCGTGGTGGAGTCCATCCCTGCCTGGAGCCGGCGGTAGTCGTAGGAGAGGACGGCGGTGACGGTGGTCGCGGCGGTGCTCGCCACGTCGTCGACGCGGTCGTCGTCGCGGCGTTGCTGGTGGAGCCACCAGTTGCCCGCCGCGACGACGGCGAGGCAGGCCGCGAGCAGCAGGCCGAGGGCGGCCAGTGCGAGCCGGCGACGGTCGAGGGTCGGGAGCGCCATGTCAGGCCACCGGGGAGATGTCGGAGATCAGCCAGTCGTCGTCGACGAGGTTGAGCGTGATCTGGAGGCGGTAGCGGCGGGTGGACTCGCCCTGGGTCGACCGGTTCGTGATCGTGGCATCGACCGCGGCGATGACCACAGCGGTGTCGTCGGTGCTGCGGACGATGCCGGCTTGGCTCACCTCACCGAGCGACACGCCGTGCGCCTTCTTGATGGCCGCGCTCAGCGCGCCGAGGGCCTTGGTGAACTGCTGCCGGAAGTCGCCGGTCGAGCGGCTCGCGACGCGGTCGAGGTCGTCGTCGATGTGGCGGTAGTCGTACGACGTGAAGGCGACGGCGGCCTCCCGCCCGGCTGCCAGCGCGTCGTCGTCGCGATCCTGGGCCTGCTGCTCCTTGCGCACCGCGACCGCCGTCCAGGCGGCGCCGGCCACCAGCAGCAGCGCGACCAGGGCGACCACCAGCGGCACCCAGAGCCGGCGGGAGCGTGACGCGGCCGGGTCGGCGGTGGCCTCGGCCTCCGCCTCGGCGTCACTCATCGTCGGCCTCTCGCTCGCGCTCTCCGGGGTGTCGGCGATCATCGCAGGTCCTCCTTCAGCAGCAGACCGCGCAGGTCGGTCGGTGCGACCACGCGCGTGACCGACGGCGTCGCGGAGGCCTGGTCCTGCGCGTTGGCCGCGTCGGTCTCGGGGGAGTTGCGGAAGGACGACCCGGGCCCGAAGCCGCGCGGGTTGGTCCGTGCCACGACCCGCGCGGTCGGGTCGCCGTAGGGACGGGGCACGTTCGCGGCCCCGCGCACACCGATCCCGCTGCTGGGCGGCTCCGCGCACAGGGCGTTGAGGTTCGCCCGCAGGGACGGGTCGCCGGGCACGTCGGAGACGTCGCTGGGCTCGGTCGGCGGGGTGCCGGACGACTCGTAGCCCTTGGTGCAGACGGCCTGGGCGGTGTCGACCACTGCGCCGAGCCGGGCGTAGCCGTCCCCGGGCTGGATGTTGAACGTCCCCTGGATGATGCGAGGCAGCAGGACGAGCTGGGTGTTCAGGCCCCGCAGCCGCATCGGCTGCGCCACGATCTGGCCGACCGACAGCAGGTTGCCGAGGAGCACCGAGACCGACGTGCGGTTCTGCGCCAGCAGCGTGCGCACGGCATCGAGCGTCTGCGGGCCGGCGTCGAGGAGCGCCGCCAGCTGGGGGTCGTTGTCGGCGAGCGTGCGGGTGAGCTGCTCGAGCCCTCGGCTGAGCGCCTGGAGGTCCGGGTCGAGGTCGCGCTGGGTGCGCAGCACCCGCCGGCCGTCGCGGAGCAACCGGGTGGTCCGCGGCAGGGCGTCTCCGAAGGTACGGCTCAGCTCGCGGGCGCGGAGCAGCACGGTGGAGAGGTCCTGGCCGCTGTGGTCGAAGGCATCGCCCAGCTCGTGCACCAGCCGGCGCAGCTGGTCCTTGCCGACGCTGGTCGCCAGCCGGTCGAGGTGGACGAGCAGCGCGGTCACCTTCGGCGGCGTGGTCGCCGCAGTGACGGGCAGGGTGTCGCCCGAGGACAGGTAGGGACCGCCGCCGTCGGGCGGGAGCAGCTCGACGTACTGCTCGCCGACGGCCGAGAGGTTGCTGACGCGGACCAGCGTGCCGGTGGGCACGCGGGTGCCCTTCTCGAGCTGGAGGTGGGCGCGGACGCCGTCGGGGGTGAGCTCGAGCGACTCGACCCGGCCGACGGGCACGCCGCGCAAGGTCACCTCCGCGTTGGGGAAGATCCCGCCGGACTCGGGCAGGTCCACGCCGATCTCGTAGGACTGGCTGAGGTAGCGCTCGGGGATGCCGACGTACTTGGTGCCGGCGACGATCACCGACACGACGGCGATGACGGCGAACAGGCCGATGCGGATCCGGTGGACGAGCGTCATCGGGCCGCTCCCGTCCGCGGCGCGAGCAGTCCGGAGAGGCCGCCGAGGAGGTCGGGCACGCCGAGCAGGTCGGAGAGCTGGTCGTCGAGGCCGCCGAGCGGGCCGGCCGGCGCTCCGTCGGTGGTCGGCGGCGCGCTGGTCGGGTCGAACGGCTCGTCCGGGTCCGACGGGGTCGGCACGATCAGCTCGAGCAGCTGCTGGAGGCTCACCACGACGCTGCCCTTGAAGGCGCCGTAGACACCCGAGAACGCGGGGACCGCGGTGTCGGCGAACGGGTAGGTGACCAGGAGCGTCAGGTCGCGCGGGATCTGGTCGGCGACCTTGCCGAGCTCCTGCACGACCGGGGACAGCGCCCGCAGGTCGGCGACCGTGTCGGCGGTGCTGCGGCGGATCACGGAGGTGGCGCGGTCACTGAGGTCGTCGAGCGCGCGCAGTGCGGTGCGGAGGTCGCCGACCTGGTCGGCGAGCACCCCGGTCGCCGGGTCGAGGTCGTCGACCGCGTTGGCCAGGACGTCGTTCTGGCTGGCCAGCAGGCGGTTGAGCCGGGCTGTGCTGTCGAGGGCGGAGACCAGCGCGGGGCGACCCGCGTCGAGCCCCGACACGATCCGGTCGAGATCGCCCAGCAGGGCGCGGGTGTCCTGCTCGTGACCGCCGAGCGCGGTCGAGAACTCGCGGGTGATGGTGGAGAGCTGTTGGAGGCCGCCGCCGTTGAGGAGGGCGCCGATGGAGGAGAGGAGCTGCTCGACCTCGATGTCGTCGCTCGTCCGCGTGACCGGGATCGACCCGGTCTCCCGGAGGCTGCCGGTGCCGCGCGCGGGAGGCACCAGGGCGACGTACTTCTCGCCCAGCAGGCTCGTGCTGCTGATCGTCGCGACGGTGTCGCTCGGCAGGTCGACCGAGCTCTTGACCTCGAGGGTCGCCACGGCGACGTAGCCCCCGTCAGCCCGGGAGACCCGGATCTTCGTCACCCGTCCGACCGGCACGTCGGCGACCCGCACGGTGGAGTTGGGCACCAGGTCGAGAGCGTCGCGGAACTCGGCCGTCACGGTGTAGGTGTCGCTGCCGCCGGCGGCGCCGGGCAACCGGGACCGCGTCACGTCCGGCAGGGCGTCGAGGCCCAGGACGATCGCGGCTCCCGCCAGGAGCACGACGACGAGGGTGCCGGCGAGGGCGCGGGCCCGGGAGCTGAGGTGGTGGAACATCACCGACCCCCGTCCTGGCGCGGCACCGAGGGCGGGCAGAGCTGCGGGAGGCCCGCTCCCTCGAGGATCTGGCACAACGCCGTGTCGGGGTGGGCGAGCAGCGGGGTCAGGTCGACCCGGGCGTCGAGGACGCCGGTGTCGAGGTTCGCTGCTCCGAAGATGTTCTCGGTGCCGATCGGGGACAGGTCGGCGATCTCCATGAGGTCGCGCCGGCGGTCGACGAGCGTGGTCGTCAACCGCTTGAGGAGTCGTACGTCGACCGTCAGCTCACCGCGGTTGTCGTGGACGAAGTCGCGGATCGCCTCGGTGGTGGCGGCAAGACCCTGGATGGTCGCGGCGAGCTGGTCGTGCTGCGCGGCGAGGTCGGTGGTGACCCCGGCGAGGTTGTGCTCGAAGCTGCGGATCGCCCCGTCGCTGCCCGACAGCGCGGTGACGAAGGTCTGGAGCTGCTCGATGGTCGCGACGATGTCGCCCTTGCTCTCCCCGACGGTGTCGAGCGCGTCGGCGAGGTCGGCGAGGGTCTGCCGCAGCGTGCCGCCGTTGCCGTCGAGGGCCCGGCCGGCGGTGCGGACGAACCGCGAGAGCGCACCGTCGCGCCCGGCTCCCTTCGGCCCGAGCGCGCCGAGGAAGTCGTCGAGCTGCGCGGTGACGTCGTCCAGCTCGAGAGGGGAGGCGGTCCGGGTCTCGTCGAGGTGGGCGCCGTCGGTGAGCCGCGGACCGGAGAGCCACGGCTCGGTCAGCTGCACGTAGCGGCTGGCGAGCAGGCCGGGCGGCACGATCACCGCGCCGGTGCCGGCGGCGACGGGGGTGTCGCGGTCGATCTCCATCTCCACCTCGACGTGCCCGTCGGCGGGCCGGATCTCGGTGATCCTCCCGACGGGCACCCCGACCACCCGCACGTCGTCGCCCGGGTAGAGCCCGACCGTGGTCGGGAAGTCCGCCGTCACGGTGATCGTGGAGTCGTCGCGGCCCAGCAGCCAGGTCACCGCGGCGGCCACGAGGAGGGCCGCGAGGAGGAGCGTCACGATGCGTCTCGGGTCGCGGGTCACGGCGTCCCCTTCCGCGTGTCGATCGGGACCAGGCCGGCGAAGGTGCCGTCGAACCACCGGCCGTTGCCGGTGAGGTTCACGAAGTAGCGCAGGTAGGGCGCCAGGAGCCGCAACGACTCGTCGAGGTCGTCCTGGTTGCTCCTCAGCACGTCGAGCACCTTGTGCAGGTCGCGGAGCCCGGGCGTGAGCTGGTCCTCGTTGTCGCGGATCACCGCCTGCACGGTCGCGGTCAGTCCGGTGGTGGTGCGCAGGAGCGACCGGATGACGTCCTGCCGCTCGACGAGGGACCGGGTGATCACGGCGCTGTTGTCGATCAGGGTCACCAGGTCCGTCGTGCGGCCCGCGAGGGTGCTCGCGATCTGCCGGGTCTGGCGGAACAGCGTGCGCACCTCCGACTCGCGGCGCGAGACGGCGCGGCTGAGGTCGGAGAGCCCCACGGCCGCCGTACGGACCTCGTCGGCGCCGGGGTCGATCGCCGCCGTGACCGTGCGCAGCGCCGCGCTGAGGTCCTTCACGTTGATCGGCGTGAGCTCGCGGCCCGCGCCGAGGATCGCGTCGGTCACGCTGAACGGGGTGGTCGTGCGCTCCAGCGGGATGGTGGCGTCGTCGGCGAGGTCCCCGGTGCCGGCGGGCACCAGGAGGAGGCTGCTCTGGCCCAGCAGGGTGTCGAGGCTCAGCGTCGCCGTCGTGCGGTCGCCCAGGTCGACGTCGGTCTTCACCTTGAGGTCGACCAGCGCGTGGTCGCGTTGCACGTGGACGGCCTCGACCTCGCCCACGGTGATGCCCGCGATCCGTACCGGGTCGCCCGGCGAGATCCCCGCGGCGTCGGAGAACTGCGCGTGCAGGGTCTCCCCGCCGCCGGAGAAGAGCGAGGAGAGGGTCGACAGGCGGAAGGACACCGTGAGCAGCACGACGGCGACGGCGATGCCGACCAGTCCGAGGGTGCGCGCGTTGCGCGGAGGAGTGATCATCCGCCGCAGATCCCCGTGCTCGGCCCGGAGGGCGGGATGGTCAACGGGGGGACGTCTCCGTCGAGGTCGACCTCGAGGCCGATGCCGCAGTTGAAGAACTGGAACCAGGAGCCGTACTGCGCCGAGCGCATGATCGCGTTGAGCTTGACCGGCAGCAGGTTGAGCTTCTCCCGCAGCACCTTGCGGTGGGTCGCGAGGCGGTGGGCCGTCGCGCTCAGCCCGCGCACGACGCCCGCGAGGTGCGGCCGTGCCTGCGCGAGCAGCGTGGTGGTCGCGGAGGCGAGCCGGTCGATGCCGGCCAGCGCGTCCAGGATCTGGGTGCGGCCGTCGCGGAGGCCGCCGGAGAGGTCCCGCAGGTGCGTCACCAGCCGGTTGAACGGGCCGGTGTGCGTGTTGAGGTTGGTCAGGACCGAGGTCAGGTCGCGCACCAGTGCGCCGATCGTCGCGTCGCGCTCGGCGATCGCCTGGCCGAGTGAGCCGGTGCCGGAGAGCAGCGAGGCGATCGTGCCGCCCTCACCCTGCAGTGCCTGGACGAGCGAGAGCGACAGCGCGTTGATCGACGAGGCGTCGAGGCCCTGGAAGAGCGGCTTGAAGCCGTTGAAGACCGCGGTGAGGTCGAGGGCGGGCCGGGTCTGCGACTCCGGGAGCGTCGACCCGGCCGGCAGCGCCCGGGCGCCGAGGGGCACGTCGAGTGCGACGTAGCGGTCGCCGATCAGGTTGCGATAGCGGATCGTCGCGGTCGTCGCGTCGGTGAGCGTGACGTTGGTGTCGACCGAGAACGCCACCTTCGCGCGCGCGTCGCCGGTCAAGGTCACCGACGTCACCCGGCCCACGGTGACCCCGGCGAGCCGGACGTCGTCGCCGGGCTCGAGACGCGTGGCGTTGCCGAAGATCGCGGAGTACGACGCCGTGTCGGCGTCCTGGTAGCCCTGGATCGTGCGGGCGAGGAAGCCGGTCAGCAGGACCGTCACGACGGTGAAGAGGGTGAGCCTGATCAGCGACACCTTGAAGCTGCGGTCGGTCATCCCACCGGCCCTCCCATCAACAGCCCCGCGAGCGGGTTGCTGCCGGCCGGGAGGCTGGGCAGTCCGTCGATGCTGTTGAGCGGGCTGGCGGTGCCGCGGATCGGGTCGAGCTCCTTGGGCACCGGCGGCCACGGCACCGTGCCCTTGCCGTCCTTCGGGATGACGGGGCAGTAGGGCCCGTAGGCGCTGAGGTCGAGGTCCTTGGGGGTGTCGATCCCCGGCTTGTAGCGACCGCGGCTCACCGACACGTAGAGCCGGGCCTTCAGGAAGGGGCCGGCGTCGAACACGGCCTCCAGACGGTCCGTGGCGAGGGTGATGCCCCGCACCAGGCAGGCGAGCTCGGGGGAGTAGCGCGCCAGCATCTCGAGCACCGGGCGGCTGACCGCGACGACCTTGACCGCGCGCTCGCCGACGGCGTCGACGAACCCCCGCGTCACCGCCGCGAACTGCTCGGAGGACGCGAGGATCGCGCGCAGCTTGCGCTGGTCGCGCGTCAGGGTGCGGGCGGTGACCCCGACGTGGACCAGGCTGCGCAGCACCGGGTCGGCCGCCTCGAGGTAGGAGTCGCTCACGTCCGCGACGAGGCCCGCGTCCTCGACCACCAGCGGCACGAGCGGGGCGAGGTCGCGGGCGAAGCGCCGTGCCTCCGCGATGGTCTCGCCGATGTCGGCACCGCGCCCGCGCACGGCCGTGGCCACGTTGGTCAGCGTCGTCTCGAGGTCGGCAGGGGAGACCGCGTCGAGCAGCGGTCCGAGGTGGTTGAGCACGGTGCGGGTCTCGATCGCCTCGCTGGTGCGGCTCCGGGGGATCACCGCCCCGTCGGCCAGGCGGGCGGTCGCGGGCTCGGCCGGGAGGGCCAGGTCGACGTACTTCTCGCCGAAGATCGTCTTCGGCAGCACCTCGGCGGTGACGTTGGCCGGGATCAGCGACAACCGGTCGCGGTCGATCGCGAGCTCGAGGGTGGCGCCGTGGTCGGCCGGCTCGATCGCGTCGACCCGCCCCACGATCACGCCGTTGAGCTTGACGTCGGCGCCCTTGGAGAGCTGGGAGCCGGCGCGGTCGACCTCGAGCCGGACGCGGGCCGGGTCGGAGAAGGCGTGGGTGAAGACGGCGACGGAGGTCGCGAGGAGGCAGAGCACGACCGCGATCGCGGCCAGACCGAGCACCGTGAGCCAGCGACGGGTGTAGAGCGTGGCCAGCATGCCGCCGCCCGGGGCCTCGTCGGCGTACGGCGACGGGCGCATCAGCCTCGCCCCCTCATCCGGCGATCCGCACGGTGTCGGATGCACCCCAGAACGCGAGCGAGATGAAGAAGTCGCTCACCGTCACGAGCACGATGGCGGCGCGCACGGCCCGGCCGACCGCGACGCCGACGCCTCCGGGCCCGCCGCGCGCGGTGAAGCCGTAGTAGCAGTGCACCAGGATGACGAGCACCGCGAAGATCAGGGCCTTCACCAGCGACAGCACCACGTCGGCCGGCGGCAGGAACAGGTGGAAGTAGTGGTCGTAGGTGCCGCTGGACTGCTCGAAGCTCGAGGTCACGATGAGCCGGGTCGCGAAGTAGGACGAGAAGAGCCCGGCGAGGTAGAGCGGGACGACCGCGATCAGGCCCGCGATCATCCGGGTGGTGACGAGGTAGGGGATCGGCGGGATCGCCATCGACTCCAGCGCGTCGATCTCCTCGGCGATCCGCATCGAGCCGAGCTGGCCGGTGAAGCCTGCGCCGAGGGTCGCCGAGAGCGAGATGCCGGCGACCAGGGGCGCGATCTCGCGGGTGTTGAAGTAGGCGGAGATGAAGCCGGTGAAGATCGACGCCCCGATGTCGTCGAGCCCGGTGAAGCCCTGGAGGCCGACCTCGGTGCCGGTGAAGAAGGACAGCAGCAAGATGATGCCGAAGGTGCCGCCGATGACCGCCAGCGCGCCGGTGCCGAACGACGCCTCGCCCAGCAGCCGCCACACCTCCTTGCGGTGCGCCCGGAACGCGCCCGGCACCGCGATCAGGGCGCGGCCGTAGAAGAGGAACTGGTGCCCCAGCGCGGCGACGCCGTCGCCGAGGCGGTAGAGCGCGTCGCCCGGGCTGCTCACTGGCCGCCTCCGAGCTGGAGGTAGATCGAGGTGATCACGAAGTTCGTCACGAACAGGGCGGCGAACGCGATGACGACGGACTGGTTCACCGCGTCGCCGACGGCCCGGGGGCCGCCCTTGACGGTCAGTCCGCGGTAGCAGGCGATCAGCGCGGTCAGCAGCCCGAAGACCACCGCCTTGACCTCGCCGAGGAGGAGGTCCTGAAGGGTCGCGATCGTGCGGAAGGACGTGACGAACGCCCCGGGGGATCCCCCTTGGACCAGGACGTTGAAGACGTAGCCGCCCACGACGCCCACCACGCTGACCAGGCCGTTGAGCAGCATCGCGACCACCACGCAACCGAGGACGCGCGGCACCACCAAGCGCTGGATGGTCGAGATGCCCAGCGCCTCCAGCGCGTCGATCTCCTCGCGGATCGTGCGCGCGCCGAGGTCGGCGCAGATGGCGGTGCCGGCAGCGCCCGCGAGGAGCAGGGCGGTCACGATCGGCGACGCCTCCCGGATGGTCGCCAGGGCGGAGGCGGCGCCCGTGAAGCTCTCGGCGCCCAGCTGCTTGGTCAGGTTGCCGAGCTGGAGCGCGATGACGGCGCCGAAGGGGATCGACACGAGCATCGCCGGCAGCACCGAGACGAACGCGATGAACTCGGTCTGCTGGATGAACTCGCGGGTCTGGAACGGGGGCACCGGCAGCGTCCGCAGGGTCTTGGCCGAGAAGCCGATCAGCCCGCCCACCGCGTCGACCAGGTCGCCCGCACGGGCGGCCAGGCTGCGCTTGGGGCGGGGGTCCTGGTGCAGCGGCTCCAGCGCGGCGACGACGTCCTGCCAGCTCTGGGGGGCCGCCGGGACGGCGGCGTCGGGCGATCGCCGGGCCAGCCCCATCCGCCACCACCGCCTGTTACGTGGGTCACACGAGCGGTCCGACTATGACTTGTCGGCACTGGTGTGCGCAAGTGATGTCTCGTTTCCCGACCTCCACCGCCGCGGATCCGGGACGAAGGGCCCGAGTCACGCTCGGATCGGGTGGAGCTGGCGTCTCAAGGCGGGTGACATTTCCATGCTTGAGTGCCGATAAGTTTCGTGCGACGCTGTCGCTCGACCGTGCTGAGCGCCCCCCGCGGGGGTCCTGCCTACCGAGGAGCACCATGGATTTCGACGACACTCCCGAAGAGGCGGCCTGGCGGGCCGAGGTCCGCGGCTTCCTCGAGGAGCACAAGGAGCAGCTGGGATCCCGCTCCGGCCAGCGCAGCTTCGACGACGGCCTGTCGCGTGAGCGCCAGGCGCTCCTCTACGAAGCGGGCCTGGTGGGCGTGACCTGGCCCGAGGAGGCCGGCGGCCGGGGCGGCACGCCGATGCAGCAGGCGATCATCGACCAGGAGATGGCGCGGGCGGACATCCCCGGACTGATCAACCTCATCGGCATCGGGATGTGCGGACCCACGGTGATCTACCACGGCTCCGACGACCAGAAGGAGCGCTACCTCAAGCGACTGCTGCGCGCCGATGACATCTGGTGCCAGCTCTTCAGCGAGCCCGCCTCCGGAAGCGACCTGGCCGCGCTGCGGACCCGGGCGGTGCAGGACGGCGAGGGGAACTGGCACATCACGGGCCAGAAGGTGTGGACCACGCTCGCGCACCTCTCCGACTACGGGATCCTGCTCACCCGCACCGACCCCGACGTGGCCAAGCACCGTGGCCTCACCATGTTCGTGGTGGACATGAAGGCGCCGGGGGTGACGGTTCGTCCGCTCCAGCAGATGAGCGGCGGGGCCGACTTCAACGAGGTCTTCTTCGACGACGTCGTGGTCCCCGACTCCGAGCGGCTCGGTGACGTCAACGACGGGTGGCGGGTGGCGCTGACCACGCTGATGAGCGAGCGGCTCACCCTCGGTGGCGGGGGCACGGAGATCGGCGTCAGCACCGAGCGCATCGCTGCGCACGTCGCGGCCCACGTCGCGGGGCTGTCGGCGGAGCGGCAGGCGATCGTGCGGCAGCAGTTCGGCCGTTCGTACGTCGCCTCGCTGGGCATCCGCTACACCGGATACCGGCTGCTGACCGCCCTGAGCCAGGGCCGGCTGCCCGGGCCCGAGGCGTCGGCCGGCAAGCTCGCCGGCACCAGGGCGGCGCGCGACATGGCCGACCTGGCCGTGCGCCTGCTCGGCGACGACGCGGTCTACGGCGCCACGGTCGACGGCTCGGAGTCGTGGCAGAGCCTCCAAGCGGTGCTCCCCGGCATGGCGATCGCGGGCGGCACCAACGAGGTGCTGCGCAACATCATCGGCGAGCGGGTCCTCGGCCTGCCCTCGGAGCCGCGGGCCGACAAGGACAAGACGTTCAAGGAGCTCGCGGCAGCGGGCGCGTGAGCTGAGGAGACGACACATGTACTTCGACCTGGACGACGAACAGCGCGCGCTCGCCTCGGCAGCCGCGGACTTCCTCGGCTCCTCGGCCTCGCCGGCCGCTGCCCGCGCGGCGCTGGAGGACACCACGGCGGCGGTCCCGCCCGGCCGTGTGGACCTCGTGAAGAGCGGGTTCGCCGCGATCACGGTCCCCGAGGAGCACGGGGGCGGCGGGGGCACCCTGCTCGACCTGGCGGTGGTCGCCGAGCAGGCCGGGCGCGTGCTCGCCGGTCCCTCGCTGGTGACCTTCGCCCGCGCTGCCGTGCTCCTCGGGGACGACCCGGCCCGGCTGGCGGGGCTCGCCGACGGCGGCCTCGCCGTGGCGGTCAGCGACGGCGGCCCGGTGCTCGACGCCGTCGGCGCCGACCGGTTCCTGGCGTTGCAGGGCGACGACGTCGTGCTGGCGTCGGGCACGGTCACCCAGCGCGCACCGATCGACCCGACCCGCGGCCTGGCCGACGTCGCGCTCGACGACGCCGAGGTCGTCGCGGCGGGTGCCGCCGACCTGTGGGAGCGTGCCCTCCTCGTGGGGCGGGTGATCCTCGCCGCCGAGGGACTCGGCACGGCCGCCCGCGCGGTCGAGATCGGCGTCGAGTACACCAAGCAGCGTCACGCCTTCGGACGACCGATCGGCTCCTACCAGGCCGTCAAGCACGCCCTCGTCGACGCCTACGTCGAGGTCGAGCAGCTGCGGTCGCTGGTGTGGTGGGCGGCCTGGGCCGCCGAGAGCTCGCCCGACGAGCTGCCCCTGGCCGCCAACGCCGCGAAGGGGCTGGCGGCGACCGCGCTCGAGCGGGCGGCCGAGACCCTGATCCAGGTGCACGGCGGCATCGGCTTCACCTGGGAGCACGACGCCCATCTCTTCTGGCGGCGCGCGAAGGTCGACCGGCTGCTGCTCGGCGACGACGTCGCGGCGTACGACGAGGTCGCCCGCCTCGCCCTTGCGGACGCGGCCCGGTGAGCGGCATGGGTGAGCACCACCTCGCTGTCCTGGCCGAGCAGTGGCTCGACCGCGTCGGCGACTACGAGATGCTCCGCTTCGAGGGGGCCTGGCACCGGTCCGGCGAGATCCTCGAGCGCGCGACGCGCGCGTCGGCCGGGCTGCTGGCGGCCGGGGTCGAGCCCGGCGACCGGGTGATCGTGCTGACGATGAACACCCCCGAGGTGTTCGTGGCCTACCACGCCATCTGGCGGGCGGGCGCGGTCGTCACCCCGGTGATCTTCCTCCAGACGCCGCCCGAGCTGCGCCACATCCTCGAGGACTCCGGCGCGACGACGGCGATCGTCAGTCCCGAGCTGCTGCCGATGGTCCAGGGCGCGGCCGAGGGCCTCGACATCGCCCTCGTGGTCGTCGGCGACGTCCCCGAGGGAGTCGACGCGACGTCGTTCGCCGACATCGAGGCGGCCGGGCCGGGGGCGATCGTGCCGCGTGCCGACGACGACCTGGCGGCGCTGCTCTACACGGGCGGCACCACGGGCCGGGCCAAGGGCGTCATGCTCAGCCACCGCGGGCTGTGGGAGGCCGGCAGCGGGATGAACCGGGTCGCGGAGACCATGGGCACGACCCGTTCGCTCCTCCCGCTCCCGCTCTCGCACGCGTTCGGCCTCAACGTCCTGGTCGCCGGGCTGCACTCCGAGCGGCACCAGGTGTCGGTGATGCAGCGCTGGTTCGACGCGCAGGGGTGGCTGGAGCTGGTGCAGGAGCACCGCCTCGAGAGCAGCCCCGTCGTGCCGTCGATGATGCAGATGCTGCTCGACCTGCCCTACCAGGACTACGACCTGAGCTCCCTGCAGTCCTTCGGCTCGGGCGGAGCGCCGCTCCTGCCCGCGCTGCGGGAGAAGGTCGAGAAGGCGTTCGGGGTGACCATCCTCGAGGGCTACGGCTGCACCGAGGCCAGCTCGATCGTGACCGCCTCGACCGCCACGGAGAACCGTCCCGGCAGCGTGGGCAAGCCGGCTCCGCACGTGGAGCTCGCCGTGCTCGACCCGTCCGGCGAGCCGGTCGCGACCGGCGAGGAGGGCGAGATCTGCGTGCGCGGGCACGGCGTGATGATGGGCTACTGGAACGCCCCCGAGCTGACCGCGCAGACGGTAGTCGACGGCTGGCTGCACACCGGCGACGTGGGGCGGCTCGACGAGGACGGCTTCCTCTACGTGGTCGACCGGGTCAAGGACCTGATCATCCGCGGCGGGTTCAACGTCTTCCCGCGCGACGTCGAGGACGCGCTCATGGCCCACGAGTCCGTCGCAGCGGCCGCGGTCGTGGGCCGGCCGGACGAGAAGAGCGGCGAGGAGGTCGTCGCCGTCGTCGCCCTGCATCCCGGGCAGACCGTGGACCCCGAGGAGCTGATGGAGTTCGCGAAGGGACGTCTCGCGCGCTACAAGTACCCGCGCGAGGTCCGGGTCGTCGACGCCGTGCCCGTGACGAGCGTCGGCAAGACCGACCGGAAGGCCGTCCGGGAGATGGTGCGCACCGAGTAGGTCAGTCCGCGCCCACGCGGATCAGGCCCTCCTGGGCCGCCGAGGCCACGAGGGTGCCGGCGCCGTCGTACACGCTCGCGCGCACCAGCGCCCGGCCGTCGCCGGCCCAGGGCGAGTCGCACCGCCACAGGAGCCACTGGTCGACGGGGACCGGGCGGTGGAACCACACCGCGTGGTCGATGGACGCGGGGAGCACGTCGGCGTCGTACATCGACCGCCCGTGCGGCCGCAGCGCGGGGTGGAGGATGCGCATGTCACTGGCGTAGACGAGCAGTGCCGCATGGACGAGCGGGTCCTCCGGCGCCGGGCCGGTCGCCCGCATCCACACCAGGGTGGGCTGCTCCGGAGGTTCGACGGCGCGGAACCAGTCCGGCCCCAACCCGACCGTGCGCACCTCGAACGCGTCGAGGGTGGTGGCGTAGGGCATCACCTCGCCAGGCAGCTCCGCCAGGACCTCGTGGTCCGGCCGTACGCCGGCAGGCCCCTCCGCCGCGGGCGCGGCGACCTGGTGCGCGAGACCGGCCCGGGCGGCGGCGAACGAGAAGGACAGCTCCGCGATCGGGCGGTCGTCCTGCACGGCGACCACCTGGCGCTGGCTGAACGAGCGCCCGTCGCGGGAGCGGCCGACCTCGAGGTGCAGCGGCCGGGAGGCGTTGCCGGGGCGCAGGAAGTAGGTGTGCATCGAGTGCGGCAGCCGGGCGGGGTCCACCGTGGCGCCCGCCGCGACGAGGGCCTGGGCGGCGACGAGCCCGCCGAAGACGTGGCCGGTCGTCACCGAGACGCGCGCATGCCGGGCGGCGAAGCGGTCGGTGCCGGCGGGAGCGAGCTCGAGCAGGTCGATCAGCTCGGGGAGCGGCGTGGTCCACGCGTCGGCATCGGTCACGAGGGCAACTTTCAGGGGTGGCCCACACTCGCGTCAATATCGGCAGGTCTGCCGATAAGTTGCCCGCGTCGGCGGCAGGAGTCTTGACACGCGCGAGTCGCGACCAGAAACTGACAGGGAACCTTGTCAGAACAGCCGGAGGGGCGTCATGACGCGTCAGATCAGCGGACTTTCCATCATCGTCACGGGCGGCGCGCGCGGCATCGGCCGGGCCACCGTCGAGCGCTTCGCCCGCCAGGGAGCGTCGGTCGCGATCGGCGACCTCGACCCCGACCTCGCCGCCGAGGTGGCCGAGACCTTCGGCGACCGCGTCGCCGCCGCCCGCCTCGACGTCACCGACCCCGCGTCGTGGCAGGAGTTCCTCGGTGAGGTCGCGCACCTCGGACCGTGGGACGTGCTCGTCAACAACGCGGGCATCATGCCGCTCGGCGCGGTGCTCAAGGAGCCGGACTCCCTGACCCGGGCCATCTTCGACGTCAACGTGCACGGGCCGATCAACGGCATCAAGGCGGTGACGCCCGGCATGGTCGAGCGCGGACAGGGACAGATCGTCAACGTCGCCTCCGCCGTCGGCCGGCTGGCCGTGGCGGACGGGGCGACCTACTCGGCCTCGAAGTTCGCCGTCGTCGGCTTCAGCGAGGCGATCCGGCAGGAGTTCGCCCCGCTCGGCATCGACGTGTCGCTGATCCTGCCGACCGTCGTGCAGACCGAGCTGGCCGCCGGCGTACCTGCCGCCAAGGGCATGAAGCCGGTCACCGCCGACGACGTCGCGAAGGCGATCGAGTCGGTCGTTCGCAAGCCGAGGGCCGAGGTCTGGGTGCCCAACTGGGTGCAGGGCCCCACCAAGCTCACCCAGGCGCTCCCGCGCAAGGTGCAGGACCTGCTCGCGAAGACCAACGACGCCGCGACCGTGCTCACCCAGGCCGACCCGGTGGCCCGCGCGGCCTACGAGGAGCGGGCCCGTCGCAACGAGAAGAAGTGAGGAGCTGATCCGATGAGCACGACCGACGAGCGTCCGTTCGAGATCAACGGGTTCTGCCACCTCGCGCTGGTGTGCTCCGACATGCAGCGGACGGTGGACTTCTACCAGGGGTTGCTGGGGCTGCCGCTGGTGAAGACCGTCGAGCTCCCCGAGGGCGGCGGCCAGCACTTCTTCTTCGAGGTCGCTCCGGGCAGCTACCTCGCCTTCTTCTGGTTCCCCGACGCCCCCGCACCTGCGCCCGGCATCGCCTCCGCCGCCGACATGCCCGGGTTCGGTGAGATCACCAGCGCGATCGCGTCGATGAACCACGTCGCCTTCACGATCCCTCTGGACCGCTTCGACGACTACAAGGCCAAGCTCGACGCCGCCGGCGTGCGCACCGGGCTGATCCTCAACCACGACGACAGCCCGTGGACCGTGGCGGCCGAGATGCATCCCGGTGTCTACATCCGCTCGCTCTACTTCGTCGACCCCGACGGCATCCTGCTCGAGTTCGCCGCCTGGACGCGGGAGATCGGCCCGGACGAGGCGCAGCTGGTCCCGCAGACCGCCGCCGTGGAGGCCTGAGACGTGCCCCGCCTGCGCCAGGTGCCGCGGGCCGACGACAACGCGCCCATCGTCACGACGATGTACGACTTCCTCTTCGGCGAGGGCCGCGACCCGGTCGCCGACCCCGGCACCGAGTCGGGCACCCCCGGTGACTGGTGGACCGTCTTCGCGCTCGTGCCCGACGTGCTCGACCACGCCGTGAAGGGCTTCGGGCTGTACCGGTCCCCGAAGCGGCTGCTGCCGCCGCTCCTGCGCGAGCTCGGCCAGACCCGGGCGGGCTGGGCGAGGGGCAGCCAGTTCGTCTTCTCCCAGCACTGCAAGTCGCTGCGCGCCCTCGGCGTGCCCGAGGACAAGATCGCCGCGGTCGCGTCGTGGCAGGTCTCGACCCTGTTCGACGAGGCCGAGCGGGCGGTGCTGGCCTACACCGACGCGCTGGTCTACGACGGCGGGCGGGTCTCCGACGGCGTCTTCGACGAGCTGCGGCGCCACCTGGGCGACGAGGAGATCCTCGAGCTCACCTACATCACGGCGCTCTACGAGATGCACGCCGTGATGAGCCGGGCGTTGCGCACCGAGTTCGACGACCGTCCTGAGCCGATCGTGGAGGTGGCCGCCCCCGAAGGTGCGGCCTCCTACGACGTCGGCGCCGCCACCTCGGCGCCGCAGGGGTGAGCGCGGCCGGGGGCAGCGCGCCCCACGACCGGCCTGACCCGGTCGAGCTGCTCGTCTCGGTGCGCGAGCACCTGGCCGCCGTACCCGATCCTGATCGCGACCCGCTGCACCGGCGTGTGGCGGCCAACGTGGTGGCGATGGTCGAGCGGGAGCTGGCGGCCGCGCCCGCCGACGAGGTGGCGCACGCCGAGCGCCTCGCGCTCCTCGGCGTGGCGGACAACCGGGAGCTCGCGGAGCTCGCTGCGACGATGGGGGAGTCCGACCCGCGCTACCCCGACCTGCGCCGCGAGCTGCGTGCCTGGGCCGAGGCCAAGCTGGCGGTCGTCAACCCCCGCTACCTGGAGGCACCGTGAACGAGCTGCGTGCGCGGGTCCGCGCCTTCGTCGTCGACCTGGTCGAGCCGGCCGAGCCGGTCCTGCACCGCGGAGGTGCGGAAGCCGCAGAGCTGATGGCCGACCTCCAGCGCCAGGCCAAGGAGGCCGGCCTGTGGGCGATCGGGCACCCCGAGCACCTCGGGGGCGGGGGGCTGCCGTTCCTCGACTACGTCCACGTCAACGAGGTGCAGGGCCGCAGCGAGTACGGCCAGGTCGCGCTCGGCACCTTCACCCTGCAGGACTCCCTCATGCTCGACCGCTACGCGAGCGAGGAGTGGCGCTCGGCGTACCTCGAGCCGATCGTGCGCGGCGACTTCTGGCCGAGCTTCGCGATGACCGAGCCCGGCATCGCCGGCTCCGACCCGACGCAGCTGCGGACCAGCGCCGTGGTCGACGGCGACCACTGGGTGATCAACGGCCGCAAGTGGTTCACCACCGGCGCCCAGCACGCCCGCTACACGACGGTGATGGTGCGCACCGAGACCGACGCCCCCGTCCACGAGTCGTTCTCGCTGATCATCGTGCCGACCGACGACCCCGGCTACCGGATCGTGCGCGACACCCCGGTGCTGGGCCTGGTCGAGGACCACTGCGAGGTGGAGTACGTCGACCTGCGGGTGCCGCTCACCAACACGCTCGGCCCGCGGGGCGCCGGCTTCCGGATCGCGCAGGAGCGTCTCGGGCCGGGACGGATCTTCCACGCGATGCGCTGGCTGGGACAGGCCCAGCGGGCCTTCGACCTGATGTGCCAGCGGCTCAACGAGCGCGAGGCCCATGGCTCACCGCTGGCCCAGAAGCAGCTGATGCAGCAGCACGTCTTCGACTCCTGGACCGAGATCCAGTCCGCCCGGCTGATGACCCTCGCGGCCGCCGAGCGGATGGACGCCGGCGACCAGGCGCGCATCGAGATCGGCGCGCTCAAGGTCGCCGGTGCGCGGACGCTCCACAACGTCATCGACCGTGCCGTGCAGGTCCACGGCGCCCAGGGCCTGACCGACGACACGCCCCTCGGGCGGATGTACCGCACCGCTCGCTTCGCCCGCTTCTACGACGGGCCGGACGAGGTGCACATCGAGTCCGTCGCCAAGCGCCTCCTCCGCCGCTACGCCGCGGGCGACCGCTGGGAGTTCGGCGCCCCCTGACGTGCGGTCGGCGTGCCCGTCACCGCGTATCGAGACGCCTGCACCCGACCGCCGGCCTCAGCCCAGGAGGAGCATCGCGTCGTACTCGGCCTCGGCGACGCGGCGGCCGATCGCGGCGAGCTCGACGGAGCGCTCGGCGCCGGAGAGGTGGCGACCGACCTGGTGGCGGCAGATCGCGCCCCACCGGTAGCAGCCCATCACCTGCCACCAGAGCAGTCGCTCGGGATCCACCGGCTCGCCCCCCGCTTCGGTGTACGACGTCAGCAGGTCCTCCACCGAGCCGCAGCCGGCGACCTCGGGAGCGCGACCGAAGCGCCAGGCGCGCACGGTGAGCCAGGCGAGGTCCTCGCACGGATCGCCGACGTGGGCGAGCTCCCAGTCGAGGACGGCGCGGATCCCGTCCCGCCCGACGATGACGTTGCCGAGCCGGAAGTCGCCGTGCACGAGACGAGGCGCGACGGGTGCGGGCCGGTGCCGCCGCAGCCACGCGCCGACGTGGTCGAGGATCGGATGCGGATCAGGATCCTTCGCGAGCTCCGCGGACCACACGTCGAGCTGGTCGCCGGCCGGGAGCCCCGCGGCCGCCAGGGGAGCGGGGTCGATCCGGTGCAACCGTGCCAGGATCGCGCCGCAGTCGCCGGCGAAGCGGTCGCGCAGGCCGGCGTACGCGTCGTCCCGGAGGATGCGCTGCGGCACGGACTCGCCGGCGACGTGGCCCATCAGGACGAAGCCCCCCGCCAGCGGCCCGGGGCCGACCCCGGCCGCGAGCACCTCGGGGCTGGGCACCCCCGCCGCTCCCGCAGCCCGCATGCAGTCCGCCTCGCGCAGCAGCGCTCCGCTGTCGACCGAGCCCGGGGTGTCGAGGCGGAGGACCAGGGCGTCGTCGTCCCCGCGGTCCAGCAGCCAGGTCTCCCGCGAGGCTCCCGCAGGGAGGCGCCGCGCGTCGACGACACCCGTCACGCGTCCGGGAGCACCCACCTCCAAGGCCGCGACCAGTGCCTCGACGGACGCGTTGGCTGATCTCGGCACGGGGCATATTGTATACATTCGTGAGTCACGAGCCAGCGGCGAGCGAGGTCGAGATCGTCGAGGTCGGTCCGCGCGACGGGCTGCAGAACGAGTCCCGGGAGCTGTCGACGGAGGCCAAGGTCGACCTCGTGGAGCGGTCCTTCGCCGCCGGCCTCGGTCGCGTGGAGGTGACGAGCTTCGTGCACCCGAGGGCGGTGCCGGCGATGGCCGACGCGGAACAGGTCCTCGCGGGTGTCGCCGCGGGACCCGGCAGGGTGCGGTCCGCCTTGGTCATCAACCAGCGCGGCCTCGACCGCGCGACCGCAGCGGGCGTCGACGACCTCAACCTGGTGCTGGTCGCCACCGAGACCTTCTCGCGGCGCAACCAGCGGATGGGCGTGGCCGAGACGCTGGCCGAGATCGGTCGTCTGGTCGCAGGCACCGGACGTCCCGTGTGCGTGACGATCGCTGCCGCCTTCGGTTGCCCGTTCGAGGGCCGGGTGCCCGAGGCGACCGTGCTCGACCTGGCCGGCCGCGTCGCCGACCTGGGCGTCCGCGAGATCTCCCTGGCCGACACCATCGGCGTCGGGACCCCCGACCAGGTGGCCCGGTTGGTGCGGGGCCTGGACGAGGTCGCTCCCGGAGTACGGCGGCGTGCGCACTTCCACAACACCCGCAACACCGGCTACGCCAACGCGGTCGCGGCACTGGAGGCGGGCATCGACGCGCTGGACGCGGCGACCGGCGGCATCGGCGGCTGTCCCTTCGCGCCCGGCGCGACCGGCAACATCGCCACGGAGGACCTGCTCTACCTCCTGCACGGGATGGGGGTCCGGACCGGCGTCGACCTCGCGGCGGTCGTCGACAACGCCCGCTGGCTGCAGGAGCGGCTGGGTGGCGCGCCCGTTCCCGGTCAGCTCTCCCGCGCCGGTGTCTGGCCCGCCTGAGACTCGTGGAGGCCGGCGAGCAGGACGTCGCGGCCCTGGAGGATGTGCTCCACCATGAGCGCCCCTGCCCGGGCAGCCTCGCGCGCCGCGATCGCGTTGCGGATCAGCTGGTGGAACTCGTGCGACTGCCGGGTCTGCGCCGGCTCGAACGCGCGGAACGCGCGGAACACCAGCGACGCGTCGACCGTGCGGAGCAGCAGCTGTGCCAGCTGATCGTGCCGGGCCGCGGCGACGATTCCGAGGTGGATGGCGCCGTTGGCCTCGTTGAGCGCGTGCGCCCGGTCGGCGCCCCCGCGGGTCTCCATCGCCGCGGCGAACGCGGTGACGCCGCTGTCGATGACCGTCAGGTCGGCCGCGTCGTGGCGCTGCGCGGCCAGCTCGGCGGCGTACCCCTCCAGCCGCGCGCGCAGGTCGTAGAGGTCGACGACCTCCTCGACCGACAGCCCGCGCACCGTTGCTCCGCGGTTGCGCTCGATGCGGACCAGGCCCTCGGCCTCGAGCGTGCGGAGCGCCTCGCGGACCGGGGTGCGCGACAGGTCGAACTCGGCGGCGATCCGCTGCTCGACGAGGCGGGCGCCGGGTTCGTAGCGCCCTTCCACGATGGCGGTCCGGATCAAGTCGTACGCTGACGGCACGGACTGAATTGTATACAATCAGCCTCATGGCCGGACCACTGACGGGAGTGCGTGTCCTCGAGCTCGGCAGCTTCATCGCCGGGCCCTTCGCCGGGCAGCTGCTGGCCGACTACGGCGCCGAGGTCATCAAGGTCGAGCCTCCCGGTCGAGGCGACGCGATGCGCCGGTGGGGCCACACGCTCGACGGCGAGAGCCTGTGGTGGCCGACCATCGCGCGGGGCAAGCGGTCCGTCGCGCTCGACCTGCGCGACCCGGACGCGCGGGAGGTGCTGCGTGCCCTCACCGCCGAGGTCGACGTCGTGCTGGAGAACTTCCGTCCCGGCCTCCTCGCGAGCTGGGGCCTGGACCACGCCACCCTGAGCAAGGAGCACCCCGGGCTGGTGATGGTCCACGTCAGCGGCTTCGGGCAGACCGGACCGCGGGCGACGGACGCCGGGTTCGGCAGCATCGGCGAGGCCATGGGCGGCATCCGCCACACGACCGGCGACCCGGACCGGCCGCCGGCGAGGGCCGGAGTCAGCCTCGGCGACTCGCTCGCAGCTCTCTTCGCCGTGATCGGCACGCTCGCTGCGCTCCACGAGCGCTCGGTGAGCGGCCTCGGCCAGGAGGTCGACGTCGCGATCTACGAGGCCGTCGCGGCGCTGATGGAGTCGACGCTCGCGGACCACGTGCTCGCGGGTGTCACGCGCGGTCGGTCAGGCGCGACGCTACCGGGCGTCGCGCCGTCCAACGTCTACCCGACGAGCGACGGCTCGGGCGTCATCCTGGCGGCCAACGCCGACCCCGTCTTCGGTCGGCTGGCCACGGTGCTGGGGCGTCCCGAGCTGGCGAGCGACCCTCGCTTCGCCGACCACCAGGCCCGCGGCCGCCACGCCGCCGAGCTCGACGCGCTGATCGGCGACTGGACGTCCCGACACCCGGCGCCAGCGCTGCTCGAGGTCCTGGCCGGAGCCGGCGTCCCTGCGGGGCAGATCTACACGGCCGCGGAGATGCTGGAGGACGAGCACTACCGGGCGCGCGAGATGGTGCTGCACCTGACCAACGCCGCCGGCCACCTGGTGCCGAGCGCCGGCATCGTGCCGAAGTTCTCGCGCTCGAGGCCCGACGTCCCCGTCCCCGGCCCCGCCCTGGGAGCTCACGACGACCTGTTGGCGAGCGCGCGGCGGCGTGCGCGGTCCGCCCCTTCCGGGACCTGACCCACCCGGTCGGCACTTGCGTCCCAGTTCGAGCAGTGGTCTATTGGTCCCAACAAGGACTCGACAACTGTATGGGGGGATCTTCGGATGACACTTTCTCGGGGCATCGGACTGGGGCTCGCCACGCTCGTGGCGACGGTGGGACTCGGCCAGTCGGCCGCTGTGGCGGGAGGATGGTGGTGCAGCAGCTCCGATCCGCTCACCGTCTACGACGACGGCGTCGCCTCCGGTGCGGCCTACGGCCACTACTACAACTACGGCGACGGACGCGCGATGAGCACGGCGTGGTTCCGTGACCTGCGGCCCGGCGGGCAGGACGTGCGGGTCGAGACCGACTTCTACTGGTACGGCTACAACGGCACGGAGTGCGGTGACGCGGGCACCTGCTTCTGGTTCGACACCTCGAAGCAGACCGACCGCTACGACGGCTCGGACTGGTACAAGCACGCCCGCGCTCGCTACCTCAACGACTCGGCCTGGCGCTCGCGTGGCCGGATGGACATCTGCGAGATCCACGACTGGGCCAACGACCCCTGCAGCGCCAAGATCGTCGAGACCTTTGACTACTGATCCCGCGGCGCCGCTGCTGGAGATGATCGGGGTCGGGCACAGCTACGAGCGCACCGACGTCTTCGACGACCTCGTCCTGGCGGTCCCGCGCGGCCGCGTGGGGCTGATCGGGGTCAACGGCGCGGGCAAGACCACCCTCCTCCGCATGATCGCCACGGCCCTGCGGCCGACGCGGGGGGAGGTCCGCTACCCGGGCCTCGGGGGCTCTGCCGAGGCCGCACGGTCGCACATCGGGTTCATGCCGCAGTCGCTCGCGCTGCCGCGGTCGCTGCGGGTGCACGACTTCCTCGACTACGTGTGCTGGCTCAAGGAGGTGCCCCGGCGTGCCCGTCGGGCGGAGGCGGCCCGGGCGCTGGAGCTGGCCGACCTGGCGGTCTCCTCGCGCGCCACCGTCGGCGAGCTCTCCGGCGGCATGCACCGGCGGCTGCTCTTCGCGCAGGCGCTGGTCGGCCGGCCCTCCGTGCTGCTCCTCGACGAGCCGACCGCGGGGCTCGACCCGGAGCAACGGATCAGGTTGCGCGAGACGATCCGGGGCTTCGACGAGGTGGACCTGCTGCTCGTCAGCAGCCACCTGATCGAGGACCTGGTGCCGGTGGTCGACCGGGTGGTGATGCTCGACGACCACCGGATCGCCTTCGACGGGTCCGTCGAGGAGCTGCGGACGGTCGGCGAGGACGGGGGCACGATCGCCGGGGTCTCCGTCTACGAGGCGGCCTTCCTCCGGCTCCGTGCGGCGGTGCGCCGGTGATCGGGCGACGGAGGTGGTGGCTGCTCGCGCCCTTCCTGGTCGTGGCGGGCTACGCCCTCCTCGCCAACCGCGACTGGGTCGGTGGCTGGGCGGGTGCTGTCGACCGGACGACCGGCAGCACGGTGCTCACCGGCCCCGTCCTGGCGTCGATCGCTGCAGGTCTCCAGCTGGGTGTCACCCGGCTGCGACCGATCAGCGAGACCACGGTCCGCGGGCACGCGGTGCCCTATCGGTCGGCCGCGCAGGCCGCGGCCATCGGGGTGGTCGGCTACGGCGCCACGCTCGCCGGAGCCGTCGCCGTCACCCTCTCGGTCCCGCACGGAGGGCCCGCGCAGTGGTGGACCGGGTTCGCCGGCGTGCTGGTGCTCGTCCTCGCTGCACTGTTCGGCGCCCTGTGCGCGCATCTCCTGCCGAGCCCGCTGACGGTCGTGGCCGCGGGCCCGACGCTTTTCCTGATCGGCGCGTTCGGGCCCGCCCCGCTCCCGGAGGCGCTGCGCTTCGGGCCCACGGGGAGCCTCGTGGGGCTCCAGGTCGTCGCGTCGGTCTACCTGACGCGCTTCGCCCTGGTGGTCGCGCTCTGCGTCTGTCTCGGCGTGGCGATGGCGCCGTGGCGTGTGTACCCTCGCAGGATCCGCCTGCTCACGGCAGCTGGTGCCGCGGGCGTCGTGACGGCGGGTGCGGCCGTCGGCGTGTTCGCCGCCGGCACCGGCATCGGCGACACCCGGCTCGAGCGGTCCGCGGAGGGGCCCACCGCCTGTGCCGGCACTGCGCCGACCGTCTGCGTCGCTCCCTCCGAGCGCAGGCTCCTCGCCGGGGTGCAGCGCGCGATCGGCCGCGGCGCGGAGGTGCTGCGGTCCGCGGGCGTCGACCTCCCCGCCCGCTACGTCCAACAGCTTCCCTACGCCGAGGCACCCGCCGGCAGCGGGGAGTTCTACCTCGACGACCGCGAGGACCGCTCCGCCACCGAGTCGGTCCTCATGCTCACCCATCCGGCGTCGTGCCCGCAGTGGTCGCAGGACACGCCCCCTTTCGCCGCCCTCGACGCGCAGCAGGTCATCGCCGAGTGGGCGGCCGCCCGCCACGGCGAGCGACCGACGGCCTTCAGCCCGGAGATGGAGAAGTGGCTGCCCCACCTCGACGACGCCGCCACCACCTCCTGGGTGGTCCGGACCTTCGACCAGCTCAGGTCGTGCGACCTCGACCGGATCGTGCTGCCGTGGGACCTCGACTGAGGCCCGGCAGCGCCGTGCGCGCCTGGGTCGTGGGTCACGACGGCTTCCGGGTCGGCGTGGCACTCCTCGCGGTCGGCCTGGCGGTGTCGGTCTATGCCTTCGTGCGGGTGCCGTCGCCCTACGGCGGACCGATCCCGATGTGGTTCCTGACGCCGCCGGCCCTGGCGACGCTGTCGGCGCTCTCCGTCCGCAACGAGATCCCCGTGGTGGGGTGGGCCGACCGGCGGCTGCGGCGCGCCCGCCTGGGGTGGGCTCTGGCCGTGACGGCGCTGACGGGTGCCTGCGCGGCACTCGTCGGCGCCAACGCCGGGCAGGACCGCCTTCCCGAGCTGACGATGACGCTGACGGGGCTCACCTTCGGCGCGGCGGTCGCTGTCGGCCGGGGCAGTGCGGCGCTCGGAGCGGCCTGCCTGGTGGCGGTCGTCGGATCCACCGTGGCGCTGCACGACCTGACGCCGGCGCGGATCTGGGACCACCTGGCGTGGCCCGGCCAGACCGCCGCGGCCATCGTCTGCGCGGTCGCGGTCACCGCCTACGCCCGGTTCGGCGCGCCCGGGTCTGCGGGCGGTCTCTCCGGCTGAGCCGCCCCGACGGCAGGGCCGGGAAATGAGTACGACGACAGGGCAACCGAAGGGCCCGCCCGATCGTCATCAGTGCAGTGGCGACGGTTGTCGTCACCCGAACTGCTGACGAGACCTACCGCGGACCTGCATACTCGCGGCCAGGCTCTCCGCACGAGGCCAACCGGGAGGTCGGGTCATGAGTCGACGACAACGTTCCGCACGGGACAGCGCCCAGCGACTCCGGGTGGCCCGCGGCAAGGCCCTGCGCCGCCGGGCCCGCGCCCGGCGCGCCGTGGGCGTGGCCGCGGCTGTCACCCTGGCCGGCGCCGGCGCTGCCGCCGGAGCGGCGGCCGCTGCGCCCGCGACGGCGCACCGGCAGGTGACCACCGCGCTCGCCGACTGCGCGGGGGCCACGACCCCGGGCAGCGATCCGGAGAACCTCACCGACGTCGATGGTGCGCTCTACTTCACGGCCTTCGACAGCGAGCACGGCCAGGCCCTCTGGCGCACCGACCCCGGCGCGTCGGGGACGACGCTGGTCAAGGAGTTCGGCGCGAGCAGCGACTACGGCTACGACGACGGCTACGACTCGGGGGCGGGCAACCTGGTCGACGTCGACGGCACGCTCTTCTTCACGGTCGGCGGCGACGGGGACGAGCTGTGGCGCTCCGACGGCACCACCGCCGGCACCGTGCGGGTGAAGGGGTTCGACTCGGTCGGCAACGGCTACGACGGCGACGAGGGAGCGTTGACGGCGATCGGCGACACCCTGTTCTTCTCGGCCGACGACGGGACCCATGGCCAGGAGCTGTGGCGCTCCGACGGCACCAAGGCCGGCACGGTGATGGTCAAGGACATCGGGTCGGGCAGTGTCGGCTACGACTACTACTCCAACGGCCCCTCCTACCTCACGGCTGCCGGTGAGACCCTGTTCTTCGCCGTGGACGACGGCACGCACGGGCAGGAGCTGTGGCGCTCCGACGGCACCAGGACCGGCACGGTGATGGTCAAGAACATCCGGTCGGGCTCCTACAGCAGCCAGGTCCGCAACCTGGTCGCGGCCGGCGACGAGGTCTACTTCACCGCCCGCGACGGCGTCCACGGCCGCGAGCTGTGGACCTCCGACGGGACGAAGGCGGGCACGGCCCTGGTCAAGGACATCCGGCCGGGCAGCGGTTCCGGCACCTCGGGGCCGGTGGTCGCCGTCGACGACGGCACCGTGTTCTTCCCGGCCAGCACCGACAACGGCGGCCGTGACCTCTGGAGCTCGGACGGCACGACGGCCGGGACCATCCGGGTCAAGGACCTCGGCAGCTCCGAGGGCGACGGCTACGACGGCCTCGGCTACATGGCGGGCGTGGGCGACGAGCTCTTCTTCGCTGCCTCCGACGGGGTGCACGGCATCGAGCTGTGGGCCTCCGACGGCACCGAGAGCGGCACCGCGATGGTCGAGGACATCCGGCCGGGTGAGTACGACGGCTACCCGACCAACCTCGCGGCCGCCGGGGGCCAGCTCTACTTCGTCGCGCGCGACGGGGTGCACGGGCCCGAGCTGTGGCACTCCGACGGCACGCCGGACGGCACCGCCCTCGTCAAGGACATCGCCCCCGACGCCAACGGGCCGTCCCCGCAGGAGGTGACCGGATCCGGCGGCGTGGTCTACTTCTCCGCCGACGACGACGTGCACGGCTCCGAGCTCTGGCGCTCCGACGGCACCGAGGCCGGGACCGTCCTGGTCGAGGACATCAACACCGGCGGAGCGTTCGACGTCTCCGACAGGGCCACCGCCGACACCGACCGGGGCACGGTGCGGGTGCGGGTCACCACCGACGGTGGGGGGACCTTCTCGGTGGCGCGCAACAAGTGGCTCCGGGGGTCCTCGCGCGACGTCGCGAGCAACGGCAGGGACCAGGTCGCGTTCCGCGTCACCCTGGAGCCGACCCGGGCGGCCAAGCGTGTCCTGCGCCGCGAGGGCGAGCTGCGGGTCACGGCTCGCTTCACGTTCAGCTCCTGCGGCGGTGCGGTGAACAGCACGACCAAGCACTACACGCTGAAGATGAGGTGACCGCGCCGGAGGACGGACCCGCCCCGCCCGCGGGGCCGACGGGGCCGACGGGGCCGACGGGGCCGACGGAGGTCGGGTTCCACCACAGCGCGGGGCTGCCCGCCGTACTCACCGAAGCGGGGTGCGCCCTGCTCGTCTCGACCTACCAGGCCGGCCAGGTCGTGGCGATCGGCGTCGCCGGCGAGGAGCTGGTGTTCTCCTTCCGGCGTTTCGACCACGCCATGGGGATGGCGCTGGGCCCCGACCGCCTCGCCGTCGCGGGCAAGTCGCAGGTCTGGGAGCTGCGCGACCACTCCGAGATCGCGGCCGCGATGCAGCCCGAGGGCCGCCACGACCGGTGCTGGCTGCCGCGGTCGTCCTCCGTGACGGGATCGATCCAGAGCCACGAGATCGCGTGGGGGCGCGCCCCGTCGGGCGAGCCCGACCTGTGGGTCGTCAACACGCGCTTCTCGTGCCTGGTCGGCCTCGACGAGCGCTACAGCTTCGTGCCGCGGTGGCGTCCGCCCTTCATCAGCCGGCTCGCGCCCCAGGACCGCTGCCACCTCAACGGGCTCGCGATGCGCGACGGCCTGCCGGCGTACGTCACCGTCATGGCCCGTACCGACGAGCCGGGCGGGTGGCGCCAGGACCGCAACGACAGCGGCACGGTGCTCGACGTGGCGACCGGCGAGCCGGTGACCACCGGGCTCGCCATGCCCCACTCACCCCGTTGGTACGACGGCGGGCTGCTCGTGCTCAACTCGGGCATGGGCCGCCTCGAGCGGGTCGACGTGGCGACCGGCCGGAGAGAGGTCGTCGCGGTGCTGCCCGGCTACGCGCGGGGGCTGGCGATCCACGGCGGACTGGCTTTCGTCGGCCTGTCGAAGATCCGGGAGACGGCGATCTTCGGCGGCGCTCCGATCGCCGCCTACCACGACCGGCTCAAGTGCGGCGTCGGCGTCATCGACCTCGCGACGGGCGCCACGGTCGCGACCCTGGAGTTCGCGAACGCCGTCGAGGAGATCTTCGACGTCCAGGTCGTTCCGGGCGCGCGCTGCCCGACCTTCGGTGATACTGCCGGGGACGGCGACGACGTCTGGGTGCTGCCGCACCAGGGCGATCCGGCCTGAAAGGCTCCGAGGAGGTCCGACGATGAGGCGATCGACTGCAGCGGTGGTGGTGGTCACGCTGGCTGCCGGGGGGACCGCGGGCGCTGTCGCACCGCGGACCGGCCTGGCCGAGGCGGCGGTCGCTCCCCGGGTCTCACAGCTCGACTGCAGCGGCGCGCTGACCTACGAGAGCAGGCCGGCCGACCTGACCGACGCCGACGGCACCTTGTTCTTCACCGCCTACGACACCTCGCTCGACCCCACCATGTGGAGCACCGACGGCACCCGCGCCGGCACGTTCTGGCTCAACGACCTGTCCGGTGAGGAGCGCCGCTACACCAGCTACAGCACGCTCGAGGCCGTCGGCAGCACGATGTTCTTCACGGCCGACGGGTTCGACCGCAGCGGAGCGCTGAGCGGCACCGACCTCTGGCGCTCGGACGGCACGAAGGAGGGCACCGCCGTCGTCAAGCACTACACCGGCATCGGGGAGATGGCGGACGTCGAGGGGTCGCTGCTCTTCGTCGCCCGTGACCGGTCCGGCCATGTCGCGCTGCGGCGCACCGACGGCACGAAGGCCGGCACGTCCATGGTCAAGGACTTCGGCGCGCACCCGGCCCACGGTCCCGACCACCTCACGACGGTCGGGGACCGGCTCTACTTCAGCTTCGACGACGGCGTCCACGGCCGCGAGCTGTGGACGTCCGACGGCACCGAGGCCGGGACGGTGATGGTCCAGGACATCGCCCCTGGAGGCCCCGGCAGCTACCCCGTCCATCTGACCGAGGTCGGCGACGAGATCTTCTTCTGGGCCGACGACGGCGTCCACGGCCTCGAGCCGTGGGCGTCCGACGGCACCGAGACGGGCACCCACCTGGTCCGCGACATCGGCACGGGCGACTTCGGCAGCTCGACGTACTCGCAGGTCGCTGTCGGCGACACGCTCTACTTCTCCGCCGTCGGGGACGACGACGCCCTCGTCGACCTGTGGCGCTCTGACGGCACCCCGGAGGGGACCACGGTCATCAAGCAGATGGGCTCACGGCCCGACTACGACGAGGAGCGCTTCGACCTCGCCACCGCGGGCGGCCTGGTGTTCTTCGGCCCCAATGACGCCGACCACGGGCGCGAGGTGTGGCGCACGGACGGCACCGCGGAGGGCACGGTCCTCGTCAAGGACATCGGCGCGGACCCCTACGGCAGCGATCCCCAGGCCTTCACCGCCGTCGGTGACGAGGTCTACTTCGTGGCTGCGGGTCGCCTGTGGCGGTCGGACGGCACGGGTGCCGGCACGGTGCCGGTCCCGGGGCTCCCCACGATGACGGCGCACCGCCCCTACGACCTGACCGCGTCGGGCGACAAGATCTACTTCGGCTTCGACGACGGCGTCCACGGCTCGGAGGTGTGGGTCTCGGACGGCACCGCGCCCGGGACGCACCTGGTCCGGGACGTCAACCGGAGGGTCGACTGGGACGTGAGCTCGAAGCCGCGTCCCAACCCGCGCAGCACCGCTGCGCTCTTCGCCGCCTCGTTCGACAGTCCCGGCCGGCTGGCGGTCCGCCCGGCGCTCGCGGGCGGGGTCAGACGGTCCAGCCGGACCATCGACGGAGCCGCCCCGATCGACACCACGCTCCGCCTCGCGCTGACCAAGCGGGCCAAGCGCAAGCTGCTGCGCACCGGGCAGGTCACGATCGGCGCGCGGTTCACATTCCACTCCTGCACCGGAGTGGTCAGCGGCTACGAGCGGGCCTACACCCTCAAGGCCCGCTGATGCTCGAGCCTCGGGTACCTTCGGCACCTCCGAGGGCGACGATGGCGACGTCTGGGTCCTGTCCACCAACGCGAGCAGGGACGAACACGGAGGTACTCGGGACATGAGCCGGCGCCAACGTTCCGCGAACGAACAGGCACGACGCGCGCGGGTCGCCCGTTCCAAGGCGCTCCGCAGACGGGTCCGGTCGCGACGGGCGACGACGGCGGCCGCCGCGGCACTCACGCTGGCCGTCGGCGCGACCGCCGGTCCCGTGCAACCGGCGTCCGCTGACGACCTGTCGGCTGCAGCCGCCGAGTGGCCGATCCCGCCGTGCAGCACTCCGGACAGTGACCCGATGGACCTGACCGATGTCGACGGAAGGTTGTTCTTCACCGCCGACGACGGCGCGGGCGAGCGTGGACTGTGGCGTGCGGACAACACCGGGACCACCGCCGTCAAGCTCCTGGACTTCCCGTACAACTACGGCTCGGACGGCCGGTACGACGACCACGGCTATCGGGCGCTCACCGATGTCGGCGGCACCTTGTTCTTCATCACCAAGACCGACCGGACCGACGCGCTCTGGCGCTCCGACGGCACCAAGGGCGGCACCGTCCGCATCCAGCGCTTCGACGACCTCGACTCCCGCGGCGGGGAGAACGGGCCGAGCAACATGGCCGCGGTCGGCGACACCCTCTACTTCACCGCCGACGACGGCGACCTGTGGAAGTCCGACGGCTCCAAGGCCGGCACCGTGTTCGTCAAGCACATCGGCACGGGAGGCGACGAGAACTACTACTACGGCCCGACCGAGCTCACCTCGGTGGGCGACACGTTGTACTTCGTCGGCGACGACCGCACCGGCTCGGGGAGCGAGGAGCTGTGGAGGTCCGACGGTACGGCGGCGGGCACCGTGGTCGTCAAGGACATCTACCCCGGAGCCGACTTCCACGAGGGGCCCAGCAGGCTGACCGTCGTCGGCGACACCCTGTACTTCACGGCCGACGACGGTGTCCACGGTCGCGAGCTGTGGACCTCCGACGGCACGGATGCCGGGACGGTGATGGTCGAGGACATCGTGCCGGGAGCGGAGTCCGGGTCCCCCTCCACCTTGACCGAGCTCGGCGGCACCCTGTTCTTCGGCGTCCACGACCCTGAGGACGAGAGCCGCGACCTGTGGACCTCGGACGGGACGGCGGCCGGGACCTCGCTCGTCAAGGACTTCGACGTCGACGGTGAGGGGCAGGGCTACCTCCCGAGGATCGTCGTCGCCGGCGACCGGATGTTCTTCTTCGTCGGCGTCGCGGGTGGGGTCGAGCTGTGGACCTCTGACGGCACCGAGGCCGGCACGACGCTGGTCCAGGGCTTCCCCCTGGGGTGGAACAGCGGCGGTCCCGGCGAGCTGACCGCGGTGGGGGACACGCTCTACTTCTACATCGGCGGCTACTCCGTGGCCGGAGCCGACCTCTGGCGGTCGGACGGCACCGCGGCCGGCACCGTGCTCGTCGAGCACATCGACTCACCCACCTACGGCGGGCCGGGTGCGCTGACCGCGTCCGGCGGCAAGCTGTTCTTCGCCGTCGACGACAGCGCTCACGGCAACGAGCTGTGGGTCTCCGACGGCACCGGCCCCGGCACGCACCTGGTCCGCGACATCGACCCGAGCGTCATGTTCGTCTCGCGCGGAGCACGCACCGGGGCGGCCAACGCCACCGCGCGAGTGCCGGTCACGGTCTACAGCAGCGGCACCGTCAAGGTCGCGCCGGCGCGGATGGGGGGTGTCCGGAAGCTCCGCCAGGAGATCGTCTTCGACGGCAACTGGTACTGGGACGTCGCGACCCTCACCCTCGACCTGACCCGCGCGGCCAGGCGCGAGCTCCGGCGGACCGGTCGGGTCGAGATCGGCGCCAGGTTCACCTACACCTCGTGCGCCGGCCCGATCGAGACCGAGAAGCGGACGTACACGCTCAAGAAGAGGCGCTGAGCGCTACGACGGTTGTCAGGGGCTGGTCAGTGCCCGTGCTTCATCGCGGTGCGCAGGTCGCGGTTGAGCTGGCTGATCACGTCGAGCGGGATCTCCTTGGGGCAGGCGGCCGTGCACTCGCCGATGTTGGTGCACCCGCCGAACCCCTCGTGGTCGTGCTGGGCCGACATGTCGACCACGCGGCTCCACCGCTCGGGCTGGCCCTGCGGCAGCTCGCCGAGGTGGGTGATCTTCGCGCCGAGGAAGAGCGAGGCCGACCCGTTGGGGCAGGCCGCCACGCAGGCGCCGCAGCCGATGCAGGTCGCCACGTTGAAGGCACGCACGGCGTTGTCGCGCGGCACCGGCACCGAGTTGGCCTCCGGGGCCGAGCCGGTGTTGGCCGAGATGTAGCCGCCGGACTGGATGATCCGGTCGAAGGCGGAGCGGTCGACGCAGAGGTCCTTGATGACCGGGAACGCGCTCGAGCGCCACGGCTCGATCGTGATCGTGTCGCCGTCCTTGAAGGAGCGCATGTGCAGCTGGCAGGTCGTGGTGACCTCGGGGCCGTGCGCCTCGCCGTTGATCATCAGCGAGCACATGCCGCAGATGCCCTCGCGACAGTCGGAGTCGAACGCGATCGGCTCCTCGCCGAGCTCGTTGAGCTGCTCGTTGAGGACGTCGAGCATCTCCAGGAAGCTCATGTCCTGCGAGATGCCGCTGACCTCGTAGGTGTGGATGCCGCCCTTGTCGTCGGCACCGGTCTGGCGCCAGATCTTCAGGGTCAGGTTCATGTTGCCCGCGCTCATTACTTGTAGCTCCGCTGCTTCATCTCGATGGCGGTGTAGACGAGGTCTTCCTTGTGCAGGATCGGCGTGCCCATCTCGTTGGAGTCGGCGTCGCCCGCCCACTCCCAGGCGGCGACGTAGGCGAACTCGTCGTCGTGACGCAGCGCCTCGCCGTCCTGGGTCTGCGACTCACCGCGGAAGTGGCCACCGCAGGACTCGCGCCGGTTGAGCGCGTCGATGCACATCAGCTCGCCGAGCTCGATGAAGTCGGCCACGCGGCCGGCCTTCTCCAGGCTCTGGTTGAGGCTGTCGGCGGTGCCGAGCACCTTGAGGTCGCTCCAGAACTCGCGCTTGAGCTCGCGGATCATGTCGATCGCCTTGCGCAGCCCCTCGGCGGTGCGCTCCATGCCGCAGTACTCCCACATGATGTGGCCGAGCTCGCGGTGGAAGCTGTCGACCGACCGGTTGCCCTTGATCGCGAGGAACCTCTCGATCCGGTCCTGTACGGCGGCGCGCGCCTCCGTGACGGCCGGGTGGTCCTCCGCCACGGGGTCGAACGGGCCGTCCGCGAGGTAGTCGCGGATGGTGTGGGGGAGCACGAAGTAGCCGTCCGCGAGGCCCTGCATCAGGGCCGAGGCCCCGAGGCGGTTGGCGCCGTGGTCGGAGAAGTTCGCCTCGCCGGTCACGAAGAGTCCCTTGATGGAGGACTGGAGGTCGTAGTCGACCCACAGGCCGCCCATGACGTAGTGCACGGCGGGGTAGATCCGCATCGGGACCTCGTAGGGGTTGTCGCCCGTGATCCGCTCGTACATGTCGAAGAGGTTGTCGTACTTCTCGCGGACCGCGTCCTCGCCGAGACGCGCGATGGCGTCGGCGAAGTCGAGGTAGACGCCGCGGCGGAAGTCGCCGACCATCGGGCCGACGCCGCGTCCCTCGTCGCACATGTTCTTCGCCTGGCGCGAGGCGATGTCGCGGGGGACGAGGTTGCCGAAGGACGGGTAGATCCGCTCCAGGTAGTAGTCGCGGTCCTCCTCGGGGATCTCCCGCGGGTCCTTGGTGCAGTCCTCGGCCTTCTTCGGCACCCAGATCCGGCCGTCGTTGCGCAGCGACTCCGACATCAGGGTCAGCTTCGACTGGTGGTCGCCGGAGACGGGGATGCAGGTCGGGTGGATCTGCGTGTAGCAGGGGTTGGCCATGTAGGCGCCCTTGCGGTGCGCGCGCCACGCGGCGGTGACGTTGGAGCCCATCGCGTTGGTGGAGAGGTAGAAGACGTTGCCGTAGCCGCCCGAGGCGAGCACGACCACGTCGGCGAGGTGGGTCTCGATCTCGCCGGTGACCATGTTGCGCGCGATGATCCCGCGGGCCCGGCCGTCGACCACGATCACCTCGAGCATCTCGTGGCGGGTGTACTCCGTCACGGTGCCGAGCTTCACCTGGCGCTCCATCGCCTGGTAGGCGCCGATGAGCAGCTGCTGTCCCGTCTGCCCGCGGGCGTAGAACGTGCGGGAGACCTGCACACCGCCGAAGGAGCGGTTGTCGAGGAGGCCGCCGTACTCACGGGCGAACGGGACGCCCTGCGCCACGCACTGGTCGATGATGTTGGTCGACACCTCGGCCAGGCGGTAGACGTTGGACTCGCGCGAGCGGTAGTCGCCGCCCTTGACCGTGTCGTAGAAGAGGCGGTGGACGGAGTCACCGTCCTCCTTGTAGTTCTTCGCGGCATTGATGCCGCCCTGCGCGGCGATCGAGTGCGCCCGGCGCGGGGAGTCCTGGTAGCAGAACGACTTCACGTGGTAGCCGGCCTCGCCGAGCGTGGCGGCGGCGGCGCCACCGGCGAGGCCGGTGCCGACGATGATGATCGAGAGCTTGCGGCGGTTGGCCGGGTTGACCAGGCGGGCCTCGAACTTGCGGGTCTGCCAGCGCTCGGCGATGTCGCCGCCCGGCGCCTTGGTGTCGGCGATCGGCTCACCGAGGGTGTAGTAGCCCGCGGCGTCGTCGTACTCGCCGGGAGAAGGCTCGTCGTGCGAGCGGTCGGACGTGAGGGTGGTGTCCGGCATGTCGGTCATGAAGAGGTTCCCTTGCTTGCGCGGTCAGTCGATGATGCCGGTCATCACGGCGATCGGGACGAGCGAGAAGCCGCCGGCGATGAGGATGGCGATCGCGAACGCGATCGTCTTCGCGCGGGCGCGGCTGGTCGCCGTACCGGTGTAGCCGAGCGTCTGGAGCGCACTCCAGACCCCGTGGTGGAGGTGGGCGCCGAGCATGGCCATCGCCGCGAGGTAGATCAGGGTGATCCACCAGACGTCGAAGCTGTCGACCAGCAGGTTGTAGGGGTCGTCGGTCGGACCGCCCTGCGGGTTGACCTTGCCGATCGTGAAGTTGATCAGGTGCCAGACGATGAACAGGAAGATCGCCAGGCCGCCCCAGCGCATCAGCCGGCTGGCGGGGATCGCGCCGGTGTGCTTCTTGACGACGTACTTCACCGGGCGCGCCTTGCGGGCGCGGCGCGCGAGCTCGATGGCACAGGCCACGTGCACGACCAGCGCGATGACCAGGCCGGCGCGCATGATCCACAGGAAGCCCTCGTGGGGGAGCATCGGCTCGCCGAGCTCGCGCAGGTGGTGCGCGTACTCGTTGAAGGCGTCGTGGCCGGAGAAGGCCTTGAGGTTGCCGTACATGTGCCCGAGCACGAACCCGACGAAGATCAGGCCGCTGATCGCCATCAGGAGCTTGAGTGCGATCGAGGTGCGGGATGCTCGCGCTCCCTCGACGAGTCTGGGCCTTGTCGTTACGGGATTCGCCACGTCGGGCCACGCTACCGCTCGCGCTGTGCGGTCGCTAACGCGGTCCACTGTGACGTACGTCCTTTAGGTGACCCTTACCTGGAGCGCTTGCGAACTGGGTCGGTGTGGCCCCTTTCACAAACCGCCGTCAGTGTGCAGACTCAGGGCTCGCAGTTGCGAACCACATCCGGAGGTGCAGGTGACGACTGGCGTCCACGGCCCAGGCAGAGCGCAGATCGAGGAGCGAACGCTCCGCACGGACCGATGGTGGTTGTCGCCCCTCGCGACCTTCATCGTCTTCACCTCGTTCGTCATCTACGCGACGATCCGGGCCTTCATGGGGAAGAACTACTACGCCGAGCCCTACCTCTCGCCGTTCTACTCGCCCTGCCTGGGCAAGTGCGCGGAGGGAGGGTCCGACTTCGGCCAGCCCTTCGACTGGTGGCCGCTCTCGGCGGCGCTGATCATCCTGATCTTCCCGCTCGGCTTCCGGATGAGCTGCTACTACTACCGCAAGGCCTACTACCGCGCGTTCTGGCTCTCGCCGCCCGCCTGCGCCGTGGCGGAGCCGCACGGCTCCTACAGCGGTGAGACCCGGTTGCCGCTGATCCTGCAGAACGTGCACCGCTACTTCTGGTACGCCGCCGTGGTGGTCGGTCTCATCCTGACCTGGGACGTCGTGCTCGCCTTCGGCCCGGCGCCCGGCGAGAGCGGCGGGGTCCACATGGGGCTGGGCACCGTCCTGATGGCCGTCAACGTCGCGCTCATCTGGCTCTACACGCTCTCGTGCCACTCCTGCCGCCACATCGTCGGCGGCCGGCTGCGGCACTTCTCGAAGCACCCGGTGCGCTACAAGATGTGGACCTGGGTGTCCAAGCTCAACGGCAACCACCCGCGCTACGCGTGGTACTCGCTCTTCTCCGTCGCGCTGGTGGACCTCTACATCACCCTGCTGGCGGCCAACGTTTTCGACGACCCGAGGTTCTTCTAGATGACGACAAGTTCTCGGCACCCCATGACGGGCAACGAGATGTCCGGTGACGCGCAGGGCGGCATCGAGCGCCACCAGTACGACGTCATCGTGATCGGCGCCGGAGGATCGGGCCTGCGCGCGGCGATCGCGGCGCACGACGCGGGCGCCCGGGTCGCGGTGGTGTGCAAGTCGCTGCTCGGCAAGGCGCACACCGTGATGGCCGAGGGCGGCGCCGCCGCCGCGATGGGCAACCTCTACCCGGAGGACAACTGGGAGGTGCACTTCCGCGACACCATGCGTGGCGGGAAGATGCTCAACAACTGGCGGATGGCCCAGATCCACGCCCAGGAGGCCCCCGACCGGGTCATGGAGCTGGAGGACTGGGGTGCCCTGTTCGACCGGACCAAGGACGGGCTGATCAGTCAGCGCGACTTCGGCGGCCACCGCTACGCGCGGCTCGCGCACATCGGCGACCGCACCGGGCTGGAGATGATCCGCACGCTCCAGCAGCGCCTGGTCGCGCTCGGGATCGACGTCTACATGGAGTGCACCGTCACCGACCTGCTCAAGCGCGACGGCGTGATCGCCGGGGCGTTCGCCTACTGGCGCGAGTCGGGCCGGTTCATCGTCTTCGACGCACCGGCCGTGGTGCTGGCGACGGGCGGGTTCGGCAAGGCCTGGAAGGTCACGTCGAACTCGTGGGAGTACACCGGCGACGGGCACGCGCTCGCCCTGCGCGCCGGCGCGACGCTCATCAACATGGAGTTCGTGCAGTTCCACCCGACCGGCATGGTGTGGCCGCCGTCGGTGAAGGGGCTGCTCGTCACCGAGTCGGTGCGTGGTGACGGCGGCATCCTGAAGAACTCCGAGGGTGAGCGGTTCATGTTCAACCACATCCCCGAGTTCTTCCGGAAGGAGACCGCCGACTCCATCGAGGAGGCGGACCGCTGGTACGAGGACAAGAAGAACAACCGGCGACCACCGGAGCTGCTGCCCCGCGACGAGGTGGCCCGCGCCATCAACGCCGAGATCAAGGCCGGCAGAGGGTCACCGCACGGTGGCGTCTTCCTCGACATCGCCAGCCGTCGTACCCCGGAGTTCATCAAGAAGCGGCTCCCGTCGATGTACCACCAGTTCAAGGAGCTGGCCGACGTCGACATCACCGCGGAGCCGATGGAGATCGGCCCGACGTGCCACTACGCGATGGGCGGCATCGAGGTCGACCCCGAGAGCGAGCTGTCCGTCGTGCCCGGCCTCTACGCCGTCGGCGAGTGCTCCGGTGGCATGCACGGGTCCAACCGCCTCGGCGGCAACTCGCTGTCCGACCTGATCGTCTTCGGGCGTCGGGCGGGCGATGCCGCGGCGGCGTACGTCGCCGGGCTGCCCTCGCGTCCGGAGGTCTCCGACATCGACGTCGAGACGGCCAAGGCCAGCGCGCTGGCGCCGTTCGAGGTCGAGGGCCGCGAGAACCCCTACACGATCCAGCAGGACCTGCAGCAGACGATGAACGACCTGGTCGGCATCATCCGCGAGGGCTCCGAGCTGGAGCAGGCGCTGGTCGAGGTCGAGCGGCTCAAGGAGCGGGCGCGGTCGATGTCGGTGGAGGGTCACCGGCAGTACAACCCCGGCTGGCACCTGGCGATCGACCTGCGCAACATGCTGCTCGTGGGGGAGTGCGTGGCCAAGGCCGCGCTGGCCCGCGAGGAGTCGCGTGGCGGCCACACCCGCAACGACCACCCCGGCCCGACACCGGAGTGGGGCAGCAAGAACCTCGTGCTGCGGATCAACGCAGCCGGCGACGGGGTCGACATGACCGAGAAGGCGATCCCGGTGATGCCCGACGAGCTCAAGAAGTTCTTCGAGGAGTGATCTGATGGGCTACCAGCTGAAGATGCGGGTCTGGCGCGGCGACGCCAGTGGCGGCGACCTCGGTGACTACGAGGTCGAGGTCTCCGACGGCGAGGTCGTGCTCGACGCGCTGCACCGCCTCCAGGCCACCCAGGCGGGCGATCTGGCCATCCGGTGGAACTGCAAGGCGGGCAAGTGCGGCTCGTGCAGTGCCGAGATCAACGGCCGCCCACGCCTGCTGTGCATGACGCGGCTCTCCGACTTCGACCCGGCCGAGACCATCACCGTGACGCCGATGCGGTCCTACCCCGTCATCCGCGACCTGGTCACCGACGTGTCCTACAACTACGAGAAGGCGCGCGAGCTGCCCGGCATCGAGCTCGGTCCGCGCGACGCCGACGGCAAGCGCCGGATGATGCAGATCGACGTCGAGCGGGGCCAGGAGTTCCGCAAGTGCATCGAGTGCTTCCTGTGCCAGAACACCTGCCACGTCACGCGCGACCACGAGGACAACAAGCCGGCCTTCGCCGGGCCGCGGTTCTTCCTGCGCTACGCCGAGCTCGACATGCACCCGCTCGACACCGTCGACCGGCGTGACGCCGTCCGCGACACGGCCGGGATCGGGCTGTGCAACATCACCAAGTGCTGCACGGAGGTCTGCCCGGAGGGCATCAAGATCACCGACAACGCGATCATCCCGATGAAGGAGCGCGTCGCCGACCGCAAGTACGACCCGCTCGTGTGGCTGGGCAACAAGATCGGGCTGCGCAACAAGGACAACGACGGCCGCACGAGCGTCTGACCGGGCTCCGCAAGCCCGATCAAGCGCGGTGGGGGTGGCGGCGCCGAGGATGGCCGGGTGACCGCGACCGACTCCTTCCACGACTTCGTCGACCAGCTGGCCGACGCGCTCGCGGACGGGGTCGGGGGAGCGGTCGACGCCACGGGCGAGGAGTGGGCCGCGCGGCTGCACTTCTCCCGGTTCCACTTCGACCGGATGATCAGCAGCGTCGCCGGTGAGCCGCCGGCGGCCTTCCGGCGCCGGATCCTGCTCGAGCGCGCGGCCTACCGGATGATCACGACGTCCGCGCCGCTGATCGACATCGCCGTGGAGGCGGGCTACGGCTCGCACGAGGCGTTCACGCGTGCCTTCACCAGGGCGTACGGCGTCGCGCCGGCCGCCTGGCGCAGGCAACCCAGCCAGATCCGGATCGCCGCGCCCAGCGGCGTCCACTTCCACCCGCCGGGCAGCCTGCGGCTCCCGGCCCGTCCGAGCAGGAAGGTGACCGCTGTGCAGCTGATGACTGCGATGGTCGAGCACCACGTGTGGTTGACCGGCGAGATGATCCGCGTCGCCGCCCGGCTGTCCGACGAGCAGCTCGACCAGAGGATCGGGGTCGACGTCGACGAGGACGAGCAGACGATCCGCTCACTGCTCTCGCGCCTCGTGGGGCAGATGGGCATGTGGAACGCCGCGATGGCCTCCCGTGAGTACGACTGGTCCGTCGAGGACCACGAGTCCCTCGCCTCGATGCGCGCCCGCCTGGCCGAGGAGGGCCCGACGTACCTCGGCCACGTGCACGACGTCGTCGACCGGGAGGCGCTCGACGAGACGTTCGTCGACGCCCTCTGCGAGCCGGCGGAGGTGTTCACCTACGGCGGCATGATCGCCCACGTGCTCACCTTCGCCGCCCACCGGCGGACCCTGGTCGCGCTGGCCCTGGCCAAGCACGGTCACGAGGAGCTCGGCTGGGGCGACCCGATGCGCTGGGTCGCAGAGCCGCCTTCGCTCGTCGAGTAGTCCGAGCCGCTAGGAGAGGACGTATCTCGAGACGCCCTCAGGCCGCGAGCGGCGCCGGGCGGGGTAGTGGTGCGCGACGAGCTCGTCGACCGCATCCACCCAGCTCCGACGGAGCGCCCGCTCGCGGCCCGCCTGGCCGAGCAGCCCGCGGTGCCGGTCGCCGGCCACCGCGGTGACGGCGCGGCGCAGGTCGCGGGGGTCGGCCGGGTCGTAGAGGAGCCCGGTCTCGAGGTGACGCACCACGTCGGCCGCCCCGCCCGCACGCGGGGCGACCGTCGGCACGCCCGAGGCTGCCGCCTCGCGGAGCACGTGGCAGTCGGTCTCGAGCTCACCGGGATGCACCAGCACGTCGAGGGTCGGCAGGGCCACGGTCAGGTCGCCGGTGCCGAGGGGGCCGGTGAACCGGGCGTCGGGGAGCCGTCGCGTCAGCCACGCGCGCTCCGGGCCTTCGCCGATCACCACGAGCCGGATCCCGGGTACGTCGGCGAGGTCCGCCAGTCGTCGTACGCCATGACGCCTCGCGAGGCTGCCGACGTAGCCGACGACCACCCGGCCGCCGTCCCCGGAGCCGGCCCGCGCCCACGCGCCGTGCAGCCAGGGATCGCGGAGCGTGGGGGTGAAGGCGAGGGAGTCGACCCCGGGCTCCCACAGCGTGGCCCGCGCCCCGAGGTCGGCGACCCGGCCGACCATCCAGGGGGCGGTCACGAGCAGGGTGTCCGCCCGGTCGGCGACCTTCGCGCGCCAGTAGTCGGCGGCGAGGTCGAGCACGGGCGACTGCTCGACGACGACCGTCGGGACGCCCGCGCGCCGGGCGTGCTTGAGGGCCTTGCGGCCGACGTACCGCGGCGACGTGACCTGCACCAGGTCGGGCGCGAAACCCTCGATCGCCGCGCGGACCTGCCCGCCGGTCGGCTCGAGCGGCCGCACC
Organism: Nocardioides candidus; assembly: GCF_041321175.1. Taxonomy (NCBI): domain Bacteria; kingdom Bacillati; phylum Actinomycetota; class Actinomycetes; order Propionibacteriales; family Nocardioidaceae; genus Nocardioides; species Nocardioides candidus. Next base: position 420,132 of record NZ_JBGGWC010000002.1, on the reverse strand, counting down.
CGGACGACGTCGCAACCGCGATAGGTGGCCAGGCCCGGACCGGGCGCGATGATCCGCACGGTGTGGCCGAGGTCGACGAGCCGGTCGGCCGTCGCCTTCAGCGTGGTGGTGGTGCTGCCGTCCGTGGGGGACCCGGAGAAGAACGTCTCGGTCACCAGGGCGATCCTCATGTCGCCAGCCTGGGGTCCCGAGCTGGCCGCCCGCCGAGCCCCCGGTGGACACCGGATGAACGACCGGGCGCGCCGCTTCACGGGAGTCGTGTGCCTGTGACCGCGCTCTGGGTCGTTCTCGGGCACACGACCGGCGTTGGCGGTGCGGCTCAGGGGAGTCGTGTGCTTGTGACCGCGCTCTGGGTTGTTCTCAGGCACACGAGGGGTGTTGGCGGCGCTCAGGGGAGTCGTGTGCTTGAGGCCGCGCTCTGGGTCGTTCTCAGGCACACGAGGGGTGTTGGCGGTCGCGCTCACGGGAGTCGTGTGCTTGTGACCGCGCTCTGGGTTGTTCTCAGGCACACGAGCGGTGTTGGCGGCGCTCAGGGGAGTCGTGTGCCTGTGACCGGGCTCTGGGTCGTTCTCAGGCACACGACCGGCGCTGGCGGTGCCGCTCAGGGGAGTCGTGTGCCTGTGACCGCCCTCTGGGTCGTTCTCAGGCACACGACCCCAGTAGGCGGGGAGTGACATATGCCACGGGTGGACGCCGAAACCAGGCCCGATCGGTCGCCGTAGCATGCCCTCCATGACGGACACGAGAAGCGGGGCTCCCCTCGCCCTCGCTGCCGAGCAGGACGTGCACAGCCAGGAGGAGTGGGAGGCCGCGACGGCCGCAGTGCTCCGGAAGGCGCGCCGGCTCGGTGAGGACGACCCCGACGCGGAGGTCTGGGACAAGCTCACCCGGACGACCCTCGACGGCATCGCGATCACGCCCCTCGGGCTGCCGGGCGGCGCGGCTGCGTCGGTGCGCCCGCGGCGCGCCGGCGCGTGGGACATCCGCTCCCTCGTGTCGCGCCCCGACGCCAAGCGCGCCAACGAGGAGGCGCTCGTCGACCTCGACGGCGGCGTCACCAGCCTGTGGGTGGCGGCGGACGAGGACACCGATCTCGCAGCGGTGCTGGCCGGCGTGCTGCTCGACCTGGCGCCCGTCGTCCTCGACGCGCCCACCGACCCCACGCGGGCGGCCGAGGCGCTCCTGGCCCACGCCGACGAGCGCGGCGTGGACCTGCACCCCGACAGCAACCTCGGCGCCGACCCGCTCGGCGCCCTCCTGCGCGACCTGCCGCTCGCGGTCGACGAGGCCGTCGCCGAGCTCCGGGACCTGGCCGGCCGGGCCCGGACCGCGGGCATCCGCGCGATCGTCGTGGACGCCACCGCGGCCCACGACCTCGGGGCCAGCGACGTGCAGGAGCTCGGCTGGTCGATCGCGGTCGGCGTCGCCTACCTGCGCTGGCTCACCGACCACGGGCTCGACCTCGCCGACGCGGCGGACCTGATCGAGTTCCGCTACGCGGCGACCGACGAGCAGTTCCCGACGATCGCCAAGCTCCGCGCCGCCCGGCAGCTCTGGGCGAGCGTGCTGCAGCACTCCGGCCTGCCGGACGACGTGGACGTGGCCCAGCGCCAGCACGCCGTGACCAGCCGGCCGATGCTCAGCAAGTACGACCCCTACGTCAACATGCTCCGCGTCACGGTCGCTGCGTTCGCCGCCGGCGTCGGCGGCGCAGATGCGGTCACCGTACTGCCCTTCGATGCCGCGCTCGGCCAGCCGGAGGCGTTCGGCCGCCGGATCGCCCGCAACGTCAACCACCTCCTCGTCGACGAGTCCCATGTCGCGGCGGTCGCGGACCCCGCGGGCGGGGCGTACGCCGTGGAGCAGCTCACCGCCGACCTCGCCCTCGCCGGCTGGGCGGCCTTCCAGGAGCTGGAGCAGGAGTGGGAGGGCGGTCACGACCTCACGCCCTTCCGCGACCGGATCGCCGCGACGGTCGCCGAGCGCGAGCGCGACATCGCGCGGCGCAGGCGGCCGCTGACCGGCCTCACGGAGTTCCCGAACCTCGCTGAGCAGCTCCCGGCGCGCGACCCGGACCCGCTCAACGACCGGGTCGTGCGCTACGGCGCCTCGTTCGAGGCGTTGCGCGACCAGCCGGCCGCGACCCGCGTCTTCCTGGCCACGCTCGGCACCATCGCGCAGCACACGGCGCGCGCCACCTTCGCGAGCAACCTCCTCGCCGCCGGTGGCATCGGGGTCGAGCTCGCGGGACCGACCTCGGGCGTCGACGAGCTCCTGGCGTCGTACGCCGGCCAGCCGGTCGTCTGCCTGGCCGGCACCGACGCGGCCTACGCCGAGTGGGGCGGCGCCGCCGTCACCGCCCTCCGCGAGGCCGGTGCGCAGCACGTGATCATCGCCGGCAAGCCCGACGCCGTCGACGCGGAGGTCGACGACGCCGCGGCGATGGGCGTCGACGCGCTCGCCTTCCTCACCGCGACCAGGGAGAAGCTGTCGTGACCATCCCCAAGAGCTTCGCCGACCTGCCCCTGGCCGGCTCCGCCGCCGCCACCGAGGCCCCGACCGGCGAGGGCTGGCACAGCCCGGAGGGGATCGAGGTCAAGCCGTCGTACTCGGCCGCCGACCTCGAGGGCCTCGACGCGCTCGACACCTACCCGGGCCTGAGCCCGTTCCTGCGCGGGCCCTACCCGACGATGTACACGACCCAGCCCTGGACGATCCGGCAGTACGCCGGCTTCTCCACCGCCGAGGAGTCCAACGCCTTCTACCGGCGCAACCTGGCGGCGGGGCAGAAGGGCCTGAGCGTCGCGTTCGACCTCGCGACCCACCGCGGCTACGACTCCGACCACCCGCGCGTGCGGGGCGACGTCGGTATGGCGGGTGTGGCGATCGACTCGATCTACGACACCCGCACCCTGTTCGACGGCATCCCGCTGGACCAGATGAGTGTCTCGATGACGATGAACGGCGCGGTGCTCCCGGTGCTCGCGCTCTACATCGCCGCGGCCGAGGAGCAGGGGGTGAAGCCGGAGCAGCTCTCGGGGACCATCCAGAACGACATCCTCAAGGAGTTCATGGTCCGCAACACCTACATCTACCCACCGGCGCCGTCGATGCGGATCATCTCCGACATCTTCGCGTTCACCAGCGAGCGGATGCCGCGCTTCAACTCCATCTCGATCTCCGGCTACCACATGCAGGAGGCGGGGGCGACCGCCGACCTCGAGCTCGCCTACACGCTGGCCGACGGCGTCGAGTACATCCGCGCGGGTCTCGACAGCGGGCTCACGATCGACCAGTTCGCGCCCCGACTGAGCTTCTTCTGGGCGATCGGCATGAACTTCTACATGGAGGTCGCCAAGATGCGCGCGGCCCGGGCACTGTGGAGCCGGCTGGTGCGCCAGTTCGACCCGCAGAACCCGAAGTCGCTCTCCCTGCGCACGCACAGCCAGACGTCGGGCTGGTCGCTCACCGCGCAGGACGTCTTCAACAACGTCGGTCGCACGGCGATCGAGGCCATGGCCGCGACCCAGGGGCACACCCAGTCGCTGCACACCAACGCCCTCGACGAGGCCATCGCGCTGCCCACCGACTTCTCCGCGCGCATCGCGCGCAACACCCAGCTGCTCCTGCAGCAGGAGAGCGGGACGACGTACACGATCGACCCGTGGGCCGGGTCCTACTACGTCGAGAGGCTCACCCACGACCTCGCGGAGCGCGCCTGGGCGCACATCCAGGAGGCCGAGGAGGCCGGCGGCATGGCCGCGGCGATCGAGCAGGGCATCCCGAAGATGCGCATCGAGGAGGCTGCCGCCCGCACCCAGGCGCGGATCGACTCCGGCGCGCAGAAGGTCATCGGCGTCAACACCTTCCGGCTCCCCGCCGAGGACCCGCTCGAGGTCCTCAAGGTCGACAACGACGACGTCTACCGCCAGCAGATGGCCAAGCTGGAGCGGCTGCGGGCCGAGCGGCACCAGGGCGACGTCGAGGCGGCGCTCGAGGCACTCACCCGCAGCGCCGACACCGGTGACGGCAACCTGCTCGAGCTCGCCGTCGGCGCGGCCCGGGCGAAGGCCACCGTCGGCGAGATCTCCGACGCGCTGGAGAAGGTCTACGGCCGTCACCAGGCGGTGATCCGTACGATCTCGGGCGTGTACCGCGACGAGGCCCAGGAGAGTGGCGACACCCTGCTCACGCAGGTGCGGCAGGCGACGGACGACTTCGCCGAGGCCGAGGGTCGCCGTCCGCGCATCCTGGTCGCCAAGATGGGTCAGGACGGCCACGACCGCGGCCAGAAGGTCGTCGTCTCCGCCTTCGCCGACATGGGCTTCGACGTCGACGTGGGGCCGCTGTTCTCCACGCCCGAGGAGGTCGCGCAGCAGGCGATCGACGCCGACGTGCACATCGTCGGTGTCTCCTCGCTGGCTGCGGGTCACCTCGCGCTGCTCCCGGCGCTGAAGTCGGCGCTCGCGGAGCACGGCCGGGAGGACATCATGGTCGTCATCGGCGGCGTGATCCCGCCCGACGACGTACCGACCCTCAAGGAGATGGGCGCGGCCTCGGTGTTCCTGCCGGGCACGGTCATCGCCGAGTCGGCCCTCGACCTGCTCGCCAAGCTGCGCGACCAGCTCGACCACTGATGGACGCTGCCGGGCTGCTCGAGGGGGTGCGCGCGGGCAGGCGCGCGCAGGTGGCGCGGGCCATCACCCTCGTCGAGTCCACGGCGCCACGCCACCGGGCTGCTGCGCGCGAGCTCCTCACCGAGCTCGCGGGAGCCGACGGCCCGCCGGCCGTGCGTGTCGGCATCTCGGGCGTGCCCGGCGTCGGCAAGTCGACCTTCATCGAGGCGCTCGGCAGCCGCCTGACCGCGGCCGGCCACCGGGTGGGCGTGCTCGCGGTGGACCCGTCGTCGGTGCGCACGGGGGGCTCGGTGCTCGGCGACAAGACCCGGATGTCGCGGCTGTCGGCGGACCCTGCCGCCTTCATCCGACCGTCGCCGTCCGCGGGCACCCTGGGCGGGGTCGCCCGGGCGACGACGCAGGCGATGACCGTCCTCGAGGCCGCCGGGTACGACGTCGTGCTGGTCGAGACCGTCGGGGTCGGCCAGTCCGAGGTGACCGTCGCAGGGATGGTCGACACGTTCCTCTTCCTGACGCTCGCCCGCACGGGCGACCAGCTCCAGGGGATCAAGAAGGGCATCCTCGAGATCGCCGACGTCATCGCCGTGAACAAGGCCGACGGGGACCGGGAGGGGGAGGCCCGGGGAGCAGCGCGGGAGCTGGCCGGGGCGCTCCGGATGGTCCGCGGGCACGGCGAGTGGGCCCCGCCCGTCGTCACCTGTTCCGGGCTGCACGACGTCGGCGTGGACGACGTGTGGCAGAAGGTCCTCGACCACCGCGACCACCTCGGCGAGGGCGGTCTGACCACGAAGCGGGCCGAGCAGCAGCTCGACTTCACCTGGGCGCTCGTGCGCGACGAGCTCGACCAGCGGCTGCGGCACTCCGCCGGGGTGAAGGCGGTGCAGGCCGACGTGCGCGCGGCCGTGCTCGCCGGCGAGCTGACCGCTCCGCTGGCGGCCGACCGGCTCCTCGAGGCCTACGACCAGGACTGACAGGACTACGCTCGTCCCGATGTCTTCCAGTCCCGCCGACCCGAGCGCCGAGCCCCTCGAGCGCGTCATCAACGACGTCGTCGACAAGCACACCGACGACCTGATCGACCTGCGGCGCGACCTCCACCGGCATCCCGAGCTCTCGTGGCAGGAGAAGCGCACCACCGATCGGGTGGTCGAGCGGCTCGAGCACGCCGGCTGGCGGGTGACCCCGTCGCAGCGCAGCGGGGCGCTCGCCGAGATCGGCGAGGGCGACCGGGTGATCGCGCTGCGCGCCGACCTCGACGCGCTACCGGTGCAGGACATCACCCAGGACCCGTGGCGGAGCACCGTGCCCGGCGTCGCCCACGCCTGCGGCCACGACCTGCACACCACGGCCCTGCTGGGCACGGCCGAGGTGCTCGCCGAGGTCCACGCCCAGGGCCGGCTGCCCGGACGGGTGCGGCTGCTGTTCCAGCCCGCCGAGGAGGTCATGCCCGGCGGCGCGGTGCACCTGGTCAACAACGGCGCCCTCGAGGACGTCGAGCGGATCTTCGCACTGCACGCCGAGCCCGCGGTCGACGTCGGCACGATCGGGGTGCGCACCGGACCGATCACGAGCGCCGCCGACCGGATCGAGGTGCGCCTCGAGGGCAGCGGCGGACACACCTCGCGCCCCCACCTCACCGGCGACCTCACCTTCGCGCTGGCCAAGATCACCAGCGAGCTCCCCGCGGTGTTGAGCCGCCGGATGGACCCCCGCGCCGGGGTCAGCGTCGTGTGGGGCGTGCTCCGCGCCGGGTCGGCCCCCAACGTGATCCCCGACCAGGGCATCGCCGCCGGCACCGTGCGGATCCTCGACTCCGTCGCGTGGGCGGGGGTCGAGGCCGTCGTACGCGAAGCCGTGCTCGACATCGTGCGCCCCTACGGCGTCACGGCGGCCGTCGACTACCTCCAGGGCGTGCCGCCCGTGGTCAACGACGCGACCAGCGCGCAGATCGTCGCGCAGGCGGTCGACGCGGTCCTCGGCACGCACCACCGCACCGAGGTCCCGCAGAGCCTCGGGGGCGAGGATTTCGGCTGGTACCTCGCCAACGTGCCGGGCGCGATGTTCCGCCTCGGCACCCGCACGCCGGGCGGGCCGACGTACGACCTGCACCAGGGTGACCTGCGGATCGACGAGCACGCGGTGGCCATCGGAGCCCGCGTGATGGCCTCCGTGGCGCTCCGCTCGCTGATCACCGGTCGGTAACAACCTCAGAAAATTAGATTGCAACGGCCCCCTCCGCCGAAACTCGCCGTTAGGGTGCTTCGGGATGCCCCGCCGGGGGGCGTGAACAGTTCTGATCCAGGAGGACGCCGTGAAGAAGACGGCACGTATCGCCGCGGTGGGTGTCATCGCAACGCTGGCCCTGACCGCTTGTGGCAGCCGGGAGGACGACGGCGACAAGAAGGGGAGCAGCAGCAACAGCGACTCCACCAGCAGCAGCGCACCGACCGACGCGTCCAGCCCCACGGAGGCGGCCGAGCAGTATCCCGACTTCAAGGCCTGCATGGTGTCCGACTCGGGCGGCTTCGACGACAAGTCGTTCAACCAGACCTCGCACGACGGTCTCGTGAACGCGGTCGACAAGTACGGCATGCAGACCGCCGAGGTCGAGTCCAACGACCCGTCGCAGTTCAAGGACAACATCCAGGCGATGGTGGACCAGGGCTGCAACTCGATCACCACGGTCGGCTTCCTGCTCGCCGACGACACCCTCGCCTCGGCGAAGAAGCACAAGGACATCGACTACTCGATCGTCGACTTCGCCTACTTCGACGACAAGGGCAACAACACCGCGCCCGCCAACCTCAAGGGCCTGACCTTCAACACCGCGCAGCCGTCGTTCCTCGCCGGCTACCTCGCGGCCGCGAAGACCAAGTCCGGCGTGGTCGGCACCTTCGGTGGTCTCAACATCCCGACCGTGACGATCTTCATGGACGGCTTCGTCCAGGGCGTGGACTACTACAACGAGGAGAACGGCACCGACGTGCAGGTCCTCGGTTGGGACCGCGACAAGAAGGACGGCTCCTTCACCAACGACTTCGAGTCCACCACCAAGGGCCAGAACGTCGCCGAGGAGCTCATCACCCAGGGTGCTGACATCATCTTCCCGGTCGCCGGTCCCGCGGGTCTCGGTGGTCTCCAGGCCGCCAAGGACAACGGCGCCTGGGGCATCTGGGTCGACACCGACGGCTGTGTCTCGGCCGCCGAGTACTGCGACATCCTCCTGACCTCGGTCATGAAGGGCATGGACGTCGCCGTCGAGCAGGGCATCGCCGACGCTGCGGGTGGCACCTTCAGCAACGAGCCCTACTCGGGCACGCTGGACAACGGTGGTGTCGCGCTGGCGCCGTACGGCCCCAACGCCGACATCGACTCCGACCTCTCCGCCAAGATCGATGACCTCAAGCAGCAGATCATCGACGGCACGATCACGGTCGAGACGCCCTGATCGGTTGGACCTGATCCGGTAGTCGACAGGTCGGGGTGGTCGCACGACCACCCCGGCCTGTCGTGCACTTCAACGGTGAAGCACGGCGAGGAGGGACGGGCGCGCGATGCGACTCGAGATCAAGGGACTGACCAAGCGGTTCGGCAGCTTCACGGCCAACGACAAGATCGATCTGGTCGTCGAACCGGGTGAGATCCACTGCCTCCTCGGTGAGAACGGGGCCGGCAAGTCGACCCTGATGAACATGCTCTACGGACTGCTCACCCCGACCGAGGGCGAGATCCTCCTCGACGGGCAGCCCGCCGGCTTCGAGGGCCCGGGCGACGCGCTGTCGGCCGGCATCGGCATGGTCCACCAGCACTTCATGCTCGTCCCCGTCTTCACCGTCGCCGAGAACGTCATGCTCGGCCACGAGAAGACCCGTGGCGCCGGCATCCTCAACCGGGAGGCCGCCCGCAAGCAGGTGCGCGAGCTCTCCGAGCGCTACCAGCTCCACGTCGACCCCGACGCACTCGTCGAGGACCTCCCCGTCGGCGTGCAGCAACGCGTCGAGATCATCAAGGCCCTCGCCGGCCAGGCGAAGATCCTCATCCTCGACGAGCCGACGGCGGTGCTCACGCCGCAGGAGATCGACGAGCTGATGGGCATCATGCGCGAGCTCAAGGCGCAGGGCACCTCCATCATCTTCATCACCCACAAGCTGCGTGAGGTCAAGGCCGTCGGCGACCGCATCACCGTGATCCGTCGCGGCAAGGTGGTCGGCACCGCGCCGCCCACGGCGTCGGAGGCCGAGCTCGCCGAGATGATGGTCGGCCGGTCCGTCCAGCTCGCCGTGGACAAGGAGAACAAGATCGGCGGCGACGCCGTGCTGCGGGCGCAGAACATCACCGTCGTCGACCCGCGCGGCCACCTGGTCGTCAAGGACGTCTCCTTCGAGGTCCGCGGCGGCGAGGTGCTCGGCATCGCGGGCGTCCAGGGCAACGGGCAGACCGAGCTGATCAAGTCGCTGCTCGGGCTCGTCAAGCCGGACGCCGGACGGATCGAGCTGGAGGGCAAGGACATCAGCCGGCACGGCCCGCGCCAGAGCCTCGCCGACGGCATCGGCTACGTGCCGGAGGACCGGTCCCACGACGGGTTCGTCGGTTCCTTCAGCGTGCGCGAGAACCTGGTGCTCGACCTCTACCGCACCCCGGAGTTCTCGGCCGGCCCGGCGCTCAGGCTCGACGCGATCGAGGCCAACGCCCGCCACCGCATCGAGGAGTTCGACATCCGCACCGAGACGCCCGAGACGCCGGTGGCGTCGCTCTCGGGTGGCAACCAGCAGAAGGTCGTCATCGCCCGGGAGTTCTCGCGCCCGCTCAAGGTGCTGATCGCCTCCCAGCCGACCCGCGGCGTCGACGTCGGGTCGATCGAGTTCATCCACAAGCGGATCATCAGCGAGCGCGACAACGGCACGGCGGTGCTCATCGTGTCGACCGAGCTGGACGAGATCTACGCCCTGGCCGACCGGATCGCCGTGATGTACGACGGCCGCATCGTCGCAACCGTCCCGCCGGACACCCCGCGCGAGCAGCTCGGCCTGCTGATGGCGGGCGCGACCCCGGAGGTGAGTGCCTGATGGCCATGTCCCCGACCCCCGAGACGCTGATCCCGGAGCCGGAGCCCACCGGCAGGCGCAGCGTCAGCACCTGGCTGCCCACCGTGCGCGACACGGTGCTGGCCATCGCGCTGGCCCTGGTGGTCGGCGCCTTCCTCGTCATCGTGTCCGACGAGCAGGTGATCGACGCCTTCAAGAACCTCGTGAACTACCCGGGGTCGTTCTTCGTCTACGGCGGCGACGTCCTGCGCTACTCCGCCGAGGCCGTCTGGGACGCCTACTCGGCGCTGGTGCGCGGAGCCGTCGGCTCCGGCCCTGCCCTGCAGCGCACGCTCGAGCGCTCCGCGCCGCTGATCTGCGCGGGCCTCGGTGTGGCGATCGCCTTCCGGGCCGGGCTGTTCAACATCGGTGCGCAGGGGCAGGCGCTCGTCGGCGCCCTCGCCGCGGGCTACGTCGGCTTCACGTGGGACCTGCCGCCGGGCATCCACCTGCTCGCGGCTCTGGTCGCCGGCCTGGCGGCCGGCGCGTTCTGGGGCGCTCTCGTGGGCTGGCTCAAGGCCACCTCGGGCGCCCACGAGGTCATCACGACGATCATGCTCAACAACGTCGCGCGCTTCGTGGTCCTCTACTTCCTCGCGAAGGAGGCCTTCCAGAAGCACAACAGCGACAACCTGATCACGCCGCCGCCGATGGACAGCGCGACCTTCCCGACGGTCGCCGGGCTGCACCTCGGCATCCCGCTGGCGGTGCTCACCGCGGCCGCGGTCTGGTGGATCCTCGAGCGGAGCAAGCTCGGCTTCGAGCTGCGCGCGGTGGGCGCCAACCCCGATGCGTCCCGCACGGCCGGCATGAGCACGACGAAGGTCTACATCATGGTGATGGGCCTGGCCGGCCTGCTCTCCGGCATGGCGGCCTGCATGACCGTCCTCGGCCTGCACCAGTCGGTCACCGACCAGGTCGTCGGCTCGGTCGGCTTCGACGCGATCACCGTGGCCCTGCTCGGCCGGGCCACCCCGCTCGGGACCGTCCTCGCCGGCCTGCTCTTCGGCGCGCTCTCCGCGGGCGGCCTCGGCATGCAGGCCTCCGCAGGCGTGCCGCCCGAGCTGATCCAGGTGGTCCAGGCGCTCATCGTGCTGTTCGTGGCCGCCCCCACCCTGATCCGCAACCTGGGCCGCATCCGGCGCCGCCGAGCCAAGCAGAAGACCGACGTCGTCACCGAAGGAGCGGCAGCATGACCGACGTACTCCCCACCCCTGCCGCGACCTCCGCCCCCGATCCGAAGGTGCGCGACCGCGCCGACGTGCGCCGTCAGGTCAAGCTGATCGTGGTCCTCGGCATCGTGCTGCTGGCGGAGGTCTGGTTCAAGCTCAAGATCGACGACCCGCAGGTCAGCCACCTCTTCAAGGGTCCGCGCACGCTGGAGAACCAGCCGGTCGTCTTCAGCGGCACGCCGGTGTCCCTGATCGCCATCGCGCTCACGGTCGTCGCCCTGCTGCTGGCGCTGGTGAACCGCTACCCGCGCGGGATGTGGGGCGTGCTGCTGGGCGTGGTCGTCGGGCTGGGCTTCTACGGCGCCTTCCTGATGTGGGCCTACGCCGACCCGTCCGGTGCCTTCGCGCCGGCGATCACGAGCCCGATCCCGGGCACGATCCGCATCGCCACCGCGATCGTCTTCGGTGCGCTGGCCGGGGTGCTCTGCGAGCGCGCGGGCGTGGTCAACATCGCCATCGAGGGCCAGTTCATCGCCGGCGCCTTCTTCGGGTCGGTGTTCTCGAGCTTCGCGGTGGCCAACATCGCGGCCATCCCGCTCTTCTGGTGCCCGGTCTTCGGGCTGCTCGGCGGCATCATCGCCGGGGTGGGCGTCGCTGCGCTGCTCGCCTTCTTCGCGCTGCGCTACCACGTCGACCAGGTCGTGGTCGGCGTGGTGCTGGTGGCGTTCGGCTACGGCATCACGAGCTTCCTGCTCGGCCAGATCCCGCACGACAAGAAGGACAAGCTCAACAACCCCCAGCTGCTCGAGACCGTCGAGATCCCGGGCCTGCACAAGATCCCCTACATCGGTGAGCCGCTGTTCGGGCAGAACCTCCTCGTCTACGTGATGTACCTGTCGGTCCCGCTCGTCTGGCTGCTGCTCTTCCAGACGCGGTGGGGGCTGCGCGTGCGCTCGGTGGGCGAGCACCCGAAGGCCGCCGACACGGTCGGCATCGACGTCGACCGCACCCGCTGGCAGGCGGTGCTCCTCGGTGGCGTCTTCGCCGGCCTGGGCGGCGCGTCCTTCACGCTCACGACGGGCGCGTTCGACAGGGAGATGACCGCCGGGTTCGGCTTCATCGCCCTGGCCGCCGTCATCATGGGCCGCTGGCACCCGGTCGGGGCGGCCTTCGCGGCCGTGCTGTTCGGCTTCCTGCAGAACCTCAAGGACCAGCTGGGCATCCTCGGCGACAAGGTGCCGGGCGACCTGCTCTCCGCGCTGCCCTACCTCGCCACGATCATCGCCGTCGCCGGCTTCATCGGGCGGGTGCGACCACCCGCCGCGGACGGCCAGCCCTACATCAAGAGCGACTGATCGTGGCTGTCGACTGGGAGGCGCTGCGCACGGCGGCGACCGAGGTCTCCACGCGCGCCTACGCGCCGTACTCCCGCTTCCACGTGGGCGCCGCCGGCCTCGCCGACGACGGCCGGCTGCTGGTGGGCTGCAACGTCGAGAACGCCGGGTACGGCGTCACCCTGTGCGCCGAGTGCGGGCTCGTGTCCTCGCTCCACGCCACGGGTGGCGGCAGGCTCACGCACGTCGTGTGCGTCAACGGGGCCGGTGAGGTGATCATGCCGTGCGGACGTTGCCGGCAGATCCTCTTCGAGGCCGGTGGCGCACGGTTGGAGCTCATGACGCCGGAAGGTGTGAAGACCATGGACGAGGTGCTTCCGCTCGCCTTCGGACCCGACGACCTCGCTGCGGCGGAGGGCGCATGAGCGGGCACGACGCGGTCGAGGTCATCTCGACCAAGCGCGACCGGGGCACCCTCAGCACGAGCCAGATCGACTGGGTGATCGACGCCTACACGAAGGGCGTCGTGGCCGACGAGCAGATGTCGGCGCTGGCGATGGCCATCCTGCTCAACGGCATGGACCGACGCGAGATCACCGACTGGACCGCGGCGATGATCGCCTCGGGGGAGCGGATGGACTTCTCCGCGCTCTCGCGGGCGACCGCCGACAAGCACTCCACAGGCGGCGTCGGCGACAAGATCACGCTGCCGCTCGCGCCGCTCGTCGCGGCGTGCGGCGTCGCCGTGCCCCAGCTGTCCGGGCGCGGTCTCGGGCACACCGGCGGCACCCTCGACAAGCTGGAGTCGATCCCGGGCTGGCGGGCGGCGCTGTCCAACGACGACATGATGGCGCAGCTGGAGTCGGTCGGCGCGGTCATCTGCGCCGCGGGCGACGGCCTGGCTCCTGCCGACAAGAAGCTCTACGCGCTGCGCGACGTGACCGGCACCGTCGAGGCGATCCCGCTCATCGCCTCCTCGATCATGAGCAAGAAGATCGCCGAGGGCACCGGGGCGCTGGTGCTCGACGTGAAGGTCGGCAGCGGCGCCTTCATGAAGGACGTCGACCGCGCGCGCGAGCTGGCCGAGGTGATGGTCGCGCTCGGCACCGATGCGGGCGTGCGCACCGTCGCGCTGCTGACCGACATGGACGTCCCGCTGGGCCACACGGCCGGCAACGCCATCGAGGTCGCCGAGTCCGTCGAGGTGCTCGCCGGCGGTGGTCCGGCCGACGTCGTGGAGCTGACCCTCGCGCTGGCGCGCGAGATGCTCGACGGGGCGGGCATGACCGGGGTCGACCCGGCCGACAAGCTGGCCGACGGCTCGGCGATGGACGCCTGGAAGGCCATGATCCGCGCCCAGGGCGGCGATCCCGACGCTCCGCTCCCGGAGGCGCGCGAGACGCACGTCGTGACGGCCGCCGCCGACGGGGTGCTCACCCGCCTCGACGCCATGGCCGTCGGTGTCGCCGCATGGCGGCTCGGTGCCGGCCGCGAGCGCAAGGAGGACCCGGTGCAGGCCGGAGCCGGGGTCGTGTGGCACGCCCGTCCGGGCGACACCGTCACGGCGGGCCAGGCGCTCTTCACCCTGCACACCGACACACCCGAGCGCTTCGACCGCGCACTGGCCGCGCTCGAGGGCGGCTACGAGGTGGCTGCGCCCGGCACGTCGTACGACGCCCGGCCGATCGTCATCGACCGGGTGAGCTGACCCGGGTCCGGCCCCCGGGGCTCAGGAGGGCAGCAGGAGGACGACCGTCTCGGCGACGCACGCCGGCTTGTCCTGGCCCTCGATCTCGATGGTGTGCTTCGAGATCAGCTGCTTGCCGCTGGGGATGTCGGTGACGCCCGTGATGCTCACGTGTGCGCGGACGCGGGCGCCGACGGGGACCGGCGCGGGGAAGCGGACCTTGTTGACGCCGTAGTTGAGCTTGGCCCCCGGCGTGGCGAGCTTGAAGACCTGGCTGCCGAGCCACGGGATGAGAGCCAGCGTCATGTAGCCGTGGGCGATCGTGCCGCCGAACGGGCCGTCCTTCGCGCGCTCGACGTCGACGTGGATCCACTGGTGGTCGCCGGTCGCATCGGCGAACTGGTTGACGCGACGCTGGTCGATGGTGACCCACTCGCTGGCGCCGAGCTCCTCGCCCGCAGCCGCCTCGAGCTCCTCGAACGTCGTGAAGACCCGCATCGACCCGCTCCTTCTCGCATTGATTCCGCCGTTCGGCCCCATCGGTTGACCGGATGGGAAGAATGTCGGCATGGAACCTACAGGCATGCCGACCACCGACGACCTGAGGTCCGCGCCGAAGGTGCTCCTCCACGACCACCTCGACGGTGGGCTACGGCCCGCGACGATCGTCGAGCTGGCCGCCACGATCGGACACGAGCTGCCGGCGACGGACCCCGCAGCCCTGGGGACGTGGTTCACCGAGGCCGCCGACTCGGGCTCGCTGGTGCGCTACCTGGAGACCTTCGAGCACACCGTCGGCGTCATGCAGACCCCCGACGCGCTGACCCGGGTCGCCCGTGAGTGCGTCGAGGACCTCGCCGCCGACGGGGTCGTCTACGCCGAGATCCGCTACGCGCCCGAGCTGCACGTGCAGCACGGGCTCCGCCTCGACCAGGTGGTCGCGGCGGTGCAGGAGGGATTCGACCAGGGGGTCGAGGCCAGCGGACGGCGGATCGTCGTGCGCCAGCTGCTCACGGCCATGCGCCAGGCGGCGCCGTCGCTGGAGATTGCCGAGCTCGCGATCCGCTATCGCGACCAGGGCGTGGCCGGCTTCGACATCGCGGGCCCGGAGGCCGGCTTCCCGCCGACCCGCTTCCTCGACGCGTTCGACTACGTGCGCCAGGAGAACGGCCACGCCACCTGCCACGCCGGCGAGGCCTTCGGGCTGCCGTCGATCTGGGAGGCGGTGCAGTGGTGCGGCGCGGACCGGCTCGGCCACGGGGTGCGCATCATCGACGACATCGCCGTCGCCGAGGACGGCACCGCCAAGCTGGGCCTGCTCTCCTCCTACGTCCGCGACAAGCGCATCCCGCTGGAGATGTGCCCGTCGTCGAACATCCAGACCGGGGCTGCGCCCTCGATCGCCGAGCACCCGATCGGGATGCTCGCCGACCTCCGGTTCCGCGTCACGGTCAACACCGACAACCGGCTGATGAGCGGCACGTCGATGACCCGAGAGCACCAGCTGCTCTGCGAGGCGTTCGGCTGGGGCCTGGACAAGGTCGAGTGGCTCAGCGTCAACGCGATGAAGTCGGCCTTCCTGCCCTACGACGAGCGCTACCGGCTGATCATGGACGTCATCAAGCCCTGGTACGCCGACCACCGGGGGTGAGGTGGCGAGGGCCCGAGTCCGGGCCGTTGACCGCGATCGTCGAACACCCATCGACCCGTGCAGCGCGGCGGTTGCCGTACCTGGTCCTTCCGATCAGCGCTCGGGCATGCCGATGGCCCCGCTGGCGGGCGGGGTCATCGGGTGGGTGGGTCAGTGTTCGGGGAAGCCGGGGTCGGCCCAGGGTGATTCGTCGTGTCCTGGATGTCGGTCGTGTCCGCCCGGTGGTCCGAGAGGATGGGTGCCAGAGTCGCCCACCAGGAAGCTCCGGCCGTTGCGCGATCGCCAGTAGTAGAGGCCGGGTCTGATGACCTCGTAGGTCCAGTAGTCGAAGGTCTTGGCGCGGTGGTGGCGCCTGCAGAGGGGGACGAGGTTGGACGGGCAGGTGGGCCCGCCCTTGTCGTGGGGGATGGCGTGGTCGAGGTCGCAGGCCTCGGCCTTGCGGGTGCAGTACGGCGCCCGGCAGGTCGCGTCGCGGAGCTCGACGGTGCGGCGGTGTCGGTCGGGGATCTCGTAGGAGTCGACGGGCTGGTGGTCGTTGAGGTCGACCACGGGCCGCACCAAGACCTGGGTCCCTCGGGTGGCAGCCCATCGGCGGACCTGTTCGAGGAGGATCGGCTTGTTGGTGGTGCCGAGCCGACCCACATTGCTCGATCTGCTCGACCCGACGGCACCAAGGGCGGTGGCGGTGACATGGATGACGAGCTCGAGCCGCTTGCCCTTCAGGGTCTTGGTGACCTCCCCGGTCCGGGGGTCTGCGACGGGGAGGTCGAGGGCGAGGTCGCCGCGGGCGATCTCACCCATCGCCATCGAACGCCGCACGTCCAACGGCTCCTCACAACCGGAGAGTCGGAGCTCCTCGGCACGTCGCGCGACGGCCTCCTCCAGGCTCAGAGCATCGGCCGTGTCGAGGACCGCGGTCTGGTCGACGACCCCGTCGAGGGTGGCACCGTCCAGGTGAAGGGTGCAGTGCCGCCGGTCGGCAGCATCCTGACGACGCTCCTCAGCGGTGTCGGGGTCAAACCGGGCGACCGCCTCGGCCACGAGCCGGTCGACCTGAGCCCAGGTGCAGCCCGGGAGCGCGAAGCCGAGGTTGCGGTCCACATAGGTTGCGGCCTCCGCGGACAACACCCGGGTCAGGTCGGCGACCCGCAGGGCCTTCCAGACCGGGACCTTCCCCGCGATCACAGCGTCACGAATGGTCGGCAGACGCCAGCCGCACTCGATGACCTTCCCGACGTAGTCACGCCCGGAGTCCAGCGACCGCTCCAAGGTGGCAGACAGCTCACCGAGGGCGAACTCGGAGACCAAGGGTGCGCCGGGCCCCGCGATCGGGATCCCGGTGTCGACGTAGGAGTCCCGGATGGTCGCGGCACCGGCAGGGTCGTCGACCACGTTCGCATCGGCCCACGCGATCAGGTGGTCGAACTCCTCGACCTCCGCGCGTCGACGAGTGGCCACGTCGGTGGCGAGGTCGTCGAGGAGCTGGGCGGTGGTCCGGTTCATGTTCGATACTCAACACGAGGGGTCCGACACAACCCCGTGCCGCCGCGGGTCCTGGGGAAGGGTCCGGACGGCCGCCGGCTCAGACGACGAACCAGAAGTGCGACCACCCGGCGACCTCGACCCGGTGGGAGGCCCAGCGGTCACGGGGCACGGTGACGGTCTCGCCGCGAGCAGGGTCGAACACGCGGACGGCGTCCTCGTGGCGCACCTCGTCGAAGGCCAGCACCACGTGGCGCGGGAGCCAGCGGCTGCCGAGGTAGACGGCGACCGGCCGGCGACGGACCTGCTCGGCGAGCACCTCGAAGCCGATCCCGGGACGGGGACGGACGTCGACGGCGGCGATCCGCTCGCGACCGACGAGGTCCGTGAGGGTGTTGGCGACCGCCCACGGGGGAGTGCCGAGGCGGCGTGGCCACGGCACCTGGAACCGGTCGCGTGCGCTGTGCGTCGAGGTCAGGCGCCGGTGGGTCGCCGCGATCTCCGCGGGGAGGTCGTCGGGACGGTAGCTCGGCTCGAGCAGCATCCGCGCCGCCACCATGGCCGTAGGTCCGCACGAGACGGAGTCCGGCTGCCGCAGGGTCGCCGGCGCGACGTCAGCGGGCCAGTCCACGCTCGTCCTGGCCGTTGCGCGGGTGGGTGGCCAGGATCTCGTCGTACGCCCGGTCGCCGGAGGCGACCCGACAGCCGGCGTCGACCGCGCGGCGTACGACGTCACGCTGGGCACGCGCCAACGCGAGCCCCCGGCGCAGCAGCACCAGGGGTGGCTTGCGGTGCTCACGGAGGTCGCGGTGCAGTCGTCGCCAGAAGGTCAGTGCGGGGTGCTGGGTGACGCAGTAGGCCGCCTCGAGCACCCCGGCGTCCCGGCAGGCCCGGACCACGTCGGGGGCGAAGATGCCCTCGGCGCAGAACACCTGTGCACCGCCGAGGGCGAGCCGCTGGGCGCCGGTCCGGCGGCTCTCGGAGATCGAGTACACAGGCACGTCGGTCGTGCCGGTGCGGCACAGCTCGACGAGCGCCGCGACCGCGTCGTCGCGGTGCCAGCTGTCGGGGTCGTCCCAGTCGACGAGCCCCGCGTTGCTGCCCTCCGAGATCCGTGGCAGCCCCGCCTCGTCGCCGTCGCGGTAGAAGTCGTCGAGACGCAGCGTCGGCCACCCGAACCGCTGTGCGAGGCGCTCCCCGAGCCGCGACTTGCCGGCTCCCGAAGGGCCGGCGAGCACGATGACGCGAGCGGGCATCGGCCCAGCCTAATGGGGGCCGGGCGCCGTCCGCGCCCAGCCTCCCAGCACCCGATCCTGTGAATCTCCGCAATACCGAGACAGGGCCGGGTGCCCGGATCACGATGTGAGGACCTGGCACACACCAGGTGAAGGCCTCTCCCCCCTCGCTGCAAGGGCGCTTGCCATGAACCGACGTGTCGTCCCCGTCATCGCCGCACTCGCGGCCGTCCTGGCCACCGTCCCGGGCGGGCCGACCCCGGCGGCGCACGCCGCCGGCAAGCCGGACCTGGTGGTCAAGACGGTGGGCCTGAAGGCGCACTCCGTCGCGGCCGGTGGTGTGGTCAGGGTCAGCGACACGACCAAGAACGTCGGCTCCGGCAAGGCCGGGGCGAGCAGGACAGCCTTCTACCTCTCGACCGACCAGAAGCGGTCGAAGGGCGACCATCGCATCGGGACGCGCCAGGTCGCGCGTCTCGGCGCCGGTGCCCACAGCACCGGCACGACGACGCTGACCGTGCCGGCCACGACGAAGGCACGGGCCTACTGGGTGATCGCGTGCGCCGACGACGGGAAGAAGGTGACGGAGTCCAAGGAGGGCAACAACTGCCGGACGTCGACCGCCCGGCTCACCGTCACGGCGGGGAGCCCGGGAGTCTTCCCGCAGACGCCGGACCCGGCGCCGCCGGTGACAGCGACGGACGACGCGGGATTCGCCACGGTCCTGAGCGGCACGTACAGCCCCGTCCTCGGCCTCGACCTCACCGCCTACGACGCGGCCGGCACGACGAGCTATCACCTGCACCTGCCGGGCGACTTCGGTGACCAGAACCGCGGTGCCGCGCTGCAGGGCCACGTCGACGTCACGATGACCGTCTTGTCGTCGGTGTCGGGCCTGCCTTCGGGAACCTCGTTCCTCGCGGGCGTCCGGCTGGAGCCGGAGGGTCTCCAGCTCGCCAACCCCGGGACCCTGACCATCACCGGTCCCGGCCTCACTTCGGGCAACCTCCAGCGCCAGACCGGCGCCGTCTTCAACACCGGGGGCACGGACCTGTCGATGTCGCCGATCCTGCCGCCGAGCGAGGGCGGCAGCTCCGGACCGGACGTCGCCGTGCTCTCCATCTCGCACTTCTCGTCACCAGTGGTGCTGGACGCCAGCGCCGCAGGACGTCAGTACCTGCTCGCCCACCCGCCGGCCCGGGTCCTCGAGCAGCTCCAGGCCAAGGCCGCCGAGCTGTTCCGGTCCGAGCGGCTCAGTGAGCTGGCCGGCGGAAGTGCCGACCCGAGCGTGCTGCAGGACGTCCAGTCGCTCTACGACGACTACTTCGACCACCAAGTGGTGCAGGAGCTCAACGCGGCCCTGACGGACGACAAGATCGCCAGCACGGCCCTCGACGACGCCTTCCGCTGGGAGCGCTTCACGCTGCTCAACGGCGGCAAGCCGGGCGCCCGCGGAGACCTCCTCGCCACGCTGTTGCCGAAGATCGTCAAGAACGCCATCGACAAGTCGTGGGCGCGCTGCGCGGTCGACCACCACCTCAGCGACATCATCATCCTGCTCGGGATCGCGAGATGGGCAGACGTGCTGGGAGCGCCGACGCTGGGATCCGACGCCTACGGCAAGGCACTGGCGTGCGGACACTTCCAGGCCAAGGTGGCCCTCGACGTCACGCACAGCTACCACTACCCGGCTCACCAGGTCGGCACGTTCTCCCAGGACGTGGAGGGCCACTGGGCCACGCAGCAGGCGACCCTCGACATCGGCCTCTTCGACAGCACCGTCACGTCGCCGCTCCAGTACGACACCGGTCAGCTGGCGTACTCCGACGTGTGGAAGGACTACGAGGGCACCTCGGACTGTCCGGTCTTCGTGAGGGAGACCGACCTGACGTCGACCGTGAACGGCACCGTGAAGGCATACCTCTTCGTGGACATCAACCCCTACGAGGTGCCGCCCGGTGGGCAGCAGCCCCCGGTGCAACCGGGCAAGCTGGTACTGACCTTCGCCGGCGCCCACGAGACCTATCACGAGCACTACACCCAGTGCGCCACGGGCTCGAGCGACTTCGACTTCCCCGGCCTCCTGGGCTACGCGCAGTCGGCCTTCCAGCAGGCGTCGACCCCCTACAGCGACAAGTCCCTCAAGATCCCGATCGACCCGGCCGGACAGGTGGGTGCGACGCTCTACAACGACGTCTTCCAGCGCACGTGGGACAACCACCAGTTCCTGCACGAGGTCGACTCGGCCGCGGCCACGGTCACCGTGGTGCACAAGCCCGACCCGACGCCCTAGGCGCGACGTCGCCCTCGACGATCCGAGTCCGCGTGGGGTGGCGCCGTTCGGCTACCGCTGCGTGCGGGTGACTCAGACGCCGATCGGGTGCCAGACCGTCTTGGTCTCCACGAAGTCGGTCATGGTCGACAGGGCCGGCGCGACGGTCCAGTCGGGCTCGGCACCGGGCGCCCGGCGTACGCGCTTGAGGTTGTCGGCGGCCGCGACCTCCAACGTCACCGCCAGGTCGATGTCGCCCGCGACGCCGCAGACGTCGATCGCGTTGACGTCCATGTGCGCGGCCAGCCAGGGGCCGAGCGTCGCTGCGTCACCGGTGAGGAGGTTGACCACCCCACCCGGCACGTCGGAGGAGGCGAGCACCTCGGCGAAGGTGACGGCGGGGAGGGGTCGACCGTACGACGACACGACGACCGCCGTGTTGCCGGTGACGATGACCGGGGCCACCACGGACACCAGGCCGAGCAGGGACGACGACTGCGGGGCGAGCACGCCCACGACGCCGGTCGGCTCGGGAGCCGAGTGGTTGAAGAACGGTCCGGCGACCGGGTTGGCGTTGCCGACGACCTGGGCCAGCTTGTCGGCCCAGCCGGCGTACCAGACCAGCCGGTCGATGGCCTCGTCGACCTGGCGGCCGGCGGCGGCGGCCGTGCCGCCCTCCGACTGCTGCACGGCCTGCACGAACTGCGGCCGCCGGTCCTCCATCACCTCGGCGATGCGGTAGAGGATCTGCGCCCGGTTGTAGGCCGTGCGGCCCGACCAGCCGGCGAACGCCTTGCGGGCGGCGACGACCGCGTCCCGGACGTCCTTGCGCGACGCCAGTGCGGCGTTGGCCACGAACTTCCCCTTGCTGTCCTGGACCTCGTAGGAGTGGCCCGACTCCGAGCGCGGGAACGCGCCGCCGATGTAGAGCTTGTAGGTCTTGCGGACCTCGATGCGCGCCATCAGGCACCTGCCTTCGTGTCGTGCTCGAGGTAGGCGGCGAGACCCTGGCGGCCGCCCTCGCGGCCGTAGCCGGACTCCTTGTAGCCACCGAAGGGGCTGGCCGGATCGAACTTGTTGAACGTGTTGGCCCACACCACGCCGGCGCGCAGCTCGTTGGCCATGTGGAGGATCCGGGAGCCCTTCTCGGTCCACACGCCTGCCGAGAGTCCGTAGGGGGTGTTGTTGGCCTTCTCGAGCGCCTCGGACGGCGTCCGGAACGTCAGCACCGACAGCACCGGGCCGAACACCTCCTCGCGCGCGATCCGGTGGGCCTGGGAGACGCCGGTGAAGACGGTCGGCGGGAACCAGAAGCCCGCGCTCGGCAGCTCGCACGGCGGCGACCACCGCTCCGCGCCCTCCTCCTCGCCGATCTCGGCGAGCGCACGGATCCGGCCGAGCTGCTCGGCGGAGTTGATGGCGCCGATGTCGGTGTTCTTGTCCAGCGGGTCGCCCACGCGGAGCGTGCCCATCCGGCGCTTGAGCTTCTCCATGACCTCCTCGGCGACCGACTCCTGCACCAGCAGCCGGGAGCCCGCGCAGCAGACGTGGCCCTGGTTGAAGAAGATGCCGCCGACGATGCCCTCGATGGCCTGGTCGATGGGGGCGTCGTCGAAGACGATGTTGGCGGCCTTGCCGCCGAGCTCGAGGGTGGCCTTCTTGTCGCTGCCTGCGATGGCGCGAGCGATCGCCTTGCCCACGTCGGTCGAGCCGGTGAAGGCGACCTTGTCGACATCGGGATGGGAGACGAGGGCCTGCCCCGTGCCGCCGGCGCCGGTGACGATGTTGACGACACCCGGCGGCAGGTCGGCCTGCTGGCAGATCTCGGCGAAGAGCAGCGCGGTCAGGGGCGTGGTCTCCGCCGGCTTGAGCACGACGGTGTTGCCGCAGGCGAGAGCGGGCGCGATCTTCCAGGCGAGCATCAGCAGGGGGAAGTTCCACGGGATGACCTGCGCGGCGACGCCCAGCGGCTGCGGGTTGGCGCCGAGCCCGGCGTACTCCAGCTTGTCGGCCCAGCCGGCGTAGTAGAAGAAGTGGGCCGCCATGATCGGTACGTCGACGTCGCGGGCCTCCCTGATCGGCTTGCCGTTGTCGATCGACTCCAGCACGGCGAGCTCGCGGCTGCGCTCCTGGATGATCCGGGCGATCCGGTAGAGGTACTTCGACCGCTCCCGGCCGGGCATCCGCGACCAGGCGCGGAAGGCACGGCGGGCCGCTCGCACGGCCAGGTCGACGTCGGCCTCGTCGGCCTCGGCGATCTCGGCGAGGGTCTCCTCGCTCGCGGGGTTGATCGACTTGAAGGGCGAGCCGTGGCCGTCGACGAACTCGCCGTCGATGAAGAGGCCGTAGGACGGCTTGATGTCGACGATCGCACGCGACTCGGGTGCGGGCGCGTAGTCGAAGATGTTCGAGGACGGGCTGGTGGGCGCGGAGGTTGCCATGATCAGTCCAAGGTGAAGTAGTCGGGGCCGCTGTAGCGGCCGGTGGCGAGCTTGGTGCGCTGCATCAGCAGGTCGTTGAGGAGGGTCGAGGCCCCGAACCGGAACCAGTCGGGCGTCAGCCAGTCGGGACCGGTGACCTCGTTGACCATCACGAGGTGCTTGATCGCGTCCTTGGCGGTGCGGATGCCGCCGGCGGGCTTGACGCCGATCTGCACCCCGGTCGCCTCGCGGAAGTCGCGCACCGCCTCGAGCATGACGAGCGTGACCGGCAGGGTCGCTGCGGGCTGCACCTTGCCGGTGGAGGTCTTGATGAAGTCGCCGCCGGCCATCATGCCGAGCCAGGAGGCGCGCCGTACGTTGTCGTAGGTCTGCAGCTCGCCGGTCTCGAGGATGACCTTCAGGTGGGCGTGCGTGCCGTCCGAGCGCCGGCAGGCCTCCTTCACCGCGACGATCTCCTCGAAGACCCGCAGGTAGTGGCCGGCGAGGAAGGCGCCGCGGTCGATGACCATGTCAATCTCGTCGGCGCCCGCCTCCACGGCGTCGCGGGTGTCGGCCAGCTTGATGTCGAGGGCGGCCCGACCGCTGGGGAACGCCGTGGCGACAGCCGCGACGTTGACCCGGTCACCGACGATCGCCTTCACGTCGCCCACCATGTCGCCGTAGACGCAGACGGCGGCGACGGAGGGGCAGGTCGGGTCGGCCGGGTCGGGGCGCAGCGCCTTGTTGGCCAGCGCGCGCACCTTGCCCGGGGTGTCCTGCCCCTCGAGCGTGGTGAGGTCGACCATCGTGATGGCCAGGTCGAGCGCGTAGGCCTTCGCCGTGGTCTTGATCGAGCGGGTGCCGAGGCCGGCGGCGCGCGCTTCGGCGCCCACCTGGTCGACGCCGGGCAGGCCGTGGAGGAAGCGACGCAGGGAGGCCTCGCTCGCGGTCACGTCGGCGTAGGCCGCGAGGCCGGGGGAGACGATGGCTGACATCCACCCAGCATAAGGTTGCGAGGTCGCGAGGATGTAACTCTGCGAGCAGCAGGGGGAGGACGACCGGGAGGACGACATGGCCGACGAGCAGACCGAGTGGCTGACGACGTGGGGCGGCCGGATCATGGGCATCATCGGCCTGGCCTTCGTCGCACTCGTCGCACTCGCCGGGATCACCGGGTGGGGTGGCGACTACCACCCCGCCGCCTACGCGGTCTGCGCCCTGGTCGCCGTCGGTCTCTGGCTCACCATGCTGCGCCCGGCGGTGGGTCTCCGGCCCGACGTCCTGCTCCTCCGCAACCCGCTCTCGACGATCAGCGTGCCGCTCGCGGCGATCGAGCAGGTGGCCGTCGGGCAGTTCCTCGCCCTGCTCGTGGGCGGACGCCGGCTCACCAGCACCGCGGTCGGCCGGGGACGTTTCGCGGCCCGGCGCGACGACCAGCTCGGCGAGACCAGCTCGCAGCGCTCCTTCGGTGGGCTGGTCGAGGTGCGGTTGCAGCACCGGGCCGCCGACGCCCGGTCGGCCCAGGGGATCGAGCTGCGCTCCGAGGAGCAGGAGGCGCTCGCCGCCGCCGTACGACGAGAGCCGGCGTGGCTCGAGATCGGTGCCCTCGTCGCCAGCGTCGTCGCGGTCGTCGTCACGTTCCTCGTGTGACGCGGCGCCCGCGGCGTCACCCGGCGTCGTGCGACCCCACCCTCCGGACGCGGATCGGACCGCGTGCCGTCCCCGGGTCGACGACCTCGCCGCCCTGGGTGATCACCACCTCGCCCGCTGCGACCAGCCGGCGCGCGGCCGCCCGGGCGGGCTCCATCAGCTCGCGCCAGGACTCGTCGTCGGGTCGCACGGCGCGGGCCGCCTCCGACACGCAGATCGTCTTCCCCTCGTCGCGGTGCGCGAGCAGGTCGAGGATCGCCGTCTCGAGCGCGGCGTCGACGTCACTCATCCCTCGATGGTGCCACCGGCACCCCTGCCGCAGCGCCCGCACCGTAGGAGCGTCCGCTCCCGGCTAGAGCCCGAGGGCGCCGCCGATGTCGGACTTGAGGGCGGCGAGGGTCCGGCCGGCGGCCTCGCGAGCGGTGGCCACGTCGCCGTCGGCGACCGGCAGGACGACCTCGAGGTAGCACTTGAGCTTGGGCTCGGTGCCGCTCGGCCGGACGATCACCCGGGCGCCCTCGGCGAGGTGGTAGCGCAGCCCGTCGGTGGGCGGGAGCCCACCGGCGCCGGTCGAGAGGTCGTCGGTGCGCTCGACGGCGAGCCCGCCGAGGGAGGTCGGCGGGGTGTCGCGGAGCCGGGTCATGGCGGTGCCGATCTGGGAGAGGTCGGACACCCGCACCGACAGCTGGTCGGTCACGTGCAACCCGTGCTCGACGGCGATGTCGTCGAGGAGGTCCTGGAGGGTGCGGCCCGCGGCCTTCGCCTCGGCGGCCAGCTCGCACAGCAGCAGCAGCGCGGAGACGCCGTCCTTGTCCTTCACGTGCTCGGGGTCGACGCAGTAGCCGAGCGCCTCCTCGTAGCCGAAGGCCAGCCCCGGGAGGCGGCCGATCCACTTGAAGCCGGTGAGGGTCTCGACGTACTCCTGGCCGGCGGCGGCCGCCAGCTTCCCCAGCAGGGACGAGGACACGATCGAGGTGGCGTAGGTCCCCTCCTTGCCGCGCTTCAGCAGGTGGGAGGCGAGCAGCGCGCCGACCTCGTCGCCGCGCAGCATCCGCCACCCCTCGGACGTGGGTACGGCGGCGGCACAGCGGTCCGCGTCGGGATCGTTGGCGACGACCAAGTCGGCGTGGGTGCGCTCGGCGAGGGCCATCGCGAGGTCCATCGCACCCGGCTCCTCCGGGTTGGGGAAGGCGACGGTCGGGAAGTCCGGGTCGGGGTGCTCCTGCTGCTCGACCACCTGCGGCGCGTCGAAGCCGGCGGTCTCCATCACCTGGGCGACCGAGCTGCCGCCGACGCCGTGCAACGGGGTGTAGACCGTGGCCAGGTCGCGGGGGCCGTCGTCGGCGAGGCCGGCGACGGTGTCGAGGTAGGAGTCGACGACGTCCTCGCGCAGCACCCGACCTCCGTGGGCGTCCAGCGGCAGCCGCGGCACGGAGGCCAGGGTCCCCACGGCAGCGATGCGGGCCGCGATCTCGCCGTCGGCCGGCGGCACGATCTGGCTCCCGTCGCCGAGGTAGACCTTGTAGCCGTTGTCCTGGGGCGGGTTGTGGCTCGCCGTCACCATGACGCCGGCGACGCTGTCGAGCTCGCGGATGGCGTAGGCCAGCACGGGGGTCGGCAGCGGGCGGGGCAGCAGCAGCGGGACGAGCCCGGCGCCGCTCATGACCTCCGCGGTGTCGCGGGCGAACACGTCGGAGTTGTGGCGCGCGTCGTACCCGATCACCACCGTGCTCCCCGTGGCCGCGCCCTTGTCCCGCAGGTAGGCGGCCAGGCCGGCGGCGGCGCGGATCACCACGACGCGGTTCATCCGGTTCGGCCCCGCGCCGAGCGCACCCCGCAGGCCGGCGGTGCCGAACTCGAGCGTGCCGCGGAACCGGTCGGCGAGGTCGGCGGCGTCCTCCGCGGACGCGCCGCCCTCGACCCGCGCGACCAGGTCGCCGAGCTCGGCGCGCGTCTGCTCGTCGGGATCCTCGGCCATCCAGCCACGAGCGCGGGTCAGCAGGACGTCGACGTCGGGAGATGCCATGGCCCGCACGTTAGTAGGAAGCGGTCGCTGAAGCGTCAACCACTTCCCGCGAACGCCTGCGAATCCGCCGCCGTCGTGGCACCGTGGAGGTTCCCTCTGGAGGTTTCGCTCACATGAATCACAAAGCCGTGGCCATCGGGTGGCTACCGGTCCTCGGGCTCGTCGCGGCGATGTTCGCCTTCGCTCCCAGCAGCGAAGGCGCCGCGCAGCGCGCGTCCCTCGACGTGACGCCCGGCGCCGGGTGGTACGGCGGCACGCCCGCCCACTGGGTCGGCACCCTCGACTACAGCACGGGCTCGCCGCAGAAGATCCACCTGCAGCGCACCGGGAAGCTCGGCTCGGCCTGGGCGGACGTGGAGAACTCCAACGTCGGGTCGACCGACGCGCGCGGGCACTTCGACTTCTGGTTCCCCTCGCCGGCCATGAACGCGGTCTACTTCCGCGTCGTGAGCGGCAAGGGCGCGAGCCCGGCCCACCACTTCACGAGCAAGCACCAGGATGCCGACGTGCGGGTCTACGAGACCCTGACGCCCGACGGCGTGCCGGCTCTGGACGAGACGATCGCCGAGGGCATCGCGGTCAAGGGCGAGGGCTTCACGCTCAAGGTCGACACCGTGCACGGCGCGAAGGGTGAGAACAAGCCGCCCCTCCCGGGCCGGCTCATGACGCTGCAGCGACGGACCGGTCCCGGCGCGTGGACCGACCTGCTGCGAGGCACCCTGGGCAAGGACGGCGCGATCACCTTCGACGGCGTCGCCGACCTCAAGCAGGTCGCCGGCGACTACCGGGTGCGGATGGAGAAGTACATCCCGGCCAACGCCGGCCAGTGCGTCGGTCAGCAGCCGTGCGAGATCGGGGAGTTCTTCACGTTCCCCTACCACCTGAAGGTGGTGGACCGTCCGGCGTCGCCGCTGGGCGTCTCGGCGAAGGCTCCCGCGCCCTCGACCGTTGATCTGTCGTGGCGACCGGTGCCAGGGATCGACCACTACGTGGTCGCCCGCACCTTCGGCGGTGGCGCGCCTGGCTACCGCGGCGAGATCGCCCGGCCGCTGGCCGGCGACACGTCGTACACCGACGACCTCGGGCCGTTCTCCGGGGGGAGCACGGTCAGCTACACGGTGTTCGCGGTGAGCAGTGACGGCGTCTACAGCCTCGTCGGCGATGCCCACGACACCGTGACCACACCGCCCGACCCGAAGACGGGAGGGGAGCGGTGATGAAGGCACTCACCCGGGGCCTCGCCCTCCGCGTCGCCGTGGCGGCGACCGCGCTCGTCGTCGGCCCGGCCGCCCTCGCGCCCGGCACCGCCGAGGCGCCGACGCACACGACCCGAGCCGCCCAGCTGGCGGGGGACGGCGCCACCGCGGGCCAGAAGTTCCAGTGGCGTTTCGTCCAGTGGGACTACGCCTGGGAGTTCGGCGAGTCCTTCGACAGCGCGGCCTACCGCGGCCAGTCCCGCCGGGGCGGCACGTGGGAGGAGTACACCGACGGCAGCGGCCGCGTCGTGAAGTACGGCGGCGGGGTGGAGTTCCACAGCGGCGTGATCCGCAACAAGCTCGACGCGCCCGACTACGGCACCAGCATGCTCACCCTGCACGGCAAGGGCATGCAGCAGGGCCGTTGGGAGATCAAGGAGCGCGCCGACACCCCGGACGACCTCAGCCCCGGCAAGGACTACCGCTTCATCATCGAGCTGGTCCCCGAGGACGGGTCCGACGCGTGCGCCAACAACATCCGGATCGCCGAGGTCTCCCCGAGCAACGGGACGCTGACGATCGGCGCCAAGACCTCCGGCGGCAGCTGGGCGCGCACGCTCACCGGCTACCCGCAGAGCACGAGCAACGGCTACGCCTACGGTCTGGAGATCACCGGCAAGCGGATCACCTGGTTCCTCAACGGCCAGGTGATCGGGTCCCTGGGTGCGAGCGCCGCGCGGCCGACGGTGCCGATGACGGTGCGCATGCGCCTGGTGGGCGCCGACCGCAACGTCGAGATGAACAAGTCCGTCGTGAAGATCGACTGGGTGCGCGGCTACAACCTGAAGAACGGCAAGGTCGCGCCGACCACGCCCGCCGTGCGCACCGGCACGTATGCCTGCTGAACGGTAGGACAGGATTGCGGCGTGCAGGCGTCGTACTCCTTCCGTGCGTCCTGGGTGACCCCGGCCGCGCCCTCCGCGGTCGCGGAGACCGTCCTCGACCTCGAGCACTACCCCGACTGGTGGCCGCAGGTGCGCGCGGTCGCCAGGCTCGGCCCCGACACGGCGCGCGTGCTGTGCCGCTCGGTGCTGCCCTACACCCTCGACCTGGTGCTCGACGCCGTCTCCCGCGAGGCGCCCCGGTTGGAGGTCGCCGTCAGCGGTGACCTGGAGGGCTGGGTGCGCTGGACCCTGGCCCCGGTCGAGGGCGGCACCCGCACCGACTTCGAGCAGGAGGTGGCCGTGACCGGTGCCCTCGCCGCGGCGTCGCTGGTGGCGCGACCGCTCCTGCGCTGGAACCACCACCGGATGATGCAGGGCTGCGAGGAAGGCCTGCGGGCCCGGCTGGAGGCCGTGCGATGACCGCGCCGGCGACCGTCCGCGACCTGCTGCTGGCCCACGCCGACAGCACCGCACCGGGGCTGGCGTTCGAGGACCGCACCTGGACCTGGCAGGAGTACGTCGGCGCGTCGGCCGCCCGGGCCCACGTGCTGAAGGACGTGCTGGCCCCGGACGCCCCGCCGCACGTCGGCCTGCTGATGGAGAACATCCCTGAGATGGCGATGGCGATCGCCGCGGGCGCGATCGGCGGTCACGTCAGCGTGGGCATCAACGCCACCCGCCGGGGCGAGGCGCTCGCCGCCGACATCCGGCGGGCCGACTGCCAGGTGGTGCTGACCGACGGCGAGCACCTGCCGCTGCTCGACGGTCTCGACCTCGGCGTCCCGGTCGTGCTGACGGACGACGCGGAGTGGGCGGACCGGGTCGCGGCCGCCCCGCGCACCACCGACGGCTTCCCGGACGCCGATCCCTCCGACACGTTCATGCTGATCTTCACCTCGGGCACCAGCGGCGACCCGAAGGCCGTGCGGCTGACCCACCGGATGCCGGTCTTCGCGGGCACCATGCTGGTCGAGCGCTTCGGGCTGACCGCGGAGGACGTCTGCTACTGCTCGATGCCCCTCTTCCACAGCAACGCGATCGCGGCGGGTTTCGCGCCGGCCGCGGCCGCGGGCGCGACGCTCGCCCTCGCGCGCAGGTTCAGTGCGAGCGGGTTCCTCGCCGACGTACGGCGTCACGGGGCGACGTACCTCAATTACGTCGGCAAGCCGCTCGCCTACGTCCTCGCCACCGCCGAGCAGACCGACGACGCGGACAACCCGCTGCGGGTGGCTTTCGGCAACGAGGCGTCCGACCGCGACATCGCCGAGTTCGGCCGGAGGTTCGGCTGCGTCGTCGCGGACGGGTTCGGCTCGACCGAGAACGCCGTGGTGGTCACCCGGGTGCCGGAGACGCCGCCGGGCTCGATCGGCCGCCCCGCCGAGGGCGTCGCCGTCTACGACCGCGCGACCGGCACCGAGTGCCCGCGCGCGATCGTCGACGACACCGGTCGGGTGACCAACCTCGATGAGTGCGTCGGCGAGCTGGTCAACACCACCGGCGCGGGGTTCTTCGCCGGCTACTACAACGACGAGGCGGCGACCCGGGAGCGGATGCAGGGAGGGATGTACTGGTCCGGCGACCTCGCCTACCGCGACGCCGACGGGTTCGTCCACCTCGCGGGCCGCACCTCCGACTGGCTGCGCGTCGACGGCGAGAACCTGGCGACCGCGCCGATCGAGCGGATCCTGCTGCGTCACGCCGCGATCAGCCAGGTCGCGGTGTACGGCGTCCCCGACCCGCTCGTCGGCGACCAGGTCATGGCCGCGCTGGTGCTCCGGGACGGCGCGCAGCTGGCTCCCGAGGAGCTCGAGGGCTTCCTGGGCGAACAGCCCGACCTGTCACCGAAGGCGTGGCCGGCCTACGTCCGGCTGTCGAAGGAGCTGCCGAGCACGGCGACCAACAAGGTCCTCAAACGTCAGCTGGCGGCGGAGGGCACGCAGACCGACGACGCGGTGTGGGTTCGGCGAGATCGGCACCGGGACTACCACCCTCTCGGCTAACTTCTTCGGGTGAGGTCGACGAGGGGCGCGGTCGTTGCCGCGGTGATCGTGCTGGTCGCCGTCGTGACCAGCGCCTTCGCGAGCACCCGCGGGCCGTCGCCGTCACTGGCCAAGGACTCCGCTGCCGCGCGCCGGCCCAACATCGTGCTGATCCTCACCGACGACATGCGGACCGACGAGCTGCAGTACATGCCGAAGACCCAGCGCCTCCTGGTCGACCAGGGGGTCAGCTTCACCCACGCACTGTCGCCCCACCCGCTGTGCTGCCCGGCACGCGCGGAGCTGTCGTCGGGCCAGTACGGCCAGAACAACGGCGTGCGCCACAACGACGGGCCGTTCGGCGGGTTCAAGGCGCTGCTCCAGCCCGACCAGAACATCGGGCGCTGGCTGAAGGCGGCGGGCTACCGGACGTCGTACCACGGGAAGTACCTCAACGGCTACGAGCACGCCCGCCCGCTGCGGGCGCCCGAGGGCTGGACGATCTGGGACGCCCAGCTCAGCGGCATCTACACCTACGAGCGGGGTCGCTTCTTCAACGGCGACCGCGTGCGCCACCAGTACGTGACGCGCACCATGGAGCAGCGCTCCGACGACGCCTTCGAGCAGTTCGCGCGGAGCAACCGGCCGTTCTTCACCGTGATCAACCACGTCGCGCCGCACGTCACGCTGCAGGCGCCGCACCTGCCGGTGGCGCAGCAGAAGTACGCCGACCTCTACAGCGACCTCCGGCCGCCGGTCTTCGACTCACCGGCCTTCAACGAGCGGCGGGTGGGCGACCTGCCGAGGTCGATGCGCAAGCCGAGGGTCGGTCGGGCGTGGACGGCCAAGCTCTTCCGTGCCCGGCTGCGCGCGCTGCGGTCGGTCGACGACGCGGTCGCGCACACGGTCCGCGAGCTCGACCGGCTGGGCGAGCTCGACAACACCTACCTCGTCTTCACCTCCGACAACGGCTTCGCCCTCGGCGAGCACCGCCTGAAGGGGAAGAACTACCTCGTCGACCAGGTCCTCGACGTGCCGCTGGTCATCCGCGGTCCCGGCTACCACCCGGGCACGGTGGACGACACGCCGGTCACGCTGGTCGACCTGGTCGCGACCTTCGCCGACTGGGGCGACGCGCTCCCGGGGCAGCGGGTCGACGGCATCAGCCTCGAGCGGATGCGGGCGCACGACAGGCGGCTCCGCGACACGATCCTGGTGCAGACCGGCGACCGGATGCGCGACTCGACCCCCGGGTGGGCCTACCGGGGCGTCACCACCGACCGCTACCTCTTCGGCTATCGGGCCGGCCAGCCGCGCAAGGGCATCCTCTTCGACCGCAGGACCGATCCCGACGCGCTGCACAACCGGTTCTGGGACCGCGACTACCGGCGGGTCCGCAAGGCACTGACCCACCGCACCGCGGTGCTGTCGCGATGCAAGGGCGGCGGCTGCAACCGGGTCTTCGGGCCGTTGCCGCCGGTGCGCTGAGCCGCGCTCAGATGCGGGGCACGACCCGGGTGAGCAGCTCGCCCATCCGGGTGGCCGCGGCCCGGCCCGCCTCGAGCACCTCGGCGTGGTCGAGCGGCGCGCCGCTCATGCCCGCCGCCAGGTTGGTGACCAGGCTGATGCCGAGGATCTCCATCCCGGCCTCGCGGGCGGCGATGGCCTCCAGCGTGGTGCTCATGCCGGCGAGGTGACCGCCGATCGCGCGCACCATGCCGATCTCCGCGGGCGTCTCGTAGTGCGGCCCGGGGAACTGGCAGTAGACGCCCTCGTCGAGGGAGGGGTCGATCTCCTTGCAGATGCCGCGCAGGCGGCTGGAGTAGAGGTCGGTCAGGTCGACGAAGTTGGCGCCCTCGATGGGCGACTTGCCGGTCAGGTTGATGTGGTCGCTGATCAGCACCGGCGTGCCGGGCGTCCAGGTCTCCTTGAGACCGCCGCACCCGTTGGTGAGCACGATCGCGCGGCAGCCGGCCGCTGCCGCCGTACGCACGCCGTGGACCACGGCCGCGACACCCTTGCCCTCGTAGTAGTGGGTGCGGCTGAGGAAGACCAGCGCCTGCTGCCCGTCGGGACCGCCCACGCGGACCGAGCGGATCTTGCCCGAGTGGCCGGCGACCGCGGCGGCGCTGAAGCCCGGCAGGTCGGTGGTGTCGATCTCCGCGGTGGTCTCGCCGAGCATCTCGGCGGCGGGGAGCCAGCCGGAGCCGAGCACGAGCGCGATGTCGTGCCGGGCGGTGCCGGTGAGCTCCGCGAGTCGGGCGGCCGCCTGCTGGGCGAGGTCGTACGGCGAGGGGTCGGTCACGTGGAGGAGGTTAGCCCGCGACGGTCGTCACCACTGCGCGATCGTCGACTCCGGCACGTAACCGTGCCGGACCCGCTGCGGGTGGTTGCCGACGCCGTCGAAGGCCAGCTCCTCGCCGGTGGTGGTGTCGAGCACGGCCACCGCGTCGCTGCCGCTCAACGAGATCCAGCAGGTGTCGTCGAGGCCCTCGGTGGTCCAGTACGGCTTGTCGTAGGCGTGGCCGGTGGAGGCCTCGTCGTAGTAGGTCGCGGTGCCCGTTGCGACGTCGACCAGGGCGGCGTAGTCGTCCATCGTGCCGGCGACGCAGAGCGTGGTGCCGGCGCTGTTGATCGACAGGCCGTGGTGGGCGGAGTCGTTGACGTAGAGGTCGCGCGGCATCGTGGGCACGCGGTTCTGCAGGTTGACGATGCCGACGACGCGTCCGGTCGACGGCTCCGGCATGCCGCGGAGCGTGTAGTCGGCGTGGCCGTTGAGGTCGGGAGCCTGGGTGTCGAACTTCACGTAGCCGTGGAAGAACGACACCTGGAAGTAGACGTAGCGCCCGCCGGGCGCGATCGCCATCGGACGCACGGCGCTGCTCATGTTGGGGTAGCCCGCCTCGGCGAGCTCCTCGCCGATGTCCCAGCGCTTGAGGATCGCGAAGTCCTTGGCCCGCACGATCTCGAACCAGCGGTCGCCCTTCACCGAGTCGCTGAGCGGGTCGAGGATCGCGTCGAGCGCGGCGGTGCCGTCGCCGGGCGTGTAGACCTTGCCGATCGAGGCGTGGAAGATCTCGCTGCCGCGCTTGGCGTAGTTGCTCTCGTGCGGCGTCTCACCGGACTCGAACGTCCGCAGCCGGTCGCCCATCTTCACCGGGGTGCCGTCGGCGAGCGTCTGGTCGACCATGGCGTACTCGATGACCTGCCGCGACGTCGAGTCCGACACGAGCAACCGGGTGCCGCCGGGGGAGAGCGCCATGTGGTCGCTGCGGTAGCCGTCCATCGGCTGCTCGCGCACGATCGATCCGGGCAGCCCGAGCGTGGCCTTCTTGATGTCGATCCAGACCACGTCGGCGAAGCTCGGGCGCGACACGGCGAGGTAGCGACCGTTGCGCGTGGTGAACATGTCGTCGACGAACTGGTCGTGGCCCTCTCCCGGGCCGACGCGGATCGCGAGGAAGAGCGCCAGCTTCACCGGGTTGAGCCGGATGTCGCGCAGCTCCTGGGCCTTGTCGGGGACCAGGTCGACGCCCTTCTTCAGCACCTCGTAGGTGCGTGCGTCCACGATGCTCGCCGTGCCGTCCCAGTTGTTGCCGACCCACATCACGTCGCGGAGGCCGCGAGGCAGCGGTGCGTCGAGGTCCTCGCGCGGCGCGAGGTCGCCGGCGTGCCGCTCGGTCGCGGTGGACGCGGCGGTCGGGGAGGCCGAGGCCGGCGCGTCCGGGGTG
The DNA here is from genome assembly GCF_041321175.1 of Nocardioides candidus. Classification (NCBI taxonomy): domain Bacteria; kingdom Bacillati; phylum Actinomycetota; class Actinomycetes; order Propionibacteriales; family Nocardioidaceae; genus Nocardioides; species Nocardioides candidus. The sequence continues at coordinate 385,632 of NZ_JBGGWC010000002.1, read as the reverse complement.
GGTACGGCGAAGGCAGCGACCGCGGCCGCGAGGGCACAGCCGATCGAGGCGAGACGGGGGAGCGGCGTCATGCGGGTCCAACGACGCCGCAGTGGGCCGGGTTACAGGCCGGTCGACCGGCACGCCCGCCGGCGCAGTGCGGCCACGTAGTCGGCCGGCGCGTCGGCCGCCTCCGCGGCGTCGGCGAGCACACCGAGGTACGAGGCCGACGGGAGGCCGCCCTCGTAGGCGTCGAGCACGTAGGTCCAGGCGACGACCGAGCCGGTCAGCGTGGCGACCCGCACCTTGGTCTTGCGGTAGAGGCCGGAGTCGGCCGACTCCCACTGGTCGAGGAGCGGCTCGTCCTGCGTGCTCACGTCGTAGAGCGCGACGAAGACCTGCTCCAGAGGGTCCTGCACGATCGTCGCGAGCGAGCCGTCCCAGCCGTGCTCCTCGCCCCCGAAGGTGAGTCGCCATCCGGTCAGCCAGCCCGTGGTCTGCAGCGGCGAGTGGGGGCACCGCTCGCCCATCCGAGCCGGATCGAGGTTGGTCCCATACGCGGCGTAGGTCGGCACGGCGTCAGGTTATCCGGCTGAGTAGGCTCGCCTCGTGAGCACGCACTTCGATGTCCTCGTCCTCGGTGCCGGCCCCGGTGGCTACGTCGCCGCCATCCGCGCCGCCCAGCTCGGCAAGTCGGTCGCCGTGGTGGAGAAGAAGTACTGGGGCGGCGTGTGCCTCAACGTGGGCTGCATCCCCTCGAAGGCGCTGTTGAAGAACGCCGAGCTCGCCCACACGCTCAACCACGAGAAGGACAAGTACGGCATCGAGGGCGACGCGACGATGTCGTTCGGGCCGACGCACGCGCGCTCCCGCAAGGTCAGCGAGGGGATCGTCAAGGGCGTCCACTACCTGATGAAGAAGAACAAGATCACCGAGATCGACGGCTGGGGCACGCTCACCGGCCCGAAGGCGGTCGACGTCGAGCAGGACGGCAGCACGACGTCGTACACCTGCGACAGCCTGATCATCGCCGCCGGCGCGACCGTGCGCCTGGTGCCCGGCGTGACGCTGAGCGACAACGTCGTCACCTACGAGGAGCAGATCCTCGACTCAGAGATCCCCGGCTCGATGATCATCGGCGGCTCCGGCGCGATCGGCGTCGAGTTCGCCTACGTGATGAAGAACTTCGGCGTCGACGTGACGATCGTGGAGTACCTCGACCGGATGGTCCCCACCGAGGACGCCGACGTGTCCAAGGAGCTCCTCAAGCACTACAAGAAGCTCGGCGTGAAGGTGCTCACCTCGACCGCGGTGAAGAACGTCGAGGACACCGGCTCCGGCGTCAAGGTAACCGTCGCGCCCGCCTCGGGCGAGGGCGAGGAGCAGGTGCTCGAGGCCGACAAGTTCCTCGCGGCCTTCGGCTTCGCTCCGCGCGTGGAGGGCTACGGGCTCGACGCGGCCGGCGTGAAGCTCACCGAGCGCGGTGCCGTCGAGATCGACGACTACTGCCGCACCAACGTCGAGGGCGTCTACGCCATCGGCGACTGCACCGGCAAGATGATGCTGGCCCACGTCGCCGAGGCGCAGGGCATCGTCGCCGCTGAGACCATCGCCGGAGCCGAGACGATGCCGGTCGAGTACGACTTCGTCCCGCGCGCGACCTACTGCCAGCCGCAGATCGGCTCGTTCGGCTACAGCGAGCAGCAGGCGAAGGACAAGGGGTACGACGTCAAGACCGCCTCGTTCCCGTTCTCGGCCAACGGCAAGGCCCAGGGCCTCGGCGAAGGGGTCGGCTTCGTGAAGATCGTCGCCGACGCCGAGCACAACGAGATCCTCGGCGCCCACATGATCGGCCCCGACGTCACCGAGCTGCTCCCCGCGCTGACCCTGGCCCAGAAGTGGGACCTCACCGCCGACGAGGTCGGCCGCAACGTCTTCGCCCACCCGACCCTCACCGAGGCGGTCAAGGAAGCGATCCACGGCATCGCCGGCCACATGATCAACCTGTAGCCGCCGTCCGGGCGCCCGCGGCTCCGCCCGCGCCGCGCGCCCGCCCGCCCGCGGCGCGCGCCCGCTGTAACTCAGTGTTCGGTCCGCTCCCGCGGCGCAACGATCGCCTCCTCGGTGCTGTGACCGGTCACAGCACCCAGGGAGTACGACGACCACCGAGGTAGTGCCCCCGAGCCGGGCCGAGCCGAGCCGAGCCAGGCCGAGCCAGGCCGAGTTGAGTACGCGTGCTCATCCCTCGAGCCCCCGCGCCGGCGACCCTGGACGCATGAAGGAATTCCGTCCGCTGGTCGTCGGCAGCGTCATCACGTCGTTCTCGATCGCCGCTCTGCTCGGCATCGGAGCCCTCGTCGGGGCGGGGTCGTTCGGCGACACCGAAGCCCGGATCCTCCTGACGACCGTCGTCATCGGGATCGAGTCGATGGCGATGCTCTGCTACCTGGCCCTCGACGGCCACCGGCTCGCCCTCGTGGGCTGGCTCGGCGCCGCCGTCTCCGCCGCCGCCACGATGGCTGCTCTGGCGATGGTCTGGGGTGATGACCTCGGCGACACGTGGCAGCTGATGCTCTCGGCCACCATCATCGCGTTCACGCTCGCGCAGGCGTCGTTGCTGATCGCCCTCGTCGACGGGACCGGTCGCGAGGGGGCTCTCGTGGGCACGCTCGCGACGGCCGGCGTGGTCGCGCTGATGCTTGTCGGCGCGGTGATGAACGACGAGCTCCCCGGCGGCGGGTTCTGGCGGCTCCTCGGGGTGCTCGCGATCCTCGACGTGCTCGGCAGCGTGACGCTGATCGCCCTCGGCGCGTTCGGCCGCGCGGTCGACCGGCCGGGCCGCACCGCGCCGGCGGCCGTCCCTGACGACTGCGCGGTCGACGCCGCGCTGCGGACCCGCGTCGCCGCCGCCGCGCGCGAGCAGGGCACCACGCCCGCGCGGATCGTCAACGCTGCCGTCGAGGCCTACCTGGCGCGGTGACCGGGCGCGGGGAGCTACCTGGGCGTTGGGTTCGCTCCCTCGGCGCTGTGACTGGTCACAGCACCCAGGGAGTGGTCGTTGCCCCGCGGGAGCGGACCGAACACTGAGTTACAGCGACCACGTCGCCGCGGGAGCAGCCCCCAGCATCGAGGCCAGCCCTGCAACAATGACCGCCATGTCGAGCGTGGTCATCATCGGGGGCGGTCCGGGCGGCTACGAGTCGGCCCTGGTGGCTGCCCAGCTGGGCGCGGAGGTCACGGTCGTCGACACCGACGGCATCGGGGGGTCCGCGGTCATCACCGACTGCGTGCCGAGCAAGACGCTGATCGCCACGGCCGAGGTGATGACCGAGTACGCCGCCGCGGGGGAGCTCGGCATCCTGAGCGACCCGCCGACGGTCGACCTCCACAAGGTCAACGAGCGGGTGAAGAGCCTCGCGCTGGCGCAGTCGGCCGACATCGCGCGGCGGCTGGAGCGCGACGGGGTGCGGGTCGTGCGCGGCCGGGGGCGGCTGGACGGTCCGGGCACCGTGGTCGCCGAGCTGGCGGACGGCGGTTCGGAGACGCTGGCGGCCGACGCCGTGCTCATCGCAACGGGGGCCGCGCCGCGCACGCTGCCGACCGCAGTGCCCGACGGAGAGCGGATCCTGACCTGGGAGCAGGTCTACGACCTCACGGAGGTGCCGACCGAGCTGGTCGTCGTCGGCTCCGGCGTGACGGGCGCGGAGTTCGCGAGCGCCTACCTCGCACTCGGGATCCCGGTCACCCTTGTCTCCTCCCGCGACCGGGTGCTGCCCGGCGAGGACGCCGAGGCGGCGCAGGTGTTGGAGGACGTGCTCACCCGGCGTGGCATGAACGTGCTCCCGCAGTCGCGGATGGAGTCGGTGACCCGGGCGGGCGACGTCGTCACGGTCCGGCTCACCGATGGCCGGGAGGTCCAGGGATCGCACTGCGTCCTCGCGCTCGGCTCGGTGCCCAACACCGCCGACCTCGGCCTGGAGGAGGCGGGGGTCGTCACCGGCGACGGCGGCTTCATCAAGGTCGACCGCGTCTCCCGTACGTCGGCGCGGGGGGTCTACTCCGCCGGTGACTGCACCGGCGTGCTGATGCTCGCCTCGGTCGCCGCGATGCAGGGCCGGATCGCCATGTGGCACTTCCTCGGCGACAGCGTCCAGCCGCTCGACCTCAAGCAGGTCTCGTCCAACGTCTTCACCTCGCCCGAGATCGCGACCGTCGGGTGGTCGCAGAAGGCGATCGACGCGGGGGAGATGCAGGCAGAGACGGTGATGCTGCCGCTCTCGGGGAACGCGCGGGCCAAGATGCAGGGCGTGCGCGACGGCTTCGTGAAGGTCTTCTGCCGTCCAGGGACGGGCATCATCGTCGGCGGCGTGGTGGTCGGGCCGCGCGCCAGCGAGCTCATCCACCCGCTCTCGCTCGCGGTCGCGGAGTCGCTCACGGCCGACCAGCTCTCGCACGCGTTCACGGTCTACCCGTCCATGAGCGGGTCGGTGGCAGAGGCTGCGCGGCGCCTCCACCGGTTCTGAGAGGATGACCGCCATGCGCGTCCACCTCGGTTGCGACCATGCCGGTCTCGAGCTCAAGAGCCACCTCGTGCAGTGGCTCGTCGACCACGACCATGAGCCCGTCGACCACGGCCCGTTCGTCTACGACGCGCTCGACGACTACCCCGTCTTCTGCCTCCGTGCTGCCGAGGGAGTCGCCGCCGACCGAGCGGCCGGCCTCGACAGTCTCGGAGTCGTGATCGGCGGCTCCGGCAACGGCGAGCAGATCGCGGCCAACAAGGTCGAGGGGATCCGCGCGGCGCTGGCGTGGTCGGAGGAGACCGCGGCCCTGGCCCGGGAGCACAACGACGCCTGGGTCGTGGCCGTGGGCGGCCGGATGCACCCGCTCGACGAGCTGACCCGCCTGGTGGAGGTCTTCCTGACCACGCCCTTCACCGGCGAGGAGCGGCACGCGCGGCGGATCGGCCAGCTGTCGTCGTACGAGACCACCGGCAAGCTCCCCCCGCTGCCGGCCTCCGCCCAGTCGGCCCCCGCCGCGGCCGACGATGCCTGAGGGGCACACCCTCCACCGGCTCGCCCGGCAGGTGTCCGACGTCTTCGGTGACGAGCAGGTGCGCGTCGGCAGCCCGCAGGGACGCTTCGCCGATGCCGCGGCGCAGCTCGACGGCGCGGTGGTGCGCGGCGCCGAGACGTGGGGGAAGCACCTGTTCATCGACTTCGGCGCCGAGCGCTTCGTGCACATCCACCTCGGTCTCTACGGCACCTTCGACATCCACGCGCCGGTCGAGGAGGTCCCGCCACCCGTAGGTCAGGTGCGGTTGCGGATCGTCCGGACCGACGGCAAGGCGTACGGCGACCTGCGGGGCGCCACGACCTGCGCACTCGTGACGGCGGCCGAGCGCGAGGCCGTCGTCGCGCGCACCGGGCCCGACCCGTTGCGTCCCGACGCCGATCCCGACCGCGCGTGGGCCCGGATCGGCCGCAGCAGCGCGCCGATCGGCACCCTCCTGATGGACCAGGAGGTGGTCGCCGGGGTCGGCAACGTCTACCGGGCCGAGCTGCTCTTCCGCCACCGGATCCACCCGCTGCGCCCGGGCCGCACGCTGCGGGTCGGGCAGTGGCGCGCGATGTGGGCCGACCTGGTCGAGCTGATGCAGGACGGGGTGCGCAGCGGCACCATCGACACCGTCCGTCCCGAGCACACGCCCGAGGCGATGGGGAGGCCGCCGCGCAAGGACGACCACGGCGGCGAGGTCTACGTCTACCGCCGCACCGGCCAGCCGTGCCACGTCTGCGGGCGCGCGGTCCGCACCGAGGTGCTCGGCGGCCGCAACCTGTTCTGGTGCAGCCGGTGCCAGCCGGCCTTCCGGTCGAGGGCGGCGCGATGACGGTCTGGCAAGGGGTCGCCGGCGGCCTCGCGCTGCTGCTCGTCCTCTGCATCGTGGCGCTCCTGCGCCTGTCGCGTCGCAGCCCGCTGGGCATCGGCTTCCGCAGGGGCGAGTCGATGCTGGTCGACCTGCGCGACCGGATCCTCGCCCAGGGCACGATCCCGAAGCTCCCCGACACCTGGCTGGTCGAGTCCGCCCTGTCCTCGGCCGGTGGCTCGCCGTTCGCGGGTGACTTCGTCGTCGCGACCACCCGGGCGGACGGCGGCCGGCTCGAGGTCGCGGTCGTCGATGTCTCCGGCAAGGGCGAGGCCGCCGGCACCCGGGCGCTCCAGCTCTCCGGCGCGATGGGCGGCCTGCTCGCCGCGCTCCCGGCCGACCGCTTCCTCGCAGCTGCTAACGAGTACCTCCTGCAGCGCGACTGGGAGGAGGGCTTCGCGACCGCCGTGCACCTCTCCCTCGACCTCGGCACCGGCGACTACGAGCTGCGGACCGCGGGTCACCCGCCGCCCGTCCACCGGTCCGCCGGCTCGGGCCGCTGGCACGTCCTCAAGACCGAGGGTCCCGTCCTGGGCCTGATCGACGGGGTGTCGTACGAGCCCCTGGTCGGCCGCCTCAGCTCCGGCGACGCGCTGCTGCTCTACACCGACGGGATGGTCGAGGAGCCGCGGCGCGACATCGAGCTCGGGATCGACGAGATGCTCGGCACGGCCGAGGACCTCTTCCGCCAGTCCTTCGACGGACTGGCCGAGCGGCTGGCCGCGAAGGTCGGCTCGCGCGACGACGACCGGGCCCTCCTGCTGGTCCACCGCCGCTGACGGCCGAGGTCCACGCAGCCTCGCCGGTTGGGGAGGGTCGACTCTCCTGTGGCACGATGACACCCGCGATTTCCACGCGCGCGGATGTAGCTCAATGGTAGAGCCCCAGTCTTCCAAACTGGCTACGCGGGTTCGATTCCCGTCATCCGCTCCAAGGAGCCTCCGGCGACCCCAGACGGGCCGTCGGGTGCCTCTTGGCGGGGCGTAGCGTAGTGGCTAGCGCGCCTGCTTTGGGAGCAGGAGATCGCAGGTTCGAGTCCTGTCGCCCCGACGCATCACCCATTCATTGAAGGAGAAAGCCTGTGAAGAGCGCCGTCGAGACCTTGAGCCCGACCAGGGCCAAGCTGACCGTCGAGGTGCCCTTCGAGGAGCTCAAGCCGAGCCTCGACGCGGCGTACCAGAAGATCGCGCAGCAGATCAACATCCCCGGGTTCCGCCGTGGCAAGGTGCCGCCGCAGATCATCGAGCGCCAGTTCCCCGGAGCCGCGCGTGACGAGGCCCTCAACGACATCCTCGGCACCAAGTACGTCGAGGCGCTGCAGGCCAACGACCTGACGCCGCTGGCGCAGCCCGAGGTCGAGGTCATCAAGTACGAGGACGACGGCCCGCTCGAGTTCACCGCCGAGGTCGACATCAAGCCGGAGATCACCGTCCCCGACACCGCCGGCCTCGAGGCCGAGGTCGAGGACATCGAGGTCACCGACGACGACGTCACCGAGCAGGTCGACGCGCTCCGCACCCGCTTCGCGACGCTGCTCGACGTCGAGCGCCCGGCGAAGGACGACGACTTCGTCGTCATCGACCTCAAGGCGACCAAGGACGGCGAGACCGTCGACGGCGCCGAGATCACCGGCTTCTCCTACCAGGTCGGTCGCGGCGGCATGATCGAGGGCCTCGACGAGGCGCTCGTCGGACTGTCCGCCGGCGACGACAAGGTCTTCACCTCCCAGCTCGTCAACGGCGACCTGGTCGGCGAGGACGTCGAGGTCTCCGTCTCGGTCAACCAGGTGCAGGAGCAGGAGCTCCCCGAGCTCGACGACGACTTCGCGCAGATGGCCTCGGAGTTCGACACCATCGCCGAGCTCACCGACGACGTGCGCGAGCGGCTGACCCGCGGCAAGCGCCTCGAGCAGGCGGCCGCCGCTCGCGACGCGGTCCTCGAGGCGCTGCTGGAGAAGGTCGAGATCCCGCTGCCCGAGTCCCTGGTCACCGAGGAGCTCAACGCGCGGCGCCAGAGCGTCGAGCAGCAGCTGGCCTATGCCGGCATGTCCCTGGAGAAGTACCTCGAGGACGAGGAGCAGACCCAGGAGGAGTTCGAGGCCGAGCTCGAGCGCCGCGTGCGCGACGCCGTCGCGGCCCAGTTCCTGCTCGACGAGATCGCCGACAAGGGCGAGATCGGCGTCGACCAGGGCGAGCTCACCCAGCACATGGTGCGGCGTGCGCAGCAGTCGGGCCAGGACCCGCAGGAGTTCGTCAACCACATGCTCGAGCACAACCACGTGCCCGAGATGGTCCAGGAGATCCGCCGCGGCAAGGCGCTCGCCCAGCTGGTCGAGAGCGCCGTGGTCAAGGACGCCTCGGGCAACGTCGTCGAGCTGAAGAACCTGCGCCCCGACGGCACCATCGGCGACCCGGAGGACGACGCCGCCGAGGCTGCCGAGGTCGCGTCGGCCGAGGCCGGCGAGAGTGCCGAGGAGACGTCCTCGGAGGACTGATCGACCCGGTCGCGGCGTACCTCCTGGTGCGCCGCGCGCCACGCGAGCTGTAACTCAGGGTTACGAACGCTCCCTCGGACCTGAGTGCGCTCCCTCGGTGTTGTGACCAGTCACAGCACCGAGGGAGCGCTTCTTTTGCCGGGGGAGCGCACAGAACACTGAGTTACATCCCGCGGCTCGCGCCCACAACACGCGCCACCCCAGTGCACAGTCGTGCACTGACGGTCTAGGGTGATTTCCATGGTCCTCACCGACACCGCCGCCCCGCCGCAGGGCGCCTCGGTCTTCGACGCGCTGTCCCTCGCCGCCACGGCCGCCGACGAGATCCTCGTCGGCACGGCACGGGACACCCACCGGGCGGTCGCCCGGCGGATCCACGGAGTCGTCGGCCTCGGCCTCGGACGGGCGGCCGCGCCCGTCGAGGCGCTGCACCAGGGCATCGCAGGAGCTGTGTACGGCGGCCTCGGCCTCGCGCTGCGGGGGAGCAGCCGCGGTTTCGACAAGATGGCTGCGGCCGGCGCGGGTCCGCGCCTCGAGGACGACGTGCGGGGCCGCTTCGTGTCCTCGGCCGTCAACGGTCTGATCGGCGACGAGCTGTTGCGCGAGCGGCCGCAGCTCGCGATCCCGATGGCCGTGCGCATCGACGGGCACGACGTACCGATCGATCGTGACACCCTTGCGGCGACGTTCCCCGAGGCGACCGGTCGCCTCGTCGTGTTCCTCCACGGCCTGTGCGAGAACGAGTCCTACTGGGGCTACTTCCGTGAGCGCACCGGCACGACGTACGGCGAGGCGCTGGCCGCGCAGGGCTGGAGCCCGGTCTACCTGCGGGCCAACACCGGCCTCCCCATCCGCCAGAACGGCGTCGAGCTCGCGGGCCTGTTGCGCGACCTGGTGGCCTCGTGGCCGGTGCCGGTCGAGCGGATCGCGCTCGTCGGCCACTCGATGGGCGGCCTCATCATGCGGGCCGCGACCAACGTGCTGGAGACCGACGGGCCGGCATGGACCGACCGGCTGACGGACGTCGTCACGCTCTGTGCCCCGCACCGCGGCGCCCCGATCGCCTGGGGCATCGGCCACGGCAGCCGGTTCCTGGCGCTGCTGCCCGAGACCTCCGCCTTCGGCAAGATCCTCGACCGGCGGTCCGAAGGCGTGCGCGACCTGGTCGACGGGTACGTCGACGAGCTGCCGCCGCTCAAGGAGGCTCGCTACCGCCTGGTGGCCGCCACCTTGACCAAGTCGGCACGGCACCCGGTCGGCAACTACGTCGGCGACTACCTGGTGCGTCCGCACTCCGCTGTCGGGCGCGACAAGCGGGGTGCCGAGCTGTTCCCCGACGCCGAGGTGCTCCACGTCGGCAGCACCGACCACTTCGGGGTGCTCAACCACCCCGAGGTCCTCCACGCCTTGGAACGCTGGCTCGCCTGACGCCGGATCTGCCACGATCGACCGCGTGACGGATGCACGGGCGGACCGCGAGCTGCGGGCAGAGGCCATCTTCGACGCTGCGCCGGACCGGGTCTGGGAGCTGCTCACCGACCTGTCGCGGATGCGCGAGTGGAGCCCCGAGCTCGTCCGGATGGTCCCGCTGAAGCGCGGCGGCCTGCGCGTCGGGCAGTGGTACCTCGGCATCAACCGCCGCAAGGCCGTCGTCTGGCCGACCCGCTCGGTCGTCGCCGCCGTCGTGCCGGGGCGGAAGCTGGCGTGGGACACCAAGTCCAGCGGCGCCCGGTGGATCTGGGAGCTCGAGGAGGTCGACGCCGGCGCCCGGACGCGCGTGGTCCACCGCCGGCCGGTGCCGGGATCGGTCACCTTGATGAGCAGGGCCTTCGCGCCGGCGTTCCTCGGCGGCAGTGTCGAGCACGCCGACGAGCTCGAGCAGGGCATGGCCCGCACGGTGGCCGGGCTCAAGGCAGCCGCCGAGGCCTGAGCGCCCCCTGTCCGCTGTCGGCGAACAGGGCCCGAGATCCCGTGGTTCGGGGCCCTCGGACGGCTAGGGTCGCCACGTGACTCAGATTCCCAGTGGCCCCGCGATGAATGGCGCGTCCGGGCTCAACCTGCTCGACGACAACATCTACGGCCGGTTGCTCAAGGAGCGGATCGTCTTCCTCGGCTCCGAGGTCCGCGACCAGAACGCCAACGCGATCTGCGCCCAGCTGCTGCTCCTGTCGGCGGAGGACCCCGAGGCGGACATCTTCCTCCACATCAACAGCCCCGGCGGCTCGGTCGACGCCGGCATGGCGATCTACGACACCATGAACTACATCCCCAACGACGTGGCGACGGTCGGCATGGGTCTGGCCGCCTCGATGGGCCAGTTCCTGCTGTGTGCCGGCGCGAAGGGCAAGCGCTACGCCCTGCCCCACGCGCGGATCATGATGCACCAGCCCTCCTCGGGCATGGGCGGCTCGGCCTCCGACATCAAGATCCAGGCCCAGCAGTCGCTGCACATCAAGAAGGTGCTGCTCGAGCTCATCTCGCAGCACACCGGCCAGTCGGTCGAGCAGGTGACCAACGACGCCGACCGCGACCGGTGGTTCACCGCCGACGAGGCCAAGGAGTACGGCCTGGTCGACGACGTCATCACCAGCGCTCGCCAGGCCGCCGACCAGGGCCGCCCCGCCCACAAGAAGGACTGAGCACATGAACTACTACATCCCGCAGTGGGAAGAGCGCACGTCCTACGGCTTCCGGCGCATCGACCCCTACGCCAAGCTGTTCGAGGACCGCATCATCTACCTCGGCACGCCGATCTCCGACGACGTGGCCAACGCCGTCATCGCCCAGCTGCTCTGCCTGCAGTCGATGAACCCCGACCAGGACATCAGCATCTACATCAACAGCCCGGGCGGCTCGTTCACGGCGCTGACCGCGATCTACGACACCATCCAGTTCATCAAGCCCGACGTGCAGACGGTGTGCATCGGACAGGCCGCCTCGGCGGCCGCGATCCTGCTCGCTGCAGGCACCCACGGCAAGCGGCTCGCGCTGCCCAACAGCCGGATCCTCATCCACCAGCCCTACACCGAGGGCACCTTCGGCCAGACCTCCGACATCGAGATCCAGGCCAACGAGATCCTGCGCATGCGCGAGATGCTCGAGAAGATGATCAGCGACCACAGCAACAAGTCGATCGAGGAGGTCAGCCGCGACATCGAGCGCGACAAGATCCTCACCGCGGAGCAGGCGATCGAATACGGTCTGATCGACTCGGTGCTCGCCTCGCTCAAGGGCACGCCCGTTCTCACTTCCTGACCCCAGCATGATCCGCCCGACGCGCCGCTCGTGTCCCCTCCCTTCGAGGGGCCGCCAGGGAGTACCGTCGGGGAGTCCGAATTACGTGAGGAGTACCGCCCGTGGCACGCATCGGTGACGGAGGCGACCTGCTCAAGTGCTCTTTCTGCGGAAAGAGCCAGAAGCAGGTCAAGAAGCTGATCGCGGGTCCAGGCGTCTACATCTGCGACGAGTGCATCGATCTCTGCAACGAGATCATCGAGGAAGAGCTCAACGAGGGCACCGAGGTCGGGCTCGACGAGCTGCCGAAGCCGAAGGAGATCTTCGACTTCCTCAACTCCTACGTGATCGGCCAGGAGCAGGCCAAGAAGTCGCTCGCGGTGGCCGTCTACAACCACTACAAGCGGGTGCAGGCCGGCGTGCAGTCGGGCATCGGCGAGGGCAAGGGCAAGCACACCAAGGACGAGGTCGTCGAGGTCGCCAAGTCCAACATCCTCGTCATCGGCCCGACCGGCTGCGGCAAGACCTACCTGGCGCAGACGCTGGCCCGCATGCTCAACGTCCCCTTCGCCATCGCGGACGCCACGGCGCTGACCGAGGCGGGCTACGTCGGCGAGGACGTGGAGAACATCCTCCTCAAGCTGATCCAGGCCGCCGACTACGACGTCAAGAAGGCCGAGACCGGCATCATCTACATCGACGAGATCGACAAGGTGGCCCGCAAGGCCGAGAACCCTTCGATCACGCGCGACGTCTCCGGTGAGGGCGTGCAGCAGGCGCTGCTGAAGATCATCGAGGGCACGACGGCCTCGGTGCCGCCGCAGGGCGGGCGCAAGCACCCGCACCAGGAGTTCATCCAGATCGACACGACGAACATCCTCTTCGTCGTCGGCGGCGCCTTCGCCGGTCTCGAGCACATCATCGAGCAGCGCGTGGGCAAGAAGACGCTCGGCTTCACCGCCGAGGTGCGCGGCAAGGAGGAGAAGGAGGCCGAGGACCTGCTGCAGCTCGTGCGGCCCGAGGACCTCACGAAGTTCGGTCTCATCCCCGAGTTCATCGGCCGCCTCCCGTTGATCGCCAGCGTGTCGAAGCTCGATCAGGAAGCCCTGGTGCAGATCCTGACCGAGCCGCGCAACGCGCTCGTGAAGCAGTACCGCAAGCTCTTCGAGCTCGACGGCGTCGAGCTGGAGTTCACCCCGGACGCCATCGAGGCCATCGCCGACAAGGCCATGGAGCGCGGCACCGGTGCGCGCGGGCTGCGCGCCATCATCGAGGAGGTCCTCCTCTACGTGATGTACGACGTGCCCAGCCGCGGTGACGTGGAGAAGGTCATCGTCACCCGCGAGGTCGTCGACGACGACGTGGCGCCGACGCTGGTCCTGCGCGAGACGAAGAAGAAGAAGTCCGCCTAGCCGATGCGCTCGGCCAGCGAGACCACGATCCCGTCGGGGCCGCGCACGTAGGCCATGAGGAACGTGTCCTCGTGGTTGCCGACCCCGCCGACGAGGCCGTAGCCCTCCTGTGCGAGGCGGTCGACGGTCGCCCGCAGACCGGTGATCTCGAAGCAGACGTTGCGCAGGCCGATCTCGTTGGCCATCGCGTCCGGGGACCCCGGCGCATGGTCGGGCCGCACGAAGGTGGCCAGCTCGAGCCCGGTGCCCCCACCCGGCGGCCGCAGCATGACGATGTCGCACCGCGCGCCGGGGATGGCGCACACCGTCTCGATGAACTCGCCCTCGACGGACGCGCGCCCCTCGACCTCCAGGCCGATCCCGACGAAGAAGGCGGTGGCCGCGTCGAGGTCGGAGACGGTCACGCCGATGTGGTCGAAGCCCTTGATGCTCGTCATGCCTCCTAGTCTCCAACAGCGCGAGCCCCACGCCGGTGAGTCGGCGGTGGCGCAGGGCTCGGCCGATCTAGCCTTCGCGCATGGCCGACCTGACCGAGCCCTGCCCCAACTGCAGCACGCTGATGCGGTGGGAGACCTCGCACGAGCGCTGTGACGGATGCGGCTACATCCGGCCGTGCTGCGAGGGCGCTCCCTGCAACTAGGGGCCCGCGTCACCCGTCCTCGGCGCGCCCGTCGCTGCGCTCCGCCGCGCCGCGACGCTCCGCGCGCAGGTCCGCAACGGCCTGCTCGTAGGCCTCGGTGAAGTCGACGACGATCTCGCGCAGGCGGCGAGCCTTGAAGAGGGCGTTCGCGGCACTCGACTCGTCGCCGGCGTAGAAGTCGAGGTCGACGACGCGGCTGCAGTCGGCGATCGCGAGGGACGCGGAGACGTAGCCCTCGCGCTGGCCGCGGCCGGCGTACACCTTCACCTCGGCGATGGCGTAGGCGCCGGCGTGGTGGCCGGGACGGTTGAGGAACCGGCGCCGGTAGAGACGGCGGGTGGACATGTGAAGCTCCTTTCGAAGCCCGACCGGGCGGTCAGGCTGGGTGTGTGGGCTTCACATCGCCACCTCCTCTCATGTGCGGGGCGCGCTCGGCCTGGCCAAGGAGCGTACGCCGACGGCTCCTCCACGGCACAGCCATTTGGCCTGCGTTCGGACTCCGCCAACCTCCACCTCCCGACCTGAGGGTCGCGCTTGAATAGGGCGATGACAGCGACGGCCGACGACCTCCGGTTCCTCCAGCGCGCCGTCGAGCTCGCGACCGCGGCCCTCGACGCGGGCGATCACCCGTTCGGGTCGCTGCTGGTCGCCGGCGACGGCACCGTCCTCGCCGAGGAGGTGAATTGCGAGGTGAGCGTCGCCGATCCGACCGCGCACCCCGAGCTCGCCCTTGCCCAGTGGGCTGCCCGCCACCTCTCGGCCGAGGACCGGCGAGCCGCCACGATCTACACCTCGGGTGAGCACTGCCCGATGTGCGCGGCCGCGCACGCGTGGGTCGGCCTCGGCCGGATCGTGTACGCCGCCTCCAGCACCCAGCTCGCGAGCTGGCGTGCCGGCTGGGGGCTGCCGGAGTCACCGGTCGCCGTGCTCCCGATCCAGGCGGTCGCCCCCGGCATCGAGGTGGTCGGCCCCGTGCCCCCGCTCGACGAGACCATGCGCGCGCTCCACGAGCGCGCCTCGGCGCGCTAGCGCTCGGACCGCGGCCCGAGGTCCGGGACGTCGTCGTACGCGGGCAGCTCGGGACCGCCCACCGCCTGCTCGATCAACGCGGTGAGGACCTCCATGTCCGGCTCCTCGGCCGGCGTGTCGGGGGCCTGGGGAAGGAGGCTCTGCACGTGCATCCGGCCGAGCTCCTGGTTGGCTTCGACGAACCCCCGCATCCGCGTCCGGTAGCCGGCGAAGCCCGCCTCGGGGTCCCACCCGGCCGTGGCGAGCTCGCCGGCCAGCAGGTAGGCGCCGACCAGGGCCAGGCCCGTGCCCGCGCCGGACATCGGCGACGCGCAGAAGGCGGCGTCGCCGAGGAGCCCGACCCGACCGCGGTGCCAGTCGTCCATCACCACCTGCGCGACCTGGTCGAGGTAGAAGTCCGGGGCGTCGTCGAGGTGCTCGAGGATGCGCGGCGTCAGCCAGCCGACACCGTCCATCTGCTCGCGCACGAGCTGCTTCTGCGCCTCGACGTCGCGGTGGTCGATCTCGAAGCCAGGGGAGGCGAAGGAGACCATGGCGATCGCCCTCGTGGGGTCCGGGACCGGCCGGAGCCCGGCCGAGCGACCGCCCTGGTGGTAGTCGAGCATCCACCGGTCCAGACCGAATTCGTTGGGCACGGTGTAGAAGCCGAGCACCATGCCCAGGTGCCGCACGAACTGCTCGCGCGGCCCGAACTCCATCGCGCGCAGGGGAGAGTGCAGGCCGTCGGCTCCGACGACCAGGTCGAAGCGGCGCCGACCACCAGCGGCGAACGCCACGTCGACGCCGTCGGCGTCCTGCGTGAGCTCGGCGATGCGGTCACCGAAGAGGTACTCCGCGTCGTCGCAGGTGTCGTCGTGGAGCAGCTGGGAGAGGTCGCCGCGCAGGATCTCGATCTCGGAGATGTAGCCGTCGCCGCCGTCGTCCTCGGCGCGGAACGTCTCGAGGACGGCACCGTCGGCGTCGACGACGTACGCACCGGCGGTGTCCGTGCAGGCCGCGCGGACGGTGCTCTCGAGGCCCATCCGCCGGATGACCTCCTTGGCGACCCCGCGCGCGTCGACGGCCTGGCCACCCGGGCGCAACGCCGGCGCCTGCTCGACCACCGTCACCGCGGCGCCGCGCCGGGAGAGCCAGTGAGCCAGCGCGGGTCCCGCGATGCTGGCTCCGCTGACCAAGACCTTGACGTCGCTCATTCCTCGCCCCTGTTCGTGTCGTCGACTGGTGGGGGAATGACCGCGCCGCCGACCGATACTCATCGGTCCGCGGACGAGGTGGTGGAGACCGAGCTACCCGGCCTGGTCGGCGATCTCCGCCGCGACCGAGAGCTCGTTCTTGTCCTCGTCGACGGTGAAGACCAGGTCGCCGGTGATCTTGCCCGCGGCGCGCAGGTCGGCGGTCGCGAGCTCGGCCTGCTTGACCAGGCGCTCGGGCCCGGTGATCTCGACACGGGAGAGCTCGGTGCGCATCGAGACCTTCGCGGTCGACTTCGCCCCGCGGATGCCGGCCAGCGCGGCGGCGACCGCGTCGATCGCCGTACCGTCGACCGCTCCGGCGGAGCCGAGCTCGTTGACCGTCGGCCAGGTGGCGCGGTGGACCGACCCCTCCTGCCACCACGACCAGACCTCCTCGGTCACGTAGGGCAGGAACGGTGCCAGCAGCCGCAGCTGGACGTGGAGGGCGAGCGCCAGGGTCGCCCGCGCGGACGCGGTCGCCGTGTCCTGGGCGCCGTCGTCGGCGTAGGCCCGCTCCTTGACCAGCTCGAGGTAGTCGTCGCAGAACTCCCAGAAGAACTTCTCGGTGACCTCGAGCGCGGTCGTGTAGTCGTAGGCGTCGAACGCCTCGGTCGCGCGGCGCACGACGCCACCGAGCCGACCGAGGAGGGCGGCGTCGACCTGCTCGCCGACGAGCGCCGGGCTGAACTCGGTCGCGCCGACGCTGCCGAGCACGAACTTCGATGCGTTGAGGACCTTCATGGCCAGCCGGCGGCCGACCTTCATCTGCGTCTCGTCGAACGGCGAGTCCAGGCCCGGCCGCGCGATCGCGGCGCGCCAGCGGACGGCGTCGGCGCCGTACTTGTCGAGGATCTCGTTGGGGACGACGACGTTGCCCTTGGACTTCGACATCTTCTTGCGGTCGGGGTCGACGATGAAGCCGGAGATCATCGCGTGCGACCACGGCGAGGCGTTGTTCTCGAAGTGGGCGCGGACGACCCGGCTGAAGAGCCAGGTGCGGATGATGTCGTGGGCGTGGGTGCACAGGTCCATCGGAAAGACCCGCTGCCACAGGTCGTCGTCGTCCACCCAGCCGCCGGCGATGTGCGGGGTGAGCGACGACGTCGCCCAGGTGTCCATCACGTCGGGGTCGCCGATGAACCCGCCCGGCTTGCCGCGCTGGTCCTCCGTGTAGCCCTCGGGCGCCTGCGTCGACGGGTCGACGGGCAGCTGGGCCTCGGTGGGCAGCAACAGGCTGCCGTAGTCGGGCTCGCCCTCGGCGTCGAGGGGGTACCACACCGGGAACGGGATGCCGAAGAACCGCTGCCGCGAGATCAGCCAGTCGCCGTTGAGGCCGCCGACCCAGTTGTCGAAGCGGTGGCGCATGTGCGGCGGGAGCCACTCGATCTCGGCGCCGCGGGCGATCATCTGGTCGCGCAGGGCCGCGTCGCGACCCCCGTTGCGGATGTACCACTGGCGGGTCGAGACGATCTCGAGCGGCTTGTCGCCCTTCTCGTAGAAGTTCGCCATCCGCTGGGTCGGGGTGGGGTCGCCGTCGAGGTCGCCGGTCTCCCGCAGCTTGGCGACCATGGCCTCGCGGGCGGAGAACACGGTCTTGCCGGCGAGGTCGGCGTACGCCGCCGACGCGGTCTCGCTCCCGAGCCACTCCGGGGTGTCGCGGTGCAGCCGGCCGTCACGGCCGATGACGGTGCGGACGGGGAGCTGCAGCTCACGCCACCACTGGACGTCGGTGAGGTCGCCGAACGTGCAGCACATGGCGATGCCGGCACCCTTGTCCATCTCGGCTGCCGGGTGCGCCACGACCGGGACCTCCACGCCGAAGACAGGCGAGGTCACGGTGGTGCCGAAGAGCGGCTGGTAGCGCTCGTCGTCGGGGTGCGCGATGAGCGCGACGACGGACGGGATCAGCTCGGGGCGGGTGGTCTCGATGTGCACCGGCGTGCCGTCCGGCCGGTGGAACGCGACCCGGTGGTAGTGGCCGGCGTAGTCACGCGCCTCGAGCTCGGCCTGCGCGACAGCCGTCTGGAAGGTGACGTCCCAGAGGGTCGGCGCCTCCTGGAGGTAGGCCTCGCCGCGGGACAGGTTGCGCAGGAACGCGCGCTGGCTCACGGCCTGGGCCCGGTTGCCGATCGTCGTGTAGGTGGTGTCCCAGTCGACCGAGAGGCCGAGGGTGCGCCACAAGGACTCGAAGACCTGCTCGTCCTGCTCGACGAGCTGCTCGCACAGGGCGATGAAGTTGGGCCGGCTGATCGGCACCTGCCGCTTCGGATCGGGCTTCTCCGGCGGGGTGAAGTCGGCGTCGTAGGGCAGCGACGGGTCGCAGCGCACGCCGAAGTAGTTCTGGACGCGTCGCTCGGTCGGCAGACCGTTGTCGTCCCAGCCCATCGGGTAGAACACCGACTTGCCGGTCATCCGCTGGTAGCGCGCGATCAGGTCGGTGTGGGTGTAGGAGAACACGTGGCCGACGTGCAGGCTGCCGCTGACGGTCGGCGGCGGGGTGTCGATCGCGTACACGTTGTCGCGGGTCTGCGTGCGGTCGAACGCGTAGGTCGCGTCGGCCCTCCACTGCTCGGACCACTTGGCCTCGAGACCCTCGAGGGCAGGCTTCGCCGGTACCTCGACGGCACCGGGCTGGGTGCTCGTCGGATCGGTTGCCTGCGGGTTCTCGGTCATAGCCCTCCATCCTATTGGCGTCGCACCACGGGTTTTGAATCGAGGCACTAACCTCGGGCGGATGGTGAAGGCGATCGGTCTCCTCGCGGTGTCCACCCTGCTCCTCGTCGGAGCTCCCGTCGCGACCCCGGCGCACGCGGCGGACGACCCCGACCAGCGGGGGCCGGCGGCAGTGGTGCTGAAGGGCCGTGGCTTCGGTCACGGCCGCGGCATGTCCCAGTACGGCGCCCAGTCGGCCGCCTCCGACCACGGCAAGACCTACCGCCGGATCCTGCGGTTCTACTACCCCGGCCTGACGATCGGCGACGCCAGCGGCACGATCAGCGTGCTGATCTCCTCCGACACCGGCGACGACGTCGTCGTCAAGAAGACGGCGAGCCTGTCGGTGCGGCAGGTCTCGAACGGCAGGTCGTGGAAGCTCGGCGACGCCGCCCCTCGCGCGACGAAGTGGAAGCTGACCGCAGCGCGGGGCAACGCCGCCACCCGGGTGTCCTACCTCACCTCCCACTGGCACTCCTACAAGGTCGTCCCCGGCGAGGCCGAGTTCAGCGGCGGTTCGAAGGCGGTCACCCTCGTCGACCCCGCGGGCACCCGCCGCTACCAGGGCACCCTGCGCTCGACCACCTCGCCCGAGGGCGACCGCGACACGGTGAACGTCGTCTCCCTCGAGGACTACCTGCGCGGCGTGGTGCCCAGCGAGATGCCGGCCCAGTGGGACCCCGACGCCGTGAAGGCCCAGGCCGTCGCGGCGCGGACCTACGCCGACTACGCCCGCGACCACCCGAAGTCCTACTACGACATCTGCTCCTCCACGTTGTGCCAGGTCTACCTCGGGGTCGGCAACAGCGAGCCCGAGAGCGACGCCGCGATCCGGGCGACCGCGCACGAGGTGCTGCAGAGCGACGGCGCGTCGGCGTACACGGAGTTCTCCTCCAGCAACGGCGGGTGGACCGTCGCCGGCTCCCAGCCGTACCTGGTTGCGAAGCAGGACACCTGGGACCCGGTGAACACGTGGCGCTACCGGCTGCCCGCGACCAAGATCGAGCGGGCCTACGGCTCGATCGGCGACTTCCGGCGGCTCGACGTGCTCGAGCGCGACGGCCACGGCACGTGGAACGGTCGGGTGCTGAGCATCAAGGTCGTCGGTCGCCGGGGTTCGGTCACGGTGACCGGCGATGACTTCCGGTACGACCTCAGCCTCCGTTCCACCTGGTTCCGCGAGGTCTAGGAAGCCCACCCGACGATCGTGCCGGGGCCTGCGAGGGCTGAGCCCGTCTCATACCGTGGGCGTGAGGAGCTCGATCGGCACTCCTGCGCCTCCGCTTCGTTGAGCCAGGCATGCGTCGAGCACTTGCCCTCACCCTGATCGCCCCTGCCGCCGTCCTCGCGCCGGTGGTCGCCGCTGCGCCCGCCCATGCCCAGGAGACCTGCCAAGGACAGACGGCCACCATCGTCGGCACCGACGGTGACGACGAGATCCACGGCACGATCCTGGCCGACGTCGTGGTGCTGCTCGGTGGCAACGACAAGTTCTACGGCAAGGAGGGCAACGACGTCGTCTGCGGCGGCGGCGGCAAGGACAAGCTCTTCGGCGGCGACGGCAACGACGTGCTCGACGCCGGGGGTGGCAACGACAAGGTCTGGGGCGGCAACGGCGACGACGACATCCGCGGTGCCGCAGGCAACGACATCCTGCGCGGGGAGGGCGACGACGACACGATCCGCGGCGGCGGCGGCGCCGACCTGACCCTCGAGAACGTCGGCGACGACCAGGTCACCGGCGGCAAGGGCAAGGACATCGTCAGCTACCGCGAGGCGCCCGAGCCCGTCACCGCCGCGTGGGACGCGGGCTCCGGCACGGTCGAGGGCGACGGCAGCGACATCATCGGCCAGACCGAGCGGTTCGAGGGCAGCAAGCTCGCCGACGTCATCAACGGCAGCGGTCGCACCGACGACCTCGCCGGGGGCGGTGGCGACGACCAGATGTACGGCAACGGCGGCACCGACGTGCTGCGCGTGTCGTCCGGTGTCGCCCACGGCGGCGTCGGCGACGACGTCTTCATCGTCCGCCGCGTCGGCGTCGCGCTCGGCGAGGCGGGCAAGGACCGCTTCGTGATGCGCAACGGCACCGCCCGTGGCGGCAAGGACAAGGACCTCTTCCAGGTGCTCTCGAAGGGCGGCGGCACCGCCGACGGCCAGGGCGGTGCGGACATCATCACCTTCCAGAAGGTGCGCCGCGGCGTGACCGCTGCCCTCGGCGGCAAGGCCACCTGGGGCAACCGTTCGGTCACCATCCAGAACATCGAGGTCATGGTCGGAACGCGCCATGCCGACACGCTCGCCGGCACGGCCAAGGGCGACTTCCTCCGCGGCTCGGGGGGCGACGACCGGATCCGCGGCAACGGCGGCAACGACCTGATCTTCGGCGACCACGGCTTCGACGTCGCCGACGGCGGCCCGGGCGGCGACGTCTGCGTCACCGAGGTCAAGGCCCACTGCGAGGCGTGACGAGGCCGTCCGAGGTACGAGGACGGGCCCGTGGACACGCGAAGGGCGCGTATCGAGACCCGGTGAGGTGCCCGCCGACGGCGAGCGGAACGGCGAGGGCTACTCGGCGTCCGACAGCACCAGCACCAGGTCGCCGCCCTCGAGGGGACGGGTCCCGCTGAAGGCGACCCGCTTGACGGTGCCCGCGCGCGGAGCGGTGATCGAGGCCTCCATCTTCATCGCCTCGATGGTGGCCACGGTGTCGCCCGCGGCGACCTCCGCGCCCTCCTCGACGGCGAGGGTGACCGCGCCCTGGTACGGCGCCGCGACCTGGTCGGGGTCCGCCGGGTCGGCCTTCTCCGAACCCTCGGTGTCGGCGGTGATGCTGAGGTCGCGCACGGGGATCGGCCGCATCTGGCCGTTGATCAGGCACAGGACGGTCCGGTAGCCCTTCTCGTCGGGCTCGCTGATCGCCTCCAGGCCGAGAAGCAGCCGCTTGCCCTCCTCGAGGTCGACGGCGTGCTCCTCGCCGGCACGCAGGCCGTAGAGGTACTCCAGCGTCGGCAGGATCGAGACGTCGCCGTACGTCGAGCGCGCGGCGTCGTACTCCTTCGTCGGCCCGGGGAACAGCAGCCGATTGAGGGTGTGCCGGCGGTCCTTGGCGAGCCCTTCGCGGTCCTCGTCGGTGAGCTCGCCCGTCGGGGGCTCCCACGTGCGGCCCTCGAGGGCCTTGGTGCGGAACGGCTCGGGCCAGCCGCCGGGCGGGTCGCCGAGCTCGCCGTGGAGGAACCCGATGACCGACGCCGGGATGTCGTAGCTGGCCGGGTCGGCCGCGAACTCCTCAGGGTCCGCGCCGAGGCCGACCAGCGCGAGCGCGAGGTCGCCGACGACCTTCGAGGAGGGCGTCACCTTCACGATGTCGCCGAGGATGTCGTTGGCCGCGGCGTACATGTCCTCGATCTGCTCGAAGCGCTCGCCGAGCCCGAGCGCGACCGCCTGCTGCCGCAGGTTGGAGAGCTGGCCGCCGGGGATCTCGTGGCGGTAGACGCGGCCCGTCGGCGAGGCGAGACCCGACTCGAACGGCGCGTACACGCGGCGGACCGCCTCCCAGTACGGCTCCAGGGCGCTCACGGCGGCGATGTCGAGGCCGGTCTCCCGGTCGGAGTGGTCGGTCGCCGCGACGAGAGCGGTGAGGGAGGGCTGGGAGGTGGTGCCCGACATCGAGGCCGCGGCCGCGTCGACGGCGTCGACGCCGGCGTCGATCGCCGCGAGGAGGGTGGCGAGCTGGCCGCCAGGGGTGTCATGGGTGTGGAGGTGCACGGGCAGGTCGAACCGTTCGCGGAGCGCGGTGACCAGACGGCGGGCCGCGGGTGCGCGCAGCAGGCCGGCCATGTCCTTGATCGCCAGCACGTGTGCGCCGGCGTCGACGATCTGCTCGGCCAGGCGCAGGTAGTAGTCGAGCGTGTAGAGCTTCTCGCCGGGGTCGGACAGGTCGCCGGTGTAGCAGAGCGCGACCTCGGCCAGGGCCGTGCCGGTGCCGCGGACGGCGTCGATCGCCGGGCGCATCTGGTCGACGTCGTTGAGCGCGTCGAAGATCCGGAACACGTCCAGGCCGGACTGGACGGCCTCCTGCACGAAGGCCTCGGTGACCTCGGTGGGGTACGGCGTGTAGCCGACCGTGTTGCGGCCGCGCAGCAGCATCTGCAGGCAGATGTTCGGCATCGCCTGGCGCAACCGGGCCAGGCGGTCCCACGGGTCCTCCGACAGGAACCGCAGGGCGACGTCGTAGGTGGCCCCGCCCCAGCACTCGACCGACCACAGCTGCGGGGTCATCCGGGCGACGTGGCCGGCAGCGCCGAGCAGGTCGATGGTGCGAACCCTGGTCGCGAGCAGGCTCTGGTGCGCGTCGCGGAACGTGGTGTCGGTGACCGCGACGTCCTTGCGGGCGCGCAGCCGACGGGCGAACTCCTCCGGACCGAGGTGGAGCAGCTGCTGACGGGTGCCGTCGGGAGCCGGCACGTCCAGCGACAGCGGCGGCAGCTTGGTCGCCGGGTCGAGGGTGACGGGCGGGTCGCCGTACGGCTTGTTGACCGTGGTCTCGGCGAGGTAGCGCAGCAGCTGCCCGCCCTGGTCGACGGACTTGCGCGCCCGCAGCAGCTGCGGATGGGTCTCGATGAAGGAGGTCGTCACGCCGCCCGCGGAGAAGTCGGGGTCGGTGAGGACGGCCTGCAGGAAGCCGAGGTTGGTGCGCACGCCGCGGATGCGGAACTCCGCCACCGCGCGCTGCGCCTTCTGCACCGCCTGGTCGAACGTGCGACCCCGACAGGTGAGCTTGGAGAGCATCGAGTCGAAGTGGGGGCTGACCTCGGCGCCGTTGTAGGTGGTGCCGCCGTCGAGGCGGACGCCGGGCCCGCCGGGGGAGCGGTACGTCGTGATCTTGCCCGTGTCCGGACGGAAGTCGTTGGCGGGGTCCTCGGTGGTGATGCGGCACTGCAGCGCGGCACCGCGGAGCCGCACGCTGTCCTGCGAGAGCCCGAGGTCGGCGAGCGTCTCGCCCGCCGCGATGCGCAGCTGCGACTGCACGAGGTCGACGTCGGTGATCTCCTCGGTGACGGTGTGCTCGACCTGGATGCGAGGGTTCATCTCGATGAAGACGTAGCTGCCCTTCGGGTCGAGCAGGAACTCCACCGTGCCGGCGTTGCGGTAGCCGATCGCGCGCGCGAAGCGGACGGCGTCGGCGCACATGCGGTCGCGCAGGGCCGGGTCGAGGTGCGGCGCCGGCGCGATCTCGATGACCTTCTGGTGGCGCCGCTGGACGGAGCAGTCGCGCTCGAACAGGTGGATCACCTCGCCGGTGTCGTCGGCCAGGATCTGCACCTCGATGTGCCGCGGGTCGACCACGGCCTGCTCGATGAAGACCGTGGGGTCGCCGAAGGCCGCCTCGCCCTCGCGCATGCAGGCCTCGACCGCCTCCCGCAGCCGCGCCGGGTCGTCGACGCGGCGCATGCCGCGACCGCCGCCGCCGGCCACCGCCTTCACGAACACCGGGAACGGCAGGTCGCCGGCCGCCTCGACGAGCGCGTCGACGTCGGTGGAGGGCTCGACGCCCTGCAGCGTCGGCACGCCGGCCTCGCGGGCGGCTGCGATCGCGCGGGCCTTGTTGCCGGTGAGCTCCAGCACGGTCGCAGGCGGTCCGACGAAGGTGATGCCGGCGTTGACGCACGCCTCGGCCAGCGCGGGGTTCTCCGAGAGGAAGCCGTAGCCCGGGTAGACGGCGTCGCAGCCGGCGCGCACCGCGACCTCCACGATCGCGTCGGGGTCGAGGTAGCTGCGCACGGCGTGGCCGCGCTCGCCGATCTCGTAGGCCTCGTCGGCCCGCATCCGGTGCTCGGACCAGCGGTCCTCGTAGGGGAAGACCGCGACCGTCCGGGCGCCCATCTCGTAGGCGGCTCGGAAGGCCCGGATCGCGATCTCGCCTCGGTTGGCGACGAGCACCTTCAGGAACATGAGGTCAGCCTAGGGTCGGGAACGACGGGGCAGCAGGGCGCGGGCATGGGACACCGGTACCCACGAACGGCGGCGTTGCGCGGCCTCCTGGCCGACCTGCCGCCGTACTCTCGGACGCTGAGGAGGCACGATGCGCGGACGCGCGATGCTGGCAGCGGTGGCGGCGCTGCTGGGGCTGGCGGTGCTCGCCACGCTCTTCGGCGTCGCCTCGCACGACCCGGGCGCCGAGCTGTCCGCCGCCGGCGCCACCTGCGAGGGCCTCCCCGCGACGATCGTCGGCACCGACCGCAACGACACCATCACCGGCACCAGCGGCGCCGACGTCGTCGTCGCGAAGGGCGGCAACGACACGATCACGACGTACGGCGGCGATGACGTCATCTGCGCAGGTGCGGGCGACGACAAGATGTTCACCGGCGACGGCAACGACGTCACGATCGGTGGCAACGGCAACGACTGGGTGACCAGTGCGGCCGGCGGCGACCGCGTCGTCGGCGGACCGGGCGACGAGACGGTCGACCTCACCACCAGCTCCGACAACCCGGTCACGCTGCTCGGCGACGAGGGCCTCGACCTGCTGACCCTGACGGTCACCGGCACCGAGCCGGTGCTGGTCGACCAGGCCGAGCAGGTGCTCATCCTCGGTCCGGAGCCCGAGCACTCACCGGGCGCGATCAGCGGCTGGGAGCTGGTGTGGCTCAAGGGCGACCACTCCTGGACCTACGTCGGCACCGACGAGCCCGACAGCCTGATCGCGGTGGACGGGCACCTGAGCGCGTCGACGTACGGCGGCAACGACGTCGTCTCCGCGGGTGGCGGCGACGACATCGTCAACGGCGGTGACGGCCGCAAGGACGCCGCTGCCGTGCAGGGCGGCGCGAACAGCTGCGCGGAGGTCGAGTGGGGCGACTGCCCGCCGACCGTCGTCCTGCCCGGCGCGCGTCCGGTCTAGCGGCGTCAGCCGATCAGGGCCGCGCGGGCGGCGAGCACCTCGGCGTAGGTCTCCGGGTCGAGCGCGGCGCCCTCGCGCCGTACGTCGGACTCGCGGAGCGTCACCAGACGGTCGAGGCGCGCCTCGCTGGGGCGGTGCTCGCGGTCCCAGCCGCCGGTGCCCACGTCCATCCAGTGCCGGCCCGCCCTGGCCTCCTGGGCAGCGTCGCGGTCGTGGTCCTTGCTCGTCATGACCAGGCAGTCGACGACCCGATCCCCGTCGTCCTCGCGGGCGGCGATGACGAGCACCGGGCGGTCCTTGCCCTGACGGGGGTCGTCCTCGTAGGGCACCCAGGCCCAGCAGACCTCGCCGGGATCGGGGCGGCCGTCGGCGACGGGGCGGTAGTCGGTCACGGTCGTCACCCTGCCAGACGGTCGTTGGGCGGGCCCACTTGTCTCTCGCCGCACGACCGGAGAGGATGGCCGGCATGTCTCGGGGGGATCGACAGGTTGCTGCCATTTTTCTCAGCGTCGCGCTGGCCGTCGTGCTGGCCGCGTGCACGGCCGACGAGGGCGGTGGGTCGGGTGATCCGGGGTCGGGCGCGTCGACCTCGGCCGAGCCCGCACCGGTGACCCTCGGTGAGGGTGGTGCGCTCGCGGTCGAGGCCAGGAGCGGCCGGCTCGGCGCGACCCGCTCGACCGGTGGCGCGCCGCCGGGCGTCCTCGTGACCGACGACCGCGTCGTGGAGACGACCGGCGACGACGTGATCCGCGTCGTCGACCGGGCGACGCACGAGGCCGTCTGGCAGCACGACTTCACCGAGCGCGCGAAGGGTCGGGAGGACGGGCTGTGCACCGATCCCGTCGTGTCGCCCGACGGCGCGCACCTGGTCATCGGCATGACCATCGACCAGCTCGACTGTGCGCGCATCGTCCTGATCGACCTGGAGACGGGCGACGTCGTGAGCGACGTGCCGCTCATCTCGAAGACCTTCACCGGCTACGACATCACGTTCTACCGCCACATCCGCGCGTTCGCGGTCGTCGCCGGCTCCGTGTGGTGGACGGCCGACGACGCGGTCGGCTCCGTCGACGAGACCGGCCGGCCGGCGACGGTCCTCGGGAAGCACGACCTCCACCTCCGCGGGGACGACCAGACCTACAGCGTGGCCGTGCCGCCCGACGGCGACCTGTTCATCGTCGAGGTGGGGCACGGCACGCCGACGACCAAGCGCTACCGCCGTGAGTGGTTCGGGATCCGCCCCGCGGCGGACGGCTCGGCGGAGATCGCCTGGGTCACGCCCGAGAGTCCGAAGGGCGTGGGGTTCCACGACCTCGCGTCGCCGTTGAACGTGGAGCTGTTCGACGGCATCGGCGCGCCGGTGGTCGCCTCGCTCACCCGCAACAGGCTGGCCGTCGGCCACCTGGATGCTGCGACCGGTCGCCTCGACCGCGCGGCGGTGATCGGTTGGTCGTACCTGTCGCTCTTCGAGCCCAGCTACTCGCGGTCGGAGGCCGTCGACGGCTCCCGGCTCTTCGTCGCGGCGGGCCCACCCAAGGACGAGCAGACCTCGGTCCTGGCGCTCGACCTCGACGCCGGACGTCAGCTGTGGCGCACCGACGTCACGCCGACTCCGAGCGTCGAGCGGGGGGAGCGACCGAGCGTCATGCGCGTGGTACGGGGCACCGACGGTGACCTCTACGCGCTGGTCGGTGACCCCGACCTCGGTCCGGCCGAGATCCAGCGCTTCGACAGCGACACCGGCGAGCAGACGGGCGTCTGGTCCGTGCCGGAGGACATCGACTACATCCGCTACGACCTCGCCGTCGTCGACGACACCGTCGTCCTCACCGCAGGCGATGCGGCCGACGCTCCCGGTCTGCGGCGCAGCTACTGGCTGCGCGTGGCGAGCTGACGTCAGGGCTGATCCGCCGCGCGGGAGTGCGGTCTCGCCTACCCTGGCGGGACACGAGCACGGGAGGGCACGTGATGCGGAGGGTCCTCGGTGGAGGAGCGGCGGCGTGCCTGGTGGCCGCACTGGGCGCAGGCGTGCCCGCGACGACGGCGGCCGCGCCGGTGCGGCTCTGCAACGGCCTGCAGGCGACCATCGTCGGCACTGCCGGTGATGACCACCTCGTCGGCACCGACGGCGACGACGTCATCGTCGCCCTGGCCGGCGACGACGGCATCGAGTCCGGCGCCGGTGACGACACCGTGTGCGGCAACGGAGGCTCCGACCAGGTGTTCGACCTCGGCGGTGACGACGTGGTCATCGGGGGAGACGGCGACGACAGCGTGATCGCCGGCGAGGGGCACGACGTCGTGCGGCTCGGTGCCGGCAAGGACTACTTCGACCTCTACGGAGACCCGGGCCCCGTCGACCTGTGGCTCGGACCGGGTGACGACGCGTTCGCCCTCTGGCTCCCGGCTGGCGGCTCGGTCAACGCCGGTCCCGGCGACGACGACCTCAACATCGTGACCGTGCCGGGAGTCCCTGCGACCCTGATCGGCGGTGAGGGTCTCGACCTCCTCACGCTCCGCGTGGACGAGTCTCCCGACACGTCGCCGGTCTACATCAGCGAACGCACCGCGACCCTGCGCCTGGGGCGCGGCCCGCGCGGTCGAATGCGAGGGTGGGAGTCCTACCTGCTCTTCGGTGATCACGACTGGGTGTACCGGGGGACCAACGGCAAGGACGCGGTGGCCGCGCTGGACGGCCGGTTGCGCGCGCACCTCTACGGCGGCGACGACTTCGCCCAGGTGCGGGGCGTCGGACCCCACTACATCGACGCCGGGAGCGGCAGCGACTACGTCGACGGCAGCCCGCGGTACGCCGTCTGCGTGGCCGCGGAGTTCGGGGCGTGCTCGCCGAATCCCTAGGGGATTGCAACCCATCCTCGTGAGATCGCGTCCCTTGCTCGTGCTCGATCCGAGCACGGCCCCCCAGGGCGACCCGAACCCCTCGAGGAGAGACCCCGATGAACAAGATCGTCAGCACCGCCGCCGCCCTGTCGGCCGTTGCCCTCACCGCCGGCCTGATCGCCGGCACGACGGGCATCGCGCACGCAGAGCGCTACGGCATCGACGACCCCGACGACAGCCCGCACGGGTCGGACCTCCACGCCGTCGACATCCGCAACGGCGCCGACGACCTCGTCGTCGTGACCACGCACGACAACCTCCGACGCGACCCCAGCACCGGCTCGGCCGGCGCGATCTTCATCAGCACCGACCCCGAGGACCTCGGTCCGGAATATGTCTTCGTCGGCGGCTTCACCGACGGCACCGACTACCAGCTGGTGCACACCGAGGGCTTCGCTGTCAGCCAGTGGGGCGACCCGGTCGAGGACGGCGACTACCGGATGAAGGTCGACTACAAGGCCGACACCGTGCGGTTCAAGATCTCCCGGGCAGCGATCGGCGACGCCACGGACGTCCGGATCGCCGTGCGCGTCGGCGGCAGTCGCACCGACGGCACCACGCGCGGCCTGACCGACTGGCTGGGTCAGCCCCGCGCCTTCACGCCGTGGATCGCCCAGGGCTGATCAGGCGTCCTTGAGCTCGCAGACGACCTCGCCGTTGCCGATGGTGGCGCCCACCTCGGCCTTCAGGCCGGTCACGGTGCCGGCCTTGTGGGCCTTGAGGGGCTGCTCCATCTTCATCGCCTCGATGACGACCACGACGTCGCCCTCGGCGACCTCCTGACCCTCCTCGACCGCGATCTTGACGATCGTGCCCTGCATCGGGCTGGTGACGGAGTCGCCGGAGGCGGCGGCGCCCGCCTTCTTGCCACCCGCGCGCTTCGGCTTCTTCGCGCCGCCCGCGGGACCTGCGGACAGGCCGCCGAGACCGGCGGGGAGGACGACCTCGAGGCGCTTGCCGCCGACCTCGACGACGACCTTCTGCCGCTCGCCGGCCTCCTCGGCCTCGCCGGGCGCGCCGCCGTACGGCGTGATCTGGTTGTCGAAGTCGGTCTCGATCCAGGTCGTGTAGACCGTGAACTCGCCCTTGCCGGACGGGTTGGAGGCGCCGACCCAGGCCGGGTCGTTGACGATGACCTCGTGGAAGGTGAGCGCGGTCGGCATGCCGTCGACCTCGAACTCCGAGAACGCGCGCCGCGAGCGCTCGATCGCCTGGGTGCGGTCCTTGCCGGTGATGATCAGCTTGGCGATGAGGGAGTCGAACGAGCCGGGGATCGTCTCGCCGTTCTCGTAGCCGCCGTCGACGCGCACGCCGGGGCCCTGCGGCGGGTTCCACGCGGTCAGCGTGCCGGGGGCCGGCATGAAGTTGTTGCCGCCGTCCTCGGCGTTGATGCGGTACTCGATCGCGTGGCCGCGGATCTCGGGGTCGTCGTAGCCCAGCTCCTCGCCGGCCGCGATGCGGAACATCTCGCGGACCAGGTCGATGCCGGTGACCTCCTCGGACACGCAGTGCTCGACCTGGAGGCGGGTGTTGACCTCGAGGAAGGAGATCGTGCCGTCGGCGGCGACGAGGAACTCGCAGGTGCCGGCGCCGACGTAGCCGGCCTCCTTGAGGATCGCCTTGGAGGACTCGTAGAGACGCGCGACCTGGTCGTCGGACAGGAACGGCGCGGGCGCCTCCTCGACGAGCTTCTGGTGGCGGCGCTGCAGCGAGCAGTCGCGGGTGGAGACCACCACGACGTTGCCGTGCTGGTCGGCGAGGCACTGGGTCTCGACGTGGCGGGGCTTGTCGAGGAACTTCTCGACCAGGCACTCGCCGCGACCGAACGCGGCGATCGCCTCGCGGGTGGCGGACTCGAAGGCCTCCGGGATCTCCTCCAGCGTGCGAGCGACCTTGAGTCCGCGGCCACCCCCACCGAAGACAGCCTTGATGGCGACGGGCAGGCCGTTCTCCTCGGCGAACGCGATGATCTCGTCGGCGTCCTTGACCGGGTCCTTCAGGCCGGGCGCGAGCGGCGCGTTGGCCTTCTGCGCGATCTGCTTGGCCTTGGCCTTGTCGCCGAGGGCGTCGATGGCGTCGGGCGAGGGACCGATCCAGGTCAGGCCGGCGTCGATGACGGCCTGGGCGAACGCCGCGTTCTCGGCGAGGAAGCCGTAGCCCGGGTGCACGGAGTCGGCGCCGGACTCCTCGGCCGCCGCGATGATCTTCTCGATCACCAGGTAGGAGTCGCCCGGCGTGGCGCCGTCGAGGGAGTACGCCTCGTCGGCCATGCGGACGAACAGCGCATCACGGTCGGGCTCGGCGTAGACGGCCACCGAGCCGATGCCCGCGTCCTTGCACGCCCGGATCACGCGGACCGCGATCTCACCACGATTGGCGATCAGAACCTTCTGCAACGGCTTGGTCTCGGGCACGCGACATCTCCTCGTCGTCTCGGATCGTCCGGCAGTCTAGGGCTCTTGCGGGGCACCACTTCACCGGGCATTCAGTTATGAACGTTGTGCCCCCGCGTACCGGCGAGTAGACACGGCACATGCAGATCGCAGTCCTCGGCACCGGCGTCGTCGGCCGGACCCTCGCCCCCCGCTTCGCCGAGCTCGGCCACGACGTGACCATCGGCACGCGCGACCCGGCCGCCACCGCCGCCCGGCAGGAGTACGCCGACTGGCAGGCCGCGCACCCCGAGGTCGGCCTCGCGACCTTCGCCGGTGCGGCGGAGCTGGCGGCGCTGGTGGTCAACGCCACCAACGGCGACGCGACCCTCGACGTGCTCGCGCAGGCCGGTGAGCTCGGTGGGAAGATCGTGCTCGACATCTCCAACGGCCTCGACTTCTCCGGCGGCTTCCCGCCGCGCATCACGTTCCCCCAGGACGACTCGATGGCCGAGCAGGTCCAGCGTGCCCACCCGGCGGCGCTGGTGGTGAAGTCGCTCAACACGATGACGGCCGACGTGATGGCCCACCCCGACCAGCTGCCCGACCCGGGCACGGTCTTCATGTCGGGCGACGACCCAGCCGCCAAGGAGGTGGTCGCGGCCCTGCTCACCGAGCTGGGGCACACCGACGTCGTCGACCTCGGGGACGTGACGACCGCACGGGGCACCGAGTGGATGATGCCCGCCTGGCTGCGGGTGATGGGAGCGGTCGGGTCGCCGTACTTCAACTGGAAGGTGGTCCGCGGAGGTTAACAATCGTTAACCTCGCGGGCTACGATGCCTCCCATGACGTTCGAGCTGTCCCGTGAGCACGAGGAGTTCCGCCGCACCGTCCGCGACTTCGCGGAGTCCGCGATCGCGCCGCACGTGGCGCAGTGGGACCGCGACCACCACTTCCCGACCGACGTGGTGCACCAGATGGGCGACCTCGGGCTGTTCGGCCTCGTCGCGCCGGAGGAGTACGGCGGCGCCGGGCTCGCGCCCGAGGACGGCCCGTTCACGTCCCTCTGCCTGGCCATCGAGGAGCTCGGCCGCGTCGACCAGTCGATGGGCATCACGCTCGAGGCGGGGGTCGGGCTCGGCATCAACCCGATCCTGACCTACGGGACCGACGAGCAGAAGCAGCGCTTCCTCCCCGACCTCGTCGCCGGCCGCACCCTCGCCGCCTTCGGCCTGACCGAGCCGGGGGCCGGCTCCGACGCCGGCGCCACCCGCACCAAGGCGGTGCTCGACGGCGATGAGTGGGTCGTCAACGGCGCGAAGCAGTTCATCACCAACTCCGGCTCCGACATCACCTCGGTCGTGACCGTGACCGCCCGCACCGGCACGCGGGAGAACGGCAGCGCGGAGATCAGCGCGATCGTCGTACCGGCGGGCACTCCCGGCTTCACCGCCGAGCCCGCCTACGACAAGCTCGGCTGGCACATCTCCGACACCCACCCGCTCAGCTTCGAGGACTGCCGGGTGCCCTCCGACCACCTGCTGGGGGAGCGCGGCCGCGGCTACGCGCAGTTCCTCGCCACGCTCGACGACGGGCGGGTCGCGATCGCCGCGCTCGCGGTCGGCCTGATCCAGGCCTGCGTCGACCTGTGCGTCGACTACGCGGGCGAGCGCCAGACGTTCGGTGGCCCGATCGGCCGCAAGCAGGGCGTCGCGTTCCAGATCGCCGACCTCGAGGTCATGCTCCACGCGTCCCGCCTGCTGACCTACAAGGCGGCCGCGATGAAGGACGCGATGGACACCCCCGGTGGCCCGTCCACCCAGGCCTTCAAGCACGCCGCCTCGATCGCGAAGCTGTACACGTCGGAGTCGGCCGTGACGGCGACCCGCATCGCCACCCAGGTCTTCGGCGGCTACGGCTTCATGGAGGAGTACTCCGTCGCCCGCTTCTACCGCGACGCCAAGATCCTCGAGATCGGCGAGGGCACCAGCGAGGTCCAGCGGATGCTCATCGCCCGCGGGTTGGGCCTACCTGTCGAGTGAGTCGCGTCGTCCCTGACGTGTGGGTCCTGAATCGGCGAATTCCGGACCGGCACGTCAGGGACGAGACGCCCAGAGGTCTGTCCAGGAGTGGCCGAGCTCGATGACCAGGTCGCGCAGGAGCGGCAGGCTGACACCGACGACGTTGTGGTGGTCACCCTCGATGCCGGTGACGAAGGCGCCGCCGAGGCTGTCGACCGTGAACGCGCCGGCGACATGGAGCGGCTCGCCGGTGGCGACGTACGCCTCGACCTCCTCGTCCGACACGTCAGCGAAGAAGACGGTGGTCGACGCGGTCGCGGCGGCGACCTGCCCGCTCGCGGTGTCGCGCAGGCAGTGGCCTGTGTAGAGGACGCCGGAGCGGCCGCGCATCGCGTGCCACCTCTCCCGGGCGACGGCAGCATCTGCCGGCTTCCCGAGAGCCTCGCCGTCGAGCTCGAGCACCGAATCGCAGCCGAGCACCAGTGCGTCGGCGGGCACCTCGTCGCGCCCGGCGACCGCCGCACACTTCAGCTCGGCCAGCTGCAGGGCCATCTCAAAGGGCGGCAGCCCGTCGGCCTGCGACTCGTCGACCCCCGACACGATCACCGTCGGGTCCAGCCCCGCGCTGCGCAGGGTGGCGAGCCGGGCGGGGGAGGCGGAGGCGAGCACGAACGTCGGCATGTCCGGAACCCTAGATGAGCAACGCGCCACGAAATCGTTGCAACCTCCGGGGTCACTCGATGGTCGTACGAGATGCGACACACTCCGAGGAGGTGACCATGGACAGCGACACGAGTGGAGCGCAGGACCCGATCCAGCTGTGCTTCGACGCGTCGTACCGGCGCCTCGTCGGCCAGCTGTACGGCGTCTGCGGTGACCTGACGGAGGCGGAGGAGGTCGTTGCCGAGGCGTTCGCCCGCGCCGTGAGCCGGCGACGCTCGTTCGAGCGGATGGACAACCCCGAGGCCTGGCTGCGCACGGTCGCCGTCAATCTGGCCCGCACCCGCTACCGCCGCCGGCAGCTGGGGGAACGGCTGCTCCGCCGGACCTACTCCGCGGGCGACGAGCACCGGCCGGCCTTGAGCGATGACCGCATCGCCCTGGTGGCAGCGCTGCGCTCCCTGCCCGCAGCGCAACGCGAGACCCTCGCCCTCCACTACCTCGCCGACATGCCGATCGCCGACGTGGCGGCGACGCTCGGCGTCCCGCTCGGGACGGTGAAGGCCAGGCTCAGCCGTGGCCGCGCCGCCCTCACTGCCGCGCTCGGTGACAGCGACATCTTCGGAGGCAGCCATGCATGACATCGCGCACGCAGCCGCTGATGCCGCTCGCGTCCCGGACTACGACCAGGTGCTGGCGAAGGGACGTCGCCATCGCGCCCGCCGCCGGGGGATCGCCGTCGGAGCTGCCGCCCTCGCGGTGGCGACGATCGTCGGCGTCACGCAGGTCGTCGGCGGCGGTGACGGCGGCGCGCCGGAGCCGGCGCCGAGCCCGGACGTGCCGACGGGGTCGGACCCGACCAACATCCCGTACTGGGTCGACGGCACGCTCCACGTGGGCGACGAATCCATCGAGACCGACCTCGCCTCCACGCTCTTCGTCGCCGGAACGACCGTCGTCGGGTCCACGGACGAGGAAGGTCGTAGCGAGTACGCCCTGGTTGACGGCGACGGGCTGGTGCCGATCGTCGAGAGCGAGCACGCGGTGCAGCCGGCCATCTCGCCGGACGGAGAGATGGTGGTGCTGCTGGAGTCCACGTCGTCGGTCGAGCAACGGCTCAGCGCGTGGGACGTCGAGACCCGCAGCGAGATCGCGTCGGTCGAGATCCCCCTCGACAAGGCCCAGCCCGAGTTCGTGGTCGGGATCGACCGGGACCGCCGGGTCTTCCTGACCGACCAGCGCGACTCGGCGCTGATGTGGGTGCCCGGTGACGACCCGGTCCCGTTGCTCGGAGTCTCGCCCAGCGCCCTCGGGACGACGAACTGGCCGGGCGGGTTGGCGTACAGGCGGGTCAAGGGCGGGACTGGCATCGGCACGACACTTGGCGACGTCTTCGGCACCGTCGACGACGGTGGGACCTTCCACGAGGTCGGGACCCTCTCGCGGTTGGCGAGCGGCGTCGGCACGTGGTCGCCCAGCGGAAAGGTCTACGCGACCTACCTGCACACGGACTACGAGCCTCCCGGGGACGGCAAGTACCTCAGCCTCGAGTACGCCGACGGCCGTGACCCGACCACGATCGCACTGCCGGATGCGCAGTTCTGGCAGTTCGTGGCGTGGGAGTCGGACACCCAGCTGCTGCTCTTCGTGCCAGGTGACCAGCCCGATCCCGATGCGCCCCCGCTCGTCGACGAGTTGGCCCGGTGCGACGTCGTCGCGCTGACCTGCACCCTGATCGACGAAGTGCCCGAAGGCGCCGTCCAGTGGGCGTGGGTCGCCGGCTCTGGCCGCTAGCGGCGCACCACCTCGACCCCGAGCCAGCCGGCGAGGGCGTCGATCTCGGCCTCGACGGCGTCGCCGATGTCGGGGTCCCAGGGGAAGTCCTCGTGGATGGCGAAGACGTTGAGCACGCGCGCCTTGCGGTCGACCTTGGCGTCGAGCTTCCCGACGAGCCGGTCGCCATGCAGGATCGGCAGGGCGAAGTAGCCCCACCGCCGCTTGGCCGCGGGCTTGTACATCTCCAGCACGTACTCGAAGTCGAAGAGGTCCAGCGCCCGCTCGCGGTCGTAGACCAGCCGGTCGTACGGCGACAGCAGGGCCGTCCGCGGCGCGAAGTCGTCGTCGTCGGCGGCGGCCAGCGCGTCGGGGTCGACGCGCCACTCACCGTCGATGCCGTCGACCACGCACGGCTCGCCCCGGTGCGCGGCGGCGACCTCCTCGCCCTGGAGCTTGGTCGTGCGCCGGGCGATGCCGAGCGAGGCGAGCCGGCGCTCGTCGAGGATCGCCTTGGCCTCGTCGTAGGAAGGGATCTCGAGGTCGGCCGGGTAGACCCGCTCGGGCACGTCCCAGGTGCGGAGCTTGCCGCGCCGCCCGCTGATCGCCACGTCGCCGACCCGGCAGAGCATCTCGAGCATCCGGTCGACGTTCTTGTCGTTGGTCCACCCGGATGACTGCCACGGCACCTGGGACGTGTCAGGCACCTCGGCCGCGGTGAGCGGCCCCTCGGCGGCGAGCAGGCCGATCACGTCGGCACGGAAGCCCGCGTTGGCCTCGAGCCACTCGTAGCTGGTGGCGTGCATCCGGTCGCGGGCGGTGGCGAGGACCAGGCCGATGTCGTCCATCGGACGGATGAAGGAGGAGTGCTCCACGAGCGAGCGCTCCTCCTCCACCGCGAAGCGCAGGTCGGAGTGCTCGTAGCCGTCGCCCAGGCGCGACCACGACACGAGGTCGACGTTGGGCGCGATCGCCGCGGTCGGGTCGATCTGGACCAGCGTGAGCTGGTCGACGGTGGCGAAGAGCGACTCCGGTCGGCCGGCGTCGAGCAGCTGCGCGCGCACGGCGATCTGCCGCGCCCGGGCGAGGTCGAGCGTGAGCACGCAGTGCTCAGAGCCGGGCGAGCGCGGCCTTCAGCGGGTCGAGCCCGATCGAGCCGAGGTCGAGCGCCGCGGTGTGGAAGGCCTTCAGGTCGAAGTCGGCCCCCTTCCTGGCCTTGACCTCGTCACGTGCCTCGAGCCAGATCCGCTCGCCCACCTTGTAGCTCGGCGCCTGGCCCGGCCAGCCGAGGTAGCGGTTGACCTCGAAGCCGAGCTGGCCGTCCTCCATCTGGGAGTGCGCGCGCATGAACTCGTGCACCAGCTCGCCGTCCCACACCTCGCCGCCGCGCCAGCCGAACGGGTTGTCGGCCGGGATGGTGAGGCCGAGGTGCACCCCGATGTCGACGATCACCCGCGCCGCGCGGAAGCCCTGCATGTCGAGGAAGCCGAGCCGGTCGCCCGGGTCGTCGAAGTAGCCGAGCTCGTCCATCAACCGCTCGGAGTAGAGCGCCCAGCCCTCGCCGTGGCCGCTGACCCAGCACATCAGCCGCTGCCAGCGGTTGAGGAGGTCGGCGCGGTAGACGACCTGTGCGCACTGCAGGTGGTGGCCGGGCACACCCTCGTGGAAGACCGTCGTGGTCTCCTGCCAGGTCGAGTAGCGCTCGTGGTCGTCGGTGAAGGAGAACCACATGGTGCCGGGGCGCGAGAAGTCCTCCGAGGGCGGCGTGTACCAGGCGCCTCCGTCGTGGGTCGGTGCCACCTTGCAGGCGATCGTGCGGATCGGCTCGGCGATGTCGAAGTGGACGCCGTCGAAGCTCGCGAGGATCGAGTCGGCCTTCTCCTGCATCCACGCCTCGAACGCCTCGCGGCTGCCGCAGTCGCGGGCCGGGTCGGCCTCGAGCGCCTTGACGGCGTCGTCGACCGAGCCGCCCGGCACGATCCGCTGCGCCGTCGCGCGCATGTCGGCCTCGATGCGCGCGAGCTCCTCGAACCCCCACCGGTAGGTGTCCTCGAGGTCCACCTCGGCGCCCAGGAAGTAGCGCGACTCCAGCGCGTAGTGGTCGCGGCCGACGCCGTCGCGCTCACGGCCCCGGGGCACCAGCTCGGTCTCCGTGTAGCGCCCGAAGTCGGCGTACGACGCCGATGCCGCTGCCGCGACCGCGGCCAACCGGTCGCGCATCCCCTCGGGGGCGGTCGCGACCAGGTTGCCGAAGTAGTCGCCGGTGGCGCCCTCCTGGCCGGTCCAGCCGCGCAGCTGGTGGGCCACCTCGACGTACTGCCGGCGTGAGGAGACGCGTCCGGCGGCCGCCTCGGCGTCCAGCGTCTGGCGGTAGCCGTTCACGGCGGCCGGCACCGCGGCGAGCCGGTCGCCGATCGTCTGCCAGTCCTCGGTCGTGCTCGTGGGCATCAGGTCGAACGCCTCGCGGATCTCGTGGATGCCGCTGCTGATCACCGAGAACGAGGAGCGGTCGTAGCCGGCGTCGATCTTCTCGACCATGAGGCCGACCCGCTCGAGGAAGGCGTCCTTCGCGATCTGCTCGCGCTCGTCGGTCGCCTCGATCGCCCGGACCTCGGCCAGGGCCCGGCGCTGCAGCTCGTCGCGGGCGTCGAACCCGTCCGGCGACATGTCCGGCAGCCGGTCGTCGTGACCCGGGATGCCGGCGAACGTCGCCGTGATCGGGTCGAGGGCCACGACGTCCTCGACGTACTGGTCGGTGCGGGCATCCACGGGTCGCGTCATAGGACGACCTTATGTCCGGCCGCGGACAGCGCGCACCGGAGAATCTTCGCGAGGGTGATGGTCGGGGTGACGCCTGTCCGCAGGGGTCAGGCCCGGGAGCGCCGCGCGCCGAGCACCAGGGCTCTGGCGATCGCCGTCTCGAGGGCGATGAAGCCCGCCATCTTCAGGCTCGGTGGGCGACCCTCGAAGGCCGACGAGGCGATCCGTCCGGCGGCCATGCCGGCCGTCGCCACCCCGATCGCGGTGCCCGACGAGGCGGGTGCCACGACGAGGCTCGCGGCGAAGGCGAGGGGCAGGCCGCCGTACACGGCGCGGACCTCGGTGCGCGCGTCCTGGGTGGGCGCGGTGATGTCGACGACCGCGGGGACGACCGACGGCTTGAGGAGGGAGACGACGCCCAGCCCGGCGTAGGACACGGCGCCGAAGGCGATGAGTCGGTTCATGGCCCGATCCTTCCGCCTCGGCAGCGACGGGGCATCCGTCCGTGGTCGGAGATCTCAGCGCGCGGCGGCCGCGTAGCGATCGGCCAGCACGCGCAGGTGGTCGGCCAGTGCGGGCGGCGACTCCACGGTGAAGTCGAGTCCGAGCATGCCGATCCACACCGCGACGACCTCGAGGCTGTCGCCCCCGGTGACCAGCACGCTGCGCCCGTCCGGCAGCGGCTCGACGGTGCCGACGGCGGGGTTGATGCGGGCCACCACCTCGTCGGCGGGCGCGTCGATGACGAGCCGCGCGTGCACGGCCCATCCGGTGCGTGCGACCTCCCGCACGACGAGCTCGGTCAGGTCGCCCGGGTAGTCGACCGGCACGAAACGGCGACCTCCGGGAGTGCGGAGGGTCAGCCAGTCCACGCGGTACGGCGACCACGACCCGCTCGCGGGATCGCGCCCGACGACGTACCACCGCCGCTGCCAGGCGACCAGGCGGTAGGGCTCGATCTCGACGCGCTCCTCGGTGCCGGCCGGGCGGTAGAACGCGCGCAGCCCGTCGTGGTCGCGGATGGCCGAGGCGATCGCGGTCAGGACGGCCGGGTCGACCTCGGGGTCGTCGACGTTGGAGTCGGTGTTGGCCGGCCCCGCGCTGGTGGCGTCGCGCAGGGCTGCGAGCTGGCGTCGCAGCCGGTCGGGCAGCACGTGCTCGAGCTTGGCCAGCGCACGGGCGCCGCTCTCCTCGAAGCCGGCGACGCCGGTGACCGTGCGCAACCCGACCGCGACGGCGACCGCCTCCTCGTCGTCGAGCAGCAACGGCGGGAGCTTCGCGCCGACGCCCAGTCGGTAGTGGCCGTCGCGGCCGCGGGTGGCGTCGACGGGGTAGCCGAGCTCGCGGAGACGCGCGACGTCGTTGCGCACGGTGCGGTCGCTGACGCCGAGCCGCTCGGCGAGCTCGGGGCCGGTCCAGTCGGCTCGCGCCTGCATCAGCCCGAGCAGCTCGAGGACCCGTCCGGACGTCTTCTTCATCAACCCGTTTTATCAGGAACCAACTGTTCCTGAATGGCTCCTAGTGTCGGCGACATGAACCAGATCGAGCCCTTCGCCCTCACCGTCCTCCAGTCCGACCTCGACGACCTCCAGCAGCGCCTCGCACACACCCGGTTCGCGCCGGCCGTGCCCGGCGACTCCTGGGACTACGGCACTCCCGAGGCCTACCTGCGCTCCATGGTCGAGCGGTGGCAGGCCTTCGACTGGCGCGCGGTCGAGGACCGGGTCAACGCCTACCCGGGCTTCCTGACCGAGGTCGACGGTCAGCGGATCCACTTCCTCCACGTCCGCTCGGCGGTGGAGGACGCCACGCCGCTGCTGCTCGCGCACAGCTACCCGGGCTCCATCCTCGACTTCCTCGACATGATCGACCCGCTGGTCGACCCCGAGGCCCACGGAGGCACGGCGGCCGACGCGTTCCACGTCGTGATCCCCTCGATGCCCGGCTTCGGCTGGTCGACCCCGGTCGTCGACACCGGCTGGACGATGGCGCGGGTCGCCGGCACCTACGACCAGCTGATGCGCCGCCTCGGCTACCCGTCGTACGGAGTCCACGGCTCCGACGGTGGCGCGATGGTCGGCCGCGAGCTCGCGGTGCTCGATCCCGAGGGCTTCCGTGGCGCGCACGTGCTGCAGCTGTTCTCCTTCCCGTCGGGCGACCCGAGCGAGTTCGAGGCCTTCGGCCCGAAGGAGTACGCCGCGCTCGAGCACCTCGGGTGGTTCCAGTCCGTCGGCGGCTACAACCAGATGAACGGCACCCGGCCGCAGACGGTCGCCGCCGGCCTCGCGGACTCGCCGGTCGCGGTGCTGGCCTACAGCGAGCTCTTCGAGAGCTTCGGCAACGGCACCAGCCTCGTCACCCCCGAGCAGGTGCTCGCGCAGGCGACGCTCTACTGGCTGACGAACACCTACGGCTCCGCCGCCCGCTACCACTTCGAGGAGCAGCGGTCCGGGGCCGAGCCGGTCGTGAGCAGGGGCCGGATCGGCGTCGCCGTCTTCAAGGACGACTTCCAGACGATCCGCCCGCTCGCCGAGCGCGACAACGCCGGCATCCAGCACTGGACCGAGCACGAGCGAGGCGGTCACTACGCCGCGATGGAGGTCCCGGACGAGGTGGTCGCCGACCTGCGGGTGTTCTTCGCCTGACCACTACCTCGGTGTTGGGTGCGCTCCCTCGGTGCTGTGACTCGTCACATCGCCGAGGGAGTGGCCGTTCCGCTCCGGGAGCGGACCCAACACTGAGTTACAGCAGCGGTCAGCGGCCGCCGCGGGCGCTGGCCTGCCAGGCACCGCGGTAGTGGACGTGCGCGCCGCGCATCCGGCGAGCCGGGGAGGCCCACTCCGAACGGGGCTCCTCCGGCGCCGGCGCGCTGCCTCCCATCGCCGAGAACACGGCGACGATGGCCGCGACCTCCTCGGGGGTCGCGGTCGGCGTGATGACCTTGAGCAGCGGGCGCTGCTCCTCGGCGACCTCGGGCTCCACGTCGTCAGCCATCAGAGCGGGATGTTCCCGTGCTTCTTGGGCGGCAGCGTCTCGCGCTTGGTCTTGAGCAGCCGCAGGGCCCGGACGATCTCGACCCGGGTCTCGTGGGGCTGGATGACGGCGTCGACGTAGCCGCGCTCGGCCGCGATGTAGGGGTTCGCGAGCGTGGTCTCGTACTCGTCGATCAGCTCCGCGCGCTTGGCCTCCACGTCGCCGCCGGCGGCCTCGACCTCGGCCAGGGTGCGCCGGTGCACGATGTTGGCCGCGCCCTGGGCGCCCATGACCGCGATCTGGCCGGTCGGCCACGACAGGTTGATGTCGGCGCCGAGGTGCTTGGAGCCCATGACGTCGTAGGCGCCGCCGTAGGCCTTGCGGGTGATGATCGTGACCAGCGGGACGGTGGCCTCGGCGTAGGCGTAGATCAGCTTGGCGCCGCGGCGAATGATGCCGTTCCACTCCTGGTCGGTGCCGGGCAGGAAGCCGGGCACGTCGACGAACGTCACGACCGGCACGTTGAAGGCGTCGCAGGTGCGCACGAACCGCGCGGCCTTCTCGGAGGCGTCGATGTCGAGGGTGCCGGCGAACTGCATCGGCTGGTTGGCCACGATGCCGACCGAGCGACCCTCGACCCGGCCGAAGCCGACGATGATGTTGGGCGCGAAGAGCGGCTGCACCTCGAGGAACTCGTCGTCGTCGAGCACGGTGGTGATCACGTCGTGCATGTCGTAGGGCTGGTTCGGGCTGTCGGGGATGAGGGTGTCCAGCGCGAGGTCCTCGTCGTTGAACTCGAGATCAGCCACGTCGTCGTACGACGGCGCCTCGTCCATGTTGTTCTGCGGCAGGTAGGACAGCAGCGCCTTGACGTACTCCAGCGCGTCCTCCTCGTCGGCGCCCATGTAGTGGGCGTTGCCCGACTTGGTGTTGTGCGCCCGCGCACCGCCGAGGTCCTCCATCGAGACGTCCTCGCCGGTGACGGTCTTGATGACGTCGGGACCGGTGATGAACATCGCGGAGGTCTTGTCGACCATGATCGTGAAGTCGGTGACCGCGGGGGAGTAGACGTGTCCGCCGGCGCAGTTGCCCATGATCAGGCTGATCTGCGGGATGACGCCCGAGGCGTGCACGTTGCGGCGGAAGATCTCGCCGTAGAGGCCGAGCGAGACCACACCCTCCTGGATGCGAGCGCCGGCGCCCTCGTTGATGCCGATGATGGGGCAGCCGGTCTTGATCGCCAGGTCCATGACCTTGGTGATCTTCTCGCCGTAGACCTCGCCGAGCGAGCCGCCGAAGATCGTGAAGTCCTGGCTGAACACGCACACCTGGCGACCGTCGATCGTGCCGTAGCCGGTGATCACGCCGTCGCCGTAGGGGCGGTTCTTCTCGAGGCCGAACGCGGTCGACCGGTGCCGCGCCAGCTCGTCGAGCTCGACGAAGGAGCCCTCGTCGAAGAGCTGCTCGATGCGCTCGCGCGCGGTCTGGCGCCCCTTCGCGTGCTGCTTCTCCACCGCCTTCTCCGACGCGGCGTGGACAGCCTCGTCCAGACGCTTGTCGAGGTCGGCGAGCTTGCCGGCGGTCGTGTGGATGTCGGGCATCCCGGACTCGTCGGTGGGGGTGCTGGTCGCTTCGGCAGTCACGGTTCTTGGCCTCCTGAAGGTTCGAGTGGAAGGGTAGTGGGCGTGACCGCAGACGCCGACCAGCGCCCACCCCTCGATGCGGCGCTGCTGGCCGAGGAGCTCGCGCTGACCCCCGACCTGACGCTCGAGCTGCTCCCCGAGAGCCCCTCGACCAACCGGGTCGCGGCCGACCGTGCCCGCGAGGGGGCGCCCGACGGACTGCTCGTGGTCGCCGACCACCAGACCGCGGGCCGGGGGCGCCTCGACCGCACCTGGGAGACGCCGGCGGGCGCGGCGATCACGTTCTCGCTCCTGCTCCGGCCGACGGTGCCGGCCGCGTCGTGGCCGTGGCTGCCGCTGCTGACGGGGCACACCGTGGCCAA
Organism: Nocardioides candidus; assembly: GCF_041321175.1. Taxonomy (NCBI): domain Bacteria; kingdom Bacillati; phylum Actinomycetota; class Actinomycetes; order Propionibacteriales; family Nocardioidaceae; genus Nocardioides; species Nocardioides candidus. Next base: position 342,599 of record NZ_JBGGWC010000002.1, on the reverse strand, counting down.
GGCGCTCGACTCCTTCGGCTACGACGCCCGGGTCAAGTGGCCCAACGACGTGCTGATCGAGGGCAAGAAGGTGGCCGGCATCCTCGTCGAGCGCATCGAGACCGGGAGCGGCGCTGCTGCGGTCGTCGGCGTCGGCATCAACGTGACGACCGATCCCGACGAGCTGCCGGTGCCCACGGCGACGTCCCTGCGGATCGCCCACGGCGACCGCACGCCGACCCGTGAGGGCGTGCTGCTGGCGGTCGTGGCGGGCCTGCGCGAGGGCTACGACGCGTGGCAGGCCGGTGGGTCCGAGGCGGGCGAGCGGCTCGCGTCGTCCTACGCCGCCGCCTGCTCGACCGTGGGCCAGGACGTGCGCGTCGACCTCCCCGGGGGTACGGCGATCAGCGGTCGTGCCGTCGACGTCGACCGCGACGGACGACTGGTGGTGGAGACCGCCGACGGTCTGGAGAAGGTCGGCGCGGGCGACGTGGTCCACGTCGTTCCGGGATGACGCCTCCCCGAATGCCGCTCGCAATGGGATGATCGTCCGGTGGCCATCTCATCGAAGCTGCTCAACCCCGGCGAGACGCTGGTGGTGTCGTCCCGGCAGCACCCCAAGGCGCTGTTCGTGCCGATCCTCGCGCTGGTCTTCTTCCTCGCTGTCGGAGTGGTCCTTCAGGTGGTGCTCCCCGACGGTGACGCCGGCACGTGGGCCTCACGCGTCGTCTGGGTGCTCTGCGCCCTCGCGATCATCTGGTTCGTGCTGCGGCCGTTCCTCGACTGGATGACGACCGTCTACGGCGTGACCGACCGCCGGCTGATCACCCGCCGCGGCATCCTCACCCGCAAGGGCCACGACATCCCCCTCTCGCGCATCAGCGACCTGTCGATCGAGATCAACCTCATCGATCGCCCCTTCGGCTGCGGCAGCCTGATCGTGACCGACGCCTCGACCTTCGGCGAGGTCCGGCTCAACGACATCCCGCGGGTCGAGGAGACGCAGCGCCGGATCAACGAGCTGCTCCACGCGCTCGACGGCCGCGGCGCCCCGCACCCGCGCAGCGAAGGTGTCTGAGGACGAGCCCTCGGGCGACGACGTCGGAGGGGTACCCCTCGGCCCGGAGCCGACGCTCACCGCCGCGGAGGTGGCCGGGCGGGCAGGGCTGCCCGAGGCACTGGCGCGCCGGATCTGGCGCACCCTCGGCTTCCCCGAGCGCGGCGACGAGCGCGCCTACGACGACCAGGACGTCGCCGCGATGTCGGTGCTGGCCGACCTCGTGGCCGACGGCGTCTTCGACGTCGACCTGGTGCTCAACGTGGTGCGGGGCGCGGGCCTGAGCATGGCCCGGCTGGCCGACTGGGAGGTCGGCGCGCTCCTCGGCCGCATCGAGGAGGTCGTCGCCGAACGGGTCGGCCCCGGCAGGTCGCCGTCGGAGGCGACGGCCTGGCTCTTCGAGCAGTACGGCGACCGGTTCGACGAGGTCCTGCTCTACACCTGGCGCCGGCACGTCGCGGCGGCCGTGGCCCGCATCGACACGACGCGGGCGATCGATGCCGACCCGCACACCACCCACCTCACCGTGGGCTTCGCCGACATCGTCGGCTTCACGGCGCTGTCCAACGAGCTCTCGCGCGACAAGATCGGCGACCTCGTCGAGCTCTTCGAGGTGCGGTGCGGGGACGTCATCGCGGCCAACGGCGGCCGGCTGATCAAGAGCATGGGCGACGCCGTGCTCTTCGTGAACGACGACGCCCTGCGTGCCTACGAGACCGCGGAGGGGATCATCCACGTCGTCGGCCGCGACAAGCGGATGCCGGACGTGCGCATCGGCGTCGCGACCGGCGCTGTCGTGCCGCGACTGGGGGACGTCTTCGGGCCACCGGTCAACCTCGCGGCCCGGCTCACCCAGGTCGCGCGCCGCAACCGGATCATCGTCGACCGGGCCACGGCCGACGTGCTGCCCGACGACCAGTTCGAGACCCGGCCGCTGCCGGCGCGCCCGATGCGCGGGTTCGGCGTCATGGAGCCGTTGACGGCTCGTCGCATCTGACGACGAGCCCCTCGGGGCGAGCCGTTATCGGATCAGGTACGAATCCGGAGCCCAATTGCAAAATTATGTGGGAAGCACCAACGGCCGACGCCCTCGCACTCCTATTTTGAGGTTGTGTTCGAGGTGCAAGACGTGCGGCTCGACCCGGCAAGTCGCCGTGCGTGGCGAGGCGGTCGGGAGATTCAGCTTTCCCGCAAGGAATTCGACCTCGTCCAGGCCCTGATCTCGAAGGCGGGATCGGTGGTGAGTCGCGACGAGCTCATGCGCGACGTGTGGAACGCGACGTTCTGGACCTCGTCGAAGACCATCGACGTCCATCTCGGCTGGGTGCGCCGCAAGCTCGGCGACGACACGCGGCACCCGACCCTCATCACGACTGTGCGCGGGCAGGGTCTCCGCTTCGAGACGGGCGCACCGGCCGTCCTCTGAACGTCTCGGTAGGGTGCGGGCGTGCCCGACGCCGCTCCTCGTATCGCCGTCATCGGAGGGGGCCAGCTGGCCCGGATGATGGCACAGCCGGCCATCGCCCTCGGCGTACCTCTCCGGCTGCTCGCCGAGGCCGACGGCGTCTCCGCCGCCCAGGTCATCCCCGACCGGCTCGTCGGCGACTACCGCGACCTCGCCACGCTGCGGTCGGTGACCGACGGCTGCTCGGTGGTGACCTTCGACCACGAGCACGTGCCGACCGAGCACCTCCATGCCCTCGAGGACGCGGGCGTGGCGTGCCGGCCCGGTCCCGAGGCCCTCGTGCACGCCCAGGACAAGATCGTCATGCGCGAGGCGATGGTCCGCCTCGGCGCCCCGCAGCCCCGCTGGTCGGTCGTCTCGACGGCCGCGGAGGTCGAGGCGTTCGGGCTGCCCTGCGTGCTCAAGGTGAGCCGCGGGGGCTACGACGGCAAGGGGGTCTGGGTCGTCCGCACCGCCGTCGACATCGACGAGCCGCTCGCGGCCGCCGAGCGCGCCGGCGTGCGCCTGCTCGCCGAGGAGCTCGTCGACTTCCGCCGCGAGCTGTCGGCGATCGTCGCGCGCTCGCCGAGCGGCCAAGCCGCGGCCTACCCCGTCGTGGCGACCACCCAGCTCGACGGCATCTGCCACGAGGTGGTCGCCCCCGCGCCCGACCTCGACCCGGCCCGCGCCGGGGAGGCGCAGCAGCTCGCGCTCCGCGTCGCGGGCGAGCTCGGCGTCACCGGCATCCTCGCGGTCGAGCTCTTCGAGGCGCAGGACGGCTCGATCCTGGTCAACGAGCTGGCGATGCGCCCCCACAACACCGGCCACTGGAGCCAGGACGGCGCCGTCACCTCGCAGTTCGAGAACCACCTCCGCGCGGTGCTCGACCTCCCTCTCGGGTCACCCGCCCCGCGGGCACCCTGGACGGTGATGGTCAACATCCTCGGCTCTGCCGACCCCGAGGTGGGCCACCTCTACGACGGCTACCCGCACGCCCTCGCCCGTGACCCGCACCTGCGGGTCCACCTCTACGGCAAGGACCTCCGTCCCGGGCGCAAGGTCGGCCATGTCAACGCCTACGGCGACGACCTCGACGACGTGCTCGAGCGGGCACGCCACGCCGCTGCGTGGTTCCGCGGCGACCTCGGCAACGACTCGGACTGACCCCCGCCCGGACGACCCGGGATCAACCGAGCAGCCGGTGGTCGTGGGCGAACACCACGATCTGCACCCGGTCGCGCAGCCCGAGCTTGCGCAGGATGGCGCCGACGTGGGTCTTCACCGTCGACTCGCTGAGGTGCACCACGGCCGCGACCTCGCTGTTGGACAGGCCCCGCGCCACGGCGGTGAAGATCTCCCGCTCCTTCTCGGTCAGGGCGAGGTACGGCGGCGGCGGCTCCGTCGGCGTGGCGAACGTGCGGTCGAGCAGCCGGGTGAGGTCGGTGGGCGCGAGGACGGCGTTGCCGGCGGCGACCGTGCGGATCGCCTCGGCCAGCTGCTGCGGGGTGGTGTCCTTCAGGAGGAAGCCGCTGGCGCCGTGCCTGATCGCCGCGGCCGCCCGGTCGTCGAGGTCGAAGGTGGTGAGCACGACGACGCGCAGCACCCTCGCGCGGCGGGCGGCCCGCTCGGGCGCGAGCAGCTGCCGGGTCGCCTCGACCCCGTCCATCTCGGGCATCCGGAGGTCCATCAGCACGACGTCGGGATCGGTCTGGTCGGCGACCTCGATCGACTGCAGGCCGTCGGCCGCCGTACCGACGACGCGCATCCCGGGTTGCGCGTCGACGATCACCCGCACGCCCTCGCGGAAGAGGTCCTGGTCGTCGACGAGGAGCACCCGGATGTCCTCGACGGGCGTCGCGCCCGCGGTCGGCGGCGTCGTCATGTCGCGCTCGTGGGCAGCCAGGCCGTCACGGTGAAGGTGGGGAAGCCCGCGCCGCTCCGCGGCCGCACGTCGAGGCGGCCCCCCACCGACTCCAGCCGGCGCCGCATGCCCTCGAGCCCGTTGCCGGGCGCGGGAGCGACGTCCCGGGCCGCGATCGGCACCGTCTCCACGCCGGCGGTGTCCACCACGTTGCTGACCTCGATCCTGAGCTCGTCCTGCCAGTGCCGCTCCACGTGCAGCGGCTCGTCGCGCCGGCCGTGCCGGATCGCGTTGGTCAGCATCTCCTGGAGCACCCGGTAGGCCACGGTCGCGAGCTCCGGTGGCAGGGGGCGGGGCTCCCCGATCTCGGTCGAGATCACCTCGTGCCCGCTCGCCCGGACGCCCTCGACGAGCGTGTCGAGCCCGCCGCTCGGCGGGCGGTCGCCGGTGGCGCCCAGCACGTGGCGCACGTCCTGCAGCGAGGTGCGGGCCGACGTGGCGATGGTCGCGAGGGTGTCCTTGAGCCGGGCGGGGTCGTCGTCCGGGAGGTACTGCGCGGACTCGGCCTGCGCCAGGATCACGGCGAGGGAGTGGCCGACCACGTCGTGCACGTCGCGCGCGAGCCGCGCCTGGCCCTCCTTCACCTCGGCGAGCTCCTCGGCCTGGTCGCGCTCCCGTGCGGTCTCGATCTGCTCGGCGCGCGTCCGCGCCTCGCGGCGCAGCACCCGCACCAGCACGCCGACCAGCCACGGCACGATCAGCAGGGCCGTCCCGAAGAGCAGCACCCGGGTCAGCAGCGAGCGCAGCGAGCCCGCCCACAGTGCGGAGTAGTAGGCCTCGTTGGCCGACGGCACCTCCAGCAGCTCCAGGCCGGCGCCGTAGGTCAGCACCAGCAGCAGGCCGATCGCCGGCACCGAGGCGGCGCTCGCCACGAGCGTGGCGACCGAGCCGTAGCGCCCGCAGCCGAAGGCGATCACCGCCACGCTCAGCTCGACGAGCAGGAGGGGCACGCCGTTCCAGACCTGGAGGAAGGCGAGGGCCCAGAGCAGTCCGAGGGCGAGGCTCGGTCGGAGCCGGTAGGACGCCACGGCGACCGCGAACGCGCAGACGAAGAGGATCTGGTCGCGGTCGCTCATCTGGGTGCGGATGTCGGCGAAGCCGACCTCCCAGGTGCCGAGCACCGCGACCGCCAGCCCGACCAGGACGGCCTGGACCGTCCCGGCGGGGAGGCGCCGCGGCGGTTCGGGTGGGTGCTGCACGCCCCGATGGTGCCACCCGGACCCGTCGGTCCGGCGGATCACCTCACCGCGTCCGCGACCATGCGGCCGAGGAGGTCGGGGTAGGCGATGCCCGCCGCCGCGAACATCCGCGGTGCCTGCGAGTGCTCGGTCAGGCCCGGCATCGTGTTGACCTCCAGCAGCACCGGACCCTCCGCCGTGAGGAAGAAGTCGATGCGCGCCAGGCCGCGGCAGCCCAGGGCGTCGTACATCCGGACCGCGGCAGCCGCGAGCGACGCCTCCTCGTCGGGGGTGACAGCCGCCGGCACGCGGAGGTCGGCTGAGCCGTCGTACTTCGTGGCGTAGTCGAAGATCCCGGGGCCCACGATCTCGAGCGGGGGCGCGACCAGCCGCTCGCCGTCGCGGCCGCCGAGGACGGCGACGTCGATCTCGCGCCCGTGCACGACCTCCTCCACCAGCACCCGGTCGTCGTGGACGAAGGCCTCCTTGAGCGCGGCCTCCAGGTCGGCCGCGGCCGCCACGAGCGAGACGCCCTGGCTGGAGCCCGCGGCGACCGGCTTGACGACGACGGGTCCGGACCAGCGGTAGTCGCCGGCGGTCGCGGGGGAGAGCAGCACACCCGCGGCCACGTCGATGCCCGCGGCCGCGGCGACCAGCTTGGTGAGGTGCTTGTCCATCGCGGTCGCGCCGGCCGATGCGGGCGAGCCCACGCACGGCAGCCCGGCGAGCGCGCACAGCGCGGCGATCGCGCCATCCTCCCCGCCGGGTCCGTGGACGGCGGGGAAGACGACGTCGCAGGAGGAGAGCAGCGCGACCGCGCCCAGCACGCCGAGCGGCCGTCCCTCGCGGTCCTGCCAGCCGCCGCAGCGGGTGAGGGTGATCGGCACGACGTCGTACGACGTCCCGAGCGCCGTCCGCACCGCGGCGGCCGAGGCCAGGGACACCTCGTGCTCGCTGTTGGCGCCGCCGCCGACGACGGCGACGCGGAGCCGGTCGGTCCTCATCGCCGCACCCGCGCGCCGATGCCGGTGACGATCTCGTGCTCGATGGTGCCCGACCAGCCTGCCCACTCGGCGACGGTCGGCTCGCCCTCGCTGCCCGGTCCGAAGACGGTGGCGATCTCGCCGGCCACCACCGGTGCGGACCCCACGTCGACGACGACCTGGTCCATGGAGATCCGGCCGACGACGGCACAGCGACGTCCGCGGACGAGCACCTCGGCCCGCCCGGACGCGGTCCGGGGGAGTCCGTCGGCGTAGCCGAGGGGGAGCAGGGCCAGCCGGGTCCCTCGAGCAGTGGCCCAGGTGTGCCCGTAGCCGACCGGGGTGCCCGCGACGACGTCGCGCACCGAGACGACCGGGGCCGTGAGAGTCAGCGCCGGGCGCAGCGGCGTCGTGCCGCTCGGGTCGATGCCGACCAGGCCGGCGCCGACGCGGCAGAGCGTGTGGCGGCTGAGCGGGTCGGTCAGGGTGGCGGCGGTCGCCGCCAGGTGCCGCAGGGGCGGGCGGAGCCCGTGGCGACGGGCGACCCCGATGCCCCAGGCGAACCGGTCGCGTGCGGCGCGGTTGGCCTCGTGCCCCGGTTCGTCGCCGCGGGCCAGGTGGCCCATCACGCCGACCACCCGAACGGTGCCCTCGCGCTCGGCCCTCCGCGCGGCGTGGCACAGGCGTGCCCAGTCCGCCGGGGCGGCGCCGTCGCGGGCCAGCCCGACGTCGAGATGGAGGTGGACGCGCGCCGGCCGGCCCGTCGTCCGCGCGGCGCCGGCGACCGCGGCCAGGTGCGCCGGCCCCGGCACGGCCACGTCGACGTGGTGCAGGACCGCGGCCCGGAAGTCGCTCGCCACCGGGTTGAGCCAGCTGAGGACCGGTGCCTCGATGCCGGCGAGGCGGAGCGCGACCGCCTCGTCGAGGCTCGTGACGCCGAGCCACGACGCCCCGTGGCGCAGCGCGGTCCGCGCGACCAGGGCGGCCCCGTGCCCGAACCCGTCGGCCTTGACGACGGCCATCAGGGCCCCGCCGGAGCGCTCCGCGAAGAGGCGGCTGTTGGCCGCGATCGCCGACGCGTCCACCTGGAGGGCGGCGCCGCGCCCCCGCAGGTCGAGAGCGCGGTCCAGGGTCAGCGCGGTCACCGGACCGCACCCGCCGGCACGCGGGACCCGACCGCGCCGTAGTGCGCGCGGGCGGCTCCGGTCATCAGGGCCCAGTAGCGGTCGCCGTAGCTCCAGTGCCACCACTCGGTCGGGTAGTTGACCAGGCCCGCCGAGGTGAGCGCGTCGCCGAGGACCAGGCGCAGCGCACGGGCCTCCAGGGAGATGTCGGGTGCGGCGAAGTAGCAGCGCCCTCGGCTCTCCTCGGGTGTCGCGTCGATCGTGGTCCCGAGGTCGAGCTGCTGCCCGGACTCGTCGACCAGGGTCAGGTCGACGGCCGCGCCCGCGACGTGCGGCGCCACGTCGATCGGAGCGACGAACCGGCTGACCAGGCGATCGAGCTCGGGACCCGTCGCGCCCGGGTGGGCGGCCCGCACCTGGGCGGTGTAGGCGTCGATGATGCGCTGCTGGTCGGCGGCGCTGCGGTGCCCCTCGACGACGAGGAGCCGGATGCCGGGGGGCAGGGACAGGTCGGCGCGATAGAGCCGGTCGGCGAGCGCCGCCCGCACCCGCGCCCCGCCGGGCGCGATGCCGGGGTGCAGCTCGACCAGAGGCTCGCCGTTCTCGGCGACGGGGAGCGCGGACACGAGCGGGTCCGACAACAGCAGTGGTGACATGCCGACGACGCTAGGTACGACGAGGGGTGCCGCGCCTCGGCCTGAGGTGCCGGGTCGCGGCACCTCAGGATGAGCGGGCACGACCAGCCGCGGCCGTGCGGCCGACGCTCGATAGCCTTCGGCCATGACTGCACGGGTGGGCATCGTGATGGGCTCCGACTCCGACTGGCCGGTGATGCAGGCCGCCGCCGAGGCGCTGGCCGAGTTCGGCGTGGCCTACGAGGCCGACGTCGTCTCCGCCCACCGGATGCCGCAGGAGATGCTCGACTACGGCAAGCAGGCCGCCGGGCGCGGGCTCTCGGTGATCATCGCCGGCGCGGGTGGCGCGGCCCACCTGCCCGGCATGCTCGCGGCGGTCACGCCGCTCCCGGTGATCGGTGTGCCCGTGCCGCTGAAGTACCTCGACGGGATGGACTCCCTGCTCTCCATCGTGCAGATGCCGGCCGGGGTGCCGGTCGCCACGGTCGCGGTCGGCGGCGCGCGCAACGCCGGCCTGCTCGCCGTACGCATCCTCGGCGCGAGCGACCCCGTGCTGCAGGAGCGGATGACGGCCTTCCAGGCCGAGCTCAAGGCCACTGCCCAGGAGAAGGGCGCGGTCGTCCGCGACGCCTCCGCGGGGTGACGCGGGAAGAACCGCGGCCGGCTGGGTATTGACCCAGCATGAGCGCAGCGTGGAAGGACCGGGCCACGATCGACCGGATGCTCGACGACGGGCAGGTCTGGGCCGTCGTCGGCCTCGGGGGTGACCCCTGGCGCACCGCCTACTCGATCGCCCAGGAGCTCCAGCAGCGCGGCAAGCGGATCGTGCCGATCCACCCGAGCGCGGACGGGGAGCGCACCGTGCTCGGCGAGCTGGTCTACGCCTCGCTCGACGAGGTGCCCTTCCCGATCGACGTCGTGGACGTGTTCCGGCGCTCCGAGGCGGCCGGCGAGTTCGCCGACCAGGCCGTGAAGATCGGGGCCGGCGGCGTGTGGTTCCAGATGGGCGTGGTCGACGAGGAGGCGTTCCGCCGTACGACCGAGGCCGGCGTGCCGATGGTGATGGACGTCTGTCCCTCGCAGCAGTGGTTCCAGCGCGAGCGCCGCGGGTCGTGACCGGCGCGTGAGGTCGCTCACAACGAGCGTCTCGGGGGCGCAGCCGAGTCGTCGGCAACAAGTAGGACTTCCTACTATCGGGACGTGAGCAACGCTGACTTCCCCTACTACGGCCTCTCCGAGGAGCACCAGGCGATCCGCGAGGCCGTGCGCGCGATCTGCGACGACAAGGTCGCGCCCTACGCGACCGAGGTCGACGAGCAGGCCCGCTACCCCCAGGAGGCGGCCGACGCCCTGCTGGCGGCGGACTTCCACGCCCCTCACGTGCCCGAGGAGTACGGCGGCGCCGGTGCCGACGCGCTCGCGACCGTGATCGTCATCGAGGAGGTCGCGCGGGCGTGCGTGTCGTCCTCGCTGATCCCGGCGGTCAACAAGCTGGGCTCCCTGCCGGTGCTGATCGGCGGCTCGGAGGAGCTCAAGGCGAAGTACCTCGGCGCGCTCGCCCGCGGTGAGGGCGGCTTCTCCTACTGCCTCTCGGAGCCCGATGCGGGCTCCGACGCGGCGAACCAGAAGACCCGGGCGGTGCGTGACGGCGACTTCTACGTGCTCGACGGCGTGAAGCGCTGGATCACCAACGCCGGCGTCTCGGAGTACTACACGGTCCTCGCCACCACCGACCCCGACTCCCGCACGAAGGGCATCTCGGCCTTCGTGGTGGAGAAGTCCGACGAAGGTGTCTCCTTCGGCGCGCCGGAGAAGAAGCTCGGCATCAAGGGCAGTCCGACGCGCGAGGTCTACCTCGACAAGGTCCGGATCCCCGCCGACCGGCTGATCGGGGAGGAGGGCAAGGGCTTCGAGTACGCCATGCAGACCCTCGACCACACCCGGATCACGATCGCCGCCCAGGCCGTCGGGGTCGCGCAGGGTGCGCTGGACTACGCGCTGGGCTACGCCAAGGAGCGCCAGCAGTTCGGCCGCCCGATCGCCGACAACCAGGGCCTGCAGTTCCTGCTGGCCGACATGGGCATGAAGGTCGAGGCCGCCCGGCAGCTCACGTACGCCGCGGCCGGTCGCTCCGAGCGCGGCGACAAGGACCTGATGTTCTTCGGCGCGGCGGCCAAGGCCTTCGCCTCCGACGCCGCGATGGAGGTCACGACCGACGCCGTCCAGGTGCTCGGCGGCTACGGCTACACCCGCGACTACCCGGTCGAGCGGATGATGCGCGACGCGAAGATCACCCAGATCTACGAGGGCACCAACCAGGTGCAGCGCATCGTCATGGCCCGCCAGCTCCTCTCGGGCATCCAGTCGCAGCTCTGATTGCAGTGTTTGCCCAGGTCAGCGCGCCTTTAGCTCGGGATGTCGCTTTCGTAGGCTGGCGTGCTGGCGGGAATCTGTCAGGTCGGGATGTGCCATGCCGCACCACGCCGGCACGTGCCGCAACACCCCGGGTGTGCCAGCTGTGTGCCGTTTGTGAGGCGCGAAGAGACCGGTCTCGGGGTCAGGCTGATGGCGACGCAGCGCACAGCGGGCGGCGATGGCGCATGTCCCTCTCGGGCACTGGCGTGGCAGCCGGGATGCGTCATGTTCGCGACACGAGCAACGTGCCGGCCGGCAACACCGTCGTGGACCAGAGTCCTCGCGCTCGCAACTGCCGGTCCTGTCCGCGACGCCGCAAGCGTCCGGCCGGGGGCGGTGCTGGTGTGCGGAGAGAAGGCAGCGCGCGGCTGGGTGAGACGACGGACGCCCTTGAACTCGAGCGGGAGTGCAACGCCTTGATCTGATCGAGGTGTCTTGATCGGCCGTCCTGCCTGGCCGCGTGAGAAGCAGAAGGCGTTCTGGCGGCACGTGGCGGTTCGCCTCTCGGTCACCGACGCTGCGGCAGAAGTCAGCGTGTCTAGGCCGGTGGGTATCGATGGTTTGCAGCATCGGGCGGTGTGATGATGCTCCGTGCTGTCCGCGAGCCCGCGTCGCCGTGGGCGAGGCTTCGCCACGGCCGAAGGCTGATCATGGCAGATCGTGAAGAAATCGCTCATCTCAAGCGCGAGCGCCTCACGGTGAGCGAAATCGCGTCGGTGATCGGGTTCGACAAGTCGACGGCGAGCCGCGAGCTGCGCCGCAACGTCACCGATGGCAGATACCGGGCGACCCGGCTCAGCGCGAGGCCGACCAGCGGTCGCGTGTGGCGGAGGTCAAGCCGCCAAGCTCGCTGCCAGCACCCGGCTACACGAGGAGGTAAGAGGGCGGCAGTTAAAGCCGAGTCCGTGACAGCTCGAGCTCCGTCCTGATGGCGTTAACCCCGTTGGGACGTGATGGCGGCGCGCGGGGAGTGGTGCCGAGGACGACGGAACGGCCTCGACTGCCCTGACGTTCCGCACAGATCTCGCCGCCCCTGACACTCTTCGCACTGTCGCGTCCATCATGAAGGCACATGGCTGGAGCCGGACGGTACAGGTGACTGGTGCTTTGCCAAGTTCATCAATGATCGAACGGTGTGGACGGACGCAGCCTAAATCACAGGTGCCATCTTCGATCTGATGATGGCAACCGCCAACTGCGGTCCCTCTGAGCGCACTCGTATCGGCAGGTCCCCGTACGCCGTGCGGCCGTCGAGGACTCCGTCTCGTCGTCACGATCCCCCTGCGGATCACCGACGGCGAAGAGATTGCCGAACTTCTGCAGGACGCGACGCGCAGGCACCTCGCGCGATCAGCACCGCTTCACAGCCGCTTCGCCGGCGGAACCAGTTCGTAAGGTGGTCGAACGCCCGCCCATCGGCGGCTAATTGTTCTGTCCCAACAAGTTTGGTACGAGGTCGGCTGGCGACTCGCCCTTGAGGGCGGTGTGGCGGCAGTGGTGATAGTAGGTGCAGCCAGTCGCCGAAGGAGGCAGCGCGCTCGGATTCTGAGGCATACGGCCGGGCGTAGGCCCACTCCTCGAGCATGGTGCGGTTGTACCGCTCGACCTTGCCGTTGGTCTGGGGCCGGTACGGGGCCCCGGTGCGCTTGTGGGGGATCGCGTCGCCGAGAGGTGCGGCGAAGGGCTTGGATCGGTAGGAGGCGCCGTTGTCGTGTCAGGACCCGCTTGACCACGATGCCCGCAGCCTCGAAGTAGGCGCGGGCACGCTGCCAGAACTCAGCCGCGGTCTCCTTCTTCTCGTCGGTTAGGAGTTCGCTGTATCCCAGGCGGGTGCAGTCTTCGACGGCGTTGTGGATGTACCAGTAACCGGACTTGGTCCTGCCGGCGTTCTTCTTGCCCTGTTGGCGTCCCTGGATGCGCGAGCCGCCGCCGTCGGGTATGCGGCCGAGTTTCTTGATGTCGACGTGGATCGGGTCGCCGGGCGCCTCGTGCACGTCGGAGTTGATCTTGCGTCGGGCCCATTTGATCCGGACCCCGGGTCGCAGGATCGATCCAGGCCAGCGGCGGGCAGCCGTAGCGGCGCAGGATCTTGTGCACCGTGGAGACCGCCATCCACAGGTGATAGGCGAACGCGCTGGTCCCCCACGTCGACAGACCCGCAGCTCGAGCACTCGCCGCTCGACCCGCGCCGGGGTGCGTCGCGGTGAGGTGTTCGGGTGTGAGGACCGGTCGGCCATGCCGGCCCGGCGCTGGTCGCGGTAGCGGTCGGCCCACCGCTTCGCTGTGGTCACCGAATAGTTCCAGCGTTCGGCGGGGCGACGCAGCGGCCACCCCTTGTCCACGACGAGCTGCCAGGCGCAGACGACCGGCAGGAGTCAGTTGGGCGTTAGCGTGGGACACGAAGACCTCCGGAGTTTCGTGGGCGAGTGAATGCTTGGTCGCTTCACCCCTCACCCGGAGGTCTTCGTCATCGTCCTGCAGGCACGCCGTACCTAACATCCGTGATCAGAGCAGCTAGCCTCCGAGCGCCGCGACGGCGTCGGCGAGATCGGCCACAGCGCGTCGTCGGGCGGCGCCGCTGATGTCGAGCGGCGCGTCGAGTTGGAGGCCGAGGAAGGCCGCGCCGATCACTGTCGCGGCACGCTTGGCTATCGGACGGGGTACGTCGGACTTGATCAGATGGGCGACGAAGCATCCCAACCAGCGCTTGTTGGCCTCTCGAACGACGGAGACGTAGGGCTCGCGGCCGAGGAGGCCGAGTGCTGCCGCCTCGACGTAAAGCCGTGAGCAGGGCTCGAACTCGGCCGAGTTCGCGACCGACCACAGATCGCGCACGGCTGCGCGAAGGTCGACAGACCGGGGGAGTGCCTCGACGGCTTGGACCGCACGGGCGTTGGATTCGAAAAGCACGGCCGCCACCAGGTCGTCCTTGGTGTCGAAGTGGTAGAGCAGCATGCGGTCGCTGGTGCCGAGCGCGGCCGCGAGCGGGCGGAGGCTGAGGCCGATGAGCCCGTGCGCGAGGACGTAGTCAGTGGCTGCGGGGGTCCACTCCTCACGACGCTCTGAGCTCGCGGCCATGACCATGACTGTAGCATGTGCTACGTTCGTGTGTAGCAGATGCTACAAGTGAAGGGTTTTGATCATGTACGCCGCGTTCGGGTTGCTCCTGGCAGCGATCGCGATAGAAGTAGTTGCGACTTCGGCGCTGCCGCGCACCGCCGGGTTCCGCGACCCCTTGTGGAGTGCTGTGGTGATCGCTGGTTATGCGGCGTCGATCTGGCTGCTGGCGGTGGTGGTGCAGCGCTTGCCGGTTTCGACGGCCTACGCCTTGTGGTCCGGGGTCGGCACCGCCGCTATCGCCTTTGTGGGCGCGATGTGGCTCGGAGAGTCTTGGGACGTGGTGAAGGTCTGCGGTCTCGCGTTGATCGTGGTTGGCGTCGTCGTGCTGAACCTGCAAGGTGCGCATTGAGGGGTTCGGATCAGCTGGCACGGGGCACCTGCTGGCGGCCGGGGCGGGCTGTCAGAACTTTCTTGACGTTAGAGGTGTGATTGCGCGGCAGCAGACCGGCCTCGGTGTAATCTTGCGGGCGTCAAGAACGTCCCGGGTGTCCGCGGCTGCGCCGATAGGAGTCCGTTCAGCCAAGGAAGTCGCCGTGTCGTTGCAGCGCCCCACCCCAAAGCCTACAGGACTCGGTACCCGCTTGATTCGCGTCGCGTCGATGCCCGCCCGTGCGTGGTACAGCCATGGGGCGCTGGTCTGGGTGCGCAACGATCGCGACGAGTTCTTGTTGGTGCGGGAACGGCGTCGCGAACGGGGCAAGTGGGGGTTGCCTGGCGGCTTCTTGAACCCCATGGAAGACCCAGCGGTCGGTGCCGCGCGCGAACTGCGGGAGGAGACCAAGGTCTCGTGTGATCCCGCTGATCTCGAGCACGTCATGGAGTACCGCCAGCCGTGGGCGCGCCACTACGAACACGTCTTCAGCCTGACGGCTCAAGGTGACGGGGCGAGCCGGACCCGAAGCTTCGAGATCAGCGGGCAGGGGTGGTTTGCCGCGGACGATCTGCCGGCCTTGACGGCAGCGGCAAACGAGGTGCTGGTTCGTCTCCAAGATCGCGGGCTGCTGTGAAGGCGCCGCGCCGACTGTGGAGTCGACCTGCCTCCAGTTGGCTCGGCAGGAGACGCATACCGTGACCGCGGACCGACCCGGGGCAGCCGCGGCGGCGCCCGGGGCAACCGAATGCGCGCCCGGAACAGTCGTGGGAAATCAAGCTCCGCGGCGGGACTTCGATGCCTTCCTCGGGCCCTCTTCGCTCGCGACCACGCTGGCGCTCGTCTTCAACCCGACCCAGCACATCGTCCGCATCTCCGAGTACGTCGACCTTCGCGAAGAGCAGGTCCGCAGGCACACCAAGTTCGAGGTCCGGACGCCGCACGCCGACTTCCTGTTCCCCATCGCCTTCCTTCCCGTCGGACAGCTCGACGATCTGATCGCGATCGAAGACACCGATGGCGTGATCCCGCTCGTCCTCGGCAGGGCAGAAACCATCACGGCGTTGCGAACCATGTTGAGGGCCCAAGCCGCGGTGATCGACCTGTCGGGTGTTCGCCCCGAACTCGTTGACCGCGTGTGCGAGCTCGTGCCGTCGGAGTCTCGCGAGGTTGCCACGGCCATCGCTAGTGCGCTGCGCCAAGCCCTGCTGACAGCCTCACCCGACCAGACATTGACTCGCGACCAAAACGATTTCCTCCAGTCGTTGTTCTTCCTGTGCGGGCGACGTCCACTCCTCGTCCCGTGCCACACCGAGTCGGAGTTCACCGCAGTGGAAGTTGTTCGCGACGTCAGTCGGGTCGAGCTCTCCGGCGGCGGATTCGGTGAGCATGTGCGACTTCTCGCCGGGCGCCTTCCTCAAGAGCTTCGGTTCAACATCGACGTCGCGTTGTGGGCGCAGAGCTACCACTTCAGGATGCACGCCCCCGACCTTCACTACGTGTCCTCGGTAGCGTGCTCGCGGCGCATCGCAGCCGGTGTCGCCCAGCAGCAACGCGTCCGCAAATTCGATGTTGCGCCGTTCGGCGCCAGCAGTGCCCGCGCTCGCGGCATGGAACCCGACTCCCGGGGGCTGGCACACCTTCACCTGCGACGCATCGGTGCGGATCGGCGGGCACGCAACGGACTACTTCTCGAACTCGGTGTTCGCGAGCAACCCATGGGCCAACTGGGAAGCGCCTTTGCGAGGTTGCTCTTCGCGCTTCTCGCCGTTGTCGCCGTCGGCTCGTTCGGGGACAAGTTCGTTGCGTTTCCTGGCCAGAATCTGGCGTCCCTGGTGTTGGCTCTCCCTGGTCTTCTGGGTGCGTCGTTCTTCGTTGCCCACCAATCGAAGGGAGTGCGCGGCCCTCTTGTGGCCCGCATCGGAAGCGGTGTGGCGGCGGCCGCGTCCATCACTTTGTCCGTACTGTTGGCCGTGTGGTCCACCAGCGCCGCCCGCGCTCGGAGCGGGCACCTCAGCGAGCCGCCGACCGACTTCCCTGCACCGCGCGGGATCGAGATCGCACTGTGGATCGAAGGCGGTCTTCTGCTGGTACTGCTTGTCGTGGTTGCCTGCCTCCTGGTCGGGAATGTGATCGCTTTCTGGAAAGCATTGGCGGCGTTCAAACGCGCCCCTATCGTGTGAGGTAAGGAGGCAGCCGTGGGATCATCGTCTCGTGTTCGCGCTGGCGGACGGGCAGGCGGCACGCGAAGTGCTGCCGCGTCCCGGCGCCGCATGTTCAAGCGCGTTCGTGGCGTAGACGGCGACGTGACTACGACCGCAACGCCCGATCCTTCCCCCGAGGCCATCATCGAACTTGCGATGACCTACCTGCGTGCCTCGACAGACGCGGCCGTTCGGGAAACCGATGCCGACATCGAGAAGGTCACCGAGGAGCAGTACGCCCTCATGCTTGGTGCGGGTCTCGCCGCGTTTGAC
This sequence comes from Nocardioides candidus, assembly GCF_041321175.1. NCBI lineage: Bacteria > Bacillati > Actinomycetota > Actinomycetes > Propionibacteriales > Nocardioidaceae > Nocardioides > Nocardioides candidus. The sequence goes on along the minus strand of NZ_JBGGWC010000002.1, from coordinate 325,896 downwards.
TGGAGCGACGTGGCCGAGGGTGATGACGTGGCTTACGTCGCAAGCACCCATCAGCCGATCGCCCCGTGGCGTACCGACCTTCTTGAGCGCGTGCAGGAGGAGTTGACGCGGGACGGCGAGAGGCTCGTGGCGCAAGCCTCAATCCCGGACGTGTACGCGGATGCTCCTGCCGAAGACCAGGACGCCGCAGAGAGCGCGTCGGCCGCCGAACTGATTTCGGAACTGCTTCGAGACAATCGTCGATCGGCGTGACGCAACCGGCCGCCCGTGGCTGCGCGAGGCTGGTCGGCTAAAGCACGGCCTTGGAGAGTGATGGGTTGAGCAGCGTACTCCGAGGCGCTGCTCGACGTGTTCGAACATCATTCCTCATTCTCATCCGCGGGGATGACCGAGCAGGTTCGGCTCGAACCGAGTTGTCGCGGCGGTACTACTGTGATGCCCAGGCACGTTGTGCGATCGGGTACGGCGAGCCGTAGATAGGTGAAGGCTTCCCGGATGTGGAGTGGAGCTGTCTAGGACTTCCACCCACGAGGAGGCCTTCATGGCTCACGCTAACGCGGCACTGACCCCGAAACACCGACTGCGCCTGGCGCGGCTGATCGTCGATGACGGCTGGCCACCATCTCGAGCAGCTGAGTTCTTCAATGTTTCCTGGCGCACCGCAGCGAAGTGGTCCCAGCGCTACCGTGACGAAGGGCCAGCAGGGATGGTCGACCGGACCTCGGCCCGGCACACCCAGCACGCCAAGACCCCGCAGCCGGTCGTGCGCAAGATCGTGCACCTGCGCTGGAAGCAACGCCTCGGACCGGTCCCGATCGCTGCGAAGCTCGGAATGCCGGCCTCGACCGTGCACGCGGTGTTGACCCGCTGCCGGCTCAACCGGCTATCCCACATCGACCGGGTCACCGGGGAACCCGCCCGCCGCTACGAATGGGAGCGCCCCGGTGAGTTGATCCACGTAGATGTGAAGAAGCTGGGCAGCATCCCCGACGGCGGCGGCTGGCGGTTCGTCGGAGTAGAACAAGGTGAGCGCAACCGGCAAGCGACCCGGAACCGCACTCGTCTCACCACCGCCGACCGGCATCCGAGGATCGGGACCTGCTTCGTGCACACCGTGATCGATGACTACTCCCGCGTCGCCTATGCCGAGTGCCACGACGACGAGACCGCAGTGACCGCGGTCGGTGTGCTCTACCGCGCAGTCGCCTGGTTCGCCGAACGCGGCGTCACCGTCGAGCGCGTGCTTTCCGACAACGGATCTGCATACGTCTCCTTCCTGTGGCGCGACACCTGCGCCGACCTAGGCATCAAGCACAAGCGAACCCGACCACGCCGGCCACAGACCAACGGCAAGATCGAAAGACTCCACCGCACCCTGAACGACGGATGGGCCTACAAGAAGCTCTACAGCTCTGAGAACGCCCGACGCGCAGCGCTGGCAGGATGGCTGCACCAGTACAACCACCACCGGCCCCACTCAGCCCTCGGTGGCCTCCCACCCATCACCCGGTTGGACAACCTGGCTGGGCATCACAACTAGCGGCCGAAATAGGTGAACGGCGCCCAGATGTCGGGCCGGGAAAGCCAGCTGAGCCGAGGGTCAGTTTCGGCGAACGCCTCCGCGAGGTGCAGCGCAGGATGAGCTGCTCCCCATGCAACAAGGTCGCCGACCTGAGTGTGGGCGAGCCAGCTTTGTGCTCTCCAGACCGCCTGCGCCGGTGTGCGGGTCGGGGTGCTCCACATGAGTTCGGCTGCGCGGATGGCGAAGATGGCCGCGGCGATGTCGTAAACAGGTCGGATGGGGGCCACAAGTGCGCATCCGTGTCCGTCGAGCAGCACGGTCGGCAGTCCGAGTGCTTGGTCGGGTGTGCGGAAGGTGTCTCCCGCCCCGACCGAGCAGGCTGAAGCGATGAAGAGTCTCGTTTCGGTCAACGCCCCGGCGCTGATGAGGTCCGCCAGAGTCAGTGGTCCGTCGACGCACTCCAGATAGGTCTGCATGGGGTCGGCGTGGGCGAAAGCGCCGTGGCCTGCGAAGTGAACGTGGCTTGCGTGGGCGATGGAGCTCAGCACGGCGGCGACCGTGGCGTCTGCGCCGCGTAGCAGTGTCGCGGTGCCGGGGAAGAGGCGGCCTATCGCGGTGCTCTCGGCATGTGCCCAGGGCAGCGGACCGGCGGCGGTCTGGTGGGCGCTGACGGTGAGCAGGTGCGAATGTCTGGTCGCGGCGGTGCCCGGGGTTCGGTTACGAACGCTGCGCGCCGAGGGCGCCACGCCGACTGCGTCGACTGTCGCCGTGGCTGTCCGCCCGTGGCCGGATGGCAGCGGAAGAGTCGGCAGCCCTGAGGCCGCTAGAGCCCATGCGGCGCTCAAGGGGGCGTCTGCGAACACGCCCAGGGGGATCAGCGTCACTTGATCGATCCCTTCTGCCGCGCAGGCGCGGGCGATGGGAGCGGCCAGTTGCGTGCTCAGCAAGTGGAGACCCGAGCTGGTGAGCGGGCGGTCGTGGAGGGCGGTGTCGTCTAGGAGTTGGGACACCACGCCGGAGCCGTGCGCGGGCCGCGGCTGTGGCCACGCGAGGGTGTTCTTGAGCCGCTCGGCGTCGATCTCATGAAGGTTGACGAGCTTGTATTCGCGGTCCCGCCCGGCGCTCGCTGTGCGCTGCCAGGTCAGCACGGCCGCGGACCCTACGCCGGAGCCGATGAGGTAGCACAAGGCGTCGCGGCTCGCCTCCGGCAGCGCAGCCGATGAGTTCGGTAGGGCAGGTGCGGGTGCGAGGGCTGCCGCTAGGGCGTACTCGTCAGCCAATGCAACGGCTTTAGCCAGGGGCCGGCCCGAGCCAATGCGTACACGTGGCGACTGGAGGCGTCACCGTATTCGGCCAGTTCGTTGCGCCTGTCGATTGCATCTGAGGCCCTAGACATCGCCAGCCGCACGCCCGCCCACGCTAGGGCGTACCAACCGGCGGCTGCGTCCCACTTGCCTTGTCGCAGCGCCGCGTGACCCGCGCTTCGGCCGAGCCGTCGGGCATGGGCGGGGTAGTGGTCGGTGTTGAGGTGACGGCGCGCGAGGTCATAACAACTCATCGCGCGGTCCAGGCCGAGGGAGGAGTCGGGGTGCGATGCCCATACGATCCCGCAGGTGGTGGCGGCGATAGCTGCTTCGGCGTGCTGCCCGAGCTGTAGCCGCCATCCGATCGCCTCGGTGAGCAGCGCGACAGCCCGATCGATGTTGTCCCGCCTTTCCCCCTGGTCGCGGTAGTGGTAGGCGAGGGCGGCAGCTGATAAGACAGCGGCGAGTAGTTCATGGTCAGAGGATTCCTTGGCCAGCTCGACTGCCTTCGCGTGAGCTTTTAAGGCCTCTTCGAGGTTCAGCTCGTGGGCCGTGGGGTCATCGGGGTCGGTGACGAGGTTCTTCAGCGCTGTCCCCAAGCCGCTCCACCAGCGTGCTCGCTGAGCGATGTCTCCAACGCGCTCGCCGATGTCGACGGCGTTGCGCATCGCTTCATGTGCTGAGGCGAACCGCCGGCCGGGAGGAAGGTGCAGCGCGTAGCTGCGCGCCCTACCCACCCGGTACCAGGCTTGCGCGAGCTCGGTGAGATCGGCGGCATGACCTTGAAGAGTTTTCAGATGCGCCTCGGCCTGGCGCAGCTGCTCGCGCGCGCCGGCATATCGGTCGCCTGCGCCTCCGTAAGTCAGCCAGCCTGGTTCGCGAGGCTTATTCACAACGCCGAGGAGTTCTGGGAACGGCGATGAGGCAATGCTGAACGCCCGGGTGGCTGACAGCGCCGCTGAGCAGCGGCCCGGCGGCGCTGACGCGCTCGCGGGGCAGGGGCCGTCACGATCTCAGTCGGCCTTCTCGCGTTCCGGCTTCGGGGCCTGGGCTCCGCCTCCCGGGGGCGGCTTGAGTCCACCGGCAGGCTGCCCGGTGGGTACTCTGCCTCCGCGTTTGTGGAACGGATCGGGCCGCGGGGTGTTGGTCGGCTTCTCGTTCGCCACTAGTCGCTCCTTAAGCGGGGGAAATGTTGCTGGATTGCAGGAACTGGACGGTGCGGCAATCTTTGCAAGGAATCCAAGCGCCTCGAGATCCTTCTTGTGGTTCTACGAACGCCCCGGTGGCGGAAAGTGTCCACGCCACCTCGACGTAGATTGCCGGGTCCTCGGGGTAGTCGCTGAAGTAGGAGGAGTTGCCGAACGCTCCTCCCCACCATTGTCCTGCGGAGTCTTGGACTCGAACGAACCCGTTGCTGGTGCCGCCGTGATTCACCGCCCAGTCCCAGGCGCTCACGGTCGCCTCGAACCGCAGCCCTTGGGGGTTTGAGGTGCGGTCGCGAAGTCGTTCGGCGAACTTCCGCGTCCGCTTCAACTTGCTTTGTGGGGCTGCGTTGACTGCTCGACAAAGAAGTTGGACGAGACGGAACCGTGCTGTGGGCCACGCGGCGACCAGACGACCCAGCATCGCTGGTACAGCGAACACGAGAATGAAGGCCCACCACGCGTAGCCGGATCCGTGCTCTTCGGCGTGCTTGCGGACCTGCGCGGGGGTTGAGGTCAGGGTGTGCGCGACGGTGTCGGCGAAGACGATCGCATACAGCAGGGCGAGCAGGGTGCTTGCGGCCAAAGCTCGCAGCACCTTCGCCGCAAGGTCGCTGTTTTGCCGAACCTCGCCTAGGTAGCGTGCGCGCACCGTCTGGTAGACGATTCCGGGGACGACAAAGGCGACGATGAGCAGGTATTGGGTCAGGCTCGAGGGGGTCATCGTTGCTCCGTTTCGATGAGGAGTCGCCGATGACTCGTGGTGGCAGGGCGCGGGTCGAATCGAGCCCGTGCGATCGGTGTCGGTCCGCGCCAGAGGACCGGGTCTGGATGGTTGGGGAATTTGGTCATCGCAGTGCGGCTCGACAAGCGTCGGGGTGGGGTGGGGGTGTGCCGCCGTCGTCGCTGAATCCGCCGGTCGGGTCGTGTGTCGTGGGAGCTCCCCGTGTGCCTGCGAAGGACACCCATCCGGTGCCGTCTGCCAGGTGGAACCAGATGTTGCTGTTCCACGGCGGCCGGTTGGTCAGGTTGCCGTCCTCGGTTCGGACCCACCCGTCCACGTAGACCGTCTTGTTGGGGGCGACACCTCCAACTTGGCGAGCTTCGCGGAGTGGTCGGGCGAGGATCTTCGCTCCGTAGGGTTCCCACCGGTTCTGGCCCCAAACCGCGAAGGGTTCGCAGCCTCCGGAGATGCCGATAACGTCCGGATCGGCGGCCAAGTTCATCGTGTCGGCGGGGATCTTTTTGCTCGTGTCGTCGGGATGGGCGCGGGTCATGAAGCCGAGCCCGACGGGGACGGTCGCCAGGAGGGTCAGTCCGAGCACCTTCGCACCTGTCCGCCCCGCCCACGCGTCGTGTTGCAAGGCCGACCCGGCAAGGCCAATGGTCGCGCCGCCGGTCGCCAGGCCGGCGACGATGACTCCGTTGAGTACTCCTAAGAGGTTGAGAACGACCAGGTCGAGGGTCATGACGGCGGCGACGAGCACCAGAAACGTCGCCACGTGGTGATGGCGTGGCGATGTTGCAGGTCCAGACGTCACGAGGCGATCGTCTCAATGCGGGTGGAGTTCGCGCAGGGGAAAGCAAGTTCGTCTTGACTGGTGGCGCGGTTGCGTCCCCGGCAGCGCCGCTGCTGGATTAGTTGGGCAAGCTCCAGCGACCAGTTGTTTGCGACCTCGGCAGAGGTTCGGCCGTGAGGAGCAGAGCCCATCGACCGCGTGGTGGCGCGTCGCAGGTGACACCGTGCCAAGTTGCGCAACGACACGTTCGGCCACTCGCGAGGACGGAGCGCGCGTCAGGGGTGGGGGTGAGAGGTGTCAGAGGTTCACAAATGAAGATTCGGCGGCCACGGCCAGCCCTCGCGTGTGCAGCCCTGTTGAATCATCACGAAACCAGGTTGGTCGTCCCAATCTGCCGGTAGGGGGGTGTCAGGCAGGGATGTTGCAGCGAGGAACTCCTCGCTGGCCACGTCGGTGACGCCCAACTTCCTCAGGCCGGCGGCTTGGTGCAGAGCCATCAGGGTGAGCATGTCTCCAGCGCCGACCGCGTGCGCGATCTCGGCAGCTCGGCGGTACCAGCGCATGCCGGCATCGAGTTCGCCGAGGGCGAGATGTGCCAGCCCGCGGGTTGCTACCGGAACGAAGTCCTCGGCCTCAGGATGCTGGTCCAACACCTTGAGCGCCTCCGCGGCCATCCCGCCGAGGGCCATCGCATAAGCGGCGTTGTTGAGAAGTTGATCGTTGAAAGGAGCGCGTTTGATCCACGCACTCGCATTGCGTGCGGCGGCTTCCCAGTCTCCGCGGTGCCAGCCCTGGAGAAGTACCGTCATGGCGCAGTGGTCCGCGGCCATCGGGTCGAGCTCGACGATTCTTTCAGCGACCCGAAGACTCTCCTCGAAGTCGCAGCGAATGTAGGCGAGCCGCGCCTCCAGGTCCAAGCGCGCCAGCTCCGGCAATGCGCCCAAGTTGGCGATCGCTTGCTGGAGATCGTGTGCTTCATGACGCCGAGCGCTATGGGCTGCTAGCTGGCGAACAGCAGCGAGGTTCTGGGGCGCGTCCTTGACGCACTCGAGGGCCACCCGTCGCGTGCTGGCCCGGTCTTGTCCGCTCGTAGAGCATTCGAGAACGCGAAGATTGGCCGACGCTTCGTCACGCAGCTCGGTGTCTCCTTCGTTCTCCGCCGCAGCAACTGCGCGCCGCAAGAAGGTCAGCGCCTTCTTGGCGTCGCCGACGGCAAGCTCGGCCCGGCATCGCACGATCAGCGAACGTGCGCTGTCCACCACGCCGGCACGTCGCAATCTCTTGAGCTCGGCGAGGACCCGGTCGGGTTGATTGTCCTCCAGCAGGAGAGTCATGTAGCTGACCGAGATGTCCTGGCGGCTGGGCGCGAGCCGGGCTGCGCGCAGAGCGGTGTTGATCGCCTTGCGACGGGATCCGAGCCTCCAGTAGGCCGACGCGAGGTTCATGACGCTGTCTGCATCTTCGGGCGCTTCTCGCAAAGCCTTGCGAAGGTAGTGCACTGCTCGTTGAGTCTCGCTCTGGCGGGCGAGGATGTAGCCGCGCATGGCGTCAGCCTGCGGGTCGTTCGCGCCCGTAATCGCGTCGAACGCGTCCTGCAGGCGTTCGTCGTCGATCAGTAGCGAGGCATAGGTCAACTCGAGAACCTCCGGTGGGCCGACGCGCCGCAGCAGGACCGCGGCCTCGGCCTGTCGGCCCGACCGGGCAAGCAGATTGGCGCCCGACCCGAGGACGAGTGTCATCGCGGAGGCGCTGCACTGCTGGCTCTCGATGAGCCGGATCGCCTCGGTCATCGCGGTGTGGGCACTGTTTCCGGCGTCGCTCACCTCTCCCGCGGCGTATTGGGCCTGGGCAAGCCGGATCCAGTTGGTCGGGGAGGGGACGGCGGCCGTTCGCGCTTCTGCGGAACGGACGACCTCGTGCGCTCGGTCGAGCCAAGCGGCGTAGGCGTCGTCCTCGACAGCGAGTCGTTTGCGGGTGCCGGCGGTGTGTGGTGGCGTGGGATCGGCGCTCGGCTTGAGCAAGGACGGTTCGGACATGAATGATTCCGGCGCCGAGGGGCCGTCGGTGAGGGCAATTGCGGGCATGGTGGGGACTCTCGATCCTTAGCGCTGGTTAAGAGCCGGCTGGCCGGTGGGGTGATCGGCGTGCGTTGTGCTTGAGGCGTCTCTCAAGGATGTCGGCGCGCCTGAGGAGCCACGTGAGGCCCGGCCCGTTCGACTTGCGGTGTCCAAGAATCTTCGGTTGACGCTCGCTCGGTACAGGGTCGCAAAGCAGACGTATGAGTTCAGTGGCTTCGTTGCGGATGGCTGGCGGACAGGCTTCACGGAAGTGGCTCAACGGGATTTCATACCGTGGTCTGAGGGCAGCGAGATCACGGCTGACGCCTGCGGCTCTGTCGGCGAGGGCTTCGCGCAACGCTTCGGCAGGCGTGGGCAGGGCCGCAGCGCTGATGCCTTGCCCCGTCCCGAGTTCGAAGAGCAGAGAGCCGAGGGCGTAGACGTCCGCGGCTTTGAAAGCCGCTGCGTTGGCGGGTTCCCCGGTGAGCCACAGCAGTTCCGGCGGCGCGAACCGCAGATCACCGCGGCCGCGGAGGTAGTCCTGCGCAGGTACATGGGCGAGCTTGTCGAGGTCGCGTGACCGGCCCAGGTCTGAGACCTTGCACGGCACATCGGCGTTGCCGAGAAACACCAGACAGTTGCTCGACTTGAGATCACGGTGGACGACTCGTTTGAGATGCATCTCGTGAATGCCGAGCACGCACGCACGCCAATGACTCAACCGCTCCGACCAGTCCCACTCCTCCCGCATGACGTCGTCTTCCAAGAGCTCCTCGAGTGCTCCGTCGGCGTACTCCAGCACGTGCGCGTGCACCTCAACGGGTACCGAGATCCCCTGGGGTGTTTGTAGCGGAACGACATCGACCCGCGACTCGAAGATGTCTACGACCGCCCGGGACTTGACCAGCTTGCGCAGCAGGATCCCTTCGTTCTTGAAGTCGAACTGATCCTCGAGGCCGGCGTTGACTGGCTCCAGAACCTTGAGCGCAACCGTGTCGGCAGACGGCGGAGCGTGTCCTTCGAAGACCATGCAGAAGCAGCCTTCCCCGACACAATCGCCGACGGTGTAGGGACCCAGTCCTGTGCTGCGGAGAACCGGACCCCATATCGCCGCCTTACGCAAGGTCGGCATCGGCTGAACTCGCCGGGCTCGCACGACCTTCAACACTGCCGCGGTACTTGTCACGAAGGAACGTCATCTCCTCTGGATGCTGGGCAAGGATCAGCAAGACGTCCTCGGGGACGCGCCCCTCAGCGAGGGCGATGAAGTCCTCCGAGACCCCGTAGTACTGCGCGAGCCGTTCGGGAAGACCTTCAGCCATACCTCGCTGTCCGCGCTCGATGCGGGACAACTGCGATGGCGCGACGCCTAGATCCTCAGCTGCTCCGCGCAGCGACCGTCCCTGCGTCTCGCGAAGCGATCGCAGCAGGGAGGCGGCCGAACTGGCTGCGTTCTGTGTTCGCACTGAGAAAGTATACGCCGTGTTGCCAACGGTGGCAACAGTGGTCATGGAGGAGTGGCGGCAGGCGTCGTGCAAGGAACTGCACTGCAGCCGCCGCAGCGCAGATGTCGCGGCGGATGACGTTGCGGTGGATGGCTGGCCCGGCACAGTCACGGCGGTGAGCAACCTCTGCAACGATCCCACCGCTGACTCCACGTATTGCTTCGAGGTCGGCGTGGCACTCGGCGCCGCGTCGCTCGACGATGCCTTCGGGGAGCTCCACGACCTCCTGGCGTCGCTGGGAGTCGAGTTCGACATTATCGACGGCGGGCCTGCGGATGAGTGCGTAGCTGGGACGCCCTGACGCACTGGCCTGCAGCCGTGCCCGCCTTGACTGCCAGTCTTCCCAGGGCCCAGCCTGGAACCTCAAGCGTCAGGGCATGGCGAGGGCGGCCTCTTCCGCGGCGCTCGACGTTCTCGGCGGGACGTGCAGGTTTGCGACGGAACCCTCAACGCGGGCGAGGCGTGGCGCGGTCCAACACTGTCGCGTCTCACGGCTAATCTCCAGATGTGCCCCGACGTTCCGACTTGGACCGACCCCCTTGCCGCTGGCTGGCATCGGGGACCTGGCCCGACGGTGAGTTCCAGCAGGACAGCCCCGACGCTGTCGCCTACGCGGTGGAGATCGCCCGGGCGTTGGAGGCGGCGCTGGAAGGTAAGAACAAGTCAGCAGTCGCATCGCATGCCCGTATCGAGCGCACTGTCCTCTATCGGATCTTGCAAGGCACCAGCTGGCCCGACACGTTGAGCATCGCCAAGTTGGAGCTCGCGCTGGACACCTCTTTGTGGCCCGCGAACGCCCCCGTGCTGCGTCGGCGTCGCGAGGACCCCGGCGCCACCGCTTGAGGCCGCCACTGCCTCAGGCCGCCACTGCCTCTGGCCACCACCACGGAGGCCCTCCACTGGGGTGATCGCCGATGGTCGCGGTCTGAGCGAGTCCGACCTTCCCGCCGCCTCGATCGGTCCGGGCGCCTCTTGACATGCTCTTGTATAGAGGTCTACACCTAGATTGGTCTTTAGAAGATACGACCTGTCACGTAGGGAGCCGGGATGACGGACGCAGACCAGCCAGGTGTCGGCTCGGGCGAGGGTGGCGCGCCGGAGCCTCATGAGGAGGATCTGACGCCTGATCGTGTGAGGGACACGTCTTCGTCGCATGCTCCGGGGGTTCACCAGGCCAATCGCGACTCATCGTCGCAGGGGGAGGTCGACTCGGACCCCGAACTGACCGCAGGCGGGGGGCAGCGCATCACTCGGCGCACCATTCGGCGAACGTCGACGAGAGAACGCGTTGAGGAGACCATCACCGAGCACGTCCCGCTGCCGGCCTTTCATGCACCGCCGGGTGACCATCCGGCGCCGGTCGGATGAGCCCGGTGGCGAGGCCGTCATGGGTGTGAGCGGGCCTCGATCGGGCCGGCCGGCCGGTTGGCATCGGCGATATCCGCAGCGGTGGCGTCAGGAGCTCGATGAGCTGAGAACGGCCGGGTGGCCTTTCACTGTGGTCTACCGCGATGGCGCGGTGCGTCTCCGCGTCGACTTCCCGTTGTCGGCATCCGGGCGGGCGGACGAGGCCACGGTCGGAGAACCATCGGCCGGACGCAGTGCGCGCCTTCAGGTGAGATTTCGGCAGACATATCCGTACTTCCCGCCACTTGTCTACGACCGGGGCAACGATCTTGGTCTTCGCCGTCACCGCTCCGCCGGCGGAGAGCTGTGCTTGGTGCACGAGGAGGACTGGGCTCCGGAGTGGACGGTGGTCAGGCTGTTGCGCGAGCAGGTGCCGAAGCTGTTGCGCACCGGTGCGCAACCCGCAGGGTCGCCGCCCGTGGCCGCATCGTCAACCCCACCGTCGTGGCCCGATGAGATTGCGGTGCCCGAACCTGTCTCGGGCCAGCGGCCCTTCGACGGACCGACGGTCCTGGTGCCCGATGAGCCGGTGCCGAGCGGTGTGGAGCAGGGTGCACTGGTCGTGCGTTTCACCTTCGGGCTGCGCGAGGAGCTTCTGGGCACCGGATTGGTCACGAGTGTCCTGGGAGAAGACATCGCCGTGCACTGTGGCGTGCCGGACGCGACGTGGCGGCAACGATTTCCGGTGGTCTCGCTCGGACGTTGGATTCGACACCCCGACTACGACCCCGCCGAGCCTGCAGCCGCCCTTTGGAGGCGGGTGATTCCTCGGCTTGCGCCGGTGCCGGAACCTCAGGTTGACCCCTCGATCCTTCCCGGTGTGGACCGTGAGGTGGAGACCGTGGGGCTGCTGGTCCCCGACGAGGTCGGGTTCGGATCGATGGGGGAGTCGTGGGTGTTCCTCATCCGAGTTCGATGCCGTGATGGTGGGGGTGCCCAAGCCCGCCATCAGCTCCGGTTGGGCACCAGCCAGCACCTGGTGCGACCCAGTGCCGCGGTGCGGACCCCGGCCAATGCCGCGTTGGGGGCCCGCAGCGTGGTTGTCGTGGGGCTCGGTGCCCTGGGTTGCCACGTCGCCCACGATCTGGGGTTCTCAGGCGTAGGCAGCCTCGCGCTGGTCGATCACGACATCGTCGACGTTGCGACGGCGTCTCGGCAACCGGCGCCGGCGACGTGGGCCGGGGAGCCAAAGTCCGTACTGATCGCTGCGCAGATCCGTGCGGCGAACCCGTGGAGTGAGGTCATCGGCTACCAGGTGGACGTCGGCAGCGCCTGGGACCGGTTCCGTCGCGCGGAGCTCGAGGAGACTCTGGACAACCTGAACCGTCGGCTGGTAAAAGCAGACCTGGTGATCGATGCGACCGCGAACCGAGCCGTGACCCGCTGGCTTTCTGCGGTGCGACGCCAACAGGGCGCCCCCTTCCTCCACGTCTCTGCCACTGCCGGCGTGTTCGGGGGCGTCGTGGCGCTGCTGACCTCGGCCAGCGGTTGCTGGGAGTGCGTGGAGCGATGGCGCGCCGCCTCCGCCTCGCAGCCAACCGACGCCCGATTGCCGGTGCCGGGCGCCGATCCCCACGGCTGGGTCAACCCGCCGCGATGCAGCAGCGTGGCCTTCACCGGCAATCGCCCCGACCTGGCGACGATCTCTCACCATGCCAGTCGGGTCGCGATGCACCACCTCGTCGGGGACGGCGATCTGGGCGGCAATTACTTCGTCGCCGACCTGCGTGACGAGAACGGACATCCCTCGCCGGTGCGTTGGCGCAGTGTGCAGCTGCGGGCGCATCCGCAGTGTCCGTTTCACGACTGAGTGCTGCAGTCGCGCCCGCCTTGGTGCGACCGGGGTGGTGGGGAGACGCGGACGGACCCCCGACTCATGCGAAGTTGCGGGAGCGGTAGGGCGGTGCTGGCTCCGCCACCGGACGTTCCTACCGCGCTGGGCTGGAAGGCCGCCACGGCCGAGCTGGCGCAGCTTTGCTTTCCGTATGCCGCGAGGACGAGGCCGGCACCCTTTCGTGCGTGCGCCCGAGTCCGGGGCTGCCAGGCAGTGCTCGAGGGGGTAGCGGCGCGCCTGCGTGTGTGTAGTCCTCTACACGGAATCGAGTGGGGTTGTGCCTCCTCGCCGTCGTCGTGCCGGATATCGACCCGGCCAGCTTTCGCCGGAGTTGAAGCGGGCGATTTCAATGGAGGCTGCCCGGTTGGATGAGGTTGACGATCCGCTCGCCGTGGTGGCGGCGGTCGGTGATGCGTTCGCGGCACTTGATGATGCGTTGGAGGAGATTGCGGTGCCGCGTCTGCGGGCGATTGCGCGGCTGCGAGCTGAGGGTTGGACGTATGAGCGTCTGGCGCAGGTGAGCGGGCTGTCGAAGGGACGCATTGCCCAGTTGGCGCGGGAGGCCGCGCGGCGCGGATTGTGAGTGATGGCCCAATCGGGCGCACCGCTGCCAACGGACTGCGATGTCCAGTGAGGTCGTCCAGCCAGGTCGTCCAGCCGGGTGGTTCGGCTGGCTGATGGGGGGCGGGAGGCCGCCGATTGGTGCGGTGGGTTGTCTGCAGCCATCGCGCCAAGCGGGGTGCGGCGGGAGCGTTGTAAGAGAGCCGCACTTGTCGGAGGAGGTGATCGGTTCGGGCGGCCAGAGCCCTTGTTATTTGGCGGCCGCGGATCGTGTGGCGCGGTTAGGCGACGGCGCGGCGATAAGTGGCGTTGGGCAGCGTTGACGGGCTGGGCCGTCCGGTAGCGGAAGCGAAGTCGGGTTCGCGGGCGAGGAGTCCTTTGGCTAGTGCGCCCAGTGCCGCGACGAGCGCAAGATCGAGAGCTCGGGACCAGTCGAACGCCACAACATCGAGCACTCCGGCCCCGACGCTGCCCAGCATCGAGGCGAGGAAGGTTTTGAGGAGGCGGATACCCAGGTCGATCCAGAACGGCTTGTCGGTCAAGTTGGTGAGGTACTGCACGAGTGTTGTGGCGACGCTGACGACCGCCGCGCCCGCCGAGGTGCTCATGGCGAACTCCCACGGGATGTCCACGACCGGCCTAGCGGCGCCGTTGGCGAGGAGGACGGCGACGAATTGTTGTCCAGCGGTCCATCCTGCGCGTTCCAGGATGTCAAGTGCGCGGTCGTTGGTCTTGGACACCTTGGCACCTCTTTGAGAAGTGAGTCACCCGAGAGTCAAGACAACCTTGGCACGCGGGCCGCTTAAGGGCAACGGTCGGCGGGGATGAGTTCTGTTGCGGAACGGTCCCAGTAGGTGCGCCGGCTCGCTCGGACGTTCCGCGAAGCGATCGTTGTGACGACGAGATGGCCGGCTATTTCAAGTCTGCCTCCGTCCTGCCTGTCTGATAGGACGCGTGGTGTGCTGCTTGTTTGTTGTGTCAGAGCACCCAGGCGGTCGCGAGTCGCGCTACGGCTAGCGGGCCGGTCGGTAGCAGCAGCAATGGGTCGCAGTTCGCTCGCACGCGCTGGGAGCAGCGGTGGGCGCCATGAATGCGCGTCAAGTTACTCATGACGCTTCGGTGATATCGGGCGCCTGTATGGGAATGCCTGCAATTTGGCGCGAGGCGGACGGTAGTCGGGTGGCGTCAGCAGCGGAACGGCTCTGTGAATAGACTATTGGGCTTCGATTGAAGATGATGCGCCTATGGCGCGCACTACGATTACGCAGATTACCGACGACATCGACGGAACAAGCAACGCGGAAGAGGTGTCCTTCGCTTTCATGGGTGTCGAGTACACGATCGATCTGGCCAAGAAAAATCGAGCCGCTCTCGAGAAGGCGCTGAAGCCGTATGTCGACGCCGGCAAGCGGGTGCCGCGGCGGAGCGGGACAGGCACTCGAAGCAGGAAGTCCGCCACGCGGTCGTCAGCGACGACGGACCTGCGAGCCGTGCGCGCGTGGGCCGCGGAGAATGGTCACGAGGTGTCGACGCGCGGACGCGTTCCGGCAGCGGTCCTTGAGGCGTACGAGAAGGCACACGCGTAACAGCAGCCTGGCAGGCGTCCGCGATCCCGCTGGGCGACTCGTCTGAGCGCCTCTCTCCGGCCGGCAACGCCCAAGCGCCACACCCGGGCCTGCGTCGTAGTTGGTCGCGGTGGTGAAAAGAGGGCTTCCGCGCCGTGCGTGGACCATGGGGCAGGGAACTGTTGCGCACCTGGGCGCCTAAGCGCGCGGGCGCGGCTTGGTGGTGGTCGTCTCGGAGGTGTGACCGCTTCGTTGGTGCGACCGCCGTTTGGTGGGGAGGGCCTTCAAGCAGCAGTACTCGTCGCGATCGAACGGATGCGCCCAGTGAGGCGGAATCGGCGCGGCCGTCGCGGGAGCGGAGCCATTCGGCTTGCCCGTCGAACACGCTCCTGGCCCTCACAACGAAGGCCGCGTTCCTCCTACATCTAGTAGGCGTCTCACGCCCAGCTGCTGGCCTCCCCGTGCTATCTACTTGCGCGCCGCGTCGGGTCTGCACCAGTGCTCTCGCCAGCGCGGTGAGCGGATCGCCGCAGTTGTAGGTGAAGGTGGTGTCGTTGCCGCTCTGGCCCCTTCCCGTTCAAGTGCTGCTGGTCACCCGGCACGAAGTCCAGATCAAGCGGCGGGACGTGGCGGTCCGTGTCGCCTCACGCACTAGCGACGCGAGAGCGGGAATCAAGGGTGCATCACCGTCGTAGCATCCTTCCGCGGGCGGGCCGGTGACGACGACTAACCCAAACAGATACCACGAGGTTCGCGTTCGCGCTGAACGACGCCGCGCCGTTCAGTTCAGGGCAGGCCTCATCATCCGGTGCTGGCCGAAGTCGATATCCGCGCGAAGGCGCACGCGGCAACAAGCGCCGCCGCAATCGGCAAGATCAGGATGCCGACAGTCAGCAACGTGAATGCGTTGAATATCACCACTAACGCCGTGAGCGTCCACGCCGCTCTCATGGCGGCCGTGTGAGAGCGGAACAGCAGCACAAGTCCAACAAGCAGGGTCGCGAGAAGTGGGACTGCGAAGACAACGATGATTCCGCTGCCATTCTCCCCGACCAAGGTCTCGGACCCGCTCGTATCCCCTCCCGAGGTCGACCCTTCAGTATCGTAAACAGGCGCCAACCACGCGAAAGCAATCAAGGCGACACCCCACGCCGACCCCGCGGCCAGCGCTAACCACGACATGATTCGAGCGACTCTCGGAACCGACATGAAATCTCCTAGCTTGCGAACGTGCGGCTTCGCCAACCGCCACAGGAGCGAGACGCAAAGGTCTCCGACCTCAGCGCCCATGAAATCTTGACGGGGGCAACCCTTCTTCGACCACGTGATCGAACCCAAAAGGGTCCTCCGCAGTCACTGTCCGTGCTGGGTTCGGACACGCAACCTCCGATTTGAAATCCAACCAGGTGCTCATCTAATGCGGGACATCCGTCGACGACTGCGACAAGGACCTCCCAGTCGGAGTCGGGAAAATTATAAGCCAATTACCTTCGAGGTACGCCAGGTGTAGCCGAAACGCGGGCTTACGCGAAACGGGATTCCTATTCGTTACGCATCGGTGCGCCACGCCCGAGGGACGGCAGAGCTGGCCCATGAACACTGCGGTCGCAGTGTTCCCCTTGACCGAGATCCTTCCAATCTGCAGTTTCCGAACAGTCGTGGGCGGGATATCCGCGCGGCTCAGCGACATCGCATCAAGCACTCCCTGGCTGCTAGGAGCAACATACCCGCTCGCCCGCGCGTACCTGCCCGCGAACAGGTTGCGCAGGTAGTGGCGCGCGACAGACGGAATTTGGTCATCGTCCCCCGGTGCTGCGTGTGCCGGCGCACCGAGGAGATCCCTGCTGCCGCCGGAGTCGTTGCCACACCCGCCGAACGCCGCCACGCAGCAAAGGCCCATCGCAACTGTCAACAGCCTGACCCAATGGATCATCGCAGACCTCCTTAGTGCCCCGTCGGACCGACGGACTCTCAATCCCATGAGGTATTGACCTTGTGATGAACCAGGTTGGTGCACGCCCCGTGCTTCCTGCTGTGGATATATGCGTCCGCGCCGCCCCAACTGTCGCCTTTGAGGGTCAAGTTGTGGCTGAAGTCAGCTCGCGGAGACGTCCAGAAGCCACACGCTGCCCACCCCGCGGGGCCGAGAGCGCCAACGATGATTGTTGCAAAGCTGCTATTCCAATAACTCCGCTTGACGCTGTCCCAAACGTGATTGGCGTCATGACCGAAGTTGTGCCAATCGGCAGGCCCCGTGTGTGTTACGTCAAGTGAATATTTCCACGCATGCGAAACGGAAGAGAACGTCCCTGTTGGATTATATCCATATTCCCAGTTCATCGATTCTTTCAAAGATGTGATCGTAATGTTTACAGGGTCGATCCACCGCGCCTTCACCCACGCATGATTCGGGTAGGACGATGCCGCCAACGACGGCGCATTCACATCCGGTTCTGAAACGGGCGCATCAGCATTTCCCGCGTAGTAGAAAGACGGGCCGGACTCTGTCGAGCTTCCCGCGGATTCGGCTGAAGCATCTTGGGCCTCCAGTTCGTCCGTTGCAGCCTGTGTGAGCGGCGTCATCTGCACGCGTTCTTGGCACGTGACCGGGTTGTACCCGACCTCCACGAAGATCGCCGGCCCGTCATTTTCCAAGTCTGACTCCTCGTCAAAACTGCATCCGTCCGTCGACCCGGTGCCGTTAAGGGTGGTGATGGTGCCAGGTGTCAGATTCAGGTCGGTCTGGACCGAGTCATCGTTGTAAGTGATCCAGCCGTCCGGACCGACAGTCAACCCCGCGACCGCGATACTCCCGCCGATTGTGTCGAACGCGAGAGAGGCAGATGCCTTGGACGACAGCGCGTCGTCGACTGCGATCGCTTGAAGATTATAGGAGTTGTCGGCGGAAATCACGCCGTCAGGAACGTGGGCTGTCGACAGAGAGCCGCTCGTGACCGTTGAACCGGACGCGGTCCAAACCTGCGTTCCGGTATTGTCGAGGATGCTGAATTGCGCGTGGAGTGCACCGCCATCTGGGTCAGTGACCTTCGCCGACAGAGTAGGCGCGCTATCGCTGACCTTTTGAGTCGAGTCGACTGGGGAGATGGTGAGGTTCGTCGGCTTGTTCGGTGGCATTTGATATTTGACGACCAATTTTGGCGGGTACCCGGTAGTGGTGTTGAGAGAATGGAACCACAGCTTCTTGGTCGAATCGGGCTGCTGCATGACGATGAACCCGTTGTTGTCGTACCAGGCTGGCTTGTTGACCCAGTTCTGGACCGTCTCAAGCACGTTGAAGTTCTTGTAGTTCGCTATTCCGAGGTTGACGGTGAGGGCAGGACTCATCTCTCCGTAGTCACCGCCCGCACTCGTCCACGGGGTTCCGCTTCCTCGGTTGGCCCAGTTCAGCGCACCAGGCGTCCAAGGCTCGAGGCGACTCACGCGAGCTGCTACGAGCGTCGTTGTCCCGGTGCCCTCGGAAAGGCTGGCGTCGAGATACATCTGAAGGAGGGCGGGCTGCGACCCGTCGGAACTTTGCACGACGGCGTTGGCCGGGATGCTCGAGATGTCGAATCTGAGCAAGGAACGCGATCGATCTCCGGATCCTCCGCCGACCTTGAGATAAGCTCCGCCCGCGTTGACCTGTGTGGGCGAGGCCTCGGTGATCCAAGCGTCGGTCGTCGGATTTTTTACGACGGTGGGGTCGACTACGACCGGATACGCGCGATCGTCACTCTGGAGCCAGGCGAGCGACGGTCGGACGAGCAAAGTCCATTCGCTCCCGTTGGCGCTCAGGTCATAGGTCACGTCGTTCGACGTGACGTTATCCGCATCCGTCATGAATGGTGCAGGCAACTCGAAGACGGTCTTGTCGGTGGCCGCATCGACAATTTCTATTTCGCCGCTCGGTCGAATGCGCGGTTCTAGTCCGGCGCTGACGGCCAGGCCGTATATGTAGGTGGGCGCAGCAGACGGCGGCGCGTTCAAAACGATCGATTCCTTGACTCCGTCAGGTCGCGAATCGTAGGTGACCTCGTTCACTCCGAGGGGAGCTTCGGTGAAGGTCGCTTCGGTGCCGTCCACTTCGGGCGAGCCGTCCAAGCCGGCCATGGAGAAGGAGAGCCATTGCCCGGCGGTCACGATTTTGACTGGGTGGGAACCAGCGTCCTCGGGGATCTTGACGACATAGTCGTTCTCAGCGTTCTCGACCGCATACGCGGCGGCAGGCGACGATACGAGTTGGTTGTCGATGGGCTGCCATGTGCCGTCAGAGTCGAGATAGTTGATGGGGGTCGCGTACCCGACGTATTCGTAGGATCCGTCTGGCTGACGATACGTGTTGCTTGTTGCCGTGGCCAGCTCTGCGACCGGCTCGGGGTCGTCCGCGGCGTTCTGCGGCAGAGGCACCGCCCCAGCCGGCGAGACTTCGCCTGGGCCGACGGCCAGGCCTCCGGCGGCCAAAGCGGTAGTGCACAACGCCGCGACGAACATATTGCGGTGGTCCGCGGCGCGGGGGTTCCAAGCCATTCGACGTACCTTCCAATCTGTGGGTGAAGTCGTCGATGGATGGGTTGTCGGGCGCAAGCCAGGACTGCTTCGCAGTCACGGTTCATTGACAACGCTGCCACCGACTTCGCCAGCGTGCCGAGCGCGTGGCAAATCGCAGTTGCGAGAGCCGAAAGTCGACCGGGCGGTCCCCTCGGGTGCCAGGCTAACCCTGACAGGCGTCGTTCGTCGTCGAAACTTGTGATTTCGGGGAGGGACATGAAGCTGGGACGGGTAGCCGATGGATGTGCCGCGCCGTCGGGCGAGCCCTGCTGCAGTCGCGTTCGGGCTCTCCTGGCGCTGATCGCGTTCCTTGAGCTTGGGGCGGTCGGTAGCCGCGGTAACCGCACACGGAGCGCCTGCCGATCGGAGTCGTTCCCACGGTCGACCTTGCCGCCGGTACCTACTCTGTTCCTTGGCTGGTTCAAGCCGCGCGGCATCGGCAGGACAGTCGCTGTGTCGGGTAGTTGCTAGGCGCACTCTTTCCCTCTGCTCCTCACTGTGAGGGTAGATGCGCTCTTTGCTAATCGCAGCGCGTCAAGGCCCGCTGCGCTCTTCGTCGCCCTCGGGATCGCGCCAGCGGCGTCGCGAGGCGCCCAAGGTGCCGACACTCCTCGTATGGAGACGCAAGGCGTCCTCGCCGACGATGAACGCACCGCGCTCGAGCGCGTGATCGACTGCCTCGGGTGATTCGGTTTCGCGCTGCAGGACCGGTTGGACGGGGACATCGACTCGGTCATTCGCGAAGCTGGTCTATGCGACGCACATGCCTCGACTCGGGATTCGAGATGAAGACTGGGAGACGGTGTTGGGTTCAGCCGTTTCGAGGATGCTGAAGCCATCTCAACTCCGTAACGTCGGTCCCGTCGAGAGGAGCTCGAGGCACTCCAATGCTCCTTGGCCGCGATCCGAGACGTCGGGGGTGCGATCGCCGCTAGGGAGCCAGGTTCGTGGCCCTGGTCTTGGTTCGTTGCCTGTGGCGATCTGGTGCCCGTTCTCGGTGTAGGTCCACAGTGTTGGGCGGTTGTGATCACGTTTGATGAGCTGGTGTTCTTCCAAGGACCGCAGGGAGCGGAACACGTGGGTGTCGCGACCGACTCGTGCTCGTAGTGCTGTTTCGGTGGCGCCGACGCTGAGCAGGTCGCGCTGGTCGAAGAGGTCTCGGATGGCGGGGGGCATCCGCTGGTGCCACGTGTCGTGGCGTCGTCGGAGCTCGGCGATGCAGTCCTCGGCGGGCAGCTCGAGGTGGCGGTATTCGTCGGGGAACTTGAGTTCGGGCGGTGCTGGGCAGGTCACCGGGTCGGGGATCCGCAGGCAGGCACATAACAGGTCGGAGGGGATTTCTGGGACGCGGGTCACGATCGTTGCGATGCGTCCGCATGTGCACTGCACGCCGTTGAACGTGGCTTGGTCCAGGCGGCGAGCGTGCGGTGTGGACTCGATCAGGATGGGCATCCAGGGGCGGATGTTTGCTCTGGCGGCGCGCTCGGGTCGGCAGTAGCGCCGGATCTGGAAGCGCTCGTCGAGGGGCAGGTCTGCGCGCAGGTCGGCGAGGGTGAAGTCGTGGTGGCGTGCGGCGAAGGCAGTGATTGCTTGGCGGGCGCGGGAGACCTTGGTGTATTTGCCGCGACCGAGCCAGGTGAATCCCCGATGGGCGTAGACCTGGCTCACCCAAGCGGTGAAGGTCGGGTCGCGCCATTGGTCGCCGACCCATTCGGGTGGCGGGCTTCCGGTGAGGTGTCCGAGCACGACGTGGGGGAGCGCGGGGAACGGGGCGTTGGCGAGGACGAGCGCTGCTTCGTGGGTGGTGCCGGCCTCTCGCAGTTGGTGGACCAGGAGTCGGCGAGAGGTGTGGTGGGATTCGGTTGGCATTTCGATTTGGCTGGTGAGCACCTGGGTTCCGATGCCTGCGCCGCCGATTTTCCATTGGATGGGTCCTAGTTCGGCGATGCCGTCGAGTGTGTTGACTCTGACGGTGGCGCTGGCCCAGTACTCACCGTCGCGGCGGGTGATGGTCAGGTGGGGGATGAGGGTCTTCAGTGCGCTGTATTCCTCTTGGGTGACCCGGTTGTTGCAGGTGGCGAGCCGGTGCATCGCCTTGAGCAGCACGTCGGTGTAGGCATCGAAGGTTTCGGCCTGGTTGGGGCGGGGCGGGGCGGAGCGGAGGGCGGCGATGTCGGTTTGGTGTTTTTGGGCTTCGGCTCGTGCGGCTCGTGCGCTGGCTCGGTATTGCTGGCCTTCGGTTTCGTCGGCTGCGTCGAGCGAGAACTGGTGGGCTCGGCTGGCGCGCCTGTTTGCTTCTGCTTCGAGCCGTTCGAGCGCGGTGATGCGCTGGGCGATGACGTCGACGGTGAGGTGGCCTCGTGATCGGTGGAAGGTGGTGTGTCCGGCGAGTTGTTTGGCGCCGATGCCGGTGCGGCATGCGGCGGTGAACGCGTCGACGAATCCGGTGGTGAGCTGGTGGCTGTCGAGGTAGGCGACGACTTGGGAGTGGCCGGCGTCGGTGGTGATGGGGCTGCTGATCGGTCGTCCGGCTCTCATCGGCCCTCCTGGCGGCTGTTGGGCCAGCGGATGAGCCGGTAGGTGCCGGTGTGGAGGACTTGGAGCTCGTAGTGCCATTCGCCCTCGGTCCATTCGCGCCCTGCGAAGGGGGCGATGCGTTGTTGGGCTCGGGCGGCGCGTCGGCGGTCTCGGTGGGTGTTGTCCAGGAGTCGGGCGTGGAGAGAGTTCATGAGCTGGCTGTGCAGGACCGGGTCGGCCGAGGAGTTGCTGACGGTGGGGGAGAGGGGCCGGGGTGGGGTGCGGTCGTTGCTCTTGAGTCGTTTGGTGCGGGCGGTTGCGGCGGCGGCGAAGGAGGCGAGGATTTCGGGTTCGGCCCAACCGTTGTCGGGGACTCCGGGGCAGTAGAGCATCTGGACTTCGCCGGGATCCTCGTCGTTGTTGGGGTGGCGCACGACGGGAAGTCCGGCGATCTCGTCCATGTCGGCGAAGGCGTTGGAGACACGCCATAGGTATTCGCCTTGGATCCACAGCGGCGCCCACGCGTAGAGGGAGGTGATGAAGGAGTCGGGGGAGGCGAGGGCGCCGGCGGGCATGTTGATGTCGAGGCGGCGGTGTTTGCGCATCCCGGTCACGCCGATGCGGTTGAGTTGGCGTACGAGCTCTGAGGGTGGGGTGTCGTAGTTGCTCAGGATCATGAGCATTTCGCGGACGGTCGGACGGAGCTCGGGGTCGGGGACGAGTCGGCGGGCGTCGTCGAGCCGGTAGCCGAAGGGAATTGTGTTCTTGCCGAACGGCCATTCGTTGCGGCGCCATTTCGCGATGCGTCCGGCGAGGAGACGCTGGACGATCCAGTCGCGTTCCATCGAGGCGATCATGGCGAACATTGAGAACATCATCGATCCGACGACTTTGTGCGGTCCGGTGAAGGCGAAGGGGAGGTCGCCGGCCCAGACGGTGTCGACGTTGCCGTCCAAGGCTGCTTGGAGGCGGTGTCCTTGGCTGAGGGATCGGACGAGTCGGGAGACGTTGGCTGCGTAGAGGTTGAGAGGACGAATCCGTTCGATGACGTCGATGAGGATGGCGGTGAAGTCGTTGATTCCTTGGTCGCCGGTCTTGGCGGCGGAGGCTTGTGACCACAGGTGCCAGTAGTCGCGGTGGTGGAACAGGATCGCTTTGGTTGATCCGCGGCTGAGGTGTTCGATCACGACGGTCTCGGTGATGGGTTCTTGGCCGTCGGGTTGGAACGTCACTTCGAAGGAGTCTGGCGCGTCGAGGGGAGCGAGGCCTGCTGCGATGATTGCTTGGACTTCTGGGACGTGGCGGAATCTGGCGTAGGTCTGCTGTCGCATCGCGTCGAAGAGCTGGCGGTCCCATTCGTCGCTCTCTCTGATGCCGAACAGCCCGGTGGCGCGGTGGGGAGCTTGGTCGGGTGGGTTGTGCATGAGTTGTCCTGTGCGCCGTCCTCGCCGCTGAGACTGGCAGTCGTGTTGTTTGCTCGTCTTGCTAGGGCCATCCAGGCTCTGGCGAGTTGAACTGCGGCGACCGGGTCGGTCGATGTCGGGGTCAGGAAGGCTTCGCCCATACAACCCACTGTTGTTTAGAAGCAACAATGTGTCAACGGGGTTAGCCTGCACGAACCGGAGAGACCGCTACCGGGAACGGGCTAGCTGCGTGGCAACTTCGGAGCCCGTTCGACCGGGACCGTCCGAGGTCGCTTCGGCGCGGCAATCAGGTGCGGTAGGTCGGCGTTCGCGCATGGGCGAGTCGTGCCGGGCGCACTATCGACGGCTCTGGGAGACCGGCGGCACGGGACCGACGAACGTCCGCGCTGCTACGCCGTGGCAACGGCGGTGGAAGTGCGGGAATCGCACCTACGCGGGCGCGCTCTCCCGACTCCGCACGACGCCCGGACCTGCTCACCGCCACGCCTGCGAGTGTGGCGTCCCCGCTGTCGAGTGGCGCCTCCCCGATCGCGGCGAGTGTGGGCGTTGGCGACGACGGGTCGGCGCCACGCCGAGGCGGACCCTACGCTTCGATCTGCGTGACAGTTATAACTGTCACATGCTTCGATCTGTTGAGTCCTTGAGCGCGGACGGCTTGGACGAGTTGCGCGATGCCGTGCGCATTGAGACCCTGCGACGGCGCGGCAGGGTGCACCGCTGCCTCAGCTGTCGCAGCGAGTTCGTTGCACGAGCCGGAGCGCTGTTTTGCTCGGGTCGGTGCCGCACAGCCGACTACCGGCGACGTCAGGAGACGATCAAATGACCGGCACAGTTCGGGTTGTGGCTGCGAGGCGCTACGGGACCCTCTCGCCGTTGCGATACCCGGGCGGCAAGGCAGCGCTGGCTGGCTTGTTCGCAGACGTCATCGGGGAACTCGGCGTACGAAACTGCACGTATGTCGAGCCGTACGCGGGCGGCGCTGGAGCCGGCATAGCGCTGCTCCGAGAAGGTTTAGTAAGTCGCCTTGTCATCAACGACATCGACCCGGCCGTGCATGCCTTCTGGCATTCCGTTGTCAATCACAATGCCGCGTTCGTTGACTGGGTGATGGAGGTGCCGCTCACGATCGAGGAGTGGCGGTCGCAGCGTGGGGTCTACCGATCCAAACCCGCGGACCTGGATCAGCTCGGGCGCGCGTTCTTCTACCTCAACCGCACTAACAGGTCGGGAGTCCTCAACGCAGGGGTGATCGGTGGGCAGGACCAGGGTGGGAGGTACAAGATCGATGCCCGGTTCAATCGCTCCACGCTGGCGGGCAGGATCTGCGCGCTCAGCGAGTTTGCTGGCGCGATTGAGGTCACGGCACTCGACGGCCGCACGGTGATCGAGCGTCACCGACGGCGCCGCACTTCGTTCCTCTACATCGACCCGCCGTACGTCCACGCAGGATCGCAGCTGTACTTGAATGCTTTCGATGGGCGCGACCACCAGGCGCTTGCTGAAGCGGTGAACCGCATCAATGGCGCGCACTGGCTTATGACTTACGACGAGTCACCCTTCATCCAGCGCCTCTACGGAAAGCACTTCCAGGCTGCGCTCGATCTGAACTACTCCGCGCGGTATCCCGGCAAGGCCTCGGAGTTGGTCGTGGCCTCCGAGCAGGTCGGCCGCGTGCTCACGGAGTCGTCGGAGGCGTGTAGGGCGTCAGCAGGCGCTTGAGCAGCGACTCAACAAGGCTGTAGGCCTGGCGAACCTCGGCCTCGGTAATCGGGTAGTCGGGATTGTGCGCGGCGGCGTTGAACCAGTTCACGCTGCCGGGCTTGGTGACCGGCCCGCTCGCGATGGTGTTGATCACGTCCTTGAGAGGGCGTTGCTTGCCGTACTCCGCAACCACTGCTGGCATCACACGGCCAAGTTCTCCACTGACGGCCTTCGGTGTCCCGCTGAAGTGAAACTTGATCGTCGCTTCCAGCACGGAGCGGATCAGCATTGCCGCTGCCGTGGAGGTGTCGGCCACCGAGATCTTTCGAAGCTCCTGGTAGCGCTTCTCGAGGTTGGCAGGCGCCTTGGCGAACGAGAAGCCAGCGATGGAGAGCCGCTTGCGATCGGGGTGATTCGGTCCGCGCGGGCCAGTTCCGCCGCTTCCAGGCGGTTCCTGGCCGCTGCCTCCCGATCCGCCGTCGCCGTCGCCGTCGTCCTCCGCCTCGTCTTCGGCGTCGTCGTCGTGCGGCTCGTCATCTTCGTCCAGATCCTGATCGCCCGGTGCGACTCCGAGGAGAGTCGCCAGCAGCCGGGCTTGCGCGTCCGTCCCCTTCTTGAACTCCGGCGAGCGGGTATTGAAGTCACCCGCGCGGAACCCCGCCATGAGGTACTCGACCGCATCGCGCTGCTGCGACGTGATCGAGGCGCCGATCCGCTCAGGCTCCTTCCGCGTCGGCTTGATCCGCGCGCCGTCGAAGGTCACGCCCAGTGCGGCTGCCAGTAGCGTGGGACGGTACGCGTACTCGAATGCCGACATCGTCAAGGATGAACTGCGCACGTAGTCGCGGAGACTCTTGTCCTTGAACTTTACGCCGGTCAGGAAGCGACGCATCGCGACCATCCGCAGGAAGCGCACGACGTCGACGCCGGGGTAGAGCGCCTTCAGGTCGTCAACGGTCACCTGGGGACCGAGCAGTGAATTGTAATAGTTGGCTTGCTGATCACGGCTCCAGCGGCGCTTGGGGATGCCGGTATGAAGGCGAGCGATGTGCGGCGCTGCGGCCGCGCGGCTCGGAGCAACGATGACCCGGACCTCCGTCGGCATGTTCGCGATCTCTGACGCGTACCGAGTCAGCAGCTCGTTGACCTCGTGCTCATGCTCAGGCACCAGCCCAGCGTCCGCGATCGCCTTGAGCGCACTGACTCGGCGGTTTCCCTCCAGGACGACGTAGTGGCGACCTTCCTTGACGACGATCGGGACTTCGTTGTCGAAGTAACCGTCCCGAAGAAACAACTTCGCCTGGCCGATGACGTCCTCTGAGGCGAACAGGTACTTGAGTGCGGCTGCCTCGTCGTCGGGCTTCACCGGGATCCGGTAGTTGTCCAGGTCGAGGCGGAGGTCAGCGACCGCAACCTCAACGATCGGCAACTGCTTGTAGGCCATCGGTCCCTCTCCTTGACGCGAGCGGCTTGGAGCATGCCACACACGCTCCCGTCTGCGGACCCGGAATTGGCAGGT
The DNA here is from genome assembly GCF_041321175.1 of Nocardioides candidus. NCBI lineage: Bacteria > Bacillati > Actinomycetota > Actinomycetes > Propionibacteriales > Nocardioidaceae > Nocardioides > Nocardioides candidus. Next base: position 299,710 of record NZ_JBGGWC010000002.1, on the reverse strand, counting down.
GGCGCACCGCGCGGGGCCTCCAGGTCGTTGCTGACCTGTCGTTTCCGCACTGGAACGGTTAGCAGCCGAGCGCCAATAGTCGTGGCGCAGGACCTCGGCCGTCCGACTCGATCCAGATGGGGCAGCATGACGTCCCACACCGACTCCACCCACCGAGAGAGCTCCTCGGCCGCGCGGATGTGTCGGAGCCATCCTGCAACATGGTCCCATGATTACGGTGACTCACTTTGCATCAAACAGTCAGGAACTCCGGCCAGGACTCGCAGTACGAGTGCCGACGACCCGCGGCGCGATGGACTTCGACCTGTTTGCGGTGTGTGACGAGGTTCCCGGGCGGTGGCACGGCGAGGTCCGATTCGGCGGTGAAATCCTCCTTCGCACCGAGATCGTCACCGCAGAAGCCGAAGCTGGTCGGCTGGCGGAGAGCCTACTTCGCGCGCGCGTCGTCGAGATCTTCCGTCAGCCGAGTAGCCGGGCCGCGTCGTCTGGCACCTGATTAGTGATAGACGACGCGATCTCGACCGGCACCACAGATCTGACCTCGCTCGCCCCACAGTGGCAGTTGCTCGACAGCGGCTACCGGACGTTGCAGTCCGTGGGTGCACGGCCGTCCCCCATCTTCCATGCACGAATGTTTGACGAGGCGCAGATCGCGGGGCACCGGGTCTACATGTCGGTGGAACGCTTTCTCGCGATCGCACGAGACAACCATCGGGCTCTAGTTTCTCTGCTGGGGAGCGCCCACGGGCTGAGCCTATCTGCGCCCTGGAACCTCTTGCGCGCGACGTTTGAGGCCTCGTTTTACGCCGCGTGGATTCTCGATCCCGAGGATGGGATCGAACGACGTCAACGGGCGCTGCGAGTGGAGGTCATGGATGAGCGTGAGCACGCGCTCTACTACAAGGATCTGCTACCTGTCCTCGACGAGGGCAACGAGGGGGATGCGTCTCTTCTGCAGCGGGAGTTCGCAAAAGCGGCGGCGCGAAACGAGGCCGTCTACCGCCGCGAAGCGGTAGAGATGGGGTTGAGCTACCCACCAGCTGGGCCGAAGATTTTGGAGGAACTGTCTCGGCTGTCGTGCGCTCGCGACGGCGAGCATGAAGGAGTGATGTTTCAGGCGATCTGGAAGGCTTTATCCGGTCTTGCGCATTGCCGAATCGGAGCCTACCTCCGGGCCTCCGACAAATCTGCAAGTCGCAGTGTTCCGGGCGGTTTTCATGCTGTCCTTTCCGTCAATGACGACTACTTCCTCAGCATCGCTGGCGCTGTCAACACCCTCCACCTTGAAGCTGTTCAACTGCTTCTTCGGCGTTCGCAGCCGTAATGGCGTGTCCCGCGCGTGCTCCGGTACCAGCCAGCCGGGCTGGAAGGATTCTCGGGATAGGCCGCAGACGGCTCTCGCACTCCACGTCAGGGGAGCGCTAAGTCTTTCGAGGATCGATCTAGTTGTCCGCCGACAGCACGCCCAGCTCTACGGGCCGTCGGCGCGCGCCGTCCTGCATCTTAGGTGGCTCCGGCTGGGCGACCGCTACCGGGAAAGGGCTAGCTGCGTGGCAACCTCGGAGCCCGTTCCACCGCGACCGTCCGAGGTCCCTTCGGCGCGGCAATCAGGTGCTGCGGCGGTTTGGCATTCGCGAGTGGGCAAGCGGCTGAGATCAGGGCTACCGGTCGATCAGGCCGGGGTCACTCGATGCCCTCGCCTGTCGTGGCGGCTGATTGCGCGGTGCGCGCGGCGGGGGACTATTGATCTCACGGCCGGCCAACTGGACCGACCCCAGCGCTGACGAACGCGCAGCGCAGTACCGCAGCAGCGGTGGCGACGAGCCCGGGAGAATCCTCCCGGGCTCGTTTCGCGTTGCGTTGCCCTACGGGAGCCGCATCCGTTGTGAGATTCACAGGCGGCGGAAAGACGTGCGTCGACTGGAGTTGGTTCGCCCAACGGGACTACCGACCTGCCTTAGCATGTCGAGCGAGCGGAATCGAATGCGACGTGGTGTCCGTGCTTCGGCCCATACTTCGACGGTGCACATTCCTTCGACCCCGGGCTACGAAGTCCACGACGGCCCGCCGAGTCTGGGACGCCTGTGGGCCCGTCCTGACGGCGACTATCCTGCAGGGCTTTGGCCGAGAACCGAACTGCTGCGCGTGTGTCATGACCCGACGGGTTGGCTGACCATCGAGGAGCATTTCCATCGCTCCGACGACATGTACGGAGGAACTCACAGCGTCCTCATCGATGCTGGCTTCCGCGAGCATGTGCTGCAGTCGGGCACCCATTGGTCGGGGCGAAGCGATGTTGGCAAAGTCGAGCTCTGGAGCGACGGCACGTTCTCCGACGGTCTGACCGCGAGCCGCGACGGCGACGACGGACTGATGTTCTTCGCAGCCGTCCGCGAGCACCACAGGTTCGTTCTCCCCACATTCGAGATCACGCCCACGTTCCTTTGGTACTGGGACGCGTTCCCCAGCGAGGGCGGCTGGTCGTACCTCGACTCGGCAGGGCGCAGTGTCGAGCTGATCCGGATTGCGATCTCCATGGACGAATGGAAAGTCGATGTGTCCGCTCTGGAGATGCGCACGTTCCTAGCTGCGTCCGGTCGCGAACTGCTCGTTCAGATGGACTACACCATCCTTACGACCGTCGAGATCGATCAGTTCGAACGGGTCGACGACAACCACCGCACGACCTGGTCGAACTTCGACTGGTTCGCGATCATGGACGATGGCTTCATCGGCGACGCCTCCGCGTTCTCGAATGTGATGGGCAAATACGTCGTCGAAGGCACGGTGACGGCACGGGTGCGCCGGATCGAAGCGCGGAACGCGGATAAGAACTACGTCGAGTACGTCTACGCGGTCGACCCTGGCACGGGCGACATGAGACGGCACACGTGCAACCCCAGGTTGCTGGGCGACCACGCCGACAATTCGCGCCTCCATTCGATGACACCGGTCTACTTCAGCCGGGAGGTGCTCAACCGATACGCGAGCGAGCCCAGCCGGTACAAGGTGACAGCCAGTCGGATCTGGTGCCTGGATCTGTGGGGCCTCGACATCAGCACCAACACCGCTGGCCTGATCGAGGTCTACCTCGGCGAACTGGGGGCGTTGCCCGAAGGTGAACAGGCGCACTGGCTTGCTCACAACATCCCTCCGGAAGGAGAAATGGACGAAGGGCGATTCCGTCGAGACTTCTTGAACCAGTCCGTTGGTTCTCCTGACCCGGTCGGCGACCTTCGGCGAGCCCGCCGCAGGGCAGCCGAGGCGACCAGTGCGCTGCTCGGCGCACCGCTCTGGCGCGGCCTTGATTCGCAGGCGGCCACCGAGTTCGAGGCGCTCCTTGGCCCGACGAGCAACGATCCGTCTGCCCTGACCGCTCCGACAATCACGCTGACAAAGTCCCTGGTTGATGGGATGGATCCGGCGCCGTTGAAGAAGTTCCTCGGTGGAAGCGAGCCTGGTGAGAAGTCGATCGCGCTCCTGCGCCGCCTACTGTCATCGTTGGGTGACACCGAAGACACTGCAGAGGTCTTCGCTGCACTTCAGGCGTTCCGTTCGGCTGGAGGCGTCGCTCACCTTGGCGGGTCGAAAGCCGACGCCGCGAGCGCCAGGCTCGGCATCGACGGGATGTCGCCGCTAGAAGCATTCGCCCACATGACTGTAAGACTTGCGAACGCGCTGAATCACGTCGCTGACCTGGTCGAAGCGAGTCCGCGCCAGCCAGAAGTCTGAACCTGAGTTCTGGCGCTCGGCTACGACTCTTCCGGGGGGATCCTCCAGGATCTCGATCAGGTTCGCGAGGGGAGTGAACCGGAACGGTCCGCCGACGAACGGCGCCGGCGTCGGCTCGATCGAGATCCGCGACGCGTTCCGCGAGAAGATTAAGGCGGCTTCCGTCCATGGAGAACCGTTCCTGCGGCTCGCGACCCTTACGTAACTCGGCGCGCGGTTAGACTCGCTGTCGCTGCCTCGTGCAGCAGACCTCATCGTGGCTCAATCAGGGGTCGCCTCGGTGTGCTTGGCGGACGACAGTTCTCGGACCCGTGCGCCTGCCTCCCTGGCGAGCCAGTCGTAGGTGTGGATGGCGATGCTGTTGACTTCACTAAGCTGACGGCGACGTTGACGATCGACATCGTCTAGGTCGCGCTCACGCCCAATGATGAGCAACCCCTTATCGCGAGGTCCGACTTCAGTCAGTCCGAGTCCATGCTGCGATCTCGGCCGGCGCGCATAGTCGAGGTTAGATTCCAACCATCGTCGCCATTCCAGAATTTGGCGTAGGCCTTCATCTAGTTGTGCACTCTGGCGGCCGGAACTGGGAACAAAGAGCTTGGCTTGCGGGCTCTGCAACTCGACAAATTGCCACACGAAACCGCCAGAGTGCTTCTCCGCGATGACGAAGTCAGGCACATACTCCGCGCCCAGACGCTTCTGTGGAATGACCCACCGACCGTGCCCACCCCCGAGATGCTGAGCAAGCAGCAAAGGATACTGGGCTAGATGTGTCTGCAGTGGGCGCTCCGTCTCCGCAAATTCGAGGACTTCCGTGTAGGCATTGATGTGCTCCCAGGTGATGTTCAACCATGGGACCGCGAAGCGGGCGAGTTCGTCGTGTTCTAGGGCATAGCTGCGACTGGGACGGCGGACCTCTATGCCGCCATGGACATGCTCGGGCTGTGTCACCGGCGGCGGAGCGAGCGGCGCATTGGTCGTTGGGACATGCTCGCGCAAGCGGGCGGCGATCCGATGCAGATGTAATCGGGCGCTCTCGGCATCGACGACGGCCCCAACCTCGGGAAGCAGATCTGCACTCGTGGGGTCGGCTGTGAGTAGCGCGCGGGTGATCGCGTCGGCGATCCCCTCCTCGAAGTCCATCGCTGACGCGATCTTCTCGATCGCGGAGAGCGCGACAGACACGTCGCGAAAAGGAATGGTGAGATCATCGTCAGGATCCGCGGGCGCCATGCCAACATTGTCCCGTACACCTAGTCGCCCTCGCGGCTAGACGCTTGCTGGCTCGCGCACGACGCGGGTCTGTTCGGCGCGGAGAGGTGCAGCAGGCCCTCGCCTCGCAGACCTAACTGAGGTGTGCAACCGGCACCGTGTGTAAGAGGCGCCTCGGGGCCGCGCTGGGATGACGCGGGCGGCCGTTGCGCGGTTGTCGGGGCGCCGGACGGTCTGCTGCATGGTCGGCGGCGTTCGACCGGCCCTAGCGCTGGTGGACGCGCCGGGGACGATTCAACCCAGTTGGATGCAGCCGCAAGAGCGGTGGCGGGCCCGGGGGAGTTCTCCCGGGCCAGCTCCTTGCGCAGTGCGAGGTCCGAGAGCGGCCCCGCGGTTCTGAGGGCGCGTCCGATGGTGCGTGCTACTTGGTTGTCGTCCGGCTCTGGCCACGCACGGTCGGCCTGATGAAAGAGAAGCTAGATTCACGGCACGCGGTGAGCCGGTACTCCTTCCACGTGGCGATCACGGTCTCTGCGGTGTCGTTGGACGGCGCGTTCGCGACGTTGCACGACCTCTTGAGCGGCCTGGGGGAGGACGTCGACTTCGACATCACAGATGGTGGCCTCCCCGAGACCGTTCTCACTGGACTGGGTGGAACAGGCAGTGGCCTAGGGAGCGGTGTCCGGCCCGCTAGGCCGTCGCTGCGGACCCGAGCGTCGCCTCACTGGTGATGGCGAACCGATGCAGCGCACCTGCTCAGCGTGCCAGGCGGACGAGCTCACGGGCGAGGGCGCGGCCGGGAGACGTCTGCGGCGAACGCGGCAGCGTCGGTCGGCGCGGTGAAGAGTGCCGCGAAGTGCCACTCGAGGTTCTCCTCGTAGAAGAAGCTGACTACCCAGGAGGGTACGACGTGGCCGGCGGCGTCGAAAACGTTCTGGTCGTTGTAGTAGATGATGCAGAAGTCGCGGAGGTCGACGTTTCTTGGATCGACTGGGAGAAGTTCGTTCGCCAGCTTGGTACCAGTCAGGAGCCAAATCCTGCGAGCGCGTGGTTGCTGAGGGGCCTGTCCCAGTCCCGTTCGTCGACTTGTTCGGTGTCCCAATGGGCCCGGCAGGCGGCGCTGCATGCCACGAACTGACCGCTCAGGTCGTATCGCTCACCGGTGCAAGGGTGGAGCGGTTCGGTGGTGCCCGGAGTCGTGACGTAGAGCATGGGGAGATCCGTTTCGGTGGTGATGCTGGCTGCTCGACACGGTGCTCTCTTGGGGTCGTCTGTCACGAAGGTCTTGGCGAGGTCTCTCGTGCATGCGGGCGATCCGCAAGCCGATGATCGTCGCCGGGAAAGACTTGGTTTTCTGGCGCTGGGGGAGGTCGGTAGTCCTGTGGTCCCGCGAGACGGTTGGACCCCGCGAGGCGAGTGTGGGCCCAGTCGGCAGATGCGTCAGGGTCGGTCTCGGGTGCGCCTGTCCTGCGAGGACGGCCCGTAGGCGGGTTGAGACCGCTCTGGATGGTCAGCGGGCCGGTTCGATAGGTGGCGCTATGACGACGGGATGATCCAAGGCCTGCGAACGGCGGGAGCGGTCGAACCGGAGGAGGACGATGTTTGCGTAGAGACGCGGCGCTGGCTCGTGACGCGGGATTGCCTGCTGTGGGAAGTCAGGAGATTTTCAGATTCCGCTGCGGTTTCCGTAGCGGCTGGGTAAAGGTGTGGACCTTGATTTCGGCTCGGGGAGGGTTCGGATGCGTCGTCAGTTGGTTGGTGCGCTCGCGCTGGTGGTGGTCGGTGCTGGCTTGTCGCTGGTGCCCGGGGCCCCGGGGCTGGTCGCGTCGGCGTCGGCTGCGGCGTCGTTGGATCGACCGAACCCGGACGTGCCGGAAGCGGTGGGTGTGCCGATCCAAGAACTTCCTGCGGCCGAGGACCCGACAGCCGCCGTTGACGGGCTTGCTGATGAACTGAGCGATGTGCCGGCTGACACTGTCGGACAAATCGAGGCTGACCCGTCGTGGACTGATGTGCCGCAGCTGCCGGTGGAGGTGCGGGTTCCTGACGGGGTCATGACCGAGCAGCCCGCCGATGACGCGCCTCCCTCGGATGGGGCCTCGGACAGTTCTTCAGAGGAGCCTTCCGATGAGGCACCGACCGATCAGCCTTCTGATGGGCCATCTGCCGTCGCCACCGGTGACCCGAGCGAAGACGGTTCTAACCCGAATAGTCCGCCGAGCGCCACCGATACCGATACCGACGCTGACGACGTGGTGGGCGAGCCTGAGGTTGAAATCACCTGGGACCGCGCTGACGACTTGTCCGATGGCGTAGTGCTGCTATCGGTGGCACCTACTGCTGACCCCACTGGAGAGGTTGCCGGTGCCGGGGTGCGGGTGGACTACTCCAGCTTCGACAGCCTCTACGGGGCGGGCTGGTCTGACCGCCTGGTGATCCGTGCCTATCCGGCGTGCTACGCCACAACTCCGGAGCTGGCCGAGTGTGCGCAGAGCATCCAGATCCCTGCGGCGAACAACACTGCCGAGGACCTGCTTCGATTCACCACCATCAGCACTGAGGACCTTGCAACCGGTCTGGCCGCCATCGACGACTCGTCCTTGACGAGGTCGACCGACGGCGACCAGAACCAGGACGGATCCGACAGCGAGGACCCCGCAGCAGAGGATCCCACGGTCCAGGAGCCGGCTGACCTGGGTCAGGCGGGAGACGCGCTCCCGGCCCGCTTGTCGCTGTCAACGGATCCGGTCGGCGGTGTGGTGTACAGCTTGTCCTCGGCGCCCGGTGGGTATGGTCCGACGCCGGTGGCGCCGGCGGGGGAGTGGCAGGTCGGCCCGGGGTCGGGGGAATTCTCCTACTCCTACGGGTTCAAGGTTCCGCCGAGCGTGGGTGGTGCGGCACCCAGTTTGAGCATGGTGTACTCCTCGGCCGCGGTGGACGGGATGACCAAGGCCGAGAACGGCCAGGCGTCGCCTGCGGGTGTGGGTTGGAGCTTGGACCCGGGATACATCTCCCGGTCTTACGCCTCCTGCGGTGATGATCCCGCGTTCAACGACTCCAACAAAGACGACCTGTGCTGGCACACCGAAGACGGCAAAGTCGTCGATGAGCTAACACTGTCGCTGAACGGTCAGGTCGCGCGTCTGGTTCCGACCGGGGTCGGGGATCGATTCCGGCTGAAGTCGGACCCGGGGTGGCGCATCCAACGATTCAACGGCGTCAACGGGCCGTCGAACAGCTCCGTGGTCAACGCCGACAACGACGACGAAGGATTCAGGGTCAACACCCCGGACGGCACCCAGTACTGGTTCGGCTATGCGGATGCCGCGAATGCGGTTTGGACGGTGCCAGTGTTCGGCAACGACGCCGGTGAACCCTGCAATGCCGCGTCTGGCTCCAACTGCCCCCAGGCTTGGCGATGGAACTTGGACCGGGTCGTGGACCCGTCGGGCAATGTGATTACCTACAGCTACACGACCGAGTCCAACAAGTACTACCTCAACGGCAATTTTGCCGCGCCGACCTCTTATGTGAGCGGCGGGCTGTTGAACACCGTGGCGTACGGGTTCAAGTCTTCGGGAACCACCGCGCAGAAGACCCCGCACATGAAGGTGGTCTTCGACCACGGCAACCGCTGCACGCTCGAGCTGCAGGCCAACCCCGTGGCCTGCACGGGAACGAACAGCCCGACCGCGAACCACGACGCGTGGCCTGACGTACCCACCGACCTGATCTGCAACTCGCTGAACGATCCGGGGTGCGCGACGGGGCCGTCGTTCTTCACCACCCAGCGGTATTCAAAGGTCACCACCAGTGTTCGGCTTGCTGACGCCTCCTGGGACACCGTTGATGTCTACGACCTGACCTACAGCCTTCCCGACCCCGATGCTTCAGGTGCAGGCACCAGTCCCGCAGACTTGTGGCTGAAGTCGATCACCCGCACGGGGTACACCGGCGCCGGATCTCAATCGCTGCCCGATCTCACCTTCACCGGGGTCGCCAAACCGAACAAGGTCGTCGCCTCAGGGATCGAGGCGTTCGAGAAGTTCCGCATCGCTTCGGTGCGCAACGAGACCGGCGGTCGCCTCGACGTCACCTACGGACACGTAACCGGAAAAGCCTGCAGCACGGCGATCGTCAAGCCCAACGGCACCGACATCGAGCCTGACTCCATCACCGCCAGAACCCGTGAGTGTTTCGCCGAGCTAAGCCACAAGGCCGGCGATCGTTCGAAGACGGAGACCAGTTGGTACCACAAGTACGTGGTCACCAGGATGGCTGTTGGCGATGACACCCTAGGGCTGCGGATGGGGTCCACGACCACCCCAGGGGTGTCGTTGGGCAAGGTCGGTGTCTACGACTATGACTACCAGGGCTCACCGGCGTGGCGGTTTGCTGGTTCGAAGAACGTGCCGACCGACCTGGAGTCGTGGAGCGATTGGCGCGGCTACATGACCACGATCATCCACACGCGTGCCGCTACGAAGGATGGGACGCTGGTGGGTGACGGCACCACCGATGTGGCGCGGCAGAAGGTCACTCGGTTCCGGGGTATGAACCTCGCCCCCACGAGCGTCGCCCAGGTCGACAATCCTGCGTTGCCTCGCAACAAGGTGCACTTGGACACCGACGAGTTCGCTGATGACGGGACTAACGACACCACGACGGCGGAGCCGTTGGACCTCAACGACTTCGAGGGCCTGACCGCGGAGACGTCCGCCTTCAACGGCGACGGCAGCCTGATCGAGCGGACCTACACCGACTACGACCGCATCGTCACCGTCGGCGACGAGGAGAGCCCGGCCAACGAGGCCGCCCGCATGCGGGTCACCAAGACGGTTAAGACTCACACCGCGATCTACGACGAGGACGGTGACCTCGACGGTTCCCGTACGCACACGATCGACTACGGCTACTACCGCTACGACCCGCTGGTGACACCGCCCACAGGATGGCCCACCTCGCGGACAGACCCTCTCAACGGGGCGCTGCGCTCAGTGTGGGACCACGGCGACACCGGAACCGCCGACGACAAATGCGAGATGACCCGCTACCAGACCGATGCGACGGCCTGGATCCGCGTTCCGAATGAAAACAAGGGCTTCAAGGGCAACTGCCCGACCACCGACTCCAGCACCACGGCGATCGTCAGCCGCTCCACCGTGACTTACGACGACGGCACTACCCTGACCCGAGGTCTGCCGACCGCGACCGACACTTGGGTCACTCCGGCCGGCAACCCGACCACAGGCGTGAACGTCATCCACACCACCAGCGCCTACGACTCCTATGGCCGGGTGACCCAGACCGTCGGCCCCGGGGACACCGCCCATGAACTGACCACCCAGACTATGTACAACTGGGGAACAGACAGCCCCGAGGCGATCACCTCGATGCAGGTCACCCAGCAGAACGTGCTCAATCCTTCGCGGTCGAGCAGCGATATGGTCACGACCACCACCTTGGACCCTGGCCGCGGCCTACCGACTGAGGTCGTGGACGCTAACGGCGGGCACACCCAGATCAAGTACAACCCGCTGGGGCAGGCCACCGAGGTCTACACCCCCGACCAGACCGGCACCACCAACCCCTCGGTGCGCTACATCTACACCAACTCCAACACCTTCCCTTCCAGGATCCGCACCCAGACGCTGCGCAGCGTCAACACCTCCGGTGTCGGGACCTACGACGACTCCTACAGCTTCTACGACGGCTGGGGCCGCCAGGTCGAGACCCAGGTCCCCCAACCCGAGACCCCGACGAAACGGATTGTCACCGCCACCGGCTACGACGAACGTGGCCTGGCCCGGTACACGATGCCCGCCACCGACGGCGGCACCGGGTTCGCCACGGTCTTCGATGCGGACATGTCCACGGTGGTGCGCTACACCCAAACCAGCTTCGATGGCGCGGGTCGCCCGACCCTGTCTGAGGACAAGTCCTACACGAGCACGGTGGCGGACACCAGCAGCATGTACGGCGGTGACAAGACCACTGTCGACCCGCCTGTCGGCGGGAACACCCTCACCCTGCTGGATGTGTGGAACCGCCCCACTGCGGTGGAACTTCACGACACCGCCGATGTCACCGACACCCCCGACGACGCGGTCAGCTACACCTACAACACCCGCGGCGAGCTCGACCACGCCACCAAGACCATCGACGCCGCGTCCTACACGTGGTCGTACGGCTACGACATGGTCGGCCGCCAGATCTGGGCACTCGACCCCGACACCGGCCTGACCACCACCACCTACGACGACGCCGGGAACCCCCGCACCGTCACCACTGGTGAAATCGGCACCAAGGCCGACGCGCTCGACCTCACCACCAACGGCGCCTACCGGCCCATCGCCCTACACCCCACCTCGGTCATCACCACCAACTACGACCGGCTCAACCGAGCCACCAGCGTCGTTGACGAGACCGACCCCGACGACGACGCCCCACCGGTCCTAACGACCTGGACCTACGATGACCCCGCCGTCATCAACAGCGCCGGGCTGGTGACCAGCATCAGCCACGACGTCGACGACAGCATCCGTCCACCGACTATTCCGCTCGGCACCGCCCACACCCACCTCGCCAGCGTCAACGCCTACAACCCCGAGGGTCTGGCAACCTCGACCAGTGAAAGCTACGCGGGCTGGATCACCGACGAGAACGTCAACGGCACCATCACCCGCACCACCACCACGGCCTACAACGCTGGTGGGCAGCCCACCCAGATCGACTACCCCGCCGTCCCCGGACTACCAGCAGCCAGCATCGGCTACAGCTACACGACCGGCGCACGCCTGCGGACCATGCGGCTCATCGAAGCCAACCAACCCCCGCTTCGGCTTGCGCAGATCGCCTACAACAACATCGGCCGCACAGACACCCTCACCTCTGGTGAGTACACCGACACGACCCAAACCGCCACCCTGGTCAGTGGACTCACCCGGGCTTATGACTTCGCCGACGACACCGGATTGTTCGCCTACGTCGGCGCGACCGTGCAGCCACCCGCCAGCGGCGGCCAGACGCAGCCTTCAAAGCTGGGGCTGTCGCTGGCCTACGCCTACGACGGCGGCGGGAACCCCACGAGCATCGAGGGCTACGCCGAAACCACCAGCGACTTCGCTGACCACCCCGGATTCTGGTGTTACCACTACGACGGTCTCAACCGCCTGACCCACGCCCAAACCGGCGACGCCGCCGGCTGCCCTGATCCCGAAGCAGCACCCGGTGACGTGGTCGGCTACCTCAACACCACCCTCCCCAACCCGGTGTCGGCCACCTACGACCTGACCTACGGCCACCAGGGCGACCGGCTCACCAGGGTTACCGACAACCTCCACACCACGCTCCTCAGCTCGGATCCCCTCGAGGTCAACTACCTCACCGAGGACGCCAACGCCGACGACGCCGGGCTGCGACCCCACCACACCACCAAGCTGACCCACCAAGCGCTCGGCGCGAACTTCAACTGGCCCAACGCGATGCCCATCCCCGGCGTGATCGTCAACGACACTAACGGCCGCATCGAACACTGGTCACCCGACGAGTTCGCGGGCATCCTCAGCGGCCTGCTCAACAACACCGCCTACGCCTACACCTACAACCACCTCGGGCAACTGACCTACGCCCAAGCCGAACGCGGCATCAACGGCCTGTTCACCGACACCCAAGGTCAGGCCTACAACGCCGACGGCACCCGCTTCGCCCGCCGCGTCTTCAGCAGCGACCCCAACAAGGTCGGCCGCGAAGTCACCACCATCGATCTAGCCGACGACACGGAGATCACCAGAACCACGTTCCTCAACAAGACCGAGAGCGTCCGGTCCTTCACCACCCCCGACGGCACACCCATCGCCACTCAAACCACCACCAGTGCCAGCAACACCGCCGGCGGCACCAACCACGACGCCCAGTGGACGTGGCTCACCGCCGACGCCCAAAACAGCATCCGTCTTACCTACAACCAAGGCGCCAACGGAAACACCGCCGGCGACATCGCCCGGCCCACCTACTACCCCTACGGCGACCTCACCACAACGCAGGCCCCAGCGACCGGCAATCGGGCCGGATATCTCAATCACCCGCACGACCCCACCGGCGACATCCGCCTGGATCAACGCAACTACACGCCCAACCTCAACACCTTGGGCACCCCAGACCCCGTCCTCGACCCGGGGGATCCTCAGTCCTTCAACCCCTACACCTATGCACGCAACAACCCGATCTCTGGATCGGACCCCAGCGGCCTATACCGCAACGAGGTCGTGGATGCTGCATACGGACACGACTGCCCGTACACCTGTGCGTATGACTCAGACGAGTTCAGTCTCTATGGGGGCAACCAGGGAACCGGGCCCTACATTGATCCGGTCTCTGCAACAATCCGCGATCTCGCGCAGGAGTTTGCCGGCGGCGTCGCGTCGCTCGTAGTGAGTCCTGTACACATGTTCGAGGGAGCTGCCCTCGGTCTGTCAGGTGACCCGGTAACGCCAGGCGGGCGCGCACGGCAAGATCGCGGCGCCGAGCTCATCGAGCAAGGTGAGAATGAATTCACCCATGGTGCGGTGGTCGTCGCGCCATACCTGATTCCGCTTCCAGGCGGCCCTCTCGCGGCCCTACCAGGCCGTCTCGCGGCGAAGTTGGCCGCCCGCGGCCTCGCCAAAGACGGCCTGTTCGGAATCATGAGAGGCGCAGTAGGTAGAGCACTCACCCGATTTGCAGAAAGGAACGCCGCAAACGGCGTAGACATTGCCGGCGCGAGGTTCGCTCAGACAGCGGTCCGCGAGGGCTTCCAGAAGGGCGGCTTGTTCGAGGGCCGCACAATCAATGATGTCGCCGGAGACCTCCGCTCGGGAGCGCTCACGCCGAAGGACGTTCCGATCAATGTCGTCGTTCGCGATGGCAACACGCTGATTCTGAACACGCGGTCGGCGACTGCGCTGACGAGGGCCGGCGTCCCACGAAGCTCTTGGAACGTCCTCGACCGCACAGGCGACGACTTCTTCGAGGGGCTCCTCAACGAGCAACTCCGTCGCAACGGTCTCAATAGCAGCGGCTACGTGTTTTCGAACTGATGGCCGCCGCTATGGAGAAGAAGCCGCTCATCACCCTGCCCGTCGCGTCGACTGCGCTCGAAGATGATCCCGAGTTCGTCCATCCAGGGGGATCTGCAGAATTGCGCATTGAGTTCGAACGCGATGGTGTCCGCGTCCGCTCGGGGCTCCGCTTCAGTCGCGTTCGAGCCTTCAGGTTCCGTGCCGAAGGCCACTGCACCTCCTGGCACGTGCAGGGGGCCTACGACACTGTCGTCGAAGTTGAGCCCTCGTCCTGGCTTGCCGAACTCCTCGACGCTGAGGCGAGCGAGACCTGGGGCCGCTGGAAGATCCGACACTTCCTGATCTACCTCGACGGCGCAGGCGCGTACGAGGTCGCTGCCGAGGACGTCTCAATGCTGGCGGAAGAAGCTGCCTCGTGACATTGAATGATGCGGAACTGAGCCGGGCTGTCTCTCACGCTTTGCGTCACGAGCCCTGGCTTTACGAGCTCGAGATGGACGAAGAGGGTTGGGCGCCGGTTGACCAGCTACTTACGTCACTTCGTGAGAGGGGCGGCTCCTGGGGGTCGGTTGACGGCGACGGGCTTGAGCGGATGATCACGAACAGCAAGAAGCGGCGTCACGAGCTCGATGGTGATCGCATCCGAGCGCTCTACGGCCACTCTGTGCCCGGCCGTATCCAGCGACGTCCGGCGTCGCCGCCCCAGCTGCTATTCCATGGAACCGCGCCGGAGACCTGGAAAGTCATCCAGTCTGATGGGCTACGCCCGATGCGGCGCCAGTTCGTTCACCTTTCGGTGGACCGCGAGACCGCAGTCAAGGTGGGTCGACGCAAGAGCGCTAGTCCGGTGCTGCTGGTTGTCGACGCTGCGGCAGCCGCCTCGGACGGGACGACGTTCTTTGAAGGCAACGAGTTGGTGTGGCTCGCCGACTGCGTGCCCGCCCGGCACGTGCGCGCCGCTGATTAGTCAGCTGGCTTGGGCGATAACGGCGTAGGTGGGTGACGTGGACGCCGACGGCGCCGGCGAGGGTCTGCTGGCTCGTGCCGGGCTGCTTGAGGACAGCGGCGAGGCGGTGGGCGAAGTCCATGGCGGCGAGCCGCTCCAGCCGGGTGGTGACGGGGCGGGTGTCCGTTGTCGTGCGCTCGTCTGCTGGCATGATGTCGCGCAGGGGGAGATTCGCGCCATCGAGTTCCTTCTCGCAGTTGGCGAACCTGGTGATTTCTTGACGCAGGACGCCCCCGTAAGCGCGCGTCGGGACTGTCGAGGGAACCGGTACTATGCGGAGCTCGGTTGTGCCGGGTGAAAAGCTCGACGAACTGGTCCAGTTCGCTGCGGAGATCGGCATACAGGAGAACGGCCGGGGAGGGCAACCGTGATTCTTGGTCGAACACGACGCGAGCCTGGAGGAGTTCTGCAGCTCGGGTCGCTGCCGTTCCTGCTGGTCGGTCGCAACGCGCACATGGTCTGGGCGGTAGTCATGAGCCACGTTAGTCCGGGCGTGCCGACGACAGGACGGACGTGTGCCCGTGCCCAGCGAAGCCACGCGTCCCGTCTTGACCACTCGGGCGCATCGCGTTCCTTCAGCGGCTCTGGACTCTCAGCCCGCCCTCGGACTTCTTGTGTCAGTTCCTTGGCCTTGAGGTCGTTCGCGGGCATCGGCTCAAAGTGGACGCAGGTGACCTGCGGCTCGTCGAGCCGCTTCACACTAGGCTGGGTCGAACAGGCAGGTGCCCTAGCGAGCGGTGACCGGCCCGCTAGGTCGTCGCCAGTCGTAGGCGTCGCGTCACTGATGACGGCGAACCGATCCAGCACACCTCCTCAGTCAGCTCGACGAGCTCACGGGCGAGGTCGCGGCCGCGAGACGTCCTTGGCGAATGCGGCAGCGTCGACCGGTGCGGTGAAGAGCGCGGCGAGGTGCCACTCGAGGTTCTCCTCGTAGAAGGTGACCACCCAAGCGGGTACGAGGTAGCCGGTGGCGTCGAAGACGTTCTGGGTCGTTGTAGTAGATGGCGCAGAAGTCGCGGAGGTCGACGACGTCTCCCGGATTGAGTGGGAGGAGTTCGTTCGCCGGCCTCGTTCCAGCCAGCGAGCCGAATCCCTCGAGCGCGTGGTTGCTGAGGGGATGGTCCCAGTCCCAGGACCGTTCGTCGGCTTGTTCGGTGTCCCAATGGGCCTGGCAGGCGGCGCTGCACGCCACGAACTGACCGCTCAGGTCGTATCGCTCACCGGTGCACGGGTCGAGCGGTTCGGTCATGCCCGGAGTCGTGACGTACAGCATGAAGAGATCCGTTCCGGTAAGGATGCTGGCTACTCGACACGGTGCTGTTCCGGGGCCGTCTGTCACGAAGGTGCCGGGGAGGTCTCTCGTGGGCAGCCAGCGCGCGTGACCGCGGCGGATGCGCTTGCGCAACTAGCGGGCTGTTGGCGCTGCGTAGGCGTGGGGGCGGGCAGCGAGCTTGCTCGCCGACGGCCACTGCCGGGCCTCCAGAGGTGGCGCAGTGCCTCGCGCCCGTGAGGAGCCGAGGGTCTGCCGGGGCGACGGGGACGTCAGGCCAGGTTGTCGACGATCGAGTCGAGGGTTGCGCCGTCGGCGGCGGAACCCCGCACGACCAAGTAGACGCGACCCGAGGGGGCACCTTCAACCAGGCGTGCCTCCAAGGAACTGACCGCTGCAGCGACGCGGAACACTTGGAGGTTCTCTGGTCCGGGGTCGGGCTCGAGCTCGTGCGGTACGTTCGCTGTCTTTGCTTCGAAGACGACCGCCTTGTCGAGCGGGGCGGCGGCGATGCAGGTGCTGTCGATGTCCTGCAACCGCACGACGGTCACCGGGGCAGACAATGGGGGAATCGAGGCGCAGTTGTCTGCGTGCACGCTCGGCCATCCTGGTGGGGGAGGGTCGGAGGACACCGCGGGTTGTGTAGCAGGTGAGTCCGACTTGCGGCTGACTGCGCTTGAGGAATCATCCGATGCTGCTGCCGGATCGTTGGCCGTCGCGCCGCATCCGGATACGAGCATCAGGACTGCTGTGGCCAGCATGCAGGTCGCTGCGATGTGCTTAGGCAAGCTGACCGCCCCCGCCTTCTGACAGGGGGCGCGACGCAACGGTGAAGTCCAGCCAGCTGACGAGGCTGCTGGCCGGCGGGGCGTCCGTGGGTGTTGGTGCTGCGGTCGCGCTGGGGGCAGCTGCCTGAGATTGCTGGGCTCGAGTTGTGACCGCAAGGGCCGCGGCGACAGCAGGCATGCCCAACACCGTGCGTCGTGCGAGTCGGCGGTGGTTAGAGAGTTTCATGCGGTCCTCCGTCATGTGACGACAATTTTACGCTCGCCGGGAGGCGAGTAGAACGTGTCGACAATCTCGTTGTAGTTGTAGTGGAAACCGGCCTTGGAGAATTCTCTGTCGGCGTTGGCCACATTGGGGATGTAGTTGCCGCTGGCGTCTTTGTTGGTGGCTGGTAGGCCTCCTTGTTTCTGGCACCACCGCGAGGCGCCTGAGTCGTTCAGGCTCTTGCGGTAGAAGTGAAAGTCCCACAACTCCAGCCCGTCGATCACGCGAGTCACCTTGCCGAGAACGCCGATGGTGCGGATGCTCGACCCGGTGCAGGTCAGTTTCCAACCGTCAGCTTGCATCGAGTTCGTGAAGCGGGCGTGGCTGGGCTGGTCCGTGTAGTCGACGGTCAGGCCTGCGGTGAGCGAACTGCCGCCCTGC
Organism: Nocardioides candidus; assembly: GCF_041321175.1. Classification (NCBI taxonomy): domain Bacteria; kingdom Bacillati; phylum Actinomycetota; class Actinomycetes; order Propionibacteriales; family Nocardioidaceae; genus Nocardioides; species Nocardioides candidus. Next base: position 282,000 of record NZ_JBGGWC010000002.1, on the reverse strand, counting down.
TTACCAGGCGTCGCGAAATGGTTCGCGGCGTAATTCGCTCCGTAGCAATAGCAGTTGTTGTCTTCTTGGCGGAACCCGTTCCACCAGCTGAAGTTGTCCCAGCTGGTGTAGTACAGGCTGCAGACGCCGGTTCGGGGCTCGATTTCGTCGCGTCCGTCGGGGTCGGAGCTGGGATCCTCGATCAGGGCCGTGGTTTGAGATTGCAGGAGTCCTGCGTCTGGCTCCAGCTCGGGCAGGGAGGAGGTCTTGAAGACTCGGGGGATGCCGGCGGCCGCGAAGGCAGCGGCGTCGTCCCCGGTCGCCTCGATCACGTACTCGTGCACGTCAGGTCCGGTGACGCGGAGCCCGGTGCTGCCTCTTGCTCGATCGGCCTTGAGCCGTTTCATCAACTCGCGCGCTTCGCTTTCGTTGAGCGTCCACGTTGGATTAGGCAATCCCGAGAAGATCGGCCATGTCACTTTGATCATTCACAACTCCAGTCAGTTGGACCGCTTCGTTGGCGACCTTCGAGTTGAGAAGAGTGCCACTGGCGCGCTGCCCTGTCTGACGATTGCAAGAAATTTGCCAAGTTTCCCTTGACGGCCGAGACGATGTGATCAGCGTCGAAGGATGCATCAATCCGGTCAACAGGGTGCGGGCGCGGCGCTCGGGACGGAGGGGTGGTGCCGTGCGGCACATGGGGCGTGAAAGAAGTGGACGCAGGCGCACCAGATTGCAGCCGAGTTCCTGATGCCCGCGGCCGACATCCGAGCAGAACTGCCGAGCCGAGCCGACTGGGCCTCGCTCCTCGCGCTCAGAGCACTCGATGACGGCCTGCAGGATGAGATTCGATCGCTACCAGGAACGGGCTAGCTGTGTGGCAGCTTCGGAGCCCGTTCGGCCGGAACTGTCCGAGGTCGCTTCGGCGCGGCAATCAGGTGAGAGGTCCGGCGTCCTGGCACGCGAGCGACGCCGAGCCTCGATCGACTTCCGGTCGACCCAGCCTGGGTGGACCGAGTCCCGGCGCCGGTCTCGCTGATTGCGCGCGGTGCGATACGCACGACAGTTGGTCTCACGGCCGGCCAGTTTGGACCGACCCCAGCGCTGACGAACGCGCAGTGCAACGCCGCAGCGGCGGCTCGTTTCGCCTTCCTTGGCACGCTGTGGCACACCTCGCCGCCTCGAGAGCTGGCCGTGTAAGGCGGCGAACAAACGTTCGATAACCGATTTCGGGTCGACGCCCGGTGTGTCAACTGGTCCTGACAACCGTCTCCACCCTGTCGAACAGCACGTAGTGACGCTGCAACACCCCGCGCACGTCGCGCTGGGTGAGGCCATGCAGACCGCTGGCGATACTGCCCGCGACGCTACCCGCAGCGCCGAGCGCAACTCCACTCAAGCCATCCAGCACGCCCCCGACGGCGCCACCGAGCGCTCCAGCCGCGAATCCCACATATCCCGGGGTTGCCGGCGTCAGGTTACGAGCCTCGTCAGTTAGCCCGCGCCGCGCTACCTGCAAGGTCTCGGCGATCAACGCCGCCACGTCGACGCCGTCACCCAGCTCGGCTCGAGCTGAATGCGCTCGGTCCAGGCCAAGGCTGAGGTCGGTGCGCCACTGTTCGAAGGCATCGCTGAGCCGGCGGATCTTCACCACGTCGCTGACTGCCAAGCCGTCCAACCGAGGGACCGCGGTGGCAGCCAGTTCGTCAATCCGCTGCCTCGCGACGGGATCGTCGGTGCCCAGGTAAAGCAGTTGGGCGTGCAACCTCGAGTTGCACATCACGTCGGGGCGCCAGCCTAGAAGGCTCACGTCCTCGAGCGCGGAGGCAACTATCTGCACGGTGTTGTCGATGACGGCAGAGGGCCTCAGAGACGCGACGACATCAACAAAGATGCGGAGCATCTCCACGTCAGCCTCGGCAGTCTCCTCGACCAGGTCCATCGACGGAGCCCGGTCGCCGGAACGTATGCGCTTCCACAACTCGCGTAGAGACGGCTTCAGGCCGTCGATGTAGTTGGCCTCGAACGCGTCCCACACGTCGTCGACGCTCAACGGACCCGCGGCCAGCGACGATCGCATCCTCTGCGCCAGGCCTGTTTGACGACGGTCCTCGGTTGGCACGAAGTAGGTCTCCACTACGCCCTCGTCGAGCAACTCCGAGACCTCCACCATTGAAGTCAGCGCCGCCTCGACGAACAGGCGGGCGTATTCCTTGGTGGCATTCGGCGTCAGATGGTAGAGCTCCGAAGCCATCGCCAACGGGTCCTCCAATACAAGGCCGTGGCAATACAGCAGGGCCCGCAGCACGCCCGAAGAAAAGGTGTTCGCGCCGACGTCGCGTGGAGTCATCGCCGACATGATGTTGACGCCAAGTGGACCGCCGCCACCGGTCATGGAGTTCGCGCCACGTGACAGAAGGGCAGCCCTGGCATTCACCAGCGGCCGCAACTGGTTACTCGGCCGGGACTCGGCCTGACCATCGACTGGCGCACCAGGCCCTGACAACTGACGCAGCCCGACAAAGGACAGCCCAACGATCTCTTCGACCAAGAGGCCAAGTTCGCCCAGCGGCAGCGCCGTCACCGCACGTATCAGGTCCGGCCCATCGGTGCCGCAGAACTCCCGGCAACTGGTGAGTGCTGAGTCCACAACCACCCTCACAAACTAGCCCTGGCCAGACGTTGGCAGCGGAAAGACGCTTGCGCTCGGCTCCCGCAAGAACTCGGTTGCTGTCACGGAGGGGACGAAAGGCTAGGGCTTGGCCTTCGGTCCAGGCTCTTCCTGATTCGACGGAGGGGTGACGCCGTCCGACATCTCGTCGAGGAACGGCTGCATTCGATCTAGCAAGATCTGTTGTCGCCACTCGACCATAGGTTCCCACGCGAAGCTCCAGACAAGCAGCAGGCCGAGGCTGCCAAGCAGCGACTTGCGCACACGCTGGCTAGCGCTGAGTCGCCAGACCCACGATTGCCACTCCATAAAGCCTCCTTGCTTGGGTGAGCGCCCAGCCTCGCCGAGACCTCCGACACATCCCCCGCCACTGCTGTGGAGTCAGCTCGGGGCGCGCCCACTCGACTGGCCGCCCACACGGCGGACTGACGCACAAGGTCGAACCCGACCCCAGGTCCCACGGACCGAGCGTCGGTCTTGAAGCCCGACATTCGGTGTCGCGCTAGGCGCGCTGCCCAGCCATTGGGGCGTCGCCGCGCCAAGAGCCAGCGACGGTTGTTGCTGGCTGCCTCACCTATCGGGTGGGAAGGCTGGCGACGGCAATGCGGCGGTCGTTGTAGGTCGCGGCCAGGTACTCGCTCTGGAGATAGCTCTCTTCGAAGACCGGATATAGCCCGAGATACTCCTGGCCAGCGAAGGTTCCTCCGGCGGAGTCCTCCACCGGGATGATGCCGACGCGCTGTTCGCCCTTGTGGCCGTCGAAGTAGCCGAGTTCCCACGGCATCCATTTGGAGTTGCTGGCGGCGCGCGTAGTGACGTACAGGAGTGATGAAGAAACGTTCATCCGGCTTCGAAGGACTCGCGCGGTGGCCGGCGTGACGTGGGTGCGATCGAGAAGTTGGTCATCGATCCAGTCGACGTAGACGGACTTGCCCATGCGGATGAGGCGTCCGCGGATGGCGAGGACGAGTCGCTGGTCCTGGACCGAGTGGCTCAGGAAGTAGTCGTATGACGGTCGTGCCGCGGTCTTGCGCAGCATCGTTGTCGCGTCTGTAGCGCTGTAGGCGCCCATGGTGCGTGCCTCGTCTATGAGCTGAGCACTGCGCAGGTATGCCATGTGGGCTGTTCCTCTTCGGGGGTTAGGGGGGCGGCGGCTGAAGGGTCTGCGGTTCTGTCGGCTTTCGATGCTGCTGCGGTGGCGCCGCCTTCGGACCCTCGTTGAAACCGTGGTCGTGATGGTGGTAGCGGGGAACCTGGTCATCAGCTGGGTTCGCTGGCCCCACCAGTGCGCCGATGAGTGCTGCGGCGACGCCTGCGAGGGCGAACGCGCCGTAGAACCCGACCACAGACCACGACAGGTACGTCTTTGACCGCGAGCAGACGTCGTTCGTGAACCTGTCCTTCTTCATGTCGTACAGCGGCACGCCGTCTCGAGCTGCGGCCTCGAACAGCTTGATGAACAGGTGCTCTTGATGGAGGTAGTTCATGTTCACGACGGACAGCGCGATGACAACCACCAGCCCGATGACGCTGAGGTACCACATCCCGTTGAGGGCAGAGACTCCGAACGCGGCGCCGGCAACGGTGATTGTCCACCGCTTCGTTTCGGCTCCGGAGTCGGCCATCCGTCCGATGACGGCCTGAATCATGTCGAGGTGGTGGCGGCGGTCTTCGGCGGAGCGCGGTGGTGCTGCTGCGGGTTCGCTAGTCATCGTCCAGACCTGCGCTGATGTGGGCTGCGAGTCGGCCGGCAACCCTGACACGATCGGCGTCGGGTACAGCTGAGCCAATTGGCCAGAACGGCGCGATGTCGTCATTGGAGTAGCGCGGAACGACGTGAACGTGCAGGTGGAAAACCGTCTGCGTGGCGGCCTCGCCGTTCGACTGGATGACGTTCAGGCCGTCCAACTGAAACGCGGCCTTCGCTGCCCGGGCCGTACGGATAGTGATGCGGGACACGGCTTCAGCAGTCCGGGCGTCGAGCGACCAAATGTCGGGGACGTGCTCCGTCGGAACGACGAGCACGTGCCCGAGGGTCGCTGGTTCGTCGGGCAGGAAGACGATCACGTTGTCGTCGCGGTAGGCGACGTCGGCTGTCGCGGTTCCGTCGACGATGTTGCAGAACGGGCAGGCAGAGTCTGCGGTCATCCCTTGAGTCTGACCTAGTTTCGCTTCGGGGCCTGGCTGAGCCATGTGGCCAGATTCTTCGAGATGCTGGCGTGCACGTCGGTGCTGGCTGCGCCGATCGGCGTGTGCAGCGGGATGTAGTCGCTGAGGCTCTTGCCGTTGTCGAGCTTGATGTTCGCGAACGGGTCGGCACCAGCGCTGCTGGTCTTCTTCTCGGAGTTCTGGAGTCCATGGATGCGGATTCCGAGCAGCTTCTTGCGTTCGTTCCAGGCCTTCACGATCTCGTACCGGACCCAGGGCCGAGATGCAGTGTTTGATCCAACAAGGACCAGGACAGTCGAGCGATCGGCCATCTGCGTGTCAATCCAGTTCTGCACGGCCTTGTCGCTGGTTCGCTTCAGACTCTCCCAGGCTTGAGCGTCCATCAGCGGCTGGCCCTCAATAACACCCATGTTGAGGACCTGCTGAACGCGCCAGTAGTCGTCCTTGTAGTAGAAGCTGGTAAACAGCTTGGTCACGAGTATCTCCTTCGGTCGATGATCGAACGTATGAGCGAATGCCGTCGGTTGTCAAGGAGTGCCGGACACATCTTCGTCAGTTTGCCAGGCGAGAGTGAAAGCCAGTCCTTTGTGCTGGCCGCTTCGGTGCCCGCTGCAGAGAGCGAGTGACACCCCTTCACTGCTTCAGGCGCGACCCTCTGGTCGGTGATCGTGCCGCGTCAACGCGCGCGGGGTGGGGCGCTGAGAGTGACACCTAGGTTGGGTGGCCGCGGGGTCCAGCGCGTGGGGCGTGGTTTCAGCACGTGTCGCCCGGTCCGGCAACCGATGGCAGCAGAATGAACCAAACGGCAGCAGAGCCGATGTTGAGGTCCCGGTTGACCTCGCCACATGTGGGGCAGGGTTCGCTGGTCTCCGTGCGCTGATGCGGCCTTCGTCAGCGTCCTGGGTTTTGCCCGGGACAGCCCTGGGGGAGGTCGGCGGCGGCTGTGCCGCCTAACTCGAGGATGCTGGAGCGTGGGGCGCGTCGCCGTGGGCGGCTATGGTCATCCTCCTGTCTCGCGGTGACGCGACCTGTCAGCGGCAGTCCCACCGAGGCGCCATGGCACGGGGGCGATGTGACGAACCCACCCCATGCAAGCAGCCGGGAGCGGTCGGGCTGGTTAGACCACGATTCACCGGTGCCGGGCGGGCGGCAGCGGTGCGCAACAACCGGTGTGGTTCAGAAGGAGGGGGAAGCCGCGAGCCCAGTCGCCGAACAATAGCGACTCGGGGGCCTCCAGGTAGCCGGTGAGGACCTGTTCGTGGGTGAAGGTGAGACCGAGGTAGGCACAGCCGGTGTTCTCTGGCCAGGTGGGGTCGTGGACGACTCCTTCGGGTGATTCGATCCAGGCGTGCTCCAGCAGCAGGTCGAGCTTCGGGTCGTAGGCGTAGCCCTCCGTGTACCTGTAGCGCTCCCACCGCGGGTCGGTGACGACCTTCGTGACGACACGCAACGCGTTTCCGAAACACTCACCGACTGGTCCGCGCGGCATCCACGACGGGCAGCCACCGGGCTGCTTGGCTCTGGCTTGATGTGAGGACAGGACAACGGCTGGTGAGGGCAACCGTGATTGCTGGTCGAACACGACGCGCGCCTGGAGGAGCTCTGCAGCTCGGGTCGCGGCGTCCCCGCCGTTCCTGCTGGTCGGTCGCAACCCGCGCATGGTGTGGTCGATAGTCATGGGCCCGACGGTGCCGGGGCACGCCGTCTGCGCAAACGTCTTCTCCGACCGTCCGCTTCAGTCGGGTGGAGTGGCAACTTCTCAGATCTGGGCATTGACCCAGGATGGCCAAGACATCTGTCAGAGCCGAGGGCGTCCCCGCTGCTGGCGGTCGCTGAAACAACCCGACGTTAACGAGCGTTCCGACGGCAGGACGGATGTGTGCCCGTGACCAGCGAAGCCACGCGTCCCGTCTTGACCACTCGGGCGCATCGCATTCCTTCAGCGGCTCTGGACGCAGCCTGCCCTCGGATCTCTTGGCCCAGTTCGATCGTTTTGAGGTCGTTCGCGCACATCGGCATCCAACGCCGGGGTACGAGGCGGGCGGGTGCACGGTCAGGGGATGGCCAGTTCAGGGGTGTTGCACGGGCTGGGCGCCGCTGCCCGACCGGCCAGAGCGCGCAGGCCGCAGGGCCGCGTTCCGGCTACCTGGGAGGAGGCTGCGCCGGCTTCGCGTGGGACCGGGACCAGTGCAGTGCCCGGGCCCGCGAGCGGTGGGGGTTCGTGTTCGCGAACGGGGCTCGTCTCGCTCGAGGCCGACTTGGCCGCGCCGCGTGGAGGACGCTTGGGCGCATCGGGTGCGGGTCGAGCTGGGGTGCGGAGGGTCGCTTGCTGCACGGCTGCTGTCGCTGGCGCCGAGGTACCCCCGAGGACTCAGTGAAGCCTCACCAACCATCCAGCAGGTCACTGGGCGTCAACACGCGCAGCCCATTGAGTTCCTCGGCGGCATACCCCGCGCGGCTGACCACGATCAGCGCCGTCGCGTCGTCGGCTCCGGGCAGTTGGCCCCGATGAGTGATCAACCTGACCAGGTCACGGGAGCCGAACGGGCCGTCGAGCCACTTGATCGAGCCCACCGCGAAGATTGACTTCGCCACCGGCTCGCGGTCGGCGATCACCAAGTCGATCTCTGGATCGTTGGTGCGGGTCCAGTAGCCCCCGACCACGCCCGAGGCGCCGTCTGGCCCGAGGCCAAGTGTGAGCCTTTCGACCGACTCTCGGATCACCGGTTCGACGGCGCGGCCACGCCAGCTCGACCACGACGCCTGGACGCGTGCCAGGACTGTCTCGCCGCGTCCGCGCTCGATCAGGCCCATGTTGGGTTCCAGGAAGGTCAGCCAGAACCGCAGGTAGGGATCCGCCACCCGGTATCGGGTCTCCCGTGACGGCTTGGCCGACAACGGTCGTTCTGCCGCGATCAGTCGTTTGGTCGTGAGGATGTCGGTGGCGCGCGTCAAGGCCGCAGCGGTCAGGTCCGCCCGCTTCGTGATGGTGGTGAAGGTCCTCTCGCCCGTGCCGCCGATCGTTGCCAGGACTTCGCGGGCCTGGGCTTCGGTGGGGAACTCCGCAGCGAGCGCCCGTTCTGCGGAGACAGTCAGCGCCGAGGTCGGGTTGTTGAACGCCGTTTCGAGGTAGTCCCACATCGGCGTCCCGGTCGGCCACTCATCACAGATCAGAGGGAGGCCGCCGGTGATCAAGTAGGCGTCGAACGCCTCCGCTGCGTCCAGGTCGAGCATGTCGCCGACCTCGGCCGGCGACAGCGGCGGCACCACCATCTCGGTGGCGCGTTGGTGGAACGGCCGACCGTAGGAGTCCAACGTCTCCATCATTGCCAGGTCTGACCCGATCCCGACCAGCAGGACGCGGCGGCGCGACAGCTCACGGTCGAACGCCGCCTGCAAGGAGCCTTCGAACCCCGGGTCCTTCTCGATCAGGTAGGGCAGCTCGTCGAAAACGACGACGCACCCGTCGTCGCCGACCGCGGTCGCCAGCAACCGGAGGGCGGCATCCCACGAGCCCAGTTGTACGTCGCGGAACGTGCCAGCTCCGGGCAGGTTTGAGGCCGCGACCTCGTTCGCGAACAGCCGCAGCTCCTCCGCGACCGGCCGACCGGCCGCGGCGTAAAACAGATAGGGCAAGCCGGCGCGGCTGACAAACTCCTCCACCAGCCGCGACTTGCCGACGCGGCGACGGCCGCGGATGAGCACTGCGGCCCCCGGCTTGGGGTCACGTTTGGTGCGGACGCGGTTCAGCATCGAGTCCAAGGCACTCAACTGCGTCACTCGTCCGACGAACATGAGCCGGCCTCCTACTTACATCAACGATACTATCATCAAAGATAGTATCACCAACGATAGTATCTTTCACGATAGTATCGGACCCGGACCGTCGGTCCGGCTGACGGCGTGAAAAGCCGAGGCGGTCGATCAGAGGAGACGCAGCGCCTCCATCAGCTGGTCGTTGGCGGCCACCTCCGCGGGCGAAAGTCCGAGCACCTCGGCTGCCAAGCCCACGGGGTCCTCGACGTCCACGTCGCACCACGGCCACGCTTCCGGTTCATGCTTTTCGAGCCGTTCGATCAGTCGGACGACCCGAACGGCCCGTTCCAGCGGGACGGCGACGACCAGTTCGTCGCGCCCACCGCGGTTGCGCCAGCTGTGGAGATCCAGGGCCGCGGTGACGACGTCGAACGTCGCAGTCTCGAGCCAGTCGGCGGCGCCTCGACCACTTCCCCACGTGTTGCATCGCCACTCGATCGCGTCAGGCGCCACGGCCTTTGCGCTGCTGTTCCATAGTGAATCGAGCAGGTGGGCGGCGGCGAAGACATCGAGCGGCGGGTGGTCCTCACGGCTCTGGGTCGTCGGCGTGGACTCGGGCATGAGGTCTCCTCAAGATCGGCGCTGTCGGCGTGTGGTCTGCCACGGTGCGGACAGCCCGGGTTGGCGCAATGTGCCCGCGCAGCCGGCTAGACGACTCTTGGGTGCGCGCCCTCGCCTGCTGAGCGACCTTGTGAGGAGGGAGAGGGCACCGACCGCGTTCAGCGCAGGCGAGCGTGCCCACCCGGTTCCTTCGAGGGGCGCCTGGCAGAGATCGAAAAAGTTCGCCCAGTTGATTGCGCATCCCGTCGAATCGTGACTGTCAACCTCATGCCACCCTCTGCAGATCCCCGTCTGGCGCCGATCCGAGGCTACGTGTGCCCCGAACTTGCCGATCTCCTCGAGAAAGCGTTGGCCTCGCCAGGTGGGGAGTCCGATGTCAGAGAAGAGGCTGAGCCCGACGCTGTCACCTTCACGCTGGTCGACCCGCCGCACTGAGTCCCTTGCCGATCATCCACGCCTGACCGGTTGGAGACGACGGCGTCCGCCTCGTCAAGATGAGCAGCCGTCGGGGGGGCCACGAACGAGCAATCGCCCTTGGGGTGGGTGCGCGCCTGTGTCTCACCGCGGCTTGAGCAGCCCGAGCGGGTCGCGCACCACGACACGCTCGACGACATGTGACAACGCGCATCCAGAGGCGAGGCGTCGAGCGCCGGAGCTTGGTAGGGGCCTGTGCGCCGAGGAGAAGAACTTGCTCTTGTGAGCTGAGGCCGCGTTCAATGCCGGATCGGCGCCCTTCACCAACGTGTCGGCTCCCTGCCGTGAACCGCTACCGGCCAGCGCGGGCGGCCTGAGATGATTGCGCTTGTGGCGCCAACGGCTGCACACCGTCGGTTCTCCTTTGACGTTGCGATCGTGGTTCACGGCGACCGGCTTCGCGGTGGTGGCGGGCTTGTTGCCCTCACTTGGCTAGACGTTGACGCTGAGTGCCGGACTGACCCTGCCGGCGGGGCGCTTCGCCAACGGTCCTGGGAGTTCCGCGATGACGGCGTCAGTGTCGGTCGGGTCGAAGGTCGACGCCGCGTACCCGGTCACGGGTTCGGGCCCCGGCGGAGGCGCAGGCCAGGCGATGCGTCCCGAGCCGACGATGCCCAGGATCATCGTCCGGCGACCATGCCCGCTGCCCTCACTGGCGCTACGCCGCGACGGCTGAAGTCATGCGCGATCGAGGGAACGGCTCGCCGACCAACCGGCAGGGGCGTCCAGCGCCGACCAGGAGCCGGCGTGGGCAACGCGCTATTCCGAGACCTTCTCTCCAGGGGATAGCACCAGACGGCTGTGGATAGCAACGGATAGCAATCCGGTGGTGCCCCCAGCCGGCAGGGCCTGTCCCCGGCGGGCGGGGCGCCAGTTGTACCGTCAGGAAATACTTGACATACTGCCGGACATTGCACCGGCGTCACGCGCGTGCCTTCGTGAGGGGGCATGGCCGGTTGCCACTCAACTTCGAAGGAGTGGATGGTGAAGGGTATCGAGCCGAGATCCGTTCACCGGCCAGATCGGCTCCGTGGCCGGCCTGCAACGCTCGACGACCAAGCGTTACGCACTATGCCGGTGGAGGATCTGCTGGAGCTCCTCGTCGAGCTGGAAGCTCAAGTGGGTGCTTCGATGAAGGACCTGCGCACGTGCGTGGCGTTGCTGCGTCGGCGGAGGGCGACGTGGCGCGAGATAGGTGGCGCGTTGAACGTGTCGCGTCAAGCGGCCTGGCAGCGCTTCCACGACGTGCCGAATCGAGAATCCGGTCGGGCGGGCTAGTCTGGGTGTCCTTGGCAGTCATTGACTGCCCCGAGGAGGCGGCAGGAGGGGTCTTGCATGGTTGAGCGCGTTCTTGAGGAGAAGCTCTGCTCGTTCTGCGGCGAACCAGGTTCGCCCGAACGGCGGCTCGCAGGTGGGTTGGGCGCAATGATCTGCTTTGAATGCCTGGAGTCCTACTACGAGCATTCGCGATCCCAGAAGCGGGTGACCGATGCGACCCGCCCGGTTTGGAACGACATGTCCGACGCGCAGCTGCTCGCGACGCTGCCGTTGATCTTGAAGTCGGCGCAGCAGAACGCAGATTTCGCCCGTGACTGGGTCGAGTTCATTCGGGCACGCAAGATCTCTTGGGCCGAGATCGGCAAGGCGCTCGGAGTGTCGCGGCAGGCGGCTTGGGAAAGGTTCGCCAATCGTCAGGCGGACACCGGGTCGCCGAAGAAGGTTCGCGCCTGACGCGGCTGTCCTGGGCCCTGAACCGGCCCAGATGCGAGTGGGTCTGACAGCGGTGTGAGGTGCAGTCGCAGACCATCGGGGAGCAGCGTGGTGCGCGGGTTGGCGCTGATCTTGCCTGGCGCCGGCCGAATGTTGTAGTTCGTCACGGCAGTGGCCACGGCGGCGCGCAGCAGAACCTGAGCCAGGTTGCGGCCTGGGCACAGGTGGATGCCGGCGCCGAAGGCAAGGAAGGCGGCCTGTGCGGGCCGATATTCAAGCCAACGGTCGGGAAGGAACCGAGCAGCATCAACAAAGAACGACTCGTCGCGATGGATGACGTAGGGGCTGATGAGGAAGTTGTGCCCGCGTTTGAAGTGCCAGCCTTGCACGTCCACGTCGGTTTGGGCGGTTCGCGTGATCATCCAGGTCGGCGGGTAGAGGCGCAGACCTTCCATGACGACGCGCGCAACGAGGTTCATCTCGGTGTGGCGCTTGCTGGGCATCGCTCGCAGCTCGGCTCGGACGGCTTCTTGGACATCAGCGTGCTGGGAGAGCAGCATGAGCAGCCACGCTCCGCCGGCGGCGGGGACGCGGTGGCCGGCCAGCAAGGCTCCGATGACCATGTCGGCGATTCGCGAGATCGTGTGGCTGGAGTTGCTTGCCATCATCTTCGCGGCGGCGTCGTGGAATCGCCCCGGGTCGGCTGCTCTCGCCTCGAGCGCGGCTACGACCGGCTCCCGAACGGCGCGGTAGAGGTGTTCGATGTTGCGCCGGGTGGGTGAGCGGACCCACGCGGGCAGGGCGAAGGGGTTGCCGATGATGAGGCCGAGTTCGTCGAGGAGGGCGCCGACGGTCGCGGCGATGTTGTCCGCCCCGGAGCCGAAGTAGAACTGTGAAAGTGCTTGGGAGAAGGCCTGCTCCAACACCGGTGTGGGATTCATGCCGCCGGAGGCGGGTCGGGCGTCTTCGAACGCGTCGAGGAGCTTGTCGGCCAGGAGCGCGGCGACCCCTTGGGAGGTGCGGGCCCGCAGTGCGGCATTCAGCAAGGGCCGGGGCGCGAGACGATCTGTCATTTCTTGGCTATTGATGCGCTGTTGAAGGAAGTTGTCGCGAACGTCGAAGGCACCAGATCGGTCGCGAAGAATTTCCAGAGCGGGAGCTGCATCGTTGATGGCTGTCGATCGCGGCGCGAGTCTGGCCACGGCACCGTACTCGTCGCGGAGCCGGGTCAGGAAGCCGAGACGGTCGGCCTCGTAGGCGGCCAGGTTCCCAGACAGGAGCGAACCCCGCGGCCCGGGTGGTCGTGTCTGAGCAACACGGGCGGTGCGCGGGGTTCGCATCAAGGACCTACGCCCAGTAGTAGTGCGCGGCGGTGTCGCGTCCTTGGGTCGCCTGGATCAGTCGAGCGAAGAGGAACTTGAACGAACGCATGAGAATCTCCTGTCAAGGTAAGTATGACTAACGACAAGGGCACCTTGACACAGGTGGCGGTGTCACGCAACCGGTTCGAGACGATCGGCGACACCGATGGCCGGTGCCGCCGCTTCTGTCCTAGGCAGTCGCAGCAGTTGCCCGCCGTCTCCGAGGCGTATGGGGAGGGCGCGGTCTTCAGCACGTCGTTCTCGGCCGAACCAGGAGAGTTGCGCGGTGCCGCGTTAGTGGGGTGGCGCGGATCCTCGGCCCCGGGGGGGTGCAGAACAAGAGTGCCGTAGAGATGCCTGGGCCAGGAAGGCAGCCGGGCGTGATGGAGGGAATGCGGCAACGAGGCGGTTGCCGACCCCGAGGGGTGTGTCATCTCGCGCCTGTGTGAGATCGCGCCCGCTGACGAGGCCTACATGTAGGGGTCTACCGCTGACGTTGCGTCACCCGCGCCTCGAGGATGGGCGCCGGGCAGGTGAAGAGGTCGGATGCGATGCAGGGCTACCGTCGCACGAAGCCGGACTTCGCCGTGGCTCACAGCAGCGCGAACAGCAGATCCTTGACTCTGGCCGCCTCCGGTTCGCCGACCGCCAGCTCTGACTCGGCGTCTTCGGCGATGTCCATGCAGATGCTCGGAGTTAGGGTGGTGCGCAGGATCGGGTCGACGGCTGCGCAACGCAAGAGCTCGGCGCGCCATCCATGGCCCGCCTCGCGTACGGTGGCCGCCACCTCACGCGCCAGATCGGTGGCGTCCAAGGACGCGCTCAGTCCGGCGCGAGACAGGGCGAGGACGCGTGCCAGCCGCGCGGTGGAGGACCACGTGGCGCGCGAGCTGCTATCGGCGTCGGCCCACGCCGGGTCGATCGAACCTCCGAGCGCGGCTATGGCCCAGGCCCGGGTCCGGGTGTCGGGAATGGTCATCGCTGCGGCTGTTGCCTGCAGGGTGGTGGTCCCCGGTGCGAGGCGATTCACAGTGATCGCGAGTTGTCCGAGTTGGTGCCAGTGACGGTTGTGGTTGACCACGAATCCTCGGGTGGCGTGGTGGATCAGCGCCTGCGATGCGGCGCTCGCGTGGGCGGCGGCGAGGCCGGGGTCGATGTCGTGGATCGCTTCGAGCAGGAGTGCCGCGGTGCGGGGGGTGGTGCGTTGGGTTGCGTCGCCGGGCAGGTGCTGTGCGATGAGAGCTGCGCTGCCGTCTGGACCCCACAGGGACAGCGCATTGATGAGGGTCGCGGCCCGTTCGAGGTCTCCTGGAGACCCTTGGGACAGTCGGCTGCCAATGGCGCGAATTCTCAAGGCGTCAGCCCACTCGGCAGCCAGTGTGGTGCTGTCGCCGCGGCAGGCTGCCACCAAACCGCGGAGCATCGATTCGGCGCTGCGCACGGATCTGACGGTTGCGGCCTGTGAAAGCCAGTCGCGTCGCAGCAGGTGCAGGTGCCGGTCGTTGAGCCACATGGTGGCCCGGCTCATCATGATGAGCGTCGCCCCGACTTGGGCAGCGGTGTCCATGTCGAGGATGCCGCGGACTCGAGCGTTCCAGCTTTCGTGTGCAGTGAGGTCGCGCCCGATGCCCCGTGCGCGAGGAGGGTCGACCTTGTAGATCGCTTGAACCAGTTCGACGGCCCTCGCCGGGTTGACGAACTGGCGTTGCACGAGGCGGGTGAGCCCGGGCGCAGGGGTGGAGCGGTTGCGGTGGGCGCGAGCGACCGACAGCGGGGTGGGCGGTGGCGCGCTTGCGGGAGTGGTCTGCGTCGTGGTTTCCCCACCGGGTGTCGGCGCGACCTTTGATGGCGCGGCGGTGACGGTCAGGTTCGGGTTGCGTGGCGGAGCGGTGAGCCAGTGGCCGGCGGTGTTGATCGTGTCGAGACGCGCGGTCGCGTTTCGAGCGGCAGTGGGCGACATCTTCCTCAACACACTCAGCGCTTGGCTGAGCTGGCCGGGGTGGTGCAGCTGTCGGAGTCTGATGGCCCAGTCGCCGCCGGGATGTGTTTCGTCCAGTAGTGCTTGAACATGAAATTCGATGCCGGCCTCGGTGAGGAACCCGGCGTAGGCGTGGAGCGCTTGGAGAGCGGAAAGGCAGTCGGTGCTTCTCAGCTTGACCAGGGAGGTGGGCAGCCAGTGGCGTTCGAGGAGGTGGCTGACGAACGTGCGGTCTGAGGTGCGGTCCAAGGCACAGGACAGTTGAAGGTAGGCGCCGCGCGCGGTGATCGATTGGCTTTCGCAGATGCGGTGCAGCAGCAGGTCGTTGCTGATCTCGGGATCGAGCAGGGTGAGGAATTCTGTACCGACGTCGTTGTGTTGTGCCAGCAGAAGAGCGAGACGCGCGGCGCTGTCCTTGTCGTTGTCGTGCGCTTCGGCTGCGACGACGCGGCAGCACCGTTCGAGGAGACCGCGCAGCTCGTCGGCGGGCAGTTCGCCGGCGAGGAGAGCGCTCACGGTGTGGAGAACCACGGTGCTGCGCAGTTCGGAGCTGAGGCCGTGGCGCACCAGAGGCAGGAGGCGTGAAGTGAGTTGTCGGGTGAAGCTTTCGGCCCCGCCGGGACCGTAGGTGGTGTCGACTGCGGCGACTGCGCCAAGCACGTGGCCCACTGCCTTGAGGTCGCCGGTGGCGGTGATCGAGTCGGTCAGAGAGGTCAGCACCGATTCCGATGGGGTGCCGTCAGGATCGTGCAGTGCGGAGAGCAGGACGGCGGGGTGGGCCCGGGTCAGGGCGCGCATGGTGAGCGCGGAAACGAACGGCGCGACGCGGGAGTCTTCAGCCCACAGGTCGCGGCGCAGCCAGGTGTCGAATCCGGCGGTGCTCACGACGACTCGCGCGGCCCACCGGTCGACTTCTCGCAGCAGCAGGAGTCCTTCGGCGACGATGCGGGCCTCGGAGTGGGGAAGCTTGCGACCTGTGGCGATGCCGATGCGTTTGTGAAGCGGTTCGGGGTCGGGCGGGCTGTAGAGCAGGAGACGGATCGCGTGCTGTGCCAGGACCAGACCGGCTTCGTCGTGGTCGGTGACGGCCAGGAGGGTCTTGATGCCGCGGGAGTGGCGCATCGCTTCAAGTGTTTGGTGCTGCCGCCGGTCCCAGCTGTATTTCAGTGCGTCGTCGATGAGCTTGACCACGGCGCGGTGGTCCTGGATCGAGTAAGGGTTGGCGCGTTCGGTGGCAAGGCTCGCAAGGGCGGGCAGGTCGCGGGCAGCGAGCTCGTCGAAGAAGAGGCCGAGTTCGTGAATGAACCGCATCCCTTCGCTGGGTGGGGCTTGGGCCAGGGTGGTGCGCATCTGGGTGCTGACGTCGCGCAGCACGTCGCGATAGTCGGCGAGGAGGTTGTCCGGGTCGGGATCGCGAGGATTGTTCAGCAGGTCCCTGTGGGCCCGAAGTGCGTAGAGGCAGGAGGTCGCTTCGCGGATCTTCAGGCCGCCCCACCCTTGAGCCGACAGTGACCTGAGGAAGGTGGCGAACAGCTCGCGCCGGGTTGTGTGGTCGAAGTTGTGTCCGCCGGCCAGGAGGGCGTAGGCGAGAAGGGCGGGTGAGGAGGTGCTGCGCAGGTGGTGGGTGAACATGTCGGTTGCGAGATTGAGCAGTTGGCGGTGCAGCCTCTGCTCGACCGCGCCCGCTGATCGGACCAGGGCTGTGACCAGCCGGGTCGTCTGGTCATCGGGCTCGGACAGGAACGGGTCGAGGAAGGCCTTCAGGGCGGCGAACTGCTCCTGTGCGGTGCGTCGCCACTGTGGTTGGTCAGCGGACCGGCTGGCAGCGTCGCATCCGTGCAGGACGGCTCGGCAGGTGGCCCCGCGCGAGATGAACCACCGAGATAGGTGGTCGCTGTGCCCGCCAAGGCGGCGCACCTGCTGGACGGAGAGGTGGCGAAGCATCGCTGCAGGGACGGCGATGCCGAGGAGGCTGGCGGCGGCGACTGCTCGTGCGTCAGCCAGTTCGAGGTCGGTCATGCCTGCTTGGGTGCGTTCGGCGTGTTCTCTCACGATGGCGTTTGCCCGTTCGGCGGGTCTCGCCTGAGTCCCCGCGCTGGGGTCGTGCCCGCCGCCGTCGGCGCTGCGAGCGGTGATGTCGGTGTCGGCGGGGGTGGCGGGCCGGTCAGTTTGAGGTGTCGCGCCCGCGCCGGACCGGGTGTTGCCGAGAAGTGCGGCGGCTGTGTTGAGGTCTTGGCTGGCACTGCTCGGGTGGGCGAGATCGATCAGGAGCCTGGTCAGCAACCACAGGTCTCCTTGCGCTTCTCGCACCGCGAGCGCTGTCACTTCCTCGTTGCACTCCAAGGTGTTGACGGTGAGGAAGTTGTGAGCGAACTGCAGGGCCTGTTCGGTTCCGCGCACGGTCGGTGTGTTGATGACTTGCTCGCAGGTCCAGCGTGTCCCGCCGGTGTAGAGGCACACGGCGACGACGAGTTGGTCCTCGGAGGCAGCGGGGATGAGGGACGCGTCAAGGTCGGTGGCGTCCTCATAAGGGATGAGGTCTTCGAGGACGAGCGCGACCGGGGATTCGGGCAAGGACAGCGCTCGTTTCGCGAGCTCGCAGATTCGAACGAGGTCACGTCCTTCCGGCAATTTTCCGCCCTCGGTGCGCACTTCGATGACGTTTCCGTGCCGCGGAGTTGCCCAATCCATGGCGAGGCGTCGAGCTTCCGTGGTGCGTCCGGTGCGGTTGGCGCCTCCGACGATTGCTGTCCGGTCGCCGTCTGAGACGCGGCTTCGCAATCTGAGCTGGGTGGGGGTGGTGGCGAGCGCTGCGTGTTCGCCGCTGGGGCTGGTGGGCAGATCGATGTCGGTGACGAGTTGCACGTCGACGCCTATCGATCTCAAAGCGTTGAGGGCGGTGGACTTCTCGGCTTCATCCCAGGCGGGACCCCAGGCGTGTTCGGCGACCGAACGCAAGGGTTGTGCATCGGTGAGGGGGAGCAGGTCGACGCCGGCATCGCGGGCGGCGGTGACTTTGCCGGGCAGTGATCCTTCAGGCAACGGGAGCAGAGTCCCGTCAAGGGTGACCGCGCCGGATGCGATTTGGCGCAGTGGAGGCAAGCCGAGGATGGCGCCCAGGACGTTCAGCGCCGTGGGCGCTCCGGCGGATTCGTCTCGGATGATGTAGCCGTCGGGTACGCCGTGCACCCTCGCGGGTTCGATGTGACTCCAGCTGGCGAGGTCGGCGTCGTCGACGCCCATGGACTGGGCTACGGCGATAGCTTCGTTGCGGGCTGCTCGGACGGCCCCGCGGAACTCAGGGGTGAGGCTCACGCCGTGTGGCTCACCGGCCCGGCTGCGGTCGGCAGCTTTGGCCGTCGGGTCGCCGCGGGTGGTGATGGCTCCGCCTTCGGTCAGGTCCATTGCGATCAGCATGCCGTTTCCGGTGACCTCGTGGACGACGGGGAAGCACACGGTGAGCGACCTCGGTTCGGGTGCGGTGCTGCTTCCCGGGATGGGGGTGGCCTGCGAGGTGGGGCTGCAGGGATGTAGCGCATAGCTTCCGCGGGCCTGGCGCGATGTAGGGACTTGCGTGATCCATTCGTCGCTGAGGGCTTCGAGTCGCCAGAAGCGGTGCTGCTCGCGCATGGCCTCTGTCACGCTCGCCCATATCGGGCCGGTCGCTGGGCTGGCGGGGTTGTCGAGGTCGGCGGTGCGCAGCAGCAGCAGTCCGAGTCCCCCTTCGCGGCTGTCGGCGCCGAGCCATTGGGGCACGGAGTCCACGACGTCGTGGACGTGGGTCGCGGACTGGTGCAGTGAGCCCCACAGTGCCTCGAGTGTGTCGCCGATGCGAGAGGCCAACGCGGTGGTCGTCGGTTGGTGGTCAGCCGGCTCGGCGCCGGGACTGGTCGCAGGGTGGGTCAGGCGGTCGATTTCTCGAACCGTCCTGTCGAGGTCGAGGAGCTGTGCCTGCATCTGCAGCGCGAGGCCGCAGATCATGAGTTGTCGCATTCGCCGCCGTCGCGGCGGCTGACGATGAGAAGTCGCCGCAGCAGCGTGGCGGGAGGTTCGCCGTCGGTGTTGGTCACGATGAGGGGCTTCTCGCCGCGGCGGGGGAGTTGCTCCATGGACGACTCCTCCAGCACGCAGGCAACGTGGTGGTCGGTCGGCGCTGCTTCCTGCCACACGTGGAGTCGGTTGCCCATGAGGGCGACGCCAACGATCGGGCGGGCAGCGACTTCGCTGGGCAGCTCATCGGCTGGGACAATCGCGTAGGTCGCCAGGGGTGTTTCGGTCGGCTTGGCGGTGTGGGCGGCAGCGAGGTTGAGGTCGGTGGAGACGACGCGCGCAACCGGACGCAGGTGGCTGCCGAGGTCGGATCGAGGTTCCTGGGGCGGCGCCGGTGTGGAAGGTTCCGCTTCCTCGAGCAGGTGTTCAACGACCGCGTGACCCAGCGGCGTAAGGGCGAGCCGGTCGGTGCGGATGACGCCAACCGACTGCAGCACCAGCCGGGACCCTGGCCCGAGGGCCTGCAGCCGCGTCGCTTGTCCTTCGGCGGTGAAGTACGCCAGCGTCGTCAGCACAGGAATGAGGGATGCGGGCAGGCTTGATGCCAGCGACTCGACCCGGGCGGCATCGATCGTGGGGCCGGACGCAGCTGACAAGCCGGTTGGGGGCGCAGCTCGAAAATGGCGGGCGTGTTCCATCACAGGACCTTCCAGAACGTGGGTGGGCGGGCCCCTGCAGCGTCGTTGGTGGCAGTAGCTGTGGGGCTCTCACTTCCACGTACGTATCCGCGGCGAACTTGTCCACCGGCGGTCTACCTTTCTTCGGTTGCGGCGATGTAGCTCCGAAAGCGGTTCAGCGTGTTGGCGACGGTGCTTTTGCCGATTCCGAGCGCACGCGCCACCTCGCGGACCGTGGGCGCTGCGAGCTCGCGTCCAGCCATGTTGAGCCAGGCCTCAACGACCTCGAGTACGAGGGTGTCGTCGGCGTCGGACGCGGCCGCGATCGCAGTCCGTATCGCCTCAACTGACGCGATGGCGTCGAGCAGCGCGGTGACTTGCTCGATGTCGGTGGCTTGCTCGGCTTGCGATTGGAGGATGTAGTCGTCCGCGGGCAATGGAAGAGGTGCTTTGCGGTGTCGGTCGCGCACGACGTTGGCGGCGATGGTCAGCAGATAGCCGCTGGGTGAGCCGAGGGGGGACACGTGGCCTTGCTGGACTGCTCTGATGTAGCGGGTCAGCGCTTCTTGAGCGATGTCTTCGGTGTCCTGGTGATGGCCGGCGACCCGCCGGCTGATCAGGCGGGGCAGGGTGCGGACAACCTCGGTGAGCGCGCGTGCCAAATCCGCTTCTTGCGCGCTGTCCAAAGTGGTGCGTTGTTGGAGGCGCAGGAGCATCGAGACCTCTGAGCAGGCGGTGTCGAAGGCGCTGCGGCCAGCAGGCGGGTGGGTGCCGGGCGGAGAGGTCATCGGCGGCCTGCGCTATGCAGAGCGCTGCGGCGTTTCCGGCGTCGGTTCCTTGTGTCGTGTGTCGGGTCTTGAGTGGTCGTCTCGGCCTCTCGTGCGGCCTCGCGGCCCCAACGGCGCGTCTTGAACTCATCGGCGACTACTTCGAAGAGCGCGAACGCGGCACGGGTGCGTTGTTGTTCGGCGGCGAGAGGGTCGATCAGGACGTCCATGTGCGCATAGAGGTTGGTCTTGGTAGCGGTTGCGTGGGCCGCTTCCTTCTTGGCGGTCGTCGGTTTCGACGCCACTCGGTCCAGGTAGCTGGCGAGCTCTTGGGCACTCATGAGTAGTCGTGCGGGGTCGGTTGGTGCCTTGTCGCGTTGTGCTGCGAGCGTTTCGTCGACTTTGCGATCGGTCAACTTGTTCAGTCGTCGTTGGACACGTCCGTAGATCAGGACCAGCGCGGACAGCACCGGCAGGGCGCTCCCGGTGGGGACGCCGGTGCCGGGCTCGGTGGCGGAGGCATTGAACGGGTCAGTGGTGTCGGCGCGCAGGCCGGCCCAAGCGACTGCGGCCGCGAGGAGGCCGCGCAGCAACGGGTTGTGCACGGTGGTGAGCGGCGTCATGGCCAGGCAGACTCCGCCGCCCACAGCCGCGGGTAGGAGTGCCAGCAGGCAGCGGCGTGTCCCGTAGCCGGTCTTGCCGAGCCAGCGTCGCCAGTAGGCGGTGTCGTCGACATCGAAGTCGAGGTCGGCTGCCCACGCGGTGAGCAGGGCAGCGATCAGGGTTGCGGTGATGGTGGCGGCAAGGGGGGAGGTCACGTCAGCTCGTTCCTCCTTCCGTGCGGGTCCTTGTGCTGTTGACAAGTACGCCGGCGGACGCAGCGGCGTCCACGACTGTGTGCGAGGTGAGAACGAAGAGAATCAGCAGAGGAGCGGGACGTCAAGCAATCCTTGACCAACGTGAGATGATGGGCGCCGGCACGACGGCGAGCTCCCAACGCGGCTGGCTCGGCGACGACATGAGCTCAGCTAGTTGCCGGGCGGCCCTTGTGTGGCTCGTCAGGGAGCGGGGCGGCGCGTTTTCTGGCGCGATGTGGCTGCCCGGGTCAGTCGTCGACGACGGAAGGACGCAAGAGATCCTTGACAAAGGTGCCGGCGGGGTGCCACGTTTCGGATGCTGCTGTCGGTGATTGAAGGCGGGCCGCGACATGAGCGCATTCAGTATCGGAGGCGAAGCGTCCACGACGCACTCGAACGCGGGCGGCCGCCAACCTACGAAGGCGCCCGCCAGTGGCGCGCCGGCGACGTTCGTGAAGTGGATTCCGGGGGAGGCGATCACCTTCTACGCCGCTGTTCTCGGCCTGGGTGCTTCTCAAGGAGAGCTCACCGGGAACGAGACTCCGCGTCAGCTCCTTCAACGCATCGATGCCTCGTCGCCGGGCTGGTTCTTCCTGGGCGCCGGGCTGGCGGCGGCGCTGGTCGTCGCCGGCGCGTGGACGGGCGGGCCGTCGACCCGGACCGCGGGCAAGGTGTCGAGGGCAAGCGTTTGCGCCCGGGTGTCCTTGACGTTGGTGTCGTTCCTCATCTGGGCCACTGCCCTTCCCGGGGCATGGCCCTCGGGTTGGCATGTGGTGCAGGACATGGGCGACGCCTACGCCTTGTTCCTTGTTCCATTGGCCGCCCTGTTCTCGGCGCTGGCCCTGGCCTTCACCCAGAGGTGGGACCTGTGATGGTGTCTGACAGCCCCGCCACCCGCGTCGACATTCACTGCCACACGTTCAACGGCGCGGACCTTCCGGTGGAAGGATTCGTGCGTCGGGTCGTCCTGCGTGACAAGGACTGGCCCGGGTGGGTCAAGGCGCGGCTCGCCAGGTGGGCTGATGGTCTTGTTCAAAGTCCGGGCCTGGGTTACGAACCCGAACGCAGCATCTTGCAAATGATGCTCGACCATCCGAGGCGCGACCTGCTGCTGAGCGCTGAGGAGCAGGTGGCCGACGAGCGGTTCAATCTTCAGGTCGAGCAGGACGAAGCGGCGTTGGCCGCCCACGATCCAGCCACTGCCGCCTACCTTGGTTTGGCGCCGCGACAGGTTCGGCGCCTGGATCGTGGTGAGACGAGCGCGTTCGTGAAGTTCGCTCGCAACCTTGCCAGTTCCCGACTCGACGTGGCTCGACGATTGGTCGCCACCTATCCGAGCGTCGATGTGTTCACGCCGATGTTGGTCGACATGGCTTACGGCGTAGGAGACAAACCCCTCACGACAGTGGCAGAGCAGATCGATCTGCACGAGAAGATCAGCAGCTTGTCGATCATGGGTCGGCTCACGCAACGCTCGGCGTTGCTGTTGCCATTCGTCGGGTTCGACCCGCGTCGAGAGCAGCACGCTCCGGGAGCGCTGGGGCTGGTTCAGGATGCGGTGATGCACCGCGGTTTCGCCGGCGTGAAGATGTATCCGCCGATGGGGTTCTCCCCGCTCGGCAACGACGAGCCCGAGATCGACGGCATTCTGGACGACCTCTACTCCTGGTGCGAGACCGAGGATGTGCCGATCACCGTTCATTGCAACAAGACCCAGGGCGCAAGCAATGCCAGCAACGACGAACGCTCAGACCCGGCGGTGTGGGCGACGGTTTTGGACAAGCATCCGGGCCTTCATCTGAATCTCGGGCACTTCGGCGGGGTCCGCCGGACGGCGAACAAGCCGTTTTGGCCCACCGAGATCGCCCGGCTCGCCAGATTCGACCATCTCTACGCGGACCTGGGCTGTCACACCGACCTGCTCCAGCCTCCCGGCCCGAACGCTTATGCCGAGATGCTGCGCGGTGTGCTGACCGGTGCGGGGGCCGCGATGCGGGATCGGCTCATGTACGGCTCGGACTGGTCGATGCTGTTGGAGCATCCGGGCTGTGAGGGCTACGTGGAGGCAGTCTCGGCCGCGTTCCCTGAGGGTGAGCACGACCGTCTGCTCGGCGGGAGGGCGTTGGACTTCCTCGGCTTGGGGACCGTGCTGAATGAGAACGGGCACCGACTGAGGGACCGGATCACCGCTTTGGGAGCGGACCCCGCGACATGGTTCGCGCCGCGGCGCTGAACCCTCGTTCTCCTCCCGCAGGCATCCTCGACGCGGCTTGCGGGGACCGTGGTCATCGGAGAAGGCGAACTGCATGAGTTTCGAGGAGTGGCGAGATGGAGGTGTGGGGTGGCGACGAAGTTGATTGCCTACGACCTGAACAGTCCAGGGCAGAACTACGACGAGCTCATTGAGGCGATCAAGGATCTCGGTGCGTGGTGGCACCACTTGGACTCCACCTGGCTGGTGAAGTCCACTCTGACCTGCACGGCGATCCGCGACGCGCTGGGCAGGCACATCGACTCCGGCGATGAACTGCTGGTGGTCGACGTGACCGAGGACGCGCGGGCGTGGAAAGGGTTCAGTGCCTCGGGGAGCAAGTGGTTGAAGGAGACGTGGGACTAGTCCGGCGTTGAGGGCGTCGCCTGCTCTCCGCGCACGGGCCGCGCCGCGCGGGAGGAGACGTGACGGTGCCCGCACCCTGTGATGGTGCGCAGCGCAGCCCAGCGGAGCTCCGTTGGCACCCGGTTCGCGTGCAGTGCTCTGCGCTGCGCGGTCGCCGGCGCCCTCCTCGAGGAGTCCCCGCTTGTCTCGTGGCCGGCCGCGCGCACCGTCTATCGTGTGCGACGCACGGAGACCCTTGCGCCGTTGAGATCGCTACGGCAGGAGAAACACAGCGTGGAGCAGATGAAGGAAGGTCCAGCCGTCGCGGCAGCGTTCACGCGACCGGTCTTTCGTGATCTTGCCAACGGCCGAGGTCTCCCCGAGGGGGTGGCGCGAACCCTGACGCAGGTCGCGGACCCTCCGGCCAAAGCCCGACGAAGCGTGGAGCTGGTGGGCGGGCGGAGTCTGGGGCGTGCCTTCGATGCAGCGTTCGGCGTTCTTGGCCAGCGGTACCGGTGCGAGTACTACTACAAGGCACAGATCGTTTCCAAAGTGGTGTTTGGCCGTCATTCGCCCCGTACGGCGACGCCGCTGATCGAGTTTGCGATGGGGGCGGCGATCGCCGACCTGGTCGTCGTCAACGGCACGACCAGCGTGTATGAGATCAAGACCGACCTCGACAACTTCGACCGGCTCGAGGGACAACTCGACCAGTACGGCACCCGGGCCGAGTTCACCAACGTCGTCGTTTCCGAGCGTCGTGCCCAGCAGGCGGTGCGGGCTCTGCCCGAATGGGTGGGTGTGCTTGCCCTGCGCCGCAACGGCGCGCTGGCCACTCTCCGGGCGCCCCGCTCCCGTCTCGACAGCATCATTGCCGAACAGCAGTTCCACCTGCTGCGAACCGATGAGGCGCGTCGAGCCGTCGCCCTCACGACGGGTCGCTGCGTCGACGCTCCGACCGGCGCGGCCTACCCCCTTCTGCGGGAGGCGTTCGCTGCGTTCTCGCCGACGCAGTCCAATGCTGCTGTGGTCGCTCAACTGCGCAATCGCGGCAGCCGGGCGGCTGCCCTTGTTGCGACTCCCGGTTTTCCCGCGTCGTTGAGGGCCTTGGCTTATGCGCAACCTCTTTCCGGCGTGGGCGCGCGTCGCCTCGTTGATGCGCTCGTCTTGCCTGTTCGCAGCGCGACCTGACCGGGCCTTCCGCGTTGGTCCGCCGATGGCGCAAGCTCAGCCTTCGCATGCGGCCGGCCTCACAATCTGAGGTGGCGCGCGACCAGGAAAAGGTGGTGTTCGATCTGGAGTTGCTTGTTCTTGCCCTGGCTGGTCGCGTTGCCTGAGGTGAGTTGGGCGGCGTAGTCGGCGAGGGCCGGGGATGCGACAAATCGATGGGGGTTGCTCGTGAGGACTCCGTGGAGGTGGGCGAGCGCTTCGAGGAGTTTCGACTGGAACGTGCCTTGGGCGACGTCGGTCTCATCGGAGACGAAGTGCTCGACCCAGAAGTCCTGGTTGGATTCTTCGAAGGTGAGATGAACGACCGCGGCTCCTGTTCGGCCGCCGCTGAACGACACGGTTGGCGGCAGGACGGTGAAGTCGGCGAAGCCGCCCAGGCCGGAGGCGGTGTGGGTGAGGTGGTTGTTCGCGAACAGTTCCGAGCCGCTGTAGTCGGCGTTGCGAACCTGCGCGGCGAAGTTGTCCATGACGCGCACGACTTTGCTGCTGCCGAACGCAGCGACGAAGTCGGCTGAGTCCACGTTGGGAAGCAGGAAGACGACCACGTCGCGTCCGGTGAGCGCGCCGGCTAGGTGTGCCGCTGGCAACGTTCTTTCGTTGGCCACGACGATTCCCAGGTCGCGCCCTGGGTGTGCGCCGGCGAACGCTGAGACGGCTTTGGTCGTGGCGCCGGCGCGGACCTTGAACGTCGGCCGGGTCGACCCGGGATCGCCCAGCGGCTGCGCCATGCCTGCTAGCCATTGCGCGCGGATTGTTGGGTCCTGGAATCGACCGACGTCTGGGTTCGCCACCACGTAGGCGACCGCGCCGTTGGCCTTCAGCGCGTCGAGTGATCTGGTGAGCTTGTTGACGTATCGGGTG
This sequence comes from Nocardioides candidus, assembly GCF_041321175.1. NCBI lineage: Bacteria > Bacillati > Actinomycetota > Actinomycetes > Propionibacteriales > Nocardioidaceae > Nocardioides > Nocardioides candidus. The sequence goes on along the minus strand of NZ_JBGGWC010000002.1, from coordinate 256,303 downwards.
ACGTCGCCGTCGGGGCGTAGGGCCGGCTCGAGAACGGGGACGATCTGCTGAGGGGCACCGAAGTCCGTTGAGCGTGCGACGATCGCGGCGAGTTCGGCGTCGCGACCGTAGAGGTAGGGGGAATACACCGTTGACCTTCCTTGGGTGGAGGTGAGGGGCGGCCGCCACGTGGTGCGTCAGGATACACCTGACGCACACGGGTGCCGTGGCATTTCTAGTGCGGGTCGGTCATGGACTCGGCGAGCACATTGCCGGGCGGCGTTGCTTGGCGGCCACCGGCCCTGTGAGCGCCCTCAACTGCACCTTGAGGCGTTCCTCAAGGGCGTTCTCTCTTGGTCTGCCGAGAAGTCGAACTCGTCGTGACGCACGGAGTCTTTGCCGCTCGTGAGTGCATCAGCCGTTCAGACCTCGAGCAGCGTCGCCGGCCGGTGGCACAAGGACTTGAGGTGCGCGGCCTGAGCCGACTGTCCTTCTCGAGGCCTCTTCGGGCCGCCCTGTTTGGGTGACTCGACCCGACGAGCACGCCGCGATCAGTGACCGGGCGCCTCTTTCGTCCGCCTACGGGCGTTCTTGATGTGCTCCTTCTGCGGCACGAGGTACATGTCCTGGGTTGTTGAAGGCTTTCGGTGCCCGAGGTATCGCTGGACTGATGCCAGTTCCAGTTCGTATCCCCCTGCGGACTGTGGTGCGAGGGAGACCGACGCAAATGCGTGACGTAGCCAGTGGAAGTTCCAGCCCCACTCCGACTCTGTGGCGGCGACGGTCGCCAGGCCGCCGGCGTAGCGTAGCCATGCCTTTTGTGAGGAGGGGTGCCGGGGGAACAGCCAACCGTGCTCGGCACCGGTGCGGGCCCGGGCTTTGGCCGTCAGGTCCTCAAGAACCCATCGGTAGTAGTCCCACACGATCGTGGTCCGGGGTCGGCCGCCTTTCGGTGGCACGGTCGCGGGCCAGGGTTGGTGGCGGTCGAGCTGTCGCGTGACGCTGATCTCGATGTCGCCGTCCTCGTTGTCGAGAATGTCGCAGATGCGCAGCGCGAGGATCTCGCCGATCCTCAGCCCTGTTGAGTAGGCGAGAAGAACCAGCTGGAAACCGAATCCGGGATAGGCGCGTTCGAAGGCGACGGCGAACTTCTCGACATCGGTGCGGGAGGGACAGTGGTCGAGCCGGATCTGCGTTCGGGGGGTCTCTGAACGCCGCGCCGCGGTCTTCATCGCTTCGCTGAACACTGATTTGCGTTGCCGGTCGGTTCCGAAGGGGTTCTCGGTGGGGAAGTATCCGCGCGGTTCGCCGAAACTGACCATCGAGTTGAGCGTGCGATTGACCGCCTTGATGGTTGGTCCTTTGTCGCCGGCCGCGGTCATCGCGTCCATCAGTGCGGTGTAGCTGCGGATGCTCAGATCAGCGCACTTGACCTCCCCGATGGCGTCGAGGATGTGGGCGTTGAAGTTGGAACGGTATTGGTTGCGGGTGCCGGTGGGGACCCCGGTGTTCTCCATGTGCTGGACGAAGGCGCGCATCATGTCGCGCAGCGTCTTGTGGGCAAGGGCACCTAGGCCTGTACCGCAGCTGGCGCGGAGCCGGTCGGCCGTCGCTTGGGCCTCTTCTGCGGTCTTGTGCCGGATCCACTTACGGCGCCCCACTCCGGGCGTTCCGCTGGGCCAGTAGGTGACGCGGTGGCTGGGCAGGACGTGGACGGGTTGGCCGTCGCGCACGTGGGCTGATCGCGCCGGCCGGCTAGACACGACGCGGGTCCTTTCTGCTCGGACTTGACCTGACCGTTGGCTGCGTTGGGTTGGGTGGCGTGTCGGGCTGGTCGGCTGCCGCCGCGATGTAGGTCAGTACGGTCCCGCAGATCCAGCGGGGGATCCTTCCTATGTAGCGCGGCGCGGGGAACTCGGGGTTCTCTCGACGCTCGTCGGCGAGGTGACTTTCGGAGATGCCGAGCATCGTTGCGAGACCGTCGATGTCGAGGATGCAGTGCCTGTTGCATTGGTTGGTGTGGCCGATCATGCGGCGGACGGTGATCGTCGCCGCACGCCACGCAGTCGAGGTGCAGTTGTGGGTTCTGGCCGCGAGCGGACGCATCGGCAGGTCGGCAAATCGCCTTGCGAGTCGGCCCGTCGATATCTCAGGCCGATCGATTTGGAAGCAGGGGATTTGGAAGCAAGTCGCGCCCACGGGAGGAGTGTTGCTTCTAAGATACGTCAAAGTCAAGGGGTCGTGGCGCTCTCGATTCGGGTCTGCCGGACCGTCATCGGCCGCGGGCGCTCGGGTACAGCCCGGTGCTTCTAGCTGCGACCTCGATGGCGGCGGCCGTTGCTAGGTGTTGATGGGAGCAGTGGGCTTCGCTGTTGTCGTCGGCCGGAGTGCGCTAGGGCGCAGTCCGTTGCGGTTCGCGAAGCATCATGTCGGGTGTGATGGGCTCCTCGTGCTCCTCGAGTCGCTCTCATTCGCGCGATCCGGACGGAGTGACCGCCGCGCTAGATTCGAGGTAAGCGGCGTCCGAGCACAAGCAGTGCGCGGTCGGTTGGCGTGGGCGAGCCACAACTTGAGGAAAACCGCGAAGGACGTCAAATCGATGCTCCGTCGATTGGTCGCGGCGCTCGGCAAGCGCGACATCGCTGGCCCAGATCAGCTCTGCGGCCAGCATCACGCCTGCGAGGACGGACTGGTGGGCCAACGGCACGACGACGTCTTCAGAAAGGCCGCCCACGGGGAGCAGGCCGCCGGCGCACACGCCGTCACGGTACAGGGAACCGACAGTTCGCTGAGCCCAGTGCGACTCTTCCCCAGCGTGAACCACCCCGGCCGTCACGAGATCAGCCATCAGGCTGACTTCAAGCCAACGCTGGGCTTCCTTCGGATTCGGCATGGCGGGCAACCCGGGCAGGACGGGCAACGGCAATCCGATCGGCACCCCGGGGGAGAGAAGGTATCCGAGGATCCGCAGTGGCTCCTGGTCGAGGGCTGTGGCGATGAGTTCGTGTTCGCTCGGCAGTTCGCGGCTGGGTAGGTACAGACAGGCGAGGCATGGCTGTGCGCCGAAGAGCTCGTGACGCGACCAACCCAGGTCGTGCACCTGCGTCCATGCGTTGTAGGCATGCCGCGGAAGGGTGGCGGCGACCCCGACGCGATCCTGAGGGCTGTCGAGTGCCACGAGTACCCGCGGCGCGTGAAGATGGTTGTACTGCTCGCCCCACTTTCCCCGAAACGGATCCACGTTCAAGGGTAGATCGGTGAAGGCTTTCTCTACGAGTTCGACCTTGAATGCGCCGACTGAAGAACTGTCAGTGAGCACATACCGTTGAAGGTTCGACAGGGTCACCGTTTCCGGATCGACCACGTGAAGGGTGCCGGTTGCCGGCAGGGAAGCCAAGGCGTAGACGGTCGCCTGGCCGATTGCGCCAGCACCCGCGAGGTGCACGTGCCCGATGTCGAGAAGTGCGCCACCGCTGAATTCCGCCGGCCGCCCCGCGGGGGACTGCGCGGTGAGAAGGTCGATGCTTCCGGGTTGTCGTTGACGGCGGCCGCGTTCGCCGAGTTCGTCTGCGAACACATACCGAAAGACCTCACCCATGCCGAACGCCGCAGTCGCGAGCCAGGCCAAGGGATGCCCGGGTGGATGATCGCCAAAGGGCTGATCGAGACTTCGAGCGACGGCGGGGTCCACGTAGACGGCCCAGCCGGCCGCGGAGACAGTGATCTCGGAGCCCTCGCAGCTCCCCCCTGGCGAGGAGCCCCGTGCAGGCTCCGGCGGGCGGTCGGCGACTCCGAAGGTCAAGCGGACCGAGACGTCACCGCGTCCGCGGTCCGGCGTCATGGATGCCGGCGACCCGGCGCGGTTGATGATCTGTACGTCGGCCAGCGGGTTGATGCGCCGTACCAGCCCTCTCGCCTGCTCCTCCTCCTTGGTGGCGTCGTGACAGTCTGCCGACAGGTGGATGTGAGGGTAGATGCGGGCAGCGAGGTTCGCTGCTAGAGAGAAGGCTCGCCGGGCAGCTGGGTCGTCGGTGGCGAGGTGGAGGTGGACGCGGACTCCATCAAGCTTCGCCGCGAGCGTTGCAGGGTCGACCTCCGCGACAGGCCGGATGGCGTCCGCAACGCGAGAGAAGAAAGACGGAAGTGACACCTGCTCACCCTCCTTGCGATTCGAGATGGATCCGTGTCCCGGTAACGGCCGCCGGCGCCCACACACCCTCACCGACGAGCCGGTACCACGCCCACCGGTCGATGGCTTCTCGGCCGTGGGTGGCGAAGTCGGGGATGACGAGGCTCAGCGCTCCAGCCAGGGTGACGAGGGGAAAATGGTCGTCGGTTTCGGAGTGGTATGCGTCGGTCGGGTGGCTGTGGACCTGTCCGGCCGCCACCTCTCCCTGGTTGTAGAAGGCGCGGTTCATGTTGAACAGTGCCTCGCCGTCCACGGTCACCAGCAACCCGCTGGCTGTCTTGTGTGCCGTCTGCTTGGGCACGTAGCAGCTAGTGAAGGCCAGCGTCGTGTCGTCGAGTAGTCGACCGCCCCAAACGACGAAGCCTTCGTAACCGCCCTGTCCGGCCGCGCGGAGGAAGTCAAGGGTCGGATCGAGGACCGTGTTGGGGATCCTCAGGTCGCACACCCGGTTCAGGTTCACGCTCGTCTCACTCTCACCTTTGCCCGGCCGGCTCCGCCGCATCCTGAGCAGGTGCAGATGGCTGTAGCGCTGAGTCCTGCGAGGTCGGGAAAACGCCGACGTCCGGGGCCGACTCATAGCGTTCCCTCCGTGAGGGGGCTGGGTCGGTCTCTGCAGGCGGCACCTGATCCGCTGTTCCGCCTGTCCCTGTCGAGTCGGCCCCGTGACCTGCGGCTTGCTCCGCCACGAGCCTGTCGAACGCTTCTTGGTGGCTCTTCTGCTGCCTGAAGTTTCGCTCGATCGCGTCGGGGTCGTCCTGGAGCAGTTGGACCTGAAACTGGAAAGGCATAGAGACGACGTCGCCGCTGGAAACCTGGCGCACCTCCGCTGCGAATGCAGATCCCACGACGTTGCGAGCCATGCGCAGCCAGAGGCGCTCGCACACCGTCGCTAGGTCGCCCTCGTGGCGGTGGCGGTGCAGGAGCCAGTCGTCGCCGGTGTGCTGGGGATGGTTGTGGTACTCGCGGATGCCGGGCAAGCAGAGAAAGGGTTGCATGGTGTCTGGGTGAGCGTCGATGAGCGCGTCGCGTGGCTCGGTGCTGGTGTGGTCGAAGCTCACGGCGCGCACCAACGGCGGACTCGGCTGCCGGGAGATCGGGTCGATGAACGTGACCGACGGCGGCCACAGGTCGAAGTTCCAGTAGTCGATCCGCACACAGACCGTGATCACCGGTAGGGCTCGGCCGCCCATCTGGATGTGACGGACCATGCCAACGTCGACGGAAAGGTCGTCCACTGACAGCAGCTGCCACCCCCGCTGGGCGTAGGTCTCAGCGTGCTCGTGCCACTGGGTGATCTGCTGGTCGAACTTGGCGCGCGTGACTTCCGGGGGAACCAGCAGGGGTCCTCGGGCACGACCGTCGCCCGCGGCGGTCATCGTCTCATCCGCCGGCTCCGGCCTTCGGGCTGAGGAAGAGCGTCTGCCCTTCGCCGACGCCCGCCGCCTGGGGGGTCTGTTCGAGTGCGAGAAGCTGCCCACCTTCCGTGCGCAGCTCCCAGTCGTCGGGCGCCTGGCCGGTGTTGTTGGACTGGCGCAACGCTTCACGGGCTGCGTGCTCAAGCGTCTCGTGGATGTTGATGCGCACGTGCTCGGGGGTGCCCGAGACGACGATCACCAGGTCGACGAAGTTGACAGGCTTGGCCATGTCGTCCTCCTTGGTTGTCGTGACTGTCCGGGCATGGACCGCGCGCGGCGGGTTCCTGCCCTCATCACGTTGGAGGGCGGTTGGGCGGGAGGATGTAAACCTCTCGGCTTCCTAGAACTACAGTGCTGCAACTCGAGTTGCAGCGGTCGTTAGGAGTCGGGCTTGGTCAAGCTGCCCAGAAGCGCCTGAACGAGCGCCTTGGAGTCGTCGGCGGCATCGTCGAAGAACCCGCGCGGCCAGTTCGTCATGGCGCCGTCGCGTTCTGGCTTCACGGTGACGTAGGTGGTGGCAGCGCCTTGGCGTTCGGCGAAGACCAAAGCGATGCGGTCCTGTGTAGCGCCGGTCTCATCTTCGGCGGTGCGTCGGCGTAGACGGGTGACCAGGTAGTCGCTGTGGGTCTCGACGATGAGCTGCCGACCGCTGGCGGCCACAGCCAGCAAGAAGTCCGCGAGTCGCTGCTGCACGCCCGGGTTCAGGTGCAGTTCGGGCTGTTCGATCAACAGCAGGGAGCCTGGCGGAGCTTGGAGGCACATGACCAGGACCGGGAGGATCTGGCTAACGCCGGTGCCGACGCTGGTCAGGTCTAGCTCGAGGTTGAGATCGGGCTGCTTGACCGACAATTGCAGCCCCAAGCGGCCCCGGTCCTTGGTGCTGAAGTCATCGGCGACACCGAGGTACTTCGCCCAACGGTTGACTACCTGAAGCAGGGTCGGTTGACCGCTGGAGCCGTTGGGGAGCCGCGGCGGGTTTCGGACGTATGACAACTCATTGTTGTGGAGCACCGAGGCGGTGTATTCGCCTTTCATCCCGATGAAGCCGAGGTTGCCCGTAGGGGAGGAGGTGTAGACGACTTTCGGGTCCATTCGAAGCGGCCCGAGGTGTTGGACTCGGGTGGCGAGGAAGTCTTGGGCTTCGTTCACGGCATCGTTCAAGAGCTCAGGTAGGCCAGCGACCTGAGCCGCCAGCTTGTTTCCGAAAGGCCTTGAGGAAACGAAGCGTTCGAAGACGTCGAGAACTTGACTCCGCTGGATATCGTTTTCGAGACGCTCGGGGTTAGCGGTGTAGTAGTCGCGCAGAGCCTGGTAGATGGCTCTTCTGACGTTGGGGGCGTGCCAGGTCTCCTCAGGTATCTCGTTGTAGATGAACGTGAGGTCCTCGGTAACTATCCCGGCCAGGCGATCAGTTGAGACCGTTTTTGCTTTCTCGTGTGTGACCGGCTCACCGGTGGAGGTTAGGCGGTTCCGCCCAGGGCGGACGTTCGCGCGGACCTCCTCCGCGCGGAACTCATACCACGTCCAAAAGAGCATCTCGGCCACGCGTTCGGTATGGAGGTAGCTGCGTGGGAATCCGCCCATGATGCTGGCGTCGATGATGCCTGTCGGGCGCGCGTCCTCCTCCCGCACGTAGCCGTCGTACTGGATTTCGTGGCCGAAGCTTGAAACCGGGGATGGATGAGCGGCTTCGGCGGCGGCAAAGCTTGCCTTCTCTTCGTTCTCGATCAGGGCCCGCACCCGCGCCGCCACGATCCGGGTCGCTGCGGTTTGAGCCTGCGGCGTGCCATGGAGGGTGAGGTCCCATTCCAGATTGGTGTTGTCTTCGACCTCTCTTGGTCGACGATAGCGCCGTCGAACTGTTGCCATCGGCGGTGCGTAGGTGGCGGGTGAGGAGTAGAAGTCGGCGGTGCCCATGTGGAAAGAACCGCCGATCATGATCGGTTCGTCGCTCTTGGTGCCGCCGAAGCGGGTCTCCTCGAACGTTCCCAACCGGATTTGTTCGGCATTGAGGGGGAAGGAGTCACTGTTGGAGTTCGCGGCTTGGGCCGCTACTCGGATGGATTGCAGGAGTGTGCTCTTGCCAGCGGAGTTCGCTCCGACAACGACCGTGAGTGGGGCCAGCTCGACGTCGGCTTCCTGCACCGACTTGAAGTTCTTCAACCGCCAGCGGCGAAGGGTCAGTCCGTCGTACCAGGTGAACTCAGGCACAGATGTCCTCCGGCGCGTCTAGCGGTGCAATAAGGATTTGGTGACGTCGCCCGCTAATGAGTAGTTCGCGGACATGTGGATCGTCGTCTTGGACCGGACTCCACAAAAAGGCGAGAGAGGCGACGCGGATGCATCGCGTGGAGTCGGCCAGGCGACCTGTTAGCGATGCGAGGGCCCGTTGGAGGGGGTCGTCGTCGAAAGTTCTCAAAGGACTTCCGGTGTCGCTGGGGTGACTGGCCGGAAGCAGTTGTTCTTTGTGGCGATAGGCGGTGAAACGGAGCGCTTGAATCGAATCGTGGGCTGGATGCACCGTCGGGACGTCGAGCTGTTGGAGTCCTTCGGCCGGCAGCAACACCTTCTCCTGCTCCAGCAGCCGGGTGAAGGCTTGTGAGGCCCTCAAGTGGTCGATGACGTCGACGACGTCCAGGTCAAGCGCGGCGGGATCTGCGATGGTGATCGCTTCGCCGTCGATGAGCTGCAGTCGACATTCAGAAGTCAGTTGGATGAGCTGGTCGAGTTCGTCTTCTTTCCACGTCCAACGCGCGTCCTTGTCGTCCCTGAGGGCCACGCCGGCCGCGGGTAGTTCGTCGAGCGTGACATCGAGTGACGCGACGCGGTGGTGGAGCTGGACGAACCACGCTGGCCCGGAAACGTCGCTGAGGGCGATGAGGTCGTAGGGAAGTCCGGTGAGGTCCGTGCCCACGAAACGGTCCAGGTTGGAGCCGTTCTCGGTCTCTGGGGAAAGTAGCGTGACGCTGGCACAGCCCGTCACAGCGTCGACGTCGGTGATGAGAGCAAGGCGAGAGGGTGCGGCCTCGAAGTCCATCGGGTCCAGGCGCCGGATGTCGCCGGGCTGGATGCTGCTGCTCGGGCCCGTGGGGGCCTGGGGGGACTTGTGACGGTCGAGGGCGGCAGTGAGCCAATGGGCCCGCTCACCTGTCATCGGGTTTCTCCAGGGGTTCGGTGTGGGGAAGGTGGTCTGCGAGGAGGCGGTCTGCGAATCGCGCCAGGACCTCATCTTGCACGTGGGGGGCCAGTTCCCGGATCGTGGATCCGACGTCGGCAGATGCTTGTTTGAACTTCTTGGCTGCGGTCGGGCGAGAGATGCCGAGACGGTGAGCGACATCGGTGTCGGATCGGTTGGCGATCTTGAGTGCGAGGATGGTCAAGGTTTCGGCTGGCTGGTCGGTCAAGAGGTTCATGGTCTCGCGGATGATGAGTTCGTCGTCGGGTGTGAACGACCGGTCGGGCTCGTCCGAGCCTCCCTCGAATTGGATGAGGGCGCTTGGGACGTAATCTGACAACACCAGCTGGAGAATTTTTTCCATCTCGCGTCGTCGCAGAGCAGGGCCTGCGGTATTCGCTGCGATGGCGAGTGCCTGCGTGAGGTGCTCGGTGGTGTAGACGATCGGCGCGCGGTCGCTGTTGATGATCCGGACTCGGGGAAGCTTGGCAATCTGGTTGGCGCAGGCGAGGATCGCTTCGTTTGTTGCCTGAGGTCCGGGATGGTCGGGGGGGACGAATGCTGTGATGTCGTGGGCCCGGTCCAAGAGGTTGTCGATGACGGTACGACGGCGTCCGCGGGCTAGGGTGCGCTTGACGGTGCGAGTCAGAAGGCCACGTGCACTGTCGACGCTGGTGGCTACGGCGGCGATGTAGTCGATTTGCCCTTCGTCCAACAGTTGGCTCACGACCACGTCTTGGACGAGGTTCTCCAGAGCTTCTGTGTTCCAGTGGCCGGTCTCGCTGTAGACCGCAGGCGGGTATCGCTCCGCGACGCGATGCACGGCACCGGTGACTTCGGCGAGCCACAAGGGGCCGATGACGTCGCTGTCGTACTCGAGTCTGAGGTCGGCCCAGGTGGGCGGGGTGCTCATGAGCAGCCCGGGGCGGTGAGGACGCGGCGGGTGATGTCGGCGTCGGGTTCGTCGCAGATGGAGGTGTTGTGGTCCAGGACGCTCTTCTTGGCGGTGAGGGGGACGCCGAGGACGATGCGGCCTTCCTTGTCGATGTTGCACCGGTCGTACTCGGCGAGGTGGTCGTGGGCGTCGTGTGGGATCCCGCTGGTGCCGGTAGTGGTTCGGGCGAACACGCAGGCGACTGGGGTGCCGTCGGGCCAGGACCTCAAGATGACACGACGGGGGCCTGGTGCCTTCTGGGGGGCGAAGGCCACGTCGCTCTCGTCCACGCAGAACCAGGCGATGCCGGCTTGGGGTGCGATGTTGAGGCGCTGCCGGATCTCGGAAACGTCCAACGTGGTCTCACTCTGTCGTTGCCGGGCGGTGTCCTCAGCGCCTGGCGTGGTCAGGGCATTGCGTGCGGCGTCGGCGTCAGGAAGGACTCGACCGCAGGCCGTTCGATGGGTGCGGCGACAGGTGCCGCCCGGCGGTTTCGTCGCCATCAGTCGTCGTGGCGCTAGCAACTTCACTGTAGTGGACGAATGCGCCGCAACGTCAAAACTTCCCTGACGAGGGTCGTTCGCGTCGCAACTCTGACTTGGTGGTGTGCCGAGCTGGACACGCCGGATTCTGAAATTCGGCGTGAAGTCGGAGGATAGTGGGGCGCCGGACCTGTCGCCGAAGAAGAATGAGTTTGGCTCTGTGGGCTGGGTCGGTCGGCAGGGTAGGTCCGCCGAAGGTCCGCGCTGGTTCACCGGACGCTCCCAGAGCCGACCTAGGCGCCGTGGAAGCCAGCGCCGCGATCTGCCCTGACGTCGCCGAGGATGCGGCGGCCGGCACGGCTGTCGCCCTGTCGACGCACAACGCTCAGAACTCCGCGTCGCTCGACCAACGGCAGTGAAGTTGCCGGGCGCGAAGTTGCGTCGGCGCGAGGCGCTAACTGCCGACCCGTCTGCCGCCCCGGCAGGCGGCGGGCCGGTGCACTGATGCCCACGATGCCGACTCGGATCGTGCCTATGATGCGACCGGCGGGTGCTTGCGCCGCGGGTCGTCGCACTCGGCTTCTGCGCGAACAGCCGTCGGCGACGTCGTCGTTGCGCCTTCGGCGTGCGAGCGCTGGCCCTGGCCAACCCCATGCCGAGCCGCTCAGAATCACCTCGGGTGTGCCGCCTGTGTGCCACCCGGATCGCATCGCTGCAGGTCAGGAGCACAATTCGGGTATGGATACACAGATCACCCAGATCTACGAGGGCACCAACCAGGTCCAGCGCATCGTCATGGCCCGCCAGCTCCTCTCCGGCATCCAGTCGCAGCTCTGAGGATCGCGAGCCTGCAGGCGTGGTGCGGGGCGAGCCGGCCGCGCGGCCGGGCAGGGAAAGACTCATTTCACCCGCGCGCGATCATCGTTGGACCTAGGCTGCTCGTGCGTCGAGGTAGCGGCGCGCCGTCCTCGTGGATCTCAGGGAGCCTCTCTTGGCCGCAGCAGAGGCGCGGCGCGCTTCGGACGACGAAGACGTGCGCGAGTTCGTCCGGCTCATTGGGCGAGAGCCCTCGCCCCGAGAGCTCGCGATCTACCGCGAGGTGGTCGCGGGGTCCCGAGCGCGTCGCCGCTCGCAGCGCAGTCTCCGGCGCGAGATCGCCCGGCTGATCGCCAGGTTCTGAGCCGCGGGCGTCCTCGGTCCGGTGCCGCTACGCCAGGTTGCCCGCCGCCTGCTGTGCGTGCACGGTGTGCGACCTCCGCAAGCTCGGCAGCCAGCGGACGCTGGGAGCCGTCGAGACGTCCGAGCCGTAGACCAACAGCGCGAGGAAGACGCCGTAGACGGGCAGGTGGCCCACCAGCTCGGGCTGCCCGAAGAGCAGGAGGGTGGCGTTGAACGGCACCATCGCGACCAGCACGGCGACCTGGGGCAGGGCGCCCGAGATGATCAGCAGCCCGAACAGGAGCTCCGTCGCCCCGGCGATCACGATGAAGGTCTCGGGTGCGAGGTGGATGCCGACGAGCCCGAACACGTCGAGGGACGGGTAGTGGTCCAAGGTGTCGAGCGCCATCGCGGGATTGGTCAGCTTCTCGGTGAACGCGAGGACGATCAGCGCCGTGCCGACGCCGACGCGCAGGAGGAGCAGACCGAGTCGCAGCCGCGCCGCGCTCGGTCGGGCGGCGCCGTACTCGTCCCTGCCCGGAGGGACCACCACGAGGAAGGCCGCGACGGCGGCGAGGTTGGCGCACTCGCCGAGAGCGGTGAACCCGGCGACGAACCCGAGCGCCGGGCCCAGACCCAGGACGACGAGCGCCGCGTGGCGCACCTGGTAGCCGGAGATCAGCCAGATGCCGAGGGCCGCCTCGACGAGCAGGAGGGAGCCGCCGGCGGCGCCGTGCAGGTGGTCGTTGGACGGCGTGACGAACGCTCCGGTGGCGGCGAGGGCCAACAACGCGACGCCCAGGTGGATCCCGAGGAGCCGGGGCACCCAGGGGCCGAGTCGGCCGAGTGGGTGCAGGACGCCCAGCTCGGGACGGTCCACGCGCAGCGAGACCAACCGCCACGCGACGGCCACCACGACGACCGCCGCGGTCAGCACGAGGGGGAGCGGTGAGAGGAAGAAGGACCAGTCCCCCGCGTCGTGGGACTCGACGAACCACCGTTCGTGCTGCGTGATGACCGGGACGGCGGCAGGAAGGAGCGACATGGCTCCACCCTCGGTGAGGGACGACCGCCGTGCAGCACGCGAACGTCCTGACCCGGGGGGACCTTGGTCCTCCGCTGCGCCGCGCGGCTCGACGGAGGTGCAGACCGACGCCGGGACGATGCCGGCCCGGTCCGCGCCGAGGCCCGGTGCTCGCGCCGGGCGTGTCGATGGGATAGTGCCGAGATGCCGTTCGATGGTCTCCAGCGCCGCCTGGCGCGGCTCTCCCTCGACCCTCTGCCCGCCCCGTCCGCGCTGCTGCCCGGCCATGGAGTGCCGGTCGCCGGCAAGCGGGTCCTCGTCACGGGAGCGTCGTCGGGGGTCGGGCGCGCGGCCGCCGTACGCCTGGCCGTGGAGGGAGCGACGGTGCTCGCCGTCGCGCGTCGGGAGGACGAGCTCGACGCGCTGGAGACGGAGGTCGGGGGCAGGGGCGGCACCGCCCACGCCCTGCCGTGCGACCTCGCGGATCCCGACGCGATCGACGCGCTGACCGACGAGGTGCTCGCCCGGTTCGGGGGAGTGGACGTGCTGGTCAACAACGCCGGACACTCCATCCGGCGCTCGGGGGTGGACACCGTCGAGCGGCAGTACGACCACGACCGGCTGATGCGGCTGAACTACCACGCGCCGGTACGGCTCACCCTCAACCTGCTCGGCGCCATGCGGGAGCAGGGCGACGGACACGTCATCAACTCCTCGACCTGGGGCGTCCCCGGCGGACTGATGCCGATGTTCACCGCCTACCACGCCTCGAAGGCCGCGCTCGCGGCGTTCTCCCGCAGCCTGCAGGCGGAGGAGCGCGACCACGGCATCGTGCTGACCTCGCTGCACTTCCCGCTGATGCGCACGCCGATGATCGCCCCGACGGGGGCGTACGCCGCCCGAGCCGCGCTCGACCCCGACGACGCCGCACGCTGGGTCGTGCACGCGGTGCGGCACCGCCCCAGCGAGATGACGCCTGCCTATGCCACCCTGTTGGACGCGATCGGGCTCGTCTCGCCTCGTCTCGCCGAGAGGCTGGTGACCGCGGCCCGGCCGTGACCCGGTCGCGTCCTGCGGCGTTGGTCCGGAGGAGAACCACCCAGGAGGGCAGCACCATCACGCAGACCGATGACGACGCCGTGTCGTCGACCGACACCCGGGAGCGGGTGCGGCGCAGTCGTCCCCAGACCAAGGAGCCGGCCCGCCGGCGCCTGAAGATCGCGGGCTACGTGATGATCGCGGCCGGTGTCGCGGTCCTCGCCTGGGTCGCCTGGGAGTTCTGGGGCACCAACTGGGTCTCCCACCACCGCCAGGAGGAGGTCGCGAGCCAGCTCCAGGACGGATGGGCCGACGGCAGCGACAGCGTGCAGACCAAGTTCGGCAAGGCGACCGCCATCCTCCACGTCCCCCGGTTCGGGAAGGACTACGCCGTGCCGGTGCTGGAGGGCACCGACGACGACGTCCTGGCCGCCGGCATCGGGCACATGCTCGACACGGCCGACGCCGGCGAGAAGGGCAACTACGTCCTCGCCGCGCACCGGGTGACGCACGGCGAGCCGTTCGCCGACTTCCCCGAGCTGCGCTCCGGCGACAAGGTCTTCGTCGAGACCCGCACGGCGACCTACGTCTACCAGCTCGACTTCGGCGGCACCGACCTCGAGGTGCCGTTCACCGACGAGTGGGTCGTCCAGCCCTTCCCGCAGAACCCGGACGGTGGCGTGCAGCCGCCGGCCGACGTGGGCAAGCACCTGATCACGCTGCTGACGTGCGCCGAGATCTTCCACACCGAGCAGCGCTCGGTGGTGTTCGGTCACCTGGTGGCGACCGAGCCGATCCAGCGTTGATATCGCATGTGAGATCGCTTTCCCGACCCGGACGCGCGCCGGAGCGGCTGTTTCGCTACGCTGGACGTCGCTTTCCTTATCTCCCAAAGGGGACCTTTGACATGAGCTTCTTCAGCCGGCTCTCTGCTGCCATGGTGGCCTCGGTCGCGATGGCGACCGTGTCCGTCGGTGCCGCGTCGGCGGCCTCGGCCCCCGACCCCTACTCGGGGAGGGTGACGACCCACACGACGGTCCGCACCCCCGACCCCATCAAGACCCACACCCGCGTCGACATCTCGGTGAAGGTCACGGCCAACAGCCCGACCCAGCCGACCGGCACGGTGACCCTGACCCTGACGACCGCCACGGGCAAGGCGGGCCAGGCGCGCGTCGCCGCGGCCGGCCCCGCCGGGTGGACCAGGACGATCAACTACGACGGCGGCACCACGCACCTCAAGGGTCCGGCCTTCCCGAAGGTCGGCACCTGGCTGATCTCCGCCCGGTTCACCCCGGACGACCACCACTTCCGCGGCTCGCGCGACGGCTGGGTGTTCGACGTCATCGCCGGCGACGACGGCGGCAACGACCACAACGGCGACGACGACCACAACGGCCTCCTGCCCGACACTGGTGGTCCTGCCCTGATGTGGCTGCTGCTCGGCGTGTGCCTGGTCGGCGGCGGCGCGGGCGCTGTCGTGGTGGCCCGGCGTCGCGCCTCGGAGCCCGCCTCGGCCTGACGCCACGACCCCCTGCGGGGGACTCGAAGCAACGAAGTCGCCGACCGTCTCGTGAGACGGTCGGCGACTTCTGCGTCAGGGGGCACCATCACCTGCGTCCCGTGAATTATCATTTCTCGCAATTCACGTGACCTGACTCACCCGGCGGCGTTGTCCGAGTGAGCGAAAGGGATGCCAATGCGCGGAACCGCCCTACTCGTCGGTGCCATTCTCGGGGCCACGACACTCCTCGGCGCGCCTGCCACCGCGGTGGCAGCAGCGCCGGACCCCTACTCCGGGGGGATCACGACCGACTGCAGCATCTCCGTGTCCACGAGCCTGGAGGCGGGCCAGAAGGTCCACATCAAGCTCTCGGTCGACGCCAACAGCCCGACCCCGCCGACCGGCTCGGTGACGCTCGTGCTCCTCGCCGGCCCCGCCGGCGGCGTGGCGCGGGTCGACCTCTCCGAGATCTGGTCGAGGACGGTGCACTACAGCGGAGGCACCAAGACCGTGATTGGTCCGGCCCTCCAGGCGGCGCAGCACTACAAGGTGGCCATGAAGTTCCACCCGAGCGACGACACGTTCCGCAAGTGCAGCGCCGCTGCGCTCTTCGCCGTCGAGGCGGTCAACGACCACCAGCACAACGGTGGCGGCGGTCCCGGCGGGCTGCTGCCCGACACCGGTGGTCCGGCCCTGCTGTGGCTGCTGCTCGGGGTGGGTCTCGTCGGTGGCGGCACCGGCTCGGTGGTCTACGCCCGCCGTCGCCGCACCGTGCCCGCTACCGTGTGAGGATGCCCTCCCTGCGCTGCCCCTGCGACGTCACGATCCGTGGCGAGGACGACGACGAGCTGGTCGAGAAGGTCCAGGCTCACCTCGCCGCGGAGCACCCCGGTCGCGAGTACTCCCGCGACGAGATCCTCTTCATGGCGATGTGAGCCCGTCCCGCATCACGCGGGGTAGATCCGCGGGAGCTCGCTCGCGCGGCCGGTGAACTCGGGCGAGCGCTTCTCGAGGAAGGCGGACACGCCCTCCTTGCCGTCGGCGATCGAGGTGGCGTACATCGCCAGCGAGTCGGACAGGTGCGCCTCGAGCGGATGGTCGGCCGCGCCGTTGCGGTAGAGCATCTGCTTGGCGAGCCCGAGCGCGACCGGCGACCGGTCGGTCACGAACGAGCGCGCGAGCTCCAGGGCCGCGGGCAGCAGGTCGTCGGGTTCGTGCAGGCTGCGGACCAGCCGGCCGTCGTACGCCTGCTGGGCGGTGAGGATGTCGGCGGAGTAGACCCACTCCAGCGCCTGCTGGATGCCGACGATGCGCGGCAGGAACCAGGTCGAGCACGCCTCGGGCACGATGCCCAGCCGGCCGAAGACGAAGCCGATGCGCGCCCTGGTCGACGCCATCCGGATGTCCATGGCGAGCGTCATCGTCGCGCCGATGCCGACGGCGGGGCCGTTGATGGCGGCGATCACAGGCTTCGGGAGGGCGTGGATCGCGAGGCTGACCTTGCCGCCGGTGTCGCGGACTCCGGTGTCGAAGGGCTCCTGGTCGTAGGACGCCCGGAACTCCTCGGGGGTGGGCGTCAGGGACTCGTCGAGGCCGAAGACGTTGCCCTCCGCCGAGAGGTCCATGCCCGCGCAGAAGGCGCGTCCTGCGCCGGTCACCACGACCGCGCGGACCGCGTCGTCGCGGGCGTCGGTCGAGAAGACCTGCTCGAGCTCGCGGGCCATCGTCAGGTCGAAGGCGTTGAGGGCGTCCGGCCGGCTCAGGGTGAGCACGGCGACGCCATCCTCGCCGACGGTCCAGTCGAGGGTCTGGTAGGTGCTCACGTCCCGGGTACTCCTGCCTTCGAGCACTGCTTCTTGGTGATGTCGTCGGTGTGGTCGTCGATGATCGACTTGAAGAGCGGGTCGGCGCGATCGTGGTCGACGCTGCCGGCACTGGCGTCGGTCACGGGCAGCGTGCAGGACTTCCCGTCCTTGCCGACCTTGCTCATCGCCAGCGCCCACTTGGCGATGGCCACCGGCCCGGTGCCCTCGCCGAAGGCGAAGAAGTCCGGGACCGCCTGGTTGAGACGCCAGTAGCGGATCGGGTTGACGACCGACCACGGCGAGAGCACCTTCTTGCCGATCGCGGCGACGACCTCGCGCTGCCGCTGGACGCGGTCGAGGTCGCTGAGCGCGGAGGAGTGGCGCGACCGCGCGTAGGCGAGCGCGACCTGTCCGTCGGCCTCCTGGCAGCCCTTCTTGACGTCCAGTCCGGCCAGCTTGTCCTTGAGGTCCTCCTTCGGACAGATCTGGATGCCACCGACGGCGTCGACCACCCCGGCGACGCCGCCGAGCCCGATCTCGACGTACTCGTCGATCCGGATCCCGGTGAGGTCCTCCAGCGCCTTGACCAGTCCCGTCGGGTCGTCGGGGTCCCACAGGCCGTTGATCTTGTGCCCGTCGATCATCAGGTCGCGGGGGAAGGACAACAGCACGTCGGGACCGTCGCCGGTGTGGAGCATCAGGATCGTGTCTGCGAGGCTGCTCGACGGGTTGCCGGTGTGGTACTCCTTGCGCTGCTCCTCGGTCAGGTTGGACCGGGAGTCGTTGCCGACCATCAGGTACGTCGTGCCGGGCTGGTCGTCAGGACGCTTGCCGTCCGGCTCGAACGCGATCTTGTCGACCTTCGACCACGTGATGGCGGGCACGGCCACGAGGTAGACCACCCAGAGCAGCACGAGCGCGAGCACGATCCGGACCCAGGTCCTGGGCCGCGACCAGACACTCCGGCCGCCGGTGCGGCCGGCGCCGCCACCGGATCCGCCGGCCGGCGGTCGCGGCGGCGGTGGGGAGTACGGCGCCGGCGCGCTGGGCTGCGTGCGGGGCTGCGTGCCGGGCGGCTGCTGCCCGCTCGGCCGGGTGCTGGGAGGCGGCTGCACGGGCAGCCTCCGGGTGGGCTCGGGCTCGTTGGAGCCGCCCGGTTGCCGCGGTCCCGACTTGTCGCCGTACATCCAGTCGAAGTCGTCGCCGCGACCCCCGGAACTTCCCCCGGTGTTTCTGGGACCCTCTGCCATGGTGCCCGACGCTACCGTCTGGGGGTGAGCACAACGTCTGAGGCTCGTACTCCTGGATACTCGCGGATCGAGCTGGCCACCGTGACGTCCCGGGCGCAGGCCAATCTGCTGGGCAACATCCACGGCGGGGAGATCGTGAAGCTGGCCGACTCCGCGGCCGGGGTCGTGGCGCAGCGGCACAGCGGCGGGCCCGCCGTCACCGCGGCGCTCGACGAGATGGCCTTCCTCGAACCGGTCCGGGTCGGTGACATCGTGCGCACCTTCGCGCAGATCAACTGGGCGGGTCGTTCGTCGATGGAGATCGGCGTGCGGGTGGAGACCCAGCCGTGGGACGACGCGACGAGCGCCAGCCTGCACGTCGGCTCGGCGTACTTCGTCTTCGTCGCCATCGACGGTGCCGGCCAGGCGCGCAGGGTGCCGTCGGTCCGGCCCGAGACGGCCGAGGATGAGCGGCGACTGCGCGAGGCGGAGATCAGGCGCGCCCACCGGCTGGCGAAGCGCGCCGAGATCGAGGCCGGGCGCTCAGCCTGAGACCTCGGCGAGCACGGCAGCGACCGCGTCGACGGCCGCGGGGTGGGGCGGCGCCCCGTAGGTCGTCACCTGGATCGTGCGGGCCGCGCCCGGGATCGGCCGGCACACCACATCGGGATTGAGGTGGGCCCGGAGGGCGAGGCCCGGCAGCACCGTCACGCCGAGGCCGCTCGCGACCAGCGACTGCACGGCCACGTAGTCGTCGCTGGCGAAGGCGATGCGCGGCTCGAAGCCGGCCTCGGCACACAGGGCCATCAGCTCGCCACGGCAGCGCTCGCACCCGGTCACCCAGCGGGTCCCGGCGAACCGGGCGAGGTCGACCGGGGCGTCCACCGGCCCACCGGGATCCAGCTCGTGGGGGACGACGAGGGAGAGCCGGTCGTCGTGGACCGCGACCGACGTCACGCCCTCGGTGTCGGTCTGGCCGGGGTAGGCGAACGTGAGCGCCAGGTCGACGGTGCCGGCGCGGAGCAGGGCGGCCGCCTCCGGCGGTTCCGCCTCGACGAGGTCGAGGCCCAGGCCGGGGTGGCGCTCGGCGAGCAGCGCGACGGCCGCCGGCACCAGGGTGGCTGCCGCCGACGGGAACGCCGCGAGCCGGACCTGGCCCGCCTGGAGGCTGGTGGACGCGGTGAGCTCCGCCTCGGCGCGGGCGAGCAGGGCGAGGACCTCCGCGCCGCGGATCGCGAGACGCTCTCCGTCGGGGGTCAGGCGGAGCCCGCGACCCACCCGCTGGAGCAGCACGCTGCCGGTCTCGGCCTCCAGGCGACGAAGGTGGTGGGAGATCGTCGGCTGCCCGTAGTGCAGCTCGGCCGCGGCGGCGGAGACCGTGCCGGTCCGGTGGAGCGCGACCAGGGCCTCCAGGCGTCGTACATCGATCATGTCGATGATTATGCCCAAAAACATCTATTGGACCGATGGGTGGTGCGCGGGCGACCCTGGTGGGGTGCTGACGATGACCCTCGACGCCCCCCGTTCGCTCACCTTCGACGCGGTCCGTGCCGCGGGTGCGATCGTCGCGCGCGAGCTGCCCGAGACGCCGGTGGTCGCCCACCCGTTGCTCGACCGGGCCGTGGGCGCGGAGGTGCTCGTCAAGCACGAGCACGTGCTGCCGACCGGTTCGTTCAAGGTGCGCGGCGGGGTGCACCTGGCGGCGCGCCTCAGCGACGCCGAGCGGGACCGCGGACTGGTCACCTGCTCGACCGGCAACCACGCCCAGTCGGTGGCGTACGGCGCCCGGCTCGCCGGCACCTCAGCGACCGTCGTGATGCCCCGCTGCGCGCCCCAGGGCAAGCGTGACGCCGTTGCCGCCCTCGGCGCGGAGGTCATCATCCACGGCGACAGCCTGGGGGAGGCGGCGGCGCGGGCGCGCGCGATCGCGGACGGACCGGGCACGCCGGCGTACGTCGACACGACGGACGAGCGGATCATCCTCGGCCACGCGACGGCCTACCTCGAGCTGTTCGGCCAGAGCCAGGGGCTCGACGCGGTCTTCGTGCCGATCGGCAGTGGTACGGGCGCGGTCGGGGCCTGCCTCGTGCGCGACGCGCTCGCGCCGACCTGCCGGGTCGTGGGGGTCCAGTCGGCGGCGGCGCCCGCGGTCTGGCGCTCCTGGCGCTCGGGCACGATCCAGCAGGCGGCAGCCGCGACCCGCGCCTCCGGCCTGGCCACGTCGAACGGCTACCCGGCGACGCACGACCTGCTCCGGGCGGGTCTCCAGGACTTCGTGCTGGTCGAGGACGACGACATCGACGTGGCCGCTCGGCTGCTCGCCACGCACGCCCACACCCTTGCCGAGGGCGCCGGTGCCGCAGCGCTGGCCGGCCTGCTCGCCATCGCCGCCGACGATCGGCCCCGACGGGTCGCCGTGATGTGCACCGGCGGCAACGCCTCGGCCGACGAGATCGCGCGCCTCGCCGCCTGACCGTCGCGAAAGCGTCGGCGTGGCGCGACGGGTGTGACCCGTGTGACTGGTGATACTGGGCGAGTCCGTCTGCCGACTTCCCCCAGCAGGAGAGACACCCGCATGGTCGATCTCATGGCGCCGCCCCAGGCGAGCGTGGCCGAGCGGGCTGCCCGCGTGCGGTTCCGGCGGGCGCTCGCGCTGATGGCGATGACGTTGGTCGCGCCGGGCTCCGCCCAGCTGGTCGCCGGCAACCGCAAGGTCGGCCGGATCGCGCTGCGCATCTGGCTGGGCTCGCTCCTGGTGGGCGCGGTCGTCCTCGTCGCTGTCGTGCTCGACCGGCGGATCGCGTTCCGGATGGCGACCGACACCAACCTGCTCCTGGTGCTCTGGCTGGCCATGATCGGCGGTGCGATCGGATGGGCCGCCCTCTTCGTCGACGCCTGGCGGATCGGCAACCCGCTCAGCCTGCGCATCCAGCACCGGCGCGCGATGATCGGCCTCAACGGCGTGCTTTGCTTCGGGGTCGCCGGCACCCTCCTCTTCGGTGCGCACCTGGTCGACATCCACCGCGACTGGGTCATCGCCGTCTTCGGCGACGGCAAGGTGACCGGTGCCCACGACGGCCGCTACAACGTGCTCCTCCTCGGCGGTGACTCCGGTGCGGGCCGGTGGGGCCTGCGCCCCGACTCCATGACGATCGCATCGATCGACGCCAAGACCGGCCGCACCGTCCTGATCGGGCTGCCGCGCAACATGGCGAACTTCCCCTTCGAGAAGGGGAGCGTCATGGCCAAGCAGTTCCCGCACGGCTTCGACTGCGACGGCTGCTACCTCAACGGCGTGAGCACCTGGGCCGGCGACCACACCGACCTGTTCCCCGACTCCGACAACCCCGGCATCGACGCCACGATCTCGGCCATCCAGGGCATCACCGACCTCAAGATCAACTACTGGGCGATGGTGAACCTGGCCGGCTTCAAGCAGCTCGTGGACGCGGTCGGCGGCGTGACCCTCAACGTGCGCCAGCCGATCCCGATCGGCGGTCTCGGCGACGACGTGACCGGCTACGTCCAGCCCGGCAAGAAGAAGCTCAACGGCTTCGAGGCGCTCTGGTTCGCCCGCGCCCGCGACGGCTCCGACGACTACTCGCGGATGGCGCGCCAGAAGTGCGTGCTCAACGCGATGCTCCACCAGCTGAGTCCGGAGACCGTGCTGACGCACTTCTCCGACCTGGCGAAGGCCTCGAGCGACATGTTCTCGACGAGCATGCCGGCGTCCGAGGCGAGCCGCTTCATCGACCTCGCCCTCAAGGCGCGCAGCCAGAAGGTCTCGACGCTCTCGCTCGTGCCTCCGATGATCAACACCGCCGACCCCGACATCGACCTGGTCCAGCGTAACATCCAGCTCGCCATCGACCGCTCCGAGGGGGACGCGCCGCCGGCGAAGAAGCACAAGAAGAAGGGCGTCGTGACCGGCGGCTCGGTCGGCTCGCTCAGCGACGGCTACGCCGCCAACGAGTCCGACGACCTCAGCGCTTCCTGCTGATCGGTCCGCTCCGGCCTCACCCAGCGGCGAGCGCGGCCACCACGGCGTCGTACGTCGCCTTCTCGGGCGCGCTCACCAGGCCACCGCCGAGGTCCTGCGGCCGGAACGGGCCGCCGTCGCTCGCGCCGATCCAACCGCCGGACTCCTGCACCAGCAGCGAGCCGGCGAGGTGGTCCCACGGCTTGCTGTGGTTGTAGACGATGGCCCGGGCGTGCCCCTCGATCAGCCGCGGGTAGTCGACGCCGCAGCAGGCCCAGGTCAGCTCGAGGACCCCGAGGCCGGGCAGCTCCCGGCCGACCCACGCCCTGCGGGCCGTGCGGTACGGCGGCGGCGGCTCCGCGAGCGGCGACCAGTCCAGGCGCCGGCCGTTGAGGAACGCGCCGGCGCCGCGCTCGGCGACGTAGGCGGCGTGGTGCTGCGGCTGCCAGATCCAGCCGCGCACGACCTCGCCGGAGCGCACCTCGCCGATCATCACCGCGTGGTCGGGGGAGCCGTGGACGAAGTTCTTCGTGCCGTCGACGGGATCGACGGTGAAGCCGTGCTCCGCGGCCTCGAACCGGTGGAGGAGGGCCGGGTCCTGGGCGTGGGCCTCCTCACCGAGGATGACGGCGTCGGGATAGGCCTCGCGGAGGGCGGCGGTGAGCAGCACTTCGGACTCGTGGTCGGCGACGGTGACGAGGTCGCCCGGGTTCTTCTCGGAGATCTGACTCTCGGTCAGCGACCGGAAACGGGGATTGATCACCTGCTCCGCGACGTCCTGCATCAGCTCGAGCACGGCGTCGGTGTCCACGCGCCCACGCTATCGGTGTGCGGGTCGGACCCGCGCAACCCGTAGGGTTGCCGCCGTGCGGATCGTGGCGGTGGTGGTGACGTACAACCGCCTGACCCTGCTGAAGCGCCTCGTCGCGCGGCTCCGGGAGGTGTCGGAGGTCGCACTGATCCACGTCGTCGACAACGCCTCCACCGACGGCACGGGGGAGTGGCTCGCCGCCGCGGGCGTCGACCACCGCACCCTCGACCGCAACCGCGGCGGTGCGGGTGGTTTCCACGCCGGCCTCCGCGCGGCCGTCGAGGAGCTCGACGCCGACCTCGTCTGGCTGATGGACGACGACGGCCTGCCGGACCCCGAGTGCCTCGGCCGGCTGCTGGAGGAGACCGACCTGGACTTCTGGGGACCGCTCGTCGTCGACGAGGGCGACCCGGAGCGGCTGGTCTTCCCGATCCGGCTCCCCGGAGGCACCCGGGTGGTGCACGACCTCGCCACGGCGCGTGCGGCGGCCGTCCACGGGCGGCTGGAGGGGATCGTGATCCCGTTCAACGGTGTGCTGGTGACGCGCGCGCTGGTCGAGGAGATCGGCTGTCCCCGCGCTGAGTTCTTCATCTGGGGCGACGACCACGAGTACCGACTGCGCGCCGAGGCGGCGGGCGCGCGCATCGCGACCGTGGTGGACGCGGTGGTCCACCACCCGTCGGTCGGCGACCTCGGCACGCCGATGATGTTCGGGCGCACGACGTACAACCACACGCCCAGCGACCTCAAGCACTACTGCATGGCGCGCAACAACACGCTCAACCTCCGCGCCTACCGCGGGTGGCCGCACGTGCTGCTCTTCTGGCTCAAGACCGTGTGGTTCTACCTGCTGACCAAGCCGCGACCGCGTCGCATCGTGATGAGCGCACGGGCCGCCGCATCCGGCCTGCGCGGCGACTTCACCGGCCACGAGAGGTACCTGGAGTGACCACCGAACGCGTGGCGGTCGTCGTCGTCACCTACAACCGGGCGGACCTCCTCGAAGGGATGCTCGCCGGACTGGGTCGCCTCGACCCGGCCCCCGACGCGGTCTTCGTGGTCGACAACGCCAGCACGGACCGCACGCCCGCGGTCATCGCGGCGGCGACCTTGCCACGCCTCGTTCCGATCGTGTCGAACGTCAACCTCGGCGGCGCCGGCGGCTTCCGGATGGGCGTCGAGGCGGCGTACGACGAGGGCTTCGACCGGATCTGGCTGATGGACGACGACGTCGTGCCCGCACCCGACTGTCTCGGCGTGCTGCTGTCCTACGACGAGGACTGCCTGATGGCGGTGCGCGAGGACACCCGCGGCAACCTGGCGGAGTACGCCGCCACCCGGTTCGACCTCGACCACGCCTGGGTCGTCAAGCCCAAGACCGCCAGCATCGTGAGCAGCTACCCGACGCGGGCCGACATGCCGCCGACGGTCGAGCTCGAGAACGTCGCGTTCGAGGGCTTCCTGGTCCGCCGCACCGTCGTGGCCGCGATCGGGCTGCCCGACGAGTCGTTCTTCATCTTCTACGACGACTGCGACTACGCCATCCGGGCCCGCCGCGCGGGCTTCCGCATCCTCGCGGTGCGCGACGCCGTGCTCGTGCGGCAGCTGGACTTCGACCAGCAGCACGACCTGGCGGGCTGGAAGGGCTACTACATGTACCGCAACCTGTTCGCGGTGCACTTCCGCTACGGCGCCAACCTGCCGGTCCGTCTCAAGCCCTGGCTGATCGTGCTGGGTGTGGTGCTGCTCAGTCCGCTGCGGGGTGGTCGGGCAGAGGCGCGGAACGCGACACGAGCGCTCCGGGATGCCCGCCGGATGCGAGCGCTTCCTCCTCCGTCAGCGACCTGAGGCGCACCCGCCAGCCGGACCGGTTGCCGGTCGCGAGGCCCGCGACCCACACCGAGAAGCTGCCCATCGCCAGGCCGCCCAGCACGTCGGCAGCGAAGTGCCAGCCGAGGTAGACCGTGGACAGGATGGTGAGCACGAGGAAGACCCAGCTGCACGTCCGGATCCAGCGGGGGAGACCGATCAGCTGGGCGATCAGGCAGATCGTGATCATGATGCCGACGTGCAGCGACGCGAACGCCGCGATCGTCTGCAGGGTGTCGGCGCCGCGCGGGTCGGCCATCACCGCCACCCGATCCGTCCAGAGCGTCTCCTGCAGGTCGCTGACGTAGGTGTGAGGAAGGCCCGCGAAGGTGCCCGGGTCGGAGTAGATCGGGCCCAGCGTCGGCACCATCACGTAGATGGCCGCGCCGAAGCACCAGTCCAGCGCGACGGCCGTGACGTACCAGGCGCCCGCGTTGGTGTGCCGGGTCCAGACCAGTGCGATCGCGATCGAGACCGGGACCAGCCCGATCCAGAGGATGTAGACGCCCGACAGCAGGTGGGCGGCGACGCCCTCGCCGAGCCAGGCGTGCAGCACGGCCGCGGGCTCGTGGCCGGCGAAGAGGAACTTGTCGAAGCTCTCCAGGTCGTCGTCGAAGAGGTGCTCGTTGACGAACGGCGCCATGCTCTTGACGTTGCGGAACGCGGCATAGCTGAGGTACCACGCGGCCAGGCCGGTCAGCGCGAACCACCAGTGCGAGGCCGGCCACCGTTCGGCCATCACCTCGCGGAACACGCCGCGCAGTCCCGGTCGCGACCAGGCCCGGCTCCGGCTCGCCCGGTGGACCACTCGTGGCACCACGTCGATGAGGATCGTCAGCAGCAGCACGCCGGGGAAGGTGACGTAGCTGGGCAGCACGCCGTCGGGCTCCCGGATGGGAAGGTCCTGGGTCACCGACATGACGACAGCGGCGACCGCCAGCGCGATGCCCGCGAGCCACGCGAGGCCGAAGTGCTGGGCCGCCCGCCGCGCGCCGTACGTGTTCTCCACCCAGACAGGATAATTCGACAACGCCAGAGAATTCGGCACCGGGTGACCGCACGGTAATATCCGGCCCCGTGTCCACCCCTGATCTCGTCCCTGACCTCGTGGTCGTCGGCTCCGGTTTCTTCGGCCTCACCATCGCCGAGCGGTGTGCCGCGGAGCTCGACCTGAAGGTGCTCGTCCTGGAGCGGCGCTACCACCTCGGTGGCAACGCCTACAGCGAGTTCGAGCCCGAGACGGGGATCGAGGTGCACAAGTACGGCACGCACCTCTTCCACACCTCCAACGAGCGGGTCTGGGAGTACGTCAACCGGTTCACCGAGTTCACGAACTACCAGCACCGGGTCTTCGGCAAGTACCAGGGCCAGGTCTACTCGCTGCCGATGAACCTGGCGCTCATCAACAGCTTCTTCGGCAAGGCCCACACCCCCGACGAGGCCCGCGCGCTGATCGCGGAGCAGTCGAGCGAGATCGACACCGCCGACGCCAGGAACCTCGAGGAGAAGGCGATCAGCCTCATCGGGCGTCCGCTCTACGAGGCGTTCATCAAGGGCTACACCGCCAAGCAGTGGCAGACCGACCCAAAGGAGCTGAGCGCGGACATCATCACGCGCCTCCCGGTCCGCTACAACTTCGACAACCGCTACTTCAACGACAAGTACGAAGGCCTCCCCAAGGACGGCTACACCGCGTGGCTGACCCGGATGGCCGACCACCCCAACATCGAGGTCCGGGTCGACACGGACTTCTTCGACGTGGCCGACGAGTACAAGGGCAAGGTGCCGATCGTCTACACCGGCCCCGTCGACGAGTACTTCCACAACTCCGAGGGCCGCCTGTCCTGGCGCACCGTCGACCTGAAGACCGAGGTCCTCGACGTCGACGACTACCAGGGCACCGGTGTGGTCAACGCCAACGACCCCGACGTCCCCTTCACCCGCGAGCTGGAGTTCAAGCACCTCCACCCCGAGCGGGCGGCGTCCTACAAGCCGGGCCGCACGGTCGTCGTACGGGAGTTCAGCCGCTTCGCCGAGGAGGGCGACGAGCCCTACTACCCGATCAACACCGCCGAGGACCGCGAGAAGCTCCTCAAGTACCGCGACCTCGCGAAGAAGGAGCCCATGGTCCTCTTCGGCGGCCGCCTCGGCACCTACAAGTACCTCGACATGCACATGGCCATCGGCTCCGCGCTGTCGATGTACGACAACAAGATCAAGCCGCACTTCGCCGAGGGCGCCCCGTTCGCCAGCGGCGGTGTCGACGAGACCTGAGCCAGCCCCCTTCGTTGGCCAAGGACGTCGCGAGACGTCCGTCGGTCGAGCAGGTCGCGAGCCCCTCGCTGGTCGAGCAGGTCGCGAGGCGTCCGTAGGTCGAGGAGCTCGCGAGGCGTCCGTTGGTCGAGGAGCTCGCGAGCCCCTCGTTGGTCGAGGAGGTCGCGCTAGCGACCGTCACGAGACCCGGTGACGTACCCGCCGCCCTGACCCCGCTGGTCGAGGAGGTCGCGAGCCCCTCGCTGGTCGAGGAGGTCGCGAGCCCTCGCTGGTCGAGGAGGTCGCGCTAGCGACCGTCACGAGACCCCGTTCTCCTTCTCCTCATCCTGCGCCCCGCCGGTCGTCGCCTCCTGGGCGTCGTACCCCACCTCGCCCGGTCGGAGAGCGCCGCGATCCCGGCGCGCGCTCCAACTGCGGCTCGAGAGATCTGGCAGGTCGTCGAGCCTGCCCTCGATCAGAGCGATCCTCTTCGCGCGGCTCCAGTTCTGGAGCCGCTTCTCGAGGGCGTACGCATCATCGATGCGTGCGAGCTCGGCCGACCAGACGAGCCTGACCGGACGGCGGCGCCGCGTATAGGCAGCACCGAGCCCCTCGTTGTGCAGCCACACTCGTCGGTTGAGGTCCCATGTGCTGCCGACGTAGAACGAGCCGTCGGCGCACTCGAGGATGTAGGTGAAGGGCATGCGAGCCAGGATCGGTTGCCGGGCGCATGGACGACAGGAGGGATTTCGGACCTGTGGACAGCCTGGCGGGGGTGAGGTTGCGGGTATGTCGCGGGGTCTCGTGACGGTCGCTAGCGCGACCTCCTCGACCAACGGAGGGCGCGACCTCCTCGACCAGCGGGGCGCGCGACCGGCGGGGTGAGGCTGCGGGTATGTCGCGGGGTCTCGTGACGGTCGCTAGCGCGACCTCCTCGACCAGCGGGGCGCGCGACCGGCGGGGGTGAGGCCGGGGGTATGTCGCGGGGTCTCGTGACGGTCGCTAGCGCGACCTCCTCGACCAGCGGAGGCGCGACCTCCTCGACCAGCGGGGCGCGCGACCGGCGGGGTGAGGTTGCGGGTATGTCGCGGGGTCTCGTGACGGTCGCTAGCGCGACCTCCTCGACCAACGGAGGGCGCGACCTCCTCGACCAACGGGGACGCGCGACCGGCGGGGTGAGGCTGCGGGTATGTCGCGGGGTCTCGTGACGGTCGCTAGCGCGACCTCCTCGACCAGCGGGGCGCGCGACCGGCGGGGGTGAGGCCGGGGGTACGTCACCGGGTCTCGTGACGGTCGCTAGCGCGACCTCCTCGACCAGCGGGGCGCGCGACCGGCGGGATGAGGCGGCGCGTACGTCGCGGGGTCTCGTGACGGTCGCTAGCGCGACCTCCTCGACCAGCGGGGACGGGCGACAGCGAGCGAGGGGTGGGTCTACTCGACGTAGGGGGCTTCGCCGGTGAGGGTCACGTCGGAGTAGACCATCGGGTGGTCGGACACCCGGTTGACGAGGCCGCCGTCGAGGCGGACGTAGTGGGAGAACGACACGCCCGGCCGGGAGCCGAAGATCCAGTCGATGCCGTTGTTGGCGGGCAGTCGGCACGGGCTCGCGGTGCCGCCGTTGGCGGCCTGGGCGTTGGCGCGGACCGTGACGGCGCAGAACGCGTCGGCCTTCTCGTTGAAGTCGCCCGTCAGGAACGTGGGGATGCCGAGCTGGTTGGAGGTCTGCGGCTCCTGGAGGTCGTTCATCAGCGCGATCTCCTTGCTGGTCGCGATGTCGCGCCAGTGCTGCGCCGGACCACGGGTGCTCGCGGGGTTGTGCGTGTTGATGAACCAGGCGAGCCGACCGGTGCCCTTGTGCTTGAGCAGCACGTAGGGGATCGGGACGGGCTTGCCGTGGAAGTAGGGGATCTGCAGGGTGTGCGCCTCGACGAGCTCCCACACGCTGGTGTCCCAGCCGATGGAGTTGCGCACCCCGAGGTTGCCCAGCTGCATGCCCGGGTAGAGCCCCCAGCCGCTGCCGGTGAGCCGCGCGAACGTGCTGTGCTGCGCGGACTCGAACTCCTGGAGCCCGACGACGCTGATGTTGTTGCCGCGGATCAGCTGGGTCGCCCAGCCCATCCGCGAGGCGCCGAGGGCGTAGCCGCGCTTGTTGCCACCGGGAGCGGTGTGCGAGGCGCCGAGCACGTTGAAGCTGGCGATCCGGAACGTGGCGTCGTCGGCCGCGAGGCCGTCGGCCGCGAGCTGGACCTTGTCGCGCAGGTCGCGCGAGCGCCGCCGGTCCTTCTTGCGGTCGGTCTTGTGGTCGGTCGCGTGCTTGTTCTTGTCGCGGGGCTTCGTCTTGTCGTCGCCGGTGCCGTCGGTGCCGTCGGTCTTGTCCGACGCGCTCGCCGACGGCTGGGAGGCCTCGGTGGTGTCCTTGGCGACCGGCTGGTTGTCGGCCATCGCGAAGCGACCCACGGTCAGCAGCGCCGCGACGAGCGCGAAGACGCCGAGGACAGGGAGCAGGCGTGCGCGACGCGGTAGTTCGTGCTTGCCCACTTCTCCCGGCTTCCCTCCCGTGGTCACACCGTCGTGCTGCGGTGCAGTGACCAACCTTACTCGGCATCAGGGGGCTACGGCGGAATCCTGCGCGATCGAGATCGCGTGGCGGAGGCCGGGGCGGCGCCACGCCGCGCCCCACCACCCCCACCCGCACCACCCCCTTGGTTATCCTGCTGGTGAACGTTGTTCCGCGATCCCGACCTGTCGTCTATCCGGGGAGATCCGTGCGCCGCGTCCCGCTGCTGCTCGTCACCGTTCTGTCCACCACCCTCCTGCTCGTGCCGGCCTCCGCGATGGGGCCGAAGGGCGGGGCACGCTTCAACGTGCCCGAGCCGTACGGCGACAACGAGGCGAACTACCGCATCGTGAAGACCGTCAAGCACGCGATCAACAACACGGTGCGCACGCGGAAGCACCCGCGACCGGTGATCAACATCTCGACGTACCTCATGGACTGGACGCCGGCCGTCAACGCCCTGATCGACGCGTGCCGTCGCGGCGTGCAGGTGCGGGTGATCCTCGACGAGGACATCGACAACAAGAACTCCCGCCGCCTGATCACGGCGCTCAACTCCGACAACGTGCGCGACCGCAACCGCGACGGCGTGGCCGACGGCGACCCGCGTGCCGGGCGCTGCAACCGCCCGCTGCACGCCGAGCACGGCGGGCTGCGGACCAAGCCGGGCACCCGGCCGGACTCCTACTCGGCGGACGAGCAGTTCGGTCTCTACAGCGTGCGCCGGGCGCTGCGCAGCGTGCAGCAGCCGCACGCGAGCGCCGTCACGTGGGGCAAGGACGGCAGCTACGTCAAGGTCTGCGACGGCAGCTGCCGCGGACTCGGCGGCAACATGCACAGCAAGTTCTACCTGTTCAGCAACACCCGGCACTCCCACCACGTGGTGATGGTGAGCTCCTCCAACCTCAACCGCGGGGGTGCGGAGCTGGGGTGGAACGACATGTACGTCATCAAGGGTCGCAAGAAGCTCTACCGAGGGTTCAAGGCGATGCACCGGCTGATGACCGACGACGTCCGGGCGTCGTCACGGAAGGTGCAGATCTCCGACGGGCCGTTCGTGGCCCGGTTCTTCCCGATGCGCAACGCCAGCAGGCGGACCGACCCGACGCTCCACGACCTCAGGAAGATCCGCTGCCACGGCCCCCTCGGCCGGACCCGGATCAACATCTCGATGTTCTACTGGAAGGGCAAGCGCGGCGACTACCTGCTCGACAAGGTCGCCTCCCTCGCCCGCCAGGGCTGCAAGGTGCGGGTGGTCTACGGCGCCCCGTCGCGCAGGATCGCCTCCCGGATGCGCGCGATGGCGAAGCACCACCTGATCAGCCTGTGGGACTCGCGCTGGGACTACAACGACGACGGCTGGAGCGAGGTGCGCACCCACGCCAAGTACGTCCTGGTGAAGGGGCACGTGGGCCACGACCGGCGCGCCTACCGGGTGTGGACCGGGTCGCAGAACTGGGTCGCCGGGTCCCTGTCGCGCAGCGACGAGACCTCGCTCAACATCGGGTTGCGATCCGCGTACGACGCCTACCTCGCCGACTGGCAGAACATCCGCGACCACTCGCGGCGGCTGCCCTACAGCATCTACGGCCGCTGAGCGGCGGTACGGCGTCGTACGCCTGCGGCACGGAGCACTAGAGTCTGCCCAGACATGAGCGTGACCGGTACGACTGAACGAGCCCAGCGGGTGGTGCTGCACGTCGGCACCCCCAAGAGCGGCACCACCTTCCTCCAGCGCGCGCTGTGGCGCAACCGCGACGAGCTCGAGGCCATGGGCGTGATCGCGGCCGGCACCCGCCACTACGACATGTTCCACGCGGCGATCGAGCTGCGGCAGTCCCACGACTTCTGGGGTCGCAGCCCGGAGCAGATCGACGGCACCTGGGACCGTCTCTGCGAGGGTGCGCGCGCCTTCCCCGGCACCACGGTCATGAGTCACGAGCTCCTCGGCGCGGCGAGGCGCGAGCAGGTCGACCGCGGTCTGGCGGCGCTCGACGGCCTCGACGTGCACCTGGTGGTGAGCGCGCGCGACCTGGCTCGCCAGGTCGCCTCCGACTGGCAGGAGCGCGTGAAGAACGGCAACCCCGTCACCTTCGCCGACTTCTGCGCCAACGTCGGGCTCGAGCGGCAGAACGGGTTCTGGCGCAACCAGCACCTGATCGGCATCCTCGACCGCTGGGCCCGGGCCCTGCCGCCCGACAACGTCCACCTCGTGGTCGGCCCCCCGTCCGGCGCGGCGCCCGACGTCCTCTGGCGCCGGTTCGGCGACGCCGTCGGCTTCGACGCCTCCGCGATCGACCCGACGACGGACGAGCCGAAGGCCAACCAGACGCTCGGCGCCGTGCAGGTGGCCGTGCTGAGGCGCGTGAACGAGGAGCTCGGCGGGCGGATCCCGCAGCCGGCGTACAGCAAGGTCGTGAAGCGGGTGTTCGCGCAGTCGATCCTCGCCGGGCAGTCCTCGGCGCCCGCTCAGTGCCCGCCCGAGCTGGTGGGCCGGCTGGCCGAGATCGCGGTGCGCCAGAACGCGCGGTTCGTCAAGCGCGGCTACCGGATCCACGGCGACCTCGAGGAGCTGGTTCCTGTGACGCCCGACGGTCCGTGGATCGACCCGGACGCCGTCGCGCCCGAGCTCGAGGCCTCCGCCGCCGTCTCGGCGATCTGCGAGCTGCTCGTCGACCGCGCCGAGCCCGATACGGTGGTCGAGCCGGAGCCCGGACTGGTCCCGACCGCGCGTCGCGTGGGCGGTCGGCTGCGCCGCAGGCTCGCGCGCGCCCAGGCCGGGGACGCATCGTGATGGCCGCCCGGAGACCTCGCGTCTTCCTCCACGTCGGCAGCCCGAAGACCGGCACCACGTTCCTCCAGGACGTGCTCTGGTCGCAGCGGGAGACCGCGCGGGAGCAGGGGCTGCTGCTGCCGGGCAAGCGGTTCCACGACCACTTCCTCGCAACGCTCGACGTGCGCGGCCTCGCGGAGGACGAGAACTACCCGGCCGAGGCCCGGGGCATGTGGGACCGGCTGGTCCAGCAGTCGCTGGCCTGGGAGGGCACGGTGCTCGTCTCGCACGAGCTCTTCGCCGGCGCGAGCGCCGAGCAGGCCGCGCGGGCGGTCGCCTCGCTCGCCGACCGCGCCGAGGTGCACGTCGTCATCACGGCGCGCGACCACGTGCGCCAGATCGCTGCGGAGTGGCAGGAGCACGTCAA
This sequence comes from Nocardioides candidus, assembly GCF_041321175.1. Classification (NCBI taxonomy): domain Bacteria; kingdom Bacillati; phylum Actinomycetota; class Actinomycetes; order Propionibacteriales; family Nocardioidaceae; genus Nocardioides; species Nocardioides candidus. The sequence continues at coordinate 223,702 of NZ_JBGGWC010000002.1, read as the reverse complement.
GCACCGCTCGGCGGCCTCCTTCGGCAGCTTCGTCCGCAGCGTGCGCGACGACACCGCCGGCCGGAGCTGGTTCTGGCAGGTGCAGGACTACGCAGGTGTGCTGGAGCGCTGGGGCGCCGGCCTTCCGGCCGAGCAGGTCCACGTCGTGACCGTGCCGCCCTCGGGCGCCGACCCGGCGATCCTCTGGGACCGGTTCGCGCGGCTCCTCGGGGTCGACCCGGCCGTGTTCGACACCGAGCTGGAGCGCTCCAACAGCTCCCTCGGCGCGGAGCAGGCCGAGCTGCTGCGTCGGGTCAACGCGGAGCTCGGCGAGCGGCTCCCGCTGCCCGGCCCCTATCCGCTGGTCGTGAAGAACGTCCTCGCGCACCGGATCCTCGAGCCCCGCACCGGGACCCGGCTGGCGCTCGGTGTCGAGGACCAGCAGTACGCCGCCCGGGCGGCTCGCGGCATCGCGGACCGGATCGCCGCGATGGGCGCCGACGTGGTCGGTGACCTCGACGAGCTGGTGCCCGACGTCGCCACGCCACCGTCGGGCGCCGAGGCCGACCCCTACGCCGTACCGTCCGACGCCGCCCTCCTGGCGGAGAGCGTCGCCACGATCGCCGACCTGCTCACCGTGCTCAACGAGCGCCGCTCGGCGGTCGCGAAGGCCGACGACCTGGCCCAGACCGCACGCGAGAAGCCGGTGCGCTTCGCGCTGGTGCAGGCGGCCGAGAACCGCCCGCTCCTGCGCAGGCTGCGCGGGGCCTACCGTCGCGCGAAGGCACGCGGCCGTTAGCTCGCCCCCGCGGCTCGCGGGGTCGGCTCAGTCGTCGTTGACGATGGTGTAGGTGCCGGCGTCGTCGCCGATGGTCGCGCCCACCGCGTCGGAGACGGTGAAGGTGAAGCTCTCGTCGGGCTCGGCCACGCGGTCGCCCAGGATCCGCACGGCGACGGTCGCGAGTCGGCTGCCGGCGCGGAAGTAGACCGTCCAGACGGTGTGGACGACGGTGTAGTCGCTGCCGGCCGTGGCGGTGCCGTCGGTGACCGTGACCTTCATCGACGACGGAGCCGAGACGTCGCCGGTGCGGACGAACTGCAGGAACATCGACTTGGCCCGGTCGAGCTCGGGCTTGACCATGTCGTGGGCCACCGAGATCTGGGGGAGCGTGGCGGCGTGCGCCGGCGAGGTGGTCGCGGCGCCGGCGATCGAGCCGCCGAGGGCGATGGCCGAGGCGGCGCAGAGGGTGGCGATGCGGCGGACAGCCGGGGTGGTGCAGCTGGTCATGTCGGTTTCTCCGGTCGAGGTGCTGAAGTTGGTGGCGGGGAGTACGCCGACCAGTCTGCGCAGCGAGGAGGGACCCGGGACCCGAACCGGGACCTCCTGACCGATCGACCGGTGCTCCTGGTCAATTCGGGTGAGGCCGCCCTGTCACGACGGAAGGCCGCTCCGGCATGGGCGGCGACGTCCGTTCGGACCGCGCGAGATGGCCTGATGAGGTCACCGGAAGTCGCTGGAGGGACCACTGGGACGCCAGGGGGCTTGCGTGATGCAAGTAACTGGTGTGAAACTCGCACCCTGGCACACCAGTGATCGCAAATCCGGTTGCGACACGCCGATCAGGAGGAATTCTCCGTGCGGAACCCTCGACGACAGCTCCTCGTTCGCGGCGGAGTCCTCGCCCTGGTCGGCGCCCTCGCCCTCGGCATCGGTCCGACGGCCGGTGCCGCGCCGCTGCGCGCGGCCGCGGCCCAGGACCCCGCGCCGGTGGCCGACACGGTGCGCATCGCCACCTTCAACACCGCTGCGATGTCCACGACGCGCCAGGGCTTCAACGACGTCAAGGACCTGCTCGCGCAGGGGCCGGACATCGTGGCGCTCCAGGAGATGTCGAGCTGGCAGCGCCGCGAGAAGGTCCGCAAGCGCCTCCTCGACTGCGCCACCTGCCAGTGGGACGGCTGGATGCCGGTGCCGGCCGTGCAGGGTGGCCAGCCGATCCTGTGGCGCTCGGACAAGTTCACGTTCCTGGGCCGCGACTGGATCGAGCTCGCTCCCGAGACCTTCGTCGGCAGCCGCGGGGCCGGCCCCTCGACGATGCACGCGAAGTACGTCGTCCGCGTCCGCCTCCTCGACAACCTCACCGGACGCACGATCTGGATCCTCAACAACCACTTCGTGCCGACCGTCCAGGGCGGTGACGGTGGCCGCAACGCCAACCGTCGCCGGACCCGCCTCTACGCGCTCCACATGGCCAACCTGCAGGCCGTCGTGGACAAGGTGCGCACCGAGGAGGGGGGCGGCCTGGTCTTCCTGACCGGCGACTTCAACGTCAACTACCGCAAGGACAAGATCAAGCAGGACCCGATCTTCCCCTACGCCGCGCTGGGCACGCGTCAGCTGCGGGCCAGCTACTACAAGCTCGGTGAGCCCGCGACCGGCACCCACGTGCTCCCCAACGGCTTCGACGAGCGCCTGATCGACTACGTGCTCTACAAGCCGACCCGTCGCGTGATCGCCACCGGGCAGCGCATCGTCACCGGCCTGCACTCCGACCACCGGCCGCTGATCGTCGACTTCAAGGTGACCGGCAAAGGCTGCTACGTGCGGGGCGAACTCGTCTGCTGACCGGGCGGGCGCCCCTGCTAGGTTGACGGCGTGTCACAGGGGAGCGGAGACGACAAGCAGCCGACCATCCATCTGGTCTCGACGGCGGGGCACCCGAACTTCGGCGACGAGTTCATCGCCGCGTCGTGGCTCCGGTTCCTGGCGGACCGGCAGCCCGACACCGACGTGGTGCTCGACTGTCCGGAGCCTGGCCTGGCGGCCTACCTCTTCGAGGGTCTGCACCCGCGGGTGAAGTTCACCAACATGCTGTGGCGGGTCAGCTGGGCGACCATGGACGCCGACCCCGACGAGGGCGACGCTGCCGTGGACGGGCTGATGCGCGACCTCGGCACCCCGCTCTACGACCTCGGCCTGCTCGAGGCGCGCCGCGCGACGACCGTGCACCTGGTCGGCGGCGGTCACGTGACCGCCAACTGGCTGCACCACGGTCGACTCGTCCGGGCCGCGCGGCGGCTCTCCGAGCTCAGCGACGCTCGGTTCGTCGCCACGGGCCTCGGCCTGATGCCGCCGATCGATCCCGAGCGCATCCGCGACGACCTCGGCGCCTGCGACCACGCGTCGGTGCGCGACCGCGCGAGCGCGGAGATGGCGGGCGTCGAGCTCGGCGTCAACGACGCCTTCCTCAACCTCCCCTCGCTCCCCGGGTTCGGTGCGCGGCCCGACCCCACCGGTCGGCCGGGCGACGTCTGGATCAGCATCCAGCACGACCTCGCAGAGCCCGAGGTCTTCGACGCCATCGTCGCCTCCGTCCGCGCGATGATCGAGAGCGGCCGGTTCGAAGGACGCACGATCCGCTACCTCGAGTCGATCCCCGGGCGCGACCGGGACCGCAAGGCCTACGACCTCCTCGCGGACCTGATCCCGGAGGAGAACTTCATGTCCTTCGTCCGGCTCTGGCACGAGGGCTTCCCGGGGCGGCCGCTGCAGACCTGGCTCACCACGCGCTACCACTTCCACCAGCTCGCCGCGGCGGTCGGTGCCGAGGGCATCGCGTTCGAGATCGACGACGACTACTACCGCACCAAGCACGAGTCGCTGGCCGAGCTCGGCACCGGTTTCGCGATCGCGCCGGTCGGCTTCGACGAGGTGCCCGAGCCCGCCATGGACCCGGACTTCCGGATCAAGGCGGGCCGGCTCCACCGGGCGAAGCTCGACGAGGCCGAAGCGCTCTACCCGCGCAAGCGCGCTCCCCAGCCGCCGCGCGAGCCCGTGACGCCGGCGGCCGCGCCCCCGCGCGCCAAGGGCTTCGGCCGCCGCTGAGACGACCGGTCCGCCAGGGTCACGGCGACCGCGTCACGACCAGGTCGCCACGATCCGGCACACGTGCGGGTCCTCGGTCCGGAACGGCGCCAGGCCGGTGCCGGCCTCCTGGTGCACCACCCGGCCGCCGGCCGCCTCGATCTCGGCGACCACGTCGGCCGGCGCGAGGAAGCGACGGCCCGCCTGCTGGAAGAAGTGGGGACGCTTGCGGTCCTGATCGGTGCGGAACTCGAGGAAGAGGTGCCCGCCCGCGCGGAGGGCCATCGACGCGACCCGCCAGAAGTTCTCGCGGCCGACGTCCTCCAGCGCGTGGAGGAGGAAACGGGCGTAGACGTCGGGAGGCTGCTCCGAGCGGCTCAACCGCACGCCGAGGCCGAGGCTCTCGCGTGCGTCGTAGAGGTTGAGCACCTCGAAGGACAGTGGCAGCGCGTCGGACGCGCGGCGCTGGGCGCGCAGCATCGCGCCGATCGTGTAGTCGATCGCGGTGACCGGCCGGCCCGTCGTACGGGCGAACCAGCGGGCGTCGCGGGCGTTGCCCGCGCCGACGTCGACGAGCGGACGGTCGCTGGGGTAGGTGTCCTGCACCCACCGCGCGAACGGCGACGGCTTCGTCGGCACCGCCGAGCGGTGGGCGGCGTAGAAGGTGTCCCACTGCTTGCGGTGGGTGCGCAGGCCGCCGAACCAGCCGCCGATGCGGCGCGAGAGCCACCGCGGGGTCTCGTACTTGAACGACGGGTCGGGCGTGCGCCAGCCCGCGCCGTAGGTCGCCGCGAGCAGCGTCTCGTAGTCAGCCGGGGCGGGCACCCGGCGGCCCAGGAGCTCGACCGTGGTGAGCGGCAGCATGGTCTCGCGCGGGAGCCGGAAGCCGGTGTCCTGGGGGATGTAGAGCACTCCCTCCACCCAGTGCGCCGTGAAGACGTCGACGAAGCGCACCGAGTCGTCCGAGAGCCGCATCCGCACGTTCATGCGGGCGCCGGAGCCCCGCCGGACCGACCAGCCCTCGGCGAGCAGGACCCGCTCGATGCGGTAGGCCTCGCGGATGACGTCGACCGGATGGGCGTGCTCGCTGAAGTAGGCGATGTCGAGGTCGTTGTCGTGGCCGATGAGTCGCCCGTTGCGGACCGCGCCGAGCAACGTGCCGTAGGCGACGAACGTCGGTACGCCGGCCTTCTCGTTCATGCACGCGAGGAGGTCCTCGACCTGGTCCATCAGCTCGTCGAGGGTGTCGGTGCCCTCGGCGGAGAGGGGGCGGATGAGCTTGCCGTACTTGTCGATGATCAGCGGGTTGCCCGCCCGGTCGACCACGTCGACCTGCTCGTCGGCGGCGCCCTTGAAGACGTGGTGGGCGCGCGCCACGACGGTGCCGCTGAGGTGCTCGCGCAGCACGACCTCTGCCCGGCCCACCAGGTAGCGCTCGAGCGAGGCGGGCCACTTCGCGACCGGGCCGTTGCGCCCGGCCGACGTGTCGTTCTGCGGCTGGAGCGACCAGACGTGGCGCTCGTTGAGCAGCACGTCGTAGGTCGACGCGGGGTCGAGGCCGGTGGGCAGCACGAGCCGGGCGTCCCGCACGCGCAGGGTGCCGAGGGCCTCCGCGGGCTCCGTGTCGTCCGGCCCGCTCACTTGCCCAGCGCCTTGCGGATGCGACCGGCCACCGCGCGGGTGCCGCCGACCGGTTGGCGGCGCGAGCGGCGCCGCAGCTTCGCCTTCAACCGGTCGCGCTCGGTGGTGAGCTCGCGCACGTCGCGGATCATCCGCTCGATCGCGCGGGCTGCCACGTCGACGATCTCGCTGTCGGGCACGTCCCCCGGGTGGGTGCCGTCGGGGGTGGCCGTCGAGAGCAGGTCGTCGAGGTCGCCGACCACGGCGTAGCCCTGCTCCGCGATCCAGTCCCTGGCCGCGGCGGACCGGGTGGCGAGCTCGGCCACGTGGTGCGGTCGCGGCCCGAAACGCTCGCCGCGCTGGGGGACGAGCACCTCGTGCCCGAAGTACTTGCGGACCCACCGGTGCCGCACGGTGCCGATCTCGAGCGGGCCCGACAGGTGCGGCTTGACCCGCTCCAGCAGCGCGGCCTGGGCGGCGCCGAGCGACTCGTTGGCGTAGCTGACGTCGAGGTCGAAGGCGGAGTCGTCGAGGTGGATCGCCTCGCGCCACCGCTCCCAGAGCAGACCGCGGGGGGCTCCCGGCGGGGGCACCGTGACCACGGTGATCCGTTCGGGCGGCACCGCTGCCGCCCAGTTCCCCAGCACCTTCGGGATGTCCTGCGACTGCCAGCTCCAGCCACCGCGCAGCTTGCCGGCCAGCGCCCGGTCCATGAACTCGTCGAACCCCAGGTCGGAGTTCATCTTGAGGGCCTCTTGCCACACGGCCGGGAACTGCAGGACGTAGGAGCGCACGGTGACGACGAGCTGCACCTCGGCCGGCGCCAGCGCGGCCACAGCAGCCTGGGCCTGCTCCGCCGTGGCCATGCTCATGAACTCGTGGGAGACCAGGCCGTCGCCGTCCCACGCCGCGAGCTCGTCGACCAGCCGCCGCCACACGCCCGCGTTGCGGCCCATCCTGGCGGGTGACGCACCGCGCACCTCCTGGGAGGCGTGGTAGTGGTCCATCCGGCTGGTGCCGGGGTAGAGGAACCGCTGCTTGCGCAGTGCGTCGCGGTTCTCCCACATGGTGGTCTGCAGGAAGGTCGTGCCCGTCTTGGGCAGACCGATGTGGAGGTAGACCGTGCGGGCCATCAGCGCGCGCCGGTCACGGTGCGAGGGAGTGCGCCTCGAGGAAGGCTTTTACCTTCTCCTCGTCGCGCAGGGTCAGCGGCACGAGCAGCTCCTCGACGATGTCGAGGAGCTCGGCGACGCGCCTGTTGAGTCGTCGCGCCTCCTGCACCTCGGCCTCGAGCTCGGCGACCCGGTCGCGGAGGGCGTCGACCTCCTGGCGGGTCGACCCCGGAGCCACTCGCCCGAGCTTTCGTCCGGCGTCGCGGAGTCGGTCGTTCATGCCGGGCAGGATAGCCTTGCGCGTCGTCCTCGCAGGTGCGGGGACTCGATCGACCGAAGGGATCACCTGTGATCGGGATGGTGTTGGCGGCCGGGGCCGGACGTCGGCTGCGGCCCTACACGGACACGCTGCCGAAGGCTCTGGTGCCCGTGCGCGACGGCGACGGGACCGCCGGAGGGGACACCATCCTCGACATCGCGCTCGCCAACCTGGCCGAGGTGGAGCTGCGCGACGTGCTGATCGTCGTGGGCTACGCCGCCGGCGCGGTCGAGGAGCGCAGGGCGGCGCTGGAGAAGCGCTACGGCGTCGACATCACGCTCGTGCACAACGACAAGGCCGAGATCTGGAACAACGCCTACTCGATGTGGCTCGCCTGCGACGACATGACCGACGGGGTGCTGATGGTCAACGGCGACACGGTCCACCCGGTCGCGGTCGAGGAGACCCTGCTCAAGCACCGCGGTCCCGACGTGCTGCTCGCGATCGACGCCGAGAAGCAGCTCGCCGACGAGGAGATGAAGATCCAGGTCTCCGACGACCTGGCGCTCACCCGCATCACGAAGCTGATGGACCCGGCCACGGCCTACGGCGAGTACATCGGCGCCACCCTCATCGAGCCGGCTGCGGTGCCGCACCTCAAGGACGCGCTCCAGGCGACCTTCGAGCGCGACCCCGACCTCTACTACGAGGACGGCTACCAGGAGATGGTCCACCGCGGCTTCCGCATCGACATCGCCCCGCTGCCGTCCGGCACCGCATGGGTCGAGGTCGACAACCACGACGACCTGGCCAAGGCCAGGGAGATCGCATGCCGCTACTAGCGCGGATGCTCGCGAGCCCGCTGCACCTGGACATCCGGGCGGGCGCGGTCGCGAACCTCGCTCAGCTGCTCCACGAGCGTGCCATCACCAGCGGCGGCACCGTGATGGTCGCCGTCGGCACCGGGCACGGGCAGGAGATCTGGGAGCGCATCAAGCCCTCGTTGCCCAACGCGACGATGTTCGACGTCTGGGAGGCCAACCTCGCCTCCGCCGGCGCGCTGCAGGAGGCGCTCGGCCAGCAGGGGTACGACGCCGTGGTGGCGATCGGCGGGGGCAAGACCATCGACGTGGCGAAGTACGCCGCGACCCGCGCGGCGCTGCCGATGGTCGCCGTGGCGACCAACCTTGCGCACGACGGCATCTGCTCACCGGTGGCGTCGCTGGAGCACCCGCACGGCAAGGGCTCCTACGGCGTGGCGCTTCCCCTGGCAGTCGTGGTCGACCTCGACTACGTGCGCGGCGCGCCTCCGGCGATGGTGCTCGGCGGCATCGGCGACGCGATCAGCAACCTCTCCGCGATCGAGGACTGGCTCCTCGCTGAGCGCGAGCGGGGCGAGCTCGTCGACGGGCTGGCGCTGGCCTTCGCGCGCACGGCCGCCGAGGCGGTGCTGCACCGCACGGACACGATCGCCGACGACGACTTCCTGATCGCGCTGGCCGAGGCGCTCGTGCTGTCGGGGATGGCGATGTCGGTGGCGGGCACCTCGAGGCCCTGCAGCGGTGCGTGCCACGAGATCATCCACGCGATCGACCAGCTCTACCCGGGCGTCTCCAACCACGGCGAGCTCGCCGGCATCGGCGCCCTCTTCGCCACCCACCTGCGCGGCCACGACGCCCGCTTCGAGCAGATCGCGGCCTGCCTGGGCCGGCACGGCCTCGCCAGGACGCCCGGCGAGATCGGCCTGTCCGACGACCAGTTCGTGGCGGCGGTGATGGCGGCGCCCGCCACCCGGCCCGATCGCTACACGATCCTCGAGCACCTCGCGCTCGAGGAGCCGCTGGTCCGCGAGCAGGTCGCGGCGTTCGTCAGCCGGCTCGCGTAGCCGCCTCGGCAGCGGCCCGCGCGCGCAGCGCGGCCAGCTCGGCGCCGAGCGGCATCGCGACGCGCACCTGCTCGGCGATCGCGGTCAGGGCGAGCCCGACCTCCGGGGCGCGGTCGCTGAGCTGCCGCTCGAGCAGGCCGCGCCGGTCCAGTCCCTCGTCCTCGGGGTCGTCGTCGGGCCCGTCGTCGTCCTGCTCGCCGCCGTCGTCCTCGCTGTCGGGATCGTCGTCGGAGGAGCCGTCGGTCGGCAGGACCGGCTCGTCGCCGTACCCGTGCTCCTCGCGGAACGCCGCGATCCTCGCCTCGAGGGAGGTGATCGCCTCGTCGAGGCCGCGTCGGGCCCAGGCCGCGGCGAGGAGCAGCTCCTCGTCGGTGGGCGTGTCGAGCTGGGCGGTGACCGACTTCCCGACCTTCTCGGTGGGGAGGTCGTCCAGGCTGCCGACCAGGTCGACGCCGCTCGTCTCGATCGCCGCGCGGACCCGTTCGTTCCAACGGGCCGAGTGGTTGCGGCCGGGACGGTTGAGGGTGACCTTGCGCTCCTCGGCGGCGCGCTCGCCCAGGATGTCGCGCGCCAGGAGCGACTTCATGGTGCGCAGGTAGTCGGTGCGGGTCACCGGGCCGAGCTCGATGTTGAGCAGCCGCATCAGCTCGCTGGAGGGCAGCCCGAGCGAGGCGTTGCTCTCCACCGCGCGCTCGCGGCACCTGCCGGCGTTGATCCCGACGACGCTGGCGAACCGCTTCCACAGCAGGTCGGGGTCGTCGCTCTGGAGCGGCACGGTCACGACGTGGAACCGTTCGGCTCCGACCAGAGGCACCCAGGTGTCGATCATGCGGGGGACGCCCATCGCGCGATCGATCATCCGCTCGGGCCGGGTCGTGGGCGTGCCGTCACCCCTCTCCACCGTCTGGCGCAGACCCCAGATGAGCCGGCGCAGCGGCACCTCGGCGCCGTTGCGGCAGTTGGTCTGCCACTGTGAGCGCAGCACCGCCTGGGTGTCGCGGACGGTCAGCACCACGTGGACGTCGGCGCCGTCGAGGGACGCGAGGATCCGCTCGGCCGCCTGCGGCTTCGCCCAGCAGAGGAACTCCATCGAGAGCACGGTCGCCTTGCCGCGGTGGGCGACCATCTCCTCGGCCAACCGGTGCCACCGGCCGTCGGCGGCCCGGGTGAGGTCCGTCTCCTGCGGCGTGCTCAGGGCGTCGTGCGTCGCGAGCACGACGTCGCGCCAGCTGCGGCCGGGGAGCAGGTAGCCGTCCTTCGCGAGGACGTCCCTGTTGGCCGCCATCAGCCGTTGGAGGTACGTCGTCCCGGTGCTCGGTCCGCCGATGTGGAGGTAGATCGGTGCCGGCTGGTCACGCCGATCGCGGTCCAGCCATCGGGGAGGCATGCGGCGGACATTAGCAGCCACCATCGGCGCGCAGATCAGGGTGTGGGGAGGGGTCCCCGGCGCGAGATGTGACCAATCAGGCACGGCCGGAGCCCCGTGCTGGATTCCCGGTTCACCACCGTCCCGCTGCTACCTTGATCTCCGTCCCACCGGCGAGTCGAAGGAATACAGGCCACGTGAGCGAAGCCGCCACTGTCACCCCGTCCGCGTCGAACGACGACGAGGGCTTCCGGGTCGTTCAGCGGCTGGTCCTCCCCAACGACCAGGAGCTCGACGTCCAGTCGCTCTACGTCAGCGGGATCACCAGCTTCTCCTCGGGAGGCGACTCGATGTCGCGGCAGTCCGGTGGCGACTTCGAGAGCGCCTCCGCCGATGAGGACGACGATGACGACGAGTCGGAGTCCGAGGGCTCGGGCATGTCCGGCTTCGGCCGGATCACCGATGCCTCCGGTGTGGCCGTCGACCCGCACCGGCGGGTCACCCTCGGCACCTACTTCAACGCGTTCCCCGCCAGCTACTGGCGCCGGTGGACGGAGTTCTCCGCCGTACGGCTCACCGTCCGCCTGCGGGGCCACGGGTCCGTCATCGTCTACCGCTCGACCGCGAAGGGCCACGTCGTCCGTGCCGACTCGCACCGGCTCGACAGCGACACCGGCGAGACGATCACCTTCGACCTCCCCCTGAAGCCGTTCATCGACGGCGGCTGGTACTGGTTCGACCTCGAGGGCGGGCTCGGGGAGCTGGTGCTCGAGGACGCCCACTGGGGCTTCGAGACCGACAAGGTGCGCTCCGGCCGCATCACGATCGGCATCACGACCTTCAACCGGCCCGACTTCTGCGTGCCGCAGCTGGTCAACCTGGCCTCCAACCCGGCGGTCCTCGAGATCATCGACGAGATCGTCGTGGTCGACCAGGGCACCAACAAGATCGTCGACGACCCGGGCTACGAGGCGGCCGCCGCCGGTCTCGGCAGCAAGCTGCGGGTGATCGAGCAGCCCAACCTCGGTGGTTCCGGCGGTTTCTCCCGCGCGATGAACGAGGCGACCTCGATGGGCGCCTCCGACTACGTGCTGCTCCTCGACGACGACGTCGTCTGCGAGCTCGAGGGCATGCTGCGCGCGGTCGCGTTCGCCGACCTCGTGAAGACGCCGTCGCTCGTCGGCGGCCAGATGTTCAGCCTCTACGACCGTTCGGTCATGCACGCCTACGGCGAGGCGATCGCGAAGTACCGGTGGTTCTGGGGCCCGGTCGCGCCGAGCGTCCACGGACACGACTTCGCCAAGAAGTCGCTGCGCGCGACCTCCTGGATGCACCGCCGCATCGACGTGGACTACAACGGCTGGTGGATGTGCCTCATCCCCACCCAGGTGATCCGCGAGATCGGCCTGTCGCTCCCGATGTTCATCAAGTGGGACGACGCCGAGTTCGGCCTCCGGGCCGGCGCTGCCGGCTACCCGACGGTGACGCTCCCGGGCGTCGCGGTCTGGCACGTGCCGTGGACGGAGAAGGACGACACCCTCGACTGGCAGGCCTACTTCCACGAGCGCAACCGCCTCGTGTCGGCCCTGCTGCACTCGCCCTACCCGCACGGCGGCAAGCTCGTCCGGGAGAGCCTCGAGAACCACACCAAGCGGCTGATGTCGATGCAGTACGGCACGGGCGAGACCATCCTGCTCGCGCTCCAGGACGTGCTCGACGGCCCCGACCGCATGCACCACGACATCCTGCACCGCCTCGGCGAGGTCCGCGCGCTGCGCGACGACTACGACGACGGCCAGTCCAAGCCCGAGCTCGACGCCTTCCCGGCCCCGCGCCGCAAGAAGCTGGAGAAGCGTGGCAAGGGCATCCCGGTGCCGTCGACCACGGTCGGCAAGGCGAAGATGGCCGCGACCGGCCTGCTGCGCCAGGCGCTCCCGACCCGGGAGCTCGCCGAGGAGCACCCCGAGGGGATCGTGCCCCACGTCGACCAGCGGTGGTACCGGCTGGCCCACTTCGACTCGGCGATCGTCTCGTCGGCCGACGGCGTCGCGGCGTCGTGGTACCGCCGTGACCCCGCCCAGTTCCGTGACCAGATGTCGCGGTCGCTGAAGATGCACGCCAAGCTCTACCGCGAGTGGGACGAGCTGGCGGAGCGCTGGCGCACGGCCCTGCCCGAGCTCACCTCGCCGGAGCGCTGGAAGCTGACCTTCGAAGGCATCGACGAGGAATGAGATTCGGCGCTCGGCGTCGGGCGGCAGGCAAGCACGCGGGGGACCGGAACCGTCGTGGACGGTCTCCGCAGCTCCCGCCGCAGGTAGAGGACGGCCCCGCTCCGACGGATTCGGTCCAGCCGGTCGCGCCCGTCCAGCCGGTCGCGCCCGTCGAGCCGGAGCGGGACGTCGAGCCGGAGCGGGAGGTCGAGTCGACCGCCGAGCGGGTCTACCCGCCGGTGCCCGAGCCCGAAGCCCAGCCCGAAGACCAGCCCGAACGCCAGCCCGAGCCCGAAGCCCAGCAAGAGCCCGGCGACGACGAGCCCGAGCTCGACCTCGACGACGACTCGCTGGCCGACGTACCGCTGTCGGACCTGCCGCAGGAGGACCGGCGCCGCGAACGGCGCCGCCGTCGTGAGGTGCGGCAGCGCGACCGCAAGGAGGTCGCTGCCGTGGCGGCCGCCGAGCACGCCGCCCGCATCGAGGACGTGCCGCTGACGCCGCCGAGCGCCAACAACGGCCTGCTCGCGGTGTTCCAGAAGCGCTACCTGCTCAAGCTGCTGGTGAAGCGCGAGGTGAGCGCGCGCTACCAGAGCTCCTTCCTCGGCCTCATCTGGTCCTACATCGGCCCGGCCTGCCAGTTCTTCATCTACTGGTTCGTGCTCGGCACGATCCTCGGGCTCCACAAGTCGGTCGAGAACTTCGGCATCCACATCTTCTGCGGCCTCGTCGTCGTGCACTTCTACACCGAGACCTTCGCTGCCGGCACCCGGTCGATCGTGCGCAACAAGTCGCTCGTGGCGAAGCTCGCGCTGCCGCGCGAGATGTTCCCCGTGGCCTCGATGCTGGTCTCGCTGTTCCACGTCTTCCCGCAGATGGTCATCCTCATCGCCGGGTGCATCGCCCTCGGCTGGACCCCTGACCCGACGGGGATGCTCGCGATGGTGCTGGGCTTCCTCATCGCGATGCTGCTCGGCACGGCGGGCGCGCTGCTCTTCAGCGCCGCCAACGTCTACTTCCGCGACTTCGGCAACGTCGTCAACATCCTGCACATGTTCATCCGCTTCAGCGTGCCGATGATCTACCCCTACAGCATCGTGCACGAGCGGTTCGGCCAGGCGGCGCACTACTACCTCTGGAACCCGCTGGCCGACTGCGTGCTGCTCATCCAGCGCGCCTTCTGGGTCGGCACGACCTCCGACCTGCACCAGACCGAGGCCGAGCACCTGCCGCCCGACCTGCTGATCTGGGGCGCCGGCATGGTCGGGCTGGGCATCGTCATGCTGACGATCGGCCAGCTGGTCTTCAGCAAGCTCGAGAGCAAGATCCCGGAGCGGTTGTGAGTCGATGAGCACCTCGATCGTCCTCGACGGCGTCACCAAGACGTTCACCCTGCGCTACCACCGCACGATCAAGCAGATGTCGGTCGCCAAGGCGCGTGGCCTCGAGACGAGCCGGTCCTTCCGTGCCGTCGACGACGTGTCCTTCACCGTCGAGCAGGGGGAGTCGATCGGCCTGATGGGCCTCAACGGCTCGGGCAAGAGCACCCTGCTGAAGGTGATCAGCGGCGTCATGAAGCCCGACGAGGGCAGCGTGCTGACACGCGGCAGGATCGCCGGCCTGATCGCGACCGGCGCCGGGTTCCACCCGCAGCTCACCGGTCGCGAGAACCTCTACCTCAACGCCGCGATCCTCGGGATGTCCGAGAAGGAGACCAACCGCAAGTTCGACGAGATCGTCGAGTTCGCCGACCTCGGCAGCCGGCTGGACACCCAGGTCGGCCACTACTCCTCGGGCCAGAACGCCCGGCTGGGCTTCTCGATCGCGGTCCACGTCGAGTCCGACATCTTCCTCGCCGACGAGGCGCTCGCCGTCGGTGACAAGCCGTTCAAGCGCAAGTGCCTCGCCAAGATGCGCGAGATCCGCGACAGCGGCCGAACGATCTTCTACGTCAGCCACGCCACCGGCCAGGTCCGCAAGATGTGCAACCGGGTCCTCGTGCTCGAGGCCGGCCGGCTCGCCTTCGACGGCGGTGTCGAGGAGGGCATCAAGTTCCTCCACTACGACAACGACGACGAGGAGGAGTACGGCGAGGACCTCGAGGACGACGACGGCGACTTCGACACCGGCGACGACATCTGAGCTCCTGCGCGGGCGCGGCGTCGGATCGCGCGAGCGCGTCGCCGCTGGCGGTCCCTCGCGGCCTTCGGCCGCGCGCTGACGCGCGCAGTGAGCGGACTTGACAAATCTCTGAACCGTCGGCGTGTCGGCTGGTAATTACACGTTTGTAGTTACTCAGAACCTCTTCTCAGCGCGTGTGACTCATGTGAAAGTTGCTACTCGTGTGACACCTTCCCCGCACACGACTGGAGCACGATCACATGCTTGCGAGCCTCATCCCGAGTCCCCGTGGCGCCGCCCGGCGCAACCGGTTCGTGTCCGGGTGCCAGCAGCTGCTGGCACTCGCGCTCGTGCTGGCGGCGCTGACGCCGGCTGCGCGCACGATCACGATGGACGTCCGTCCCGCCCCCGCAGGCGGCAAGGTGAGCGGCGAGGCCGCCTACCTGCGCGCCGCGACCGTGCCGAGCCGGGTGGCGACCGCGCCGGTCGACCCGAAGGTCGCGGAGTACAGCCTCACCGCACCGGCCGGAGCGCGACTGGCGCCCGGCATGCTGCGGGCCACCAGCCGCCGTACGGCGACCGGGGGCCAGGAGATCACCAGCGACGCCGTACCGGTCAAGGGGTACGGCGCCGTGGGCGTCACCTGGGGCCACGGGCTCGCCGTCCCGGACCGCGCGCTCGCGGTGCAGGCGCGCACGTACGACGGCGGCCGCTGGTCGCGGTGGACGACGGTGCCCTACCACGACGACCACGCGCCCGACCCGGACAGCCGGGAGGGACGCCACGCGCGTCCCGGCACCGACCCGCTGCTCGTCGGTGACGTCGACCGGGTGCAGGTGCGGGTCGACACCGACTCCTCGGCGCCGGCCGACATGCTCCTCGCGGTGGTCGACCCGGGTCACGAGACCTCGACCGCGCGGGAGCGGCCCGCCATCGACACCGCCACGCTCGACGGCGGCGCTCGTGAGGACACCGGCACGACCACCTCGTCCAGCAGCGAGGGCGACCTGGCGCTCCAGTCGTCGATGAGCGCACCCAAGCCGAAGATCTACTCCCGTGCCCAGTGGGGCGCCGACGAGCACCTGCGCGACGCGCCCTCGCTGCACTACTACGAGGTGCACGCTGGCTTCGTCCACCACACGGTGAACGCCAACGACTACACCCGCGCCCAGGTGCCCTCGATCATCCGCGGGATCTACGCCTACCACGTGCAGTCCCGGGGCTGGAGCGACATCGGCTACAACTTCCTCGTTGACCGGTTCGGCCGCATCTGGGAGGGCCGCTACGGCGGCGTCGACCGTCCCGTCGTCGGCGCGCACACGCTGGGCTACAACGACAACGCGTTCGCGGCGTCGGCGATCGGCAACTACGAGACCGCCCGCCCGAGCCGCGCGATGATCCGGGCCTACGGCGCGCTCTTCGCGTGGAAGCTCGGCCTACACGGTGTCGACGCCTCGTCGACCAAGCAGTACGTCACCTCGCGCTACTTCCAGGCCATCAACGGCCACCGCGACGCCGACGCCACCGCCTGCCCCGGCCAGTACCTCTACAACCGCATCCCGCGCATCCGGGAGATCGCCGCGGCCACCCAGCAGGGGTGGGGCGGACGACAGCTCGAGTCGAGCCTGGTCGGCAACGCCCGGCCGGACCTGGTGCTGCGGCGCACCAGCGACGGGCGGGTCTTCGTCCGCCAGATCGTGCCGACCGACACCACGGGCTACCGGCTCGGCAAGGCGGTCCGCACCAACCTGGTGCTGCCGGACGCGAACCTGATCCTCAAGGCAGGGGACTGGGACAGCGACGGGTACGGCGACCTGATCGTCAAGCAGGGCGGCGCCCTCTCGCTCTACCGCGGCCTCGGGAAGGGGAAGTTCGCGGCACCGACGCAGCTCGGCACCGGCTTCGACCGGGTCACCAAGCTCGCCGCGGTCGGCGACTTCACCGGTGACGGTCAGCCCGACCTGATGGGCCAGCCCGCCGGCGGCTCCATGCAGATCTACCCGGGCAACGGCACCGACGGGCTCAAGAAGTCCTACGCGGCGTACTCGCCGATCAAGGGACGCAAGCAGATCCCGATCGGGCTCTGGGACAAGGACGGCGCGCCGGACAGCCTGGTGCGCACGCGGACCCAGCTGCAGCTCTTCCTCGGCAACGGCCCCGGCGGCTTCACGGCCGAGAAGAACCTGGCGATCCCGGTGGGCGGCTACGACTGGCTGCTCGGCGTCAGCGACGTCGACCTGACGGGCCACAGCGACCTGGTCGCGCGGACGTCGAGCACCGACCAGCTGTGGGTGATCCCCGGCAGTGCCGGCGGCTTCAAGGCGCCGGTGGCGATCGCGGGCGACACGTCGGACTACGACCTGGCGGGCTGACCCGCGGGGGTGGGCCCGCGGGCACGACAACTGAAGATGTGAGGGAGCCTGGCGCCTAGGCGGGGAAGCGGGCGGTCGTGTGCTCGGCGATCTCGATCGCTTCGAGCCGCTGCTGCCCGGCCCGGGTGACCAGCACGAGGGAGCCGCCCTTCTTGAGCGGCTCGCCGAAGGTCGCGGGTGCCGGTGGGGAAGCCGGGTCCGCGGCCACCAGGAGGCGGCCGCCGTCGGTGACGAGAGTCCCGGTGGCGGCCGCTTCCCACAGCTCCTGGTGGGTCTGCTCGTCGCCGTCGACCGTCAGCGCCGGGTCCTCCGGGATCGGCGGGTCCCAGGCGGTGAATCCGTCGGGCTGGGACCAGATCTCGACGCCGACGTCGTGCACGCCCTCGGGGACCGGCTCGGCGAAACGCACGCCCATCGGGAGGAGCGAGCAGGCGAGCACCGTGCGCTCGGCAGCCGACGGCGCCCAGTGGTCGAGCCGGTCCGGGCCGCAGACCACCGCGTCGGGGCTCTCGCTGTCGGTGACCACCAGGCCCGCGCTCCACGCCGCCCCGAGGAAGACGGGCGCGAGCCAGTGCGGGGGGAGGTCGACACGCAGGGTGTCGCCGCGCTCGAGGTCGAGCTCGTCGACCAGCAGGGAGGCCGCCTTGGCCACCCAGTTGGCGTACGTCGTCACGGAGAGCTCGACCCGCTCGCCGGTCTCGTCGTCGTAGAACGTCACGAGCGGACGCCCGGGCTCGTGGCGCAGGCGATCGGAGAGCACGGCGGCGAAGGTCGTCACCGTGCCGAGGATAGGGCGCCGGACCGCACGGTCTACTCTGGCCGGGCTCGCGCAGCAGCAATCGCACCGAACCAGGGGGTCACGCGTGGTGGACGGCTCGATCGACGGATTCTGGGCGGTGGTGCCGGCCGGCGGTGCCGGCACCCGGCTCTGGCCCTTGTCGCGGTCGTCGTCGCCCAAGTTCCTCCACGACCTGACCGGCCAGGGCCGCACGCTTCTGGAGCAGACCTACGACCGGCTGACCCCGTTGGTCGACGACCGGTTCGTCGTGGTCACGGGCCGCAACCACGAGCAGGCGGTGCGCGCCCAGCTCACCGCGCTCGGGCCCGACGGAGTGATCGCGGAGCCCTCGCCGCGCGACTCGATGGCCGCGATCGGTCTGGCCGCGGCCGTGCTGGAGCGGCGCGAGGCCGAGCGGGGCGAGGACCTCGTGATGGGCAGCTTCGCCGCGGACCACGTGATCCCGGACCCGGCCGGCTTCCGCCGTACGGTCCAGGAGGCGGTCGTCGCAGCCCGCGAGGGCTGGCTGGTCACCATCGGCATCGAGCCGACGTTCCCGAGCTCGGCGTTCGGCTACGTCCGCCAGGGCGCACCGTTGCACGGCCACGAGCGGGCGTGCGTGGTCGAGGCGTTCGTGGAGAAGCCGTCGGTCAGCGTCGCGGAGGAGTACGTCGCCTCGGGCTCCTACCGCTGGAACGCGGGGATGTTCGTCTGCCGGCCCACGGTGCTGCTCGAGCTGCTCGCCGCCGAGAACCCGGACTTCACCGCCGCGCTGCGGGAGATCGCCGCAGCGCCCGAGCGCCTCGACGAGCTGTGGCCGAGCCTGCCGAAGATCGCGATCGACCACGCCGTCGCCGAGCCGGCCGCGGCCGCCGGTCGGGTCGCCACCGTCCCCGGCAGCTTCGGCTGGGACGACATCGGTGACTTCGACTCCCTCGCCGCGCTGCTCGGCGACCCGGAGAAGTGCAACGTGCTCGGTGACCCCGGCCTCGTGCTGTCGCAGGAGTCGACCGGCCTCGTCGTGCCCGCATCCGGGCGCGTCGTCGCGGTCATCGGCCTCGACGACGTGGTCGTCGTCGACACCCCCGACGGGCTCCTCGTCACCACGCGCGAGCGCGCCCAGGACGTGAAGGCCGTCGTCGCGGAGCTCAAGGACCAGGGGCGCGCGGACCTGACCTGAGGCGGGTCAGCGGCACAGGTGAGGCGGCACGTGGGTGCCGCAGACCGCCATCCGCCAGCGCCGGACGTGCTCGACGTAGCGGTCGCCGGCCTCGTCCTCGTAGGTGACGTCGATCCGCCGGAGGTCGGCACCGCCCTCGTCGACGCGCAGGACGACGACCAGCTCCTGGCGACCGACGGCGGACGGCGACGCGCTGCAGGGGTGATCGACCGTCGCGCCGACCGCGCGGGTCGTGCTGACGAGCGGCTCCTCGGTGGCGTAGCGCTCGGAGAAGTCGGGGGCCGCGCCCAGCGCGCTGTAGAAGTCGGACCGTTCCTGCTCGGCCTCGTGAGCGTCGAGCGTGTCGATGAGGAACGAGGCCGAGATCGGTGCCGCATCCCAGTCCGGCTCGACGGCGGTGACCGTCACCGGCCGCTCGGCGCACAGGTGACGGGCTCCGAACGACGCCGTCCAGCGCACCGGGTGACGACCCTCCGGGGCTCGGACCGACATGCCGACGGGGTCGTCGTCGATCCGCAGCGGACCGTCGTCCGCACGGGGAGCGCGTGGCGGGCTGGGATCGCTCGATCCGCCTCCGCCGTCGTGCGTCGCGCACCCCGAGGCGACGAAGAGGAGGAGGACGACGGCTCCGCGGAGCCGTGGACTCACCTGATCCGTTCGATCATCTTCGCGGCCTTGGAGGGCTCCGCGTTGTTACCGCAGATGCGCTTGTTGCCGCCGGTGACGCCGTAGTAGAGCCGGGTCCCGCTGCTGTAGACGTGCCTCGAGGAGAGGTCGATGCCGATGGCCGAGGAGATCTTGACGCCGTAGGACAACGAGTAGTCCGACCCGCGAACGTGTCCTCGCCACCAGTTGCCGTTGGCGACGTTGCCGCAGAAGTCGTGGTCGTTCCAGTCCGGACGGTCCGACTTGTCCAGCTCGTTGATGTCCGTGAACCCCGGCTGGTAGCGCGGCGCCACCTGGTTCCACCGGTATCCGGTGATCACGTTGGTGCAGTGGTACAGGCCGTAGTTGATGTCGATCCGGTAGCTACGGTTGATCGCGCGAGGATTGAAGTCCTCTCCCCACTCGTCGTCGGTCGACGTCGTGCCGGATGCGTGGAAGTTGCCCGCCGTGCCGGTGGTCACGGCGATCCCGGTGGTCGTGTGCTCCGAGGACGAATACGTGAGCCAGGAATTGTCGCCCTGTGTCGGATAGCTGGTCGCGACAGTCGTCGACACCGGGTCGCTCGCATAGAGATCGCAGTCCGCCGCCCCACCGCCGGTGCGCTGGGAAGCGACCCCATGGGTCGGCTGGATCGCCGACGCGTTGACCAGCTCGGTCCATCGGCCCTTGAGCGCGGTGCGGTCGTCGGACGTCGCAGGGTGGTTGAACATCCGCACCGTCACCGACGGGGAGCCGTGGCTGCGCACCTTGCGGAGGGCCGGGGAGCGACGGACCCCGCGCTCGAGCTGCTCGCGTGCCCTGGTCGCCTCGATCGCCCAGCCGCCGTCGATCCATCCGTCGCCGGACGTCGGGTCCTCGACCAGCGAGAAGGCGGTCTCGCTCACCGTCCCGTCCGTCTCGAGCACCTGGACGTAGAAGTCGACGACCTGCGCCGAGGAGACGACGCGCGCCGGCACGGACGAACGCGTCGGGGCCACGTCGTAGGTCCCGTCGGCGTTCTTGGTGACCGTGCCCTGGACCAGCGACATCGTCATCGTGTCGCCGATCTCGTCCTGGCTCATGATCTGGTCGGTCGGGTAGGCCATGATCGTGGTGGTGGCCACGCCGGCCGCCTGGGCCGGATCGACCGCGCTCGCGTTGATGGAGAGCGCGCTGATCGCCAAGGTGAGGGCGGTGCTGGTGACGCCGAGGACACGTTTCGCTCGAGCCATGGCCGAGTCCTTCCCGAGAGTTGTGAGGCTCGGAAACGTAGAGCGACCCCCGCCGGCCGGGCAATAGTCACAAAGGACGACTTCCCGCACGTCAGGGGAGACGGTACGTTTCCCGCCCTCAGCTCAGTTCGCATCTCGGGGTGGTCTCATGTCCTTCGCGTCCCAACGCTCGATCCGTGCCGGCGTCGTGGTGCTCGCCAGCGTCGCTGCCCTCGGACCGGCGGTCCAAGCCCCGTCGTCCGCGAGCGCGGAGGCACGACGAGGAGGGTGCTGCCTGGAAGGCATCCACCGGGACTTCTCGCTCGAGACGGGTGAGCTGATCTTCAAGGGCTACGCCACGGCCGACGGCTACGTCGCCTTCGAGAGTCGGAGGCGGGCGGCCGTCCAGGCCGCCGTCACCGACTGGTGCGACCACAACCCGGGCGACGGCCTCGGTGCCGGTCTCTACGCGGACATCGACTTCGGCGACGGTAGCCGGAAGCTGGAGTACCTCTTCGGGGACTTCAACGGATGCACCAACGACGGACCCAGTGGCTTCGGCACGCACTCGGTGCCGAACCCGGCCGACAAGCGGATCGTCGCCGTCCAGATGCTGTTGTGCTACGAGGACCCGGACGTCAGTGGGATCGCGTGCGAGTCGCAGAAGCGCTCGCGCATCATCGACAACCCGTACTGATCAGGAGTCCTGTCCGCTCACTGCTTGCCGACGTAGCCGCCGATGGGCTCGGGGGCGTCGTAGTAGGGGTGGTCCTTCATGAAGGTCTCGAGCGCCGCGCCGCTGGGCTCGGAGCAGTACTGCCACGACCCGAACGACTTGCTGGTGTCGTCCTTGTCGGCGCTCCAGTGGGTGAAGGCGATGTGCTGGCCGTCGGGGAAGGCCTTTCCGTCGTCCTTGGTCCACGGCACGGCCTTGAAGGCGAGCCGGTTGTTGGTGTCGCTGATGCTCAGCTTCTTGGCGATCGCCTTGATCTCGCCGAGCATCGTCGCGTCGTCGGCAGCCGTCTGGTCGTACCAGAGGATCGTGAAGCCGTGCTCGAGGTTGTGCACCAGGGCCTCGAGCTCGGGCCGCGTGTCCTTCGTGTAGAAGCGGTCCTCCATCGGGACCGGCGCGACACCGTTCTCGTTCCAGTGGGGGCCGAAGGCGGGCGGGGCGTCGTCGTACTTGATCTGCTCGCCCGTCGGGCGGTGGTCGCCGCTGCCCGTGGCGTCCTTGGTGGTGACCTTGCCGCACACCGAGGCGGGCGCGCCGATGTCGGCGAGCTTCTCGTCGTTGTACTTGCGCTGCTCGAACCAGGTGCGCACCGGGTTGTAGGCGGCGGCTCCGATGAGGACGACGGCGACGGCGATGCAGACGCCGACGATGATCCGGCCCTGACGCTGGTCGGCGCGGCTCTGCTTGCGCCGGATGTCGTCGATGACCTTCTGGCGCTCCGACTTCTCGGACTTGGTGGTCTTGGCCACGGTGCGGCTTACCTCGGTGTCGTGGGACGGGATCGCGGTGAGTCTACGGACTCGACCTGTGGAACCGGAGATCGCCGCCGTCCGCGGTCGGCCGGGGGAGCCAGCCGTGGGCGAAGGCGAGGACCGTCGCCCGGGCAGCCTGCCCCGCGTCCGGGCCGCTCGGGCAGTGCACGCTGTCGCCCTCGACCGCCGCCGCGAAGCCGCTCGCACGGAGCAGCTCGGCCAGCTCGTCGGGCGATGACGGAGCGCCGAACGGCGCCGCGTCCGAAGGGTCGCCCAGCACCGCGCGTACGACGGCCTCGCGGGCGCCGTAGCCGAAGAGGTCGCCCCCGTCCGCGCGGATGAGGGCCCTGGCGCCGGTGCCGTCGTCGCCCGGTGCGAGCACCAGGTCGGTGCGCCCGCGGACCACCGCGAACGGCCGCCCGCCGAGCTTGCCCTGGGCCAGCTCCGCGACGGAGGCGACCTCGTCGGCCACCGCGGGCGCGGTGACGGCGAGCTCGTTGCCGTGCTCGTCGAGCCGGCCGGCGTACGACTCCAGGACGACGACCCCGGCGGCGCCGATGGCGATGTCGGTCTGCCCCTCGCGCCACGCCCGGCCGGCGGTGTCGGTGACCACCACGCCGACGTTGCGACCGGTGCGCTCCGCGATCGCCGCGCGCAGGCGGGCGGCCGAGGCGTCCGGCTCCGCCGGCAGGAGCACGACGGCCCCGCGGGCCACGTTGGAGGCGTCGACCCCGGCGGCGGCCATCGTCAGGCCGAGGCGGTTGCGCACGATGCGGGTCGGCCCGCGCCGGGCGACCAGGCGGGTGGTCTCGGCGGTGATCCAGTCCTCGCGGTCACCCTCGACGACCCGGCCCTCCGCCTTGCTGACGACCTTGCTGGTGACGACGACGATGTCGCCGTCCTCGAGTGTCACCAGGGGGAGCAGGAGGTCGGCGAGGTCGGCCCCGGCCGCCACCTCGGGCACGCCGTCCGGAGCGATGACGGTCAGGGTGGGCATCAGCGCACGAGGGCGATCGCGGCCGCGGCCATGGCGGCGGTGGCGTCGTGGTCGGTCATCATCAGCGGCACGGCGGCGCAGCGGATGCCGGCCTCCTCGATCGCGGCGACCTCGGCCGCGTCCCGCTCGTCGACGAGCCAGGCGTCGAGGACGCCGCCGGCGCTGCGCGCGCCGTAGTGGCGGCCGACGCCGGCCGCGCTGACCTCGACGCCGATGGTGGCGAGCAGCTGCTCGGCCATGCCGCGCACGTGGCTGCCGCCCACGATCGGGGACAGCCCGACGACCGGGGCCGGGGTCGTCCGGAGCGCGTCGCGCACGCCGGGCACGCCGAGGATCGTCCCGACGGAGACGACCGGGTTGGAGGGCGGCAGCACGACGAGGTCGGCGCCTGCGATGGCGTCGAGCACACCAGGAGCGGGGGAGGAGTCGTCGAGGCCGACGACCACGATGGTCTCGGCGGCGACCTCGGCGCGCAGCCGCACCCAGTACTCCTGGAAGTGCACGACGCGGCGTCCGCTCGGGGATGCCGTGTCGGCGACGGCGACGTGGGTCTCGACGCGGTCGTCGGTCATCGGCAGCAGCCGCACCCGCTCGCCCCAGACGGGTGCGAGCCAGCGCTTGCAGAGCGCCTCGGTCACCTTCGAGAGGGGGTAGCCCGCGTCGATGAGCTGGGTGCGCACGAGGTGGGTGGCGATGTCACGGTCGCCCAGCCCGAACCAGGTGGGCTCGACGCCGTACGCCGCCAGCTCCTCCTTGGCGTTCCAGGACTCGTCCTTCCGTCCCCAACCACGGTCCGGGTCGATGCCACCACCGAGGTCGTACATGACGGTGTCGAGGTCGGGGCAGACCTTGAGGCCGTGGATCCACCAGTCGTCGGCGGTGTTGGCGACCACGGTGACCTCGGCGTCGGCGTCGACGCCGGGCAGCGCGCCGGTCGTGATCCCGTGCAGCAGCCCCTGGAGGAACCTGGCTCCGCCGATCCCGCCGGACAGCACCGTCAGCTTCTTCATGGGGTGAACTCTGCCCGTTCGCTGCCCGCGCCTGGTCGCGGGGGCGTTTGCCGGGGGTGATAACGGAACCGCATATAGCAGATTCGGGCTTGACTCAGCGTGTATGACATGCATGTAATTCCACTAGTGTCGTTCAGATCTTCAGGCAGCGGCGTCAGGGTCGGATCGGGTCGCCGATCTCGGGGCGTCGAGATGTTGTGGGCGGCCATCAAATGGGGGTCGAAAGGGGCGGAACGGTGAGAGAACTCTTCCTGGTCGAGGATGTGGACACCGAGGACCTGGGATGGCAGGAGCGCGCGCTGTGCGCGCAGACCGATCCCGAGGCATTTTTCCCGGAGAAGGGCGGATCGACGCGCGAGGCCAAGAAGGTCTGCCAGACCTGCGAGGTCCGCGTCGAGTGCCTGGAGGCCGCGCTCATGCAGGACGAGCGCTTCGGCATCTGGGGCGGGCTGTCCGAGCGGGAGCGGCGCAAGCTGAAGAAGAAGGCCGTCTGACCGCTCCCCGCGCGGGATTCGGAGCGCGACCGCGACCCCACTAGGCTCGCTCCTCGTGTCCGATGTCGCGGTGGTGCTCGTCAGCCACGACGGCGCGTCGTGGCTGCCGGCCGTCCTCGAGGGCATCCGTCGTCAGACGGCGCCCATCGCCGGCGTCGTCGCCGTCGACACCGGGAGCAAGGACGGCAGCGCCGAGCTGATCGCGAGCACGTTGGAGGCCGCGCGGATCCCCTTCGCCGTCTTCCGCGAGAGCAGCGCCACCTCCTTCCCGCAAGCCGTGGCCATCGCCCTGGCCGGCCTGCAGCAGCACGGCATCGAGACCGACTGGGTGTGGCTGCTCCACGACGACTCCAACCCCGCTCCCG
The DNA here is from genome assembly GCF_041321175.1 of Nocardioides candidus. Classification (NCBI taxonomy): domain Bacteria; kingdom Bacillati; phylum Actinomycetota; class Actinomycetes; order Propionibacteriales; family Nocardioidaceae; genus Nocardioides; species Nocardioides candidus. The sequence goes on along the minus strand of NZ_JBGGWC010000002.1, from coordinate 198,748 downwards.
ACGCCCTCGCCGAGCTGACCGCCGCGGCCCTCGTCCGGCCGGACGCCTCCTTCTTCGGCCCCAAGCTGCGCGAGTGGCCCTCGCTGAAGCGTCTCCTCGAGGTCGGGGTGACCATCAGCGGCACGGGCCGGCGCGAGACCGGGCTGGAGCGCGGCGAGTACGACCAGGGCCAGCACGACCAGGTCCGCGAGGTGCTCGCGGTCAACAGCGCCGGGATGCTGGCGCGCCGGGCCACCTTCGAGGCCCTCGGCGGGTACGACGAGCGGTTGCCGATGTTCGGCAACGACGTCGACCTGGGCTGGCGTGCGGCCGCGGCGGGGCACGCGACCGTGGTGGTGCCGCGGGCCGTGGTCTTCCACGCCGAGGCCGCCCACCGCGGCATCCGCCGGACCGCCCTCACCGGGCGGCACACGCACTACCAGGAGCGCCGCGCCGCGCTCTTCACGATCCTGGCCAACTGCCGGCCGGCCGCGCTGCCCTTCCAGGCGGTGCGGCTCGCGCTCGGCTCGGTGCTGCGGATGCTCGGCTTCCTCGTGGTGCGCTCGGTCGGCGAGGCGCTCGACGAGCTCGCCGCGGTGGTGTCGGTCCACGGCCGTCCGGGACCGCTGCTGGCGGCGCGCCGCGAGCGCCGGGAGCGCCGGACCTCGCCGCCCGACCACGACCGGCTCCGCCGGCTGCTCGCCCCGTGGTGGCTGCCCTACCGCCACGGCCTCGACTTCGTCACCGACCTGGTCGCGGCGGCCGCGAACCAGGCCGCCGACGTCGCCGACCGCCGCCGGATCGCGGCTGCGGAGCGCGATCCGTCGCCACCGGTCGCGCGGCACAAGGACGACGACGAGGACTTCGTCGACTCCGGCCTGCTCGCACGGTTCCTCACCGACCCCGTTGCCGTCGGCCTCGCCGTCGCGGCGATCGCCTTCGTGATCGGCGCGCGCGAGGCGTTCAGCGCGGTGAGCGGCGGTTCGCTCTCGCCCGTGCCGGCCGGGGCCGGTGACTGGTGGCGGCTGCAGTACGAGAGCTGGCACCCGATCGGCTTCGGCAGCGCGGTGCCGGCGCCGCCGTACGTCCTGCCGCTGGCGCTGCTCGCCTCCGTCCTCGGCACCGAGGGCACCATGACGCTGCTCCTCGTCGCCGCCGGCCCGATCGCGCTCTGGGGCGCCTGGCGCTTCCTGCGGGTCGTGGGACGGTTCATCAGCCGCTTCGGCGCGCCGCGGTGGCTGCTGCTGTGGGGGTCGGTGAGCTACGCCCTGGTGCCGCTGGTGGCGGGCGCCTGGGGCAGCGGGCGGTGGGGCGTGGTCGTGGCCGCGGCCCTGCTGCCGTGGCTGGCCCGCGCAGCCCTCGACTTCGCCGACCCCGAGGAGCCGCGCCGGTGGCGCGCGGCCTGGCGGGTGGGCCTGCTCCTGACCCTGCTCACGGCGTTCGCGCCGGTCGTGTGGTGGTTGTGCGCCGTCCTCGGCGCGGTCGTGATCGCGACCGCCGGGGCCGTGGTGCGCAGCGCGGTGCGCGCGCGCTCCGCGTGGGGTCCGCCCGCGACGGCGCTCGCGGTCCCGCTGCTGCTGCTCGCGCCCTGGTGGCTGCCGGCGCTGTGGGAGGGCGCTGCGGGAGGCTTCTTCCTCGACGTCGGCCGGTGGCCGACCGCCGCGACCGACGGCGTTGACCTCCTCGTCGGCCGGTTCGGCGACCTCGGCGCCCCGTGGTGGCTCGGTCTGGTGCTCCCGGTGGTCGCGCTGCTCGCCGTGATCCCGCGCGCGACGCGGATCGGCGTGGTGCTCTGCTGGCTGGTCGCCGCCGTGACCGCCCTCGTCGCGGTGCCCCTCGGTGTCTTCGAGGTCGACCTGGCCGGTGCGGCGACCCAGCAGCCCGGACTGGGACCGGTCCTGCTCGTGGTGCACGGCAGCTGGATCACCGCCGCGGTGCTCGGCGGCCTCGCCCTGACCGAACGCTCTCCCACGCCCGTCGTCCTGCCACGCGTGGCGCAGGCCGTCACGGCCGTCGTCGGCCTCGTCGCGGTCGCGGCGCCGGTCGCCGGGCTCGTCTGGTTCGCCGGCTGGGGCGGCGACGAGCTCGAGGCCCACACCGACAACGGGATCCCGGTCTACATGTCGCAGGAGGCCGAGGCCGCGGACCAGAACGGCATCCTCGTCATCCGCGGCAGCGTTGCGCACGGCGTCACCTACCGGGTCGAGCGCGGCGACGGCGCGACGGTGGGCGAGGACGAGATCGCCGCCCTGACCAGCGAGGACACGAGCGCGACCGACCTGGTCGCCGACCTCACCACCGCGCCCTCCGACAAGGCGGTCGCCGAGCTGACGCAGCGCGGCATCCGCTACGTCGTCCAGCCCGCGCCGGCCGACGGCCAGATCGCGACCCGGCTCGATGCCACCGAGGGGCTGGTCCGCGCGAGCGCGGAGGACCGTGAGACCCGGGCGTGGCTGGTGATCGACAAGCCCACGGCCGACTCCGTCGAGGGGCCCCGCTCGTGGGCCCGGATCGCGCTCCTCGTGCTGCAGGCGATCGCGATCCCCGTCGTCGTGGTGCTCGCCCTGCCGACCCTGCGCAGGAGCCGTCATGAGTGACGACCAGCAGACCCCCCCCACCGCTGCCGGTGGCTCGGGCCGCCGTGCCGACCGCGCCGGCAGCATCGCGCCGGGCAGGCGCGGTAGCGCGCAACGGCGACGGGTCGACCTGGTCGTCGTCCTCGGTGTGCTGCTGCCGGTCGTCGTGGCCGGCAGCCTGGCACTGGTGCGCGGTGAGGACTCCTCGCCCTACGCCGACGCGCCGCCGTCGTCGGCGCCGCTGTCCGACGCGTCCGTCGTCTGTGCCGCGGCCGGCAGCACGACCGCGGGGGACGTCGTCGTCACGCGGGTGCCCGACACGCGGGCCGGCAAGGTCGCCGTGCGCGTCGCCCAGGGCGGCGCGGCGGATCTCGCACCACGCTCGCCCGTCGACGTACGACCCGATGCGCTGACCACCATCGGCACCGACGGTGACGTCGTCGTGCGCGGCAAGGACGCCGCGGCGCCCGGTCTCGTCGCCGGCCGGACGGGGGAGGCGCGCGCGGCGGCCGAGTGCCGGGCGCCGGCGTTCGACGAGTGGTACGTCGGCATCGGAGCCGCCGCGAAGCAGTCCTCCACGATCGAGCTGGCCAACCCCGACGGCGGCCCGGCCGTCGTCGAGATCGCGCTCTACGGCCGCCACGGTCTCGTGCAGGAGGACGAGCTCCACGGCATCTCCGTCCCAGGCAACCAGGTGGTGCGGCTCGACCTGTCGAAGGTCGCCCCGCGCCGCGGCACGCTCGCCGCGCACCTCACCGTCACGCGCGGCCGGGTCGTGCCGACCGTGCGCCACACCTACGACCCGCTCGGACGCGGCACGCCGCGGGTCGACTTCCTCCCGGCGCAGGCCGAGCCGTCCGGCGACAACCTGCTGCTCGGTGTGCCGGCGGACGGCTCCGGCGAGATCAACGTCTTCAACCCCGGCGCGAGCGAGGTACGGGCGACCGTCCGCGTCGTCTCCGACTCCTCAACGTTCACCCCCGCGGGGCTCGACGAGGTCGTCGTGCCCGCGGGCACGGTGCGTCAGGTGCCCCTCTCCCAGGTGCTGACCAAGCGCGCGAGGGCCGGTGCCCTCGGGCTCGAGGTCGTCTCCGCCACGCCGGTGGTGGCCTCGGTGCGGCTGCTCGGCGACGACCTCGGCCTCATCGCACCGGTGACCGCGATCGACCCGGGCCGGCCGGCGACCACGATCGTGCCGCTGGGTCCGAAGTCCCTGGTGCTCGGCGGCGCCACCGGCGCCGGCACGGTGCGGGTGACCGCGACGGACGCCCGCGGCAAGGTGCTGCTCGACGGCAAGCGCATCGAGATCGGCGCCGAGCGGGGCGCCGGCCTGAAGCTGCCCGACGCCGCGGTGGCGGTGACGGTCGAGGCGCGCAACGCCGCCGTGGCCGGGACGGTGGTGCTGACCGGCGACCGCATCGGGGTGCTCCGCGTGCGGCCCGCCGAGGTCGACGCCGAGGTGCCGGTCGTCCGTCCGGAGTGATCGGGCCGCGGCCCGTCGAGCCGCCGGTTCAGTCGACGTCGTCGGGATAGCGCGGATCGACCTCCGACGGGGAGATCCCGAGGAGCTCGGCGACCTGCTCCACCACGACCGTGAGCACCATCGCCTCCAGGTCGGTGCGGTCGGCCGCCCGGTGCTCGAGCGGCCGCCGGAAGACCACCAGCCGGCTCGGCGTCGTGCCCGAGCCGCGCACCAACGACGACAGGGGCACCGACTCCGCGTCCCAGTCGTCGGGGAGCTGCGGGATGTCCTCGACGACGTACTCGACGAGACCGAGGCGGTCCGACCACCGGGCGTCGATGTCGGTCACCACGTCGAGCACCAGCCGGTCGAAGCGCTCCCCGGGCGAGCGCGGTCGCGGGGGCCGTCCCATCGAGGGGTGCCCCAGCGCCGCGGGTCCGCGCTGGCCGCGTCCGCGGCGGTCGCGGCGCGAGCGTCGGTCGGGTCCGCCCGGCCCGGCAGGGGAGTCCTCCACGAGCCGCGAGCCTATCCGCCGTACCGCCGGACAGGAGGTACCGTCTGCCGCGTGAGTCTCGCCCGGCGCTGTTCGCGCACCGCCTGCGCCCGCCCCGCGGTCGCGACGCTCACCTACGTCTACGCCGACCAGACCGCCGTGCTCGGCCCGCTCGCCACCTATGCCGAGCCGCACGCCTACGACCTCTGCGGCTTCCACAGCGAGCGCCTCTCGGCGCCCCGGGGCTGGGAGGTCCTGCGCCTCTCCCTCGACCAGGCGGTGCCCGGCCCGAGCGAGGACGACCTGCTCGCGCTCGCCGACGCCGTCCGCGAGGCGGCACGACCGCTGACGCCGGCCACGCCGCCGGTCCAGGAGACCGGCCGCGAGGTGGCCCGCCGCGGTCACCTCCGCGTCCTCACCAGCGACTGACCCGTGCGCCGTGCCGGCGAGCGGCGCCATCTACTACGTTTGCGCCATGTCGACGATCTCGCCGGGCAACGTCAACGCGGTCTTCAAGGCCTACGACGTCCGCGGGGTCGTCCCGGACCAGCTCGATGAGGATCTCGCCCGCGCGACGGGCCAGGCCTACGTGCGGGTGCTGGGCGTGACGTCGATGGTGATCGGCTACGACATGCGGCCCAGCTCGCCCGGACTGGCGGGCGCGTTCGCCGACGGCGCGACTAGCGCCGGCGCCGACGTGACCATGATCGGGCTGGCCTCGACCGACCAGCTCTACTTCGCCTCCGGTCACCTCGGGCTGCCGGGCGCGATGTTCACGGCCAGCCACAACCCCGCGCAGTACAACGGGATCAAGATGTGTCGCGCGCACGCCCAGCCGGTGGGCCTGGAGAGCGGCCTGGCCGAGATCAGGGACCTGGTCCTCCAGGAGGCCCCGGCGCCGTCCGGGCGCACGGGCTCGATCTCGAGCCACGACGTCCTCCACGCCTACGCGGCCCACCTCCTCTCGCTCGCCCCGGTCTCCGGTCGCCGGCTCAAGGTCGTCGTCGACGCCGGCAACGGCATGGCCGGCCACACCGCGCCGGCCGTCTTCGAGCGGCTCGCCGACCAGGTCGACCTGGTCCCGATGTACTTCGAGCTCGACGGCACCTTCCCCCACCACGAGGCGAACCCCATCGAGGCGGCCAACCTCGTCGACCTGCAGCAGCGCGTGCTCGACGAACGGGCCGACATCGGACTCGCCTTCGACGGCGACGCCGACCGCTGCTTCCTCGTGGACGAGCGGGGCCAGGCGGTCTCGCCGTCGACGCTGACCGCACTGATCGCCGCGCGCGAGCTCGCGAAGGAGCCGGGCTCGACCATCATCCACAACCTGATCACCAGCCGCGCCGTCCCGGAGATCGTCGCCGAGCGCGGCGGCACGCCGGTCCGCACCCGGGTGGGCCACTCCTACATCAAGGCCACGATGGCCGAGACCGACGCGATCTTCGGCGGCGAGCACAGCGGCCACTTCTACTTCCGCGACTTCTGGCGTGCCGACTCCGGCATGCTCGCGGCGCTGCACGCGCTCGCGGCACTGGCCGAGACCGACCAGCCGCTGTCGAGCCTGCTCGCCGACTACGAGCGCTACCCGATGAGCGGCGAGATCAACTCCGAGGTCACCGACCAGGCCGCCGTGCTGGCCGCGCTGGAGGCGACGTACGGCGGCCGCGAGGGTGTCGAGGTCGACCACCTCGACGGTCTCAGCGTGGTCAGCGACGACTGGGCGTTCAACGTGCGCGCCTCCAACACCGAGCCGTTGCTGCGGCTCAACGCCGAGGGGAAGGACGTCAGCACCATGAACGAGATCCGGGACGAGGTCCTCGCGGTGATCAGGAGCGGCAAGTGACCGGGGGCGCGGGCGTGTCCGCCGAGCTGCTCGCGATCATCGTGTGCCCGGCGTGCCACGGCGAGCTCGCGCTGGCCGAGGCCGACCGGCCCGAGCTCGTCTGTCAGGGCTGCGGACTCGCCTACCCCGTCCGCGACGGGATCCCGGTCCTGCTCGTCGACGAGGCCCGGTCGACCCGCTAGCCGGGCGGCCGCTGCGATGACCTGGTTCGACGAGTCCCGCCTCGACGACGAGATCGCCCTGGGCAGCACGGACCTCCGCCTGCGCACGTTGGCGGAGTCGGGGGCCCGCGTACGGCGGGAGGCCGGCGCGGCGATCGACGCGATCGCCGAGGCCGTCGGTCGTGCCACCGACGCGCGACCCCGCGCCGTGATCGCCGCCGGCCCCGACTCCCGCCTGCTGCGCGCCGTGCTGGAGCCGTGGTGTCCGGTGCCGTTCGTGGCCTGGCCGTCGGCCGGCCTGCCGGGCTGGGCGGGCAGCCTCGACCTGGTCGTCGTGCTCGCCCCCGACGGCTCCGACCCCGGCACCGCGTCGGCCGTCGCCGAAGCGGCCCGCCGCGGCTGTCAGGTGGTGGTCGCCTGCCCGGCCGAGTCGATGGTCGCAGAGCACGCCGCCGGTCGCTGGACCACGATCCTGCCCACGAGCACGAGTGACCAGCTGGCGACCGCCGTGGTCATGCTGTCGTTCCTCCACCAGGTGGCCCTCGGGCCGTCGTCCGACCCGGCGGCAGTCGCCGAGGCGCTCGACGGCGTCGCCATCGCGTGCTCGCCGCAGCGCGACATCTCGATCAACCCCGCCAAGATGCTGGCGATCTCGCTCGCCGACGCCGCGCCGCTGGTCTGGGGCGGGTCGGTCCTCGCGGCGCGGGCCGCGCGCCGGGTCGCGGAGTCGATCCGCCGTACCTCCGGGCGCACCGCGCTCGCCGGCGACGCCGAGCACCTGCTGCCCGTGATCGAGGCGGCGCGCCCCCGCAACGTGTTCGCCGACCCCTACGCCGACGGGAGCGGCGAGCGCCGGCCGGTGCTGATCGTGCTCGACGACAACAGCGACGACGACGTCGGCCGTGAGCAGCGCGGGCGGCTCGAGGAGGCTGCGCGGACGCGCGACGTACGGGTCGAGGCCGTGACGACCGAGGCCGACGGCGAGGTCGCACGCTACGCGTCGCTCCTTCTCAACGGCACCTACGCGGCGGAGTACCTCCGGCTGGGGCTCGTCGAGGACTGACGTCGGGGGCCGATCCCGGGGTCTGGCGAGCGGCGATGGGGGTACCGATCCGCGCGATGTCCTCCTCACGCACGGGTCGAGACCCCTGGCTCGACAACTCCAAGATGGCCCTGGTCACCCTGGTCGTCGTCGGGCACGCCTGGGCCCTCCTCCCCGGGGACGGGATCCTCGGGCACCTCTACCACTTCCTCTACTCCTGGCACATGCCGGCGTTCGTCTTCGTCACCGGGTACCTGTCGAAGGGCTTCGAGTTCACCGGCGACCGGATGTGGAACCTGGTGCGCACGGTCGCCGTCCCCTACGTGGTCTTCGAGTGCCTGATGGCGTTCTTCCGCGAGTGGCTCGGAGGAGAGCAGCTGCAGGACCTCTTCGCCGACCCCCACTGGCCGCTCTGGTTCCTCACCGCGCTCATCGCGTGGCGACTGCTGACGCCGCTCTTCCGGTCGATGCCGTTCACCTCCGCGATCGCGCTCGCGGTCGGGGTGAGCGTCGCGTCGGCGGTCGTCACCGGCGACATCTCGGAGTACTTCGACCTCACCCGTGCGGCCGGGATGCTGCCGTTCTTCGTGCTCGGCCTGCACACGACGCCCGAGAGGCTCGAGGTGCTGCGCGGAGCAGGCATGCGTTGGGCAGCGGCCGGGACGTTCGTGGTGCTGTGGCTCCTCACCGGCCTCGACACGGCGCTCGGCAACGCCGACTGGCTCTACTACTCCACGCCGTACGCCGACCTCGGCGTCTCGGACAGCGAGGGCGTGCTCACCCGGTTGGTGCTGCTGACCGTCGGCGTGGTCGGCGCGGCGGCCTTCCTCGCGCTCGTGCCGCGGGTGGGCGGCTGGTTCGCGCGGATGGGCTCGGCCACCCTCGTCGTCTACCTGTGCCACGGGTTCGTCGTGCGCGGGCTGGCCTACTCCGACTACCCGGACTGGGCGGCCGACCACGTGCTCGCCGCCGCGTTCGCGACGTTCGTCGGCGGCGTGCTGCTCTCGCTCACGCTCGCCTCCCCGCCGGTGCGCAAGCGGCTGCTCCTCCTCGTCGACCCCTTCGGGCGCGCCGAGCAGCAGGTGACGCAGGCCGTGGAGCTGACGCTCGAGGCGGCAGCGGTGCAGGTCCCCGGTAGCCTTCCGGCCATGGAGACCCAGCCGGCCACGGCCGCCACCCGATGAGTGCGGGCCTCTTCGGCCTGCTCGACGACGTCGCTGCGATCGCGAAGCTCGCCGCAGCCTCCGTCGACGACGTCGGTGCGGCAGCCGGTCGCGCGACGACCAAGGCAGCGGGCGTCGTGGTCGACGACACCGCCGTCACGCCGCAGTACGTCCAGGGCATCGCCGCCGAGCGGGAGCTCCCGATCATCAAGCGGATCGCGATCGGGTCGATCCGCAACAAGCTGCTGATCATCCTCCCGGCCGCGCTGCTGCTCAGCGAGTTCCTGCCGGGTGCGCTGCCCATCATCTTGATGGTCGGCGGCACCTACCTCGCTTTCGAGGGCGCGGAGAAGGTGTGGGAGCGGTTCTCCCACCACGACGACCACGTCGGCGACCTGCCGACGCCGATCGTCGAGCACGGGCCCGACGCCGAGAAGAGGATGGTGGCGGGCGCCGTACGGACGGACCTGATCCTGTCCGCCGAGATCATGGTGATCGCCCTCAACGAGGTCGCCGACGAGAGCTTCTGGGCGCGTCTCGCGATCCTGGTGGCCGTCGCGATCGTCATCACCGTCGCGGTGTACGGCGTCGTCGCCCTCATCGTGAAGATGGACGACGCCGGCCTGGCGCTCGCGTCCCGCAGCTCCGCGCTGGCCCAGAAGGTGGGCCGTGGTCTCGTGGCCGCGATGCCCCGCCTGCTCGCGGTGATCTCCGCGGTCGGCACCGTCGCCATGCTGTGGGTCGGCGGCCACATCCTGCTCGTCAACCTGCACGAGGCCGACTGGTGGGACGCCCCCTACGAGCACGTCCACGACCTCGAGCACCACGTCGCGCACGCCGTCGGCGTGGTCGAGGGACTGGTCGGCTGGCTCGTCAACACCGCCATCTCGGCGGTGATCGGCCTGGTGGTCGGTGCGGTGGTCGTCCTCGCCGTCCACCTCCTGCCCCTCGGCGACGACCACGACACAGGCGGGAAGTCCGCAGTCACCGGGTGACTGCGGCTCTCCCGGCTCACGCTGCGATCGGGTAGGTCGGTGGGCAGCGCGGACAGCGGGCGACCTCGCCGGCCCACCCGTGAGCCGCCATGATCCTGCCGAGGCTCGCGGCGGTGCGGCACGGCCGGTCGAAGACCTGGCCCCATCCGAGCCGGATGGTCGCCAGCCGGGCGACCGCCGCGTCGAGGTCGCGCTCGAGATCGGCGTCGTGACGCCGTGCGACCGAGTGGTACATCCGCCCGTCCAGTTCGACGACGAGGTCGAGGTCCACGTAGAGGGCGTCGCGGTAGAGCGGGCCGTTGACCGAGTCGCGGAACTGCCGCGTGGCGGTCGGCAACGCGTGCGGCCGCTCCACGCGGTCGAGGTAGCCGCGTTCGAGTGTCGAGCAGGTCCCGGCCGTGACGTCGGCGATCACGGCCTCGAGGAACGGTCTGCGGCCGATCCGGGCACAGCTCGCGAGCGCGTCTGCCAGCCGGGAACCCGTCGTCATCCGGGCGCCCACCGCATCGGCGAGGAAGGCGACGGCGTCGATGTCGCTCGATGCCTTCGACGCCATCCGCACCACCGCGTGCTCGGTGCGCATGCGCGGCGGCGAGGCGTTCCAGAGGACCTTGTCGTCGAGCCCGACCGTGCGCACCGCGACGACACCCACCGGCGCCCGCACGCGGCGGGTGTGGTCGACGGCCACGAGGATCGGGCGACCGTCGTCGTGGCGCCGACGCCCCGGACCTTCCGCGGCGCGGATCGCGGACTCGTCCGCCAGCGCGGCCGGCGTGCAGCTGAGCGTGGCGGCCCAGGCGCGCTGCGCCCAGGTGAGCGGGCCGGTGTGGTCGACGTACACCCGCGGGTGCACGCGAGCGAGTCGGCGGCGCCGCACGAGGCGGCGCAGGTCGTTGTCCGTGGCGCCTGCCGTGATCATCTGCGCACGGCTGACCACGCCCGCCTGCACCTCGAGGAGCTCCCTCACCCGTTGTCCGTCCACGCCACGACCGTCCGGGAGAGGACCGGTGGCCGCAAGGGGCGTCGCGTGGACCTGTGGAGGAGAGCGTGGCGACCCAGCGGGGAAGTCCGCAGTCACCGGGTGACTGCAGCTCTCCCGGACGAGTTCGGCGACGATTGAGCGGGGGTCGCGACCCGCTTGTAGGCTGGACCGCAGTCCTGTGCGGGAGATCCCGAAGAAGCGCAGATGCGCCGCAGAGACAGCCTCCGGAAGTCATTTGAGGAAGCAGATTTCATGGACTACAAGGTTGCTGACCTGAGCCTGGCCGAGTTCGGCCGCAAGGAGCTGTCGCTCGCCGAGCACGAGATGCCCGGCCTGATGGAGATGCGTGCCCGCTACGGCGACTCCAAGCCGCTCGCCGGCGCTCGCATCGCCGGCTCGCTGCACATGACGATCCAGACCGGCGTGCTCATCGAGACGCTGACCGCCCTCGGCGCCGACGTGCGCTGGGCGACCTGCAACATCTTCTCCACCCAGGACCACGCCGCGGCGGCGATCGTCGTGGGCAACGGCACCGTCGAGGACCCCCAGGGCACGCCGGTCTTCGCCTGGAAGGGCGAGACGCTCGCGGAGTACTGGGACGAGGCCGAGAAGGTCTTCGACTTCACCGACGCCGACGGCAACAAGGTCGGCCCCAACATGCTGCTCGACGACGGCGGCGACATCACGCTGCTCGTCCACAAGGGCGTCGAGTTCGAGAAGGCCGGCGCCGTGCCGAGCCAGGACTCGACCGACAACGAGGAGTACAAGGAGGTCCTCCGGGTCCTCGCGCGCTCCGTCGCCAACGACCCGCAGCGGTGGACCAACGTCGCCAACGGCATCAAGGGCGTCACCGAGGAGACCACCACCGGCGTGCTGCGTCTCTACGACCGGTTCAAGGAGGGCTCGCTGCTCTTCCCGGCGATCAACGTCAACGACTCCGTCACCAAGTCGAAGTTCGACAACAAGTACGGCTGCCGCCACTCGCTGATCGACGGCATCAACCGCGGCACCGACGTCATGATCGGCGGCAAGGTCGCGGTCGTGTGCGGCTACGGCGACGTGGGCAAGGGCTCGGCCGAGTCGCTCCGCGGCCAGGGCGCGCGCGTCATCGTCACCGAGATCGACCCGATCTGCGCCCTGCAGGCTGCGATGGACGGCTACGAGGTCAAGCGCCTCGAGTCGGTCGTCGACTTCGCCGACATCTTCATCACCACGACCGGCAACTTCGACATCATCAAGGTCGAGCACTTCGAGCGGATGAAGAACCAGGCCATCGTCGGCAACATCGGCCACTTCGACAACGAGATCGACATGGCCGGCCTCGCCAAGATCCCGGGCATCGTCAAGGACGAGATCAAGCCGCAGGTCCACCAGTGGATCTTCGAGGACGGCAAGAAGATCATCGTGCTGTCCGAGGGGCGTCTGCTCAACCTCGGCAACGCGACCGGCCACCCGTCGTTCGTCATGTCGAACTCCTTCACCAACCAGGTGCTGGCGCAGATCGAGCTCTTCACCAAGACCGACGACTACCCGATCGGCGTCTACGTCCTCCCGAAGCACCTCGACGAGGAGGTCGCCCGGCTGCACCTCGACGCCCTCGGCGTCGAGCTCACGGAGCTGACCAAGGAGCAGGCCGAGTACCTCGGCGTCGACGTGGCCGGCCCCTACAAGTCCGACTGGTACCGCTACTGATCTGATGACGCGAGCGTGTCGCAGAGGGTGCGGCGCGCCGCACTCGTCGTAGACGCCGCCTGAGGTCGACCGGCGGTGCACGGCACCGCTCGACGAGCACACCGACCCCCGCACCCCTCCCGGGTGCGGGGGTCTGTGCTGTGCCGCGCATACGATGGAGGACGTGAACACCACGGGGGCAGCGGCGTCGTACGCGACGAAGGGTCGCGTGCTCGTCGTCGACGACGACGCTCCGCTCGCGGAGATGCTCGGGATCGTGCTGCGCCAGGAGGGCTTCGACAGCCAGGTGTGCGCCCGGGGTGACGCCGCGCTGGCGGCGTTCCGCGACTACCGGCCCGACGTGGTGCTGCTCGACGTGATGCTGCCCGGACGCGACGGCATCGACGTGTGCAAGGAGATCCGGGCCGAGTCCGGCGTGCCGATCGTGATGCTCACCGCGAAGGGCGACACCGTCGACGTGGTGGTCGGACTGGAGTCCGGCGCCGACGACTACGTCGTGAAGCCGTTCAAGCCCAAGGAGCTCATCGCCCGGATCCGGGCGCGGGTCCGCCGCACCGACTCGGTCGCCTCGGAGACCCTCACCCTGAAGGACCTCCAGATCGACGTCGCGGGCCACAGCGTCACCCGGGACGGGTCGGAGATCCCGCTGACCCCGCTGGAGTTCGACCTCCTGCTCTGCCTGGCCCGCCGCCCCTGGCAGGTCTTCACGCGCCAGGTCCTCCTCGAGGAGGTCTGGGGCTACCACCACGCCGCCGACACCCGGCTGGTCAACGTCCACGTCCAGCGGCTCCGCTCGAAGGTCGAGCACGACCCCGAGCACCCCGAGATCGTGCTGACCGTCCGTGGGGTCGGCTACAAGGCGGGCAGCTAGCGCGTGGTCGTCCGGGTCGGTCGGATCGCGCTGCCCACCGGGATCCGGCGGGCGCTGACCTTCTGGCGCCGCTCCATCCAGGCGCGGGTCGTCGTGAGCACCCTGCTCCTCTCCGCGATCGTCATCAGCGCGGTCGGCTGGCTGCTGCTGCAGCAGACCCGCGACGGCCTCCTGCGCCACCGCGTGGACATCGTCGTGGGGGAGGTGGAGGCCGAGGTCTCCGAGACCCGTGACCACCTCTCCGCCGCGACCGGCACGGAGGCCAACGCCAGCGAGCAGCGCGCGGAGCTGATCGACCCCATCATCGAGGCCGGTGAGAGCCGGGGGTACGGCGTCGTGCTCGGAGGTCCCGAGGGCGACCAGGTCACGTTGACCGACGGTGGTGCCCAGCGCACGAGTGGCCTGGAGCTCCAGAGCATCCCGGCCAGCCTCGAGCGTCACTTCGAGCGAGTGCCCAGCTCGACCGCCTGGACCTACACCGAGATCGTGCGCACCCTGCCGGACGGGTCGGTCGAGCGGGAGCCGGGCATCGTCGTCGGCTCGCAGGTCCGGCTGCCCGCCGACGGGCAGACCTACACGATCTACTTCCTCTTCCCGCTGACCGAGGAGCACGAGACGCTGGGCCTGGTGACCCGTGCGCTGCTGACCGCGGCCGGCCTGTTGCTGGTCCTGGTCGCTGGACTCACCTGGCTGGTCACCCGGCAGGTGGTCACCCCGGTGCGGATGGCCCGTCGCGTGGCCGAGCGCCTCGCGGCCGGCCGGCTCCAGGAGCGCCTCCTGGTCACGGGGGAGGACGACCTGGCGCGGCTGGCGTCGTCGTTCAACCAGATGGCGTCGAACCTCCAGCGCCAGATCCGCCAGCTGGAGGAGCTGAGCTCGGTGCAGCGACGCTTCGTCTCCGACGTCTCGCACGAGCTGCGCACGCCCCTGACGACGGTGCGGATGGCTGGCGACGTGCTCCACGACGCCCGGCGCGACTTCGACCCGGCGACCGCCCGCGCCGCGGAGCTCCTGCAGGCCGAGCTCGACCGGTTCGAGACCCTCCTGGTCGACCTGCTCGAGATCAGCCGCTTCGACGCCGGGGCCGCCGTGCTCGACGCGGAGGACATCAACCTGCTCGACGTCGCCCACCGGGTGGTGGACTTCGCTCGCCCGCTCGCCGACCAGCGCGGTGTGCTCGTGGTCGTCGAGCAGCCGGACCGGCCGGTCCGGGCCGAGGCCGACGCGCGCCGCGTCGAGCGCATCCTCCGCAACCTGGTGACCAATGCCATCGACCACGCGTTCCCCGACGACCCGGACCGGCCCATCGTCGTACGCATGGCGGCCGACGACCACGCCGCGGCCGTCACCGTGCGCGACCGCGGTGTCGGCCTCGCGCCCGGCGAGTCGGCCATGGTGTTCAACCGGTTCTGGAGGTCCGACCCCGCGCGGGCGCGCAGCAGCGGTGGCACCGGCCTCGGTCTCGCCATCTCGCTGGAGGACGCCCACCTGCACGGGGGCTGGCTGCAGGCCTGGGGCCGCCCGGGAGAGGGTGCGCAGTTCCGGCTCACCCTGCCGCGCCGGGCCGGCACCCCGCTGCGCCACAGCCCGCTCCCGCTGGCGCCGGTCGACGGGGCACGCGCGGACCTGGCCGAAGCGACGGAGCCCGAGGTCCTGCCGAGCGAGGGGATCCTTCCGTGAAGCGACTCCTGCTCGGCGCGAGCGCGCTGCTGGTCGCCGCACTCCTCAGCGGGTGCGTCGTCTCGCTCCCCGACTCCGGGCCCGTGGTGGACGCCGACCTGTCGGGGGAGCAGGACGCCGACCGGGCCTCGACCATCGACGCGCCCCCACCGCAGCCCGGCGAGTCGCGCCTGGAGATCGTCAACGGCTTCCTCGAGGCGATGATGGCGTGGCCGATCTCGACGAGCGTGGCCAAGGAGTACCTCACCGACGACGCCGCGGAGGAGTGGGACCCGGAGTCGACGGTCGTCTACTCCGACCTCGGCAAGCCGCGGGAGGACGTCGGCACCGTGCGCATCCGGATGCGCGACGCCGCGCAGCTCGACGAGTCCGGCGGCTGGGAGTCGCGGCTGACCCCCGACCGGAGCGTGCTGCGCTTCCAGGTCACGATCGAGGACGGCGAGTTCCGCATCATCGACCCGCCCGACTCCCTCGCGGTCAGCAGCTCCTGGTTCAAGGACCGCTACCGGCAGGCGTCGCTCTACTTCTTCGACCCCACCGCGCAGGTGCTCGTCCCCGAGCCGGTCTTCGTGCCGGTGGGCCGGACGTTCGCGACGAGCCTGGTGTCGGCGCTGCTGGCGGGGCCGCCGCGACGGCTGCGCGACATCGTCACGACCTACGTGCCGCCGCACCTGACGGTCGGCCTGTCCGTCCCGGTCGACGACGGCGTGGCGACCCTCGACCTGGGTGGCGACGCCCCCGAGATCCGGTCCGACCAGGCGTTGCGGCTGCTCGCCCAGCTCGCGGCGACGCTGCGCCAGGAGCCGTCGATCTCGGCGTTGCGCGTCAGCATCGGCGGCAAGGAGCTCGACGTCTCGGGTGGGACGTCGTTGTACGACGTCGAGTCCGCCGATGCGTTCGACCCCAGCGACACCGCCTCGACGGGGGTCCTCTACGGCCTGCGCCGGGGCCGGCTCGTCGTCGGTGACGTCGGCGACCTGCGGCCGGTGGACGGTCCCTTCGGCTGGACCCCGCACGATCTCTCCTCCTTCGCCGTCTCGCCCCGGGGCGACCGGGTCGCCGCCGTCACGGCCGACCGTCGCGAGGTCCTGACGGCGCCGCTGCGCGCGCTCCGGCGGGACGCCGGCATCGAGGTGCTCACGACCGGCGACAACCTCGCCCGGCCGACCTGGGACGCGTCCGGACGGCTGTGGCTGCTCGACCGGACCGCGACAGGAGCGCGGGTGGTGGTGGTGAGCCACGGAGCGCAGGTGCGCGAGGTCGCGATCCCGCAGGTGAGCGGCGAGAAGGTGCGCCGGATCCTCGTCTCGCGCGACGGCACCCGGCTCGTCGCCCTCGTCGACGGGAGGCGCGGTGAGCGGCTGGTGGCCGTCCGGGTCGTCCTGGACAACCGCGGCCGGGTCGACCAGGTGATCGAGCCGACCGTGATCTGGTCGACCCGTGCCCTGCACGCCGTCGACGTCGCGTGGACCGGCGTGGCCGAGCTCGCCGTGCTGACCCCGGCCCGCCCGGGTGCGCTCTTCGGCGTGGAGACGGTCTCCGTCGACGGCGCCACGGTCGGGGTCGGCACCTTGTCGACGATGGTGCCCGGGCGGATCCTGGGCCTGGCCTCCGAGCCGTACGCCGACTCGCCCGTCTACGCGGTCGGACGGACCTCGCTCGTCGACGTGCCCACCGGCGAGCAGCTCCCGGACATGGCGCCGGTCCGCGACCTCGACTTCGCCGGCTGAGTCCACAGGCGTCGGCGACCGCCTTGGCGGACCGGCGTCCGCATGGTCGCATCGAGGCGTGCTCCTCCCGGCCCTGCTCGACGCTGCCGCCGACCTCCTCCTCGGTGGTGCGTGCGTGGGCTGTGCGCGGGCCGGCCGCGTGCTCTGCCCGGACTGCCGGGCCGCGCTGCCCGGCGCGGCGTCCGCGGCGTGGCCGAGCCCGACGCCGGACGGGTTGGCGCCGCCGTACGCGACGGGTGCCTACGGGGACGCGCTGCGAGCGATGGTCCTCGGGCACAAGGAGCACCGGCTCCTCGCGCTGGGCCGCCCGCTGGGCGACCTGCTGGCGGTGTCCGTGGCTGCGGTGACCGCGGAGGTCGCGGACGCCCCGCTGCTGCTCGTGCCCGTCCCGTCGCGTCCCGCCGCGGTGCGTGCGCGTGGGCACGACCCCACCCTCACGATGGCCCGCCGTGCGGCGCGGTTGCTGCGCGCGGATGGCCGCGAGGCGGGTGCCGCCCGCCTGCTGCGCACGCGGCCGGGCGTGGCCGACCAGGCCGGCCTCGACGCGGGGGAGCGCCACGCGAACCTCGACGGCTCGATGGCCGCCCGGCCGGCCGCCGTACGACGACTGTCCGGCCGACGTGCCCACGTCGTGGTCTGCGACGACGTGATCACCACCGGTGCCACGGCACGGGAGGCGCAGCGGGCACTGGAGGCCGCGGGCGTGCCCGTGCTCGGGATCGCGGCCGTCGCGGCCACGGTCCGTCGCCGTCCGCCCGCCGTCGGGGGAGGCAATCGGGGCGGCCCCCTTTCGGGACCACCGGGCACCGAGTAACGTCTCAACATGGAGTCCGCCCGGGTCCGTGGTTGCGTCGTCGGGACGCACGGGCTCGACCCGAGCGCCCCACGGCAAGCCGATGCCAGTCGCAGGCGAAACGGTCCACGTAAGTCGGCGTTCGCGCCGATGAGCACGGTGCGGCTTAGTCGTCAGTCCTGCCCCGGACGGCCATCAGACATGGCCGTTCCCCGGGAGAGGGTGGCGTGGCACCAAGCTGCCAAGCCCCAGCAGGCGGGTGTGGGGACGAAGACCAGGTCGGCCGGGCGGCTCCACCCAGATCGCCGCCCCTGACCGGGCGGACCGCTGAAGAACAGTCCCATCACCAACCATTTGGAGGTCCTGATGGACGTTGTGGTCACCGGACGGCACTGCGAGATCTCGGACCGCTTCCGCAGTCACGCAGCCGAGAAGCTGACGAGGCTGGAGAAGCACGATCATCGGATCCAGCGGGTCCACGTCGAGGTCGATTGCGAACCCAACCCTCGCCAGCACGACCACGCGGTCCACGTGGAGCTCACGGCCTTCTCCAAGGGGCCCGTCATCCGCGCCGAGGCGGCGGCCGACGACAAGATGGCGGCGCTCGACCTGGCGCTGGACAAGATGGCCTCGCAGATGCGGAAGGCAGCCGACCGGCGCCGCGTGCACCGCGGTCGCCGCGCCCCGGTCTCGGTCGGCCAGGCGCTGGCGGGCGTGCCCGTCGACGGTGTGGGCTCGAGCCCGACGTTGACGGAGTCCGACGGGGTGGAGGAGCGGCAGGTCGGACCGATCACGGTCACCGGCGACGGCCCCCTGGTGGTGCGCGAGAAGACCCACCCCGCGAGCCCGATGACGCTCGACCAGGCGCTCTACGAGATGGAGCTCGTGGGCCACGACTTCTACCTGTTCGTGGACAAGGAGAGCGAGCGCCCGGCGGTCGTCTACCGGCGTCGTGGCTACGACTACGGCGTGATCTCGCTCGACCTGGGGGAGTAAAGAACCCGGCCCGCTTGTGCCATGATGCTCGCGTGGCCAGTGGGAACGAGCCTGTTCGCGTGCTGGTGGTCGACGACCACGAGCTCTTCCGTCGCGGCTTGACCATGCTGCTCGGTGTCGAGTCGGGCATCGAGGTCGTCGGCGAGGCGAGCGACGGCGCGGAGGGCACCGCGCTGGCGATCAGCTCGGCTCCCGACGTGGTGCTGCTCGACGTGCGGATGCCGAAGCAGTCGGGCATCGAGGCCTGCGTGGCGATCAAGGCGGCCTCGCCGACGACGAAGATCGTGATGCTCACGGTCTCCGACGAGGAGGCCGACCTCTACGAGGCCGTCAAGAACGGCGCCTCGGGCTACCTGCTCAAGGACTCCTCGATCGAGGAGGTCGCGCAGGGCATCCGCGTCGTGGCCGAGGGCCAGTCGCTGATCAGCCCGTCGATGGCCGCGAAGCTGATCGACGAGTTCAAGACGATGTCGCGGCCCGACCGCTCGACCGGCCCCGCCCTGAAGCTGACCGAGCGCGAGCTCGACGTGCTGCGCCTGGTCGCCAAGGGCCTGTCCAACCGCGACGTCGCCCACCGTCTCGCGATCAGTGAGAACACGGTGAAGAACCACGTGCGCAACATGCTCGAGAAGCTGCAGCTGCACTCGCGCATGGAGGCGGTCATGTACGCCGTCCGCGAGAAGCTGGTCGAGCTCGAGTAGTCGTGAGCTGAAGCCGGCGCGACCCGCGTCCGTGTCGGTGGTGTCGCCTAGGGTCCTGCAGGTGCAGTCCCTCTCCCGTGCTCAGGCGCGTCGCGTCGCGCTGGCGGCCCAGGGGTTCGCCGACAAGCCCCACGGGGTGCCGACGATGCGCACGTTCCAGCGCACCCTGGCGCGCACGGGGGTGCTGCAGGTCGACTCGGTCAACGTGCTGCAGCGGGCGCACCTCATGCCGCTCTACTCGCGGATGGGCCCCTACGACGTCGACCTGCTGCGCCGCGCGTCCGAGGTCCGGCCGCGCCGGGTGGTGGAGTACTGGGCGCACGTGCAGGCGTTCATGCCCGTCGAGCTGTGGCCGGTGATGCGCTTCCGGATGCGGCACTACGCCGAGCGTGAGTTCAAGTGGTGGCAGGGCATCGACCCCGCGGTGCGCGAGCGGGTGATGAAGGAGGTCGCCGACCGCGGACCGGTCACCGCGCGCGACCTCCACGACGGCACGCCGCGGGACAAGGTGCACTGGGGGTGGAACTGGTCCGACGAGCGCAAGGCGCTCGACATCCTCTACATGACAGGTGAGATCGCGATCGCCGGTCGCAACAGCCAGTTCGAGGTGCGCTACGACCTCCCCGAGCGGGTGCTGCCGGCCGCCGTGCTCGACGCCCCGGAGGTGGGCGAGAGCGAGGCCGTGCTCGAGCTCGTACGGCGGGCGGCGCGCTCCCACGGCGTGGCGAGCGTGCACTGCCTGGCCGACTACTACCGGATCAGGATCGGCCCGGCCCGGGAGGCGGTGGCCGCGCTGGTGGAGGCGGGCGAGCTCGAGCCGGTCACGGTCGAAGGATGGGGGCGGCCGGCGTACCTCCACCGCGAGGCGCGGCTGCCACGGCGCATCGCGGCCCGCACCCTGCTCAGCCCGTTCGACCCCGTGGTGTGGGAGCGCGACCGCAGCGAGGCCCTCTTCGACTTCTTCTACCGGATCGAGATCTACACGCCCGCGGCGAAGCGCGTGCACGGCTACTATGTGCTCCCCTTCCTGCTGGGCGACCGACTGGTCGCGCGGGTCGACCTCAAGGCCGACCGGGCGGGGCGGGTCCTGCTCGTGCCCGGCAGCTTCGCCGAGCCGGGCGCGCCGCCGGAGACCGCGGCCGAGCTGGCGGCCGAGCTGTGGCGGCTGGCCGGCTGGCTCGGGCTCGACGACGTGGTGGTCGCGCCGCGCGGCGACCTGGCAACGGCGCTGGCCGCGGAGGTCGCCCAGGGGACGGTCGCGCCGACCGGATAGGGTGCGCCGCGTGACTCAACGCACTCTGGTCCTGCTCAAGCCCGACGCGGTCCGCCGCGGCCTCGTGGGCGAGGTGCTGTCGCGCTTCGAGGCCAAGGGCCTCACGATCGTCGCGATGGAGCACCGGCTGATCGACGCGGCCCAGGCCGACGCGCACTACCACGAGCACGTCGAGCGCGACTTCTACCCGCCGTTGCGCACCTTCGTCACGAGCGGACCGCTCGTGGCGCTGGTGCTCGAGGGCGACGAGGCGATCGAGGTGGTCCGCGCCCTCAACGGCGCGACCGACGGCCGCAAGGCGGCTCCCGGCACCATCCGCGGCGACCTCTCCCTCTCCAACCGGGAGAACCTGGTGCACGGCTCCGACTCGCCCGAGTCCGCCGAGCGCGAGATCGCCCTCTGGTTCCCCTCGCTCTGACGGCGGCAGTAGCACCACACCCGTAACATCCGCAACACGAGTCTCGGCGTGCCTCCCGGGTGACAGGCTGACCCTTCCTTACGCTCGCAGGCGGAGGGTCCCGGATCGTGCGCTCGGGGTCCGCCCCGGTCGCACCGCCCCCGCGGGGTGCTCCCGGCTTCCCCGTCGCGCACGGCTGGGCCGACCGCCGCGGTCGGACCGAGGGACGTCTGCGAGGGCACACGTTGAGGGCGAACAGCATCATCGGCCGCGACCTGGCCGTTGACCTCGGTACCGCCAACACACTGGTCTACGTGCGCCGCAAGGGCGTGCTCCTCGACGAGCCCAGTGTCGTCGCGCTCAACGACTCGACCGGCGACGTGATCGCCGTCGGGCACGAGGCGAAGGCCATGATGGGCCGCACCCCCGACAACATCACCGCGCTGCGCCCGTTGCGCGACGGCGTCATCGCCGACTTCGAGGCGACCGAGCAGATGCTGCGCCACTTCATCGCGCGCGTGCACCGGCGCCGCTACTTCGCCAAGCCGCGGATGGTGATCTGCGTGCCGAGCGCGATCACCCCGGTCGAGCAGCGCGCGGTCAAGGAGGCGGGCTACCAGGCCGGCGCGCGCCGCGTGTACGTCGTCGAGGAGCCGATGGCAGCGGCGATCGGCGCCGGGCTCCCCGTGCACGAGCCGACGGGCAACATGGTGGTCGACGTGGGCGGGGGCACGACCGAGGTCGCCGTCATCTCCCTCGGCGGCATCGTCACCAGCCTCAGCATCCGCACCGCCGGCGACGAGCTCGACGCCGCGATCGTGGCCTGGATGAAGAAGGAGCACGCCCTCATGCTCGGCGAGCGCACCGCCGAGGAGGTCAAGATGACGCTCGGCTCGGCGTTCCCGTCGCCGGGCGAGCCCGAGGGCGAGGTCCGCGGCCGCGACCTGGTGAGCGGCCTCCCGCGCACGGTCACCGTGAGCGCCGCCGACATCCGTCACGCGCTGGAGGAGCCGCTCCACGCGATCGTGGACGCGGTCCGCGTCACCCTCGACCAGACGCCGCCCGAGCTGGCCGGCGACATCATGGACCGGGGCATCGTGCTCACGGGCGGCGGCGCCCTGCTCCGCGGCCTCGACGAGCGGATCCGCCACGAGACCGGCATGCCCGTCCACGTCGCCGAGAACCCGCTCGTGTCCGTCGCCCTGGGCGCCGGCCGCTGCGTGGAGGAGTTCGAGGCGCTCCAGCAGGTGCTGATCACCAACCCGAGGCGCTTCTGATGTCCCTCGACACCCGCCCGCCGCGACAGACGCCGGTCCGCCGGGTCGCGACGCCTCGCGAGCGCGACGAGGAGCGCGGCCTGCCGACCCGCTCGCTGCTGTCCGCGCTGGTGCTCGCCTGCGTCGCGCTCATGGTGGTCGACGCCTCCAGCGGTGCAGCCTCCCCGGTCGACCCGGTCCGCCGGTTCGCGGGCGAGGTCCTCGGCCCGGTCCAGGCCGGCGCGAGCAACCTCCTCGACCCGATCCTCGGCATCCCGGGCTGGTTCCGCACCAACGACGGGCTGCGTGGCGACCTCGCCGACGCCCAGCGGCGCATCGCCGACCTGGAGGCCGCGAACCACCAGGACAGCTACCTCGCCAACCGCGCCGACGAGCTCGGCAGGATGTGCGCCCTCGTCGACGACACCGGCTACGCCGTCGCTCCGGCGCGGGTGATCGGCTACGGCTCGGCGCAGTCCTTCTCCAACACCGTCACGATCGATGCGGGCACCGACGCCGGCCTCCACGCCGACATGACCGTGGTCAACCCCGACGGCCTCGTCGGCCGGGTCATCCAGGTCTCCAGCCACACGGCGACCGTGCTGCTCGTGATCGACGCCAGCTCCACGGTCGGCGGCCGGGTCGGCGACACGATGGAGAACGGCATGGTCAGCGGCCACGGCGGGCTCGCCGACGACCAGCCGCTCGAGCTCCAGCTCATCGACCACACGATCGTGCCGCAGAAGGGCCAGCCCGTCGTGACCTGGGGCAGCGAGGGCGGTGCGCCGTATGTCTCGGGCGTCCCGATCGGCGAGGTCAGCAAGGTCTTCCAGGACCTGCGGCTGGGCACCTACCGCACGGTCCTCGAGCCGTACGTCGACTTCACCTCGCTCGACGACGTCGGTGTGGTGGTGCCGACCGGCGGGGCCGGCGGGGCCGGCGTGATCGAGCCGGGAGCGTGCTCATGAGAGGCACCTCGCGACTGATCGTCGCCACGGCCGGCGTCGTCGTGGCGCTGCTGCTGCAGGTCACCGTCATGCCGCACTTCGCGTGGGACGGCGTGGTCCCCGACCTGGTGCTGCTCACGGTGGTGGGCGCCGCGCTCGTCACCGACCCGCGCTTCGCCACCCTGCTCGGGTTCTCGGCGGGCCTGCTCCTCGACATCGCTCCGCCGGCCGACCACGTCGCCGGGCGCTGGGCGCTCTCCCTGCTCGTCGTCGGCTACGTCGTGGGCCGCCTCGCGCACGACCACCAGCCCGCGCAGGCGGGGGTGCGGCCGTCGTACCCCTTGATGGTGGTGGCCGGTGCCGGCGGTGCCTTCATCGGCAGCTCGGTCTACGCGCTGACCGGTCTGGTCCTCCGCGACCCCGCGGTCGACGTCGGCCAGCTCCTCGAGGTGGTCCTCGCCGCACTGGCCTACGACGTGCTCGCGGCCCTCGTCGCCGTGCCGCTCACCGTCTGGGCCTTCACCCGCGAGCCCGGCTCACGATCGCCGAAGGTCACCCCGCGCGCACCACGGCGGGCGCCTGCCTGATGTCCGCACAGCCCAGCACCTCGTCGCGCCGCAGCCGGCTGCGGCTGATCGTGATCCAGGCACTCGTCTTCTCGCTGCTCGCCACCCTTGGTGCGCGGCTCTACTACCTGCAGGTCGTGACGGGGGAGGAGTACCGCGGCAAGGCGGCCTCCCAGTCGGTACGCGACATCGTGGTCCAACCCGAGCGCGGCCTGATCGTGGACGCCGAGGGCCGCCCGCTCGTGACCAACCGGCTCACCTGGGTCGCCTCGCTCGACCGCACCCTGCTCGGACGGATGGCCCCCCACCAACGGCACCGGCTGCTCGGGCGGGTCGGCCGGGTGCTCCACCTCGAGCCCCGCGAGATCGCCCGCAAGCTGGTGCTCTGCGGCACCGAGGGCGCCAAGGACGGGGTGTGCTGGAACGGCTCGCCCTACCAGCCGGTCCCGATCGCCCAAGGCTTCAAGGACGCCACCGCGCTGCGGATCAACGAGCAGCCCGAGGACTTCCCCGGCGTCGTCGTCCAGCAGCAGAGCGTGCGCGCCTACCCGAGCCCCTACGGCATCAACGCCGCCCACCTGCTGGGCTACCTGAGCCCGATCACCAAGGACGAGCTCGACGCGGCGGAGGACGGTGGCGACACCTCCGTCAACGGAGCGTCCGTCGTCGGCCGCGCCGGCGTCGAGAAGGAGTACGACGCCTGGTTGCGCGGGCAGCCCGGCTACCAGCGGGTGAAGGTCAATGCCAACGGCGAGGTGATCGGCGAGGACAGCGACCTGAAGGCCCAGCCCGGCGACACGCTCGTGACCTCGATCGACGCCCGGGTGCAGGGCATCGTGGAGCGCGGGCTGCACCAGTCCATCATGACCGCGCGGGCCACCGTCGACCCGGTGACCGGCCGGCACTTCGCCGCCGACTCCGGCGCCGCGATCGTGATGGAGGCGAAGACCGGACGGATCATCGCGATGGCCAGCGAGCCGACGTACGACCCGGACGTGTGGACGGGTGGCATCACCCAGAAGCAGCTCAAGCGGCTCTACTCCGAGGCCGCCGGCACCCCGCTGCTGAGCCGGGCGCTCCAGGGCGAGTTCGCACCGGGCTCGACGTGGAAGCCGTTCATGACGGCCGGCGCGCTCACCCACGGCTTCTCTCCCGACACGATCCTCAACTGCTCCTCCTCGGTGCGGATCGGCAACCGCGACTTCCACAACCACGAGTCGGCGGGCTACGGCCCGATCAGCTTCGCCAAGGCGCTCGAGGTCTCCTGCAACACCTTCTTCTTCCAGGTCGGCATGCACTTCTGGCTGAAGTACGGCTCCGACCCCTCCGACGTGAAGGCCAAGGACCCGCTGGTCGCGGAGGCCGAGAAGTTCGGCTTCGGCAGCCCGACCGGCATCGACCTCCCCGGAGAGGCTTCCGGCCGGGTCGCCGACCGGAAGTGGCGACTGGCCTACTGGAAGTCGATGAAGTCCTACTACTGCGGCCTCGCTGACAAGCCCCAGGACTCCAAGACCAGCGACTTCGTCTACAAGTTCGCCCGCGAGTTCTGCCTCGAGGGCTACATGTACCGCGAGTACGACGCCGCCAACTTCGCCATCGGCCAGGGCGACACGGTCGTCACGCCGCTGCAGCTGGCGCGCGCCTACGCCGCGCTCTCCAACGGCGGCACGCTGTGGGAGCCGCGCGTCGGCAAGGCGATCGTCTCCCCGGACGGCGAGGTCATCCACCGCATCGAGCCGGAGAAGCAGGGCCGCGTCCACCTCCCCGCATCGGTGCTCCACTACATCGACGAGGCGCTGAAGGGCGTCTCGCGCGAGGGCACGATGTACTGGAAGCTCATCGGCTTCCCGCTCGACCGGGTGCAGATCCGGGCGAAGACCGGGTCGGCCGAGGTCTACGGCAAGCAGTCCACCGGCTGGGTGGCCTCCTACAACGAGGACTACGTCGTCGTGCAGATGATCAGCCAGGCCGGCACCGGGTCCGGGTCCAACGGCGACGCGATCCGCAAGATCTGGGAGGCGCTGTACGGCGTCGACGGCGAGACCGTGCACCCGAACCGGTCGGTGATCGACGGGGTGACGCCGCCCGACCACCTGCCGGTCTTCGGCCGCGACGGGTCGATCCTCCCGCCGGCCCGTGAGGAGGACTGATGGCGACCACACCGGTGACCCGGACCTCGACCCGGTCGCGCCGCACGAGCGGCGCCGGATGGCTCGCGTGGCGCGACCTCGACCTGGTCCTGCTCGGGGCCGTGGTGCTGCTCGGCATGCTCGGCTGCGTGCTCGTGTGGTCGGCCACGATCCACCGCGACGACCTCACCGGCGGCGACCCGAAGGCGTTCCTGGCGAAGCAGGTCGTCAACCTGGGGATCGGCCTCGGCCTGATGCTGGCGGTCGCGGCCACCGACCACCGCTGGGTGCGGATCCTCGCGCCCGTCGCCTACGTTTGCGCGATCGCCGGGCTGGTGCTGGTGCTCGTGATGGGCAGCACGGTCAACGGCTCGCGGTCCTGGCTGATGCTGGGCGGTCTCTCGCTGCAGCCCTCCGAGCTCGCCAAGCTGGCCGTCGTCGTCGGCATGGCGCTCGTGGTGGCCGAGCGCAGCGAGGGTCGCTGGCGCGACCGCGTCGGCACGGCCGACGTACTCCTCATGCTGACGGTCGCCGCCGTCCCCGCCGCGCTCATCCTCGCTCAGCCCGACCTCGGCACGATGCTCGTGCTGAGCGCGACCGTCTTCGGTGTGATCGCCGCGTCGGGCGCCCACCGGCGCTGGCTGGTGATCCTGGCCGGCGGAGGGGTCGGCGTCGCGGCGTTCGCCGTGGTGAGCGGATTCCTCGAGAAGTACCAGATCGACCGGTTCCTCGCCTTCACCGACCCCGGCCGCGACCCCAAGGGCGCCGGCTACAACGTCGAGCAGGCCCGCATCGCGGTCGGCAACGGCGGCCTCTTCGGCCAGGGCCTCTTCGACGGCTCGCAGACCAACTCCGGCTTCGTGCCCGAGCAGCACACCGACTTCGTGTTCACCGTCGCCGGCGAGGAGCTCGGCCTGGTCGGCGCGGGGTTCCTCATCCTGCTGCTCGGCATCGTCATCTGGCGGGCGCTGCGGATCGCCGCCCGGACCGACGACGTGTTCGGCCGGATCGCGGCCGCGGGCATCGCGTGCTGGTTCGGCTTCCAGGCCTTCCAGAACATCGGCATGTGCGTCGGCATCATGCCCGTCACGGGTGTCCCGTTGCCGTTCGTGTCGTACGGCGGCTCCTCGATGTTCGCCGGCATGCTCGCCGTCGGCCTGCTGCAGAACATCCACCTCCGCACGCTCACCGCGCCCGCCTCCCGGATGCAGCCCGCCCAGCGGGTCCTCGTCCGCGGCTGACCCGCCGCCTGCGCGGGTTCATCCCTCGGGGGACCTGCCCACCGCAGGAGCGACCGCCGTAGGACGCCAGCCGACCGAGGTCGGTCAGCTGGCCTTCTTGGCGGCCGGCTTCTTCTTGGCAGCGGTCTTCTTGGCGGCGGGCTTCTTCTTCGCGGCGCTCTTCTTGGCCGGCGCCTTCTTGGACGCGGGCTTCTTCTTCTCCTCGGCCGGCTTCTCGCCGCGCGCGGTCTTGGCCGCGTCGACGGAGCGCTGGAGGGCTGCGAGCAGGTCGACGACCTCGCCGCCGGTCTTGGTCGAGGTCGGCGTGCGCTTCACCTCGCCCCCCTCGACCTTCGCCTTGACGACCGCCTCCACGGCGGCGGCGTAGTCGTCCTCGAAGTCGTCGGCGTCGAAGTCCCCCGCCAGGGTCTCGACGAGCATGTGGGCCATCTTGACCTCGGCGTCCTTGATCTCGCCCGTCTCGATGGTGAAGTCGGGCTCGCGGACCTCGTCGGGCCACATCATCGTCTGCAGCACGATCACGTCACCGCGCACCCGCAGCACGGCCACGGTCGTGCGCTGGCGCAGTGCGACGGTGACCACGGCCATCCGGTCGGCGTCGAGGAGCGCCTGCCGCAGCAGCGCGTAGGGCTTCGCGCCCGTCGACTCGGGCTCGAGGTAGTACGACTTCTCGAAGAGCATCGGGTCGATCTGCTCGCTGGGCACGAACTTCTCGACGGCGATCTCCCGCGAGGACGTCAGCGGCAGCTCGGCGAGGTCGTCGTCGGACAGCACGACCATCTCGCCGTCCTCGGTCTCGTAGCCCTTGGCGATGTCGGCGTAGGGCACCTCCTCGCCGTCGATCGAGCACACCCGCTGGTACTTGATCCGCCCGCCGTCCTTGGCATGCACCTGCCGGAAGGAGACGTCATGGCTCTCCGTCGCGGAGTAGAGCTTGACGGGCACGCTCACGAGGCCGAACGAGACGGCACCCTTCCAGATCGCACGCATGCCTCCAGGGTACGCGTGAGCGCCGACGTGCCGCTGCCTCGCGACTTCCCCCACGATCTCCCGGCGGCGGAGGAACCTGCCCTCCTGTGCGTGGGAAGGGTGCCTCGCGAGTCTTGGCGACGTCGAGACCGACCGGGTCTCGCGATGCGAAAGTGGGTCCGTCATGTCTGCTCTGCGAATCTCCGTCTCCAAGGCGGCCGCCGCGGTGATCAACGCGATCATCAGCATGGTCGGGCTCGCCGTCTCGATCGCGCCCCTGTCCCTCGGCGCCGACGGGGTCGCCGACCGCGGTGACCAGCCGCCCTTCGCGGCACTGGTCGTCGGCGTGGTGCTCGGTGTCCTCGGTCTCGTCGGCAGCATCGGCATCTGGCGCGGGGAGCGCTGGGGCTCGCTGCTGACGATCGGCGTCCGTGCGCTCGACGGCCTCGGATCGCTGTTCGGAGTCACCGCGTCGGACCTGACGCTCCGCTCCCTGGCCATCCTCAGCGTGGTGGCGGCCGTCCTGGTGATCTACCTGCTGCTGCGGCGGGACGTCCGGGAACCTGCCGAGGCATGACGACAGCGCTCGTCTCGACGAGTCAGCGGGCGGTGCGCCTGCTGCTCGTCGTGGCGCTGCTCGTGGCCGCGCTGCTGACGACGTACGTCGTCGTCGGTGCGGTGCTCGGAGCGGACGGCCCGATCGACCTCCGGTGGCCGCACCTCGTCGCCCTCGGCGCCGTCGTGCTGGCGGAGGAGCCGCTGCGGAGGTGGCTGGTGCCCGGGGTGCACGAGCTGCTCGACCAACGACGCGAGCCCTACGAGACCATCGTCGCGCTCTCGACCCCGGCGCCCAGCACGACCTCGGCGGCTGCTGCCATCGCCCACGCGGTGGGGCTCCCGTTCGTGGAGGTCGAGGTGGACGGGTCGGTCGACCGGGTAGGCGTCCCGGTCCCGGGTGCCGACCCGGTCGTGCTCTCGATCCGGTACGGCGAGGAGGTGCTGGGCACGCTCCGGACCTGCGCCCGGCGTCCCGGTGCCCAGCTCTCCGCGGCGGACCGACGACTGCTGCGCGACCTCGGCGGCCAGGTCGCCCTGCGCCTGATCGCCGAGCAGGCGACCGCGCAGCTCGCCCGGGCCCGCACCGACCTCGTGACCGCGCGAGAGGAGGAGCGGCAGCGGATCCGCAACGATCTCCACGACGGCTTCGCGCCGTCCCTCGCATCGATCAACCTCCAGCTGAAGGCTCTTCAGAGGAGGACCGCACCGGATCCTGCGATCGAGGCATCGATCGAGCTCCTGCTGCAGAGCATGCAGCAGGCCTCGAGCGAGCTGCGCCGGATCGTCTACGACCTCCGGCCGCCGCTGCTCGACGACCTCGGGCTCCGAGGAGCCCTCGAACGAGGTGCGGCAGCGGTGGAGACGACGCGCGTCACCGTCGCCGGCACCGAGGAGCATCTCCCCGCGGCGATCGAGGTCGCGTTCTTCCGGATCGCCACCGAGGCCATCCGCAACGCCGTGCGGCATGCGTCCGCGAGCCGGGTCGCCGTGCGGATCAGCGTCGAGGACGGGCATGCTCTGGTCGTGGTCGACGACGACGGGATCGGGCTGAGCGCGGACACGGTTGCGGGCGTCGGTCTCTCCTCGATGCGGCAACGCGCGGAGGAGCTGGGCGGCTCGTTGACGATCCGCGCCGTGCCCGGTGGCGGCACCCGCGTCGCGGCAGAGATCCCGTGCGGAGGTGGCCATGATCAGGGTGCTCGTCGTCGATGACCATGCCCTGTTCCGCAGCGGGGTCAGAGCGCTGGTCGACACGATCGACGCAGCCGAGGTCGTGGGCGAGGCGGCGAGCGGCGTCGAAGCGGTGTCCGCGGCAAGCGCGCTGCAGCCGGACCTGGTCCTGCTGGATCTCGAGATGCCCGGCGGGTCCGGCCTGGAGGCCATCCCGGGGGTCAGGGCGGCTGCGCCGGGGGCCGCGATCCTGGTGCTCACGATGCGTGACGACGAGCCGGCCGTGCGCACGGCGCTGCGCGCGGGGGCGCGGGGTTACCTGCTCAAGGACCTGGAGCCGGACGAGCTCGTGAGAGCCATCGCCATGGTCGCGCGTGGCGACGCCGTCATCGGACGGGACGTCGCGGATCGGCTCGCCGAGCTTCTCGACCGGACCTCGGACGCGCGCTCCTTCCCCGAGCTCACGGACAGCGAACGCGCCACCCTGCGGCTGATGTCGCTCGGCCGGACGAACGGCGAGATCGCCGGCGAGCTCTACCTCAGCGTGAAGACGGTGCAGAACTACGTCAGCCGGATCTTCGTCAAGCTGGCCGTCGCCGACCGCGCGCAGGCGATCGTCCTCGCGCGGGAGGCGGGGCTCCACACCGAGGCGTCATGAGTGCGTCGACCATCGCCGTCGTGGGCGGCGGCATCGTGGGTCTCGCCGTAGCGCGGGAGATCACCCGCCGCTTCCCGGACGTAGGGGTCACGGTGCTCGAGAAGGAGGACCGGGTCGCCGCGCACCAGACCGGCCACAACTCCGGGGTGGTCCACGCGGGCATCTACTACCGCCCCGGCAGCCTCAAGGCCGAGCTCTGCGCACGCGGACGGGTGCTGCTCCGCGACTACTGCGCGGAGCACGCGCTGCCCTACGACGAGTGCGGCAAGCTCGTCGTTGCGGTCGACCCCACCGAGATGGGGCGGTTCGACGCGCTGGAGCGCACGGCCGCCGACAACGGCGTCCCCGGCCTGCGCCGCATCAGCCGCGAGCAGATCGGCGAGATCGAGCCGCACGCCACCGGCCTGGCTGCTCTCCACTCCCCGCACACGGCGATCACCGACTACGTCGCGATCGCACGGCGGATGGCTCAGGAGGTCGTCGCGGCAGGGGGAGAGGTCCTGCTCTCGACCGCCGTGACCGACGTGCACCGCTCCGGCCGCGGCAGCCGCCTCCAGGTCGTCACCGACCGCGGCGAGGTCCACCACGTCGACCAGGTGGTGCTCTGCGCCGGCCTGCAGTCCGACCGGCTCGGCCGGCGGGTGGACGGTGAGCGCGAGCCGCGCATCGTGCCCTTCCGCGGCGAGTACCTCCGCGTCACGCCCGCGAAGCAGGACCTCGTGCGCGGCATGGTCTACCCGGTCCCCGACCCGCGCTACCCGTTCCTCGGCGTGCACTTCACGCGCCGCACCGGCGGCGGGCTCGAGGTCGGACCCAACGCCGTGCTCGCGCTCGACCGGGAGGGGTACGGCGTCCGCCCCCATGTCCGGCTCGGCGACGCGGCGGCGACGCTGGCGCACCCGGGGTTCTGGCGGATGGCGCGCACCCACTGGCGCACCGGCGTCCGCGAGGTGCGCGGGTCCCTCTCGACCCGTGCCTACCTGCGCGACGCGCAGCGCTACGTGCCCGCCATCGGTCCGGAGGACGTCGAGCGGGCCGGGGCCGGCGTACGGGCCCAGGCGGTCGCCCGCGACGGCGCGCTCCTCGACGACTTCGCGATCGTGGCCGGAGCCGGCGTCACGAGCGTGCGCAACGCGCCCTCGCCGGCAGCGACCTCGAGCCTCGCCATCGCGGCCTACGTCGTGGATCGGATGGTCTGGTGAAGACTGGACCCGTGCTCCTGCCCATGCTCGCCACCCCCGGGACCCACGTGCCGGCCGGAGAGGAGTGGCGCCACGAGGTCAAGTGGGACGGCGTCCGCGCGATCACCACGGTCGGCGGCGGCGGGGTGCGGATGGTCAGCCGCAACGGCAACGACATCTCCGGCGCATGGCCGGAGCTCATCAGGCGGCCGGGCACCGGCGACCTGGTCGTTGACGGCGAGATCATCGCGCTCAACGAGCGCGGCCTCCCCGACTTCCGCGTGCTGGCGGAGCGGATCCACGTCCGCAAGGCCACGGCGGTGGCGCGCCTCGCCGAGCGGGTCCCTGCGACCTACATGGTCTTCGACCTGCTCCGCCTCGGCGCCGAGGACCTCACCGCGCTGCCGCTCGCCGAGCGCCGGGCGCGCCTCGAGGCCCTGGACCTCGGCGGCTCGGGCTGGCAGGTGCCGAGTGAGTACGACGACGGCGGCATGCTCTTCGACGCCACCAAGGCGCAGGGGCTCGAGGGCATCGTGAGCAAGCGCGTCGACTCGCGCTACCGGCCGGGGGAGCGCAGCCCGCACTGGCTGAAATTCGCGCACCGCCACCGGGCGTCCTACGTCGTCGGCGGCTGGCGGCCGCAGACCGGCGGCACCCACCTCGCCTCCCTGCTCGTGGGCCGACCGACGCCGGACGGCCTGCTCTACCGCGGTCGGGTGGGCAGCGGGATCGGGCCGAAGCAGTCGAGGGTCCTGACCGAGCTCGTCGCCGGGCTGGCCCGCACGACCAGCCCGTTCGCCGACGAGGTGCCGCGCGTCGACGCCGCCGGCACCTCGTGGCTGGAGCCCGTCCTGGTGGTGGACGTCGACACCCACGGCGCCGGCTACGAGCGGCTCCGCCAGCCGTCGTACCAGGGCGTGCGCAGCGACCTGACCCCGGAGGAGCTGGTGGAGGGATGACCGAGGTCCACGTCGACGTCGAGGGACGCACGCTCAAGCTGAGCAACCTCGACAAGGTGCTCTACCCGGCGACCGGCACCACGAAGGGCGAGGTCCTCGACTACTACGCCCGCATCGCGCCGGTCCTGCTGCCGCACCTCGCCGGGCGCCCGGTGACCCGGATCCGGTGGCCGCACGGTGTGCAGACGATGAGCTTCTTCGAGAAGAACGTGCCGCCGGGCACGCCGTCGTGGGTGCGCACCGCCGAGGTGCCGACGACCGGCTCGCGCGGCACCAGCCGGCACGGCGACACGCTGGTCTTCCCGATCGTGGAGGACCTCGCCACCTTGATGTGGATGGTCAACCTCGCGGCGCTCGAGCTGCACGTGCACCAGTGGACGGTCGACTCCTCGGACGAGCCGCTCGGTGCCGACCGCCTGGTCGTCGACCTCGACCCGGGGGAGCCCGCCGGCCTGCACGAGTGCTGCCGCGTCGCGCTGGTCGCCCGCGAGGTGCTCGCCTCCCGGGGCCTCGACCCGCGTCCGGTGACGTCGGGGAGCAAGGGACTGCACCTCTACGCCGACCTGTCCTCCTACCTGCCCTCGGAGGAGGTCAGCGGCGTCGCCAAGGAGATCGCCGAGGAGCTCGCAGCGGCCCACGGCTCCCTGGTCACGGCCACCATGACGAAGGCCAAGCGCCGGGGGAAGGTCTTCTTCGACTGGTCGCAGAACGCCGGCTCGAAGACCACGATCTCGCCGTACTCGCTCCGCGGCCGCGACCGTCCCACCGTCGCCACGCCCGTCACCTGGGACGAGGTCGCGGCGGGTGCCGACGACGAGCTGGGCCTCGAGCAGTTCGGCATGACCGAGGTGCTGCAGCGCGTCGAGGAGTACGGCGACCTCTTCGCCCCCGACCTCGACTAGGAAAGCTGCCTGCGCATCCCGTAGACGTCGAACTCGCTGACGGCGCCGGAGTCGGCCTCGCTGAGCGAGCCGCCGTCGACCTCGTCGAGCGTGGCGTCGATGAGCAGCTGGAACTCCGGCGAGGGTGCGGTGACCCGGATCGGGGTGGTGTCGACGAGCCAGCCCTCGCGGCCGAGCTCGTTGAGCACGCCGATCAGCGTGGTGTTCTTCTCGGACACGATGCCCTCGAAGCCGTCGGCGCCCTCGATGAGGTAGACCGGTCGCGCGACCGACAGCGTGTTGGCGTCATAGAGCGGCAGCCACAGGCGCGCGTACTCGTACGACGACGTGTTCATGCCTCCAGCATAGGACCGACCCAGGACACCGGCGCCAGGGTTTCCCGCTGGAATCAGGCGGAGCGGAGCGGGCGGATCGCCGCGGGGTCCACCAGGTTGCCGGGATCGGCGGCGGCGCCGAGCACCGCCCCGCTGCCCACCACGGCCGGCTCGTCGACGACGTCGGCGACGATCACCGTGACGTTGTCGCGGCTGCCGGCGTCGAGCGCGGCGCGCACGAGGTTGGCGGTGGCCAGCCGGCTCGACGGGATGGCGGCGAGCTGCGCGATGAGCCCTTCGGGCAGGTAGTCGGTGAGACCGTCGCTGCACAGCAGCAGCCGGTCGCCCGGCTCGAGGTCGAGCCAGAGCAGGTCGGGGATCGGCGCGCTGGTCGCGTCGACGGCCTGGAGCACGACGTTGCGGTAGGGCGACGCTGCCGCCTCGGCGGGCGTCATCCGACCGGCGTCGACGGCGGCCTGCACCATCGTCATGTCGTGGGTGAGGCGGCTGAACGCGCCGTCGCGCAGCAGGTAGGCGCGCGAGTCGCCCACGTGGGAGAGCGCGGTGCGCTCCCCGTCGGTGAGGATCGCGGTGAGGGTGGTCGCCATCCCGACCCGCCGCTGGTCGGCCTCCACGCCGATCACCAGCTGGTGGTGGGCCTCCTCGGTGGCCGCCTCGAGCAGGCGCATCGGGTCGAAGCCGGGGTGGGCGAGCGCTCGCGCGCTGACGACGTACGACGCCGTGGCCGATGCCACCTCGCCCGCTGCCGCGCCGCCGACGCCGTCGGCGATGCACAGGAGGTAGGGACCCGCGAAGCCCGCGTCCTCGTTGTTGTCGCGCACCCGTCCGGTGTCGCTCTCGGCGGAGTAGCGGAACTGCAGCATCTCCCTCACCCCTTCCACGCCCGAGTGTGCCCGTGTTGCCTGTCCAACGGCTAGGGGAGGGCGATGAGTTCCCGGTGGATCAGCTCGGGCTAGGAGCGGAAGCCGACCTGCCCGGCGCTGCTGCGACCGATGTGGACGTAGGCGATCTTCTCGGCAGGCACGACGGTGCGCTGGCCCTTGTTGTCGGTGAGCGTGACGACCCCACCGGTGCCGATCGCTTCGGTCACGAGCTTCTCGATCGCGTCGGGGGTCTCGTCGGTCTCGACGGTCAGCTCGCGGGCGGCGTACTGCACGCCGATCTTGACCTCCACGGTCATCTCCTTCTCACTTGCCTGGCCGGGCTGTCGCCCGTCGAACCGAGCCTAGTCGGTGAGCGGATAGCCGCGGATGCCGCGCCAGGCCAGGCCCGAGACGAGCTCGACGGCCTGCTCGCGGGAGAGCCCGCCGGAGTCGGTGAGCCAGAAGCGCGCGCTGACCTGGCTGATGCCGACGAGCGAGACGGCGAGAAGGCGGGCGGCGGCCGCCGGGAGCCCGGTGTCCTCGGAGATCACCTCGGTGATCATCCCGGCGCACTCGATGGTGACCCGGTCGACGTGCTCGCGCACGGCGGGCTCGCTGGTCAGGTCGGACTCGAAGACCAGCCGGAAGGCACCGGCGTCGTGGGCGACGTAGGCGTAGAAGGCGTCCATCGCGGCCGCGACCCGCTGCTTGTTGTCGTTGGTCGACTCCAGCGCCGCGCGGCAGTTCGCGATGATCGTGTCGCAGGCGTCGTCGAGCAGGGCGAGATAGAGCTCGAGCTTGCCCGGGAAGTGCTGGTAGAGCACGGGCTTGGAGACGCCGGCGCGCTCGGCGATGTCGTCCATCGCGGCGGCGTGGTAGCCGTGGGCGACGAACACCTCCAGCGCGGAGGCGAGCAGCTGGGCGCGGCGCTCGCGGCGCGGCAGCCTGATTCCCCGGGGGCGG
Organism: Nocardioides candidus; assembly: GCF_041321175.1. Taxonomy (NCBI): domain Bacteria; kingdom Bacillati; phylum Actinomycetota; class Actinomycetes; order Propionibacteriales; family Nocardioidaceae; genus Nocardioides; species Nocardioides candidus. The sequence continues at coordinate 163,219 of NZ_JBGGWC010000002.1, read as the reverse complement.
CGCGGGTCCTCGACGCCGTACGACCTGCTGACCACGCCGCAACCCTACTCCCGAGTAGGTCCGGGACCCGGCAACCCCCCGGGTCCGGATGACGGGACGTGTCGGGCCGCCTCGGGGCCGCCAGGGACGATGGAGCGCGGGGGGAACAGGAGGGCTGGCGCCGCTGTTAAGCCCAGACCGCCGCGAGCAGCGGCATCCGCAGACATCCGACGAGGAGCACACCGTGAGCTTTGCGCCGCTGGTCGAGCCGGCCGACGAGCTGACCATCGACGAGGTCCGTCGCTACAGCCGCCACCTGATCATCCCCGACGTGGGCATGGCCGGGCAGAAGCGGCTCAAGAACGCCAAGGTGCTGGTCATCGGCGCCGGCGGCCTGGGGAGCCCTGCGCTGCTCTACCTGGCGGCGGCCGGGGTCGGGACGCTCGGCATCGTGGAGTTCGACACCGTCGACGAGTCCAACCTCCAGCGCCAGATCATCCACGGCGTCAGCGACATCGACCGGCCCAAGGCCGAGTCCGCCAAGGAGTCGATCGCCGAGGTCAACCCCTACGTCAACGTCGTGGTCCACAACGAGCGCCTCGACAACGACAACGTCTTCGAGATCTTCAAGGGCTACGACCTGATCGTCGACGGCACCGACAACTTCGCCACCCGCTACCTCGTCAACGACGCGGCGTACTTCCTCGGGATCCCCTACGTCTGGGGCTCGATCTACCGCTTCGACGGCCAGGCCTCGGTCTTCGCGCCCACGATGGCCGACGACGCTCCCTGCTACCGCTGCCTCTACCCCGAGCCGCCCCCGCCGGGCATGGTCCCGAGCTGCGCCGAGGGCGGCGTGCTGGGCGTGCTGTGCGCGAGCATCGGCTCGATCCAGGTCAACGAGGCCATCAAGCTGCTGGCCGGCATCGGCGACCCGCTCATCGGCAAGCTGATGATCTACGACGCCCTCGAGATGGAGTATCGCAAGCTGAAGGTCCGCAAGGACCCCAACTGCGCGCTCTGCGGCGAGAACCCGTCGGTCACCGAGCTCATCGACTACGAGTACTTCTGCGGTGCGATCTCCGAGGAGGCCGCCGACGCGGCCGCCGACTCGACGATCTCGGTCGGCACGCTGGAGCACATGCTCAAGGAGCGCGAGGAGGGCACCCGCGACTTCGTCCTCGTCGACGTGCGGGAGCCGGTCGAGTACGAGATCAACAAGGTCCCCGGCTCGGTGCTCATCCCGAAGAACGAGTTCCTCAACGGGTCCGCGCTGGAGAAGCTGCCCGCCGACAAGCAGGTCGTCATGTACTGCAAGACCGGCGTCCGATCGGCCGAGACGCTCGCCATCGTGAAGGGTGCCGGCTACGCCGACGCCGTCCACGTCGGTGGGGGCGTCGTGGCATGGGTCAACCAGATCGACCCCAGCCAGCCGGCGTACTGACGTCACGGGAGCCCCACCCGTAACCGGTCGGTGCGGTCGTCGTTGACCTCGATGACTGCGGTTTCTCGTGTCCCCGGGACCGCGTCCTGGATCTCCGGTCGTACACCGCACCGAGGGAGCACCTGAGAGCCTCGTCGCCACAGCGACGGGGCTCTCGGCGTACCTGGGGGTGGCTCCGGGCAGGATGGACGGCGTGGACCGGGTGAGGGCGGAGTACGTCGAGCAGGTGCTGTCGTGCGTCGAGGCGGTCCCGCCCGGCCGGGTGACCACCTACGGCACGATCGCTGCGCACGTCGGCGGCGGACCTCGCCAGGTCGGCTGGGTCATGTCGCACCACGGCGGCCCGGTGCCGTGGTGGCGCGTGGTGCGCGCCGACGGCTCACCGCCGCCGTGCCACGAGGGCACCGCCGACGGGCACTACGCCGAGGAGGGCACGCCGCGCAACGGACACGGCCGGGTCCGGATGCGCGAGGCGTTCTGGGACCCGGCCGTGCCGGAGGAGTGATCGGGCTGCGGTCGGGTCAGCCCAGGGCGGCGACGGCCGCGTCGTAGTCGGGCTCGGTGCCGATCTCAGGGACGAGCTGGCTGTGGACGACCGTGCCGTCGCTGTCGACGACGACGACCGCGCGCGCCAGCAGGCCCGCGAACTTGCCGTCCTGGAGGGTGACGCCGTAGTCCTGGCCGAAGCTGGAGCGGAAGGCCGATCCGACCTGGACGTTGTCGATGCCCTCGGCGCCGCAGAAGCGGGCCTGCGCCATCGGCAGGTCGTGGGAGACGTTGATGACCGTGGTGTTCTCCAGGCCGGACGCGAGCTCGTTGAAGCGGCGGACGCTCGCCGCGCAGACGCCGGTGTCGACGCTCGGGAAGATGTTCAGCACGGCACGCTGCCCCTCGGGGAGGGTGATCGTGCTGAAGTCGGACCCGACCAGCTCGAACGCGGGCGCGGCCGAGCCGGTCGCGGGGAGGTCGCCGACGGTGGTGACGGGGTTGCCGCCGAGTGCAGTGGTAGCCATGGCGCCATTCCTAGCAGGTCGGTGCCCGGCGCCTCGGCGCCAGGTCACCGCAGGCGGCCGAGCTGCCCCACGGCCTGCCGCACCTCGAGCAGCCGCCGCTCCCACGTGATGCCGACCGTCGTCAGCAGCGCACCGGCGAGACCGATCCAGACCCACTGCGGCACCTCGCCGGCGTAGGGCCCGAGCTCGCGGAGGACGACCAGCGCACCGACCGCGGAACCGACGAGCAGCGGCGCGCTCCACCGCAGCGCCGCGCCGACGACCGTCAGCACCAGGCAGGCGGCACCGAGGACCAGCGCGCGGGTCGACAGCGGGTCGCCGAGGACGAGCAGCAGCGAGGGGAGGGTGCCGAGCAGCAGCCCGGGCAGCAGCGCCAGCTCCGTGCCGGCGTCGGGGTGGCGGCGCAGGTGGACGAGCCCGATGACGGTGAGGGCCACCGCCAACGGCAGCAGGTACGGCTCCGGCGCGCTGACGTCCTGATCGCCGAACCAGACCCACGACGCGAGCGTGAAGACCGGGAGTGCCGCCCACACCAGCGCGCGGCGCGACTCGTGGAGCAGCGCCGAGGCCGAGAGGACCACGCCGAGCACCACGAGGTGCAGCGCGAGCGAGCCGTCGGGGTCGTCGGCGGCGAAGATCGCGGGAGGCACGGCGACGAGAGCCACCGCGGCGGCGGGGAGCTCGATCTCCAGGCGCGGCCGGGCGACGGCCAGGACGCCGAGGAGCAGCAGGAGGGGACCACCCAGGAGCGCCGCGTCGACACCGGCCGCGCTGCCCGCCGACCAGACCAGGACCGCGAGAGCGGGGGACAGTGCGACGGCGCCGAGGGCCCGCAGCTGGGCGGACCGACCGACGAGGTGCAGGACCACGGCGAGGCCGGTGACCGTCACTGCTGCGACGACCACGACGGGCGTGCTGAACAGCGCCAGCACCACGCTCACCCAGCCCACCACCAGCGCCGCCACGCCGAGCACGGTGTGGCGCGTGCCCGGGGCGGTGAGCGCCACGACGAGCGCTGCGACCGCCACGAGGTCGAGGGTGACGATGACGGAGACCAGCGCGACGTCGTACGACGCCAGGGTGACCGCGGCGGCGAGGCCGGTGACGAGCAGGCCGGTGTCCCACCAACCGCGGCCCGGCCGGCCCTGTGCGACCACCAGCGCGAGGAGGGCGAGCGGCACGAGGGCGGACGGCACCGTGAGCAGCGGCTCGGTGAGCGCGTCCGGCCGGTGGAGCACGACGTCGAACGGGCTGCTCGAATCGAGCGAGGCGATGCGCAGCAGGGCGACGACGCCGGCCGTCGCGTCGAGGGCGACGAGGATCGACGAGCCCACGACCGCAGGGGCCAGCGCGACGGCGCGGACGGCTGCCGGGAGGGTAGCGTAGGCGACTACCCAGGCGGCGGTGACGGCCAGCGCGACGCCGCCTCCGACAGCGGCGGACTCGTCGGTGCTGGGCAGCACCGCGGCGATCGTGACGAGCAGGGCGCCGAGCGACCCGCCGGCCACGAGGAGGTCGCGCCGCCGCGTGACGAGCCCCGGTGCGAGGGCGGTCGCGGCGGAGACCAGGAGCGACCATCCCGCACCCTCGACCCAGGTGCCGCGCACGGTCAGGTCGGTCAGGCCGGTGCCGATCGCGAGCAGGACGGTGGCACCCCAGACCGTGGCCGTGGCGATGCCGACGCTCCACGCCCGCACGGGGAGCGCCCGGCGCGAGAGCCAGGTGACGCCCGCGCCGACCACGACCAGGCCGTTGCCGACGACCAGGCCGTGGCCGGTGGCGGCGACCAGGCCCGTCCAGCCGAGGAGGTAGCCGATGCCCACGAAGACCTGCGGTGCGACCAGGCGCGGCCCGTCGTCGAACCGGGGCAGGGCCATCGCCGTGCCGCCGAGCGCCACCACCAGACCGGTCGCGGCGACCGCCCAGCCGCTCGACGAGTCGCCGAACCAGCCGGCCGCGTGCGCACCGAGCACGTCGAGCCCGAGGAGGCCGAGGGCCACGACGCTCATCGACTCGCCGGCCACCCGCAGCCGGAAGCGGTTGAGCAGGACCGAGGAGCCGGCGGTCGCCGCGGTCAGCGTCAGCAGCACGGCGGTGCGGCCGCCCACGCCGAGCACGGACCACGACACCGCCAGGAAGACGATGGCCGCGACGAGCAGGCACAGCGCACCGAGACCGAGCAGGATCTTCGGTACGGCGGCCATGCCGATGCCGCTGCGCACGGGCACGGGCATGGGCACAGGTGCCGGCGCGGTCGCAGGCCTCGACGGGGGAGGAGGGGGTGGGAGGACGCCGCCGATCACGGGAGCCGCGGGCGCGGGAGCCGCGGGCGCGTTGACCGGCGGAGTGGGCAGCGGCTCGGCGACCGTCGCCCGGAGCTGACCGACGAGGACGTCGGCGTGCTTCAGCGTCGCGAAGAGCTCGACCGCCAGCGGGTGCCGCACGGGGAGGGAGCAGGTCGGGCACGAGGCCGCCCCGCGGGGCAACGGGGACCGGCAGTCCGGGCACAGGAACGGATCGGCGTAGCGCATGTCATCCATCTCCCCATGAATCCCCCGGGCCGCCCATCGCGGCGCTACTCGACCCGTGCTGAGTACTGGTACTCAACCCGCGGAGTGCTCCGCCCATCATCCACAGCCCAGCCCACAGTTTGTGGATGAAGCGCCGCTGTCCTGTGGACACTGCGCGCATCGCTGTGGACGACACGCCGGAACCAGGAAACTCGTCGAGTTTCCTCCTCCGAACCCCTTGCGCGCCCTGCGAGAACGGGCATACAACTTCTCCCACGAGCTCCTCCGGGAGATCGGGATCAGCCGGAAGGCGAGGATCCACACGGAGCACGAACCCTCACGGGGGAGTGCACCGCACGGGCCGGGTGACGCGGTCGGTGGGATCCCAGCAAGCCGGCCGGATCGATCGGGAGCGTCACCAAGTACCGATCAAACCGAAGGGCCGTTGTGACTCATACTCACGACGGCCCTTCACCTTTTTCGGCCTCGGCGAGGAGGGGTCCGGCACCCGGTTTGGGTGGACCCGCCGGTAACCCCTAGCGTCGTCGCCGTGCTCTACCAGGCGCTCCACACCGTCGTACCGCCCCTCGCCAAGGCCGTGTGGCGGCCCGACGTGCGCGGTCTCGACCGCGTGCCGGCGACGGGGCCGGTCATCCTTGCGAGCAACCACCTCAGCTTCGTCGACTCCGTGGTGATCCCGATCGTCGTGCCGCGTAAGGTCGTCTTCCTCGCGAAGTCCGACTACTTCACGGGCACCGGGCTCAAGGGAGCGTTGTCGAAGGCCTGGTTCGGCGGGCTCGGCATGCTGCCGGTCGACCGCGACGACTCCGCGGCGGCGATGGGCTCGCTAGTGACCGCGCTCGAGGTGCTCGGCCGCGGCGAGGCCTTCGGCATCTACCCGGAGGGCACCCGCTCGCGCGACGGCCGGCTCTACCGCGGTCGCACGGGCGTGGCCCATCTCGCGCTGACGTCGGGTGCGCCCGTCGTACCGGTCGGTCTCGTCGGCACCGAGCGGCTGCAGCCGATCGGCACGACGGTCCCGCGGCTGGCGAAGGTGACGGTGGCGTTCGGCGAGCCGATCACCGTTGCAGGCGAGTACGACGGCCTCGCCCCCGGACGCGCCCGGCGCGACCTGACCGACCGCATCATGACCGCCGTCGCGGAGCTGTCCGGGCAGGAGCCGGCCGGCGTCTACAACGACCGTCCGGTGCTCGACGACTGACGCGGAGGTGCTCGTGCCGGCAGCGCGCTGGCTCGCGAGCGGCACCGCGAGGTGGCCCAGGTGAGGCCGGGATCGCGCACCCCAGGGTGATCCGTCGGACCCGGATGGTTGGCTGTCCGACGACATGACCGCCTCGCCGACCACCACCTACCGCCTCGCCGCGCCCGCGCCGCCCACGGCGCCGCCGACGCTCGACGAGCACCAGCGGCGCGTCGTCGAGCACGCCGGTGGACCGCTGCTCGTGCTCGCCGGCCCCGGCACGGGCAAGACCACGACGATGGTCGAGGCGATCGTCGACCGCATCGAGCGCCGCGGCGCGACCCCCGACTCGGTGCTGGCCCTCACGTTCTCCCGCAAGGCCGCCGAGCAGCTGCGCGACCGGATCACCGCGAGGCTCGGCCGCACGACGGCGACCCAGCTGAGCGCGACGTTCCACTCCTTCGCCTACGGGCTCGTGCGCAGGTTCGCCCCGGCCGAGCTCTACGAGGGCCCGCTGCGGCTGCTGTCCGCCCCGGAGCAGGACGTCGTGCTGCGTGAGCTGCTGGTCGACCACCCCGAGTCGGTGACGTGGCCCGACCGCTTCCGCCACGCCCTCGGCACCCGCGGCTTCGCACGCGAGGTGCACGCGGTGCTGTCCCGGGCGCGCGAGAAGGGCCTCGACGGCAACGACCTGCGGCGTCTGGGCGAGGCCGAGGGCGTCGAGGAGTACGTCGCTGCCGGGCTCTTCCTCGAGCAGTACCTCGACTCCCTCGACAGCCAGGGCGCGACCGACTACTCCGACCTGATCCGCCGCGCCCGCATCGAGGCGGAGGTGCACCGCGACGTCCTTCGTGCCGACTACCAGCACGTCTTCGTCGACGAGTACCAGGACACCGACCCGGGACAGGTCGCGCTGCTGCGAGCGATCGCCGGCGACGGGCGCGACCTCGTCGTGGTGGGAGACCCGCACCAGTCGATCTACGGCTTCCGGGGCGCCGACGTGCGCGGCATCCTGGAGTTCCCGACCGCGTTCCCGGCCGCCGACGGATCGGCGGCACCGGTCGTCGCACTGCGCACCACCCGCAGGTTCGGCCCGCGCGTGCTCGTCGCCGCGCAGCGTGTCGCCGGTCGGATCGGGCTCCCGGGCTCGATCGACGCCGCCGCGCGTGAGGCCTTCCTCGCTCCCGTCGCCGTCGGCGGCGCGACGGGCGACCGGGTCACCGTGCGGACGTTCGACACCGAGCGGGCCGAGGCCGAGCACCTCGCCGACCTCCTGCGGCGCGCGCACCTCGAGGACGGCATCGCCTGGCACGACATGGCGGTGCTGGTCCGCTCGGGGCGGGGGAGCATCCCGCCCCTGCGGCGCGCGCTCGGCGCAGCGGGCGTGCCGGTCGAGGTCGCGCGCGACGAGCTGCCGCTCGTCCGCGACCCGGCGGTGCTGCCGCTGATCGAGGCGCTGCGCGCGGTGGTGAACCTCGACAACGACGACGTCGACGACATCGGCCACGTCGACGCCGGCCGGGCGGAGGCGCTGCTGACCGGCCCGTTGGGCGGCCTGGACGCCGGCGACGTACGACGCCTCGCCCGTCGGCTGCGCAGCCGGGAGAAGGACCGGGCACAGGCCGACGGGGGCACGCCGCGGTCGTCGGCGACGCTCATCCGGTCGGCAGTGGTCGAGCCCGCGACGCTCGAGGGCATCACGGGGCCGGAGGCCGAGCGGGCACGGGCCCTCGCCGGCCTCCTGGCCACGACGCGCGCCCGCCTCGAGGAGGGCGCCGACGCCGAGGACCTGCTGTGGGCGCTGTGGTCGGGCACGTCCTGGCCCCAGCGGCTACGGCGAGCCGTCGACGCCGGGGGCGGCGCGGCACGGCGCGCCCACCGCGACCTCGACGCCGTCTGCGCGTTGTTCGACGTCGCCGGCCGTGCCGCCGACCGGCGCGAGCACCTCGGTGTCGCGCCGTTCCTCGAGAGCCTCGTGCAGCAGGAGATCCCGGCCGACACCCTGGCCGAGCGCGGGGTGCGCGGCTCCGCCGTACGACTGCTCACCGCGCACCGCAGCAAGGGCCTGGAGTGGCGCCTGGTCGTGGTGGCCCACGTCCAGGCCGAGGGCTGGCCCGACCTGCGCCGCCGCACCACGCTGCTGCAGGCCGACCGCATCGGCGAGGGTCGCCTCGTCCCGCCGGCCACCGCCCGCGAGCTGCTCATGGAGGAGCGGCGGTTGTTCTACGTCGCGTGCACGCGCCCGCGCGAGCAGCTCCACGTCACCGCGGTCCGGTCGCCGGACGACGAGGGGGAGCAGCCGTCGCGCTTCCTCGACGAGCTCGGCGTCGACGTCCGCCACGTCGTGGGACGCCCGCCCCGGCCGCTGTCGCTGACCGGCCTGGTGGCCGAGCTCCGCCGCACCGTCGCCGACCCCGGCTCCGAGGAGGGCCTGCGGGCCGCCGCCGCCCGGCGACTGGCCCGGCTCGCGGCCGAGACCACACCCGACGGGCACCGCGCGCTCGTCCCGGCGGCCGATCCGGCGCACTGGTGGGGCACCCGGTCGGCATCGCTGTCGCCGACGCCGATCCGTGCGGTCGACGGTCCGGTGCCGGTCTCCGCGAGCCTGCTGGAGGGGCTCGCGACGTGCCCCACGCAGTGGTTCCTCACCCGGGAGGCGGGAGGGGTCGCCCGCGCCCACCAGTCGGCCAACCTCGGCGAGCTGGTCCACGCGCTCGCGCAGCGGGTCGCCAGCGGCGAGGCGCCGCCCGACCCCGACGCGCTGCTCGCGCTGGTCGACGACGTCTGGGACCGTCTCGACTTCCGCACGCCCTGGTCCAAGCAGCGCGAGCACGATCGGGTGCGTGCCGCCCTCGAGCGGTTCGTCGACTGGCACGAGGCCAACCCCCGCGCGATCCTCGGCCTCGAGGAGGGGTTCGCGACGGTCGTCGACCTGCACGGCGAGCAGGTGCGCATCACCGGCTACGCCGACCGGGTCGAGGTCGATCCCGCGACCGGCGCCGTGGTCGTGGTCGACCTCAAGACCGGGCGCAGCAAGCCGAGCGACACCTCGGTGAAGACGCACGTGCAGCTGGCGCTCTACCAGTACGCCGTCGACCACGGCGCGCTCGATGAGCCCGACGGCAGCGGTGAGCCGCACCGGGCCGGTGGCGCGGAGCTGGTGCAGCTCGGGCTGGTCGACGGGGCCGACGCGGCCACCGTGCAGCCGCAGCCGGCGCACGCCGAGGACGGACCGGAGCGCGACGACCTGCGCGAGCGGCTGGGCCGAGCCGCGGAGATGGTGCGGGCCGAGCGCTTCCCCGCGATCCCCGGGGTCCAGTGCCGCACCTGCACGTTCGTGCCGCTCTGCCCGGCGAGGAGCAGTGGATCGGTGATCGCCCCATGAGTCGCCCCATGAGTGGCCGGGTGGGTGGTCCGTCGAGCGGTCCGGCGATCCGCATCGAGACGCCGGCCGATCTCCAGGCGGCGATGGGGGCGAAGTTCCCGCCGAGCGCGGAGCAGTGGCGGGCGATCGCGGCACCCCTGCGTCCCGCGGTCGTGATCGCCGGCGCCGGGTCCGGCAAGACCACGCTGATGGCGGCGCGCGTCGTCCACCTGGTGCTGACCGGTCAGGTGCGCCCCGACGAGGTGCTCGGCCTGACCTTCACCACGAAGGCCGCCGCCGAGCTGCGGCAGCGGATCCGCACGGCCCTCCTCGACGCCGGTGCCCTCGACCTGCTCCAGGTCGGCGACGACGGCGACGAGGTCCTCGAGCCCACGGTGTCGACCTACAACGCCTACGCCGCCGGCCTGCTGACCGACCACGGGCTGAGGATCGGGCACGAGCCCGACACCCGGGTCGTCACGGATGCCGCGCGCTACCAGCTGGGCGCGCGCGCCGTCGCCCGGTTCACCGGCGACATCACGCAGCTGAGCGACCACCCCGAGACCGTCATCCAGGCGCTCCTCGCGCTCGACTCGGCGATGAGCGAGCACCTCGTGACGCCGGCCCGGGTGCTGGAGCTCGACGCCGACACCCGGCGGGGCTTCGAGCGCGCGCGATCCGAGGAGCTGGCCGGCAAGGCGCGCAAGACCTACGTCGAGAGCATCGAGAAGGCGATCTCGGCCATCGACCGACGCGCCGAGCTGCTCCAGCTGGTGGCGGCCTACCGCCGCCTCAAGGCCGACCTCGGCCTCATGGACTTCTCCGACCAGATCGAGCTGGGTGCCCGGCTGGCCGCCGAGCGGCCGGAGGTCGGCGCGCTCGAGCGTGAGAAGTACAAGGTCGTGCTCCTCGACGAGTACCAGGACACCTCCGTCGCTCAGGCGATCATGCTGTCGCGGCTGTTCGGCGAGGGCCACGCCGTCACCGCGGTCGGCGACCCCAACCAGGCGATCTACGGCTGGCGCGGCGCCTCGGTGTCCAACATCCTCAACTTCGGCGAGACGTTCCCCGCCGCGTCGGGTGCGGTCGAGTCCTACCCGTTGACGATCAACCGGCGCTCCGACCGCCGGATCCTCGACGTCGCCAACGAGCTCGCCGCGCCCCTCTACGGCGCGCTCGAGGCCCGCGGCGTCCAGGTGGCGCGCCTCGCCGCGCCCGCGGAGGCCGAGGCCGGCGAGGTGACCGTCCGCGTCTTCGAGACCCATCGCGAGGAGCTCGCCTGGCTCCCGGCGGCGGTCAAGGAGGCGTGGGGAGGCGAGCCGGGCGACTGGGCACGGATCGGGGTGCTGACCCGCGACAACGCGCACGCCGAGGACGTCTTCGACGCGCTGACCTCGGCCGGGGTGCCGGTCGAGATCGTCGGCCTCTCCGGCCTGCTGCGCCTGCCCGAGATCGCCGAGGTGGTCGCCACGCTCCGGCTCCTCCACGACGTGACCGACAACGCCGCCCTGCTGACCCTGCTCGCTGGCCCGCGCTGGGCGATCGGTCCTCGCGACCTGCGGCTGCTCGGCCAGCGGGCCGGCGAGATCGCCGGCCGCCGTGGTCGCGGGGAGCAGGCGGGCTCGCTCTCCGAGCACCTCGTCGCGATCGCCGATGGCATCGACCCGGCCGAGATCCCCTGCCTCGACGACGCTCTCGCCGACCCGGGGGAGGGCGAGTTCTCTACCGAGGCGCGCGAGCGCTTCGCCCTCCTGCACGCCGAGCTCCGGTCGTTGCGCTCCGCTGTGGGCGAACCGTTGCTCGACCTCGTGCGTCGCATCATCGACACGACCGGCGTCGACGTGGAGCTCTCCTCCGCGGTGAGTCCGGCCGCCGCGGCGCGGCGCGACAACCTCGACCTCTTCGTGAAGGCCGTGGCCGACTTCCGCGCCGTCGACGGCGACGTGACCCTGCCGGCGCTCCTCGCCTACCTGACCGCGGAGGACGACCAGGGCAACGGCCTCGACGTGGCCACGCCCTCGGAGGCCGACTCGGTGAAGCTGCTGACGGTCCACCGGTCCAAGGGCCTGGAGTGGGACTCCGTGTTCTGTGTCGGCGTCTGCGAGTCGCGCTTCCCCTCCGCCCAGGGCCGCACGCTGTGGACCTCCTCGCCCTCGGTGCTGCCTGCTCCGCTGCGCGGTGACGCCGCCGACCTCCCTCAGCTGGAGGGCTACGACAAGGCCGCCCTCGACGACTACCGACGGCGCGCCAACGAGCACGAGGCGGCCGAGGAGCTGCGGCTCGGCTACGTCGCCTTCACCCGGGCGGCGCACCGGCTGTCGGTGACGTCCTACCTGTGGGGAGCGCGCAAGACGCCCTTCGGGCCGTCGGCCTACCAGGAGGTCGTGCGCGACCTGCTGGACGCCTGGGGCGAGCCGCCGGAGGAGTGGCTCGCCAAGCCGGAGAAGGGCGCGCCCCACCCCTACGCCGACGACGACCCGTCGGTCCCGTGGCCGGTCGACGGCCGGGGCGAGGAGGCGCGCCTGCGGCTGGCGGCCGCCGACCTCGTGCGCGGGTCGGATCCCACCGCGCCGGATCCCGAGCTCGACCTCGTGGCGGCCGCACGGGTCGCCGAGTGGGACACCGAGATCGACCGGCTGCTCGCCGAGGCTCGCCGCGACCGCGGGGCGGAGGTCGTCGTACCGCTGCCGGACGCGCTGTCCGCGACCGCGGTCTCGCGGCTGCGCGACGACCCGGCGGGGTTCGCCGCCGACCTGGCGCGACCGATGCCGCGGCAGCCCTCGGCGTCGGCCCGCTTCGGCACCCGGTTCCACGCGTGGGTCGAGACGCGGTTCGGCCAGCAGGGCCTCTTCGACCCCGACGACCTCGCCGGCCGCGCCGACGCCGGCATCGAGGACGAGGCGGACCTCAAGGAGCTGATCGAGACGTTCGAGGCCGGTCCCTTCGCGAGCCGGGTGCCGCACGCCGTCGAGGCGCCGTTCGCGGTGGTGCTCGGCGGCCAGGTGGTCCGAGGACGCATCGACGCGGTCTACGACGACGGCGAGAGCGGCTACCTCGTCGTCGACTGGAAGACCAACGCGCGGCAGACGGCCGACCCGCTCCAGCTCGCGCTCTACCGCCTCGCGTGGGCCGAGCTCACCGGCGTGCCGATCGAGCAGGTCCGCGCCGCGTTCTACTACGTCCGCACCGGCGAGCTCGTCGAGCCCGGCGGGCTGCAGGGACGCGAGGAGCTCGCCGCGCTGCTCAGGCCCGCAGCACCCTGACCGCCGGGGGACTCACGAGGGTCTGGCCGACGACGCAGTAGCGCTCGGTGGCCTTCGCGAGCCGCTCCAGGTCGGCGTCGGACGCGTCGGTGTCGAGGGTCAGCGTCAGCACGATGTCCTGGACACCGATCGGGGCCGACCGGTCGACGCCCAGTGTGCCGCGGGCGTCCCACCACCCGTCGGCCGCCAGCGCTGCGCTCCGGAGCTCGACCCCCATCGACGTGGCGACGGCGCGCAGCGTCACCCCAGCGCAGGCCAGCAGCGCCTCGAGCAGGAGGTCGGCCGAGCAGGCGTCGGAGCCGTCGCCACCTGCAGCGGGGTGCAAGCCGGCGCGCACAGGCCCGGCGAAGCCCTCGACGGTGGCCGTGACGTCCGGGTCGCGGTAGTCACCGCGGGCCGCCGTCGGCGTACGCGCGGAGGCGGGGTCGGTGCGGTACTTCTCCTTGACCGGGGCCTGAGCGGCCTTCAGGGTGGCGGCGTCCATGCCCTGATCATGGCGCGTGCGGCACCGCCTACGCTCGGTTCGTGGACTTCGCGCACCTCGCCCTCGCCCGCGACCCGCACGACCGTCTCGGCCTGCACCGCACGGACGACGCCTGGCTCGAGGACCGGTGGACCCGGTCCGGCGCGCGGGTGCTCGTGGTGTCGGGCACCCGGGTGCGGCCCAAGGACGGAGCACTGGAGTGGGTGTCGGCCGACGAGGCGCCCGACGGCGTCCGCGTGCTGCTCGGTGAGCGTGACGCGACGACGTGGTGGGCGGTCATCACGGGTCCGGAGGCGGCCAAGGAGGAGCAGGGACAGTGGTTCCCGCTGCGTGGCCTGCTCGCCCTCTTTCAGGAGCAGAGCCTCGGTGGCGAGCAGGCCGGGCTGGCTCCCCTCGTCTTCCACGCCCTCGGGCTCGCCGAGTGGCACTGGGTCACCCGCTTCTGCCCGCGCTGCGGAGGGACTCTCGTGCCCCGTGCCGCCGGTCACGAGCTGGTGTGCGAGCAGTGCGGGAAGCCGCAGTTCCCCCGCACCGACCCGGCCGTCATCATGCTGATCACCTCGGGTGCTCCCGGCAGCGACGACGAGCGGTGCCTGCTCGGCCGCGGTGCCCAGTGGCCCGAAGGGCGCTTCTCGACCCTGGCGGGCTTCTGCGAGCCGGGGGAGACGTTGGAGGACGCGGTGCGCCGTGAGGTGCTGGAGGAGACCGGCGTCGTCGTGGGCGACGTGACGTACTTCGGCAACCAGCCGTGGCCCCTGCCGAGCAGCCTGATGCTCGGCTTCCACGGCCGCGCGCTCACCGAGGAGATCCGGCTCGACGACGACGACGTGACCGAGGCGCGGTGGCTCACGCGCGCCGAGATGCGTGCGCAGGCGGAGGCAGGCACGCTCGTGCTTCCCGGCGGCGTCTCGATCAGCCGGTCCCTCATCGAGCACTGGTACGGCGGCCCGCTCCCCGGCAGCTGGTGAGCGGGACGCCGCCGGCTCAGCTCGCGCGCTCCTCCAGGAGGGCGAGGTGCGCCTTGACCTGGGCGACCGAGGGGTTGGTCATCGCCGTACCGTCGCTGTAGACGAGGGTCGGCACGGTCTGGTTGCCGTTGTTGGCGGACTCCACGACGGCGGCCGCCTCCGGCTGCTGCTCGATGTCGACGACCTGGTAGTCGATGCCCTCCCGGTCGAGCTGGCTCTTCAGGCGGTGGCAGTAGCCGCACCAGGGGGTCGTGTACATCGTGAACGAGCTCATCGGGAAGTGTCGCCTCCAAGGTCTAAGGTCCCCGTCGTACATCCCGCCCAACCCGCACGTCCGAGGAGTTGTTCCCGATCAGCACGAGTCACGGCTCACCCGTGGAGGCCCTGCTGTCCGCGCTCGACCCCGAGCAGCGGCAGGTGGCCGAGGCGTTGCGCGGGCCGGTGCGGGTGCTGGCCGGCGCCGGCACCGGCAAGACCCGGGCGATCACGCACCGGATCGCGCACGGCGTGCTGAGCGGCGTCTACGCCCCCACCGAGGTGCTCGCGGTGACCTTCACGACGCGTGCGGCGGGCGAGCTCCGGCAGAGGTTGCGGCAGCTCGGGGCGCCCGGGGTCCAGGCGCGCACCTTCCACAGCGCCGCGCTGCGCCAGCTGCGCTACTTCTGGCCGCACGTCCACGGGGCCGACCTGCCGGTGCTGACCGAGTCGAAGCTCGCGATGCTGGCGGCGGCGACGCGCCGGCTCGGGCTGCGGGCCGACCAGGCGCTGCTCCGTGACCTCGCCTCGGAGATCGAGTGGGCCAAGGTCAGCAACGTCGGCCCCGACGACTACGCACGGATCGCCGGCCAGCAGGCGCGCAGCGTCTCCGACCAGCCCGCTGACACCGTCGGCAAGGTGTTCGCCGCCTACGAGGACGTCAAGCGCGAGCAGGGTCGCATGGACATGGAGGACGTCCTGCTCCTGACCGCCGGTGTCCTGGCCTCCGACGAGCGGGTCGCCGCCCAGGTGCGGCGGCAGTACAAGTGGTTCGTCGTCGACGAGTTCCAGGACGTCTCGCCGCTGCAGTCGGCGCTCCTCGACCTCTGGCTCGGGGGTCGCGACGAGCTCTGCGTGGTGGGCGACCCGGCGCAGACGATCTACTCGTTCGCGGGTGCCGACGCGACCTACCTCCTCGACTTCCCGAAGCGCTACCCCGGCACCACCTCGGTCGAGCTCGTGCGCAACTACAGGTCCACGCCGCAGATCGTCGCGGCCGCCAACACGCTGCTCGCGGGCAGTGCCAGCGCGGGGGTCGAGCTGCGCTCGCAACAGCCCGCCGGGGCCGCCGTGCGGTTCGAGGGGCACCCCGACGAGGTCGCCGAGGCGGCGTCCGTCGCCGACCGGATCGCCGCGCTCCAGCGCAAGGGCTCCGCGCCCGGCCAGGTCGCGGTGCTCTTCCGCATCAACGCGCAGTCCGAGCACTTCGAGGACGCGCTGAGCGACCGCGGCATCCCCTACGTGGTGCGCGGCGCCGCCCGCTTCTTCGACCGGCCGGAGGTGCGCGAGGCCGTCGTACGGCTGCGCGGAGCGGCCCGGTCGGGGGAGACCACCGACCTGCCGTGGGTGGAGGCGGTGCACGGCGTGCTGGGTGGGATGGGCTGGACCGAGGTGCCCCCGACGGGCCGGGGCCAGGTCCGCGACCGGTGGGAGTCGTGGCAGGCGCTGGCGACCCAGGCCGAGGAGTTCCACGCCGAGCACGCCGGGTCCGACCTGGGCGCGTTCGTCGACGACCTCGACCGCCGCGCTGCCGAGCAGCACGCCCCGGCGGCCGACGGGGTCACCCTGGCGACGTTCCACGCGGCCAAGGGGCTGGAGTGGGACGCGGTGTTCTGCGCCGGCGTCCAGGACGGCACGGTCCCGATCGTCTACGCCGACACCCCGGCGGCCGTCGAGGAGGAGCGCCGGCTGCTCTACGTCGGCGTGACCCGCGCCCGCCGCGACCTCACCGTGAGCTGGGCCGCGGCCCGCAACCCCGGCCAGGCGGCGCGCAGGCAGCCCTCCCGGTTCCTCGCGCCGCTCCTGCCGGAGCGCGAGCAGCCCGCGGCCGGCGGTCGGGCGCGGAGCAAGGTGGCTCGCTGCCGGGAGTGCAGCCAGCCGCTCGGGTCGGCGGCGGAGAAGAAGCGCGGCCGGTGCGCGCACCACCCGGTCCGCTACGACGAGGACCTCTTCGAGCGGCTCAAGACCTGGCGCCGCGAGCGCGCCGACGACGACCAGGTGCCCGCCTACGTCGTCTTCACCGACGCCACGCTCGAGCTGATCGCCGAGCACAAGCCGAGCAACGAGACGGCGCTGCGGGCCATCAGTGGTGTCGGCCCCAGCAAGATCGAGAAGTACGGCGACGCCGTGATCGCGCTCGTCGACACGACTTCCTAGCGCGAGAGGAGCAGCGCTCTAGACCATTTCCGAAGAAACTTCAGAAATAGTCATAAAATGGTTTGCTCATTACATCGCGCTCCCGATAGCGTGTCACCCACGTACTGAACAGACCGCGCACCAGGCCCTGGCAAGGCCCGCGCCCGATGCCCCGAAGGAGGTGGCCACAGTGGAGAACATCATGCGAATCGCAGCCGCAGCACCGGCACGGTCCACGCGCGCGCTCGCGCTCCTGTGCGCCACCCCGGTCACGGATCTCCGGACGTCCGACGTCCGGATCGACGTGCGCACGGGTGACGTGGCGATTCAGGCGCCGGCCCCGCAGGCCAAGCGCGTGCGCGAGCTCGCTGCCACCACTGGCATGGGTCACGTCGGTTTTACCGGCTACACCCGGGGTTCATCGACCTGGAGCCCACCGATCTAGTCCACAAGACTCAGCTCGGCAGCCTCCAGGCCGCGGAACCCGACAACCGGGATCCGCGGCCTTCTTGTTTCTCAGGACACCTGAGCAGCACGAAAGCCGCAGACCCGGATCCGATGAAACGACCAACGCGATCAGGTCAGAGACGAGGAGGTGAAAAATGACGACCAGTGTTCTCGAGCCGACGCTGAGCAACCTGCACGACGAGGCAGAGCTGTTCGTCGAGCTGCAGGCCGACCGGCTGCCGTGCCGGGTCAACGACCCGGAGCTGTGGTTCGCGGAGTCTCCCCACGACGTGGAGTTCGCCAAGGCGCTGTGCAAGGACTGCCCGGTGCAGGCCATGTGCCTCACCGGAGCGCTCGAGCGGCGCGAGCCCTGGGGTGTCTGGGGCGGTGAGCTCTTCCTTCAGGGAGCGGTCATCCCCCGCAAGCGGCCCCGCGGCCGGCCCCGCAAGGACGCCACTGCTGCGTAATCGCTCGACCTCCGACAACCGATCCTAGAAATCTTTCGATGAACCAAGAACTGAACTGGAGCAACAAGATGAACGTCATGCACGAAGACCTGGCACGCGCGCATATGTACGCGCGCCTGGGAGAGGCGCAGCAGCTGCGCGAGGCCAAGGTGGCCCGCGCCCGGCGTCTCAGCCGCAAGGCTGAGCGCGCAGCGCAGCAGGCTCGCCTCGCCCTCGCTCGCGCTCTCTGACGAGAGGCAAGATTCGGAGGACCTCCTCCGAACACCTGATCGCGGGTGAACAAGGAGAAGAGCCGGAGTGACGCAACCCGTCACTCCGGCTCTTCGGTTTTTTCCAGGCGCACGCTCCCGCGGCACGCCCCGTGCCGGTCGTAGCCTGGAGGTGTGCCGACGACCTGCGACTTCTGCGGCCGCACCGCTCCCGAGGAGGTCCCGCCGCTCACCTGGAGCACGTCGGTCGAGCGTGGCCGCACCCGGGTCTTCTGCGAGACGTGCTCGCGGGAGCACCTGCGCGCGATGGAGAGCAAGCTCGACTCCGAGTGGTGGTGACCTCGGCGCCGTTCCCGGGCGGTGGTCAGGGCAGGTCGAGCAGCAGGTCCCAGGCGCAGCCGCAGTGCGGGTGGCGCAGCCAGCGCCTCACCTCGGGCGCGTCGGTGGGCCCGAGGTCGACGGTGGCCGACCAGGTGCTCGGCTCCTCGCCCTCGACGTAGCGGCACACGTCGCGCACCGCCCAGGCGAGAGCGAGCTGGTCGAGCACCGGGTCCACGGGCACGTCGGTCCCCGTGGTCCGCGCCGCTTGCTCCACCAGGAAGCTCCGGCGGGGATCCGGCTCGGACTCGTGGGCGTCGACGCAGCGCAGGCAGGCCGTCCGGCCGGGCTCGACGAACGGCCCGATGCGCCGACCGCTCGCGCCGCCACTGACGACGAGGTGGGGCGCACCGGAGCGCACCAGGCCGTCGATGCCCTCGCGCGACAGCTGCCCGCAGCCCACCACCACCCAGACGGCGGGGGAGTCCTGGTCGAGCAACAGCCCGGCCTCCAGCGCGAGCGGGGCGAGGGTGGCGTGCATCCGGGGGTCGCCGAGCAGCCCGACGGCGTGAGCCGCGCGTGCGCTGACCCGCCGCGAGCCGTCGACGCCGAACTGCGCGCGCGCCGCCGCCAGCCCGCGCCGCCCCGGCTCGTCCAGGCCGGGGAAGACCAGGCCGGCGGCGAGCAGTGCGTCGAGCGCCCGTTCTGCCACGGGCGCGAGAGCGGCCAGCGGGGCGCGCGCCTGCAGGGCATCGAGCAGGGAGCGCACCTCCGGCCGGTCCGGAAGGCGTACGGCGAGCGGCGGGTGCAACCCGACCTGGATCGTGTTCGCGTCCCGGCGCAGGACCGGCACACCTGGCCTCAGCAGGAGCCCGGTGGGCGCTGCGACGGACACGGGTCCAGGTGCGGGCATGCCCGAAGGCTGGCACGGACCGGCCCGCTCGCGCGGCGGTCATCCACAGGACCCGTCAGCGCAGGGCGGGGAGGCGCAGGGCGGGGAGGCGCAGGAACGACGCGCGGGCGGCGCCTCCCCGAAGGGTGGCGCCGCCCGCTGCGGTAGTCCGAGTGGTAGTGCTCAGGCCTTGCCGAGGATGCGGTTCAGGTTGGTCCCGCACACGGGGCACTGGGCCTTGGCCATCCGGGTGCCCTTGTCGTTGACCTTGACCTCGCCGCTCGCCTCGCGCTTCTCCTTGCACTTCACGCAGTAGAACTCACCGCTCCAGGTCTCCGCCATGACGGCCTCCTCATTCATGTTCATCTTCGGTCGTCGCGACGGGAAGGACTGGGGAAGCCCGCCGGGGTCCTCCGCCTCGTGGCTTCGGACCTCTCCGACCCTACGGCACGCCGCTCAACGGGAGCAGTAGCGTGCCCGGTATGTCTGAAATCCGTGATCTGCGCCATTTGCGGCTCGAACGGCCCGCTCCGGGGGTCGCGATGCTGGTCCTGGACCTCCCCGAGCTCCGCAACGCGATGAGCGACGAGATGACGGCGTCGTGGGTGCGGGCGGTCGACCACCTCGCCGGCGACGCATCGGTGCGGGCCGTGGTGGTCACGGGGGAGGGCAGCGCGTTCTGCGCCGGCGGCAACACCTCCTGGCTGGCGAGCGAGCCCGACGCGACCGTCGACGAGATCCGGTCGCGGATGCTGCCCTTCTACCGGGCCTGGCTCTCGATCCGTCGGCTGGAGGTGCCGACGATCGCGGCGATCAACGGCCCGGCGATCGGCGCGGGGCTGGCGGTCGCCCTCGCGTGCGACCTCCGCTACGCGGCCCGCGGGGCCCGGATGGGGGTGCCGTTCACCAAGCTGGGGCTCCACCCGGGCATGGCGACGACGTACCTCCTCCCCGACGTCGTCGGCGCCTCGGCGGCCCGCGACCTCCTGCTGACCGGTCGCCTGGTCGACGCCGACGAGGCGCTCGGCCTCGGCCTGGTCTCGCGCGTCATCGAGCCCGAAGTGTTCGCCGACGAGGTCCTCGCCGCGGCCGCCGGGATCGCGGCCACGGCCCCGGTCGCGTCCCGGTTGACCAAGACGGCCCTGGCGCGCGGTCACGCGAGCGTGGAGGCGTGCCTGGACTGGGAGGCGCTCGCGCAGCCGATCACGATGGCGACCGCCGACCTGCAGGAGGGGATCCGGGCGGTGCAGGAGAAGCGCGCGCCGGTCTTCGAGGGGCGGTGAGGGCCCCGTGCCGCGGGCGGACATGAGGAGACCCCCGGAGCGCTTCCGGCCGTTTGCCTTCCCCTTGCGAACGGCCCTGGCGACCCCGGGGGTCCCATCTGCGCGCAACGCTAGGCAGCCGCGAGAGCCCGGTCAATCCGCCGGCGCCCCACCCTGTGGACAACGCTGTGGACAAGGATGTGGATGATGCGCGAGCGCCGTGGAGAGGCGTGGGACAGGCTTGTGGACGACCTGGGGAGCCGAGGGCCGACCGGGACGTCGTACCGCCGTGTGACCAGCGACAACGCGGCCCCGTGGTCGTCCACCGGCTGTGGACAAAACATTTCTGAGGAACTTTTCGGAGTGTCGCGGTGAATCCCGGCGATCCGTACGACGGCAGCCCGGTCGCCGCCCTGCGGCGCATCGCCTTCCTCCTCGAGCGCGGGCGGGCGGACACCTACAAGGTGCAGGCCTTCCGGAAGGCGGCCGGGGCGATCCTGCCGTTGCCGGCCGAGGAGGTGGCGCAGCGGGCGAGCGACGGCACGCTGACCGACCTCGCCGGCGTCGGTGCCAGCACCGCACGGGTCATCAGCGACGCCGTCGCAGGCCGGGTGCCGGCTCGCCTGGCCGAGGCGGAGCAGGAGTACGGCGCCCTGCCCGCCGCCGGGGGCGAGCAGCTCCGCAGCGCGCTGCGCGGCGACCTCCACTCCCACTCGGACTGGTCCGACGGCGGCTCGCCCATCGAGGAGATGGCGATGACCGCGATCGAGCTCGGCCACGACTACCTGGTGCTCACCGACCACTCGCCGCGGCTGACGATCGCACGGGGTCTCAGCGCGGAGCGCCTCACCCGGCAGCTCGACGTGGTCGAGGCCGTCAACGCGCACCTGGGTGCGCTGCCGGGGGACTTCCGGCTGCTCAAGGGCATCGAGGTCGACATCCTCGAGGACGGAGGGCTCGACCAGACCGAGGAGATGCTCAGCCGGCTCGAGGTGCGGGTCGCGAGCGTGCACTCCAAGCTGCGCTCGGAGAGCGGGCCGATGACGCGACGGATGATCGGAGCGATCCGCAACCCCTGGACCAACGTGCTCGGCCACTGCACGGGGCGTCTCGTCACGGGCAACCGCGGCAAGCGTCCGCCGTCGCAGTTCGACGCGCGCGCGGTCTTCGAGGAGTGCGCCGAGCACGGCGTCGCCGTCGAGATCAACTCGCGTCCCGAACGCCGCGACCCGCCGAGCGAGCTGCTCGCGCTCGCGCGCGACCTCGGGTGCCTGTTCTCGATCGACAGCGACGCCCACGCGCCGGGCCAGCTGGACTTCCTCCAGCTGGGGTGCGAGCGGGCGGAGGCGGCCGGGATCGAGCCCGACCGCATCGTCAACACGTGGCCCGTGGAGCGGCTCCTGGAGTGGGCTGCGCGGTAACGTCACCACATGTCGGAGCCGACGCCCCCGGTCGAGGTCCGCCGCTCCGGGCGGCGGCGTCGGACCGTGTCGGCCTACGTCGAGGACGACCACATCGTGGTCCTCGTGCCCGACAACCTCTCGCGCGCCGAGGAGCGCGACTGGGTGCGCACGATGGTGCAGCGGCTGCAGCGCCGCGAGCAGCGCGGCCGCCGTACGGACGAGGCGCTGCTGCGGCGCGCCCTCGAGCTCAACGACCGCTACCTCGGCGGGCTCGCGGAGCCGACGTCGGTGCGGTGGGTCACCAACCAGCGCACGCGGTGGGGCTCCTGCACCCCGGGTGATCGCACCGTGCGGGTCAGCGAGCGGCTCCAGCAGATGCCCGACTGGGTGCTCGACTACGTGATCGTGCACGAGCTGGCGCACCTGCTCGAACCGGGGCACGGCGAGGCGTTCTGGGGATGGGTCCGGCACTACCCGCACACGGACAAGGCGAAGGGCTACCTCCTCGGCTGGTCGGAGGCCGCGCGCGTCGAGCCGCCGCCCGGCACCGAGCTAGCGGCCGGCGACGCCGACTGACGCCCGCGCGATCCGGACCAGGTCGACCATCCCCTGCTCCAGCTCGGGCAGCACGTCGACGGGCCACCAGCGCACGTCGAGCGACTCCTCGCTCGTGCGCTCCCGCGCATCCTCCGGCGCGACCGCGACGTAGCGGACGTCGAGGTGGTGCACGGTGTGCTCCGGTCCGCGCGGGTCGCAGAAGGGCACGGCGTGCTCGTCGAGCTGGACCGGCACCGGCACCAGGTGCAGGTCGTCGATGCCGGACTCCTCCCGGGCCTCGCGCGCCGCGACCCCGGCCAGGGTCGCGTCGCCGGGCTCGCAGTGGCCGCCGAAGTGGAACCAGCGACCCGCCTTCTTGTGCAGGTTGAGCAGCACCCGCTCGCCGGCACTGTCGATGACGAGTGCGCCGGCGGTGACATGGTCGGGGTACGACGAACGCCACATCCCCTCGCCCTCGGACTCCAGGTGCGCGACGAAGCGGGCGCGGAGCGCCTCCTGGGCGGCGTCGGGCGCCGCCCAGCCCCGCAGGGTGGCGAGCGCGTCGGCGTGGAGCGTCACTGCTCGCCGTCGAGGAGCTTGCGCAGCTCCTCGTCGAAGGACTCGTCGGTCATCTCGCCGGGTGGCGTGGCGTCGGAGCGGAAGCTCAGCGGGTCGTCGAGGTCGGCGGCCGTCGGCAGCAGGTCGGGGTGCATCCACACGCCGTCGCGCGCCTCGGCGCCCGACCGGCTGCGCAGCCCGCCCCACAGGGTCGAGGCGTCGCGGAGCCGGCGGGGGCGCAGCTCCAGGCCCACCAGCGCTGCGAAGGTCTGCTCGGCCGGGCCGCCGGCGGCGCGCCGGCGTCGTACGGCCTCGCGGAGCTTGACCGCCGCGGGCATCCGCTCGGCGGTGGCCACCCCGACGACCTCGTCGACCCAGCCCTCGACGAGGGCCAGCGCGATCTCGAGCCGACCCAGGGCGGCCTCCTGCTGCGGGGAGACCGGCGGCTCGAAGAGCCCGCCCTCGAACAGCCCGGCCATCGACTCGGGGTCCATCGGGTTGATCCCGCGCATCTGCTCCTCGATGCGCTCCTGCATCTGCTTCACGTTGAGCTCGAGGCCCTGCGCGTAGTCGGTGACCGCGCCGACCAGGTGCTCGCGCAGCCACGGCACGTGGGCGAACAGCCGCTGGTGCGCGGCCTCACGGAGCGCGAGGTAGAGGAGGACGTCGTCCTCGGACACGTCGAGGCCCTCGGCGAACTCCCTGACGTTGGTCATCACGACGGCCGCCTTGCCCGGGGCGCCGAGGGGGAGGCCGATGTCGGAGGCGGTGAGCACCTCGCCGGCCAGGCCGCCGAGCGCCTGCCCGATCTGCGAGGCGAGCATGCCGCCCACGGCCTGCCCGATGATGCCGAGGAGCGGGCCGGCCGCGGCCTGCATCTCCTGCGGGAGCGCGCTGCTGAGCCCGCCGACCGACCGCGCGGCGACCGGCTCGACGAGGACCTTCCAGACCGGCTGGGTCTCGGTGATCCACTCGGCCCGGCTCCAGGCGGCGGTCGACGTCACGCCGGAGGAGAGCTCGGTGGCGGTGTCGAGCCAGTGGTCGGCGAGCTGCACCGCGTCGGCGACGCGGTCGTGGTCACGGCGGGCGGGGGAGGGGTCGTGCTGCTGGGCGACGGCCGCGCGGGCGAGGTCGTTGACGACCTTCCAGTTCAGCGGACCGTCGTGAGGCTCCATCATGGCCTTGAACTGGCCGATGATCTGGTTGAGGTCCATGCCGCCGAGGCCTCCGGCACCACCGGCTCCGCCCAGGCCACCGAGGGCGCCGAGCGGTCCGCCGGCGCCGAAGAGGTGCTCGAACGGCGTGCCCTTGAAGGGGTTGGGCTGGCCCGCCCCCTCGTCGGATCCGGGGTCGGGCTCGGGGTCGTTGGCCATGCCTCCAAGTTACTCTGCCCGTGTGAGCCACCCAGCCGTCCGTCTCGTCGGGATCCAGGACACCCCGCTCTCGGTGGCCGAGGTCGTCGACGGCCTCGACGACGACGCCTCCGGTGGGCTGGTGCTCTTCGTCGGCAGGGTCCGCGACCACGACCACGGCAAGGGGGTGACCGGGCTGGCCTACTCCGCCCATCCCACGGCCCTCGACCGGTTGCACGACGTCTGTGCCCGCGTCGCCGAGGAGTACGACGTCAGCGGCCTCGCGGCCGTCCACCGGGTCGGCGACCTGGCGATCGGCGACCTCGCGGTGGTGGTCGCCACCACGTCCGCGCACCGCGGCACGTCCTTCGAGGCCAGCCGCGCGCTCATCGACACCCTCAAGGCCGAGGTGCCGATCTGGAAACACCAGCTCTTCGCCGACGGCACCGAGGAGTGGGTCGGCGCGCCGTAGCCGGGCCGCCCGCGGGGCGACGTACCCTCGCGCTGTGGACATCCTCCTCTGGCTCGTGCCCGCGGCCGTCGTCACGCTCGTGACGATGCTGTGGGTCGGCTGGTGGGGCCGCGAGGGGCGGGGCGAGGTCGACCGTGAGACCGCTGCGCGCCGCCTCGGCGAGGCGCTGAGCCGCGAGCAGAAGCGCCGCCCGGGCTACGCCGTCGCGCGTCGCGCGCCGGACAGGTCCACGGGTGTGGCGCTCCGGCCGTCGAAGGTGCGGCCGGCCGTCGTACCACCGGTCGAGGCGCCGGCGGCGGAGGAGCCGCCGGAGCGCGGCCGGCAGGCGTCCTGAGAGCCGGTCCCGTGCGCCTTGGCGTCGGGTGAGAAGGTAACGCCATGACGCAGCGTTGGACCGCCTTCGCCATCGCCGCGCCGTTGACGTTCCTGCTGCTCGTCGC
Source organism: Nocardioides candidus (assembly GCF_041321175.1). NCBI lineage: Bacteria > Bacillati > Actinomycetota > Actinomycetes > Propionibacteriales > Nocardioidaceae > Nocardioides > Nocardioides candidus. The sequence continues at coordinate 138,245 of NZ_JBGGWC010000002.1, read as the reverse complement.
GGTGCTGCTGGTGCCGCTGCCCTACGCCGTCTACAGCCCCGGCCCGACGTTCAACGTGCTGGGCAAGGACGTCAACGACTCCGAGGTCATCCAGGTGGTGGGCCACAAGACCTACCGCGACGACGGCGAGATCCGGTTCACGACGGTGTCGGTCTCCCCCCGCGGGGAGAAGGAACGTCTCTTCGAGGCGATGAGCGCCTGGTTCGACCCGCACCGGGCGGTCGTCCCCTACGACAGCGCCCACCCCGACGACCAGTCGGCGCAGGACGAGGAGCGCCAGGGTCAGGTCTCGATGATCAACTCCCAGGGCACCGCCGTCGCGGTGGCGATGCGGGAGCTCGGCTACAAGGTGCCCACGGGCATCCAGGTCGCCTTCGTCGAGAAGGACTCGCCCTCCTACGGCAAGCTGCGGGTGCTCGACAAGATCCTGAAGGTCGACGGCAAGCCGTTGAAGGACGGCCAGCAGCTCGTCGACGCCATCCAGCGGCACGGACAGGGCGACCCGGTGACGTTGCTCATCGAGCGCCACCACAAGCGACTGACCGTGGAGATCGAGCCGGTCGAGACGGTGGTCCAGGGCGACCGGGCGATGCGCATCGGCGTCACCCCGGGACTGGGCTACTACTTCCCGTTCGACGTGACCATCCAGGTCGACCCCACGATCGGCGGTCCGAGCGCGGGGCTGATGTTCTCGCTCTCGGTCTACGACACGCTCACGCCGGGGTCGCTCACCGACGGCGAGACGGTGGCCGGCACCGGCGAGCTCTTCGACGACGGCACGGTCGGGCCGATCGGCGGCATCGCGCAGAAGATCGCGGCCGCCCAGGACGCGGGCGCCCAGCTCTTCTTCGTGCCGAAGGACAACTGCAACGACGTCGAGGATGTCGACACCGACATGGAGCTGGTCAAGGCCACGACGATGCACGGCGCCGTCGAGTCGTTGAAGGCCTGGGACGCCGACCGAGACGCCGAGCTGCCGCGCTGCTGACGGCGCTGACTTCAGGGACTGCCATGGACTTCGAGCTCGAGACCGATCCGGCCCTCGCTGCCGCCGTGCTGGAGGTCGAGCAGCACCACGCGGCCGCCGGCTGGGACCAGCCGGCGAAGCTCTACGCGCTGGTCGACACCGCCGAGCTGGTCGAGCGCGAGCCCGCCCTGGCCCGGATGCTCGGCCTCGACACGCCTCGTGAGCGCGGCTCGATCACGCCGATCGAGCAGGAGGAGCTGGCCGCCGACCAGGAGCTCGAGGCGTTCCTCCCCACCATCAGCTGGCCCGACGACGTCGTGGGGTGCGCTGCGGTGGTCGAGCGGCTCGTGCTGCCGCCGGCGGCCGACGGCCAGATCCCCGACGACCCGACCGCGGCGGCGGAGTTCGCCAGCGAGCACCCGGACCGCCAGGAGGTCCGGATCGTCGCGGGCGTGACCCGCCACGGGGCGTCGTACTGCGCCCTGCGCCTGCGGGCCCACGACGACGACCTGTCGGTGATGGGCGGTGCCGACCTGGTGCCGAGCCTGCTCGCGCTGCTGCGCGCCACCCTGGAGGACGAGGAGACACCGTGAGCGAGCTGTTCGACGACGAGCCCGGCGACATCGAGACGCGCCGCCGCGGCGGTCGCGCCCGCGCGCTGGTGATCACCGGGATCGTGCTGATCCTGGGCTTCTTCGCCCTCACCACCTTCGCCTCGGTCTACACCGACCGGCTCTGGTACCAGGAGGTCGGCTACAGCCAGGTGTTCAGCACCATGCTGTGGACCCGCGTCGGCCTCTTCGTCGTCTTCGGCCTGCTGATGGCCGCGACCGTGACGGTGAGCATGTACCTCGCCTACCGGTTCCGCCCACTCTTCCGGCTGCCCGGGGGCGACGGCAGCGTCGACCGCTACCGCGACGCCGTCACGCCGATCCGTGCATGGCTGCTCGCCGGCGTCGGGGTCGTGGTCGGCGTCTTCGCCGGCACGTCGGCGCTCGGTCACTGGCGCACCTACCTGCTGTGGCGGCACGGCAAGTCCTTCCACCAGACCGACGCGTACTTCCACAAGGACATCGGCTTCTACGTCTTCGACCTGCCCTGGTGGCACTTCCTCGTCGACTTCGTGATGGCCGCGACCGTCGTCGCGATCATCGCCACGGCCGTCGTCCACTACCTCTACGGCGGCATCCGGCTCCAGGTGCAGCACGACCGGCTGTCGGGCGCGGCCCAGGCACAGCTCTCCGTGCTGCTCGGCGTCTTCGTGCTGGCCAAGGGGGTCGACTACTACCTGGACCGGTTCGACCTGGTCACCAACGACAACAGCCTCTTCACCGGGATGAACTACACCGGGGAGAACGCGTTGCTGCCGGCGCGCAACATCCTGATGGGGGTCGCCGTCATCTGCGCGATCCTGTTCTTCCTCAACATCTGGCGCCGCACCTGGCAGCTGCCCTCGGTCGGGCTCGCGCTGCTCGTCCTCTCCGCCGTCCTGCTCGGCATGATCTGGCCCGCCATCGTGCAGAACTTCCAGGTCAACCCGACCGAGGCGGACAAGGAGGAGACCTACATCCAGAACAACATCGACGCGACCCGTTCGGCCTACGACATCTCCGACGACACCGTCGAGATCGACAAGTACGCCGGCGTCACCGACAAGACCGCCACCGCGACCCAGACGACCGCCGAGCGGAAGGCAGCGGCCGACCAGCTCTTCGCGCAGCTGAAGCAGGTGCCGGTCATCGACCCCAAGCAGGTGCACGCCACCTTCGACCAGCGCCAGCAGCTCTTCGCCTACTACTCGGTCGCCCCGGTGCTCGACGTCGACCGCTACCAGCTCAACGGCGAGGACGAGCCGCTCGTCCTCGGCGTGCGCGAGCTCGACCAGAGCGGCATCAACGCCGACGACAAGAACTGGTCGAACCTCCACACCGTCTACACCCATGGCGAGGGCGTCATCGCGGCCTACGCCAACGAGATCGCCACCGACGACACCGGCAGCAACGGGAAGGTCGTGTGGGCCGAGGGCCTGCAGAGCGACAACGCGTTGTCGGAGGCCGACGGCGGGTTCGAGCAGCGGATCTACTACGGCGAGCAGAGCCCGTCGTACTCCATCGTCGGCAAGGCCAGTGCCGACGACCCCAACGTCGAGCTCGGGCTCACGCTGCCCAGCGACGCGACGTCGGAGGACGAGGCCTCGGAGGACAAGACGACCTACGACGGCAAGGGCGGTGTCGAGATCGGCAGCACCTTCCGCCAGCTGATGTACGCGGTGAAGTTCGGCGAGCCCAACTTCCTGCTGTCCGGCCGAGTCAACAGCGACTCCAAGGTGCTCTACAACCGCGACCCGCAGACCCGCGTCGAGCAGGTCGCCCCCTGGCTGACCGTCGACGGGGATCCCTATCCCGCCGTGATCGACGGGCGGATCCAGTGGATCCTCGACGGCTACACGACCACCGACCGCTACCCCAACTCGCAGCGCGCGTCGTTCGAGTCGATGATCGACGACTCGCTGCAGGAGAACACCGGACTGCAGACGGTGCCGACCGACGAGATCAACTACATGCGGTCGGCGGTCAAGGCGACGGTCGACGCCTACGACGGCACCGTGACGCTCTACGCCTGGGACGAGGACGACCCGATCCTGCAGACGTGGGAGGACGTCTTCCCGGGCTCGGTGAAGCCGAGGTCGGCGATCTCGCCGGACCTGATGGCGCACCTGCGCTACCCCGAGGACCTGTTCAAGGTGCAGCGCTACCAGCTGGCGAAGTACCACGTCACCGACGCGAGCGACTTCTACCAGGGCAGCCTGCGGTGGGAGGTCGCGAAGGACCCGAACCTCACCAACAGCTTCCAGCCGCCGTACCGGGTGTTCACGCCGGCGGTCAACGGCTCCGGTAGCGAGTGGTCCCTGACCTCGGTCTTCACCCCGCGCGGCAAGGACACGGTGGCGTCGTTCGCCTCGGTCAACTCCGATGCCACCGACACCGAGGGGTTCGGCAAGATCCACCTGCTCGAGCTCGACGACCCCAACGCTCCGGCGCCCGGTCAGGTCGCCAACTCGATGAGCGCCGACGAGGACGTCCGCACGCAGCTGCTGAAGTACTCCAACTCGGGCCAGACGCCACCGATCTACGGCAACCTCCTCACGCTCCCGGTCAACGACGGCCTGATCTACATCGAGCCCGTCTACGCCGTCCGGACGCTCGGCGACTCCAGCTATCCGATCATCCAGTTCGTCATCGTCAGCTACAACGGCAACGTCGGGATCGGCGAGAACCTCGCCCTGGCCCTGTCGGACTCGTTGGGCGTCAGCAAGGGGACGACCACGCCGCCGGACGGCAACACCGACAACCCGGACGGCGACAACACCGACAACCCCGACGGCAACGACAACCCGGACGGCGACGGTGGGACGGTCAAGCAGCAGATCGCCGAGGAGCTCGACGCCGCCGACCGCTTCTTCACGCAGGCTGACGAGGCGAAGGCGGCCGGCAACATCGCGAAGTGGGCGCGCCTGATCGACAAGGCCCAGGAACACTTCGAGGCCGCGCTCGCGTTGATGGACGACCCGGGAGCACCGGGTCAGAAGCCGACCGCGACGCCGTGATGCGCGGCGCGCCCCTGCGATTTGGTGCGGTCTCACCCCATGCCGTAACGTTGGGTTCACCGACGCGGGGTGGAGCAGCTCGGTAGCTCGCTGGGCTCATAACCCAGAGGTCGCAGGTTCAAATCCTGCCCCCGCTACAAACAGGTGGCCACAGAAGGTGGCGTGATCACCTACAGAAGCCCGGCACCGAGACTCCTCGGGGCCGGGCTTCTGACGTTCTCCGGTCCGGACCGTGCTGCGGCGGCCCGGACCGGGCTGGATCGTGCCGGACTGGGCATGACGAAGGCCCTCACGGTGTCGTCGTGAGGGCCTGGTGGATCTGTCCGGGCAGGCTTGCGCTGCGGACTGTGCAGGTGTGGGGTGTCCGGCGGTCCGGACTCGGGAGCGGTGTTGCGCGGCCGGCTACGGCGCGCGAGCTGCTGCGGGTTCCTTCTTGACGCGGTGCTTGGCGGGCAGCAGCTGCACGAGGGTGTGGGTGCGCCGCCGGGTGCGCCGTTTCCGCGCGCCGGTGATGGCGTCGTTGAGCTTGCGGACCCGCGCGAGCTCGGCGCGCCACCGTTTGCCGGCGCGCAGGTTGGTGATGGCGGCCGCGAACACGGTGAGCAGCCCGACCTTCGCGCGGCCGCGGACCCGCACCGTCATGTGCGCGAGCGCGGAGAACGTCGGGTTCTTGATGATGCCGTTCATGCCTTCCACGCGAGGCCGGCGGCGGATGTAGGAGTCATACCAGGCCTTGGAGCCCCATTCCAGGTCCATCGACCGCGCGGTCACGTCCGGCGGTACGGTCAGCGACGTCTGGGTGCACACGTCGGGGCGCGGTTCGATCGGCGGGATGAACACCTCGAGCAGGCCGCGGCCGCCGACCAGGTCGAGGGTGTCGCGCACCGGGCAGGCCAGGGTGGCTCCGCGGCGCTGCGCGGGGCAGCCGAACCGGCCGTAGCCGTCGGTGTCCGCGCGGCCGTTGGTTTTCAGCCTGAACCCGGCGCGGAGCTGGGCGTCGCGGAAGTAGCGCTGCCACTCCTCCCAGGCCGCGAACGGTGAGGGGGCGGCGTTGGTGACCAGGTCGGGGTAGTTGGTGATGCCCGGGGAGTAGAGGTTGCCGAACGCGACGATGGCGCCGCGGTGGGTGCCGGTCACGCCGCGTCGGTTCTGGTGGAGGTCGAACACGAGGCGGCGGCCCATCGCGCGGAGCGGGTGGTGGTAGTCGCTGGGGACGGCTTCGGTGTAGCCGCGGTCCGCGACGGTGTCGCCGGCCGGCAGCCCGGCCTGGTCGGGGACGAGTCCGGCGTCGACGTCAGCAGCCTCGGCTTGGGCGCGGGGGCCGTCGGTCATGCGGCGGGTGAGGTCGACGGCGGTCGCGGCGGCGGGTGCGGTGGACGCGGTCAGTGCGAGGCCGAGGATGAGGTGCGGGGTGGGTTCGGGGAGGGTGACCCGCACGTCGCGGTCTTCTTCGAGGGCGGCGAGGAGGTCTTCTTCGTGCGCGAGTCGTCCGGCGACGTCGCTCTCCGAGCCGATGGTGACGGCGAGGTGGGCGGCGTAGGCGTGGCGGAGGTTCTGCTTGTGGACGATGGTGGCGGCGTCGGGGTCGGCGACGCGTCGGCTGGCTTTGCGCAGGCGTTTGAGGCGGCTGGCGTCGATGTCGGGGTCTTCGCCGAAGTCGGGGATGCCGAGCGCTTTCGCGAGTTCGGAGTCGTCAGCGAGCAGGGATGCGAGGTCGCGGGCTCGGCCGGCGGCCACGGCGCGGGCGGCGGCCTTGTTGATCTGTTTCTTCCGCAGCGTGTGTTCGGGGCGGGAGTTGGCGTCGATGAAGGTGGCGTCGACGGCGACGTGCCCGTTGGGTGTCCATTCCGGCGGGAGGCTGGCGCCGAGGAGCAGCTGGGTGAGGAGCTGGAGCCGTTCGTCGGCGACGGTGCGGGCGGCGTGGTCGAGGTGGCGGCCGTGGAAGTGGGGGCTGGCGTCGAGGAGCTTGGCGAGCTGGTCGTAGAGGTGTTCGACCTGGCGCAGCGTGAGGGTGTGTTCGCGGCCGCGGGTGTCGGTGGTGGTGATGCCGAGCCGTCGCCGGGCGGCGCCGGGGAGCGCGGTGAGGATGGTGTGGATGCGGTTGAGGTACAGGGCGGTGTTGCCGGCGGCGGTCAGTCCGATGCCGACGAGCAGGGTGCGTAGCGGAAGGGTGCGGGGCCGGCCGCCGGTCGGGAGCAGCGGGTCGAGGAGCGCGACGATGCCGGATGCGTCGATGAGGGTCTCGACTTCGCGGACCTGGGCGGGTGTGAACCTCAGCTGGGGTTCCAGCGGGGTCTCGATGCCGGTGGTGGTCATGACGCCACCCGCCCGCGCTGCTGGTCTACGCCGTCGTGTTCAACATCCTCATCGTGTTGCTGCTCATCATCGTGTTCGTGGTCTTGCTGGTCCTCGTCAGCGGCCGCTACTACTCCTGCTGCTCCTGCTACTGCTTCTGCTGCCACTGCTGCTGCGGGGTTGGCGGCCCCGGCGAGGAGCCGGCGGCCGGCTGTGGTGGCGGGCAGGTAGGGGAGGACGGCGGTGAGGGGTTCGGCGCTGGTCCAGCCGCCGGCCTCGAGGAGGTCGCGCAGCGGGATGCCGGCGGTGAGGTGCAGGCACAGCCAGGTCGCGGTGAGTCGGGTGGAGTTGAGGCGCACCAGGTGCGGGTCGCGGGTCGCGAGTCCTTCGGCGAGGTCACCCATCCTGGTGCGGCGCACGGTGCCGCCGCCGATGACCCAGCCGCCCGGGCCGGCGGCGGCGGCGGCGGCGACGACGGCGGGTGCGAACGCGGCGTGGACCGGCACGACGCGTCCGTCGAGGGTGACGACGACGACGCCGTCGGCGTCGGTGTGGATGTCGGAGCCGCGGAGGCGGGCTGCTGGTTCGCCGGTGATGCCGGCGCCGAGGCCCAGGCAGAGGGCGGCAGCGGTGTGGAGGCGGCGTTTGGTGGTGCGCAGCGAGGCTGCGGCTGCGAGCAGGGCGGTGACTTCGACGTCGCCGTAGGGGACGGCGCGGCCGCGGCCGCGCGGCCGGTCCGTTGGGGTGAACGCGGTTGGTTCGACGACGCGGACTTGGCCGCGGATGCTGCGCAGCACCTCAAGGGCGACGCGGCCTGCGGGTGTGTCGAGGCCTGCGGTGGTCACTGCGGCCAGGTCGATGGGCCGGTCGAGCAGCAGCGGTTCGGTCACGACCACCGTGCCGGTGACGATCGTGGTGCTGGTGCTGGTGCTGGTGGCGCTCGGCGGTGCAGCGTCGCGCAGCGCAGCGTCCTCCGGCCCAGGGTCGTGTCGGGTCGGGTCGGCGACAGCGGCCACCAGGGTGGTGAGGCGCCCGCGGATGGTGGCGGCCGACGCAGGGTTCACGTAGGTGAGGTAGGCGGCTGCGGTGGTGTCGCGGAAGACGAACTCCAAGCGCAGCGGGGTGCGCCGTGCGGCGGCGTGGGCGACCAGGCTCAACGCGTCGCCGAGCAGCGCGGCGGCCGCGGTGGGGGTCGGGGGTCGCGTGAGGGTGACGGCGGCACGCACCAGCGGTGCCCACGCGGCCCACTGCCGGCTGCTCAGGCTTCGTTCGGTCAGGTTCGGGGCCCAGGATGCGACCTTGGCTGCGACGGCCGGTGTGAGCTCGGCGTGTGCGGCGCGGACTCGGGCTCCGGTGGTGGCCTCGAGGGCCTCCAGGTCGCCGGCGAGGACCTGCTCCGGTGTGGGGCGGGTGGCGGGCGTCGGGGGAGTGTCAGCCATGCCCGCCTCCTCCCGGCCCGTCCGACCGCGCCTGGTGTGCGCTAGAACGCACAGGTGTCCCTCGATGGTGTGCACCAGAACGCACACGCGTCAAGGTGTGGCGCGGGTAGCTGGTCGGCCGGGTGCGGCATGCTGGGGGCATGAGGCCGGCCCAACACTCGCCGCGGACGTTCATCGAAGGCGCGTTCCTCGACGGTGAGGTGGCCGAGGACGCCCCGGCGGCTGCGTTCGCGGCGCGGGAGGTGGCGCGCCGGCTGGCGCAGGCGTTGGAGTCCTCGGGCCGCACCCGGGTAGAGGTTGCCGACGCGGCCGGGGTGTCGCGCTCAGCGATGTATGCGCTGCTGCGCGGGGACGTGTATCCGGACTTCGCCACCGTGGCGCAGCTGTCGGCCGAGCTCGACACGCCGCTGTGGCCGCGGGTGCGGCTGCACGGCAGGGGACTGCCGGACGCGACGGCGTAGCTCGGTTGGGTGGACACGCCGCCCGACGGTCCGTACGCCGTACAAGCCCGCAGGGATCCGCCGGCCGGCTGCTCCAGTTTTCCGCGTAGGGCCGCTCCAGTTTTCCGACTTGGCGTGGCTCTGGGTTCCCATAACTGCAGGTCAGACGGTGTCCAACAGGTTGTTGGACGAACTGGGCGGGGCGGGCGGAAGTTGCGCAACAGCCTGTTGCGCAACTGCCTGCCAGTGGTGTCCGCGGGGCGTCGTTCAGGGTGCGGGTGGCGGCGAGGTGGCGGGCAGCGTCGGGGGTGCCGCCGACGGGATGGCGATGACCTTGGTGCCCACGTCGTCGAGGACTGGGCGAGCGTCGCACGGGCGCCACAGAAACAGGGTTGCCCGAAGCCGACCAACGCGCACGGTCGCGATCGTTGAGGGTGCTCACCGTTTGCGGCTAGCTGGCGCTACGGGCGCCCTTGGCAACCAACGAGACCCTCTCTGCGGACGGGGTCCCGGAGGCCGGGCCCCGCCGAGGCGGACCGGCCTCACTGTTTTTGCGGCGGCCGAAGGTCATCTGTCGGAATGCAGGTGCCGGCGTTGGACGATCGGGGACTGAACCGTAAGAGGAGCGCCGGAGACTGCGCTCAGTGCAGTCTTGACGACGTGTCTTACGGCCGCGGACCTCGAGGCCGTTGCCGGTGGACAGGGCGGGGGCTTCCGGCGGGTGGGGGGCGGGTGCCTCCTGCCCTCGGGTGGCCTACACCGTGCCTCAAGCACTGATCGGCGTCCTCAGCGGCTCGCCGGTCCGCTAACGTGGCCTGAGCGATCAAAGCTGGCACCGGCTGGTCGGCGGGGCGTGTGAGCGTGACGACGCTCACGGGTTTCAGGCCCTGGTTGCGCTGGACTCCTGGGCTTGGACTGTCTATCCTCGAAGCAGCAAGGCTTCCGCTCCTTACCAGAGGTTCGTGAGCGAGGTTGGCCCCCGGTGTAGCTACGGCAGCCGGGGGTTGCTGTTTTTCAGGGCAGTTCGATGACTCGAGTCAGGTCTTCGATCTCGTTGAAGAGGTCTCCCCGCTGATGCAAAGCCTTCTGTCGGTAGGCGCTGCACACCAGGTCCGGGAGCCACAACAGGTGCTCGGACCCGGGGGAGGCGTGCACCATGTTCATGTCAGCGCCGATGGCCTGGTCCTCGATGAGCGCCTTGCGGACTGAGCGGTCCCAGTTGTTCTTGCGTGCCTCCCGCTGCTCTTCGGTGATGACCAGGCGGACCGGCGGGTGGACTCCCCCTTCGGGGGTGTGGAGGACCGTCAGCAGTCGGCGGAGGACTGCTTCGCGTGCCTGGAATCCTTCTTTGTCGTGGTCGGCCACGGCGACTTTGTCAACGACGATGCAGGTCTCGTCAGGGGTGCGGAAGGTCCGCAGGAGCTCGCGGGTGCGGGTGCGGCCGTCAGCAGCTTGAAGCACCTCTGTGGTGTGCCACCAGCCGTCGGGAACGAGGTTGTCGAGCTCGTTGCGCAGCGGGTCCAGGTCTGTCGGCAGGACGACGACCGCAGCCATCACGTAGAACCGACGTCGCCCGGCCTCCAGGGAGTAGGTCTCGTCCAGGTAGGCCACCGGACTGTTGGGGACGCGGTCGTAGTGCGACTTGAGCACGGAGCGCTGTCCGGGGCCGGCCGGGGGAGCCATGGTGCCCTCTCGGGTGGGGGAACGGTCGACTGATCTTCTCGCAACTGTCCGGCACCTGGGCCGGATCGCACAGGAGGTGCCTGCGAGTAGCGTCGACAGACGCGCGGCGTGGGAGAGGTGATCCTGGTGTCGGCGGCCCGCGCGGTAGGAGTACTGCCCATGGAGGACGTGTGCCACAAGCTGCCAACGTTGGCAGGATGATGACCGCGAGTGTTGCGCTCGGTGTGCTGGTAGGGGCCTTCTGGAGCCGCGCGACACCTACTGTCTACCGGCACTGTCTACTGTCTACCTGCCACTAGACAGTAGGGCTCGGGGGTCGACTGTCTCACGACGTCAGGTACAGCCGGGGGAGGGGTGTGGTGCCGACGTCGGTGACGAACCAGCAGTGGTCCTCGGGCGCGGTGAGCTCCAGCGGTTGGTCGGGGGCGTCAGTGGGCGCGACGTCGGAGGTCAGGCGCGCTCCGGGAGCTGTCACCGAGAGGCCTTGGCGGGCGTAGAAGCCGACGACGTCGGGAACGCACAGTCCGTAGAGGCTGCTCACGCCGACGGCTTGGGCGCGTTCGATGACTTCGTCGACCAGACGGCTGCCCAGCCCTTGGCCGCGGGTCACGGGGCTGACGGCGATCACGTTGAGGCACCACCACGGCACCGGGCAGCCGTAGTCGCGGTAGATGGCGGAGTCTGCCCAGCAGGTGCCGAGGAGGCTGCCTTGCTGGTCGACGGCGACGAGGAGGAGGTTGCTGTCCCAGTGCTCGCCGGACCCGAGCCGCCGCGACCAGGGCGTGGTGTTGACGAGCTTGAGCTCGGGGAGCGCTGTAGCCACCAGTGCCGACAGGTCCGGGAGGTCGGACGGGAGGGCTGGCCGGATGGTGACGGTGGGCATGGTTTCCAGGGTGTCGCACCGAGCGTCGTGGGCAGCCTCCCGCCGCGCCGCGGCCGGCCTGGTGTCGACGGAAGGCTCGACATCGACATATCGGGGACGCCGAGGTGGTTAGTGCGGGACCGACCGGGTTGGCGGGTCGTGTTCGTCAAGGTCAGACCCTTGTGTGGGAACCCGACAAAGAGAAAGACCAGGTCAGAGGCGGTTCCAGAGAAATCTGGAGCCGCCTCTACTGCGTTCTCGCGAATGCTCTGTAGGCAGTTTGTAGGCATTGCGTGCCACGAAAGTTTCGCTCGAATAGTGGTGGAACCTGGCGGACTGGACTGGACATACACGGATTCGCGCCTGCCTCAAGCTGTGATTCAGGGTTGTCCAGAAATAGGGCGACACCTGTATTACCCAGTGCCCTCCGTGGCGCTGACCAGTGCGCTGTTCTCCTTCGCGGCCGGGAGGCGGCGCATCCGGGGCGCTGCTGATGATCTACCTGCTCGCGAACTTGGGCTCGATCGTGCAGGTGATATTCATGATCGTGCGCGGCGGGGCGATCATCACACTGCTCGCCTTCGAAGGAGTGACCGCCGCGGGAACGGCGAGTGCGCAAGGCTGGCTGCGGTTCAAGCGGGTCGGGATGCTGATTGTGGGGTTCGTGCTCTACAAACCAGTCGCCGCGTTGGTCTACGGCGTCGGGATCAGACTGCTGTCGGACGGCGCGGACACCGACAGCAGATCTTCAACGCGATCTGCGGGCTGATAGTTATCCTGATGGCCGTCTTGGCGTTGCCGACCGTGATTAAGTTCGTCGCGCCTCCAGCAGCGATGGGCTCCTCCCCGGCGTTCTCCGCGGCGCAGCGGTCGGGATGCTGGCCACCGGGGCGACGATGGTCGCCCTGGCGGGCACCGGTGGCGGGTCTGCGGCTGCCTCCTACGGCGCGTCGGGAACGGTCGGGCGGGCGAACCGCCCGGAGGACCTGATGGCCGCGGGGCAAGGGGGTTGGGTGGCGGCAACGGCGTACCGGGCGCAGGACACCACCACTGCTAGCGGGGCTGCCCATACACGCCGCAGCCGATGGATGACCGAAACGAGCCGGGTGCTCGCCGACGTCGAGTCCAAGCTCGGCCGACCCTTTCCCCTCGCCGCCGACCTGGTCAGCGCGAGAGAGCGACTCGACCAGGTCAACGCCGAGCTCGCAGGGCAAGCCCAGCCCGTGACCGCACCGGTGCAGCCGGCGTCGGCCGAGGCGCCCTGATCTGAGTTGAGTCCGGCGGCGACGGCTGCCCTGGAAGCCGCCGGGCACGGCCGCGTCACGATGGCGGCCGGCCTCGCCCAAGCTGGCCCTCCCGGGGGACCGCCGCCGGCGGCGCCTCGGCGGGGCAGGCGGATGGCGCAGCAGTGAAGCATCAGCACGACCCCGGCCGCGCCCGGCGACAGTAAGGAAGGCGCCTCTGTGACCTATGGAAACTGTTCGGTGCCCGAGCACGACAAAACCGGATGCGCTGATCGCGCGGTGCCGATGATCGACCGAATCTGCTCTTGCGGGTGCGGGCGCAGCGGCGTCGATCCCGCGCCGTATTGGACGGCGATGGGTGCCTGTGGAAAGCCGGTGACCATCGGCGACGCAGTCAGCGACGATGAGAGGACGAACCACCTGCCCGGGAAGGAGCGCCGGCCACATGAGTGAGAACTGCAACCGCGAAGTCGCGGCGGGGGAGCGGTGCGGACTGCCGCGGGACCATGACGTCACCGGTTTCCCGCAAGCCGAGTGCGCACACGAACGCGATGCCCTCCCAGTAGGAGCCACCTGGACCCAGGCGAGGGTGAGGTCAGTCGCCGAGCGAGCTAAAGTAGAACGCCAAGACGGTCCCGACCAGCGTCTTACGACCGGGGAGTACATGATCGCGAAGGCCTGGAAGTCTTCCCTTCGGCGATCCAGGAACAGCCACCCGAGGCAGCCGGTGAGAACCTGGCAGCCGAGGATGGCCAGGAGTCACCTATACCCACCGCCAATAGTCTATATATACAATACTCGAACTGGTGAGCGGTTACACGGCTCAATGTGCCCGGGCTAAGGATCACACGCAAGGCATGTCTCCGACACTTCTGTCAGAGTGAGCCGATACTTGGCTCCGAAGCCGTAGGCGCGGTCTACGCGCCGCCCGTCGGAGGCTGGAGTGAGGTGTAGTGCTGCGATGCCGTAACCGAAGATGCGTGCGGCAGCCCGAGCCACCCGATCAGAATCGCGAGTAGGACAAGGAGTACGCGCCTCATGGTTGCTCCGTCACTGCGAACACTTCGCAGGTGCAGAGCAGCTCGCAGTCCTCGCTCCACAGGACGAGCTCAATCTTCCACTTCCCTTCGACGGACCTGCTGGCATGCACTTCGGTGACCTCGGCGTATGCCCACGGTTCCGGGATCGAGTTGGTGAACCGGAGATCGGACACTCCGGAGCAGGCCAGGCGGTAGGTGGTTCGCTCGCCCCGGTTAACAACTTCGATTTCGAGCGTTAGGTCGTGAGTAACCGGGTCGAAGCCGACGCATTTGAGTTGACCGCCCCACAAGGCGTCTGTGGTCGTCATCAGCCAGCTCCCTGGATTCGCTGGACGGTCGACAGGATGTCGTCGAAGGACGATTCGCCAATGTCAATGTGAGTGAGCGCCGCGTCGGTCGATGCCTCGCCCGTGACGGTGTAGGTCGCCTTCCCTGGGACGCTCGCTCGGTTGTAATTCGTGCGCTCGCCACCACGCTCCATGACGCGGACAGTGATCCCTCGGCTGCCATTGGGGATCTCGACTGTGAAGCCGTTCTTGCTCGTCTTGAGGACTCCGCCAGTGGCGCTGGCGACCTCATCCGCAAGGGAACTCGGTGACAGCAGCTTGGAACCCGCGTTTGCGGCAACGCGCGCGGTCGGAACGACGCGCGTGTCGCTGGCAGAATCGCCAGATGCCGTCCAGGTCGTACCGCTGCCGCTGTCAGTCTCGACGGACCGCACGGGGTGGTCGTAGGCGATGTAGGTCGAGGCCCAGCTCGACTGCGGGTGCGCGGAAGCGCCGCGCGACGAATTAGCGACGGCGGGTGGCAGTACGGCGGAGTCATCGGTGATGCGAGGTGGACCGCGCGCCGGCAGGTCGGCGACCACCGGCGTCGGCGTTGCGGTGCTGTCGTAGACGTAGGTCGGGACCTGCCCGACCGCTTGCTGTATCGCCGTCGTTGCTGGCGCGACCAGCCCGAACAGAGCGACCAGCGCCGCAGCGATGGACACGACGAGACGCCTCATCGCAACTACGCCTCGATCTCGCGGCGCCTGCGGTCGAAGACTTGGACAGCAACGGGATCTTGATCCACAAGTCGTTCGTAGAAGGCTGGATCATCGGCCCACTCCGGGAAGGACACGATCGGTCGTTGGTCATCGGCCGAGAGCCTGACGTAGCCGAGCTTCCAACCCGCCGGAATCGACCCGTCGACAACATCGAACAGGCTCGCAGGCATCCAGGTGGGCCAGTCGAGGCGGTCGTCGTCGATGACGTAATACCACCCCGTGCCGAGGAAGATTGTGAAGGCGAAGACCGCGTAGGAGTCTCCGATGGTGAGGGGGAACTCGGTCGCGCGGTCGTAGCCACGGCGCGTGTCGATGTTGGCGGCGGGCAGAGACGCGCCGGTATTGGCGATGCAGCGAACGATCATTTGACCTTGAACTCCACGTCGAGGCCGGTGTCGAGGTTTCGGAAGTAGTGGACCGTGACGTTCGAATAGTTCCCGCGAAGGACGTACTGTATCTTGACCCAAGTGCCCTCGCCGTAGTTGGCAACGAGCCTGGGTGTATCGGCGAGATTGTCCATGATCTCCCGACCAGCGCCTTGCTTAGCGGCGTCGAGCGCCATCTGTTGGGGAAGGTTCTTCGGGATTGCGTCCGCGATGGGGCCCTTTAGGACCTGAGCTGCCTCAGGAACGGTTTCTGCGGCGGTCGCTTCGGTCGATGACCTCTGTGCCCATTTTAGGATGCGGGCGAGTTTGGGGACGGCTCCTTCGAACATTCTTGAGGCTTTGGTGCCGAAGCCGCCAGGCACCGCAAGAGTGGCGAGGAAAACATGCAATTGGGCATTGTCTGCGTACTCAGTGTCGAAGTCGACGCCATGCTCTTCGAGGAGCTCGGCGCTCCTCTCGCTAGGCGTCGTGATGGACGGGTTGACCAGGTCGGCGATCTTAAGGGTCAGGCCGATGCCGGTGGTGTCTTCTGCAGTCTCGACGAGATTCTGAGCCAGGCTGCCAAAGTAGTCTCCCGGGTCGCCGAGGGGCTGGGAGTCGTGGATTTCGCAGAGAGCCGGGAAGCGACGGCAGTAACGAAGGTGGCTTCCCGCCGCCTCGGGGTTCTCGGCACGGTTGAGCCCGCTGGGGTCTGATCCGGAGATGGGGTTGTTGCGTGAGTAGGTGTAGGGGTTGAACGACTGTGGATCGCCCGGGTTGAGCATGGGGTCTGGGGTGGTGAGGGTGTTGAGGTTGGGGGTGTAGTTGCGTTGGTCGAGGCGTAGGTCGCCGGTCGGGTCGTGGGTGTGGTTGAGGTAACCGGTCTGATTGGCGGTGACAGGAGGCTTGATGGAGGTTAGGTCGCCGTAGGGGTAGTAGGTGGGTCGCTCCATGTCGCCGTCGGCTGTGCCGCTGGTGCCGTGGTTGTAGGTGAGGCGGATGCTGTCTTGGGCGTCGGCGGTGAGCCAGGTCCATAGGGCGTCGTGGTTGGTGCCGCCGGTGGCGTTGCTGGCGGTGGTGGTGGTTTCGGTGGCGATGGGTGTGCCGCCGGGGGTGGTGAAGGACCGGACACTCTCGGTCTTGCCAATGCCGGTGGTGCGGGTGATCTCGGTACCGTCGGCTAAATGGACGGTGGTGGCTTCCCGGCCGACCTCGTCCAGGTCGGGGCTGAAGATGCGTCGGGCGAAGCGGGTGCCGTCGGCGTTGTAGGCGTAGGACTCGGCGTCGCCGAGCAGGCCGTTGACGCCTCGCTCTGCTTGGGAGCGTGTGAGTTGTCCGAGATGGTTGTAGGTGTAGGCGTAGGCGGTGTTGTTGAGGAGGCCGCTGATGATGCCGGCGCCTTCGTCGGGTGACCAGTGCTCGATGCGGCCGTTGTCGTCGTTGACGATGACGCCGGGGATGGGCATGGCGTTGGGCCAATTGAAATTTGCGCCGAGCGTCTGGTGGGTCAGTTTGGTGGTGTGGTGAGGCCGTAGGCCATCGTCGTTGGTGTTGGCGTCCTCGGCGAGGTAGTTGACCTCGAGGGAATCGGAGCCGAGGAGGGTGGTGTGGAGGTTGTCGATGACCTTGGTGAGCCTGTCGCCTTGGTGGTCGTAGGTGAGGTCGTAGGTGGCCGGCACCGGGTTGAGGATGGTGGGGTCGATGTAGCCGACTACTGAGCCAGGTGCGTTCTGCGGGTTGGTGCAGTTGATGTCTGCGCCGGTGCGGGCATGGGTGAGGCGGTTGAGTCCGTCGTAGTCGTAGCACCACACGCCAGGATGGCTGGCGAAGTCAGGAGTGCTTTCGGAGTAGCCCGTGATCCTGGTCGGGTTGCCACCGGCGTCGTATTGGTAGGACAGCGACAGCGCCAGGCTGGCGGCGTTGGGTTTGCCGCCGTCTGGTGGGGTCAGCACGGTGGCTCCGATGTAGTCGAAACGTCCGGTATCGGCTGCGAGGTTGTAGGTCCTCGTGAGACCGGTGACCAATGTCCCGGTCTGGGTGGTGTCGGTGTACTCACCGGACGTGATCGTCTCGGCGTTGCCGACGTTGCTGTAGGTGAACTGCGCGAGCCGGAGCGGGGGGCCGCTGGACTCGATGAGCCGCATGGTGCGCAGGCGGGCGCCCATGGTGTAGGTGTAGCCGATGCTGGCCGCGGGCAGGCCCGGGACGGCGGGGTAGTTGATCTGCGTAGGTTGCCCGGCTGCGTTGTAAGTGGTGGTGGTGGTACGGGTGATGGTGCCGGAGGGGTTCTCGTCGGTGATCCAGCCGGCGTAGCTCTCGCTCGTCGAGGTGGGCAGGCCCTCGGTGTTGTACTCGAGAACCTGGTTGGTGTGGGTGTGTGCGGTCTCCAGCGGGACCAGGGGTGGGCGGATGCTGTCGGCGACGTCGTGGCTGATGCTGGTCACCAGGCCAGCGCTGTTGTCGACGGTGGGGTCGTCGTAGGTCCACGACGTGAGGACAGGGAGTGGGTCGGCGTTGGGGTCGGTCTCGTCGACTACGCGGGTGGGCCGATTAAGGTCGTCGTAGTTGGTCGTGATTACCGATGTGGGGTGGTTGACCGTGGGGTGGAACTCATCGTTGGGCGGGAAGCTGAGGGCGTCTTCCTTGGTTCCGATCTCGCCGGTGGTCACGGTGCGGGGGTTGCCGGCATCGTCGTAGGTGGTGGTGGTGACGCCGGTGTCGGGGTCGAGGGCCCAGATGCGACGGCCGACTAGGTCGTAGCCGTAGGACCATTGGTAGGGCACGCCATCGATGGTTTTGGTGGCGTGGTCGAGCTCGCCGCGGGTGGTGTAGGTGTAGCTGGCGGCGTCGTCGGGGGTGTCGGTGACGTCGGTGGTGTCGTGGAGTTCCACGGCGGTCGGGCGGTTCCACACATCGACCGACGTGAGGGTGTTCCCACCGGTGGGCGGGTCCGTGATGGTTTTGTCGCCGCCGTACTGGGTGCCGCTGGCAGCAACGACGCTGCTGAAGGATTTGTCGTGCGCGAGGGTCGGGCGGCCGGCACCGTCGAAACTGGTTTGGGTGTAGCGCACGACGGTGGACATGTCGGCGTCGAAGATGTCGGTGAGGTGGGTGCCGCCGTCGGTAGCAGGCATCGTGTAGCGGGCCAGGCCGCGTTCGTCGTAACCGGTGGCCGTCACGATGGTGTTGGTCGGTGCTTCCGGTTGCGGGAGGTGGGTCTCGACCTGACGGCCCCAACCGTCGTAGAAGGAGTAGGAGTCGTCGTAGGTACTGACGCCGGAGCTGTTGACGCTGCGCAGCGTGCGGGTGCGGACCTTCGAGGGCGTGGCTGGGGAGTTGGTATAGATGTATTGCACGGATGGGTTGCTGGTGCCGACCTGGCGAGGGTTATAGACCTCTGTGGCTTGGCCCAGAGGGTTGTACTTGATCTGGGTGTGGCTGCCGTTGGCATCGACCACCTCGGTCGGGAAGCCGCGTCCGGGGTCAACCGTCGTGACGCTGACCTCGTGGGTGCTCGACCGTGCGGGGTTCAGTACCGCTATCTGGGCGACCCGCATGGACGTGACGGCCTCGGGACTGACGGGGTCGTCGTCGGTGGGGTCCGTGTCGTTCGGGTCGGGGTTGTAGGCAGTGCGGGTGGTCAGTTCATGCTCGGTGTCCCCGGGGCCGACGGTCTTGGTGAGGCGACCGTAGGTGTCGTAGGAGGCGGTTGTGTGAATGACGTCGCTACCGGTGACAGGATCGCCATTGGGGGTGGTCCAGGTGTCGGTGGCGGTCCGCAGGCCACGGGTCAGTGAAGTGCCGTCGTCGTAGGTGACGGCGGATCGGCTGACCATGTTGACGGTGCTCGTGTCCAGGGTGGGGCAGTTGCCGGTGTATCCCTTGGTCTCGTTTGGGACGCGGATCCAGGCAGTCGAGTTGGACTGGTAGCGGGTCATCTCACAGCGGTCATCAGCAACGCCGGTGTCGCCGTGGTCCCACACCGACCGCAGCGCACCGTTAGTGATGTCCAGTGACGACGTCGGCCATCCCGCCGGCGCCGAGGAACTGTAGCGGTAGTAGCCGTAGTCGATGATGTGGGTGCGGGAGCCGTCGCGCGCGCCAGCCTCGTCATAGACCGCTGTGTGGGTCTTGACGGTCTTGGGCACTCGGATCCTGGCGGCGTCGGTGGCTGGGGTCTGGTCGGTGCCGACGGTGAGGATCAAGTCGTAATCGGTGTAGGTCCGCTCGATGAGGGTGCCGTCGCCGTTGAAGGTGGAGGTCTCGGCGGTCAGGCCTTCGAAGTCGTTGCGATCGAGCGGCTCAGCGGTGGTGGCGTCGTCGGTGCCGTCGTCGGCGAACTCGTCAGTGTCCAGATGCACGTTGTCACGTGGCAAGGCGGGGTTGTTGACCTGCGCGACCGTTTTAGGGGCCAGATTCATGCCCCGGAACCGGGTGATCTTCTGTCGCGCGACGTCGGAGGTGCCGTCGCCGACCAGGGTTCCGTCGTTGTTCGCCGCGCGGGTGTGGATGATCGTGTTTTGATAGCCGCGCCAGTCGCTCCACGACTCCACGTCGGTGGGAACGTTCTTGGAGCCGGCGAACCGCCACGCCGGAGAGCCCTGATAGTCATAGTCGTAGACGCCGACCTTGCCCAGCGACACCGCGCTGGTCGGAGTCCCCACCCTCAGCCCGAGGGTGTCATCACCCACAGCCACGCGGGTGACGACATACTTCTGGTACCAGCTGGTCACCACGTTCGAACTCGCGGGAGCGTCCGGGTCGTGGGACAACTCAGCGAAGCACTCCCGGGTGGTTGCGTTGGGGGAGTCCGGGGCGATGTCGACGCCGTTGGGATGAACGATCGCCCAAGTGCACGCCTTGGTGGTCTGGTGGCCATACGTCACGTCGAGTCGTCCGCCCGTCTCGTTGCGCACCGACGCGATCCGGAACTTCTCATACAACTCCGCCCCCGAAGCGCGGATCTGGTTCGGTTTCGCGACACCGGTGAACGTCAGCGCGGGAAGGGCTTGTGATCCGGTGCCGGTGTAGCCGGTGAGGGTAATCGACTTCAGCCACAGGTCCGCAGGACTGGTCCCGGCACCAGTTGCGTCCGGGTCCGGGAGGCTGTAGCCAAGGTCGTAGACATCCACCGTGTCCCAAGTCGTGTCCGGAAGCCGGACGCTGGTGGTGACCTTGGAGTAGCGCTGGGTGGTGAAGAACGAGGGACCGGTCGCGCAGCCGGGTTCTCCCTGAGCGTTGCAGATCAGGTCTGTCGGCACGTCGGGCCACGCGTCGGGGTTCTGCGTAGGGCCGTTGCCGCCCGTGCAAGCCACCGGGGGGGTCTGCATCTCGAGGGTGCAGCGGTTGCCATGGTCGAAGACAACCTTCATGTGCGGTGTCTGCTGCTGGGTGCTTCCGGTGGACTTGAAGCCGTACTCCACGGTGTCCAGCAGCCCGCCGCTGACATACGAGGTCGGAGCGGCGACGGTGCCTCCGAGGTAGTACTTGTTGGTCTCGGGGGTGTAGCTGTATTTGATGACGTTGCCCGAGGGGTCCACTACCCGGTCCAGGTTCCACCGCCACGCCTGCGAGCAGGACGTTAAGGCGTGGCAGGGCTCGCCGACGTCGTTGCCGAACACCGGCACCGTCCATACCGAGTGGGTAGACTCGGCGTAGCCGAACCAGTACTGCGTTCCGTCGGGGGTGTTGACCCGGAAGCCCTCGTCGTCGTTGTCGGCGTTGTCGACCGAGCTGTTCGAAGGACCGTTTGTCCCGTTGAACCGCTGGATGCGCCAGCCTGGGTCCGACTTCAACCGGAATCGGTCCCCAGCCCCGGTCGGGATCAGCCGCGCGACCTGACCGTTCAGGGACAGCGTCAACTCATCGACATAGGCACCGCCCTCGGTGTGCCAGCAAAAGTCGTCATTGTCGGAGCTGTTCAGGCCGTGATCGTCACGGCAACTGGCGTAGGAACGGGAGACGTAACCGGGGTCCAGGGTCCAGCCCACGCCGGCCGGTGAGGCCTGCCCGTTAGTCGCCTCGGTCAGCCCGTCGACCGCGGCCGAGGAGTACACCATGCTCAGGTCCGGCGCTGCGCCGCCCACGCTCGGTGGAACCTGGAAGCCGTAGGAATAGGAGAACTCCCCCGACCCCGGACCGACCTGCCACTCCCCTGCCGGCGAGATCGGCGTCGGGCCGTACGCGCCCGGCGCGGAGGACACCGCATACACCACTCCCCCACCGGCCGGATCCGATGCGACGGCCGACGTGGCGAGAGCATCGAAGTTCAGCGGAAGCGAGTCTCCGCCGGAGAACCCCGAGCCCTCGGGGCCGTCAGCGCCGCTGGGACCCGCGGGGTCGGCAGAGTCTCCGTTGGTTGACCCTGCCTGCTCGGCCAGCGAGTCGGCGAGCTCCTGGTCGCTGATCGTGACGAAGTGCAGCAGTTCCTCTGCAGTGTTGTTTGTCGCTGGGACCGGCACGCTCTGGGCACACTCGGGCGCATCTGGTGTAGTCGCGTAGCACGCCGGGTAGGCGCGTACCTCGAGCCGGTCTGCCCAGCCGCCGCCGAACAGCTCATCGAAGCTCGAGTAGTCCAGTCGCACGCTAGCGCCGGCCACACCCGGGGCCATTGCTGCGGCATCTTCCGGCGTCACCGACAGCAGCAGATCACCCTCAGAAAGGTCCTCGGGGCGATCCCAAGAGACCTGCACGACCGGGTCAGTGGATGCCGCAGTGTCTGTGCTGTCCGTCGAGGGGACGTCCGTCGGTCCGGCCGGGTCCCGAGCCGGATTGCTTGGTTCCGTGGTGGGCCCGTCGGTCGGCTCGTCGGTGGGCGTGTCAGTCGGCCCCTCCGTCGGAGTCGTCGGGTTCAAAGACCCCGACACCGCTCCTTCGGGAACCTTTACCTCGATCGGCAGATCCGGGACGTCGGTCCACGTCGGGTCGGCCTCGACCTGCGACACCTGGTCCGCCGGTACATCGATCAACTGATTCGACAAGGAGTCCACTGTGTTGGCCGGGTCGTCGATGACCGGTAGCTCCTGAATTGGAACTCCAGTCGCACCCGGAACGTCATGGTCGGGAACGGTGGGATCCGTCGCGGCAAAGGCCGCCGGTGCCATGACGCCAGAGACGTCCTCGGCCACAGACAAACCAGCGGCGATTACCGCCAGCGACAAAGACGCTGCAAGCCGACGACGCATCCGCGAAGTCCTTCCATGAGAAAGTGATGCCGCCAACCTTTACCGCCGCGAGCCGCTGCATGCAGCCGAATGACGAAAGTAGTCAACACACTCTTGACGGGACCGCCGCGACTGGGTGGAGTCTGGGCGCGCCGGTGGGCGAGACGACGCACCGGATCTCGCCGACCAGGCTGCAATCCGGTGCGCACCAGTCCACCAGCCCCACCCGCCTAAGACTGCGTCGGTGCCGACGGCGAGGTGATCGTGAGGATGTCGCCCCCATCGCATTCCAGCGCCTGGCAGATCGCGTGGCGGCACGATCGGTTAGAAGGGTTCTGTGAGCCAGGAATCCGTCGTATGTGCGGGTGACCAGACGTCGATGAGTACGTCATGCATCCCGCGAGGAACGGTGCGGCTCATCTCCTGTGGTCGCTTGCACTGGATGGTGACGTTGACGATTCCTGCCACAGTCGGCGCGCTTGGGCCGGTTCACGTCGGTCGGCGTCGGCACGGTCCAGACGGTGCACGGCTGCCACCGCAGAAGCTGAGCTGGTGGCGTCGATTGCGGCAGAACTGGCCGCGTGCAGGGTTTCCGCGACAGGCGGGGGGAGGCGGACGGTGCGCTTGGCGAGGATGTCGGCGGGGGAGACCCAGACGACGTCGCCCTCGGCCGGCGCTGTGGCCACACGGGCCTCGACGTCGTTGTGGGCGCGTTGCGACAGGGCGCGGGCCGGGCCGGCGAGGCCGGGTGCGTCAGCCTTCTCGGCGACGACGTGCGCGAGCTCGGATCCAGCTTCGATCGCGCGCAGGGTGGCATGCACGGCTTGGGGCAGTCCGGGGCGGCCGGCAATGGCCTCGGGGTTGGCCAGGGTGGTCTTGTCGTGCGTGATCTGGCGATACGCAGCCCGGACCTCTGCGGCCGCGCGGGCCAGTGGTTCCTCAAGGCGTGCTCCTGGGGGAGAGAGGTCAGCCCAGCGGCTCGCCAGGTTGCTCCAGGACCGGCCGGCCTCGGCGATGGCAGGGACCAGACGTTCGGAACGCTCGAGCACGCCGGCTGCAGCTGCCGCGTCGACGAGCACCATGCTGGCGCCGGCGATCAACCCTTGGGTGCGGGTGATGAGCAGAATGTTGGACGGTTGGAGGTCCCGGGCCAGCGCCCGGTGGGTCTGGATGTCCCAGTTGGCCAGTGCTTGCGCGAGCCGGTAGGGGTCATCGACGGGAAGCAGTGTCTCGCCGGAAAGGGCTCGGGTGAATCGGTCGGTCAGGTAGCTGCGGGCGGTGTTCTCGCAGGCCGACATCCGGTCGATCCAGACACCGGTGGGGGCAATCGCGTAGGGGGAGCGGTTCTGCGCGAGCTGGATCCGGCGCCCAGATCTGAGGGCGTCGTTGACGCGGTCGCGGCCGTGCTCGTGGAGCGCGACGCTGATGGCGACGTGGGTGTGCAGGTCCGGGTCGCCGGCCCGGGAGTCGCGGTGGGTGAACGCGGTGGCGACCAGGCCGCGGACGTCGGCCTGGCGAACGCCGTTGGTGCCCTGGCGGGTGAACAGCGCCTTGGACTCGATGAAATCCAGGGCGTCCTTGATTGCAGCCCGGTGGGCCCGCTCGATCACCGCGGCGGTTGTCGGGTCGGCGATCGCCCACAGGACCGAGACGCTCTTGACCGGCGAGAAGGTCAGGTCGTACCCGGCCACCGCGTTGGTCTTGGGGCGGGAGTGCTTGGCGATCGTGGCGGCCAGCTCGCGCGCGTCAATGGGCTCGCGGTCGTGCTCGGCGCGGAAGAACTCGGCTGCGACCTCGGTGCGGGCCTTGGCCCGGTCGGCTGCGGGGACCGGCCAGTCGCCGGGCAAGCCGACGGCCTCGTTGAGGGCCGCGAGGCGCTTGGCGACCTCGATCCGGAAGGGGCTGATGTCGTTCTCGTAGACCTTGTAGGGCGTGCCGAGTTGGCGGGCGGTCTTGTAGTCGGCCTCGGTCAGCTGGTCGGCGCCGTCGCGGCCGATGCGCAGGTCCAGGTCTTTGGTCCGCTGGGTGGCCAGCGGGTGATGGCCGGAGCCGAACAGGCTCTGCATGTGGTCGGCCGTGACGATGTCGCCGGCGTCGAGACCCTCCAGGCCCTCCAAGCCGGAGCCGATCCACACGCCGGGGGTCTCGCCCTTCTCGGTGTAGTAACTCGCCAGGCCGGTGTGGCCCTTGTCGGTGGCGTCCAGAGCTGCGACCTGGCGGGTCAGGTAGTCGTACCCCGACCCGGCCGTCAGCTTGTGAAGGCTCATCGTCACGGTCACCTACGTGCGCGCGGGCGTGCGCTGCGATCACTTCCGGCCGGAGTTGTGGTGTGTTCTTTCTATTTGGCGAACCGAGAATGCAAGAGGTGTGTGGCACTTGGAAATTCGCGCAATCTGAGGGGCGTGGGTGACGGTTGGGACGTCGGCTTCGGATCGGGTGGGGTGGACGGGGCGAGGAACCGGGTCTGAAGGTTTCTGCGGTTCTGTGACCGCTCGGGGTCCGGGAAATGCCGTAGGTGACTGTCAGAGTCCATATCGACGCGAGTGAGGACCGGATGAGTCAGCAGACGATCAAGCAGCAGGCGCGACGTACGGCGCGGGAGATGGCCGAAAAGCGGCGCAAGCAACGCGAGGAGCGGGAGCGCCGGGTGATCGACCTGGCCGAGCGTGTCATGGTCGCGATCGGTGAGCGCGACGCGGCGATGGCTGCGACCGAGAAGCGTGCCGGCGAGGCGCTGCGGGAGTTGACCGAGCGTGAGGGCATGCCGCTGGGTGAGGCCGTCCAGTGGTGCGGCGAGACGATCACCGTGCGCGAGGCGACGCGGCTGCGGCGACTGGCCAGTGAGTCCCAGGCCGACGATGGCCGCGAGCGTGACAGCGCGCAGACCGGCGACGCTGCATCGGTCGCCGGCGCTGGGAGTGGGCGAGCGGGTGCCGGTTCGTCGGTTGGATGACGCCGGTCCCGCTGCGGTTGCTGCCGCGAATGCCGATCCGGCCGTGCTCGCGCGGTACCGGGAGGCGGCCACGGTGCCGGGAAGCGACGGGGGTGACTATCGCGCACCCGTACGCGTTCGCGGTGATGGACGGAGTAGACACGCTCGCGGAGGCGCGGCTGCTCGGGCATTGGTGTCACAACCCGCTGTGTGAGCGGATTCGCAGCGGATCACGTCGTGGTGTCGAGCGCGGTGCAGAATCCGAGTGGTCGGTGCAGCGGCGGCTGCGAGACAGCCCGCTGGCCCGATCCGCGCGGGCCGCGACGGCGGGCGCGGGAACTGCGCAACCTGGCGCGTAAGGACCCGTAGCTCGACGCGGGCGGACGAGACCAGGGGGTGTTC
Source organism: Nocardioides candidus (assembly GCF_041321175.1). NCBI lineage: Bacteria > Bacillati > Actinomycetota > Actinomycetes > Propionibacteriales > Nocardioidaceae > Nocardioides > Nocardioides candidus. The sequence goes on along the minus strand of NZ_JBGGWC010000002.1, from coordinate 112,758 downwards.
AGGTGACGAGCGGGACACGATCCCGGTCGGGGTCAATTGGAAACCCGGCGGCTAAGACCTCGGACGATCGTCCTACGTCGCTGACCTGGACACCGACGCTGACTAACCGGGCTCGTTCGGCGGCTGGCTTGCCCAGGCGCTCGAGCTTCACGCCCGGCGCTCGCCCGACAAGCGCGGGTGACAAGCATCCCACCCTGGTCAGGGCGACCCGCAAGTGCTCAACAATACGCACAACCTGCCCGCATCGACGATCGAGGCAGTCGATGACGCGCTCGTAGCCGACCGTCGCGAGCTCGGCCGGATGCTTGCCCGCTCGGCGTTCGCCCAGGAGGTAGTGATCGTCGGGCCGGGGAGGCCCGCCAGCGGCTGGCCCGCGAGTTGCCGCCGCCACCGCTGCAGCTCAGCAGCCGGCCGCCGCGGCGCCGGCGTGCCCGGTAGCCGGCGAGGACGACGCCAGCAGCCGTGTCGGCACCTCGCTCTCGCGTGCTTCCCAGCGCCCCGATCCGGTACCCGTGAGCCGATCGGGCGCCTTTTCGGGCCATGGGTGATCTCCCGCCGAGCCGGCAGCCGAGCTCGAGCGGTGCAAACGACTTCGGCCGATGTGATCGCTGCCGGGCCCGGATGACACCTAGGTGACTGCGAGATCAACGTCTCGCAGTCACCTAGGAGGAAGCCATGTCCCCTACCGTCCTCTTCGCCGACAACCTGGCCGAGGCACCGGCGCTGCACCACACCCGGGAGAGCAAGACGTTCGTCACCTGCCGCGTCCGGGTCAACCGCCGGATCCAGGACCACCAGGGGGAGTGGGTCAACGACGAGCCCACCTCCCAGAACGTCAAGATCGTCGGCTCAGCGGCCACCCGCGTACACGAAAGCTGCGGATCCGGTGACCCGACCTTTGTCCACGGCCTCGAGTGCACCGAGAGCTGGCCGGACGAGGAGACCGACGAGAAACGCATCAAGGACGTCGTGGTCGTCGACAACCGCTTCGGCGAGGTCGGCCCCCCGCTCAAGTACGTGTCCGCGTGCATCGACCACGCCCCGCACGCGGCCTAGGCCAGTTGAGGAGACTCGCTCCGATGGATCTCGTCGTTCAGTCCCCGGACGAACTGCTCGCCGCGGTGCCGCACGTCCTCGGCTTCAAGCCCGAGGAGTCGATCGTCCTGGTGCCCTTCCAGCCCGGACTGCCGATCACACGCGTAGACCTGCCCCTGACCGCCGCCGATCGCGAGGAGGTCTGGGATGCACTCAGCGGCCCGTACGGCCGCCACGCCCGGCCCGGTGCCCGCCTCGCCATCGTCTGCATCACAGAGGACCGTCGCAGCGCCGAGCTGGCCAGCGAGCACCTGTCCAACCGGCTCCGGGACGTCGGCATCACCACCCACATCAGGCTGTGGTCCGACGGCGAGCGCTGGCGCGAGTTCAACACCAACCAGACCGGGTTGCAGACCTCGTCGACCGCTCAGCGGATCGCGGCTGCGACCGTGTTGACCGGCGCCGCCCAGCCGGCCGACAGCCGCGAGTCCCTGGCCGCCTCCATGGTCGGCGACCGCGAGCCGGTCGCCCAGCTGATCCCCTCGGCCCGAGCGGCGTCCGCGACCAGCACACCCGATGCGGATCGGGAGTGGGCCCTGGGCCGGCTGGAGCAGTTCCACGCCGACGGAAATCGGCTCTCAGACGTCGACGGCGCGCGGATGCTGGTGGCCCTGGAGACGATCAGCACCCGGGACGCGCTCTGGGAGAGACATGAGTCGGGAGAACTCGACCTCCCACATGGCCATCTGGACCGACCTCACCCGCCGCGGTCCGGACGAGGTCCGCGCGGCGCCGGCCTCCATGCTCGGCTTCGCCAGCTGGCTGCACGGCGACGGCGCTAAGGCTTGGTGCGCGCTCGACCAAGTGCCCGCCGGCCGGTCCTACTCCATGGCCGCCATCGTCGCCTCGGCCTTGCAGAACGGCATTCACCCCCGCGAGTGGAAGCGCAACCAGACCCAGATGCGCGACATCACCACCGAGCTGGACGAGACCTTCGTCCCCAAGCCACCCGGTCGCCAGCGCGACATCCCGGGCACGCAGCCCGTCACCGACCGCCCAGCGCCGGGCCGCCGAGGAGGACCGCGATGAATCACGACGACGCCACCTCGGTGCAGCTCAGCGCCACCGAGCGACAGCTGCGACGCCTAGTCGTGCCCGAACCCGCGGCTTACGCCCGCGACACGCGCTTGGACATCATCCACGAACCCGCTCTCGACCTGTTGGGGGTTTCGAATGACTAGCACCTAGGACCAGAAACTCCGTCAACTGATGGCAAGTATTGTGGACGCAACCATGCGGGACATGAGTCTATGCGCAGGTCAAGTGCCATTTGTTGTAAGCCAGTGTCAAGGGTCGTCAACCGCGCACGGTGTGTGGGGCGGCATCGGAGGGTTGTTATTTTGCCCTGATGGCACGGACTCTCCGAAGAGGGCAGTGCCGCTTCGTGGGCGAGACGCTATGAAGCTGCCGTGAGGGCGTCGACGTAGATCTCGAGGTCTGATCGTCGGACGAGGCGCGTTCGGTCGATGTGCACCGAACGCAGCTCACCGGACTTGAGTAGTTCGTAGACTTTGGAGCGACTGATGCTCAAGTACGCAGCGACCTCGGGCACTCGATACAGCAGCTTCTCGTTCATCTCTCTCTTCTCCTCCACGTGAGGGCTGATTCGACAGTCACCTATGTGCGACGGCCGTGCTCGTGCGATCACGTACACGTAGCTTTCTTGCTCGTCGTCCTCGACCGAGGCGGTCCGCGGGGCGGAAACGTCAAACGTTTCCGCGATATCGAACGCGGCACTTACCCGCGGTTCTGGATTCGGCTGAGTGCGTCGAGGTTGCGTTGGTCGGCGTCGGGGAGGACATGAAGGTGCGGGGGAGAGGGCTGAAACTCTTGGTCGAGCGAGTGCCCGCTAATGTCGAATAGAGCGAACCTAGATGCGAGAGACTTGGAGCCTTCTCGAAGGGAGATCTCCGTGTTGGACCCTGCTGATTACTACTGGACTGAAGATCTGGGACCGGCTGCCTGCGTGACCCTTGTTGCAGGCAGCACCGTTGAGGAAGTCTTGGAACGGTTCGGTGCGGACGCGTCAATCATCCTCGAAGGCGAGGACGCCTACGGCGGGGGCAGCAAGTACCCGGCCAGCGTCGCCGCCGTGGACGTACCCGGCGGTGTGGTGGCAGTCGAGGACAACGGTTACGAAGGGTCGCGCCCTGAGGTGCTTGCACGGCTCTCCGCGGGCGGATCTGCTGCGAGCATGTTCTGGAATGTGAACGACGACAACGCCTTCAGTTGCGCAAGAGACGGTCGACTTGTGGCAACGGTAGATATGTACGACGCCGAAGACCCAGACGGGGTCGACCTCCCCGACGAGTTGACTGAGTTGTTCGCACGAGCAGGTGACGACGAAACCGATATGTGGGCTGTGGGGTTGGCGATGGCTGCTGAGTTCACCGGTGTACGCGTCTCCCGCGAAAGCATGCGAAACCTCGCCGTTCACCCGGTCCGACACCGCTGAGGCCGACGCCTTCGCGCACGCTACTGCCGCTCGGTGTGCGCGCGGAGCCGCACGCTACTGCCGCTCGGCGTGCGGGGTCATGCCGAACTGCGTGCGTTTCGTGATGGCATCATCGGCGTTGTGGTCGAGGATCTCCTGGGTCGCAGCCTCGTCGCTGTGGAGCGGCTGTCGTGGGACAGCGTGGGTGATCTCGGCAGGCGGGACAGAGGTCCGGCGCGGCTGGTCTTCGACACCGGTCACGCTCTCGTGCTCTCAGGCACGACCGCTTGGACCCTCGACCTGCAAGTCATTGAGCCCGGCGACGATTCGTGGCTGGGCGGCTACGACTACGAGTTAGACGGCGGTCGCTGGGTCCTGCGCGATGCGGCGTTGGAGCCTCCGTTTGCTGACGTGCTGGGTACCAAGCTGACGGCCTGGCAGCCGGTCTTCGACGAGATGAACGAGGTCATCGGCATACGTCTTGTGTTCGGCGAAACCGAGGTTCCCCTGATCCTCGACGGCGGCGAAGTCACCACCTAAACAGACGACCTCTACTGCCGCAGATCGTGCGCGGCTCGGGGTGCGGACGGGCACGATGACAGGTGAGTTCCGAGGGTTGGCCTAACGGCGGCGTCGCAGCATCCACAGACGCACTTCCCAAGCGGTGGCGGCAAGTATGCACAGCACGAAGGCGTAGAAGCTCCATATGATTGAGGCGAGCCCTGCCATGTCGTTCCGCCCGGTGTCGCCGATCAGCTCCACTGGGAAGAAGGCTTCGCCGATGATGCCGGCTAGCGCACAGATCCCAAGCGTGCCGATGCCGTAGAGCGCCACTCGCACACCTAAGGGCGAGGCGGTCTTCGACGCTCTCATTGCCACGTATCGATGGTAGAGCGACGTCAAGGTTCATTCCGCGGGTTCGCTCAACGCTCGCAAGTGCCGCCGCTGCGTGCTCGCGGAGCTGCACGCTACTGGCGCTGCGCGTGCGCGGTTGTCGAACTGAGTGCGCTTGAACCTTGGCGGTGGGACAGTGTCGCCATGACGCAGGGCGGTGGGTTGGAGCGTCGGCGGGTTCTGCGGCGTCGCACCGGCATGCGCAATATCTCGGTCGCGTTCCTGATTCTCACCGCACTCCTGGCGGGTTGCTCGCACGAGGACGACGGCGGCGACAAGGTCGAAGACTCTCTTGTCGACCGGACATCCGCCTCTGACACCGCAGTCGCATTCATCAGCGAAATAGCCAAGTACGACTACGAAGCAGCGCGGGCCTACGTCGCCAAAGCAAGCCTTACTGCGTTCGAATACCTCGCGGACGCGTCCGCCTCCCTCCCGGCTGCGCCTGACCGGAACGACTCACGTGCTGATGACCTGTCAGCTGGCGACGAGCAGGTCAAGGGTCACGACGCGACCGTCGTGATTCTCGGCAGGTTGTGCAGGCCCGCGGGAGACGGTGAGCAGTGCGTCAATAACAGTGACCCCGCATCCACCAACCCCATCTTCCTCGTCCATCTGACTCGCCAGGACGACACCTGGTACGTCTACTTCCCCAGGCCTGATGGGCACTCAGTAGGAGGCTGACGCGAAACGCACGCTACTGCCACTCGGCGTGCGCGGTGTCGCACGCTACTGCCGCCCAACATGCGTCGATGCTCGACAAGTCGGGGCTTACTGAGACCCCAGTCGTGGTCGAATGGATACATGGCTGCACCCGACCGCAATCCGCCCCGCTGCACTTCGGAGATCCGGCGGGCGGCAGGCACTGGTCGGCCGAGCGCATCCCGGTCGAGGACGGTGACTCGGCGGATTACGCGATCGCGGGCGAGTCGCTGACCTTCTCGTGGGACATCGGCGTCACCGTGCCGCTCTGGGACGCCGACGGACTCCTGCCCGAGGACCCGAGATGGCTACGGAGAGCTCTCGGGGTCAGCGATGGATTGATCATCGATCTAGATCGATGGGGTCGGGACATGTGCCGGATTGACGAGGGCCTGGTCCCCTACACCGAGTCGATGGAAACACGTGCGAACGACCTCATGGATCGGCTTCGGCGCGAGCTCGCCGGTCGGCTCACGGTGACCTACGCGCCTTAGCTCGCCGCACGCTACTGCCGCTCGGCGTGCGCGCGGAGCCGCACGCTACTGCCGCACCGTGTGCTTGCGGTTGCAGAGTTGCGGACGTTGATTGCGATGCGAGTCCGGTAGGCCCGATCCCGGTAGCCTCGTGGGCATGTCAGACCTAGCGTCGAGGCACCGTGGCTCTCGGTGGCCCGCCGTGTTGGCATTGGGCACCGTCATCGCTCTACTTGCGTGGCTCTTTGTCTCCTGGGTTGTTCTGGGCGTCGTCGATCGTCGGGTCTGCTGCACGGACAGGTGACATCTGATCTGCGTCGATGTGAACCGTCCGGAGTGAACCGCCCAGACTCTCTTGGACGTTTGACTCTGAGATCTGCGAACGGCTCGGTTGCGCGAACGGGTGCCGGTCAGGGTCGTTGGTTGATGGTGCGGAGGATGCGCTTTGAGGGAAGAGGAGTTCGGTCTCAGTCCTCAGCGGTGTAGGTGAAGCGGTCGGCCTTGACGGTGGGGCTGGTTCCGCTGGCGCTGCGGACGCGGATGTTGCGGATCCCGGCGAGGTTCGACTGGGGCGAGGTGGCGGTGATCTGGGTGGGGGAGTCGACGTGGAAGAGGGCTCGTCCGGCGCTGCCGAAGACGACGCGGGTGGCGTCGGTGAAGTCGGTGCCGGTGATGATCACGATGGTGCCGCCCTCGATGGGGCCGGTGGCGGGGGTGACGTCGGTGATGGTCGGCGCCGCGGCGGTGTAGGTGTAACGGGCGGCGGTGACGACGGGGCTGGTGCCGCCGGTGGAGGTGGTGACCCTGACGTTCCGGACGCCGGCCGTGCTTGCGTCGGGTGCGGTGACGGTGAGCTGGGTGTCGGAGTCGATGTGGACGTCCTGGGCGGGACCGGCGGTGCCGAAGGTGACGGCGGTGGTGTCGGTGAAGCCGGTGCCGGTGATGGTGACCTCGGTGCTGCCGGTGAGTGGGCCGGTCGCGGGGGAGATACGGCTGATGGCGGGTGCGGTGCCGGTGTAAGTGAAGAGGTCGCTGGAAGTGGCCTCGCTGACACCGTTGGGGGTGGTGACCCAGATGTGGCGGTCACGGATCGAGGTCGAGGGTGGCGCGGTCGCGGTGATCTGGGTGTCGGAATCGATGGTGAAGTCGGTGACGTGGCCACTGCCGAAGTCCACAGCCGTGGCCGCGGAGAAGCCGGTGCCGGTGATGGTGACCTCGGTGCCGCCGGTGATCGGACCCGACGAGGGAGAGATGCTGGTGATGGCAGGCGGATAAGCGACCACCGAGACTGAGCCGTTGCTGTTGCCGGTGTAGACCGTGTGCGTGGTGGCGTCGAGTGCCACTGCGAACGGTGACCCTTCCAATGACACCGTGCTCACGACGGTGTCGGACATGCCGTCGAGGACGAGGAGTGTCGAGTCGTCCTGGATCCCAACGTAGACCTGGTGATTCGTCGGGTCCACGGCCACACCGGCCGAGGCCACCCCCGTCGGCACGGTGGCAGTCACGACGCCGCTGGCGCCGTTGATCACGGAGAGCGTGTTGTCGAACGCGTTGGAGACGAAGACGGTGTGGGTCGTCGAGTCCACGTCGATTCCCAAGGGACCGCTGCCGACGGCGATCGTGGAGGTGAGGGTGTTCGTCGCAGCGTCGACCACCGACACCGAGTTGCTGGCGATGTTCGCGACGTAGACGGTCTCAGTTGACGGGTCGACCGCCGCTGCAACGGGGGTGGAGCCGAGTCCGACCGGCACGGTCGCCTCGACCGTGTTGGTGTCTCCGTCGATCACGACGAGCGTGCCGTCGTCGGGGCTGGCGACGTAGACGGTGTGGGTGGTGGGGTCGACGGTCAGGCCTTGGGGAGATTGAGCAAGAGGAATGGTGGCGGTCACGGTGTTGGTCGTGCCGTCGATGACCGAGACGGACGGACCGCGGTTGTTCGCGACGTAGACTGTGTGGCTCGTCGGGTCGACATCGACCGCGCCCGGCCGGCTGCCGACGGGGATCGTGGCAGTCACGGTGTTGGTGGCGCCGTCGATCACCGACAGCGTGTCCGCGAACTGGGTGGATGCATAGATGGTGTGGGTGGACGAATCGACCCCGACCCCCAAGGCTCCGTTGTCGCCGACCTGCACGCTCGCCACCAGCGACGGGCCGCTGTCGGCCCACGCTGCCTCCGGCGCCGTCAGACCTAAGGCGACCGGCAAGGCGACGGTGAGGATGACAGGCAGATGAGTGCGACCACGGGGGGAGATGCGCATAGGGAGGCTTTCCGTTCGTTCTCAAGGCCGCGAGTCGCGGGCACCCTGCGTGCAAGCACGCTGATTCGCCGGTCGCCGGGGGAGTGGCACCGCGCGCGACGGGCTTCGTGACAGCTGGCGTGTCCAGATGACGCCACTGATGCAACCAGAGTTTCTTTACTTCCGCGCCCGTTTTACGAAAATCTCCTCGCAGGCGCCACCTCGACGCAGATCTACATGTCACCTGCCTCCGTCAAGCTCACGGCGGAGCGACGCAGGCGCTGTAGTCGGCTAGCGACTCTTCCTAGCCAAAATGACGATGGCCCCGGGGGGCTGCTGCACGGATAAGGTGACATCTCGTCTGCGTCGATGTGTGTCGGCGGTGGAACGGTGGCATCGTGCCGAAGCCGTTTCTCAAGGAGTTCCGTGCGGATGTGATCCGGGTGTACCGCGACTCGGATGGCTCAGGTCGCGAAGGATTTCGGGAGCTCCTCCTCGTGCTTGAAGCGCTGGCTCACGATCGATGAGCGCCAGTCCTCGACCTCGTCCGCTGCCTCGCAGGGCGAGCCTGATTCCGACTCGCTGCGTGAGGCGAACAGGCGGATCAAGCTGCTTGAGCAGGAGATCGAGGTCTTACGCCGCGCGACCGCGTATCTGTCGCAGGCTCATCTGCCGGGAAAATTAGGTACCCACTCGTTCGCGAGCTGGCCGCCGACAAAACTCCTGTCGCGGTGACGTGCCGGGTGCTGAAGATCGCTCGCGAGCTCTACTACCGCTGGGTGAAGTGCCCGGTCACCGACGCCGAGCTCACGATCGCCTGCCGCGCCAACGCATTGTTCGACTCCCACCGCGACGACCCGGAGTTCGGCTACCGGTTCCTGCTCGATGAGACCCGCGAAACCGGGGAGCCGATGGCCGAGCGGAACGCGCGGAACATCTGTTCTGAGCCGGGTTGGTGGTCCGCGTTCGGCAAGAAGCGCGGACGTAACGGCAAGAAGCCCGGGCCACCGGGCACGACGACCTGGTGATGCGCGACTTCACCGCTGAGGCCCCGAACACCCTGTGGCTCAGCGACATCACCGAGCACTGGACCCGCGAGGGCAAACTCTACTTGTGCACGGTCAAGGACGTGTACCCCAACCGGATCGTCGGCTATTCCATCGACTCACGGATGAAGTCGCGGATCGCGGTCGCTGCCCTCGACAGCGCCGTCGCCCGCCGCAACGCGGACGGTTTCGATGTGGCCGGGTGCTACACACCGACCGCGCGTCGCAGTTTCGTTCCAGGAAGCTGGTCAACCAGCTCAACCGCCACGACATGGTCGGCTCGATGGGCCGTGTCGGAGCTGCCGGCGACAACGCGGCCATGGAGTCCTTCTTCAGCCTGCTGCAGAAGAACGTCCTCAACCGCCACGACTGGAACACCCGTGAGGACCTGCGGATCGCGATCGTTGCCTGGATCGAGGGGACCGATCACCGACGCCGTTGCCAAGACGCGCTTGGCCGGTTGATCCCGGTCGAATGCGAGTTGATCATGAGCCCGACCGCCACCAAGGCGGCCTAACCGAAACTGGCACCGTTCGCGCAGCAGACCCCTTCTTGTTGCCGACGCTATGAGACCGGCGCTTCGAAGCCACCGTGGGTGAACGTAGGTGGTCGCAGCGACGCTGTTAGACCAGCCTCGCGAACACGACGGTGTTGCTGAGGTACCCCAAGTCGGGGTCGTAGGTTCCTCCACAGGTAATCAGACGCAGCTCAGCTCGAGACGTACCACCGTAGACCTTCCGGGTCGGGAACGTGGCCTTGGCATAGCTCTTGACGCGGTCCACGATGAAGGTAGCCACAGAACCGTCTGCCCGGCTGACCTTGATTCGATCGCCCGGGCGCAGGTCTCCCAAACGGTAGAACACCGCTGGCCCATCGCTGCTGTCCACGTGTCCGGCGATCACCGCTGGCCCGAGCTGGCCGGGGGTGGGCCCTGGGCGGAACCAGCCCGGTAGTAGCGGGTCTTGGGGCACTTCGATGGTGCCGTCGCTGGCCAGGTCGAGCGGGACGATGCTGCTTGCCTCGACGTCGATGCCGGGGATCGACAAGCCGATCGGTCGGGAACCGGGCAGGAACGCTCCGAAAGACGGCTGATCGCTTGGTTTGCTGTGCGCGTGCGGCGATGTTCGGTGGTGAGATCGGCCAGGCGCTGGTGGGGGGGCAGATGATGGCGTAGCGGACTGTCGCGCTGCCACGACCAATGTGAGCGCCGCTGTTATGAGCAGGAGCACGGCGACCGTCCGGAGGTGCCCCTTGAGACGGTTGCCGTGCACCTGGTCGACCATCAGGGCTTGTCGCGACCCGTGCGTCGCGATGCGGCGCCAGCACCGACTGCGGCCACGAGCAAACCACCGCCGAGGAAGTACAACGCGTTGTTTCCGTTGCCCTGCGCGGTGCCGCCCATCCCGGTGTCTGCCCCGCCGTCCGGTGCCGCTGAGAGCACCCCGCAGATGGCCGGGTCGGTGGCTTCGGTGGGGAGCTTGGGATCGAGGTCACTCTTGGCGTCTCCGTCGTACTTACCGTCGCCGTTGTAGTCGACGCCGTGGATCACCACGACCGCTTGACCGTCCACGATGGCTTGGGCAACCTCTTCGGAGACCTGAATGCTGCCCCGCTCGTAAGTCAACTTGCCCCCGGGGGCGGTGTCGTACCGGTCGACTGCCAACGTGCTGTCGGGGCTGGTGTCTCCGGTCTTGGTCAATGCGACGACGACCGGGCCGTAGGCGGGTCCGCCCTCGGTCGTGGTGAGGGTGCCGCTGCCGTCGGTGTCCTCGCCGGCGGTCGGGCACTCGTGGCGCGCGTCGGCGCCGAAGTGGATGTGGGCGGCGTGCGGGTTGTCCGGCAGCAGACCGCTGGCAGCCATCGTCACGTCGATTCGGGTTCCGTTCACTTCTACCATCGCGGTGCCGCTGGCATGGACGCCGTTGAGGGCGACCGGCTCGAGATTTGCCACTGCATCTCCATCGGCGGCAGATGCCGCTGCGATGCCGAGGAACGGGGCGAGCGCAATGCTGGCGATGGCCGCTGAGGCTAATGCAGGTTTCATCATGGTTGTTCTCCAATCCTGGAGCCGACCCATGTAGTCGACCGCTGAGTTCTCGCACTAGTGATTCGTGGCGAGACGCTCAACGGATTGGGGCGACGTGCCATCGGTCGGCACGTGCCCCCGAGGTGGTTCGCATTCGTCGATGTGCACGTGGCGGTAGCCCGTTCATGGGCGGATTCGGTTGTCACAGGGAACGGGCTTTTCGTCGTGGCGAGGCCAGAGCCTGACCCGGTTCCGGACACGTTCGGTTGGTTGATCGCGCCGCCGGTTCGGCGGTGCTGTGAAGGGCCTCGACCTGCGGAGGGCTGAGCATGTCCAGGCTGGTGTGCCGGCGACTTCCGGGTTGTACCAAGCCTCGATCCAATCGAGAATCGAGCCCAAGCTCGTCCAGTAGCGTGCGACACCGCGCACGCCGAGCGGCAGTAGCGGACGGTCGGCATACTCAGGTCGTGGAGTATCACGAAGCGTTTCCGGACCTGGCTGGCGTCTATCTCGAAGACTCATGGTCCTTGAGGTTGCTCCATCGACGACCGGCGTGTCATTCCGCCTTGAGGTCGTCGTGACCCCGGGCCACCCGCGCTACCAACATCCAGCCGCAGGCGAGCAGCACTGCTACCTCGGTGGCTGGCTGACGGTGCGCAGCAGCCAGCCGATTGACGCTGACCTGAGTGGCGCGGCTCCCGCCACAGATGCATCCGGAACCCAAGACCTCGGCAACATCGACCGCTTCGCTGTCGGTCCCGATGAGACGTGTCGACGGTTCGTGGGGAACGGTGCGGGTGGGACACCCGGAGGTGTCCCTGCGCTTCGGGTGAAGGGACGCGACCTCTACTCGGCAGGATCGCGCGCGCAGAGCGGCAGCAGCGTGCACGGTTAGGGAGCCGTCGGCAAGAGCACCGTCACTGTCATCAGTCCTGAATGCAGGCAGGCGGCCGGCCATGACTCGCCCACCGCGCCGTGGTTCCCGTCGTAGCAAAGGCGCAACTGCCCGCCTGCCTGCTCGACGAGGGACCGCACGAGGGCGAGCCCCAGCCCCGCGCCGGGTCGTGCCCGTGCCTCGTCGGCGCGGGTGAACCGCTGCGTCGCGCTCGCCAGCAGCTCTGACGTCATCCCCAGACCTCCGTCGCTGACGACGACGCGCACCCAGCCGGGGTCGGGCTGGTCGACGACCACGCGGATCGGCGGCGCTCCGTGCGTCGCTGCGTTGTCGAGTAGGTTCGTCAGGATGCGTTCGAGTTTGACGTCGGAGAGCCTGACGCTGTGGGTCGTCGCGGTCTCGAGGTCAACGTCACGCTCCGCGACGACCCGTCGCGCAACTGCACTTATGTCGCCCGGTTCGTGCTCGGCCGTGACCGTCGCCAGTTGGAGCAGCTGCTCGGCGAGCCGGGCGAGCCGGTCGAGGTCGAGCTCCAGCTCGCCGAGGATCCGTTCGTGCTCCTCGACCGACCGCGACCGGCGACGGGCGAGCTGTACCCGGCTCTTGAGGAGGGTGATGGGGGTGCGCAGCTCGTGGCTCGCTTCCGCGACGAACTGCCGTTCCCGCTCCAGCGCACGGTCCAGGGTCGCGAGCATGTCGTTGAAGGTGTGGCCGAGCCGGGTGACCTCGTCGTCCCGCAACGGGGGGACGTCGAGCCGTCGCTCAGGCCCTCCCGTCGCGATGGCTGCGGCGCTGCGGCGGTAGCGTTCCACCGGCCGCAGGGCCGCGTGGGCCAGTCGCTCGCCGACGAAGGCCGTGACCAGCAGCGTGCCGATGCCGGCCAACGACAGCTGCAGCAGGAGCTCGCGCAGCGCCTCGTCGCGGTGGTCGCGCCGTTCCCCCACGAGCACGTAGTGGTCCGGCGCGGTCTGCGCACGGACCACCTGCACCCGGTAGGGCGCGTGGGAGGCGGGAAGGAAGGCACCCACTTCGAAGGTCTGCGGCGACGTGCCCACCCCTGCGAGCCGGCGGGCGTCCAGGAAGCTGGCCGGGGATGCTGCTCCGCCGCTGTCGATGACGTGTCCGTCGGCGTCGAGCACCTGCCACGCCACGCCGGTGGCGTCGGCCTCGGCCGGTCCGGCTACGCGCCCGTCCGCTCCCACGAGCGGCTGGATGGTCCCGAGCGCCTCGGACAGCTCGGCGTCGAGGTCCTGGTCGAGGGCGTACTCCACGCGCCAGTAGACGAATGCGCCCGCGGCGAGGAGGACGAGGAAGGTGGCCACCGAGAATCCCGCGACGAGCCTGAGGCGCAGCGGCAGCCGCGCCATCCGGGCTCCCCACGGGCTCACTGTGGAACCCGCGGTGCGTCCACCCGGTAGCCGACCCCGCGGAGGGTCTGGATGGTGTCGGTCCCGAAGGGTTTGTCGATCTTGGCTCGGATCGCGGCGAGGTGCACGTCGATGACGTTGCTGCGCAGGTCGGTCTCCCCGTCCCAGACCTCGTCGAGGATGGTGAGCCGGCTGACCACCTGTCCCGTGCTCGCCACGAGCAGGTGGAGGATGTCGAACTCCCGCGCCGAGAGCAAGATCTCCACGCCCCGACGGGTCACTCGGCGCGACACCGGGTCGACCACTAGGTCGCCCACCTGCACAGGCGCCTCGCCGGCGAAGCTACCCCGCCGGTAGAGCGCTCGGAGGCGCGCGAGCAGCTCGTCGAGGTCGAAGGGCTTCGGAAGGTAGTCGTCGGCGCCGGCGTCTAGCCCCTCGATGCGGTCGCGGACGTCGCCGCGCGCCGTCAGCATGAGGATCGGGGTCGCGATGCCCAACCCGCGCAGCCTGCGGGCGACGCTGACGCCGTCGCCGCCGGGCAGCATCCAGTCCAGCAGCGCGACGCCGTACCCGGGGTCGGCCAGCAGGCGTTCGTACGCCGCCGGCCCGTCGTGGACCACGTGGACCGTCCAGCCGGCCTCCAGGAGCGTCTCCTCGAGCACCGCTGCCAGGCGGACGTCGTCCTCGGCCACGAGGATCCTCATCCCGTGGTCCTTTCCCCGCGTCGCCACACGTGCCAGTCGCCGTAGGTCACCTGCTCAACGTAGTGGCGTTGCAGGTAGTGCTGCGCTCGTGCCACGTCGAGGCCCCACGAGGCGAGGCTGGTGCCGGACACCACCATCCAGCGCGGCGCCTGCGGTCCGGCCATCACTCGACGCAGGGCCCGGAGCCGGTGGTCGCGAACCTTGACCGGCAGGCTCCACAGCTCGGGGTAAGGACTGTGCAGTCCGCTTCCAATGACGATGTCGGGGCAACCGAACGCGACCACGACGCCGTCGCCCGGGCGTGCGTGCGCCCGGAGATAGGTCTCGACCAGCGCGTCCTGGCTCGCCACGACCGGGGTAGTGAGCAGCACCCCCCACGCGACGACGGCGGCCACGACGGCGTAGCCGATCATGGCTCTCAGGAGCCGGCGGCCGCGAAGACCCGGGCGCGCGACGGCGACGAGGAGCACCAGCCCGGGGACCATCCCGGTCAGGTAGTGCAGCCAGTAGCTGCCGCCCCCCAGCACGCCGACGACCTCCCAGGCCACGAAGGCGAGTGCCGGGACCGCGAGCACGGAGCGGCGCCTGTCGCGAAGCACGGCTGCGGCGGCGACCATCAGCACGAGCGCTGCCCCGCTGGCGACCAGCGCCAGCCCGAGGTGCGAGAGCCGCAGCGGCGTCGACGCCGTCGCGGACGAGGCGACAACGCGGGCCGCGTGCAACCGGAACATGACCACGGCGTCCCACAGGCCGGGGGCCGGGGTGCCCCGTGCTGCGGCCGCGGCCACCGCCGCAGCCAGGACCGCGAGCGCGCCCGTGGTGAACCCGACGAGGCGCGCCGCCGTCCCGGGCATCCGGTGGCGGGTGACGAAGAGCGCCGCCGCGGCGAGCACGAACACGTCGATCGCGTTCTGCTTGACCAGGGCGGCGCTCGTCGCCGTGGCGCCCGCGCCCGCGGCGAGCAGGACCGCACGGCGTCCCTTGCTGTGGAGCAGGGATTGGACCAGGAGGCAGGCACCGGCCAGGACGAACGGCACCGCGAGGACCTCGCCGTCGGCCTCCGGCATCCCGAGCAGGGGGCTGCAAAGGAGAGCTGCCGCCAGCGTCGCGACCATCGCCCGGCGGCAAACGCCGTCGGTCGCGACCACGTCGGCGAGCCGGCCGGCCAGCAGCACGGACACGCCGCCGGCCACAGCGCCGAGCAGCTTGACGCCCGAGTCGAGCGGACCCAGCGCCGAGGTGGTGAACGGCACGAGGTGCGCGACGAGCGCGTAGATGCCGATCAGCAGCGGCGGGCGGTCCACCCAGTAGTTGCCGTAGAGCGAGGTGCCGTGCCCCCATTGCTGCCCGAGCAGCAGGAAGCCGCTCTCGTCGTTGGTCAGCGGGCGGTCCAGGAAAGGGAGCCAGGCGCCGACGCAGACGGCCGCCGCCAGCAGCACCGGCCAGTGGTCGGCCAGCACGCGACGTCCGGTGGCGACCTTCCGGCTCATGGTCCTCCTCGACAGTGGCTCCCACCGTGTCGCAACCTAGGGACCAGGACATGAAGCACGGATGAAGGTCGTCTTCATGCTCGCTTCATCCCGGAGCTCCTACCGTCCGGCTCATGACAACTGACCTAGCTGTCGACGCCGTCGGGCTGACCAAGAGATTCGGGTCGCTCGTCGCTGTCGACGACATCTCCGTGCAGGTGGCACCCGGAGAGGTCTACGGCGTCCTCGGGCCCAACGGGGCCGGCAAGACGACGTTCCTCCGGATGCTCTTCGGCCTGATCCGGCCCGACGCGGGCACCATCCGCGTGTTTGGGCGCTCCTGGGAGAAGCACGGCATCGCGACCCTTGACGGGGTGGCGGGCTTCATCGAGAGTCCCAAGTTCTACCCCTACCTCACCGGTCGCCAGAACCTGAAGGGCCTGGCGCTCCTCGACGGCGGTGACGCCCGCGGCCGCCTGGAGGAGGTGCTCGAGATCGTCGACCTCACCCAGCGCGCTGACGACAAGGTCGGCGGCTACTCCTACGGGATGCGCCAGCGGCTCGGGGTCGCCGCCAGCCTGCTGCGCGATCCCCGCCTCCTCGTCCTCGACGAGCCGGCGAACGGGCTCGACCCCGCCGGCATCCGCGACATGCGCGCCCTGGTGAAGCGGCTGGCGGGCAGCGGGCTAACGGTGCTGCTGTCGTCGCACCACATGGACGAGGTCGAGGAGATCTGCGACAACGTCACGATCATGCGACGGGGCGAGGTGGCCTTCCACGGCACCATCGCCGACCTGCGCTCGATGGCCCCCGACCCGGGCTACGCGCTGGCCACGACCGACGACCCGCGCGCGGTGGCGCTCGCCGGCGCCCACCCGGCGGTCACCGTCGTCCGCGGCGAGGGAGGCCTGACTGTCACCGGTCCGCAGGCGGCCGTGTCGGCGTACGTCGGCACCCTGGTCGCCGCCGGCGTCGGCCTCCTCTCCTTCACCCCAACCCGCACACCGCTGGAGGCGCTGTTCTTCATGCTGACCGACGAGGGGGTGGCCGCATGAGCGCCGCCGAGCTCCTGACCGATGCCGGCCACGTCGCCGCGCGCGACGTCGTCCGTCACGCCGGGCTGGGCTCGACCCTGCGCTGGGAGGTCCGCAAGCTCCGTGCCCAGCTGCGCACGAAGGCGGTCCTGGCTGCCGCGGTGATCATGCCGATCCCGGTCGCGGTCATCATCCACGGCCAGTCCCGACCCCCGAAGGACTCGCTCTTCGGTCGCTACTCCACCGAGAACGGCTTCGCGCTGGCGCTGCTCGTCCTCGGCTTCGCCGCGCAGTGGGCCATTCCGCTGCTGACGGCGATCGTCGCGGGCGACATCTTCGCGAGCGAGGACCACCACGGCACGTGGAAGACGGTGCTGACCCGGTCTGCTGGGCGGGGCCGTGTCTTCTGGGCCAAGACGATCGCCGCGTGCGGCTTCGCCGTGCTGGTCCTCCTGCTGCTCAGCGTCTCGACGATCGCGTCGAGCGTGCTGGTCGGCGGCCACCAGGACCTGACCGGGTTGACCGGTCAGCTGATCCCCTCGGCCACGGCGCTGCGGCTCGTCGCCCTCAGCTGGGTGTCGCTGCTGCCCACCATCCTGGCCTTCACGTGCCTTGCGCTGCTGCTGTCGGTGTGGTCGCGCAACCCGTCGGTCGGCATCGCCGCACCCGTCGTCATCGCGATGGTCATGCAGCTCGTCGGCGGACTCGGCAGCATCGAGGCGGTCCGCCCGTTCCTGCTCAGCACCAGCGCCGAGGCGTGGCACGGCCTGCTCGCCTCGCCACGCTTCACCGGCCCGCTCGTCGAGGGCGTGCTGGCCTGCGCGGCCTGGTCGGTCGCGTGCCTGACCACCGCCTACCTCATCCTTCGCCGACGCGACATCACCGGAGGCTGACCCCATGCGCCGTTCCGTCACTGCTCTCATCACCGCTGTCCTCGTGGTCGTCGGGCTCGGCATCGCCGCGTTCGCGACCGGGGGTGACAGCACCATCACCCGTGCCCGCATCGAGCGCTCGCTGCCCCAGACCTTCAGCAACCTCTACGCCCAGCAGGCCACGCTCCTCGGACACCAGGGGGTCACGCCGGACTCGCTGCAGGCCACGGCCATGTGCGACAAGCACGGGCCCGACGTCACCGATGTCGGGCCGGGCGGAGACTGGATCTGCCTGATGAGCTGGAAGGACCCGAACGTGCCCATGCCACCGGAGGGCTACGGCAAATTCGAGCTCAACGTGCACAGCAACGGCTGCTACACCGCATCTGGGTCGACCAAGCTCACCGGCTACCTCATGATCACCGACAAGCGCGGTCGCGAAGTCACCAACCCGGTCTTCGAGTTCGACGGGTGCTTCGACCCCAGCAGCGACGACACACCGACCGGCAACTCCTTCCCGTCGCTCGTCAGCATCACCAGCACGAGCGTCACCCCGGACCAGCAGGGTCGTGCGAGCGTCCAACTGGGCTGCGGCACCGGCGCCGACGGCTGCGCCGGCACGGTGGTTGCGAAGGCAGGCGCCACGGTTCTCGGCACCCAGTCCTTTGACATGAAGGAGGAGTCGACCAAGATCCTCACCTTCCCGACCCCGCTGCCGGCCGGAACGAAGGAGGTCGCGTACACGGTCACGCCGTCAACCGGTGTGGGACCGTCCTCGCCTTCCACGCTTCCCGTCCAAAACGGACAGTCGTAGATCAGGAGGAGTCGCCGGCGACAGTCACCTCCGCGAGTGCGACTGAACTGGGCCCGCCGAAACTGGCCACTTGGCTGCACCAGCAGCGACTGAGTGTGCCCGGGACAGCGGCTCCGCGCGCACGCCGGACGGCAGTAGCGGGCGCTTGGGGTAGCGGCTGCGCCCGGCAGCAACCACAATGTTGTGGTGTTGGTCGTCCTCATCCTCTTGCTGGTCTGCGGGGTGCTCCCCCTCATGTTCCTGACCCGTCATGGCGCTCAGCGACGTGGGATGGCCGTGCTGCATGCCGTGGTCGCAGGAGTGGTGTTCCCGGCGACGTGGGTCGTTTGGTACGTGCGTGACCAGCATCCCTACCGTCGTATCCACCGCCAAAGGGCCTGAAGTGGGCCTCGCTCCACATTCGGCACGAGCGCACACGCCGAGCGGCAGTAGCGTGCGACACCGCGGTCAGGTGACGGCTCAAAGATCGATCAGGCTCGTCCCAGTCGGCGGCTTCGTGGCGGTCGACTCTTACCACGAGCAGGGGGTGTTCGTGGGCAGCCGCAGGCTACTCATGGCCGTGGACTCACCTCCTATCGCTCTTTGCATCGACGATGGAGACGCCCCTGCGTAAGAGTGTCGAGTTGACGGGTATCTAACTCACGTGAACTGGACGTTCCCTAACGCTCTGAACGCGATGCGGGTCATCTTCTGGGGTCTGCTCACTGCTGGTGCGTTCTTCGCAAGCCTTGCCTCGGCCATTCATCACGACTTCGGTCAGGCGATCGCCGGGGTCTTCGTGACAGCGATGTTCGGCTTGTTCTTCTGGATCGCCGCGCGGAGGCTCGACCGAATGTCCAGAGGCGACTACAGCCGCGACAAGGTTGCGACAGCGGGCTATCTGGGCGTCGTGGGGACGGTGCTGCTCATCCTCGGTGCCCTCGAAGTGGCGCAGCGGATCTGACTCATGGCTAGAACCCGTGGACAGGTCATCGTCGTAGTGATCTTCTTGGTAGTTGTCGTCCTCGGCACTGCTGCCGCTATCGCTGACGCGTGGTTCGCCGCAAGCACCCTCGTCATCGCGATCGGTGGGTCGGGCATCCTGGCGGCGATGGCGGGCAAGCCAGCTCGCGCCTTCGGGCTGACAGAGGTCCTTCTCCACCGGCTGCTGTCCGACCGCGCGTGGCGGGCCACTTACGTCATTTTCGGATGCTGCATCGTCGCGCTCGGCGTCATGGGCTTGATCGCGCACGACTGACGGGGAGGCGTCGGACTGTCGCCACAGCGCGGCACCGGCCCAGCTGTGTACGCCCGTGCACACAGAGCGGTCGAGGCGTGCGATCTCCGCGCGCACGCGCAGCGGCAGTAGCGTGCGAGCTCCGCGCACGCCGAGCGGCAGTAGCGGACGTCCTGCGTCAGTTGCCTTCCAGTCGGTAGATGAGAGTGACATCCGGCCCGGTTAGGACCAGTCCGCCGGGCGTCCGCTCCGCGTGGTCAATGGCAGAGAGTGCAACGAAGTAGTCCCGTGCCGTAACGGGTGGCGGTTCACTCGGAGCCAAGCAACTCAGAACGGGAACGGGTGCATCGTCAGGGGTGAACGATGCGATGGTGCCGTCGACGCGGACCGCGAAGGAAGCGAAGTTGCAGTGGACGGATGCAAGGTTTCGCCTGCCTCGGACAACCAACGAAACGCTGACTTCATCCGGTATCGAGACAGAGCGCTCGCCAAGTTGGGCGCTCTCGAGTTGCCAATGCCCCGTCAGTTCAACGTCCCCGGCTGAGTCGACCGTCTTGGTGACTTCGGATCCGGACGTGCTCGACGGTGACGCACTCCGTAGGTCCGAGGGCTCAGTGTCGTTGGAGCATCCGAGCAGAATCAGCGCACTTGCCAGCACAGGCAACCAGGCGCTACGTCTTGGCATACCTCTACGACGGCTTGAAGCCGACCGACGTTCCACCATGTTTCGGCTCACCGACTCATAATGCGGCTCGTTCCCATCGATCGCACGCTACTCGGCAACCGCGCACGCCGAGCGGCAGTAGCGTGTGAGGGTCGGACTACCAGCCCGAGCGGGGGCCAGGTCGAGGAGCCCAGTGGCTTCCTGCGATCCGCGCTGCGACTTCGGCTGCACGGAGATGTTCGTGCAGCAGTTCGGCGTCTTCCGGTGCCGCCATGAGGATGTTGCGGAAGTCGTGGTCCTGCATTCGCTTCCCGTGAAGCACGTAACCCATCGCGGAGGTCACGAACCACCACTCTTCCTTGGACAAGCGGAGGCTGACCCCGTCCGCGTCGAACTCAACGTCTGCCATGCGGTCACCCTAGGGTCGCCGGGCGGCCTGCCGTCCGCTAATCGGCTGCTTATTTCATTGACCGCACGACTGGGGCTGACGAGGCTCGGTCGAGGTGGTCGGGCTTGTCGCTCTCTATTCGGCTGCCCACCTTCGGGGTGTGGCTCTCTAATGGCCTGCGCATCCCCGACCACCGCAAGGGCGGGAGTGGCTCAAGAAGGGATTGCTCTGCTCGAAGCAGCGGTGCCCTCCTGACCCGACCTAGTCGGATCTCAGGACGGAGGACATCAATGTCGGAAGTCGAGCAGCGGGTCGTGATCGGGATGGACCCGCACAAACGGTCGGTGACCATCGAGGTGATGACGGCCGATGAGGCCGTTGTTGGCGGTGAACGGTTCGCCACCGACACGACCGGCTACCGCTCGATGCTGGCCGCGGTCAGCCAGTGGAAAGACAGGGTCTGGGCGATCGAGGGCTGCAACGGGATCGGCCGCCACATCGCCATGCGGCTGGTCGCCGACGGTGAGGAAGTCATCGACGTGCCACCCAAGCTCTCGGCCCGCACACGCGTGTTCGCGACCGGTCAGGGACGCAAGACCGACGCCACCGACGCCCACTCCGTCGCACTGGTCGGCACCAGGATGAGCGGACTGCGACCCGTCGTGCGTAACGAAGAGCTCGAGGTCCTCCGCCTGCTCGTGGATCGCCGACGATCCCTCGGCGAGGAACACACGCGCAAGATCAGCCAGTTGCACGCTCTGCTGCTCGAACTGATCCCCGGCGGCGCGAAGAAGGATCTCTCCGCAGCTCAAGCCAGGCGACTCCTCACCGGTGTGCGACCCCGCGACATCGTCGGCAAGACCCGCAAGCGCGTGGCCGCCGAGCTGGTCACTGACCTGGAGCGGATCTATCAGCGCAAGAAGGCCGCAGATAAGGAACTCGCCGAGCTGGTCCAAGCAACCCGCACCGGACTGCTCGATCTGCACGGCATCGGCCCCGCCGGCGCGGCTCGGTTGCTGGTCGAGGTTGGCGACGTGACCCGCTTTCCCGACCGCAACCACTTCGCTTCCTGGACCGGCACCGCCCCGATCGACGCCTCTTCTGGCGACAACGTCCGGCACCGGCTGTCTCGCGGCGGGAACCGGCAGATCAACAGAGCACTGCACATCATGGCCACGGTCCAGCTCCGCAACCCCACCGAAGGCCGCGCCTACTACGACCGTAAGAAGGCAGCCGGCAAGACCTCCGGTGAGGCCATGCGCTGCCTCAAACGACGACTCTCCGACACCATCTACCGAACCCTCATCGCCGACCTCGCCGCGCACACAGCGACGGGCCCGGGAGGGCAACAGGGACGCGACTCTGACTCCAGCGCGACCGGCCTACATCCCAACGCCGGCTCTTCGGACAAGCCACTCCACGGACCCGCCACCCAGCACCCTAAACCCGCGCTCCCGAAGGTGTCTTGACACAGAAGGGAGCCATTAGCGGGCAGTAGGGCATGCGCTGACAGGCGGCGGTGCGTCTGCGAGTGGTCAGCGCTCGTGACGGGTGGGGGTGGGGTTAGTGACGGTTCTGGATTCGGTTGAGGGCGTCGAGGTTGCGTTGATCGGTGTCGGGGAGGGTGTGGAGGTATTTCTGGGTGGTTTGGATTTGGGAGTGGCCCATGCGTTCCATCACTGATTTGAGGTCGGCGCCGCCGGCGAGGAGCCAGGAGGCGTGGGCGTGGCGGAGGTCGTGGACCCGGACGGGGTAGTCGATGCCGGAGGCTTTGACGGCGGGCAGCCAGATGCGGGTGCGGAAGGTGTTGCGGGAGATCGGGGTGCCGGCTCTGGTGGGGAAGAGCAGGTCGTCGTGCCCGATCCCGTTGGCCTGGATGTATGCGGCGATGGCGTCGAGCCATGCTTGGCGGACGCCGAAGGTTCGGGGTTCGTTGTCCTTGGGGTAGGGCTTGACCAGGTACCGCTGGCCGGTGGGGGAGTGGCGCTTGGAGACTTCCACGATGGTCTCCTCGATCGTGAGTGATCGGCGGAGGAAGTCGATGTGGCGGGGTTTGAGTGCGACGAGTTCGCCCCACCGCAGTCCGGCCTCGATCAGGGTCTCGACCATGAGCCGGTGCTGGTCGGGGATCGCGGCGAGAAGGCGGGTGTACTCGTCGGGGGTGAGGGTGCGGGTCTTGCGGGTGATGACCTTGGGCAGCTCGGTGTGGTCACAGGGGTTGTAGACCAGGACCCGGTCCTTGACGGCGCGGGCGAAGATCGAGGACAGCATCACGTGGTACTTGCGGATCGAGCGCGGCGAGAGTCCCTGGTCGCGGGCGTGGGCGACCCAGTCCTGGACGAGGGAGGGGGAGATGCGGTTGAGGCGCCGGTCGCCGAGGTAGGGGTAGAAGTGCTTGTTGAGGTAGGAGATGTAGGCGGCTCGGGTGGAGGCCTCGATGTGCTTGTTCGGCAGCCATTCGGTTTCTACGTAGGCGCGGAAGGTGATCTCGCCGTGGGAGGAGTCGTGCCAGGTGCCGGCTAGGACCTTTTGCTCTTCGCGGTTGGCGGCGCGTTGGGCGTCGCGGCGGGTGGTGAAGGATCCGGCGGATCGCTTGCGGCCGTCGGTGTCGCGGTAGACGCCCATGTACCTGGTGCCGTCTGCGCCGGTTCGTTCGAGCACCCACGCCATTCGTGATACCTCCCGAGAAGACCCTTGGTGGGCTGGTTGTAGGCAAGTCCGGCATCGACGAGCCTGGACGGCTGTGGATGTCGATGGAACGGAATTGTGCCTCTGACCTGGGAGTTTACTGTCCAGGACCGCTGAGCGCGAGTGCGAGAATTGGGCTGACACATAACTCATAACCCAGAGGTCGCAGGTTCAAATCCTGCCCCCGCTACCAGATCCAGAGGCGGCATACGGAGAGATCCGGAAGCCGCCACTGGCATTTCCGCTCCGAGCGCCGACCGACGTACCGAAGTAGGTCTCCGGCGGCCTCGGCCCGCTCAGCGCGCCGTGTCCCTGGCGGTTCGGTACGTCCGTCGGTGATCGCGGCGACCGCGGCTTGATCGCGCAGCCATGCTCACGCCGAGACCTTGGGGCGGTCCCAGGCGAGCAGCGTCAGGGCGAGTGCAGCCACCAGCAGGCCGAAGTCGCGCAGCGCGACGTCGTAGAACTCACCCATGGTCACGAGGTTGAGGATGATGCCGGCCAGCCACAAGGCGACGAGCGGCCCGCCGAAGCGAGGGGCGACCGCGACGACGACGCCGGCGACGATCTCGATCACGCCGACGCAGAGCATCGCCTGGTGGGCGCTCCCGGGCACGATGTCGTTGACCCAGGGCGCGAGGTACACAGCCCAGTCGTCGATGAGCAGGTCGAAGAACTTGTCAAGACCGAAGGCGATCGGGGCGATCGTGAAAACGGTGCGCAGCAGCTGGAACGCGCGCTCCGCGCCGAGACGTGCGCCGATGGTGGAGTCGGTGGTAGTGGCTGTCGTCATGGGAGCTCTCCTCGCCTATCTAAAATGAAAGTTCTTTCAAATTAGATCTGGGCACTTGTTGTGTCAAGAGAACTGTGTTTTAGAAATCCTTGATGAGGCCGGTCGGTGGAGCGCGGCGTGCTCGAGCCGGCCCTCGAGAGCTCCGGCGAGTCGCTGCCCGCAACGGCGTCGGATCGTCGTCCGGTGGATCAACCGCCCCCCGACCGTGCACCAGTTGCAGAGGCGCGTGGATCCGCGCCGCCCGAGGGGTGCCCACGTGTGGCCCGCCGATGTTGTGCAGGAGGGAGTGGTGCGGTCGTGGTTCCGCCCAGCGGGGAACCGATGACGGAGGTCGCCGAACACCCTGACGTCCTGCGACGTGCCGGGTTCGCAGTGGTCGCGCTCGGGGCGTCGGAGCTGCTGGGGAAGGTCGCGACCTTCCTCACGCTGCTGCTCCTGGCGCGGCTGCTCGGGGTCGCGGAGTTCGGGGTCTTCTCCTTCGGGCTCAGCCTCGGTCTCCTCCTGGCCGTGCTGTCCTCCCTGGACCTCGACGAGCGGGTCGTCCAGATCGGGAGCGCGCGCCCGGAGCTGCTCGACCGGTGCTACGGCGCCCTGATCGCGATCCGGGCGGTCCTGTCCGTCGTCGTCATGGCAGCGACCACGGTGGTGGTCTTCGAGATGATGAACCTCGACGACGCCTCGGCGGTCTTCTACCTCGTCGCCGCCTGCCTCCTCGACACCTTCAGCGACGCGGCGCGCGCCGCCTGCGGAGCCCGGCAGCGACAGGAGCTGTCGGCCGTCGTGCTCGTGGTGCAGCGGTTCTCCGCGCTCGGGCTCTCGGTCGGGGCACTGGTCGTCTCGCGCGACGGTGAGCTCGCCGCGCTCGGCTACCTGGTCGCGACCGCGGTCGGTGTCGCCGCCATGCAGGTCGCCGCGCGGCGGGCAGGCGCGCGTCCGCGCATCCGCGGGAGCATGCCGGAGATCCGGATGGTCGTCCGCGCGGCGCCGGTGACGGCACTCGACTCGATCGCGTCGATGGGCGTCTTCCGCCTCGACGCCGCGCTGATCGGCGTGCTGATCGGAACCAACGCCGTCGGTGTGTACGGCGCGAGCTACCGCATCTTCGAGTCCGTCCTCTTCGTGAGCTGGACGCTGTCGCGGGCCTACGTGCCGGTAGTCGCGAGTCGGCCCGACGACCCCGAGCACATGCGAGCCTGGGCGCAGCGCTCGCTGGTCGTGGTCTGCGCCGCCTACCTGCCGTACGGCGTCGTGCTGGCCCTGCGCGGCGAGGACCTCGTCAGCCTGCTCTTCGGCCAGGCGTACGTCGACCGGGGGTTGCTGCTCGGTCTCGCGGCCGCGCCGCTCTTCTTCGGCATCGCGCACCTCTCGGCGTCGATGCTCCTCGCCCTCCGGCCCGACCCGGTCGTCGGCCTCGCCAGCGTGGCCGCGCTCGTGCTCAACGTCGGCCTGAACCTCTGGCTGATCCCGGTGTGGGGGCTCACGGCCGCGGCCGTCGCGACCACGCTCGCCTTCCTGCTGCGGGCGTTGATCGTGACCACGGCGCTCACCCGGATCACCGGGACGATCGTCGCGGTCCGGCCACTGGCCGTGGTGGTGGTCGCCGCCGCGGTCACCGGGGTGGTCGTCGAGGCCGTGCCGTCGGTCGCCCTGGCTCTCCCGGCGGCTGCCGCGGTCTTCCTCGTCCTGTGGGTGCTGGGTTCGCGATGGATCGACCCGGCCGGTTTCGCCGAGCTCGTCGCGAAGGTTCGCGGCCGGCGCGTGCCGGCGGGCCCGGCGCGGTGACCGGGATCACGCCAGCCGGTCGACGTAGGCGACGACGCGGTTGAAGAGGGCGGTGACACCGGTCGGCGTCGTGACGCGAGGAGCGGGTGCGTCCGCGAGCTCGTAGAGGAGCGGTCGGGCCGGGAGCACCCCGGCCTCGGCGGCGACCGACGCGCAGACCCGCGCCGCGTCGCGCACCGCGACCGGGTCGACGGTCCACACGGCCTCGAAGACGCGCTGCCGGTCGGGGACGGTCGACTGCCCCGGGAGCTCCCAGGCGGACAGGCACGCGGTGGAGTCCCGTGCGTCGCAGACGACGGCCCACTCCCGCCGTAGCGGTGCGTCGCTGGCCAGCGTCGCGCGCACCGGCCCGATCGCCTCGTCCGTGGCGGCGTCCCAGGCGTCGGCGAACACGATGGCGGAACGGGCCACCCGCGCCAGCTCGGTCCACCGCGGAGCCGAGGGTCGGTAGAAGTCGCCGCGTTGGAAGGCGCCGAAGAGCACCGGCCGGTCGGCAACCGCGCAGCACTCGTCCTCGATCGCCCATGACAGTGCGATGAGGGTCGACTTCCGGAGGCGGTGGGTGACCAAGGTCGGGTGCTTGCGCCGCAGCTCGGCGAACACGGACGGGGCCGGCGGCGCCTGGGTGGCCGCCGCCTCGGCGATCGCGACCTCGAGCCGCACCCCGGCCTCCTTGCGCCGGATCACCTGACGGACGAGCGCGACGTCGTCCTCGGAGTAGCGCCGGTGCCCGGACGCGAGCCGTTGCGGCGCGGGGAAGCCGTGCCGCGTCTCCCACATGCGGAGCACGGCGGGGCTCAGGCCGGTGCGCTCGGCCAGGCCGCCGATCGTCAGCGCCGCCCGGGGTTGCGCGATGCCCTCGCTGTGGTTCATGCTCGCACCCTAACTTAAACAAGGCGTGGAGAAATAGTGTTGAGATATTGGGAGGGCCGATGGACGACGATCTCGCGGAGCTGCTGCTGCGTTCCGCCGGCGGCGACCAGTGGGCCTTCCTGCGCTTCTACGACGCGACCCGGGTCGCGGTCTACCGGCTGGAGCTGATGCGTGCGGGAGAGGCGGAGTCCGCCGAGCAGGCGGCCGCCGCGCGGTTCGTCGAGGCGTGGCGCAGGGCGGGCGCGCACCTCGCGAGCGGGCTCTCGCCCCTGGCGTGGTTGCTCTCGCTGCCGGTCGCGCCCGCGCGCCGTGCCGCACCCGTCCGCATGCTCCACGGGGACGGAGCGGCCTGTGCCTGAGCGGCCCGTCGTCGTCGTCGGCGCCGGCCTGGCCGGCCTCGCGTGTGCTCGCGACCTCGCCCGTGCCGGCCGGTCGGTGCTCGTGCTCGAGGCGGCCGACCGGGTCGGTGGTCGCATCGTGACCGACGAGGTCGACGGCTTCCAGGTCGATCGCGGTTTCCAGGTGCTCAACACCGCCTATCCCGCCCTGAGCGCGTTCGTCGACCTGGGGGCGCTCCGGCTGCGCGGGTTCCCGCGCGGGGTGCGGGTGCGGAGCGGCGGCGTCGTCCGGGCCGTGCCCCATCCGTTGACCTCGCCCACCGCCGCCGTCCGCGCAGCGACGTCCGGCGCGACCGGCCTGCGCGGGAAGGTCGCGCTGGCCCGCTACGCGGGTGGGCTCCTTGTCAGCTCGCCCGCCGCGATCAAGGTCCGGCAGGACCTGCCCGCGACCGAGGCCTGGCGCGAGCGTCTGCCCGACCAGGTCGTGACCGACGTGCTGGTGCCGTTCATGGCGGGGGTGGTCCTCGACGCGGACGTCCGGACGTCGCGGGTCTTCACCGACCTGATGATGCGGCTCTTCGCCAGGGGCGACTCCGCAGTGCCGGCCGAGGGCATGCAGCGGTTGCCCGAGGCGATCGCCGACCAGCTGCCGACGGGCGTCGTACGACTGGAGACGCCCGTCGCCGCGGTCGACCGCACCGCGGTGGTGCTGGCCGACGGCCGGCAGCTGGATGCGTCCGCCGTCGTCGTCGCGACCGACGGGTGGACCGCCACGAGGCTCGTGCCCGACCTCGGGCCGGCGCCGTCGCCCCGCGGGGTGACGACGTACTCCTTCGCCGCCCCGCCGTGGGCGCGCCAGGACGGCACGCTGGCCGTCGACGCGGACGGGTCGGGGGTGGTCAACAGCGTGGTCCTCACCGCCAGCGCTCCTGAGTACGGCGACGGGCGCCGCGCGCTCGTCTCGACCTCCGTGCTGCACACCGACGGGGGCCCGCGGCTCGACGCGTGCGCCGCCGAGGCCGTCGCTCGTGAGCTCCACGAGGCGCCGGACGCGGACTGGGAGCTGGTGGCGACCCGTCACGTCCCGCGCGCCCTCCCCGCGATGCCGGCTCCGCTGGAGCTGCGCAAGCCGACCTGGTGCGAGGGCAGCGGGGTGTGGGTCGCGGGCGACCACCGCGACACCAGCTCGATCCAGGGCGCCCTGGTCTCGGGCGGCCGGGTGGCGCGATCGGTGCTGCGCCAGCACGCGGGAGCGTCGCGATGAGCCGCCGCGAGTCCGCCTTCGACAAGGTCCTCGACCGCAGCCTCGTCGGCGGCTACACCAACCTCGGCTACCTGCTCCGCCGCCTCGGTTCGCACGACGACCCCGCGCCGGGCAGCCTCGCCGGCAGACGGGCGCTGGTCACCGGCGCCGGCACCGGGCTCGGTGAGGCGACGGCGCTGGGTCTGGCGCGGCTCGGCGCGACCGTGCACCTCGTCGGGCGCACGACGGAGCGGGTCGGGCCGGCGATCGAGCGCATCCGTGCGCGGCTCGAGAAGGAGGGTGGGGCCCCGCCGCACCTGGTGGCCGAGGCGTGCGACGTCTCCGACCTCCGCGACGTCCGCCGGTTCGCCCGCGACATCGAGGAGCGGCTCGCCGAGGACGCGAGCAGCCTCGACGTCCTGGTCCACA
Organism: Nocardioides candidus; assembly: GCF_041321175.1. Taxonomy (NCBI): domain Bacteria; kingdom Bacillati; phylum Actinomycetota; class Actinomycetes; order Propionibacteriales; family Nocardioidaceae; genus Nocardioides; species Nocardioides candidus. The sequence continues at coordinate 84,279 of NZ_JBGGWC010000002.1, read as the reverse complement.
ACGCCGGCACCCTGCCGGCCGCGCGCGAGACCTCGGCCGACGGCCACGAGCTCACGCTCGCGACCCACGTCCTCGGGCCGGTGCTGATGACCGAGCTGCTGCGTCCTGCGCTCCGCCGCAGCGAGGCCGGTGCGCGGGTGGTCCTCGTCTCGTCGGGAGGGATGTACGCGCAGCCGCTGCCGCTCGACGATCCGGAGTACCTCGCCGGGACCTACCGCGGCGCCACGGCCTACGCGCGGTCGAAACGGATCCAGGTGGAGCTGACCCCGGTCCTCGCGGAGCGACTCGCCGGTGACGGCGTCGCGGTGCACGCGATGCATCCAGGGTGGGCCGACACCCCGGGGGTCGCGACGTCGCTCCCGGTCTTCCGGCTGCTGACCCGACCGCTGCTCAGGACCGGCCGCCAGGGTGCCGACACCGTCGTGTGGCTCGCCGCGACCGAGCCCCCGCCGCCGGCCGGCCTGTTCTGGCACGACCGCGTGCCGCGGCCCACCAGCTACCGGTCGGCGACCGCGGCCGGCGACGAGGAGCGCCAGGCGATGTGGGAGTGGGTCCGCGCCGCCCTGCCGGAGCTCGGCTGAGAGAGCGCTAGAACATGTTCTAGTTGGCCGCTAGGGTGGCCGCGTGGTCGACGGATCGTGCGCCGAGGGCTTCGCGCCGCTGCGTGACCTGCTCGCGAGCAACCTCGCGGACGGGATCGACGCCGGTGCCGCGGTCGCGGTCGTCCACGACGGCGAGCTGGTCGTGGACCTGTGGGGCGGCGAGGCCCGGCCGGGCGTCCCGTGGCGTGCGGACACCGTCGTGATGACGTGGTCGGTGACCAAGGTGATGGCCGCGTTGACGGTGCTGGTGCTCGCCGATCGCGGCATCGTCGACCTCGACCAGCGGGTCGCGCACTACTGGCCCGAGTTCGGCGCCCACGGCAAGGACGGCGTGCTCGTGCGCCACCTGCTCTCGCACACGAGCGGAGTGCCTGGTTGGAGCCGTCCGGTGACGGTCGAGGACCTGCTCGCCGGCGCGCGTGCCGCCGACTGGCTGGCCGACGAGGAGCCGTGGTGCGCACCGGGAGGGCGGTCGGCGTACCAGATCGTCGACCACGGCCACCTGCTCGACGGCCTCGTACGGCGGGCGGCCGGCCGCCCCCTCGCCGACGTCTTCCGCGAGGACGTCGCCGGACCGTTCGGCGCCGACTTCATGATCGGGGTGCCCGAGGAGGAGCAGCACCGCTGCGCCGACCTGATCGCCCCGCCGCCCTCCGGCGTCGACTACTCGCAGCTGCCGCCGGACAGCTTCCTGCTGCGCACGATGGCCAACCCGCTGCTCGTGCCGGCGGTCTGCAACACCGCCGCCTGGCGGCGCGGCGCCGTGGGCTCGGTCGGCGGGCACGGCAACGCGCGCGGCGTCGCGCAGGTGCAGGCCGTCGTCTCGCACGGCGGCGAGTACGCCGGCCGGCGACTCCTCCAGGAGACGACGATCGAGCGCATCCTCGACGTGCAGGCCGACGGCCCCGACCAGGTGCTGCTGCAGGCGGTGACGTTCGGCATCGGGTTCGGGCTGCCGACGCCGTCGGCCCCCGCGGTGCCCGGCGGACGCACCTGCTGGTGGAGCGGGTACGGCGGCGCCGTCGTCGTCAACGCCCTCGACTCCCGGACCACGGTGGCCTACACGCCGAACCGGATGGCCTCGCACCTGCTCGCCTCACCGCGCACCGACGCCTACCTGCGGACCGCGTTCTCGTGCGTCGACCGACTCTGACCCCAGGAGGGAACCACCCGTGAAGGTCGCGATCATCGGCGCCGGCTGCTCCGGCATCACCACCGCGAAGCGCCTCAAGGACCACGGTATCGCCTACGACCACTTCGAGATGAGCGACGACGTCGGCGGCAACTGGTACTTCCGCAACCCCAACGGTCGTTCGTCGGTCTACGAGTCGCTCCACATCGACACCTCGACGCAGCGGCTCCAGTTCGAGGACTTCCCGGCGCCCGCCGACTACCCGGACTTCCCGCACCACACGCAGATCCACGACTACTTCCGCGCCTACGTGGACCACTTCGGGCTGCGCGAGGCGATCGAGTTCGAGACCGAGGTGGTGCGCGCGCGCCGTGGGGACGGCGGCGGCTGGGACCTGGCGCTCTCGACGGGGGAGACCCGCTCCTACACCGACCTGGTCGTCGCGAACGGGCACCACTGGTCGCCGCGCCTGCCCGACTACCCGGGCCACTTCGACGGGGACCTGATGCACAGCCACGCCTACATCAGCCCGTTCGAGCCGATCGAGATCCGCGGCAAGCGGGTGATCGTGGTCGGCATGGGCAACTCCGCGATGGACATCGCCTCGGAGCTCTCCAACCGGTGGATGGCCGAGAGGCTCTACGTCTCCGCGCGCCGCGGCGTGTGGGTGCTGCCGAAGTACCGCAACGGCGTCGCCGCCGACAAGGTGATGGCGCCACCGGACATCCCCAAGGACGTCGCGCTCGCCGCGTCGCGCCAGCTCATCCGCGAGCTCGTCGGCAGCATGAGCAGCTACGGCCTGCCCGAGCCCGACCACGAGCCGCTGTCGGCGCATCCGTCGGTGAGCGCCGACTTCCTCACCCGCGCCGGGTCCGGCGACATCCACATGCTGCCCGAGATCGTCCGGCTCGACGGGCGCACGGTCCACCTGGCCGACGGGAGCGCGGTCGAGGCCGACGTCATCATCTGCGCGACCGGCTACGACATGCGCTTCCCGTTCTTCGACGACGGCGAGGCCGACCTGCACCCCGACTCCGAGCACCGCTACCCGCTCTTCAAGAGGATGATCAAGCCCGGCGTCGACCACCTCTACCACCTCGGTCTCGCGCAGTCGTCGCCGACGATCGTCAACCTGGCCGAGCAGCAGTCGAAGCTGCTCGTCAAGCTGCTCGTCGGCGACTACGTGCTGCCGTCGGTCGAGGACCAGGAGCGGATCATGGCCGAGGACGAGGCACGGCACCTGGAGCAGTACTACGCCTCACCCCGCCACACGATCCAGATCGACTTCGGGCGCTACTGCCTCGACCTCGAGCAGGAGATCGCGGCAGGGGAGAAGCGGGCCGCCGGGGCCTGACCGGCCCGGCGCTGGGTACCGGCCCCCACGGTCGGACGACGAGACGAGGGAGGGCGGCGCGATGCCGGTATGGCTCGCCGCAGGGCTGTGGGGCCTGCTCGCAGGTGGCGCGCTCGTGCTGGGCGCACTGGTCGCCTGGCGGGTGCGGGTCTCCCAACCGGTGGTCGCCTCGATCATGGCGTTCGGAGCCGGCGTACTCATCTCGGCGCTGTCGTTCGACCTCGTCGACGAGGCGGAGACCACCGGCGGGCTCGGCCCCACGGTCGTCGGCTTCCTCCTGGGTGCGCTCGCGTACGTCGGCGCGAACCTCGTGCTGAACCGGCGCGGTGCCCGGCACCGCAAGCGGTCCGGCGAGCAGCAGCCGTCGGAGGAGGAGCAGTCGGGGAGCGGTGCCGCGATCGCGGTCGGGGCCCTCCTCGACGGCGTCCCGGAGTCGGTCGTGCTCGGGCTCTCGCTGCTCGGCGGCAACGGCGTCGGAGTGCCGGTGCTGGCCGCGATCTTCATCTCCAACCTGCCCGAGGGGCTGTCCAGCGCCGCCGGGATGAAGCGCAACGGCCGCAGCGCGACCTACGTCTTCGGCGTGTGGATCGCGATCGCCGTCGCGTCCGGGCTGGCCGGTCTCCTCGGTTGCCTGCTGCTCCAGGGGGCGCCGGACGCGACCATCGCCCTCATCACGGCCGTTGCGGCGGGCGCGATCCTCGCCATGGTGTCCGACACGATGATCCCCGAGGCGTTCGAGCAGGCCCATCTCTTCGCGGGTCTCATCGCGACCCTCGGGTTCATCGTCGCCTTCACGATCGAGCGGGCGTGACGGCGGAGGTCATCCCAGCGCGAGCGCCTGCGCCACCACGTCCGCCAGCGGGGCCGACGCGTCGACGGCGACGCCTGGCTCGTCGGGGTCGAGCGGCTCGAGCGTGGCGAGCTGGGACTCGAGGAGGGTCGCCGGCATGAACGCGTGCGAGCGGGTGGCGAGCCGCTCCGCGATCAGCTCGGCGGGCGCGGTCAGCCACACGAACCGGGTGCTCGGCGCCGCGGTCAGGATCCGCTCGCGGTAGGTACGGCGGAGGGCCGAGCACGCGATCACGCCGCCGCCCGCCTCGTGCCGGGCCAGCCACGCGCCCACCCGGTCCAGCCACGGCCAGCGGTCCTCGTCGTCCAGCGGCAGGCCGGCGCGCATCTTCGCGACGTTGGCGGTCGGGTGCAGGGCGTCGCCGTCCAGGAACGGTACGGCGAGCCGCTCGGCGAGCGCGGCCCCGACGGTCGACTTCCCCGAGCCGGACACGCCGGTGACCGCCAGCAGGGTCAGGCGGCCGACCTGGTCTCGAGCCCGAACCGGAGGTGGTCCACGGCCCAGTGCCGCTCGAGGTCGTGGAAGTGGCCGTCGCACACGGGGCACAGGCGGCCCAGCAGGCGGGAGACAGTCCAGCGGATCATCGTGCTCTTCCTCCGTGGTCCGGGCGCCGAGGATCGGGCGCAGGGAGGTGGTTCCCGCGGGCGGAGGATTCAGACCTGCGCGCTCCGGACGGGATCCGGGTCACATCACGCACCGTCGGAGAATTTCCCCTACGGACCTCCGTGCGACCCCGCGGCCTGTCTCGGCCGCCGCCGGACGTCCGCCGGGCGGCACCAGGTCCTGGTCCCGGAGCCGTCGCCGTTCTGCGCCGCCCGGGCGGTCGGCGGGAGCGATCTGTCGGCGGTGACCTCCAACGTTTCCGGATCGAAGTTGGTGGGGCTGCCCTAGGATGCTGCCGGTGAGTCAAGTCGACACGCACGTAGCGGACAAACTCAGGATGGTCGAGCCGGTCATGCTGGGGTCGCGCGTGCGGTCGGCACGGCTGGCACGGGGCTGGACCCAGAGCGACCTCGCCGGCGACACGCTGTCGATCGGCTACCTCTCCCGCATCGAGACCGGCACCCGCCGACCCACGCTGAGCGTGCTCGAGGTCATCGCCGAGCGGCTCGGCACGACCGTCGACGCTCTGCTGCACGGCGCGACCTCGGCGGAGTACAAGGAGATCCGCCTCGGCCTGGACTATGCCGAGCTCGCGCTCCAGAACGGCGAGGTCGTCGACGCCGAGCTGCAGGCGCGGCAGTTCCTCACGCGCGCCGAGCGCGCCTCCCACCAGGACCTCGTCGACCACGGTCGCTACCTCGTGGCGCGGGTGCTCGAGGCCGGCGGCCAGCTCGACGAGGCGATCACCGAGTTCGAGGCGCTGCTGGACGGCGCGAGCGGCCTGGCCGCGATCCGGTTCGGCATCGCCCTGAGCCGCTGCTACCGCGAGGTCGGCGACCTGGTGCTGGCGACGGAGGTGGGGGAGCGGTTGAGGCCGGTCATCGAGGACGGCGGCCTCGAGCACACCGACGAGGGTGTCCAGCTGGCCATGACCGTGGCACTGGCCTACATCGAGCGCGGCGACCTGAGCCGTGCGGCGCGGATCTGCACCTCGGCCATCCGGGTCGCGGAGGAGAAGGCGTCGCCGACCGCGCGCAGCACCGCCTACTGGAACACCAGCATCGTCTACTCCGAGCGGGGCGACACCGAGACGGCGCTCGCGCTGGCCGGGCGTGCGCTCGCTCTTCTCGGCGAGGGCCAGGACGTGCGCAACCTCGCCCGGCTGCGTCTCGAGCTCGGGCGGCTCCAGCTGTCGCTCGACCCCCCGGACGTGCACGCCGCCCTCGACCAGATCCGTCGCGGCAACCGTGACCTGCGCTCGACGAGCGCGAGCGCCGGCGAGCGCGCCCAGGGGGAGGTCGTGCTGGCCCGCGCCCTGCTGCTGGACGGGCGGCTCGAGGAGGCCGAGGAGGTGGCGCGGTCCGCGCAGGAGGAGACGCCTGACGGGGCCTCGCTGGGGATGGCCGACGCCCTGATCGTGCACGGCGAAGCGCTGGCCGAGCTCGGTCGGCGCGAGGAGTCCGTCGCCTCCTACCACCGTGCCGCGGAGGTCCTCCAGCAGCTCGGCGGCTCGGACCGTTGGGTCGCACAGGCATGGTGCGAGCTGGCCGAGCTCCTCGAGCGGGCCGGCGAGATGGAGGCCGCCAGGGCAGCGCTGAAGGGCGCGGCTGCGGCCAGTGGACTTCGCGTCCGAAGTCGCGCCCGGGACCGGGCGATCAGCCCGGGCTGACGCTCCCGGCTGTCGCCGGGTGCGTCAGCGGTGACCGGTTCAGCAGCAACCGATGGGGCGTCCCGACTGCGAGGTGACGGCGTCGGCCGGTGCGGCGACCCCGACCGTGAGCAGGACTGCGGCGACGGCGACAGCGGTCCCGACGTACTTCTTCAGTGCGGTCATCTTCTTCTCCCTCAGATGGGTGACCCTGCGCGCCGCACCCGATGTCGACGCCAGGAAAACAGTGTGGCAAGTATTGGAAAGAATGTGGATGCCTCTCCGGCAAAGGTGGTAGCGTCCGCTTGCCGAAAGGGTGGGCCGCGAGGAGAGCCGCGACATCGGGCGTCGCGCTCGCGTCCATCCCGTCGGTGACGGGGTGCGGGAGCGCACCCGGAGCAGAGCGGCCCCGCCTCGCGGTGGGGCCGCACTCCGTTGGTGGACGGGGTCCGCTCCATACCCCACTGGTGCGGATTCGTGGGGATTTGATCCACGGATCCAGACTTTTTCGAAGTTATCCGTCTTGTGGACCGGCGAAGTCGCGGTTAGGGTCACCTTTCAGACCCTTGGGCCAACGCCCGGGTCCGACCGATAGCTCTCTCGGGCGGATCGCATTGATCAAGGCATTGGCTCTTCACCACGGGAATGCGCGCTCCACGCGTTCCCAAAATCTTCGTGGGGACGAAATGACGTCATTGAGCGAGCGCCCGACTCGCACCTCATTGCCGCGCAGCAACGTGCGGCATCTACCCGGGACCGGACCTGCGCAGCCGGCCGGCCCCGTCAGCGACACCGAGCTGCTGCGCCGTTGCCGACGCCGTGATGCCGAGGCCTGGAACCTGATCGTGAGCCGCTACGAGCGGCTCGTCTACACCGTCGCCCTCCGCAACGGCCTCGGTGCCGAGGACGCGGCCGACGTCACCCAGAGCACGTTCGTCGCGCTGGTCGACTCCCTCGACCGGATCCAGGACGACGAGAAGCTCGCGTCGTGGCTGATGACGGTCGCCCGCCGCCAGGCCTGGCGCACGCGCAACCTGAGCCGCCGCACGGTCGCCCTCGAGCTCGCCACGGAGGGAATCTCAGATCCCTTCGCGGACTGGGCGACGGTCGCGACCCTGCACGACGCGCTCGCCACCCTGGGTGGCACCTGCCGCGAGCTGCTGCTCGCGCTCTACTTCGAGCGCGAGTCGCCCAGCTACGCCGAGATCGCCGAGCGCTTCGGCCGCTCCATCGGCGGCATCGGCCCCCTGCGCGGTCGGTGCCTCGACAAGCTCCGCGTCATCCTCAGGGACGAGCAGTGAACGCCACCCGACCGTCCTTCACCGAGCTCCTCGACTGGGTCGAGGGTCGGCTCGCGCCCCCCGAGCGCGCCGACGCGGTGACCACGTACGTGGAGACCGCCGACGCCGAGACGCTCGAGACCATCGAGTGGATCCGCGACTTCCTGCACCACACGGGATCGATGCCGCTCGAGAAGCCGCCGGCGGACCTGAGCGCTCGGTTGCGCAACGTGTTCGTCGGGCTCCACAGCCCCGAGCAGGACGACTGGTCCGAGGCCTCGCTGCTCTACGACACCCGGGTCGGCTCTGCCGCCGCGGGCGTGCGCTCGCACGACGACGGGGTGCACCTGGCGTTCGACAGCCTGGTGGGGCGCTTCGTGCTCGACGCGGTCGCGGCGGGTCCCGGCGAGGTCGACGTGCAGGGCCTGATCATGGTGCCGCAGGGCGAGACCGTGGGTGTGGACCTGGCGTTCCTCCAGCAGGGTGCGCTGCGGCGTGCCGCGCGCTCGGCGGCCGACGGCCGCTTCGACGTGCGGGGAGTGCCGGTGGAGGTCGACGAGCTGTGGCTCACGGCCGGTGACACGCGCGTCCGTGCTGCGGTCGATCTCCGCGCTCACTGACGGCGGCGATGAGGAGTGCGGATCGGGCCAGCTCCAACCGAACCGATGTAGACAACCTGATCGACGGTGCAGCGAGCTGGCTGCACCGCGACCTCGACCGGTGTGTCGAGCTGCTCGACGACGCCGAGACGGCGATCAAGGGGCAGCGCGACCTCGGTCGGGCAGCACGGATCAGCGAGATCCGGGGCGAGGTCGCCCTCCACCTGGGTGAGCTCGGCGCCGCGTCCTCGGCGTTCCGTCATGCGCGCCGCAACTGGCTCGCCGTCGGCCGGAGGCTCGACGCCGCCCGGGCGACCCTGGGTTGCACCGAGGTCCAGGTGCTCCTCGGCGAGTACGAGGCCGCCGAGTCGGCGGTGCTCCGCGTCCAGGCGCAGCTCGGACGGGAGGCGCACGAGGAGAGCAGGGTCGCCCTGCTCGACGCCACGGTGCAGCGGCAGCTCGCCGACGCCCGCGCCGGCATGGGCCAGATGACAGCGGCCCTGCGCCACTACGAGACCGCCGAGAACCTGTACGCCGCCCTCGGCGACGCCGACGGCATGGCCCTGGTCAGCCTCGGGCGCGGCGTGGCGTCCCTGGACGCCGGCCGCGCGCACAATGCGATGGTCGAGCTGCAGAGGGCCCGATCGAGCTATCGGGCGTCGGGGCAGGAGCGGGAGTCGGTGACGGCGTCGATCATGATCGCCGCATCGCTGGCCGCGACCGGTCAGGTGGCGCGCGCCCTCGGTGTGCTCGACTGCCTGCAGCCGCACGACGGTGCGAGCAGGTGGCAGGTCGGCATCCACCGGCTCGCTCGGTCCCAGGCGCTGCTGCGGGCTGGCCTCCCCGCCGAGGCGCACGCGGAGGCCGGCCTGGCCGAGGACGTGTTCGCCCAGATCGGCGCGGTCGAGTGCTCGGCACGTGCCGCGCTCGCCTGCGCGGAGGCCTCCCTCCGGTGGGAGCGCTTCGAGGTGGCTGCCCGCGAGGTGGCGGTGGCCGACCGGCTCTTCGCCGAGTGCGGCAGCCAGCTGCTGCGCGGACGGACCTGGCTGGTCCAGGCCGAGCTGGCCCTGGCGCGCGGCGACCTCGAGCTCGCGGCGGGCAAGTGCGCCCGCGTGCTCGACGCCGACCTCGACGACGTCGCTCCCTTCCTCGGCGTGCACGCGCGGCTGCTCGCCGCACGCGTGGTCGAGCCCGAGCACGCCTCCGACCTGCTCGACGCCGCAGCCGACCTCGCGGTCGGCGCCGCTGTGCCGGAGCTCCGGGTCGACGTGCTGCTGGCCCGGGCCCGCCACCTGCGGCGGCTCGGCCACAGCGACGAGGCGCTCGAGGCGCTCCGCAGCGCGCTCGGCGTCGGCCGTGCGTGGGAGCAGCGGCTCGGTGAGGACGCCTCGGCCGTGATCCTGCCTTCGCTGGTCGAGGCGACCGACGAGCTGATCGCACTGCTCCTCGAGCGCAACGACCATGCCGCGCAGATCGAGGCGTGGCGCCGCGCCCGGATGATGAAGAGCTCGTCCCTCGGGCCGCTCGTCGAGCACACCCACGGAGCGCGGCCGACGACGGACGAGGAGCGTGCGCAGCGGCTCGACGAGCTGTTGCAGACCTCGCGACGCCCGTCCTCCTGGGCCACCCCCGATCCCGACGACGAGGTGTTGCCGTCCGTGCCGTGGGGGTCGCTGGTCGAGTACTACGTCACCGGCGAGGAGGTCGTCGCCTTCGTCGTGCGCGACGGCCAGGTCGACGCCCGCGTGCTCGGTGCGATCGCCGCGGAGACCCGTCGGCTGGTGAGCTCGTGGCAGCAGGAGTGCCGACTGATGGCACCCGAGTCGCGCGTGATCGAGGAGGGCTGGGCATCGCCCGCCCTCGACGGGCTCTGCGAGCTGCTCGTGAAGCCGCTCGCCGATCTCCTCGCGGACCTCGACGACGAGCTGCAGGTCATCGGCCACCGGCACCTGCACGCGGTGCCCTTCGAGGGACTGCTCGACGAGGTCGGCCCGTGGTTCTCGGCACTGGATGCACCGTTCCCCTCGGAGCTGCCGCCCACGAGCCCGGACGCGCCCGGCATCGCGGCCCTCGTGCTCGCCGTCCCCGACGACAACGCCCCGCTCATCACCGCGGAGGCGGAGATGATCTTCACGACGTTGCCGTCGGCGCAGATCCTCATCGGTGAGGAGGCGACCAGGGAGGCGTTGATCGAGCGCGCACCCGATGCCGACGTCGTGCACCTGGTCTGCCACGGCGTCTTCCGCCAGGACAACCCGCTGTCGTCCGCACTCCAGCTGGGCGACGGGTGGCTGCACGCCCGCGACATCATCTCCGGCGCACTCGACCTCGGCGGTGCCGTGGTCGTGCTGAGCGCGTGTGGCTCCGGGTTGTCGCCGGACTACCTCGCCGAGCCGATCGGTCTGGCCTCGGCCTGCCTGTCGGCCGGAGCGGAGGGCGTGATCGCCGCACTGTGGGCGGTCGACGACGCGGTGACACTGGAGCTGATGACGAGCTTCTACCGAGGCCTCGCGGAAGGCCTGGCGCCGCCGTACGCCCTGCGCCGCGCGCGGCGCGAGGTGGCGGCGCAGCACCCGCACCCCTACTTCTGGGCGGCGTTCCGCTACGTCGGGCACGAGGCACGTCGGGGCTGAGCACCGGCTCGCCGGGAAAACCCCGCCGGATTCGGCCTCCGGTGGATCAACGCGGCCGTTCTGCGCACCAGTCAGTCGATGTCGGTGTGCGCGTCCGTGCGGGCGCGCACCATCGGCGCGCTCGTCACGCAGCCTGCTTGGAGGGAAGTGATTCGGTCGTGGTCCCACCGTCCGATCCGTCATCGGTGCCCGACCGGGGCGAGGGCGAGGGCCTCGCCTGGCCCCCGAGCTTCCCGCACCTCGAGATCGATCGGCTGATCGACCGCCTCGAGAGTGGTCGCACCCTCGACACCGCGGAGGCCTACCGGTTGCTCGCCCTGATCGCCCGAGAGGCGCAGCGGCTGCGTGCGACGGCGGTGCGCCTCGCGACCGCCAAGCTGTCCGAGGCGGACCGGGACGCGCGGGCGATCGTGGCCGACGCGGTCGGGCACGCCGAGTCGATGCGCAACCTCGGCCTCTCGGTGATGAACACCCGGCTCGACGAGGGGGAGCGGCTGCTCGCCACGATGCGCGACGCCTTCCAGGTGGAGCGCCGGGCGGCCGACCTCGGTCGGGCGGAGTCCAGCGAGGGTTGGGCGTTCCGGCCGTTCGCCGACCCGGACGACGACCACCCCGACCTGTCCCACGACGATGTGTGAGGCGAGGTCCGACGCGATGTCCGGATCGCTGAGGAAAAGTTCGGTGGGTTCGGATCAACGGACGCGTCCGCGGCACTAGTCGGGCATGTTCAGTCGCACTCCATCCGACGCCGAGGGTGCCGCGCCCGAGGGCGTCGCTTCGGCACCTGCCGAGACCACCGGTGGCGAGACCGCACGCGCCTTCGACCAGGTGCTGAGCGAGCTCCAGCCACCCGGCGCACCACCCGCCGAGCTCGGCGTCGCCGGCGTCACCGCATCGGCCTCCGAGCACGCCGCGACGCTGCGGGCCACGCGGGGTGCGCACCAGGAGGCCCAGGCCATGCTCGCCATGGCGAACGAGGCGCGCCAGCAGGCCTCGGAGGAGGCCGAGCGCATCGTGATCGAGGCTCGGGACGCCGCCGAGCGGACCCGGCAGGAGATCTCCGGTTGGGCCGCTGCCCAGCGCGCGAAGGTCGACGCGCTCGTCGCGGACCTGGTCGAGTCGGCCAACAAGGACGCCGACGCGATCCGCGCGGAGGCGTTGCGGACCTCGATGGCCGAGGCGGAGGAGACCGCCCGGGCCTACCTCGCCGAGGCCGCGGCCCGCGCCCAGGAGGACGCCGACGGCATCCGCGGCGAAGCGCGCAACGTGCTGCAGCGGGCGATCGAGCTGAGCGAGGAGTCGGCCGAGGCGATCGGCGACCTGACGACCACGGTGGCCGACATCATGAGCCGGCTCCAGGACGCCCGGGCCTCGATGGCCCAGCTGCTCGCCGAGACCCCCCGTCCTCCTGCTGACGAGGTCGACGAGGTCGAGGACGACATCGCCGCCGCCGCGGGGGAGGCCGACGAGGGCCGGCCCGACGAGACCGCGGACTCCGAGGACGCCGCGGACACCGAGGACGCAGAGAACGCCGAGGACGCCGAGGGGACCGACGACGCCGACGACGGCGGGCACGCCGAGGCCGAGGTCGTCGACCCGACCGGGGTGCCGCCGGAGCCCGCCGACGCGTCCGCCACCCTCGCCGACGAGCTGCTCGACCGGCAGCTCGGGTCGATGTTCCGCCGCCATGGCCGTCGTGTCGACTGAGACGGTGCCGGCACCCGCCGTGACCGGTCGCGCCCGGGCCGTCGATCGTGAGCTGTCGCTCGCGGTCGCCCGGCTGCGCACGGCGTTCGGCGCGGCGCCGCTGCCGCTGCCGCTGCGCGAGTCCGGCTCGGTGAGCACCGAGCGGTCGCAGGTGGTCGACCAGATGGACGACTACCTCCTGCCCCGGCTCGAGGGCCCGGGCGCGCCTGCGCTCGTCGTCGTGGGCGGACCGACCGGCGTCGGCAAGTCGACCCTGGTCAACAGCCTCGCCGGCCGGCGGGTGACCACGCCGGGCCTGCTGCGCCCCACCACCCGCTCGCCCGTCCTGGTGCACCACCCCGACGACCGCGACTGGTTCGGCCCGGACCGCATCCTGCCGACGCTGGACCGCGTCGACCACGCGACGTCCGACCACGGGGCGATCCAGCTGGTCGGCACGCCGTCCGTGCCGCGCGGCCTGGCGATCCTCGACGCACCCGACTTCGACTCGATCGACGACGCCAACCGCGAGCTGGCGACGAAGCTGCTCGCCGCCGCCGACCTGTGGCTCTTCGTGACCTCCTCGGCCCGCTACGCCGACGAGGTGCCCTGGCAGCAGCTCTCGATCGCGCTGGCCCGCGACGCCGCGACCGCCGTCGTCATGAACCGCATCCCCGTCGACGACCGCGCGACGGTGACCCCCCACCTGAGCCGGATGCTCACCGAGCGCGGGATCCGCGACCAGCACGTGTTCTTCGTCGAGCACGGCCCGGTCGACGAGAGCGGGCGACTGCCCGCGCCGTACGTCGCCGACATCCGCGACTGGCTGCACTCCCTCGCCGCCGACGTCCGGGCGCGCTCGGCCGCCGTGCAACAGACCGTCGGCGGCGCCGTACGCCGTGCCGTCGTCGCCGCGGCCTCCGTCGCCGACGCCGCCGTGCTCCAGGTCGAGGCGGTGAGCGAGCTGCTCACCATCGCGGACCGGTCGTACGGCGTCGAGGTCGACCTGCTGCGCGGCGCCCTCGGCGACGGAAGCCTGCTTCGTGGCGAGCTGCGCGCGCAGTGGGCCGAGCTCTTCCACCGGTACGACGTCCCGCCCCTCGCCGAGACGGTCGGCGCCGTGCACGACCTCCGCGCCCGGTCGGCCGACGAGCTCCAGACGCGGGTGGACCGCCTGGTGCTCGCCCTCGACCTGACCCTCGAGACGCTCGTCGTCGACCACGCCGAGCGCGCCGCGGCGCACGCCAGCGCCGACCTGCGCGCCACCAGCCACGGCAGCGCCCTGCTGGACTGGAGCGCCGACGACCTCTCGCGCCCGGGCCGGGGTCTGGGCACCCGGACCCGCAAGTCCATCGCCGCGGTGCGCCGGCGTCTCGTCGCGCGCGTGGCCGAACAGCTCGGGGGTGACGGCGGGCTGCGCGACCAAAGCTCCCGCGCGCTCGCCGTCACCCTCGTCCTCCATGCGATCACCGCGCCGGTGGGCGAGGCGCCGGAGGACCCGACCGGTGCCGCGTTGCACGGCCTGCTGGTGCAGGCGCGCGACGACGTGGTCCGGGCGACCACCTCGATGCTCGCAGCGGAACGCGACCGCTACCTCCGGCCGGTGCTCGACTGGAACCTCGCGCCCGACGCGCCGGACCGCCTGCGTGCAGCAGCACGCGACGCGGCCCGCGCGCTTCTCCACTACGAGGCCGACGGGAGCAGGAGCCGATGACCGGACGAGGACTGGGTGCGTCGATCGCGGCGCAGCCGCGCACGCTGACGAAGGGGTCGCGCCTGGAGGCGCGGCTCTCGGGCCTCGCGGCCGCGGTCGACGCGGCCCGCGGCCGGATCGACGACGACCTGCTCGACGACGTCCAGGCCTCCGCGGCGCGGGCCACCGGACGGCTCCAGCTGTCCGCGGCGCACACCGTCGTCGCGATCGCCGGCTCGACCGGCTCGGGGAAGTCCTCGATCTTCAACGCGCTCGCCGGTGCCACGATCTCCGCGTCCGGCGCGCAGCGCCCGACGACCTCCACGGCGAAGGCGCTGCTCTGGTCCGACGACGACCTCGGCGAGATGCTCGAGTGGCTGGGCGTGCGCCCGGACGACCAGTACCGCAGGTCCGGCCTCGACAGCGCGCCCGCGAAGTCGCGGCTCCCCGAGGGCCTGGTCCTGCTCGACCTGCCCGACCACGACTCGATCGAGGTCGCCCACCACCGTGAGGCGCACCGGATGGTCGAGCTGGCCGACCTCCTCATCTGGGTCGTCGACCCGCAGAAGTACGCCGACGCCGCCATCCACCGCCAGTTCCTCCGGCCGCTGGCCGGCCACCGGGCCGTGACGCTGGTGGTGCTCAACCACATCGACACCGTGCCCGAGGAGCGCCGCACCGGCATGCTCCGCGACCTTCGCAAGCTCCTCGTCGCCGACGGCATCCGCGACCCGCGGGTGCTCGCGACGAGTGCTCGCGAGGGCATCGGCATGGACGACCTGCGCACCGCGATCAGGCGCCGGGTCGAGGAGAAGCAGAACTCCGCGCTCCGTGTGGAGGCCGACATCCGGGCCGCCGCCTCCCGCGTCGAGGAGGCCAGCGGCGACGCGCCGACGTCGGTGCCCGACGTCTGGATCGCCGACCTCGAGCGCCGCATCGGCGAGGCCGCGGGCGTGACCGCCCTGGCCGAGGAGACCCGGCGCGCGGCGCGCGCCGAGGCCGCCCGGCGCACCTCGTTGCTCGGCGGCGGTACGCGCACCCCCGTCGGCGACGGACAGCGGTCGCTCGGTGCGATCGACCGTCGCGCCGCCGACACGGCCGTGCGCTCGCTGGTCGACAACGTCTGCCGCGACCTCGCTCCGGCCTGGGCCGACCCGGTCCGGACGGCCGCGACCGCCCGGCTGGGCGAGACCGACGACCGCCTCGACGCCGAGCTCGCGGCCCTCCGCTTCGAGCTCCGTCCTCCGGGCTGGCTCCCGCTGCTCGGTCCCGCCCGCGCCGTCGCGGCGCTCGGCACGGTGGCCACCGCGGGGTGGCTCGGCGTCGCCGCGACGTCGGGTGCGGCTCTCGCCGTCCCCGTGGTCGCGGGTGCTCTCGTCGTGCTGCTGGGCATCGCGGTCCTCGTGATGGGACGCTCCGCCGTCGACCGCTACGCGGCCGCGGAGGCAGGCCTCGTCGAGGACGAGTGCCGGCGCGTCATCGATCGGGTCGTGCGCGGCCAGGTGCTGGCCCCGATGCGCACCGAGCTGGCGTCGTACGCCCGCTTCCGTAGGGACCTCTCCGCCGCCAAGGCGTGAGAAAAACCCCATGGTTGAGCGAAATTCTGCATCTTCCGATGGATCAACGCAGGGCTTCCCGGCACCAGTGATGCGTGAAGGAAGAACTCTTCGCGGCGGTGCCGCGGCCCTCTGAGCGGGGGCGCTCGTGAGCATCGCGCGCGCTCCGTACGAGCGGACCGACGACACGACCGCGGTCCGGGCGACGCCGGCCGAGGCGGCCACCGCCGCGGTCGTGCCGCTGATCGCGGTGCGGGCCCACGGCCCGGCCCGACGGACGATGGACGTCGCCTTCGCGGGCCTCGCCCTCGTCCTCCTCCTGCCGCTCCTCGTGGCGATCGCCGTGCTCGTCGCGACGACCAGCCGCGGCCCGGTGCTCTACCGCCAGCAGCGGATCGGCACCGGAGGTCGACCGTTCGTCATCGTCAAGTTCCGCACCATGCGGATCGGGGCCGACGACGTCGCCGACGAGGTCTTCGCCCAGCAGGACGACGGCTCCGGGCCGTTGAACAAGATCCACGACGACCCGCGGGTGACCGCCCCGGGACGGTGGCTGCGCCGGCTCTCGCTCGACGAGCTGCCGCAGCTGTGGAACGTGCTGAGCGGGTCGATGGCCCTCGTCGGTCCGCGGCCCACCACCCCTCGCGAGGTGGCGCGGTTCGCGCCTCTCGACTACCAGCGCCTCGCCGTCCGTCCGGGCATCACCGGCATCACCCAGGTCAGCGGACGCAGCGACCTCGACTGGAGCGACGCCATCCGCATGGACCTGAACTACGTCGAGAACCGCACCCTGCGCCTCGACCTCCTCATCCTCCTGCGCACCGTGCCCGCCGTCGTGCTGGCCCGCGGCGCCTACTGACGAGCCCTGGAGAACGTGATGACCGTCCGTGTCCTGCACGTCGTCGAGTCCCTCGGCGGCGGCGTGCTCACCTCGGTGCTCTCGATGGTCGAGGCCACCCCCGAGGTCGAGCACCACCTGGCCGTGTGGCCCCGCCGGTCGCACGCCGACACCGGGGACGACCTGTCGGCCTTCGCGGGCGTGCACACCTTGCCGGCGCAGCCGTTGCGGTCGGTGCTGTCGGTGCGCCACCTGGTCCGCGACCTCGCACCCGACGAGGTGCACGCGCACTCGTCGTACGCCGGCCTCCTGGTGCGTGCCCTCGACCTCGGCGTCGACGTCGCCTACAGCCCGCACTGCTTCGCGTTCGAGCGTCGCGACCTCGGGCCGGTCGTCCGGGCCGGGGTGCGCCGCCTCGAGCGGGCGATGGCGCGCCGGACCTCGGTGCTCGTCGCCTGCTCGCCGTGGGAGGCGCACCTCGCCGCCGAGCTGGGCCACCGCAACGTGGTCACCGTGCCCAACCGGGCGCTCAACCCGCCCGAGCTGCGGGCCCGGTGGTCCGACCGGCCCCGCGTCGTCACGGTCGGCCGCATCAGCCCCCAGAAGGACTGGCACTACCTCCTGAGCGTCAAGGGCTACCTGGAGGAGGTCCTCCACCAGCGGGTCGAGTGGGAGTGGCTGGGCGGCGGCGACGCCGACGCCGAGCACGAGCTCCGCGCCCAGGGCGTGGCGGTGGCCGGCTGGCTCCCGCGGACCGAGGTCGTACGACGACTGGCCGGTGCCCAGGTCTACGTCCACACCGCCGCGTGGGAGGCCGCGCCGGTCAGCATCCTGGAAGCCGCGGCGATGGGCCTGCCGATCGCGGCGCGCGGCATCGACACGCTGATGAGCCTGGGCGTGCCGGGGACGGTCGGCACGGCCGCCGACCTCGCCGCGCGGATCATCGCCCTCCACTCGGCGACGGCGTGGGCCGGCGAGCAACGCCGCTCGCTCGCCTTCGCCTCCGCACACTCCGCCGACCTGCAGCGCGAGCGGCTGCACGAGGCCTACCGACACGCCCCCGCCGAGCTCGTCCTCAGTTAGGAAACCCCGATGTCCCCGACAACCTCGACCACCCGGACCCCGGTCGTCCCCGCCGAGCAGGGCGCCACGACGTCCACGGCAGTGCGTGGCGGGCTCCGCACCCTGGGAGCCCTGCTGTGGCGCCGCCGGTGGACCGTCGTGCTGGTCTTCGCCCTCGTCGCCAACGCGGTCGCGGCCGGCCTGGTGCTGGCCGACCGGGAGTACACCGCGTCGGCGCGCATCGCCGCCACGCCGCAGCAGGACCTGGCACCCTCGCCCGCCAGCTACGACGACCTGCTCGGCACGGTCGCCGACGTGGCGGAGTCACGACCGGTCCTCGACCAGGTGGCAGCGCAGGTCGACGGCCGGACCGCCGACCAGCTCCGCGACGAGGTCGAGGCCGAGGTGGTGCCCGGCACCGTGATCATCCAGGTGTCGGTGAGCGACACCGACGCCGAGCGCGCCGCCGAGGTCGCGAACCTCATCGTGGCGCTGCTGCCGGGCCACGACGCGAGCAACGGCACCTTCGACTACAGCGTCACCGAGCAGGCCGTGGTGCCCGACGAGTTCAGCTCGCCCAACATCCCGGTGACGGTGCTCGCCGGCCTGGTCCTCGCGGCGCTGCTGGCCATCGGCGCCGCGGTGCTCTCGGACCGGCTCTTCCGGACCGTCACCGAGCCGGAGGAGATGGGGGAGATCTCCGACACGACCGTGCTCGGCGTGATCCCGAAGCCCTCGGACTGGGAGGGGGTCCCGGCCATCGACGTGTGGGCCGAGGAGTTCCAGGCGATCCGGGCGCTGCGGATCGCGATCGAGTTCGCCAGCGCGGAGGACCCCACCCGCCTGCTGGTCGTGACCTCGGCGAGCGGGTCGGACCCGTGGGCCGGGTGGACCGAGATCAACCTGGCCGCGGCGCTGGCCGAGGTCGGCCACCGCGTGCTGGTGATCAACACCGACCGCGAGCGCGGCAACGTGCATCCCGCCCTCGACGCGCCCGGCGAGCAGGGGCTCTACGACGTGCTGGGCGGCGAGTGCAGCCTCGAGGACGCCGTCCGCGAGGGGCCCGCCGAGCTCATCAGCGTGCTCCCGCTCGGCGAGGCCCACCTCGCCGCGCCCAGCCTGCTGGAGATGCGCTTCCGCGGCCTCCTCGACGACACGGAGGACGACTACGACGTCGTCATCGTCCACGCCGCTCCCGTGGCCACCTCGGAGGACGCCCGGATCATGGCGATCCACGGTGCGCTGCTGATGATCGTGCCGTCCGGGACCGTGCACCCGCGCTTCGTCAAGCGAGCCGCGGACCACCTGCACGGCA
The DNA here is from genome assembly GCF_041321175.1 of Nocardioides candidus. NCBI lineage: Bacteria > Bacillati > Actinomycetota > Actinomycetes > Propionibacteriales > Nocardioidaceae > Nocardioides > Nocardioides candidus. Next base: position 65,428 of record NZ_JBGGWC010000002.1, on the reverse strand, counting down.
TCCGCCTGCGCGTCCTCGGCAGCGTGCTCCTGGGCGTCCGGCCCGCGCGCCGCTCCCGCCGTGCCGCCCGGATGGCGTGAGGGCCGGACGACATGTACCCGACGACCTTCCCCCAGCCGCCGCTGGACCGGCTGCGCGTGACCGTCGTGCAGCAGGGCGGCGTGCTCGGCGGCGCCGAGCGCTGGCAGCTGCAGCTGGCCGACGCCACGGACCGTCTCGAGGTGGACGTGGTCGGCATCGGTGCCGGCGCGACCAGCCGCGAGTGGGCGGCCCGGGGCTGGAGGGTCACGACCGTGCCGGACGCTCGGACGCCGCGGCGGCTGCTGCGGCTGGTGCCGCAGGTGATGACGGCACTGCGCCGTCGCCGGCCCGACGTCGTGGTCGCCCACGGGGTCAAGGCCGCGCTCGTCGCCGCGCCGGCCGCACGGGCACTGGGCATCCCGGTGGTCTGGGTGCGTCACGACGCCTCCTTCTCGGGTCGGGTGGTCGGTATCCTCGACCGGCTGACCGACGCCCAGGTGACGACGAGCGCGTGGCTGCTCCAGGGCCGCTCCCCGCGTCGCAGCCTGGTGCTGAACCCTCCGCGGATGCCCGAGCCGCTGCCGCGCGAGGTCGCGCGAGCGGAGCTCGACGTGCTGCTCGAGCCCGGTGAGCTGCTCGTCGGGATGGCGACGCGCATCACCCGCAACAAGGGGATCGAGGAGGCCGTGCGTGCCCTCGCCGAGCCCGCCGCCTCCTGCTGGGTGCTGGCCGTCGCGGGGATCCACGACGCGTCCGAGCCCGACGAGCAGGACCGGCTGGTCAAGCTCGCGGCCGAGCTGGGCGTCTCCGACCGGGTGCGGTTCCTCGGGGAGGTCCCGGACTTCTCGCGGGTGGCCTCGGCGTTCGACGCGATCGCCGTGCTGACCCGGCCGAGCCCCGAGGTGCCCTGGTACCGCGAGGCCTTCGGCATGGCGGCGCTCGAGGCGATGACCGCCGGCGTGCCCGTGATCGCCGTGCCGCCTGTCGACGAGCTGGTCCGCGGAGGCGGTCTGGCGGTCGAACCCGGCAGCGCGCACGACGTCGCCGCGGCGCTCGGCGTGCTGACCGTGCCGGCCGCGCACCGCGTCGTGGCCGAGGCGGCCGCGGAGCGGGCACGCGACTTCGCCGACGCCACGACGTCCGCGTCCGCCCTCGTCGACTTCCTCGCCCGGCTGGCCGACCGCCCCGGCGCAGGACACCGGCCCGGCCCCGAGGCCGGCCCGTCGGCCGGCGCCGCGCCCGGTCCGACCCTCAGCGTGGTCACCACCGTGCTGGACGACGCGGCCGCGCTCACGGACCTGCTCACCGGCCTCGTCCCGCAGCTCGGCCCCGACGACGAGCTCGTCGTCGTCGACGGCGGGTCCTCCGACGGCACCGGCTCGGTGGCCTTCCGGGCGGCCGAGGCCGACCCGCGGGTGCGTTTCCTCAGCGAGCCCGGCGCCGGCATCTCCCGCGGTCGCAACCTCGGCATCGAGAGCGCGCGCCACGAGCTGATCGCCTGCACCGACGCGGGTTGCGTGCCGGTGCCCGGGTGGCTCGACGCCTTCCGCCGCGCCTTCGACCGGCACCCGGACGTCGACCTGTGGACCGGCACCTACCGCGTGCTCGGCGACAAGCCCTGGGAGCTCGCCCTGATCGCCACCGGCTACCCGTCGATCGAGGAGCTCGGGCGTCGTACGCCCTTCGTGCGGGCCTACGGCCGCTTCCTCGGCCGCGTCTTCGACGCCTCGATGCCGACCGGCCGGTCCGTCGCGTTCACCCGCGACGCCTGGCGTGCCGCCGAGGGCTTCCCGGAGCACCTGCCCACGGGCGAGGACGTGCTGTTCGGCCGCGCCGTCGTCGCCAGCGGCCGCACCGCCGCGCTCGCCCGCGACGCCGAGGTGCGGTGGGCCCAGCGGCCGACCCTGCGGGCCAACCTGCGCATGCTGAAGCGGTACGGCGAGGGCAGCGGCAACTCGCTCGACGCCCGGCTGATGGGGCGCGACCTCGCGCGGCTCGGTGCGTACGCCGGCTGGGCGGGCCTCGCGCTCCGCGGCGGACGCGGACGCGGCGTCGCCGCGGCCACGGCGGCCGTCTACCTCTCGCTGCCCGTGGCCCGTGCGGTCCGGGGTCCCCGGCCGGTCGTGACGACGCTGCTGGTGCCGCCGGTCGCCGCCGCGCGCGACCTGGCCAAGGTGGAGGGCGCGCTCTCGGCCGTTTTGGGTCGCAGGGGCCGACGGCACCGCGAGGGAGGCTCCGCGTGAGCATGACCGCCCCCTCCGTCGACGCCGGCAACCGCCACCTCGTGGTGGCGATCGCCGCCGCCGTGGTCCTGCTGCCCTTCGGCGACTGGTCGGTGCCGGTGGTCGGCCTGCGGCTGACCTACGTCGCGATGGCCGTGCCGGCCGCGATGGCGTTCCTCCAGGTCGTGCGGGGCGACGCGCGACTGCCCGCGTCGCTGGTCCTGGTGGGGTCCGGGCTGGGGATGGCGGGGGGCGTGGTGTCCGCCGCGCTGGGCGTCGCCCCGGACACCTCCATCCCGCTGGTGGTCATCTCGGTCCTCACCCTCGGCTACGCGACCGCGATCGTGGTGGCCTACCGCCCCGGGCTCGAGGTCGACGGCCTCGACCTGCTCGTGGTCGTCGGCGGCGTCGTGGCGGTGCTCGCGCTGACCTCGGCGGGATCGCTCGAGGCGACCGATTCCGGCACCGTCGTCAGCGGCCGGCTGACCGGGCCCTTCTCCCAGCCCAACGAGCTCGGCGCCTTCTGCGCGATCCTGCTGCCGATCGCGGTCGCCTGCCTGGTGACCGCGTCGACCCCGCGGCGCGCCGCGGTGATCGGCGCGTCGGCCGCCTGCCTGGCGACCGCCTGTGTCATGAGCATGTCGCGCGGGTCGTGGATCGGCGCGCTCGTCGCGCTGATCGGCCTCGCCGTGTGCGAGCCGGCGACCCGCCGCGCGCTCACCGGCGTCGCGCTCGCGATCCTCGCGACCTGCGCCGCGGCCCTGGCCGCGCCGGCGAGCACGGCCGTCATCGGCGTCTTGGGCGCCCGGATCCGCTCGCTCGGCGACCCGACGCAGAACGAGTACGACGACCGGCCCCTCACCTGGGCCGAGGCCTTCCGCCAGGCCACCGAGCACCCGTGGTTCGGCGTGGGTCCCGGCGGCTTCCAGAGCGCGGCGGGGGAGTCGCGGAGCGTGGTGTCCGCCGACCCGGCCGACCACCCCCACGACCTGTTCCTCACGGTCCTCGCCGACCGTGGCGTGATCGGGATGGCACTCGGCGTCCTCGTCGTCGTCGGCTGCGTCATCGCCGTACGCCGGCACCTGCTGGGTGCACCGGGCATCGGCCCGGCGGCCAAGGTCCTGCGCACCCGCAGCGTCGCGGTGATCGGCGCGCTGACCGTGGTGATGGTCCACGGCGCCTTCGACATGCCGCTGCGCAACCCCATCGTGTCCGGCCTGGTCTGGACCCTCCTCGGCTCGGCCATGGTCGCCGAGACCTGCCGGGTGCGCGAGGAGCGCACCACGACGACCCGAAAGCGAGTGACGACATGTCCCTGACGGCCCAGCAGGACCAGCGCCGACGCGAGCGCTGGCGCTACACGGGGCTGCTCGTCGGCGGGCTCGCCCTCCTCGTCCTCCTCGGGGTGCAGCTGATCCTCCTCATCCCGACGACCTACACCGCGACCAGCGCGATCGCCCTGCGACCGCTGACGGCGGAGCAGGCGGCCGACTCGATCGAGATGCAGGCGCACGAGTTCAGCGTGATGCTCGGCGCGCAGGAGACGGCCGACGAGGTGCTCGACGACGTCAGCGACTCCTCGAGCCACCCGGACGTGTCGGTGTCCTCGACCCGTGACCCGGGCACGTCGACGGTCCGGATCGAGACCACGTCCACCAACAAGGACGCGGCGATCGCCGTGGCCAACGGCCTCGCCGACAGGGCCGAGGAGGAGGGCCGCGGCGACGAGACCGCCAAGGTGGTGGTCGTCGTGAAGGCGGGCGACAGCGGAGTCACCTCCGCGCCGCCGCGTCAGCTCTACATCGCCGCGCTGCTGGCGCTCGCGGCCCTGCTGCTGGCGGGCGGGCTCTACCAGATCAGGGAGCGCACGACATGACGTCCCTCTCGCCGCGCCCCCTCGTGCTGATGTACCACGGGGTCGACCACGTGCCCGCCGACCGGGACCCCTACGGCATGTTCGTGACGCCGGCCGCCTTCCGTGCGCAGGTCGAGCAGCTGCTCGAGTCCGGCTTCGTGCCGGTCTCGGAGGACGCCTACCTCGCGGCGCTGGCCGGCGGGCCGGCGCTGCCGCGCAAGGCGGCACTCATCACCTTCGACGACGGCTACGTCGGCGTCGGCGAGCACGCCGTCCCGGTGCTTGCGTCCTTCGGGCTGCCGAGCGTGCTCTACGTCCCCGCCGGGCTCGTCGGCGGTGCGTCGGTCTGGCTCGAGCCGCGGCACCGGCACCTGCTCATGGCGGGGGAGGACCTGGTCGCGGTCCACCGCAGCGGCATGGCCGTCGCCGCGCACGGCTTCGACCACCAGGACCTGACGACGCTCTCCGCCGCCGACCTGCGCCGCCACACGACCGAGGCCCGGGCCGAGCTCGAGGCCCTGCTCGGCGAGGAGGTGCGCACCTTCGCCTTCCCCTACGGCACCCACGACGCGCGCGTCCGCGAGGCGGTGCGTGCGGCTGGCTACCGGGCGGCGTTCGCCGTCCACGACGGCGCCGGGGACTTCGCGGTCCCGCGGGTCGACGTCAACGCCACCGACTCGATGCTGAGCTTCCGGCTGAAGCTGCGTCGGTCCTACCCCGCGCTGCGCCGGGCACTGGGCCGGGCACCCGCCGTGCGCCGGATGGCCCACGACCTGCTCAGCCGCGCCCCGGGCGACGAGCACGGCGAGTCCTCCCTGGCAGGTGCGCGATGAGCACGTTCCTGCACCGCACGGTCGTGGTCCTGGTGGTCGCCGTGCTCGGTGTCTGGTTGCTCGGCTCGCGGGTGCCGAGCCTGGTCGACGCGAGCCCGGGGGGCGGCACCGCCGACCCCCAGGCGCCCGCCCAGGAGCCCGGCCACCACCGCAAGCACGCGCCGTCCGGTCCGGAGGGCGTGGCCGACGACCAGCTGGGCGTCCAGCTCTCGGCCCACCACAGCGACCGCCCCGGCCCCGCCCTCGCCGTGCTCGACCGCCTCGCCCGCGCGGGCGCGACGTGGGTGCGCATCGACGTCGGGTGGCGCACCCTGCAGCCGGAGGGCCGCGGCCCGTTCGAGCTCTGGTACGTCGACCTCCTCGACGCGGTCCTCGAGGGCGCGAAGCAGGACGGCCTGAAGGTGATCCTCAACCTCTGGCTCACCCCGGAGTGGGCCTCGGACTCCGGCAGCCCCTACGCACCGCCGCGCGACGACGACGACTACGCCGACGCGATCCGCCGGGCGGCCGAGCGCTGGGGCGACGACGTCGACGCCTGGGAGATCTGGAACGAGCCGAACTTCGACTCCTTCTTCGCCGGCGCCGACCCGGCGACGTACACCCGCCTGCTCTGCACCGCCTACCCCGTCGTGAAGCAGTACGACGACGACCCGGTGCTCTTCGGCGGCCTGATGTACAACGACGACGCCTGGCTCCGCCAGGCCTACGAGGCCGGTGCGAAGGACTGCTTCGACGCGCTCGCCACCCATCCCTACGTGGGACCCAGCGACGCCGCTCCGGACACTCCGGCGGTCGGCGCCGTCTGGCGGCTGACCCACACCCCCGCGATGCGCGAGGTGATGGCCGACTTCGGCGACCGTGGCAAGCGGATCTGGGTCACCGAGCTGGGGTGGTCGTCCGGTCCCGACAGCGCGGGCAACCCCTGGGACCGTGCGGTCTCCCCGCAGCGCCAGGCCCGGTTCCTGCGCGAGGCGGTCGAGCTGATCCGCAACCGCTACCCCTACGTCGGCCCGATCATCTGGTACCGCGACGTCGACGGACCCACCGACGACTACCAGGACGGCTTCGGCCTGCTCCACCCCGACCTGAGCCCGAAGCCCGCCATGTGCGCCTTCGAGCGTGAGGTGCGAGGCCGCTGATGGACGTCCGCCACGACCTCCCCGACACCCCGGCCCTCGCACCGGGTGTGCCGGCGCGAGCCGACGAGCCGCCCGCCGCTGTCGGCGGAGCGGCCTGGCTCGCGCTCGGGGCCGTCGCGTCGAAGTCGGCGCAGACGGTGGTGCTCCTCGTGTTCGCCGCGGTGCTCGCGCCGGACGCGTTCGGGGTCGTCTCGCTGGGGGCGGTGCTGCTCAACGTCACGACGGTCGTGGCCGGCCTCGGCACCAGCACGGCGCTGGTGCACTTCAGGGGCGACGCCGAACGCGCCGCCCGCAGCGCGGTCACGATCGCGCTCGCCACCTCCTCGGGCCTGGTGCTGCTGGTCTGGGCGACCGCGCCCGGGCTGGCCGGCCTGGTGCACGCCGGGGATCTCGGCGTCGACGTGTTCCGCGGCGTGGTGCTCTGCGTGCCGCTCGCCGCCGTCGCGGGCGTCAGCGCCGAGCTGCTGCGGCGCTCCCTGGACTTCCGCCGCCGCGTGGTGCCGGACATCGTCGGCAGCGTGGCCGGCGCGGTCGCGACGATCGGCGCGCTGGCCGCGGGGGAGGGCGCGTTCTCCCTCGTCTACGGCCAGCTCACCCAGGCGTTCGTGGTGCTCCTCCTGCTGTGGTGGCTGCGCCCGCTCGTCCGACTGGGCTGGTCGCGCGACGATGCCACGAAGCTGCTCTCCTACGGGCTCGGCCTCTCGGGCGGCGGGGTCCTCACCCTGGTCATGCTCAACGTCGACTACGTGCTGATCGCGAACCGGCTCGGCACCCACGACGTCGGCGTCTACTCGATGGCGTTCCGCATCGCCTACATGCCCTACCTCCTCATCGCGATGGTCATCGGCGGTGCCGTCTTCGCGCACCTGTGCCGGATGCGCGGCGCGGCCGTGTGGCGCGCGATCGTCGACGCCGCGGTCGTGCTGCACGCGCTCGTCGTGCCGGCGTACGTCGGCGTCATCGTCCTGGCGCCGCAGCTGGAGCTGCTCGGCCACCCGTGGGCGGCGGGCGTGCCGGCGCTGCGGTGGCTGGCGGCGTACGGCCTGGTGCTGAGCGCGCTCGAGCTGCTGCTCGTCTCGCTGCGCTCGGTCGGCCGGACGGCCGACGTGCTCGGGCTGGGGGCGTTCCACCTCGGCGCGCTGCTGGTGCTCCTGCTCCTCCTGGTCGACCGGGGCGTCACCGCCGCCGCCATCGCCCAGTTCGTCGCCGGTGTGGCCACCCTGGCGGTGGCCGCCCTCGTGCTCACCCGGCGCGTGAGCGGCGCCGAATGGACCCTGCTCGGCCGGCGCCTGCTGCCGGTCGGGGGCGCGGCGGTCGCCCTCGCGGCGACCGCCCTGCTCCTCCAGCTCCTGCTGCCCTGGCCGGCCGTGTCGGTCCCGGGCCTGCTCGTCTGCGGCGCCGGCGCGACGGCGGCGTACGTCGGCGTGCTGCTCCTGCTCGATCCCGATGGCGAGGTGGTGACCGTGCACCTACGGAGGCTGGGTGCCGCCCGCGCGGCCTGGTACGCCGCGGTGGTCGCGGCTGCACTGGGCGTGGCCGTCGGCGCCGTGGTCGCCCCGGCGACCGCCCTGCTGGTCCTGCTCGCTGCGGTGGTCGTCGGTGCCGCGGTGGTCCGCGTCGAGTGGGCCGCCGTCGCCTACGTGGCGGCCGAGCCGTTCGGCGACCTGCTGCGCGACGTGCACCCCGCGGCGATCAAGGTCGCCGGCGGGCTGCTCTTCCTCGCCTGGCTGGTGCGGCTCGTCGCCGGCGGCCGTCCGGCCCTGCGGCACCCCGGCGTCGCCGCGGTCGGCGTGCTCGCCCTGGTCGTGCTCGCCTCCTTCGTGGCGCACGGCGCGGACCTGGACGTCGGGCTCGACCACACGGTCAGCTACGGGTCCTACGCGCTGGTCGTCGTCGTCCTCGTCGACACCGTCCGCCGTGCGCAGCCCGACCCGCTGGTGTTCGCCCGCCGTCTCGCGCTCACCTTCGCGCTGTCCTGCACGGCGGCCGGCGCCGTGGGCGTGGCCGACTACCTCGCCCACGGCGGGCGCGCGTCCGGCCCGCTCTCGGACCCCAACGACCTCGCGTTCTTCATGGTGGCGGCGCTGCCGCTGCTCCTCGTGGCCGGCCGCCGCAGCCTGCCCGGTGCGACGGCTGCGGTGCTCGGCGGCGTCGTCCTGGTCGTGGCGGTCCTCGCCACGCTGTCGCGCGGCGCCCTCGTCGGGCTGGTCGTGATGGGCGTCGTGGCCCTGCTGCTGCGCGCGGTCCGGCCGCGCACCGCCGTGGCCGTGGTGGCCGTCGCCGCCGTGGCGACCGGAGCGCTGTGGTTCACCCACGCCGCGGTCGTCGACGAGAGCATCCACGAGAAGGAGCACATCGCCGCGACCAACGTCGACCTCCGCGTGACCACCTCGACGATGGCCGCGACCATGACCGCCGCGAGCCCGCTGCTCGGGCAGGGGCCGGGCGGGTTCGCCGAGGAGCGGGACCGGTTCGTGCCGGCGGGCGTGCCGGCGGTCGACCAGACCGTTGCGCACCAGATGTACCTCGACGTCGCCGCCGAGCTCGGCCTGCTCGGCCTGGCGGCGTTCCTCGCCGTCATCGCGTACGGCGTCCGGGGTGCCGTCCGCGGCCGCCGGTGGGCCGAGACCCGGCCGCTGGCCGACGCGGTGCTGCTGGGCCTGGCCGGGACCCTGGCCGCCGCCTGCTTCCTGAGCGAGCAGCTCTACCTGCCGGTCTGGCTGCTCGTCGCCCTCGGCATCGCCCTCGACGACGGGGCCGAGGCGCAGCCGTCGGCCGAGCAGGACCCCGAGCGGGTCGTCGAGCGTCCGGTCCTCGCCGGCGCGGGGAGGTGGTGACGGTGCGCGTGCTGCAGCTCGTCACGCAGACCCGCGGCGGTCCGGTCGACCACGCGGTCGACGTCGCGGTGGAGCTCGTCCGGCTCGGGCACGAGAGCCACCTCGTCGGCCCCGCGGGGAGCCACCTCGCGCTCGCCGCCGAGCGCGGCGTGGTGGTCCACGTCGCCGACGTGCGCAGCAAGGCCGACGTGACCGGCGCCCATGCGGTGGCCGACGTGATCGACCGGGTCTGGCCGGACGTCGTGCACCTCCAGGACCGCCGGGCCGGCCTGGTGGGCCGGGTGCTGGCCGCCCGGAGCTCGCGCCCGTCGGTCTACACGCTGCACGGGGTGCCCGACGAGCTCGCCGGGCTGGTGCCCGGCAACCTGCCCGTCGCGCCCCGTCGGGCGCGCGACCGCTGGACCTACCTCGGGCTGGAGCGGCTGCTCGCCGCGACGCCGCGGTCGGTCGTGGTCACCCCCTGCCGGGCCCTGGCCGCCTACGCGCGGGAGCAGGTCGGGATCCGGTCGGGCCGGGTGCGCACCGTGCCCAACGGGGTCGGGCCCGGCTGGCTGGCGCCGCCCGCGGCGCGCACGCAGCGCACGAACGTCACGGCCACCTGGCTGGGACTGATGGAGCCCGTCAAGCGGGTGCCCGACCTGGTGCGGGCCGCGGCACGGGTGCCCGGCCTCGCCCTGGAGCTGGTCGGCGACGGGTCGGAACGTGGTCGCATCGAGGCGGTGGTGGACGAAGAGGGGAGCATCCGAGACGTCCACCTCGCCGGCTACCAGTCCGACCCGTCGCCGTACCTCCGTCACGCGGACGTCTTCGTGCTGCCGTCGGCCGCCGAGGCCTGCCCGATGGCGCTCCTGCAGGCGATGGCCTGCGGGGTGCCCGTCGTCGCGTCGCGGGTCGGCGGGGTCCCGGAGATCGTGCGCAACGGCGTCGACGGCGTGCTCGTCGACGCGGGTGCGGTCGACCAGCTGACGGCAGCGCTGCGGCTGCTCGCCGGCGACGCGGGCCTGCGCGCCCGGCTCGGCGCGGCCGGGCGCGAGCGGGTCGCCGCGCACTTCGGCATCGAGCACACCGTCCGTGCGCTCCTGGACGTGTACGAGGAGGTTTCCGCATGAGGATCCAGACCGTGATCGCCGAGCTCGGCGCCGGGGGTGCCGAGGCCGTGGCGTTGACCATCGCCGCGGGCGCCGCCTCGGCCGGCGACGACGTGCTGCTGGCCAGCACGCCCGGCTACCGCGTCGAGCGGCTGCGTGCCTCCGGGGTGGACCACCTCGCACTCCGGCTGGCCGGGCGCAACCCGGTCGACCTGGCCCGGTCGGTGGGCCGGCTGCGTGCGGTCCCGGCCCCCGACGTCGTGCACACCCACAACCCGAAGGCGACCCTCGTCGCGCGGGCCGCCTTCGGCCGCGACGTCCCGCTGGTGGCGACCCTGCACGGGGTGCCGCGAAGCGAGCGGCGGGCGGCCGCGCGGATCCTGCGCTGGGCGGCCGACCGCGTCGTCGTGGTGGCACCCCACCTCGCCGACCAGCTCGTCGCGGCGGGCTTCCCGGCCGGCCGCGTCGAGGTCGTCCCCAACGCGGTCGAGCCGCTGCCGCCGTACGACCGGCGACGCGCGCGGGACGAGCTCGGCCTTCCCGCCGACGCGGTCGTCGGCCTCTGCCTCGCACGCATGGTCGAGCAGAAGCGGCACGACCTCCTCCTCGACGCCTGGGCGCGGCTCGGCGCCCGCACACGGCCGGCCCACCTGCTCCTCGCCGGCGACGGCCCGACGCGACCGCGGATCGCCGCCCGCGTGGCGCGACCCGACGGGCACGCCCCGGTGCACCTGCTCGGCGAGCGCTCCGACGTGGCCCGGCTCGTGGCGGCCAGCGACTTCCTCGTGCTGCCCACCGACTGGGAGGGGCTGCCCGTCTCGGTGCTCGAGGCGATGGCCGCAGGGCTCCCCGTCATCGGCTCGCGGGTCGGCGGACTGGCCGAGCTCCACGACGCCGTGCGCCTGGTCGACCCGGGCTCGGCGCCGGCCCTCGTCGAGGCCCTGACCGACGTGGTCGGCAGCAGCGCGGTGCGCGCCGAGCTGGCCGCCCGCGGTCGCGCGCTGACGGCGACGCGCTTCGGCGCCGACGCGATGGTCGCGCGCTACCGCGCCATCTACGCCGAGCTGGCCGGGACCCCCGGCCGGCTCCTCACCACGACCGGAGGAGCGCGATGAGCCCCTGGACGGAGAAGCGCCGATCGGTCTGGCCGGTCTTCCTCGGCCTCGCGGTCATCCTGGTCGCGATGGTCGCCGGCTACGTGCTGATGACCGGCGGCCTCAACGACTCCGACGGCTCCGGCGGCCACGAGGGCACCACCCCCGGTCCGATCTCGACACCGACCGGCGACGCCGAGCCGCCGCCCGTGGTGAAGGTCGTGTCGTGGGGGCAGTCGAGCGGTCAGCTGGCCGTCATCGTGCGCAACCGCTCGACACAGCCGATCGAGCGGATGCGCGTGCGGATCACCGCGACGGACAGCGACGGCGCGACCGTCGTGTCCACCGCGGGCACCGCCCCCGACGTCTGCTGCACGATCGTGGGCCTGCCGCCGGGGAAGGACTTCGGTCTCTTCGCCGAGCTCGGCGACACCGTCTCCGACATCGCGCGCGTCGAGGTCGAGCCGCAGTCGGTCCAGCTGGGCAAGGGCCGCGCGGCCGACGTCGTGGCGTCCGCTCCGCGGTTCGAGAGGTACGACGGCGACACGGTCGTGACCGCCGACCTGACCGCGAAGGGACGACTCACGGGCTACGTCGCCGCGCAGGCCTTCCTGACGCGCGGCGGACGGATCGCCCAGGTCATCTCCGGACGCTTCTACTGCTTCGGGCCGGGCAGCTCGCACCAGGTGCGGCTGCGCCTCTTCCACGAGGTGCCCGCGGACCTGCGGCTGCAGCGCGTGGTCGCCTACGCCGTGCCCGACGGCGTGCGCCCCTACGTGCCGGGACGGTGCCGGTGATGGAGGTCCTCGTCACCGGCGGTGCCGGCTACATCGGCAGCACGATCGCGTCGGCGCTGGCCGACGCGGGCCACCGCCCGGTCCTGCTCGACGACCTGTCGACCGGGGAGCGGGCATTCCTCCGCGGGCACGACGCCTACATCGGCGACGTCTCCGACCGCGCCCTCGTGCGCCGCATCCTGAAGGAGAACCGGCGGATCCGCGCTGCTGTGCACTGCGCTGCTCGGGTCGTCGTGCCGGAGTCGGTCACCGAGCCCGGCCGCTACTACCGGACCAACGTCGTCGGCACGCTCGACCTCGCGGAGGCCCTGCTCGCCGGCGGCGTCCGCGACCTGGTGCTCAGCAGCTCGGCCGCGATCTACGCACCCCAGGCCGACCTGACCGTCGACGAGTCCTCGCCGTGGCACCCGGTGAGCCCCTACGCCCGCACGAAGGCGATGGCCGAGCAGGTGCTCGCCGACCTGGCGACCGCGACGGACCTCCGCGTGCTGTCGCTGCGCTACTTCAACCCGGTCGGCGCCGATCCGCGGCTGCGCACCGGGCCGCGGCCCGGCGCGACCCACGCACTGGGCCGGCTGCTCGAGGCTCGTCGTACGGGCATGCCGTTCGCCGTCACCGGCACGGACCACCCCACGCCCGACGGCACAGGCATCCGCGACTACGTGCACGTCTGGGACCTGGCGCGCGCCCACGTCGCGGCACTCGAGCGGTTCGACGTCGCGCTGGGGGAGGAACGCGCGGTCGCGATCAACCTCGGCACGGGCCGGGGCACCACCGTCCGTGAGCTCGTCGCCGCGTTCGAGCGCGTCACCGGCCGATCCGTCCCCGTCGTCGATGCCCCACCCCGCGAGGGCGACACCGCCGGCGCCTACACGCGCAGCGACCGGGCCGCCCGCCTGCTCGGGTGGACGGCGGAGCTCGACCTCGACGAGGCGATCGCCGACGCGCTCGCCTGGGGCGAGCGCCCTGCCGACCTGATCGCGGTGGGGAGCTAGTGGCCACCGTGCTCGCGCCGCAGGAGTACGCCGGCGACCCCGCCGTCGTCGTCGACGAGGCCCGCAACGCGCGGGACGTCGTCCGGATCCGGCGCGAGATCGCCGGTAGGGAGTGGGCGACCCGGCACGGGATCGGCACGGCCGAGACCGTGGCGGTGCACCCGGACGGGCTCTGGCTCGTCAGCCGCCGCGCACGGGACGAGCCCGGCGAACCGTGGTCCTACGTGCTCGCCGCCTTCGATGCCGCGTCCCGGATCCAGGACCTGCCCTGCCCGGACTTCGCCGGCAGCCCGACGGCCTGGCGGGCGCCGCGCCGGTCGGTGCCGTTGCGAGCGGCCCGGTTGCTCCGCGCGGGCGTCGACCTGCGTGAGTTCGTGGCCGCGCGGACCGCCTTCGACCAGCTGCCGCGCTCCGTGACGGTCCACAACGACTTCCACCGCAAGAACGTGCTCAACTCCGGGACGGACGGCCGCCCCGGCAGTGGGGTGACGGTCATCGACTGGGAGCTCACCGCGCGCGGTCCGCGCCACCACGACCTGGTCATGCTCATCGTCGACGTGGTCGACAGCGAGGTCGCCCGCGCGGCCTGGCAGCTGCTCCTCAACTCCGTGCCCGTGCAGGAGCACCCGGCGCTGGCGACCCAGCTGCGCTGGCTGACCCTGCGGACCTACACCAGCGAGATCACCAGCCCGTCGGACGACACCGACGTCGCCAAGACCGCACGGCGCCGCGAGCGCTGGCGGGCGGCGCAGCAGTGGGCGGACGAGCTCGTGACCGACCCCCGGGAGGTCTCATGACCCCGACCCTGACCACCCACGTGCACACCGGCGACGCCGCCCGCGCCGCGATCCATGCGGAGGCCGGGTTCATCGACCGCCACAGCACCGCCTTCAGCACCACCGCCGCGTGGCTGGCCGCTGCCGCCGAGCACCTTCCCGGCGAGCCCGTGCTGCTCACCGTGCGCCGCGACGGCGCGACCGTCGCGCTCGCCCCCCTGAGCGTCCTGCAGCGACGCGGCGCCCGCCGCATCGAGCTGCTCGGCGGCGAGCTCAACGACTACGGACAGCTCTTCGCCGAGGACGAGCAGGCCGCCGCCGCGCTCGCCGACAGCCTCGCGGGCTGGGTGGTCGCACAGCGGCGCTGGACGCTGACGCTGAGCCAGCTCCCGGCCGGCGACCCGGTCGCGGCCGCCCTCGCGGCCCGCCTCGGCGGGGTGGTGGTCGAGGGACCGGCGATGCCGCTGATCGCGGGCGTGGGCACCGACTACCGGGTCAGCAGGAACCGGATCCGCAAGAACACCAAGATGCTCAACCGCCTCGAGGTGGACGGGGTGGCCTGGGAGCAGCTCGTGATCGACGACCCCACGGGCCTGGAGCAGTGGTTGCACCCGATCATCGAGGTCCGCCGGGCCCGCGACCACGGACATGGCCGGCGTAGCCACCTGGACGACCCGGCCGCGCGTGCCTTCTACGAGGCCGTCGTGCGGTCCGCGTTCGCCCGCGACCGGGCCGTCCTCCACCTCGTGGTCGTCGACCGCGCCGTGGCGGGCTTCGGCCTGGTCATGCGCGACGGCGGGGCGCACCGGCTCTTCGACGGTCGCGTGGCCGAGGAGCTCCAGCGCTACAGCGGCGGCTCGATCTGCGACCTCGCCGCGGTCCGTGCCGCCGAGCAGGACCCCGAGGTGGCCACCTTCGACTGGCTGCGCGGCACGACCGACGGCAAGTACGGCAACGACGAGGTCCACCGCTACGAGCTGAGGGCGCACTCGCACCGGTGGATCACCGCGGTCGACGAGGGCGAGCGGGTGGCGCGTCAGCGGATCAAGGCGACCCTCCCCGAGGCTGCCGTGCGGAGGCTGGTCTCCCGATGACAGAGGTCCTCGAGCAGCCGGGCACGCTGCGTCGTACGGGCACGGCGGTCCTCGCCCTCGCGGCCTCCGAGCTGCTGGGCAAGGTCGCCACGTTCGTGATGTTCCTGGTGATGGCGCGCCTGCTCGCCGTGACCGAGTTCGGCGTGCTGTCCTTCGGGATCAGCCTCGGCCTGCTCCTGGCCGTCTTCTCGTCGCTGGGGCTCGACGCACGCGTGGTGCAGCTCGGCAGCGCACGCCCCGAGCTGCTGGACCGGTGCTACGGAGCACTCGTCGCGATCCGGGTCGTGCTGGCGATCGCGGTGCTGGCCGTCACGACGGTCGTGCTGCTGGCCACCATGCGGGGCGCGCACGCCGTCACCGTGTCGCTGCTCGTCGCCAGCTGCCTGATCGACACGGTCAACGACGCGTCCCGAGCCGCGTGCGGGGCACGCCGGCGGCAGGAGTTCTCCGCCTTCGTGCTCGTGCTGCAGCGCTTCGCCACCCTCGTCCTGTCCGCCGGCGTGCTGGTCGTCACCGGCAGCGCCATCGGTGCCGCGCTCGGCTACCTCGTCGCCACGTGCGTCGGGGCGGTCGCGATGCACGGTGCGGCCCGCCGGGCAGGTGTCCGCGCGCAGGTCCGCGGCAGCCGCCCGGAGGTGCGGATGATCCTGGACGCCGCGCCGGTCATGGGCATCGGGGCCGTCGCGGCGATGGGCGTGTTCCGGATCGACGCGGCGCTCGTCACCGTCCTCCTCGGCACGACGGCGGCCGGTGTCTACGGCGCCGGCTACCGGATCTTCGAGTCGGTGCTCTTCGTGAGCTGGACCCTGTCGCGCGCGTTCGCGCCGGTCATCGCGAGCCGCCCCGACGACAAGGAGCACGTGCGGCTGTGGGCACGGCGCGGCCTGGTCGTGGCCTTCGTCGTCTACCTGCCCTACGGCGCCGTCTTCGCGCTCCGCGGGGACGACCTGGTCGCGCTGCTCTTCGGGGAGGCCTACGTCGACCACGGCGTGCTGCTCGGCCTCGCGGCCGCGCCCCTGCTCTTCGGCATCATGCACCTCGCGGCCTCGGTCCTGCTCGCCCTGCGCCCCGACCCGACCGTCCTCACGGCGAGCCTGGTGGCGCTCGTCGTCAACGTGGTCACCAACCTCTGGCTGATCCCGGTCTGGGGGTTGGCCGCGGCGGCGTTCGCCACCAGCTTCGCCTTCCTCCTGCAGGCGATCGTGCTGATGGTCGCCCTCACCAAGGTCGCCGGCAACGTGGTGCCCTACCGACCGCTCCTGGCGGTGGTGGTGGCCACCGTGTGCGCAGGGTTCGTCGCCGAGGTCGTCGACGGGGTGCTGGTCGCGCTCCTGGCCAGCGTGGTCGTCTTCTTCGCCGCCCTCGCGGCGGCGATGCGCGTCGCCGACCCCGCCGCTCTGGTCGGGGCGCGTGGTCTGGTCCGTGGCGGGTACCACCCCTCGGTAGCCGAGGGAAGAGAGACCCGTGACGCCGGAGCCGCGTGCTGAGCCAGCACCACCCAGGACGCCGCCGGCGACCCGGCGGCGCGCCGCGTCAGGCGGGCTCGCCGACGGCGAACGGCGCCAGGTAGGGGCGGAGCACGGCGGCCCAGGCGAGGTAGCCCGCGGGGGTGATGTGCAGCCCGTCGCGGGTGTAGTCGTTCCGGATCACGCCGGCGTCGTCGGCGAAGGTGGGCCAGAGGTCCACGTACGTCGCCCCGTGCCGCGCGGCGGCCTCCTCGTTCAGCGCGTTGATCTCCCGGAGCCGGTCGCGGAAGAGCTCGGTGCGGGGGAGCAGGCTGTTGACCAGGAGCAGCGCGTCCGGCGCCAGCGCGCGGATCCGTCGGATGATCTCCTCGGTGCGCTCGGCGACCTGCTCGACACCGCGCAGCTCCCGTGGGCCGTGCAGGTCGTTGGTGCCGATCAGCAGCGAGACCGCCAACGGATCGTTGATCGCGCTCTCGACCCGTTCGAGGAGGTCGTAGGTCCCCTCGCCGCCGATGCCTCGGTTGGTGGTGGGCAGCTCCGGCAGCAGGTCGGACCACAGCCCGCCCTCGGTGAGGCTGTCGCCGATGAAGAGGACCCGTCGCGGCGGCACGCCGACGACCTCGAAGTGGCGGCGGCGAGCCGCCCCCATCCGACCCTTGACCATGGGGCGGAGCATCGGGATCAGGATGCTGTAGACCTTGTCGGAGTTCATGTCCTCGCCCCTGTCGTGGCGTCCTGCAGCGGACGCCTGGCCCTTACTGGAAGATGATGGTGCCATGAGCGGGAACCGCATCGAGCAGCTGCCCACGCGCCTGCTGGCGCGGGCCTACGCCCGCGCGCAGGCCATCCGCATCGAGGCCTACGCGGAGGCCGGGACGACCGGGTACCAGGCCCGCCTGCTGGCCTCGCTGACCGACGAGGGCGACGCCTCGCAGGCCGAGCTGAGCCGCCGTACGAGCATCGACCCCTCCGACGTCGTGGCCGCCGTCGGCGAGCTGGTGGCCCGTGGCTTCGTCTCGCGCGCCCGGGACCCCCAGGACGGGCGCCGCAACATCGTCTCCGCGACCGCCGAGGGCGAGGCGGAGCTCGAGCGGCTCGAGAAGATCGCCGGCGCGGTGCAGGACCGGTTCCTGGCACCCCTCACGACCGGCCAGCGCACCCAGCTGGCCAACCTGCTGACCAAGCTCACCGAGCAGGCCTAGCCGGTCGCGGGGCAGGCCCTCAGCTACGCGTCGCGAAGCCCTGCGCGACCCCGGTCATCGTCATCAGCCGGGTGACCGCCCGTGGCGGGTGGTAGAGCATCAGCTGCTTGCCCGCCAGCTGGAGGGCGTGCCCGCAGTGCTCCAGCGCGCGGAGGCCGGCGACGTCGCAGAAGGTGACTCCCTCGAGGTCGACGACCACGAGGTCACCGGGGCAGTGTGCGGCCTCGATCGCGTCGAGGGCATCGGTCAGCAGGTGGTGCGAGTCGAGGTCGAGCTCGCCGACGAGACGGACGAGCGGAAGGTTGGGCGCGAACTGGATGCGGACGTCGAGGATCGCCGATGACGCCGGGTCGGGGTTGGTTGCCGAGGTGGTGACGGACATGGGAGCCAGAGCTCCTCACTGAAAGAATTCCCGAGTGGTGCGATGGGAGGATCGCTCGGCTGTTTTCCCAACCACTTCGACAGTACGCCTGGTGTCAAGCGTCCACCAACACCACGCCGTTCGGGGGCGCCCGGGGGCTGCCGGGGGTCCCAGGACCCTCGGGCCCGACCGGCCGGTCCGGCCTGGCGCGACCTGACCACCCCCGCGAGGAGGTCGGTCAGACCCTCGCGGAAGAGGCCGGCCGGGCGGTGTACCCGGCCCAGCCTGGAGGGGTGACACCCCGTACCGCCCTTGCCCTGGCCGCCGCCCTGGTCGCCGTCCCGGTCGCCGTCGCCGGTGCGAACGGCGGGCCGGCGGTCGCCGACGACGTACCGCCGGACGGGCCGGGGACCGCGGGGCCGCCGTACCACTACGCGACCGCGCTGATGGGGCAGTACTCGCTCGTCCCGCTGCCCGACCAGGCGATGATCACCCGCACCCGGCACGGCTACGTCTACCGCGCGGGCCAGCAGGACAGTCACCTCACGATCACGTTGACCGCCGACGGCCTCGAGTACGCCGACACGGGCACCGAGCGCTTCAAGAGGCTGCCGCGCGCCTGCCGGCGCCTGGAGGCCGACGCCGGGGTCGCGGCGGTGTGCCGGGTGCCGGCGTGGGTGGGGGTCGACCAGCCGCTCCTGGTCGAGGTGTGGCCGCGGCTCGGTGACGACTACGTGGACGGCTCGACGCTGCCGGAGAGCGTGGCGATGACGGTGCTCGCCGACGCCGGCGACGACGTCGCGCTCCTCGGCGCGGGGCCGGACTTCTTCAACGGGTTCACCGGCCGCGACCAGGTGTGGGGCGGGGGCGGCGACGACTGGGTGCGGACCGGTCCGGACGCCGACCTGGTGTGGGGCGGCGACGGCGCCGACCAGCTGGTCGGCACCGACGGCAAGGACACCTTCTACGGCGAGGGCGGCGACGACCGTGTCGGCGGTGGCGCGGGCGACGACCGCCTGGACGGCGGGCCGGGCGCGGACCGCGTGCTCTGCGAGGGCGGCCGTGACACCGTCACCACCGACGGCGCGGACCGGCTGCGCTCGTGCGAGTCGCTCATCCCCGGGTGACGCGGCGCTCCAGCGCGTGGGCGAGCAGGACGGCCGCGGGGCCGATCCGGTGCCCGAGCCGCAGGCAGCCGTCCGGCGCCTGGTCCTGGGCGGACCCGCCGACGGCGACGAGGACGCCCGGACGGGCCTCGCCGACCGCGGCCACCACGGCGGCGGTGGCCTCGGCGTCCTCGGCGGTCGGCACCGCGAGCACCACGCAGTCGGGACGCTGCGCGCCGACCGCGGCGCTCCAGTCCGCGACCGGCACGTCGGCGCCGAGGAAGGTGGTGACCAACCCCGCGCGGCGGGCAGCGGTCGCGAAGGCGAGGAGCCCGATGTCGTGGCGCGAGCCGCAGGGGAGCCCGAGGACCACGCGCGGGCCGGACTCCAGGGAGGCCGCAGCCTCGAAGGTCATGGCGAGCCGACGCACCACCGCGTTGGCGGCGAGGTGCTCGGCGGCGACGCTGACCCTGCCGGACTCCCAGGCGGCCCCCAGCTCCCTCAGCGCGGGGAGCAGCCAGCCGTCCACGACCCGCTCGAAGGTGGCGTTGCCGAACTGCTCGTCGAGCAGCGCGCCGATCGCGGCGGCGTCGTAGTCGGCGGCGGCGGCCACGAACCGGTCGGTCGCCCCCTCGGGTGAGAGCGCCTCCCCGGGGGTGACCGGCTGCGGACGGGCGGCCCGCATCCGGACCTCCTCCGCGGCCGCGCGTACCGACCACCCGCGGTCGACCAGGTCGCGCATCGCGCGCAGCCGGCGGACGTCGTCGTCGTCGTACAGGCGGTAGCCGTGCTCGCTGCGCCGGGACGCGCCGACGCCGTAGCGGCCGTCCCACGCGCGGAGGGTGGAGACGCTCGTGCCGACGAGCTCGGCGGCGCGCTTGATCGGGTACATCACACCTTCTACGAACCTTTGACAGACCTTCGACAAACACTCTACTCTCTGAAGGTGTTCCTGTCCCCGGAAGACGCTCGGCCGATGCTCCCGTGGTCGTCGCGACGGTGCGGGCGATGACGGCGGTCCTGTGGTTGCGACGTGACCTCCGGCTGGCCGACCACCCCGCCCTGGTCGCGGCGGCGGGGGAGGGCCCGGTCCTGCCGCTCTTCGTGCGCGATCCCCGCCTGGCCCGGGTTGGCGGGGCCCGACGCGCACGGCTGGAGGCGTCGCTCGACGCATGGCGCGCGTCGAGCGACGGGGCACTGGTCGTCCGCGAGGGTGACCCGCGCAAGGTCGTGGCCGAGGTGGCCGCGGAGGTCGGGGCGCAGAGCGTGCACGTGTCTGGGGAGTTCACGCCGTACGCCCGCGCGCGCGACGGTGACGTCGCCCGGAGCCTCGACCAGTACGGCGTCCCGCTGGTCGCAGGCGGGACGCCGTACGCCGTCCGACCGGGCACCCTGCGCACCGGCGGCGGCACCCCCTACCGCGTGTTCACCCCCTTCGCGCGGGCCTGGCGCGACCACCCGGTCGAGCCGCCCGCTGCGAGGCCGGACGGGCTGCGGTGGCGGCGTACCGTCGACGGCGTGGACCTCGACGAGAGGCTGGTGGAGCGGGGCCGCTCGTTCGGTCCGGTCGGCGAGGTCGCGGCACTGGAGCGGTGGCAGGAGTTCCTGGACGACGGCCTGCACGACTACGCCGAGGCGCGCGACCGGCCCGACCTCGACGGCACCAGCCGGCTCTCGGTCCACCTCAAGCACGGGGAGATCCACCCGCGCACGCTGCTGGCCGACCTGCGCCGAGGTCGCCGCGGGCAGTCCGACGGGGCACGCTCCTTCATGGACGAGATCGCCTGGCGCGAGTTCTACGCCGACGTCCTGTGGCACTCCCCGCAGTCCGCGTGGGGCGATCTGCGCGGAGAGCTGTCGGACATGCGCTACGACTCGGGCCGGTCCGTCGAGGAGCTGGTCGACGCCTGGCGCGAGGGCCGCACCGGCTTCCCGGTCGTGGACGCCGGCATGCGTCAGCTGCTCGAGACCGGCTGGATGCACAACCGGGTGCGGATGGTGACCGCGAGCTTCCTCGTCAAGGACCTGCACGTGTGGTGGCCGGTCGGCGCCCGCCACTTCCTCGACCACCTGGTCGACGGCGACCTGGCCTCCAACAACCACGGGTGGCAGTGGGTCGCCGGCACCGGCACCGACGCGTCGCCGTACTTCCGCGTCTTCAACCCGATCACCCAGGGCAAGCGGTTCGACCCCGACGGCGACTACGTGCGCCGCTGGGTGCCCGAGCTGCGCCACCTCTCCGGCAAGGCCGCGCACGAGCCGTGGCGACACGACGACGGCTACGCGGAGGGCTACCCGGAGCCGGTCGTCGACCACGACGAGGAGCGGCGCGAGGCGCTCGACCGCTACCAGGAGGTGCGGGGCCGATGAGCGGGGAGGAGGTGCTCGTCGCCGGCGGCACCGGGTTCGTCGGCCGCCGGCTGGTGCCGGCGTTGGTGGAGTCGGGTCGCACCGTGCGCGTGATGACCCGGCGGCCGGAGGAGTACGACGGCCCGGGCACCGCCGTGGGCGGCGACGTCTCCGACGCCGCCTCCGTGGAGGAGGCCCTCGCGGGCACGTCCGCGGCCTACTACCTCGTCCACTCCCTCGGCTCCGACGACTTCGAGTCCCGCGACGCCGCCGCCGCGGCCACCTTCGGCGCGGCCGCCGGAGCCGCGGGTGTCGGCCAGGTCGTCTACCTCGGCGGCCTCGGCGACGACACCGACGAGCTCTCGCCGCACCTGCGCAGCCGGCGCGAGGTGGAGGGGCTGCTCGGCAGCGGCGGCGTGCCGGTCACGGTGCTGCGGGCGGGGATCATCGTCGGGCACGGCGGCATCTCCTGGGAGATCACCCGCCAGCTCGTCGAGCACCTGCCCGCGATGGTCACGCCGCGCTGGGTGCGCACCCGCACCCAGCCGATCGCGATCGACGACGTGGTGCGCTACCTCGTCGGTGTCCTCGGCCACCCCGACGCCCTCGACCGGGTCTTCGAGATCGGCGGTCGCGACGTGCTCGCCTACGCCCAGATGCTCAAGAGGGTGGCGGCCATCTCCCACCGGCCGCTCCCGATCGTGCCGGTCCCGCTGCTCACACCGGGTCTCTCCTCGTTGTGGCTCTCGCTCGTGACCGATGTCGACGTGCGCACCGGGCGCAACCTGATCGACTCGATGGTCAACGAGGTGGTCGTGCGCGACCCCGCCGTCCGCGAGGTCGTGCCGTTCGAGCCCATGGGCTACGACGACGCCGTCAAGGCCGCGCTCGAGGAGCGGCTGGAGGTGCTGTGACCCCCGATCGACGGCGCGGGCTGCGCCGCGGCGCCGCGGTCGCGAGCTGGTGCGCCGGCACCGGCCTGCTGCGCTCCTCGCTGGCCTCCCCGCCCGGCTCGCGCGACTTCTACGCCGGCACGGCGGGCGTCGCGGGCATCTGGGTGGCCGGCGCGGGGCTGACCGCACCCGGGCGTCGCGAGGGCGGCGGGCTCCGCCACCCGGTCGGCACGCCGCTGGCGATCGCCGGCGGCTCGTTCGTGGCCTTCTACGCCGCGGCCCTGGTCGCGCGCCGCATCCCGCCGCTGGAGTCCGCGATCCGACGGGTGCTGGCCCACGCCGTCGAGGGTGACACCCGGCTGGTGCTCGTCACCACGCTCGCGACGGGAGTGGGGGAGGAGCTCTTCTTCCGCGGCGCCTGGTACGACACCCTCGGGGGCCGCCACCCGGTCCTCTCCTCGACGATCTCCCACGCCACCTCGACGGCGGCCACCGGCAACCCGGCGCTGACGCTGGCGTCGGTCGCGATGGGCGGGCTGTTCGGCCTGGAGCGCCGGGCCTCGGGCGGGGTGGTCGCGCCGGCGATCACGCACGCGACCTGGTCGGCGCTGATGGTGCGGTTCGTGACGCCGCTCTTCGCCGAGCCGACGCCGGCCGTCACCCCTGGGGCAGGCCGGTCCCGTGCCGCTGGAAGTCGAGCAGGTGCTCGTTCTCGTAGGCGATCCGGTCGGCGGAGCCCTCGAGCTCGCGGAACATCTGCTTGATCCGCCGCACGCCGGGCGCCGACTGTCGTGCGACGTCGGCGGCCAGCTCGAGGGCGGCAGTCTCGGCCTCCTCGGCGGCCGCCGTGCGGTGGAGGAGCCCGAGCGCGTCGGCCTCGGCCATGCCGACCGGACGCCCGGTGTAGACGAGGTCCTTCGCGCGGGAGAGGCCGACCAGCCCCGTCAGGCGCGCGGGGCCGACCGGCACGCCGAGCCGCGCGCCGGCCCAGGCCAGCTTGAGGTTGTCGCCGCCGACGCGCAGGTCGCAGCCGGCGACGATCTCCGCGCCGGCGCCCACGCAGTTGCCGACGCAGACCGCGATCGTCGGCACCGGCACCTCGTCGATGAGGCGGTACATCCGCGCGAACTCCTCCATCCGCCGCACGCCGCCCGCAGCGTCGAGGCTCTCGCCGACGTCGGCGCCCGCGCACAGCGCCGTGGTCGAGGTCGTCGAGACGACGACCACGCGGAGGTCCGGGTCCTGGGCCAGCTCGTCGAGAGCCGCGTTGACCAGCCGCAACGTGGCGGTGTCGAGCGCGTTGCGCTTGTCGGGGCGGTTGATCCGCAGCACCTCGATGCCGTCGGGGAGGCGTTCGCGCAGGAGGGCAGTCACGGACCGCGATCGTAGCGGCAGGCGTCAGTCCTGGATGCGCGGGAACGGCTGCTCGGACTCCAGCAGGTAGCCGAGCTCGAGCAGGGTGCGCTCGTCGCCGTGCGCGCCCGACAGGTGCACCCCGACGGGGAGGCCGTCCGGCGACAACCCCGCCGGCACCGACAGAGCGGGTGCGCCCGCGACGTTGTGGAGGGGAGTGAAGGACACGTAGGCCCGCAGCCGCTCGAGCAGCTGGTCGAAGGGCTGCGCCGGGGACAGGTGGCCGAGCCGCGGTGGGGTGTGGGCCAGCACCGGCGACAGCACGACGTCGTGCTCGGTCAGCCAGCGGGCGTAGGTCTGTCGCACCCGGCGCAGGCGCACGAGCGCGGCCGGCGTGCGGTGCGGGGAGCGGCGGTGCAGCGCCTTCAGGCCGAGGGTGAGGCCGTCGGCCCTCGCGGTGTCCCAGGACCGGTCGAGGTGCAGCCTGCCTGTGGTGGTGACCAGGTCGGCGAGCATCGCCCAGTACTGCAGGAAGTCCGCAGCGAACTGTTCGCCCACCGGCGCCGTCGCGGGCGTCACGGCGTGCCCGGCCTTCTCCAGGAGCGACGCGGTGCGTTCCACGGCTGCCCGGGTCGCCTCGTCGATCGGGGCTCCCGTCGGGCTCTCCAGGAGTACGCCGACCCGCAGCTGTCGCTGCGCAGGACCGAGCACGTGGCCCACCGCCGGCAGGGTCGGGGTGCGCCGGTGACGCTCGGCGGCGGCGAAGAAGGCCGCGGTGTCGCGCACCGTGCGGGTGACCACGCCCTCGCCGATGATGTTGATCGGGAGCGTGCGGGTGTCCTCGCTGTCGACGAACCGCCCGACGGTCGGCTTGAGCCCGACCAGACCGGCGCAGGCGGCCGGGATCCGGATCGACCCACCGCCGTCGTTGGCGTGCGCGATCGGCACGGCCCCGGCCGCGACGAGCGCTGCGGAGCCTCCGGAGGAGGCGCCCACCGAGTGCTCGGTGTGCCACGGGTTGCGGACCGGGTCGTCGCTCATGTACTCGGTCGTGGCGTTGAAGCCGAACTCGGGCAGCCGGGTCTTGCCGAGCACGGTCACGCCGGTCGACAGCAGCTGGGCGGTGAAGCGGCCGTCCCGCTTCGCGGGCGCCCCGGTGTAGGCGGTGCTGCCGTTCTGGGTGGGCAGCCCGGCGAGCAGCACGTTGTCCTTGACGAAGGTCGGCACCCCGGTGAGCGCGCCACCCGGGCCGGCGGCGTGCCGCGGCTCGTCGTAGCTGGCGACGACGGCGTTGAGCTCCGCGACGCGACGCACCCGCTCGGCGGCGGCGCGGGCGAGCTCGTCGGCACTGACCTCGCGAGCCGCGACCTGGCGCGCGAGCTCGACGGCGTCGTGGTCGGCGAGGGCGTCGTCGGCGAAGGCGTGGACTCGGGACATGCGTGCTCCTGGGAAGTCTGGAAGAACTTCCAGAGACTGTAGAAGATCTTCCAGACCCTGTCTACGATGAGGTCCCATGAGTGCTCGGCGTCACGGTCCCAGCGCCCGGGCCCGTCGTGAGGCGCTGCTGCGGGCCACCGTCGAGGTGACCGCCGAGCTCGGCGTGGCGGGGGTGACGCACCGCGCGGTGACCGAGCGCGCCGGTCTGCCGCTCGCGACGGTCAGCTACTTCTTCTCCTCCATCGACGAGCTCGCGGGAGAGGCGCTGCGCACGTTCATGGCCGAGGAGCAGCAGACCCAGGCCGCGCTCGCCGACGACCTGGCGGTCGCGGAGATGACCGCGGACGAGGCCGGCCGCGCGTTCGCGCTGGCGGCCGCTCCGCGGCTGCCCGAGACCCTCGCGCTCTTCGAGGCGCTGCTCCACGCGGCTCGCCACCCCGAGCTCCGGGAGGCGGTGGCCGACGCCCTGGCCGCCGCCCGGTCCGTCGCGACCGCCGGTCTCGCCGTGCTCGACACCCCCGAGCCCGAGCGCCTCGCGCCGGCGATGACCGCCCTCGCCCACGGGCTGGCGCTGCACCGGCTGGCCGAGCCGGGATGCATCGACGAGGAGGGGACCTACCGGGCCCTGCGCGCGTTGCTGCTGGGGCACCTGCTCGACAACGGCCACGAGGAGCTCGCGCTGGAGCTGGCCCGCGGCTGACCAGCCCAGGGAGCAGCCCGGGGGTCAGCCCAGGATGGCTGCGACCTCGGACGAGGCGTAGAACGGCTCGAGCCGGGACCGGATGATCCTCTCGAGGGCCCCGCTCTCGTCGAGCAGGCCGACCAGCGTGGGCGCCGCCCGCACGATGTCGTCGCGCAGGTCGACGCGGTCGAGCTCGAGCTGCTCGAGGAGCTCGGTCGCCGTGTAGCCGCCGAAGTGGTCGAGGAAGGCGTCGACGAGCACACCGGACAGCTGGCGGGCCTGCTCGCTCTCGAGGGCGGAGGCGACCAGCTCGTGGACGGCGTCGACGACGTCGCCGATCTCCTCGCGCGACGCGTGCCGGTCGAGACCGGTGACCTTCTCGGCCGCGACGACGTCCCAGGCCTGCAGGATCGCATCGCGGGTGGTCGGGTCCTGCATGGTCTCGACGATGATCCGGCTGAGGCGTCGTACGGCGAAGGCACCGCTCTTGCCGACGGTGTCGCCCAGCAGTCCCTCGAACTGCCGGTCGGCGGCGCCGACCACCTTCGCCGCGGTGCTGGTGCCGAAGGACATCAGGGTGCCGAGCCCGGGCACCTTGTCGGTCACGGCCTTGTTGGCCTGCAGCACCTCGCCGACGATCCGGCCCATGAACCGGGTCGCGACGGTGCCGATGAGCGGGCTGTCGGCGAGCTGGGACAGTGCGCGGTCGAGCACCGGGCTGAGTGCGAGCAGCGCGTCGACCAGGTCCGCCACCCGCTCGCGCTCGACGAGGTCGCTGAGCGGCGCGGGCTCGGCCGGCCCGGCCCGCACGACGTCGAGCACCAGCTCGATGACGCCGCTGACCGCGGGGCTGCGCGGCACCGTGGAGAGCGCACGGGCGACCACGTCCTTGACGAGGTCGGCGTCGACGAGGTCGGCGACCTGGTGCTGTCCGGCGGCGTCGAGCAGGTCGTCGGCGAGCGACGTCGCGGTGGCCGTCAGCCGGTCGCCGCGCAGCTCGGCGAGGTGGTGGGCGACCTGGGCGTCGAGCAGCTGCTGGGCGAGCTTCGAGGGTTGCGCTGGCACAGCAGGAGCGTAGGGGGCGCGGTGGCGCGGCAGGTCAGCCGTCCGAGCGCGGGTGCGCCGCCAGGTAGGACCGGGCGCTCATCCCGTGCCACCTCCGGAACGCCTGCGAGAAGCTCGAGACCTCGACGTAGCCCAGGCGGTGGGAGATCTCGGCGACGGTGAGGCTGCCGGAGACGAGCAGCTCTGCGGCCAGGCCCGCACGGACCTCGTCGGTCAGGATCCGCACCGAGGTCTCCTCCGCGGCGAGCCGGCGGCGCAGGGTGCGCTCGCCGAGGTTGAGGGCGGCGGCCACCTCCGGCGCCGACGGCGGGTGCCGCAGCCCCGCGACGATGATGTCGCGGACCTGGCCCGACAGGCCCGCGCGCCGCCGACGACGGTCCAGCAGGAGCCGGCACTGGTCCTGGGCCAGCGCGGAGGTGTGCTCGTCGGCCTGGGGGAGCCGGGCCTCGAGGGTGGTGGGGTCGAAGACCACCGCGTTGCGCTCGGCCCCGAAGGTGGGCTCCGTGCCGAAGACCTCGCGGTAGCGCTCCTCGGTGCCGGGGACGGGCTCGTGCTGGAAGGTGACCTCGCGGAAGCGGGCACCTCGGCCGAGGACCTCCTCGAGGATGACCTGCACGGCGGCGAGGTCGCGCTGGACCACGAACCGCGCGACGTCGGCCGGCTCGTCGGGCTCGTGGAAGACCATGCGGAGGTGCCCCGCGTCGTCGACGTCGGGACGAGGCGCGGTGAGCGCCGACGTGAGGTCGATGAAGCGCATCCCGATGTCGACGGCCTCCTGCACGGTGGAGGCGCTCACGAGGGCGAAGCCCCAGATGCCGAAGGTCGTCAGGTGGTAGCGCAGGCCGGCGTCCAGGCCCCAGGTGGACGCCGGTCCGGCCCAGGCGGCGAGGTTGCGGATGACCTGCATCTCGGCGGCCGCGGTCGACTCCCGGTCGGGCGACTCCAGGTCGTCCACGACGAGGCCCGACCCGGCCAGCGCTGCATCGGGGGACAGTCCCCGCTCGACGGCCAGCCGCACCAGGAGCAGGGTGCCCATGGCGGGTCGTCGGGAGTCCGGGGCCGGCCAGGTGGGTGCCTCCGGAGTGATCATGTGTCCGAATCTAGTAACTCTGTGGCCGGTGGTCACCTGTGGGGGCAGGTGGGACCGGTTCTAGTTTCGCGACGTGCCCCGTCTCTACCTCGCCTCCGTGCGTGACCTCGTGGTCACCGTGCTGGGCCGTCGACAAGCCCCTCGCGCGCACGGCTGACTAGGTTGGGCCCATGTCGGTCCTGATGTCGCGGCGTGACCTGGAGTTCCTCCTCTACGAGTGGCTCGCCGTCGAGCGGCTGACCGAACGCGAGCGCTACGCCGAGCACTCGCGCGACACCTTCGACGCGGCGCTCGACCTCGCGGCCGGCATCGCCACCGAGCACTTCGCGCCGCACAACAAGCTGGTCGACTCCCACGAGCCGACCTTCGACGGCGAGCGCGTGCACCTGGTGCCGGAGGTGGCCAAGGCGTTGGACGCCTACTTCGCCTCGGGCCTCATCGCCGCGTCGATGGACGAGGAGGTCGGCGGCGGTCAGCTGCCCCACGTGGTCGCGAGCGCGCTGATGACGTGGTTCCAGGCCGCCAACGTCGGCACGTCGGGCTATCCGTTCCTGACGATGGCCAACGCCAACCTGCTGCTCACGCACGGCACCCCCGAGCAGGTCGACACCTGGGTGCGGCCGATGCTGGAGGGCCGCTACCTCGGCACGATGTGCCTCTCCGAGCCGGGCGCGGGATCCTCGCTCGCCGACGTCACCACCCGCGCCGAGCCGCAGCCCGACGGCAGCTACCGCCTGTTCGGCAACAAGATGTGGATCTCGGCCGGGGAGCACGACCTCTCCGACAACATCGTGCACCTGGTGCTGGCGCGGGTCGCGGGTGCGCCCGACGGCGTGAAGGGGCTCAGCCTGTTCATCGTCCCGAAGGTGCTGCCCGGCGGCACCCGCAACGACGTCACCCTGGCCGGGCTCAACCACAAGATGGGCTATCGCGGCACCACCAACACCCTCCTCAACTTCGGGGAGCGCGGCGGCGCGGTGGGCGACCTGGTGGGGGAGGAGGGCCGCGGCCTGGCGCTGATGTTCCACATGATGAACGAGGCCCGGATCGGGGTCGGGCTCGGCGCCACGGCGCTGGGCTACACCGGCTACCTCAAGTCGCTGCGGTACGCGAAGGAGCGGGTCCAGGGCCGGCCCGCGGGCTCGTCGGGCGCGGCGGTGCCGATCGTCGAGCACGCCGACGTCAAGCGGATGCTGCTCGCGCAGAAGTCGTACGTCGAGGGCGCGCTCGCGCTGGTGCTCTACTGCAGCCGCCTGGTCGACGAGGAGAGGACGGCCGCGACGCAGGAGGCGCGCGAGGCGGCCCACCTGTTGCTCGACGTGCTGACGCCCGTCGCGAAGAGCTGGCCCTCGCAGTGGTGCCTGGCGGCCAACGACCTGGCGATCCAGGTGCACGGCGGCTACGGCTACACCCGCGACTACGACGTCGAGCAGCACTACCGCGACAACCGGCTCAACCCGATCCACGAGGGCACGCACGGCATCCAGGCGCAGGACCTGCTCGGTCGCAAGGTGGTGATGCAGGGCGGCGCCGGGCTCGGCGCGCTGGTCGCAGCGGTCGAGGACACGCTCGCCCGTGCCGGTGACCACGAGCACGCCCCGGCCCTGCGCGCCGCGATCGGCCGGGTCGTCGAGGTGACGCAGGCGATCTGGGCGCCCGGCGACCCGGTGCTCGGCCTGGCCAACGCCTCGCTCTACCTCGAGGCGGTCGGGCACACGGTCATCGCCTGGATGTGGCTGGAGCAGCTGCTCGCCGCCGACGGCCGCGAGGGTGACTTCTACGACGGCAAGCGCGCCGCCGCGGCGTACTTCTACCGCTACGAGCTGCCCCGCACCGGTCCGCAGCTCGACCTGCTGGCGACGCTCGACCGGACCACCCTGGACACGCCCGCCGACTGGCTCTGACGCCCGCGCGTCAGGTCAGAGACGGACCACCGACTTGCCGAGGGTGCGGCGCTCGTCCATCTCGACCAGCGCGTCGCCGACCTGGTCGAGGGCGTAGACCGTGCCGATCGGCGGGTCGATCACGCCCGACTCCATCATCGGCAGCAGGCGCTCCCACTGGGCGGACATGTAGCCGGGCCGGACCATCGCGAAGGCACCCCAGCCCACGCCGCGGACGTCGATGTTGTTGAGCAGCAGCCGGTTGACCTTCACCGCGGGGATCGCGCCGCCGGTGAACCCGACCACGAGCAGGCGGCCCTGCGGTCCGAGGCAGCGCAGTGCGTCGGTCATCAGCGGCTCGCCGACGACGTCGAGCACCACGTCGACGCCCTCACGGCCGGTCAGCTCCTTGACCGCGGGCAGGAAGTCGGGCCCGACGACCGCCTCGTCGGCGCCGGCCCGCAAGGCGAATTCCGCCTTCTCGTCGTTGGAGACGACCGCGATGACCCGGGCGCCGAGCCCCTTGCCGACCTGGATGGACGCGGTGCCGACGCCGCCGGCCGCGCCGGTGACCAGCAGGGTGCCGCCCTCGGTCAGCGCGCCGCGGGTGGCGAGCGCGAACTCCGCGGTCAGGTAGTTCATGGGGATCGCCGCACCCTGCTCGAAGCTGTAGCGATCGGGCAGCGGGAACACCGACTCGGGGTGGATCGAGACCAGGTCGGCTCCGCCGCCGTACGGCAGGCAGCAGGCGACCCGCTGTCCCTCCGTCAGCCCGCTGCCGCCGGGCGCCGCGCGGACGACGCCGGCGAAGTCGACGCCGAGCTGGAACGGGAGCTCCGGCTTGATCTGGTACTCGCCCTTGGTCTGCAGGAGGTCGGGCCACGAGATCCCGAGCGCCTTGACCTCCACCAGGACCTGTCCGGCCTGGGCCACGGCGTCGGGGACGTCCTGGATCGTGACGCCGCTGGGGCCGTCGAGGGCGGTGACTTGGACAGAGCGCATGCGGTGACGATAGGGCGTTAGCGTGTCGCCGTGATCACCCTGCCCCTCCAGATCGCCCGTCGCGCCTCGCAGGAGGCGCTCTACGCCTCCTGGGCCTTCCGACGCGGCGTGATCGGCATCGACCCTCCCTGGAAGGTCGCCCAGCTGGGCGCGGCGCTGTGGCGCCACGGGATGCTCGGCGCGATCCCCGCGATGGCCTCGATCCGCCACGGGCGCGACCAGGCGGCGGTCATCGACGAGCTCGGCACGATGACCTACGGCGAGCTCGACGACGCCGTCAACGCCCTCGCCAACCACTGGCTGTCGCTGGGTCTGGGCCCGGGCGACGGCGTCTCGATCCTCGCGCGCAACCACCGGTGGTTCTTGGTCGCGACCTACGCCGCCGCACGCTGCGGCACGCGCATCGTGCTGCTCAACACCGACTTCGCCGGTCCGCAGATCCGCGACGTCGCGGCCCGCGAGGGCACCGACTTCCTCGTGCACGACGACGAGTACGGCGACCTGCTGGCCGAGGTCGGGACCCGGCTGGGCCGGCTGCGCGCCTGGACCGAGGACGCGACCGAGCGCGGCGCCGACACCCTGGCCGGCGTGGTCGCGAACGGCGACTCCTCGCCCGCTCCGCGGGCCGGTCAGGAGCCCAAGATCGTGCTGCTGACCAGCGGCACCACGGGCACGCCCAAGGGCGCACCCCGCGCGGCGGAGGGCAGGTCGCTCGCGCCGATCGGCGCCCTGCTCTCGAAGGTGCCGTTCGAGGCCAAGGGCACCGTGGTGCTGCCCGCGCCGATGTTCCACACGCTCGGCTTCGCCCAGGCGTTGCTCAACGGGGGGCTCGGCGCGACCCTCGTCGTCCGCCGGCGGTTCGATCCCGCGCTGGTGCTGCAGGACCTCTCCGACCACCGGGCGACCGGCATGGTCGCCGTGCCGGTGATGCTGCAGAAGATGGCCGAGCTGGGCGAGGACGCCTTCGCCGAGGCCGACCTGACCCACCTCAAGGCGATCTTCGTGGCCGGCTCGCAGCTCGGCGCCGAGCTCGCCGTGAGGGCCACGGCGCTGTTCGGGCCGGTCCTGCACAACATGTACGGCTCGACCGAGGTCGCCTACGCCACCATCGCCACCCCGGAGGACCTCGCGGCCGAGCCGGGCTGCGTGGGCCGCCCGGTGCTGGGCACGACCGTCAAGCTGTTCGACGACCGGGGCAGGGAGGTGCCCACCGGCACGACCGGTCGGATCTTCGTCGGCAACGACTTCCAGTTCGAGGGCTACACCGGCGGTGGCGACAAGGACCGCATCGACGGCCTGATGT
Organism: Nocardioides candidus; assembly: GCF_041321175.1. NCBI lineage: Bacteria > Bacillati > Actinomycetota > Actinomycetes > Propionibacteriales > Nocardioidaceae > Nocardioides > Nocardioides candidus. The sequence goes on along the minus strand of NZ_JBGGWC010000002.1, from coordinate 33,485 downwards.
CGACCGGGGACGTCGGACACTTCGACGCCGCGGGCCGGCTCTTCGTCGACGGCCGCGACGACGACATGATCGTGTCCGGCGGCGAGAACGTCTTCCCGGGCGAGATCGAGGAGCTCCTCTTCGGCCACGAGGCCGTCCGTGAGGCCGCCGCCATCGGCGTGCCGGACGAGCGCTTCGGTCAGCGCCTGCGCGCGTTCGTCGTGCTCCACGACGGAGCCGAGCTCACCGCTGACGACGTCAAGGCCTACGTCGCCGGCAACCTCGCGCGCTACAAGACCCCGCGCGACGTGGTGTTCCTCGACGAGCTCCCGCGCAACCCCACCGGGAAGGTGCTCAAGCGCGAGCTGTCCGAGAGGGAGGTGTGAGCTCCACGACGCGCCTGTCGGATCGGTCACGGTCCGTTCGTAGCACTGGTGAGAGGCGCCGACGTACGGCGCCCGGCCACCCCAGGAGATCACCGATGCCCCACGCACAGCCGGTCGCGCGCCGCATGTTCGACCTGACCGAGCCCATCGCGCTGGTCAACTTCTTCGCCGACGAGCCCAACGAGGCGATGGCGGAGCTCGGCTTCGACAACTACTGGGACGGCTACTTCGCCGGCCGTTCCGCACCGTTCGGCCGGGTGCCGGCCGCGGTGGTCGACGCGGCCTTCTACAACTTCGGGCCCGGCGAGGTGGCCCGGCACCTGCCGAAGGTCTGGGGGACCACGACGCCCGAGGCGGCCCACGCCGCGCGGGAGAGAGGCTGCCTCGAGGGTCTCCGGCGGATCCTCGGCGACCTCGCCGGGTCCGGCGGCCTCCCGCGCGCCGCCGAGCTGCTCGCGAAGGCGTCGACGAGCGCCCCCGTCCACGGACGGGTCATGTACGCCGGCCTGCGCGCGCTGCCCCTGCCGACCGAGCCCTGGGCGCTCCTGTGGCACGCCGCCAACATGCTGCGCGAGCACCGCGGCGACGGCCACGTCGTCGCGCTCGTCTCCGAGCGGATCGGCGGGCTCGAGGCGCACGTGCTGAGCGCGCTCGACATGGGGATCCATCCGCCGGAGTCCTTCGGCCGGATCCACCACCTGCCCGCCACGCTGCTGGCCGAGGTGATGGGCGGTCTGCGGGACCGCGGCCTGGTCGACACCGAGGGTCGTCTCACGCCGGAGGGGCGGGCCACCAAGGACCGGATCGAGGCACTGACCGACGCGCTCGCCGAGGCGCCGTACGACGGCCTGACCCCTGCCGAGCTCGACGAGCTGGTCACCCTCCTCGAGCCGCTCGCCCGGCGCTGTCAGGAGGCGTGGTCGGAGTAGCCCGCCGCCCGCGCGAGCACGCTGTCGAGCATCGGCTCGGTGAGCCGGCCGGTGAAGGTGTTCTGCTGGCTGGGGTGGTAGCAGCCGAGCAGGGTCACCGACCGGCCGTCGCCCTCCAGCGTGGCCTCGACCCCGTGGCCGAACCGCGGCTTGGGCCGGGCCGCCGACCAGCCGAGGCCGGCGTACGCCCGCAGCGTCGCGTCCCAGCCGTAGCCGCCCAGCGCCACCACCACGCGGACGTGCTCGGCGAGGAGGCCCAGCTCGGCCTCGATCCACGGCGAGCAGGTGTCGCGCTCGGTGGTCGTCGGCCGGTTCTGCGGTGGCGCGCACCGCACGGTGGCGACGACGCGGGTGTCGACGAGCTCCAGGCCGTCGGCGGCGTGGACGCTGGTGCCTTGCGTGGCGAGGCCGACGCGGTGCAGCGAGGCGAAGAGCCAGTCACCGCTGCGGTCGCCGGTGAAGACGCGGCCGGTGCGGTTCGCACCGTTGGCCGCGGGCGCCAACCCGACGACCAGGATGCTCGGGGTCGCCGAGCCGAACCCCGGGATCGGCCGGCCCCAGTAAGGCTCGTCGGCGTACGACGCCCGCTTGGTCTCGGCCACGTCCTCGCGCCAGCGGACCAGCCGCGGGCAGGCGCGGCACACGCTCACCCGGGCGTCCAGCTCGCCGAGCGCGACGCCCCGCGCCCCGCGGCGCACCTGGGCGGCCGTCCGGGCGACCGGTGTCGCGGCGGTCGCGGGGTCGCCCGGCCAGCCCGTGCCCGGCGGCACCGGCGACGGGAACGGCCGACCGGTCGCCGGGTGGGGCAGCACGTCGTCGCTCACGGGCCCATCCTCCCCGCCCCGCAAGCGGGCCGCGCGGGCACGCCTGGGACCCTGGTCGGGTGACGTCGACGCAACCGCGGGCGGTCGGCCGGTGGGCCTGGCCGCTCGTCGCCGACCTGCTGTGCGTGCTCGCGCTCGCGGCCGGGGGCAAGAGCTCGCACGAGCCGGGTGACTCCGCGTGGGTCGTGCTGGTCATCGTGTGGCCGTTCGCCCTCGCCGTCCTGGCGGCGCACGTGGTCCTGCTCGCGCGCGGCGCGTCGACCCGGCGGATCGTGCCGGAGGGCCTCACGGTCCTCGTGGTCGCCTACGGGCTCGGGATGCTGCTGCGCGGGCTCTCGGGTCGGGGCCTGGCTCCCGGCTTCCTCGTGGTGGCGGCGGTCTTCCTCACCGTGACCGTGCTGGGGTGGCGGGCGGTGGCGCGGCTCGTCGCGGCGCGACGGTCACCCTGACACAGCCTCGGCATTGTGCGATCGGCCAACGCGGGGCGCCGTTCTTGGCTGTCCGGCGGGAGAAGTGGGCGATCTCGTTGTGCGAACGTCTGGACATGGAGAACTGGAAAGACAAGAAGCGGTACCTCTGGATCCTCGGACTCGTGGTGCCGGTGCTGCCGCTCGTCGGCCTGTCGCTGCTACAGGGCACGGGCTGGGGCGGGTTCCTCTGGATCACGCCCGTCGCGTTCTTCGTCGTGATCCCGCTGCTCGACCTCGTCACCGGGTACGACGACACCAACCCGCCCGACGAGGTCATCGAGGCGCTGGAGAACGACCGCTACTACCGGTGGGTGACCTACCTCTACCTTCCCGTGCAGTACGCCGGCTTCGTCCTCGCGATGTGGTACCTCGCGACCGCTGATCTCTCCGTGGCGGACAAGGTCGGGATGGCGATCTCGATCGGCACCGTTGCGGGCGTGGCGATCAACACCGCCCACGAGCTGGGCCACAAGAAGGAGAGCCACGAGCGCTGGTTCTCCAAGATCGCGCTCGCGCAGAGCTTCTACGGCCACTTCTTCATCGAGCACAACCGGGGCCACCACGTGCGCGTCGCGACGCCGCTCGACCCGGCGTCGAGCCGTCTCGGTGAGAGCCTCTACCGGTTCTGGCCGCGCACCGTCTCGGGGTCGCTCAGAAGTGCGTGGCGCCTGGAGAGGAAGCGCTACGCGCGGAAGGGCCAGCACCCGTTCCGGCCCGGCAACGACGTGCTCAACGCCTGGGCGATGTCGGTGGTCCTCTGGGGCGTGCTGGTCGTCTGGCTCGGTGTCGGCATCCTGCCCTTCCTGCTCCTGCAGGCGGTCGTCGGCTTCTCGCTCCTCGAGGTCGTCAACTACATGGAGCACTACGGGATGCTGCGCCAGAAGGTCGGCGCCGAGGGCCGGCAGCGCTACGAGCGGGTCACCCCGGCGCACAGCTGGAACTCCAACAACATCGCCACCAACGTGCTGCTCTACCACCTGCAGCGCCACAGCGACCACCACGCCAACCCCACCCGGCGCTACCAGACGCTGCGCGACTTCAAGGAGGCTCCGGTCCTTCCGACCGGCTACACCGGGATGATCGTCGTCGCGCTCGTCCCGCCGCTGTTCCGGCACATCATGGACAAGCGCGTGGTCGCGCACTACGACGGCGACCTCAACCTGGCCAACGTGCAGCCGGGCAAGCGGGCGCAGCTCGAGCGCCGCTTCCCGCAGGAGGCGCGCCGGGCGGTCGGCACCACCGTCGACCCGACGGCGCAGGTCTTCACCCAGGAGGTGCTCGCGGCCCGCTGCCCGGGGTGCGGGTACACCTACGAGGTCGAGGCGGGCAACGAGCTCGAAGGGTTCGCCGCAGGCACGGCCTGGAGCGACGTCCCCGACGACTGGTGCTGCCCCGACTGCGGGGTCCGCGAGAAGGTCGACTTCGTGCCGCTCGACTACTCCGAGGCGAGGAAGGCGTCGTAGTAGCGCAGGGCCAGCTCCGTCTCGGTCGGCGCGTCGTAGGCGCGCCGGCCGAGCAGCTCCTCGGCCTGGTTGACCCGGTAGCGCACGGTGTTCTTGTGCACCGAGAGCCGGGTCGCGGCCTCGTCGACGCTGCCGCTGGCGAGCAGCGCGCTGAGCGTCTGGCGCAGCCGGGTGGGTGTCTCGGCCGGATCGGCGAGCGGCCCGAGGGTCCGCGCGACGAACCGGCGCGCGGCCTCGGGTGACGCGGTCAGCAGGGTCAGCAGCTCGACGTCGGCGAAGAGGGTCACCGGCGCGGGACGGGTCGCCAGGAAGGCCACCCGCTGGGCCTCCTGGGCCTCGTGGTGGGAGAGCCGGAAGCCTGCGAGGCCCTCGGCCGGCGTGCCGACGGCGACGGAGACCTTCCGTTGCGCCAGCCACGGAGCCGCCGCCGCCAGCGAGGCCAGGTCGGGCGGCTGCCGGGTGCCGAGCCAGGACCACAGGTCCCGCCCACCCGGGTGGGCGATGAGTGGTCGCACCCCGGCGACGCGCGCCAGCTCGTGGGCCGCGGCGGCCAGCTCCGGGATCGCCTCGAAGTCCTCGGTGTGCAGCAGCAGTGCGGTGTTGAAGCCCGAGAGCGGGTGCCCGCCCAGCCGGGCGGAGAGCTCCTTGGGGTCGCCGCCGGCCCCACCCAGGATCTCGCGTACTACGTCCAGCCGCTGCGCGTCCGCGCCCTGCCGCACCCGGTCCTGCTCGTCCTGGAAGACCTCGACGGACGCCTCGACGCTGGCGTCGAGCCAGGCACTGGCCCGGCTCCAGAAGAGCACCAGGACCTCGGCGGGGTCGACGTCGTACCCGCCGGCCGAGGCGGTCACCGTCGTCGCGTAATCCCACACCGCCTGCTGGGCGATCCGGTAGACCTGGAAGAGCGCGGTCGCGGGGTAGCGGCGGCGCGCGAGCTCGGCGGCGATCTCTGCGGCGGGTCGCACCAGGCGGTGCCCGGCGGGATCGGCGAGATCGGCCAGGAACGCCAGCCACTGCGCGCGCACGGTCTCGGCGACCGCGCGCGCCAGGGCGGGGTCGTCGTCGATGTCGGGGTTGGCGGCGAGCGTTGCCGCGGCGACCCGGCCGACCCAGTCCTCGACGGCACCGGGAGCCGACTCGCGGGCGACGAAGTCGGCGATCCACGCGTCGATGGCGGGCCGCTCGGACATGGTTCCCCTCTCGCTCGGCAGCAACGTAGCGGGTCCGCGCCTTCCGCGGTGGAGCCGTTGTGCGGACGCCCAAAGGGCCCCGTGGATGTTGGCGCGTCGTCACGAGTGCCGAAGAGGTCGGGTCGCCCAGACTCGTCGGCATGAACCAGGCCCTCAGCACCTACGTCCCGCTCTACGGCTTCATGCTGCTGCCGGTGTGGATCCCGGTCTTCTCGGTCTCGATCGGCTGGCTGCTCGACCGGTTCGGCGGCAAGGACGTCGACTCCGTCGCGGCACGCGTGGCCGCCGCCAAGGAGCAGACCCGCGCCGGACACGTCGCCGACCACCCGGTCGCCCTGCCCGAGGCGGCGTGATCCTGCCCCTTCCCGCCCTGGACGACTAGGTGACTACGCGCGTTTCCAGTTAGTCTGGGTCGCGTGCGCAAGGGCGACGACTTCGACATCCGCGACCACATCCCCGGTCCTGCGGGCTTCCTGGGCTCCGCGGCCAACGTGATCATGCAGCTCGGGTGGCCCGAGGTCGGCTACGGCGTGCTCGAGAGCAAGGTCGACAGCGGCAACGTGATGCTGCACCCGTGGAAGCGACTGCGCACCACGATCAGCTACCTGGTCGTGGCGCTCTTCGGCGACGAGGCCGACCGCGCGGCGTACCGCGAAGCCGTCAACCGCTCGCACGTGCCGGTGCACTCGGGTCCCGACAGCCCGGTGCGCTACAACGCGTTCGACCCCGGCCTGCAGCTGTGGGTCGCCGCCTGTCTCTACGTCGGGGTGCGTGACATGCGGCTGGCCTTCCTCGGTCCGATGGACGAGGCGACCGAGGACGCGCTCTACGCCTACTGCAGCCGGCTCGGCACGTCGCTCCAGGTCCCACAGGACCGGTGGCCGGCCGACCGGGTGGCCTTCGCGACGTACTGGGCCGAGGGGCTGGCCAGGGTGCGCTACGACGAGCCGGTGCGCCAGCACCTGCTCGCGATCGTCGACCTGCGGATGATCCCGCGGTGGATGCGGTGGGGCAACGCGTCGATCAACCGGTTGGCGACGGCCGGCTTCCTGCCGCCGGAGTTCCGTGACGCGATCGGCATCGCGTGGACCGCGAAGGACCAGAAGCGCTTCGACCGGTTGATCGGGCTCGGCCGCTTCGGCTCGCGCCTGCTCCCGCGCTGGGTGCGCATGCTGCCCGTCCGGCTCCAGCTCGCCGAGGTCCGGCTCCGGATCCGGCGCGGGTGGCGCCTGACCTGACGGACCGCGGGGCGTCAGACCATCTTGCGGAGCTGGTTGGTCGCCCGCATCGTCGCGACCACGGTCCCTTGCGCGTCCTTGATCTCCGTCTCCATGACGAAGTTCGACTTGCCGGTCTCCAAGGCCTCCGCGCGCACGCGCTCGATCTCCTCGGGAGCGATGGTGCCGCTCGCGCGGACGTCGCCGAGCCCCGGTCGCAGGTAGTTGATCTCGGCCGACTTCACCAGGGGCACGTAGCCCGCGAGCTCGCCGTCGAGGTCGAAGGACGCGCGCGGCACGATGCCGCCGAGGACCTCGCAGGCGGTGAACAGCGAGCCGGCGTAGAGCACGCCGAAGTGGTTGCCGTTGGGCCCGGCGGGCAGCTCGACGGTCGCGTGGCCGGGGCCGGCGTCGACGACGGTGATGCCCATGTGGCCGAGGATCGGGATCAGCTGGTGCATGGCCCGGGTCTCGGCCTCGAAGCTGCTCATCGCCCTGCTTCCTCCTGGGTCTGCGCCGCGCGGGCGTGCTCGGTGATCTCGCCGACGATCGCCGGCCAGAGAGGCTCGGGCAGGTCGTGGCCCATGCCGGGATAGGTGACCAGGCGCGCGCCGGGCACGGCGGCAGCGGTCTCGCGACCCCCGTCGGGCTGGATCAGCGGGTCGGCCTCGCCGTGGAGGACCAACGTCGGGAGCGCGAGCTCGCGCAGGCCGGGCCGACGATCGGGGGAGGCGAGGATCGCGGCGAACTGGCGCACCACGCCCTTCGGGTCGTTGCTGCGACGGAAGGACTCCTCGGCCATCGCGCGGATCCAGGCCTCGTCCATCGGGTAGCCGGGCGAGCCGATCACCCGGTAGGTGTCGACGGCCCGGTCCGCCGCCTCCTCGGCCGTCTGTGCCGACGGTGCGAGGAGCGCGGCGATCGCCTCGGGCGTGGGCTCGCCGACGTTCGCGGACGGGGTGGACATGATCGAGGTCAGGCTCAGCAGTCGCCCGGGGTGCCGCAGCGCGACCTCCTGGACGATCATGCCGCCCATCGACAGCCCGACCAGGTGCACGCGATCGAGACCCAGCGCGTCGAGGAGACCCGCGACGTCGTCGGCCATGTCCGCGAGGAGGTACGGCGCCTGCCGGTCGCCGCCTCCGCCGAGGTCGACCTCGGGCAGCTCCGCGTCGTGCAGGTGGGTGGACAGTCCGACGTCACGGTTGTCGAAGCGGACCACCTGGAAGCCGGTGTCGGCGATCGCCCGGCAGAAGCCGTCGGGCCAGCCGATCATCTGCGTGGCGATGCCCATCACGAGCACGACGGTGGGGTGGTCGGGCGAGCCGAAGGTCTCGTAGGCGATCGAGACCCGGCCGGCATCGGCGAGCGACGGCGACTGCATGGGTGAACCTTGCCAGTACCACTGTCACGGTGGGAAGGCGGTCCGGCTGGTGAGGTCCGCCGGCGCTACCGGGCCGGCCCGACGGCGTACACGACGACGCCGAGGGCGGCGCAGAGACCGAGGGTGCGCATCGGTCCCCAGCCCCGGCCGAACATCACGGCGAGCGCGACCCCGGTGATCCCGAAGGCGACCGGGTCCCAGGTGGAGACGACCGGCACGTCGAGCCGCACCGGCCCCCTGTCGACCTCGTGCGCCCGGTCGAAGAGGTTGTGCAGCGCGAAGAACACCGCGAGGTTGGCGATGACGCCGACCACCGCGGCCGTGACGCCTGTCAGCGCGGCGCGGAGGTGCGGGTTGTGGCGGAGTCGCTCCACGTAGGGCGCTCCGAGGAGCACGAAGAGGAAGCAGGGCACGAAGGTCACCCAGGTCACGAGGAGCGACGCCAGGGCCGCGGCGACCCACGGGTCGAACGCGCCGGGGTGGCGGTAGGCGCCGACGAAGGCGACGAACTGCACCACCATGATGAGCGGCCCGGGCGTCGTCTCCGCGAGGGCGAGGCCACGCACCATCTCGCCCGGCGCGAGCCAGTGGTAGACGCTGACCGCCTGCTGGGCGACGTAGGACAGGACGGCGTAGGCGCCGCCGAACGTGACGACCGCGGCGCCGGAGAAGAACAGGCCCTGGTCGACGAAGACGTCGGTCGAGGAGACGAGCAGGGCGAAGGCGGCGACCGGGGCCATCCAGAGCACCGCCCCGACGACCAGGATCGTCAGCGAGCGGCGCTTCGACGGCAGCTCGTGGTGGAGCGTGTCGTCGCTGATCAGCGGCGGTGGGCCGGGGTCGGTCGCACCGTGCGCCTGGCCCGCGGAGATCCCCGGCATCCAGCGACCGAGCAGCCATCCCACCACCCCGGCGGCCAGCACCACCAGCGGGAAGGGCACGGAGAAGACGGTGAGGGCGAGGAACGCGGCGACCGCGATCGCGACCAGGGCCCGGTGGGCGAGGGCGCGCCGGGCGATGCGCTGGATGGCCGACACGACGATCGCGATGACGGCGGGTGCCACCCCGGCGAAGAGGGCGGAGACGAAGTCGGTCTCGCCGAAGCGCACGTAGACGGCCGAGAGCGCCATCAGCGCGACCACGCCCGGGAGCACGAAGAGGCCGCCCGCGATGAGGCCGCCGCGCGTCCCGTTGAGCAGCCAGCCGGTGTAGATCGCCAGCTGCTGCGCCTCCGGGCCGGGAAGCAGGGTGCAGAAGTTGAGGGCGTGCAGGAACCGCTGCTGACCGATCCAGCGCTTCTCGTCGACGAGCTTGTGCTGCATCACCGCGATCTGGCCCGCGGGTCCGCCGAAGGTCTGCAGCGAGATCGCGAACCAGGTCCGGGTCGCCTCCCGCAGCGGGATCAGGTCGTCGACGGCCGTCTCCTCCGGTCGTAGTCGGTGAGGAACGTGTGGATCTCGCGCCACGTCGTGTCCGGCGCCCTGGTCCCGGTCAGCACGCCGAGGTGGCCACCCGGCGCGACCGGGAGACGTACGTCGGGCGAGCCCGTCACGAGGCCGCCGACATGGTGTGCCGCAGCCTGGGGCACGAGCACGTCGCTGCTCCCGGCGACGTTCATCACCGGCACGGTGACCTTGGCGAGGTCGATGAGGTGCGTGGGTCCCTGGATGCGTCCGGTGGCGAGCTCGTTGCGCAGCGCCATCCGCTGGTAGACCTGCAGCGTGGCGCGGCCCGGGTAGGCGAGCATGTTGTTCATCACGATGTCGACGGCCTGGATCTGGCCGAGGAACTCCCGGTCCTCGCGGCGGTTCCAGAGGGTGCGCGGCTTCTTGAGGTACGTCGGCAGCGCGGTCGCCTTGAAGCCGATGCTTACCAGCGGCGCAGGCACCGACCCGGCCGCCTTGAGCGCCGTGCCGACGATGCGGCCGTCGGTCACCTTGCCGATCGCCCGGATCGGCCGCAGCGTGGGGATCTTGGAGGTGTCGAACGGGCTCGCCACCATCGCCACCGACCGGATCGGAAGGTCGTCGTAGATCGACGTCGTGGCCAGGGAGAGCAGGCCGCCCATGCACCAGCCCACGAGGTGCACGTCGCGCCCGCCGGCGTCCTCCGACACCTTGCGGATCGCCGGTGGGAGCACGTCGTTGACGAAGTGCTCGATGCCCACGAGCCGGTCCTCGCCCTTCAGCGGTCCGTAGTCGACGAGGTAGGTCGGTCGGCCCCTGCTCACGAAGTCCTCGGCCAGCGAGAGCCCCCGGCGCAGGTCGAAGCACGACGCCTGGGCACCGAGGGGCGGCACCAGCAGCACCGGCAGGCCCTTGGACCGCACGCCCGTCGCCTTGTCGTAGCGGTGCAGCTCGCGGGTGCGGCCCGTGTCGATGATCTCCGACGGGGTGCGCGTGGTGTCGGCGATGCCGCCCTTGACCAGGAAGTCCCACAGGTTGAGGACCGACTGGCGACGGATCGCCATCGGCCGCCGGGGGTCGAGCACTCTGGCCATCGGTCACCTCACGCGGGAGCGGCTGGGGTCGGGCGACATCCTGCCGCACCTGGCTAGGGTCGGGACCATGTTGAAGGCGATACCGGCAGGTGCGGGCGTGCTGGGGGAGCAGCTGCAGGTCGCCGTCGAGGAGCTGGCCGCGTGGATGCGGGAGTACGGCGACGTCGCGCCCCATCCCTCCCAGGACGTCGACCTCGGTGCGCTCGAGGCCGCCACCGCCGACCTGCGGAGCCGGTTGCGCGACAACTACCCCTTCCACCACCCGCGCTACGCGGGTCAGATGCTCAAGCCGCCCCATCCGGCCGCGATCATCGGCTACGTCACCGCGATGCTGGTCAATCCCAACAACCACGCGCTCGACGGCGGTCCGGCGACCGCTGCGATGGAGAAGGAGGTGGTCGCCCAGCTGGCGGCCATGTTCGGCTTCCCGCCCGCCCCGGGGCACCTCGGCCACCTGACCAGCAGCGGCACGATCGCCAACCTGGAGGCGCTGTTCGTCGCCCGCGAGACCCATCCCGGCAAGGCGATCGCGCACAGTGCCGACGCGCACTACACGCACGCCCGGATGGCCCACGTGCTCGGCATCGAGGCGGTCGCGGTACCCACCGGACCCGACGGGTCGATGTCGCTCGAGGCGCTGGCTGACCTGCTCGCCTCGGGACGCGTCGGCACGGTGGTCGCCACGACCGGGACGACCGGGCTCGGTGCGGTCGACCCGGTGCACGAGATCGTCCCGCTGGCGCGGGAGAACGGCGTGCGGGTGCACGTCGACGCGGCGTACGGCGGCTTCTTCCGGCTGATCGCCGACGACACCCCCGACGGGGTCGCCGCCGCGCCGTTCGCCGCGATCGCCGACGCCGACTCGGTGGTCATCGACCCCCACAAGCACGGGCTCCAGCCCTACGGCTGCGGGGCGGTGCTCTTCCGCGACCCCGGCGTGGCGGCGCACTACCTGCACGACTCGCCCTACACCTACTTCACCTCCGACGACCTGCACCTCGGCGAGATCTCGCTGGAGTGCTCACGCGCCGGCGCGGCCGCCGCTGCGCTCTGGCTGACCACGCGGCTGCTGCCGCTCACCTCCGACGGGCTGGGCGAGGTGCTCCGGCCCGGGCGCCGGGCCGCACTGGCGTGGGCGGGGCTGATCGAGGACTCCGGCGAGCTCGCGCTCTACCAGCCGCCGGCGCTCGACATCGTCACCTACCTGCCCGCCCGGGCGCGGCTGTCCGAGGTCGACGCGGTCAGCGCCGCGGTGCTGGCGCAGGGGATGGCGCTCCCGCTCGACGAGTCGCTGCACCTCGCGACCTACACCGTCGGCGGAGCGTCGCTCGCCGCGCGCGGCCACCGGGTCGAGGCCGACGTCGACGCGGGCCGGATCCTGCGGTCGGTGCTGATGAAGCCCGAGCACGAGGCCGCCGTACCGGACCTGCACGCGGCGGTGCTCGCGCTCCTCCGCGAGGTCTGACCGCCGGCCGGGCCCGTCACAGAGGGGCGAACCGCTCCCAGGCCCGGTGGTTGCGCATCAGCTGCTCGAGCTCGGCCAGCGTGTCCTCGCCCGCCTCGCCCCGCACCACGCCGGGCGCCGCCTCGGGGATGCCGGTCGCGAGCAGCGCGTCGGTGCCGGCGCCCCACGCGCCGATCGCCTTGGCGTGCCGGTAGCACTCCTCGAGCATCAGCCGCACCCGCGGGTCGAGCGGCGCGGTCGGCTCGTCGGCCTTGGCGTTGCGAACGGGCAGGGCGTCGGGAGCCGGTGCCGGGCAGCCGGCGAGGAGGAGGGCGTCGAACTCGATCGACCGGCTGGCGCCGAAGGTGCGCTGCACCGTCGTGCCGTCGGACAGCTTGCCGCCGTGCGGACCGATCACCAGGGCGACCATGTCGTGGTCTGCGATGGCCTCGACCAGGTCGCTGACGCCGTCGAGGTCCCCGTCGTCGGCGACGACGATACCCACGATCCGGCCGTCGATCGGCCACTCCTGCCCGAGCTGCGAGAGGGCGGGGCTCGGCTCGACCGCCGCGAGCGCACCCTCGGGCTCGGGTGCGGGCAGCCCCAGTCCGGTCGCGACCTCCTGGCAGAGCACCGGATCGATCTGTGCGAGCGCCTGCAGCTGGCGCTCCTTGATGGCCTGCTCGTAGCAGCGGGACAGCTCGAAGGTGTAGGCGAGCACGATGTGCTGCTGCTCGACCTCCGTCATGCTCAGCCAGAACTGCCTCGCCTGGCTGAAGTGGTCGGCGAAGGACGCCGGGGCCTCGCGTCCCTTCACCGACTCCGCCACTCGGACCGCGGCGTCGACGAAGGCGGCGTCGCGAGCACCGGAGGCGTGGAACGGGCAGCCTCCGTCGAGGGAGTTCGGGCGGTACGGCGCCACGCCCGCGTGCACCGCGTGCTGGTGGAAGCCGTCGCGGAGCATGTCGTTGACCGGCGCGTGGGGCCGGTTGATGGGGATCTGCGAGAAGTTCGGCCCGCCGAGCCGGGTGAGCTGCGTGTCGACGTACGAGAAGAGGCGTGCCTGGAGCAGCGGGTCGTTGGTGACGTCGATGCCGGGGACGAGGTTGCCGACGTGGAAGGCGACCTGCTCGGTCTCCGCGAAGTAGTTCGTGGGGTTGCGGGTCAGCGTGAGCAGACCGATCGGCTGGACCGGGGCGAGCTCCTCCGGCACCAGCTTGGTCGGGTCGAGCAGGTCGATGCCCTCGAAGGTCTGGTCGTCGGTGTCCTCGAAGACCTGCACGCCGAGCTCCCACTGCGGGTAGGCGCCGGACTCGATAGCGTCGGCGAGGTCGCGACGGTGGTAGTCGGGGTCCATGCCCCCGATCAGCTGGGCCTCTTCCCACGTGAGCGAGTGCACGCCGAGCTTGGGCTTCCAGTGGAACTTCACCAGCGACGTCTCGCCGGCCTGGTTGACGGTGCGGAAGGTGTGGACCCCGAAGCCCTCCATCGTCCGGTAGGAGCGGGGGATGCCGCGGTCCGACATGTTCCACAACGTGTGGTGCTGGGCCTCGGTGTGGAGGGAGACGAAGTCCCAGAACGTGTCGTGCGCGCTCTGCGCCTGGGGGATCTCGCGGTCGGGGTGCGGCTTGGCGGCGTGCACGACGTCGGGGAACTTGATGCCGTCCTGGATGAAGAAGACGGGGATGTTGTTGCCGACCAGGTCGAAGGTGCCCTCGTCGGTGTAGAACTTCGTGGCGAAGCCGCGCGTGTCGCGAACCGTGTCCGCCGAGCCGCGCGAGCCGAGCACGGTGGAGAAGCGGACGAACACGGGCGTCTCGACGCCGCGGCCGAGGAATCCCGAGCGGCAGATCGGCTTGGCGTTGCCGTAGCCGATGAACACGCCGTGCGCGCCTGCGCCGCGCGCGTGGACGACCCGCTCCGGGATCCGCTCGTGGTCGAAGTGGGTGATCTTCTCGCGCAGGTGGTGGTCCTGCAGCAGCGTCGGCCCGCGGTCCCCGGCCTTCAGCGAGTGGTCGGTGTCGCGCAGCCGCACGCCCTGCGACGTCGTGAGGAACCGGCCCTGCTGGGCCACGTCCTCGCGGGGCACGAGCGTCTCCGCCCCCGTGGCCGTACGACGGTCCGGGCCGGTCTGGTCGGGCTTCGGCGGCAGCGGGTCCACCGGCCTGGTCGGCTCGGTCGCCTTCGGGGGCTTGGGACCGGGCACCCCCGGGGCGGGCGGCTTGTCCGTGCCGGACACCGCCGCCAGGGCGCTCTCCGCCGCCTGCGTGACCGCCGAACGCACCGCCTTCTTGACCACCCGTGCTGCCTTGCCGCTGTCGACCATGAGTCCTCCCGAGAAGTAGTCCAGGGCGGGTACCCGCGGGCGTCCTCTTGATCCAGGCCCTTCGGTCAGCGCGTCAACCGGGTGCGGAGCGTCCCGACGCCGGGACCCTCGAGGTCTTCGAGGGCGGTAGCGCGGCCGGCCAGGGCCATCGCGAGCGCCTCGCTGCTCCCGGTCACCTCCTCGCCCGATCCCCACGACCAGTCCTGGTCGGTGGCGCGCAGGCTCAGGCCTGCCGAGCGGCGCTTCGGGGCGAGACCGGGCACCCCGGTCGGCAGCCAGTCGAGGACCATCCGCCAGTCGGCGAGGGGGACGTCGTCCGGGAGGCCGAGCGGGCGGGCGCAGTCGCGCAGGTGCAGGCAGCCGTCGGCCATCTGCCCCATCGGACCGACCCCCGGCGCGCGGAACGTGGTGTCGGCGTGGTCGCGGAGCACCGCGGTGAGCTCGGCAACCGGCCGCGTCGCCAGGTCGGCCGCGATCCGCGTGCTCGCGCGATCGAGCGACCCGCGCGCGCGGACCAGCTCACGGACGAACCTCCGGGCGCCCCCGGCGAACGGCATCACGAGGTGACCGAGCACCTCACGCACCGACCACGCGTCGCACAGGCTGTGCGTGGCCAGCTCGTCGGGCGTGCGTGCGTCGAAGAAGTCGGCCAGCATCCGGCGGTTCGCCGCCGTACGGGAGTGGACGTCCACCCGGCCATCGTAGGAACGTCCGGCCAGGACCGGCGGTCAGGCGCCGTCGTACGCCGCCTGGAGCTCGGCCACGTCGATCTTGCCCATCTTCAGCATCGCCTGGCAGACGCGCTGGTTGGCCTCGGTGGAGTAGTCGCCCGACAGCTCCTCGAGCTGGCGCGGGATGACCTGCCACGAGACGCCGTACCTGTCCTTGCACCATCCGCACGAGCCGGGCTCGCCGCCGTCGGCGGTGAGGACCTCCCAGTAGTGGTCGACCTCGTCCTGGCCGTCGACGCGGAGGTAGAAGGAGAACGCCTCGTCGGGATGGAACATCGGCCCGGCGTTGAGGCCGATCACCTCGTGCCCGGCCACCGTGAACTCGACGACGTCGGCCACCCTGCTGTCCGGCGCCGTGCGGGCCGTGGTCACCCGTCCGACGGACGAGCCGGGGATGTTCTCTGCGTAGAACCGGGCCGCCTCGACGGCCTTGTCGTTGCCGAACCACAGGTGTGTGCGTACCGATGCCATGACGTCTCCTCGGACCCGGGGACCCCCTGTCCGAGGGTCGTGTGCGAGTAGTGACCCCGGCGAGGGCGAGGAATCATCGCCCCTCGGGGGGCATCCTGTCCGCCAGGTGCGCGCGCAGCAGGATGCTGGCGAACACCACCAGGATCCCGAGCAGCACCGACAGCACGGCGATCCCGATGCCGAGGCCGAGCTGCGGGTGGGCGTAGCAGTCGAGGTCGGTCGTGCCCTCGGGGAAGTACTTGCCGTCGGGGCAGTCGGCGATCCGCTCCCGAGTCGCCAGCCAGATCCCGTCGGCCAGTCCGGCCGCCGCGAGCACGACGCCGAGCCAGGTGAACCACCAGACCGTGTCCTCGCGATCGGCCTGACCGATGCGCCGGGCCGGTCCGGACCCGTCAGGAGATTCCGACATGGGGCGACGCTACCCGGGGAAGCCGACGTGCACGTGGTCGCTGTGCGTGGCGTCGGAGAAGTACTGGCTGCCGCCGCCGTCGAGGTCCTCGGGGCCGCCGACCTGGTAGGCGCCGGTGCCCGCCGCGAGGCGCATCACGTCACGCACCCGGCCCATCGTCCCGGGGAAGACCACGAGACGGCCGTCGATCCGCCCGATGTCGTAGGCGCGCCCGTCGGGGTGGTCGCTGCGCCGGTCGGTGCCGAAGACGTCGACCGGGTGGGCCGAGATCAGCACGCTGACGCCGATGGTGTGCTGCCGCGCGATCGCCAGCATCGACCTGAGCACCGCATCGGCGACGTCTCCGGCAGCGACGTCCGCCCGCCCGGCCCAGGGCAGGGTGATCCGGTTGCTGTCGAGCACGCGTCGCGCCAACGGGCCCGGGTCCGGCAGGGCCGCGGGAGGGTGCGCCTCCCGGACGTCGTCGACCCGCCACCGGTCGCCCGGCCGGCTGATGAGGACGGAGTACGTCGCTCCGCCGCCGCTCGCGAAGTCGGCCTCGACCAGGATGTCGGCCCTCGGCGGCAGGTAGCCGAAGTACTGGGTGTAGGTCACCCGACGCACCCTCGGCAGTGCCTCGACCGCGCGTGCGGCCACCCGCTTCGCCTCGGCGTCGACCTCGGTGGACAGCGGGTGGTAGCGGGGAGGGCGCTGCGGCGGGTCCGTGGTCGCGGTGGGGTCTGGAGCGCTGGTGCCGGGCGCGCGGCTGCTCGATCGCTCGCCGGCCGTCGCCTCGGGTCGTGACGGGCCGGGCTCGGACGAGCAACCGGTCGCGAAGGCGAGCAGGGGGAGGACCGCCGCGCCGACCGCGCGTCGTACGACGACCTGCGAACCCATGCGCGGAGCGTAGGCCGCGGGGGTGGTCCCGGGACTCACCCGGAGAGCAGGCCGACGACGTGGGACCACGCCGCCGCGCCGATGCGACGGTCGGCCTCCTCCGTGCCGCCCCGGCGCATGGTGGTCCCGCCGGTCACCACGGCCTCCCCCGGGAGGATCGTGCGATGGCCCGCGTCGGCGTCGGTGACCACGAGGGTCTCCCTGCCGGCGTCGGCCCGTCGATGCCGGATCGACTCGGCCATCACGACGGAGGGCCACACCTGGTCGTCCCCACCGGCGACGACGACCACGGTCCCGATCTGCTCGACCGGGATCGCGGCCCGGGTGAGGTCGGCGGCGAAGCGCTCGCGGCTCGCTGCATAGAGGCCGACGTACGCCGGCACGTCGTTGTCCGGCGTCCATCCGTCGTCGTACGCGACGAACGGGAGCGGCTCGCCGCCCAGCGTCCAGTGCGACGTGACCGACCCGTCCGGTCGTACGCCGGCCCAGGTGACGTCGGACGGAGCGAAGCCGACCACCGCCGTCACCGCCGGGCACAGCGCGCCGACGTGCAGAGCGGCCTCGGCGCCGAACGACGTGCCGAGCACCACGACGCGGTCGCAGTCGCGCGCCAGGTCGTCGACGCGCGCGATGAACGTCTCCAGCGGCACGTCCCACGGGCCTGCGGGCTGGCCCGCACCGCCGAACCACCGGATCGACTCGGCGAGCGCGCCCTGCCTCGCGAGCAGCTCGGCGCGGGGGGAGTCCACGCGCCCGCTCGAGCCCGCGACGACCAGGGCGCCGACCCCTGTCGCGGCGTCCGGCACCCACCGCACGCCGTCGGGGCCCACGAGTCGACGTTGCTCCACGGGCTCGAGTCTGTCAGCCCGTCCGGGGGCTCGGCACGCCGAGGATCCGCGCGAACAGGTCGGCCAGCGCGGTCGCGTCGAGGAGATCGCCTCGGAGGGGGAGCCGCACCTCCGGCAGGTTCCAGCCCTCCACGCTGACGCGCGCGGTGCGCGCAACGTGGTCGACGTAGACCCAGTAGTCGATGCAGGGCACCCCACTCCACTGCTCGGCGCCGTACGCCTCGACGATGCCGCTGTCCGGGTAGCGCTCGGCGAACCTGCGCGGGTCGGCCTCCCACAACACGGCCCCTACCGTCCCGTCCTCCGCGTGCTGGACCTGACGCAGGAACCCGACATTCGCGGCGTCGAAGACCGGGTCGCACGCGGCGCACACGGCCTCCACCCAGGCCTGGTCGAGATCCGTCATGTCGCGCACGCCAGGCGAGGTGGGCGTCCTCGGCGCCAGGGGAGCGGCTCGGCGCCGTCCTTCGCAGGATCGATCGCAGGGGCCATCAGTCGTCCCCGATGTAGCCGGTCGCGGGATCGATCATCGAGAGGAACACCCGGATGTTCTCGACGTGCTGGTCGACGGTCCCCGCGGTCGGGCTCGAGCCGAACCCGTAGCCGGCGTTGGGGCCGCTGACCCAGTCGTAGTGGGTCCCGCCGTGCTCGTCGGTCCTCAGCTCGAAGGTCTCGCCGTCAACGTCCAGTCGCACGCGACGACCGTAGGCCCGAGGCCCGCCGGCCACCTAGGGAGAAAGCGCGACCGCGGTCAGATCGAACGCACCGCGCGGGCCGCGCTCGCGGTCGCGCCGCGGATGAGGCCGAGTCCCAGAGCAGCGTCGCCGATCGTGTGGACCTCGGTCTCCGGGAGCCGCTCGGAGATCTCCGTCGCGAGGGACGTGTCCGGCACGACGGTCCCGGCGAGCACGACCGCGTCGGCCGGCAGCAGCCGCGTCGTGCCGTGGACGGGCGTGTAGCGGACCCCGGCGGTCTCGATCGCCCCGACCGAGCAGCCCACGTGCACCGTGATGCCGAGCCGGTCGATCCGGTCGAAGTGCTCCGAGCGCCGTTTCGCGCCGAACTCCGGCGCGATCTCCGGACCCGGCTCCAGGATTGTGACCAGCGATCCACGGGCGGCCAGCACCTCGGCGTACTCCACCGCCGCCAGGCGGCCCCCCACCACGACCACCCGCCGACCCTCGGGGCGGGCGTCCGGGTCGAGTCCGCCCGTCACGTGCGGGAGGTCCGCGCCGGGGATCTGCGGCAGCACGAGGCGTCCGCCGGTCGCGACGACCACAGCGGTGGGGCGCGCGGCGGCGATCGCGTCGACGGTGGCCGGGACCCCCAGCACGACGGCGGCACCGGTTCGCGCCACCTCGGCCAGCAGCCAGTCGAGGTAGGGGCGGTTCTCCGGGTGCACGGCCGACGCCGCGACGAGAGCGCCGCCGAGCCGGTCGCTGCGCTCCATGAGTACGACGTCGTGGCCGGCCGCCGACGCGAGCCGGGCCGCCTCCAGGCCGGCCGGCCCGCCGCCCACGACGACGAGCCGGTGGGTGCGCCGGCCCGGCTCGAGCACCAGCTCGGTCTCATGGCCCGTCGCAGCGTTGACGGCGCACTCGGTGGCGAGCTTCTCCTCGAGGGTGTCGATGCAGTTCTCGCAGGAGATGCACTGCCGGACCCGGGCGGGCTCGCCGGCGGCGAGCTTGCGGGGCAGGTCCGGGTCGGCGAGGAGCGGGCGGCCGAGGGCGACGAAGTCCGCGCGACCGTCGGCGAGCACCGACTCGGCGAGCGCGGGGGAGTGCAACCGCCCCACCGCGATGACCGGGACGTCCACGACCTCCTTCACCGCGGCCGCTGCGCCCACGTTGAGGCCGTCGCCGCGGTCGGAGCCGTTGACCATCCCCGTGACCAGCCGGTCGATCACCCCGCCGCTGACGTGGAAGGCGTCGACGCCGGCCTCGACGAGGAGCGGCGCGATCGTGGCGGTGTCGTGGACCGGGCGGCCCGCGGCGACCCGCTCGTGACCTGAGATGCGCAGCGTGACCGGGAAGTCCGCGCCGACCTCCGACCGGATGGCGGCGAGCGCCTCGAGCACGACCCGGATCCGCCCCTCGACCGACGAGCCGCGGTAGCGGTCGCCGCGCCGGTTGCGCTGCGGTGCGAGGAAGGAGCCGAGGAACATGTAGCCGTGCGCGGCGTGGAGCTCCAGGCCGTCGTACCCGGCCTCGCGCACGCGGCCGGCCGCCGCACGCAGCTGGTCGAGGACGACCGCGATCTGCTCCTTCGTCGCCTCTGCCGAGGGCCGGCCGGTCAGGTAGGACGGGATGACCGAGGGGCCGAGCGAGGTCACCCCGTGCATCTCGGGGCCGAGGCCGTCGGGACCGGCGTGGACCAGCTGCGGCTGGATCCGCGCACCGTGCGCGTGCACCGCGTCGACGAGGCGGCGGTGCGCGGCGATCGCGTCGTCGGTGCCGATCTGCAGCCCGCCGGGCGTCTCTGGATGGAGCGGGTCCACGCCGGTGGCGCCGACGGTGACGAGGCCCGCGCCGCCGGCGGCGCGGGCGGCGAAGTAGGCGATCGTGCGCTCCGAGGGCAATCCGTCGGAGGTGCCGTACATGGTCTCCATCGGCGACATGACGATCCGGTTGCGGAGCTCCATCCGACCGATCCGACCCGGCGAGAGGAGGTGGTCGTACGACGGCGCATTCATAGAACCTGTTCTACTTCATGGCTAACCTGACCGCGTGGACTTCGCCATGGTGGCCGCCTACCAACCCGTCGAGCAGCTGGTCCCGCTTGCTCGGGCGGCGGAGGAGCACGGCTTCCGCGCCTTCAGCCTGGCCGATCACGTCGTCGACCTCGAGGAGGTCGCGACGCCGTACCCCTACACGTCCGACGGACGACGCCGCTGGGAGCCCGACGTCGACTGGCCCGACCCGTGGGTGACCGTCGGCGCGCTGGCCCAGGTGACGACGCGCCTGCAGTTCTTCACCTCCGTCTACGTCGCGGCGATGCGCAACCCGTTCGTGGTGGCCAAGGCGGTCGGCACCGCGGCGGCACTGTCCGGCGGCCGGGTCGCGCTCGGCGTCGGGGTCGGCTGGTGCCGCGAGGAGTTCGAGCTGCTCGAGCAGGAGTTCGGCACCCGCGGCCGGCGCACGGACGAGGGCCTCGCCCTGATGCGGGAGCTCTGGAAGCCCGGGTGGACCGAGTTCGACGGAGAGTTCTACCGGTGCGACCGGCTCGTCATGAAGCCGGAGCCCCCCGGACCGGTGCCGGTGTGGGTGGGTGGGCTGTCCGACATCGCCCTGCGGCGCGCGGCACGCCACGACGGCTGGGTCGGCGACATGGCCACGGTCGACGAGGCCGTCGAGGTCGCACGACGGCTGCGGACGTTCCGCGAGGAGCAGGGGAGGGGCGACGTGCCGTTCGAGGTCGCGCCCGCCCTCACGGACGCGCTCACCCCCGACGACTTCGCGCGGGCGTCGGAGGGCGGCGTCACGCTGTGCATGACGATGCCGTGGATGTACTACTGCCGCCCCGACGCGCCGCTCCAGGCCAAGCTCGAGGGCGTCGCCCGCTTCCGCGAGGACGTGATGGACCGGCTCTGAGCCCTACGCCGGGGACACGAGCCGGTGGCGCAGGTCCACCAGGTCGGCGACGGCGCGCACGAACCGCTGGGTGCTCTCGCCGATCCGTACGTCGCCGAAGTAGTGCCGCCGCATCGCCTCGCGTGCTGCGCGGCGGTCGTCGTGGGCCAGGCTGCCGGCGAGGATCCCGGCCAGGCCGGTGATCGACCGGAGATCCACGACGTCGGCGCACCGCGCGACCGGGACGTCGCGCAGCAGCGCCTCGCGGTCGGCGTGCCGGTCGGTCAGCACGATCGGCGCGTCGGTGCGCAGGTAGAGCCAGTCGAGCCCTACCGACGAGACGTCGGTGACGATCGCGTCGCACGCCTGCATCAGGGGCAGGATGTCGCCGTCGGTGACCACGACGTGCCCGGCCCCGGGGTCGGCCGCCGCCGCCTCGGCGACGCGCTGCACGATCGCCGCGTGATGGATCGCGATCGCCGGGGTCAGGCTGCTGACCACCTTCGGGTGCGGCTTGTAGACCAGGCGCACGGCGGGCAGGTCGAGCACGGCCTCGACGATGGCCGGACCGAGGAGGTCGACGGACGTGTAGTCGTTGTAGTCGGCGTCGCCCTCCCAGGTCGGGGCGTAGAGGACGGTGCGCCGATCGCTCGGCGGCAGCGGTGACGGCCCGATCAGGTCGAGCTGCGGCCGCCCGATCCGCACCAGCGAGGAGCCGTCGAACTCCAGCAGGTGCGCCAGGTGCCGCTGCACGGCGGCCTCGCCCGCGACGAACACCCGGTCGTAGGCCTTGGCGTTGTTGCTGACCATGCTCTGCTTGTCGCTCTCGCCGTGGTTGACGTGCACGTGCAGCATCCGGTGCTGGAGCAGCGCGTCGACGTTGGTGCGGGAGTTGTTGCAGTAGAGGACCACCGCCGGGTCGAGGGTCTCGAAGGCCTTGGCGAGGTCGTCGAAGCCCGGGGCGTGGACGACCGACAGCGAGGTGCGGTCGCTCAGCAGCCGGGCCACCTCGGCGTTCCGCACGACCAGGCGGGTGCGGAGCTCGCGGTCGAGCACCTCGAGGACCGGCAGCCACTGCACGAGCTGGTAGACGCGGGTCGGGTCCTCCCCGAAGTAGGCGACGACGTCGGTCTGCTGCTGCACCCGCGCAGGTTAAGCCGTCCCAGCCTCAGTGGCGGAACTCCCGCATCCGCCGCAGGTAGCCGCGCAGCCGGCGAGCGGGCACGCCGCGCGGCCAGTCGTCCGCCCGGAACCAGGCGTCCGACCCGCCGTCGACGAACACCACG
This sequence comes from Nocardioides candidus, assembly GCF_041321175.1. Classification (NCBI taxonomy): domain Bacteria; kingdom Bacillati; phylum Actinomycetota; class Actinomycetes; order Propionibacteriales; family Nocardioidaceae; genus Nocardioides; species Nocardioides candidus. The sequence goes on along the minus strand of NZ_JBGGWC010000002.1, from coordinate 11,183 downwards.
CTGCCGCACAGGAAGTCCGCGGACTCCGAGAGCATGAAGACGACCCAGTCCGCGAGGTGCGAGGGGTCCCCGAAGCCGCCGATCGGCACGGGGAAGCGCTTGATCTGCTTGGCCTCGGCCGGCGTCGCGAGCTGCTTCTCCAGCAACGGCGTGAGCACGGCGCCCGGCGCGATCGCGTTGAGCCGGATCCCGGCGCCGGCCCACTCGGGGAGGACCGCGGTGCGTCGTACCCACCGGCTGATCGCGATCTTGCTCGCCGCGTAGGCGAAGGTCGGCGCCTGCTTGCCGAAGATCCGCAGCGTGCCGACCGCCTTGTCGACGTCGCCGGCGAGGAAGCCGCGCACCGCTCGTCCGGGCACCATCGGGACCGTCGTGCTCGAGTTGCTGGAGAAGACGACCGCCTTCGCGTTGCCGGCGGCGGCCAGGGCCGGGCGCCAGGCATCGAGGAGCTCGGTGACGCCGAAGAAGTTGACCTCGGCGATGAGCCGGGTCCTGCCGGAGGCGGGTCCGAGGCCCGCGGCCATCACCGCACCGTCGAGCCTGCCGTCGCAGCGCTCGAGCACCTCGGTGGCGGCCCTCCGGCGGCCGGCGGGAGTGGAGAGGTCGGCCATGACGGTCGCGTCGACGATGTCGACGTCGATCACGCTGTGGCCGGCGGCGGCCAGCTTCTCGGCGACCGCGCGGCCCATTCCCGAGGCGGCGCCGGTCACGACGTAGGTGCTCACGGGCGGAGCCTAGTAGAACGTGTTCCAGTTCGCCCCGTTAACGACTGGCCGTGGTCGGCGCCCCCTGGGATGATCGGCGGGTGCCGTCGTCCAGCCAGTGGCTCGCCTTCCTCCTCGCCTCGATCCTCTTCATCCAGGTGCCGGGACCGAGCCTGCTCTTCACGATCGGCCGCGCGCTGACCGTCGGCCGGCGCGACGCGCTGCTCTCGGTGCTCGGCAACGGCCTGGGCCTGATGATCCAGATCGTCCTGGTGGCGGTGGGCCTCGGGGCCGTCGTCGCCGCGTCGGCGGAGGCCTACCTGGTCATCAAGCTCGTCGGCGCCGCCTACGTCGTCTACCTCGGCGTGCAGGCGATCCGCCACCGGGGCGACGCCCGGCTGGCCATGGACGCCGCGGCCGACGCCCCACCCCGACGCTCGACGGCCCTGCAGTCCGTCCGCACGGGCGTCATCGTCGGCACCACCAACCCGAAGACCATCGTGTTCTTCGTGGCCTTCCTGCCGCAGTTCACCAACGGCTCCTCGGGCAGCCCGGGGGCGGCGATCGCGGTGCTCGGGGTCGTCTTCGGCGCGATGGCGGTCATGTCCGACAGCATCTGGGCCCTCGCCGCGAGCCGGGCGCGCGACTGGTTCTCGCGGCGTCCCCAGCGCCTCGACCGGCTGGGTGTGGCGGGCGGCCTGATGATGATCGGGCTCGGTGCGACCCTGGTGGCGACGGAATAGCGCGGGTTGTTGCTAGGGTGTGCACGTCGCGAGACGTGCGGGTCCTCTGAGTGACCGCGCTCGCGCCATGACCGCCGGCCGCCCCGGTCGGCGCCTGAGGGTAGGGACTTTCCGTGGCTCGAGGAGGCCAGCGTCGCCCCGCGCAGCAGCGTCGAGGTGGCCAGAGCAAGACCGTCCGTCGTGACGAGACGGGCATCATCCCCGTCCTCGCGCGGGTGGTGCGCGAGGTCGAGTCCGCGGTGGCGCGGCGCTCGGCGATGCCCGACGTACGCACCAAGTTCCAGGTGGTCGCCCTCCTGGCCCGCGAGGAGCGCACCCGGGTCAAGGCCGACGAGACGCTCTCGGACGGCAAGCGGTCGGAGGAGCTCAAGCGGCTCGACGGGATCGCGACGATCCTCGCCCAGACGGCGGCGCGCGACCCGCGGCTCTTCGAGCTGCTCGCCGAGGACGCCGAGATCTCCGACTCCGCCGTCGAGCTGAAGCGCGAGCTGCAGCGACGGGGCGGCTACGACGTCCCCGACCCGGAGCCCGAGCCGGCCATCGACCCCGACCAGGCGCTGGCCGAGCGGCGCGCGATCCCGCAGTCGGTGATCGCGCGGCAGCTGGCCAACCCGTTCCTCGTCCCCGACTTCGACGCGGCCGTCCAGGTGCGCAAGCCGACCGGACGCCTGTCGACGTGGGAGCTGCTCGGCCCGCTCTTCCGCTCCTTCGAGGACACCACGCCCGGTGCGCCCGTCTGCATGGAGCTGCCCGACGAGCCCGGCATGGTCATGCTGCCTCCGGGCCGCGAGCTCATGAAGCACCAGGCGCAGCTGGTCGAGGCGGCGGCCGAGGGCCACCGCACCTTCCTGCTCGCCGACGAGCCCGGCCTCGGCAAGACGGCGCAGGCGTTGCTCGCCGCGCAGACGGCGGAGGCCTACCCGCTCATCGTCACCGTGCCCAACGTCGTCAAGACCAACTGGGCCCGCGAGGTCGACCTCTGGACGCCGAGCCGCCGGGCGACGGTCCTCCACGGCGACGCGATGGACGTCGACGGCTTCGCCGACGTCTTCATCGTCAACTACGAGATCCTCGACCGGCACCTCGGCTGGCTCGGCCAGCACGGCTTCCGCGGGATGATCGTCGACGAGGCGCACTACATCAAGAACAAGACCTCGCAGCGCTCGCAGAACGTCCTCGAGCTCGCCGAGCGGATCCGCAAGCGGGTGCCGCGGCCCCTGCTGATGGCGCTGACCGGCACCCCGCTGATCAACGACATCGAGGACTTCCGCGCGATCTGGCAGTTCCTCGGCTGGATCGACGACAAGAAGCCGCTCGGCGAGCTGATGGCCGACCTCGACGACACCGGCCTGACCCCTGCCGACCGGTCGTTCTACCCGGCGGCCCGGCAGATCGTGGTCGACATGGGCGTCGTACGCCGCCGCAAGGTCGACGTCGCCGCCGACATCCCGGCCCGGCGGATCGCCGACGTGCCGGTCGAGCTCGAGGGCGAGGCCGGCCGCTCCATCCGCAAGGCGGAGGAGGACCTCGCCCGCAGGCTGGTGGAGCGCTACGACCGCGCCAGGGAGACGCGTCGCAACCAGACGTTCACCGAGGGCATCGACCACGACCTGGTCCGCCAGGTCGCGACGTGGGAGCGCGAGGACATCTCGACGGACTCGGGGGAGAACGTCTTCGGCATGCTGCGCCGGATCGGGCAGGCCAAGGCCGGCCTGGCCGCCGACTACGCCGCCCAGCTCGCCCGCAACGCGGGCAAGGTCGTCTTCTTCGCCAAGCACATCGACGTGATGGACACCGCCGAGGAGACGTTCGCGGCGCGCGGCATCCCGTCGGTGTCGATCCGGGGCGACCAGTCGAAGTCGGCCCGCGAGAAGGCGATCGACTCGTTCACCAACGACCCCGAGGTCCAGATCATCGTCTGCTCGCTCACCGCGGCCGGTGTCGGCATCAACCTGCAGGTGGCCTCCAACCTGGTGCTCGCGGAGCTGTCCTGGACCGACGCCGAGCAGACCCAGGCGATCGACCGGGTGCACCGCATCGGACAGACCGAGCCGGTCACGGCCTGGCGCGTCATCGCGACCCAGACGATCGACACCCGGGTGGCCGAGCTCATCGGCAGCAAGGCGGGGCTCGCCGCGCGGGCGCTCGACGCCGAGGTGCAGGAGGGCGACGGCGGCTTCGACCTGCAGCTCGAGGCGCTGGTCGGCCTGCTGACCGCCGCCCTGGAGAAGCGCGAGAACGCTGCCGCGTTCTGACGCGGTGGTGCACACTGTCCGCCATGCCGTGGACCCGTGCCGGGGGGCTCGATGACGAGCACCGCGCCCGCCTGAGCGCCGCCGGCGTCGACCCCGACGTGCTGGCGTCGACCGCGCTGCGGCGGGTCGACGCACCGCTCCCGGGCTGGTGGCACGAGGGCGGCAACGCCCTCTACCTCGGTGACGACGTCGACGACGTCGACCTGCCGGAGAAGCTCGTCGCCACGATGTCCTACTACCCGTTCTCCGACGTCGTCCTCGTGGTCGCCAGCCCGACCAACAACGTCGCCTCGCTCCTGATCGGGGGCGACGGGGCCACCGTGTTCCTGGGTCCGCGCAGTGCGTTCACCGGCAGCGAGATCTACTGCGGCGCGCACTCGACGGTCGTGCTGACCGCCGACGTCACCGCGACCCGCTGTGCGATCGTCGACGCCCGCAACGGTGGGTCGGTGATCGCCGAGCCGGGCCAGCTGTGGGCGGCCAACGTCTACATCGCGACCGACGACATGCACCGCCTGGAGGACGCGGAGACGGGCGCACGCATCAACCCCTACGGCGCCCACATCCGGCTCGGTCGGCATGTCTGGCTCGGCCGTGACGCGATCATCACCGGTCACTGCGAGGTCGGTGACGGTGTCGTCGTGGGCAGCCGCGCGATGGTGCGGGGTCAGAAGGTCCCTCCACGCACGGCCGTCGCCGGCTGCCCGGCGCGGGTGATCCGCGAGGGCGTCACGTGGAGCCCGGACGACACGCCCTGACCGTTGCCGCGCCGGCCGAGCCGCGCGTCAGGCCGGGTCGCTGCCCGCGCGGGTGTGCGCCCGGTCGAAGGCGTCGTTGAGGCGCCCGAGGTCGGCGATGACCCCGGCCGCGGCGCCGGGGCCGAGGTCGGCCAGCGCCTCCCGCATCACCGCGGCGCGCAGCTCCGCGTCGTGCCGGTAGCCCGTCTCGCCGGCCGGCGTCGCCTGCACGTGGCGCGCCGCCTGCCCCGGCGCGTCGACCCGCTCGGCGAGGCCGCGGTCGATGGCGGCGTTGACCTGCCGGTTGATGGTCGACTGCTCGAGCTGGAGGTGCTCGGCGATCTCCTTGAGCGTCATCGGCCCGGTCTCGACCAGCAGCCAGAGGATCTTGAACGCGGAGTTGTCCAGCACCGCGTCGGCGTACGTCGTCATCCGCCGACGGTTCAGCCGGATCAGCTCGTCCCCCAGGGCGCGCAGGAGCGCGTCGTCGATCGGCTCGGGGGAGGTCACACGGGTGAGGATAGTGCTCGGGTTTTCGTTGTTGAAGTCAAGCATATGTAACATGCACACGTGTCGAACCCGGATGAGGCCGTCGAGGTCGCCCGCAACCCCCTGGTCGCCGTCGCCGCACTCTGCTTCGGCGGCCTGGCTGCTGCCACCACGCAGACGATGGTCATCCCGATCCAGAGCGAGCTGCCGCAGCTGCTCCACGCCGATGCCGCCGACACGGCGTGGGTCGTCACCGTGACCCTGCTCGTCGCCGCGATCTCGATGCCGGTCTCCGGTCGGCTCGCCGACATGGTGGGCAAGCAGCGGGTGCTCGTGGTGAGCGCCGCGACGCTGGTGGTGGGCTCCGTTGTCTGTGCGCTGTCGAGCACGCTGCTGCCGATGTTGGTCGGGCGCGCGCTGCAGGGCGTGGCGATGGGCTTCATCCCGGTCGCGATCTCGCTGATCCGGGAGATCGTGCCTCCGAAGATGGCAGCGACCTCGGTCGCTGCGATGAGCGCGACCCTCGGCGTCGGCGGGGCGATCGGGCTGCCGCTCGCCGCGTGGATCGCCGACAGTGGGCACTGGCACCTTCTCTTCTGGGTCGCCGCCGGGCTGGCCACGATCCTCGTGGTGGCGGTCGAGGCCGTCGTGCCGCACGTCCATGACGCTCACCGGGGCCGTCTCGACGTCGTCGGCGCCCTCGGCCTGGCGCTCGGCTTGGTCAGCTTCCTCGTCGGCGTCTCGAAGGCGAGCGCGTGGGGCTGGGGTGACGCCCGCACCCTGGGGGCGATCGCCGCCGGCGTCGTCGTGCTGCTGGCCTGGGGCGCCTACGAGCTGCGGGTGAGCGAGCCGATGGTCGACCTGCGGACCTCCGCACAGCGACCCGTGCTGCTCACCAACATCGCCGCGATGGCGATCGGCTTCGGCATGATGGCGCAGTCGATCGTGGTGCCGCAGCTGCTGCAGGCGCCGGTGAGCACCGGCTACGGGCTCGGCCAGACGGTGCTGCAGGCGGGCCTGTGGATGGCGCCGGGCGGCCTGATGATGATGCTGCTCTCGCCCGTCTCGGGCGCGTTGATCGGTCGCGTCGGCGCGAAGCTGACCCTCATCGCCGGTGCGATCGTGCTCGGCGCGGGCTACCTGGTCGCCCTCTTCCTGATGGGCGCCGCCTGGCAGCTGATGGTCGCCGCATGCATCGCGTCGGCCGGTGTCGGCATCGGCTACGCCGCGATGCCCACGCTCATCCTCGACGCCGCCCCGCCGCGGGAGGCCGGCGCCGCGGTCGGGCTCAACGCACTCATGCGCTCCGTCGGCACCACGATCGCGGCCGCGGTCATGGCGACGGTGCTCACCAGCGACACCAAGGTCCTCGGCGGGATCGCGCTGCCGACCCAGCACGCCTTCCAGCTGTGCTTCGTGATCGGTGCCGCGGCAGCGTTCCTCGGGGTCGCGATCGCGGCCACGATCCCGCGCCGCCAGGACGACGAGGTCTCAGCCGACCTTCCGCGCGAGGGTCACGGCGAAGCTGTCGCTGGGATCGCGCCACATGTGGCCGATCTCGAGCCCCACCGCTCCTAGCTCGTCGCGCAGCCGCTCCTCGGTGAACTTCGTGGAGATCTCCACGCGGATCTCCTCGCCGGACGCGAGATCGAGCTCCAGGTCGGCGCCCGGGATGGTGACGTGCTGGGGCATCTCGGTGCGCAGGCGCAGGTCCATGCGCTGCATCCGGCGGTCCCAGAACGGCACGTAGGAGTAGGCGTCGAGGTCGAAGTCGGCGCCGAGCTCGCGGTTGAGCACGCGCAGGCTGTTCTTCACGAACGCCTCGGTCACGCCCTCGGCGTCGTCGTAGGCCGAGATCAGCCGGTCGGCGTCCTTGACCAGGTCGGTGCCGAGCAGCAGCTCGTCGCCGGCGTCCATCGAGTCGGCCAGCGCGCCGAGGAAGGCGCCGCGCTCCTCGACGTAGAGGTTGCCGATCGTGCCGCCCAGGAAGGCGATGAGCTTGTGCCGGTAGCGGGTGAGGTGGCCGAGGTGGAGGGTGAAGTCGCCGACCACGGCCTCGACGTCGGTGTCGGGGTAGCGGGTGGCCAGCATGGCGGCGGCGTCGCGCAGGGTCTCCTCCGAGACGTCCACCGGCACGAACCTGTCCAGCCGGCCCGCGTCGGCGAACGCGTCGAGCAGCAGCCGGGTCTTGTCGCTCGTGCCAGACCCGAGCTCGACCAGGGTGGTCGCTCCCGAGGTCGCCGCGATCTCCGCGGCGTGGTCGCGCAGGATCGTGCGCTCGCACTCCGTGGGGTAGTACTCCTCCAGCCGGGTGATCCGGTCGAAGAGCCGCGAGCCCTCGTCGTCGTAGAGCCACTTGGGTGGCAGGGTGCGCGGCACGGACCCGAGCCCGCGCCGGACGTCCTGGACCAGGCCCGACGCGGCCCAGTTGGCGGCGAGGAGCACGTCGACCTTGGGCTGGTTCATGCGCGGGCTCCTGTGCTCGTGGGCTCGTCGTCGGCCAGCCGCACGCCGCTCAGGGCCCAGCGCGACTGGTGGGGGAAGAAGTTGCGGTAGGAGGCGCGCGCGTGACCGGCGGGGGTCAACGCGCAGCCGCCCTTGAGGACCATCTGGTTGGACATGAACTTGCCGTTGTACTCGCCGATCGCCCCTGCGGGCGGGTGGAATCCGGGGTAGGGGTGGTAGGCCGAGGAGGTCCACTCCCAGCAGTCGCCGAACATCTGCCGCAAGCCACCGGGGGCCGACCCTGCGGCAGGTGCGGCCTCGGGGTGCCAGCTCGTCGTGTTGGCGAGGTTGCCCTCGACCGGCAGGGAGCGGGCGGCGTGCTCCCACTCGGCCTCGCTCGGCAGCCGCTTCCCGGCCCAGGCGGCGTAGGCCTCCGCCTCGTAGAAGCTCACGTGGGAGACGGGCAGCCCGGGGTCGACCGGCCAGGTGCCGTGCAGCGTGTGCTCGAACCAGGTGCCGTCGACCTCGGTCCAGTAGAACGGCGCCGACCAGCCCTCGGTCTGCACCTTCGCCCAGCCGTCGGAGAGCCAGTGCTCGTGGCGGCGGTAGCCGCCGTCGGCCATGAAGTCGAGCCACTCGCCGTTGGTCACCAGCCGGTCGGCGATCCGGAACGGGCGCAGCCACTGCTCGTGGCGGGGCAGCTCGTTGTCGAAGCAGAAGTCGCCGTCGCGCGTCCTCTCGTGGCCGATCTCGACGAGCCCGCCGTCGACCTCGACCCAGCCGAGCCGGTCGGGGGTCGAGGCGGCCGTGGGGGAGCCGGCGTAGGCCGGCTGCAGCGGGTTGCGCGAGAGCACGTGCTTGATGTCCATCAGCAGCAGCTCCTGGTGCTGCTGCTCGTGGTGGAAGCCGAGCTCGATCGTGCCCGCCAGCTTGGACAGCGTGCCCTCGTCGAGGCGGGCCAGCAGGTCGCGCACGCGGTCGTCAACGTTGGACCGGTAGGTGCCGACGTCATGAGCACCCGGTCGGCTGATGAAGCCGCGGTCGGCGCGGCTGTAGCGCGGTCCGACGGCCTCGTAGTAGGAGTTGAAGAGGAACCAGTACTTGTCCTGGAAGGGCGTGAAGTCCGGTTCGTTGTCCGCGAGCAGGAAGGTCTCGAAGAACCACGTGACGTGGGCGCGGTGCCACTTGGTCGGTGACACGTCGGGCATCGACTGGACCGTCTGGTCCTCGGGGGAGAGCGGCGCGGCCAGCGTCTCGGTGTAGGCCCGCACCTCGTCGTACCTGTCCTGCAACGTGGTGGGGTCCCAGCCAAGCCCCTGTCGGATCGTGCTGGTCATGCGCGTACCTCGCTGTCGTCGGTCCGGCCTTCAGGTACCCACCAACGTAGGAGGCACCACCGACAAGCAAAGGGGAGCGGTGGTGAACAAGGAGTAGCCGGGAGGGAATATACCCCTATGGGGTATCGTTCGAGCCGGCATGGACACCCACGGAGACCACCACGACCACCACGCCGGGTCGACCCGCACCCTGGCGCTCGCCGCGACGCTGCACTGCCTCACCGGCTGCGCGATCGGCGAGATCCTGGGCCTGGTGATCGGTACGGCGGCGGGGCTGGCCAACGGCTGGACCGTCGCGATCTCGATCGCGCTGGCGTTCACCTTCGGCTACGCGCTCTCGACCCTGCCGGTGCTCAAGGCCGGCACCGGACTGGCCGCGGCGCTCGGCGTCGTGCTCGCCGCGGACACCCTGTCGATCGCGACCATGGAGGTGGTCGACAACGCGGTGGTCCTCGTCATCCCCGGCGCGATGGACGCCGGCCTGGTCAACCCGACCTTCTGGGTCTCGCTGGTGCTCGCGCTGGCAGTCGCGTTCCTCGCGGCCTACCCGGTCAACGCCTGGTTGCTGGCCCGCGGCAAGGGGCACGCGCTGACCCACGGCTACCACGGGGCAGCGGTCGCGACCGGCTGGCGCCGTCTGCTGCCCTCGATCGCGACCTCGACCCTGGTGGTCGGGCTCCTCGCCTTCGTGCTCGGGGGACTGCTGGTGTCGATCGCCGCGTGAGGCCGCTCAGGCCGGCAGGCCGTCGTCGTCGGTGTGCAGCGACTGGGTGTTGAACTTGACCTGCCATGCGGTCACGGAGCCGTCGGACCGCTGCACGAGCACGGCGCCGTCCTGCCAGGTCCCGTCGTCGTCCTGGTGAGACCCGGGCGGGTCGCCCTGGTTCATGTGCACGTTGTGCACGCCGAGACCCGACGTGTACGGCTCGCCCAGGACGTAGATGCGGGTGGCCGTCGGGAACAGGGCCTCGAGCACGTCGAGCGCGTTGTCGCCGTTGCTGCTGACCCACGGGAAGGAGCGCCATCGCCACTGCCAGAGCCAGCGCATCCAGCCGATGGTGCGGTCGAGCAGGGTGGGTCCCCACGGCTCCGCGCGACGTCGGGCGCTGATGGCCCCGATCCACCAGCGCAGCCGTCGGACCACCCAGCCGTCCTGGAGCACGGGGCTGCGCACGTAGTCGAGGGCGCCGGAGGTGCTGGTCCGCACGAGCGGCGAGTAGCCGTCGGGAAGCGCCGCGAGCAGCGGGATGTCGTGGGTCGTCAGGTCGGCGACGACGCGATAGCTCACCCCCACGCCGCTCGGGGTGTCGACGTCGAGGGCCGCCTCGTACTGACCGGCGGGCGTGTCGATGCGGAGCTTGCCGTGGTACCAGGTCCCGTAGTCGGTCGGGTTCTCGCGCGCGAAGGACGCGAAGGTGCCGATGGCGACGCCGTATCCGTGGCTGAGTGGCATGACCCACCTCCTGCTTCTGGATCGAGGAGCGCCGGTCCACCTCCCTTGATACATCTGCGTCGTCGCTCGTCGCTAGCCTGACCCGGTGACCACCATCGCAGTGGCCGGCGGCACGGGCGTGCTGGGGCGCCAGGTCGTCGACGCCGTACGACGCCGTGACCTCTCCGCTGTCGTCATCGCCCGTTCCCTTGGTATCGACCTCGTCACCGGCGACGGCCTCGACGACGCGCTTGCCGGCGTGGACGCCGTGGTCGACGTCTCCAACGTGGTCGCGCTCCGGGCGAAGCCGGCCATCGCGTTCTTCGAGGCTGCGGGCGGCAACCTGCTCTCCGCGGGGGAACGCGCCGGCGTCCGCCACCACGTCGTCGTCTCGATCGTCGGCTGCGACCGGGTCGACATGGGCTACTACTACGGCAAGCGCCGCCAGGAGGAGCTGGTGCGGGGCGGTCCGGTGCCGTGGACGATCGTGCGCGCCACGCAGTTCCACGACTTCGCCGGGCAGCTCCTCGAGCGCTCGCCGGGGCCGGTCAAGCTCGTCCCGGACATGCTGAGCCAGCCGGTCTCGGCCCGTCAGCTCGCGGAGCACGTCGTGGACGTGGCGCTGGGGGCACCCGCCGGGCTCGCTCCCGACGTCGGCGGCCCCGAGCAGCACCGGATGCCCGACCTCGCCCGGCGCCTCGTCGCGCACCGCGGTGACCGCACCAAGGTGGTCTCCCTGCCGGTGCCCGGGAAGGCCGGCCGCCAGATCAAGGGCGGCGGGCTGCTGACGGGTGAGGGTGCGGTGATCCTGCCCGAGACGTACGGCGCCTGGCTGGCGACCCAGTAGGGCCCTCGTCGCCGCGGTGGGTTTCGTTCGCCGGTGGGGCGAGCTGGCATTCAAGTCATCCGACGCATTGCTGTTGCATTTGGGATCGAACACGTGTACGATTGGGGTATCAACTCGGGGGAAGGTCGGATCGGTGGTCGCAGAGCTCGTCCAGCAGCCGCACCCGATCACCTCCTGCGCCCAGCAGGCGATCG